>CAJBEZ010000087.1 GCA_903952205.1 uncultured Desulfomonile sp. | reverse complement strand
GATTGTACTCTTCGATATCAAGTCTCAAACCACACTTGGGCATTTATCTTCCCTCCCTTCAGGTGTTGGAAGGGACATACCAAATTATTCGACAAAAGTCGCGTCTTTTGTTGAACCTATTCCGACTGCGCGGCACTATAGCAAGTGACACGATGGAACCGATAGGCAAAGATGACATGTTTTTTGTTAACAGAGCAAGGCGGTCTCACCCCAACAACCCGAACTGGCATACTTTTGGAGAGATTTGCGTCGATTCAGATGCGGTGGTTATGAATACCCAACAACCCGAACAGTTTCATGAATTTGGGAATGTGAAAGGACAGCCTCTCTATCTTGATGTTTACAAGACTCCTTTTTTAAATGAACAAGGAGAGATGATTGGAACTGTGGGGTGTGGGCGGGATGTTACCGACAAGAAGAAATCAGAAGAGTTGCTTAGGAGGAGCGAAGAGAAGTTTCGTACGATGTTTGAAAGACACAATGCTGTTATGCTCCTGATTGATCCGATTTCGGGTAGCATAATAGATGCGAACAATGCGGCGGAGCGGTTCTACTGTTACACGAAGTCTCAGTTGCGCTCAATGTCTATCCAGGAAATCAATATCCTACCCCCTGACGAGGTCGCAATCGAACGTAATCTTGCTCTTAGTCAGCGGCGAAGCCACTTCATTTTTCCGCACCGACTCGCCGATGGGGCAGTTAGAACGGTGGAAGTTCACTCCTCCCCGATTGAACACCATGGGGAGCTTGTGCTCTTTTCAATCATCTATGACATTACTGAGAGGGAACTAGCAGAGAAGGCCCTTAGGGAGAGTGAAGACAAGTTTGCGAAAGTGTTTAATTACGCTCCAGTACTAATAACTCTCAGCAATATAGATGACGGAGCCTACGTTGACGTTAATGACAAATTCTGCGAGGTGTCGGGTTTTACTCGTGAGGCGAGTATTGGAAAGACATCTGTTGAATTGGGCTGGATTTCCCCAAAAGATCGAATGCTGTTGATTGAGGAGTTACAGGCCAATGGTAGCGTCAGAGCGATGGACCTCAAACTTCTCACTAAGGACAAAAGAGAAATTCAGTGTATCTATAACGGGGAATTGATACAGGCACAGAACGGCCAGATGCTCCTATCAATTGCTCACGACATCACCGAGCGCAAGCGGATGGAAATATTATTAAAGGAGATAAATGCATTCCTCGACAAACTAATAGACGCTATTCCTCTCCCAATATTTTATAAGGATACAAATGGTCTATTTGTCGGTTTCAACAAGTCATTTGAGGAGTTTTACGGCAAAACGAGACAGGAACTAATTGGCAAGAGTGTGTTCGATATATATCCAGAAGAATTGGCAAAAGTCTATTATGCAAAGGATAACGAACTCTTTTGTGATCCAGGTGTTCAGGTCTATAGCGCACCCATACAGGATGGACGAGGTGTTGTTCACGATATAGTTTCCCACAAGTCCACTTACTTGGATTCTCAAGGCCATGTCAAGGGTTTGATAGGCGTGATTCTCGATGTTACCGAGAAAAAACGGGCAGAGGAGGCGCTTCGATTAAGTGAAGGTCAGAAGAACGCTATCTTGAATGGAATAACCACTAATATTGCATTTGTCGATGACAAGCTTCAAATTCTTTGGGTCAACAAGGCTGCTGCGGAATCGGGAGGGCGATCACAGGAAGAAATGATTGGGGCTACCTGCCACTCATTGTGGGCTGACCCGGCAAGGCCATGTGAAAACTGTCCAACGATAAAAGCTTTTCAGACAAAGAAATCTGAAGAAACAATTATGACTACGCCAGACGGGCGGATTTGGAATGAAAAGGGAGAACCGATATTCGATGATCTAGGAAATTTAGTAGGTGTAGTGGAATTGGCGCAAGACATCACTGAATTTAGTCGGCTCACCAACCAGGAGAAACTGCTGATTACAGCTATTGACCAAGCTGCTGAGGCGGTCATCATCACTGACCCAACAGGTGTGATTCAATATGTCAACCCGGCGCAGGAGTCACTCAGTGGATACACTCGTGATGAACTTGTCGGACAGAATCCCAATATTTTCAAGAGTGATTTTCTCGATGATAATTTTTATGACAAACTCTGGGAGACCATCAACTCAGGAAAAGTATGGTCAGGGAGGTTCATCAACAGGAAAAAAGACGGCACTGAATACAAGGAAGATACTTCTATCTCTCCAGTTTACAACAAGTCCGGGCATCTGACGAACTTCGTGGCGGTAAAACACGATGTAACCAAACAGATTGAGATTCAGGAACAATTGTTCCAAGCCCAGAAAATGGAAGCGATAGGGACGCTTGCTGGTGGATTTGCGCACGACTTTAACAACAAACTCCAGGTCATTGCTGGTTATGTAGAGTTGATTCTTTTCGACAAAGACCTGCCGGAGACTTTAATATCGGAGCTGGACCAAATAAATCAGACTGTTGTTAGTTGCACTGAGTTGATTAAAGGGATGATGGTGTTCAGCCGCAAAACACCTGTAGGGCTTCAACCGATCGCAATAAACAAAATTGTTGAGCAAACCAGGTCCATGCTGACCCGATCCATGCCAAAGATGATAGAAATCGATCTTTTGTTGGAGGATGATCTTTGGACGATAAACGCTGCGCCGAACCAAATTGACCAGATATTGATGAACCTTGCGATAAACGCCAGAGACGCTATGCAGGATGGCGGAAG
>CAJBEZ010000086.1 GCA_903952205.1 uncultured Desulfomonile sp. | reverse complement strand
CTCTCAATCGAGGCGAGGGTTGTCATCGCATCAGTCGAGACCTACCTGAAATACGCCGAAGCTATTGGTCTCACAGCCAGCGCCGCCGCTCCTGCGTGAGGCGTCTGCCTCTAGAATCCCAACGGCTATGGGGGAGCTACCCTAAGCTACCCCCGAAGCTCTGGGGTCAAGAAACCCGACACAAACGAGCAACCTAATCCAACAGGAAGAGGTTGGGAAGTCAGTCGGGTTAACTTCTTATAGGAGGAGTATATGGGCAACCTGACTGAGGACATCTTCAGACTGTGCGGAGAGATTGAAACCTTGCGGGAATCTCGTAAGGTTTTCGGGTCTCAACTCGATAAAGAAACCAAGGAAATGAAGACCGGTGTTTCTAAAATGAGGGCCGGGTTCCGGAAAGACCAAAAAAATATGGCGGTTCGGACCAAGGCCGATCGATTACAATTTGTGTCAAGTCTGGATACGGAAGTTAGCGGTTTCCTGAATGCCTTTGATAAAGCCCATGCGGAAATGGCCACCAACACTAAAAAGGCAAACGTTGAGTTCGTTTCAGACGTGGCCAGCCATGTGTCAGGTCTCCTGAGCGGTTATCAAAAGGACCTACAGGCGATGGGCGAGGCCACGAAGCGAGAGAACGCCATTTTCGTTGGTGACATAACCCAGTTCGTCAACGCCGGAAAAAAAGAAACTAAGGTGATGATGGACGGGTTCAGGGCCGAACACACAAGAATGGCCAAGGTAACGAAGGCGGACAGGAAAATATTCGTAAACAAGCTGGAAAACAGTGTCGGCGTAATGAGGAAAGATAACGCCGATGATTTGGCGGGCGCCAGAGCAGTGTGGGCAGGCCGCCCCAAGGGCTCAAAGCCGCGTTGATCGCTGAACCGCCGGCTAAGGGGGAACAGGAAAAGAAGCTCCGTTTGGAAGCCGAACAAAAGCAAAGACCATCGGATTATCCGTTTGTGTTCGCAAAAAGCGGCTCACTTTATGAATGAACATCTCGAGCTTCTTAATGTGATTGATAAGGTTTATTACCAGTTCATTGTGTCTCAAATAAATTTGTGGAAACTCGTGGTTTTGGGGTTATCAGCTCCCCTGCTTTAGTCCATTAATCAATGCTGGATCTTTACACGCTGAAATTCCTGCTTTGGGCATTCATGTCTCTCCGTTATGAGGAGTCTGCCATGCGAGAAGAGAGACCGTTAAAAGACCGGGGCCTGCTTGTTGATGAATTGAACGGGATGCGTCACAGGATAGCGTAATTGTAAAAGGGTGAAGCGAGAATTAAGGACGGCTACAATGCCTCGGCAGAGATTGGGGATCAATCGCTCGAAAACACGGATCAGAATCAGATCATCCAGGCTCAGACGCTGGAAGCGCTCGACCCATTAGCCAGTGGCATCGCACACGACCTAAACAACTTGCTCCAAGTAGCGCTGGGATATTCCGGTCTCCTTCTGCGACACAAAAACGAATGCGACCAGGGTTATGTTGATCTCCAGGGAATAGCCCTGGCCGCCTGCAGAGGCGTAGATCTTGTACAGATGCTACTTGCCCTTGGCAAAAAGGTCGTGTCTCAAGTTTCGCATTCCAGCTTGAACGATGAGATACTAAAGATCCAAAAACTCCTCTCCCGAAATATTCCGGATACATTAGATATTACTCTCCATCTGAGCGGCGACATGAGATCAGTCCAGGCTGATCAGACCCGATTACGGCAAATCCTCATGAACCTATGGGCAAACGCAAGGGCTGTGATGCCGGAAGAAGGAACGCTGACCATTGAAACGGCAAACATTGATTTGGACGAGGGCTATTGCCAGACGCACACAGGGATTAAGCCTGGGAGTTATGTATTGCTTACTGTTTCAGACACGGGCCAGAGGATGAGAAAGAGAGTTCTGTCCCATATGTACGAGCCGATCTCTGGCGCTCAGGAGGCTTAACCGGACCACCGGCATGGGACTCACAACAGTGCATGATTTGTTGGACTAAGCCGCTTTGCGGCGGATAGATGATTGGTGCGCTTTTGAGTTACTGTTGATCCTGCCTAGCTCATTAGCCGGTATCGTTTCGGCTGCTTTTAAATCCTCCGAAAATTCCTTCATATTTGCTGCGTGAAATGCGTAGCTTCTCCATCATGAAGAAATCTTGACCAAAGGAGGTCAGTGATGGGAAAGCTACGCGATCGAATGGCAGATCTGGAGTTGAGAAACTATTCTCGCAGGACCCGCAAGGAATATGTCCGGTGCGCCTGCAATTTTGCCAAGCATTTCTGGCGCTCTCCCCACTTGATGGGCGAAGATGAGATCCGAAGATTCTTGCTGCATCTGATTCGGGTCCGCAGGGTGTCGCCTTCAGTCCAGAAGATGTATGTCGCTGCTATGAAGTTCCTGTATCGAATCACCCTCAATAGGCCTGAGGAAGTCCATAGAATACCGTATCCGAAAGAGCCGAAAACCCTGCCTGACGTGCTCAGCCAGGATGAGATTCTTGCTCTGCTTCGGGCCGTACAATCCATCAAGTACAGAGCGATTATCGCAACGGCTTACGCCACTGGAATGAGAATCTCGGAGATTTGTCGGCTCCGCTGTTCCGGGGACATCGACATTACACGCATGTTGATCCACGTGCGCAACGCACAAGGGGCCAAAGACTGCTACGTCACGCTCATTCGTCGTCTTCTTCAGCTCTTGCATCAATATTGGAAACACGTTCATCCCCAGGGACCCTACCCCTTTCCCGGCCAAGAAACGAAGCGACCAATCACCGCTACTTCGGTGTGTCGAACCTTCAAGAAAGCCGTGGCCGCTGCGGGAATCTCCAAATCCGTTTCTTTCCACACACCCTCCGCCATTCCTTCGCCACCCACCTCATGGAGGCCGGAGAAGATATCAGGGTCATTCGGGTCCTTCTCGGTCATGCCTCCATACGTACCACAAGCAGGTCCACAAACGTCAGCGCTGACCTAATCTCTCGCGCCAAGAGCCTGTTGGACAGCCTTCCCGAGGACCACAATCTGAACTTAGAGGTCTCCATACATTCCTATACTGCTCTTGCTCAGGTCGTGGGACCATTACGTCTAAAATATCGGCGTCTGTTGGGGACCTCGACATCCCAATCAGTCCAATGTGGGACAGCGCCAAATCCCTGGCCTCAGATATCCGTATCCAAAACCTCTCGCAAGGTTTCGGCTATTTCCCTAATAAAAAGAGGCTTGGAGATCACCTTGGCGACACCGAGTCCTAGTATTTTTTCGTGTGTGAGCAATTGCCCGGAACCGGAACACACAATTACAGGAATGTCTGGCCGAATTAATTTGACTTTCTGGGTCAGTTCGGCGCCGGAAATTATCGGCATGGCTAAATCCGTAAAAACAAGATCGAATCGCTCAGGATTATCGTGAAACATTCTAAGTGCTTCCACAGGGGTTGTCGTAGCAGTGGTTTGGTAACCGAGCTTTTCCAGCTTGGACTTGAGCATTTCTATCAGCATCGCATCATCGTCAACGAGCAGGATTCGCTCCGAGCCGGTAGGAAGACTGTAGAGCCCTACCGCATGCTGCAAACCCAATTCATGCTCGATGACCGGCAAATACACATGAAACGACGTTCCCTCTCCCACCTGGCTGTCCACAATGATTGCCCCGTCGTGGCTACGCACTATTCCGTGAACTACGGACAGGCCAAATCCTGTCCCTTCACCTAAATTCTTAGTAGTGAAATATGGTTCGAAAATCCGGTCCAGTATTTCCGGTCGTATGCCCTGACCTGTGTCACTGACGCTCAGCCGTAAATAATCTCCGGGCGTTAAATTATCATGATCTGGCGCAGAGTCCCTATCGATACAGACTGAACGAAGGTCCACCGTCAATACTCCGCCCGTGTCCTTCATGGCGTGAGACGCGTTGACACAAAGATTCATCAGGACCTGATATATTTGTGTGGGATCACCGAGAATTTTGCCATAATCAGGCTCAATGGCGCCTTTAATTTCCACGTTCACTGGAATGGTGGCCTTAAGAAACTTTAGAGCTTCCTTGACGACGGGAACTATGTCGAGAGGTTTGCGTTCAAACTGTCCCTGACGGCTAAATGTAAGGATCTGTTTCACCATTTCAGCGGCCCTGGCTGAAGCGTGCAGCACCTTTTCCAGGTCGCGATAAGCAGGGGCGTCTTCTGGAATTTCATCCATGGCCAACTCGGTGTTGCCTACGATGGCAAAAAGTATGTTGTTGAAATCATGGGCAATGCCCCCTGCAAGGGTCCCAATGGCCTCCATTTTCTGAGCCTGGAGGAGTTGGGCTTGCAGGGCCTCTCTTTGTTGTTCCGCCTTCACACGATCAGAGATGTCCCGGGCAGTGGAAGAGGCGCCTATTATCAGGTCCCTTTTGTCCTTGATCGGGGAAATAGTCAGCGATACGTCTATGATTTGTCCGTTTTTTGTTTGACGTTTGGTTTCCAGATGGCGGATTACCTCTCCTCGAGAGACCTTTGTCAGAATATCCTGAAGATCGTCGAGCGCTTCTGGTGGAATTAGGATAGAAACGTGGCGCCCGACCGCCTCTGCCACGCTGTAGCCATACAGCCTTTCTGCGCCATGATTCCAAGTAGTGATAGTCCCGTCCAGGGTTTCGCCGATGATGGCGTCATCGGAGGACTCGACGATGGCGGCTAACCGCAACAACACATCTTCCGCCAGTCTTCGCTCGGTGATGTCCTCGAAGATCCCCAGCACGCCCGTGACTTTTCCATGTCTGTCGTGGTATGGCACTTTGATAGTGTGTATCCAGCGCTTTTCACCGCCGACCTGATAGGCTTCCTCAAGGTCTTTAACAACACCGTTAGCGATACAGGCTTGGTCGTCCGCACGGTACGCCTGAGCGAGTTCAGGCGGGTGGAACGCACAGTCGTCCTTGCCTACGATCTGTGCCGGGGTAATACCCAGATCTGCGGCGTAGTTTTCGTTGCATGACAGATAAACCGAATTGCGGTCTTTAACAAAAATACGTTGCGGTAGGTGCTCAACCAGGCTGCGCTGGCGATCCTCACTTTCACGCAGCTCGTTTTCCATCCTTTTCCTGTCAGAAATGTCTATTGTCGTGGAGGATAGAAATAGAGGATCTCCCTGGTCATCCAAAATAATAGACGCATTCATTAATGTCGGGAAAATCGTCCCGTCTTTGCGTTTGTGCCAGAGTTCCAGCAATTGGGATTTGCGATCCTTGATGACTGTTTCTACCAAACGTTTGACTTCAGACATCTGCTGTTCTGTATGAAACATCGATATATGTTTACCTGTACACTCTGAAATCACAAACCCGTGCATTCGCGCAAAGGCTTCGTTCAAATATATGATGTTTCCCTGTAGATCTAATATGGTGTTACCGTAATTAGACTCGTCCGAAATTGTTTTGAACTTCCTGAGTTCAGTCTCCGTTTCGTTGCGTTCTGTGATATCTGTGCAGACACCGCACATGAGTTCGAGGCGGCCTTTTTCGTCATGAATTGGGAAGCCACGTTCCAGAATCCACCGAATGGAGTTGTCAGAATGGACAATTCGGTATTCTACCGAATATTCAGCGCCCTGTTTATGGCGCTCATCCAGAATTCTCCTGAAGCGCTCAATATCATCAGGATGGACGACCTCAAAAAATGACTGAGGCGACTTATACAGACTTTCCTGGGTCTTGCCCCAGACTTTTTCGTATGCGGGACTGACATAGAGTATTTGCTTCAACATAGGATCGCTGACCCAGAAAACGTCATGAATTGTTTCAGTCAAGACCCTAAATTTCCGTTCACTTTCCAGTAGAGCCCGCTCATACTGTCTGAGGGCGTCTATGTCCAAATGGGTCCCAACCATTCGAACCGGTTTACCGGATTCGTCGCGTTCCAATACTTTACCGCGAGTGAGTATCCATTTGTACTTGCCCGACTTGGAGCGGAGTCGGTGTTCAGCCGAATAAAGAGGCGTATGGCCTTCGAGGTAATTATTTAATATTTCCGTCACCGCTGCTTTGTCGTCGGGGTGTATCCTGCTTGCCCATGAGTCGATATTGTTTTCGATATCACCCGGGTGATATTCGAGCTGAGCAAGCCACTTTGGATCCTGAACCAGTTTGCCGGTTTTAACATGCCAGTCCCAAACACCCAGGTCAGCGCCCTCTAGCGCGATCTCCAGCCTCTCATATATCTCTCGACGCTCGTTTTCAGCCTCCAGTTTTTCCGCTCCAGCCTGGTAGAGATCGTGATATAGCCTAGCCTGCCGGTTTTTGAAGCCATAGGCGGTTACACCCGCGGCCAAAAGGATGAAAAGTCCGGAAAAAAGTACAACGACGATCCCTCTGTAATTGGCCTCAGCCAGGATCTCGCTAGTATCCACCTTGGTCACCATGAACCAGGGCGAATCCGGAATTGGACGCAGGTCCGCCAATACTTCGACGCCTCGATAATCCCGCCCCCGAAATAGACCCTGCTTTCCGGTAACTGCTTGAGCGGCCGGCAGATCCAAGAGCGTAATAGACCGACGGAGCGAAAGAGCCGTGTCTGGACGGTGACGCAGGTCATTGAGGGACAGGACATCGTCACCATCCCGGCGGACAAGAAGCGTTTCTGCCGTCTGGCTACCAGTTGGCCAGCTCCGGATCAACGGAAACAGGACGGACGCTGGGTTGGCCCTGTAAAGTCCAACGGCTATGGGCCGTCCACTAGGGTCCAGAATCGGCGCAACTGCGCCCATTAATATGTCGCCGTTTGGGGAACGGTACATGTCGATCAACACTGGAGAACCAGAGGCGCCAGCTTCCTCAATAGCTTTTTTATCGATCGGGCTTATGGACTCAGGTTGGCCACTGGCCGACACAATCACATTTCCGTCTAGATCCAGAAGAAGGGCGTCTGCATACCCACCCTGTTCCCGCCCAGTTTCTAGTCGATCCCTCAGGCCCGTAAGAGACGCCCCATGGTCAGGCTCCAGAAACCACTTGTTTACGGCGTTCTTCCACATAGGCCCTCTTGTTAAGGCCCTGACATCATCCAGCAGTTCTTTGCGCCATTCCTGGATCGATTTGGTCTTCAGCTTGGCGATGGATGCGATTTCATCATATTTCTGATTCCGGATTCGCTCTGTCTCGAGGGTGTAATATGCGTAGCCAGTAGCGAAGACGACCAACGCAATCGTAACGAAGATTAACCAACCCAAGCGGTTTGGCGAACCGGAAATTCCTTTTTCCACGCTAAAATGCCTCGATTCTCAGAAATTCAATCTTAAAACCATCAAATAAAATTTCAGTCTGACGTCAGTTCGCCAATGTTTTTGTCCAGCGCCTTCCGGATCGCCTGAGCAATTTCCAGCCGCCTGATGGGTTTGTAGATAACTGTTTGAATGCCGGCCTTTTTCTTCTCTAAATCTGAAACGACCTGGCTAACGCCCGAACAAAGAATAATGGGAAACCCTGGACGAATTGAACCAAGTTCCATGGCCAGTTCAATGCCGTTCATCTTGGGCATCGTGAAATCGGTTATGACCAAGTCGAATTTTAGTGGGTATGTTCGAAATAGTTCCAGGACCTCCTCTGGATTGCTTGAACATGTGACTTCGTAGCCCAGTCGCTTCAATTGTCTCTCATACATGTCCAGAAGGTGACTTTCATCATCCACAACCAGAATGTGTTCTTTTCCTGTTGGTGTAACATCTGACTCGGAACTGGTCTCAGACTGAGGTTCTTCTTTCTCAACGACAGGTAAGAAAACATTGAAGGTCGATCCCTTGCCCAGTTCACTGGTTATGGTTATGGCGCCCTTGTGCTTTGTCACTATTCCGTGAACCACTGACAACCCTAAGCCAGTTCCCTTTCCAGCCTCCTTGGTCGTGAAATACGGGTCAAAGATCTTCTCCATAATTTCTGAAGGAATTCCAGCTCCCGTGTCGGTAACTTTTAGCCTGAGATGCTTTCCAGGGACAAGAGGAGGATTATCCGTAGTGAAATCGGCGTTAAGCTCGACTTCTGACAACTCCACAGATATGGTTCCCTTATTATCCTTTATGGCATGGGAAGCGTTGACGCACAAATTCATCAAGACCTGATGGATTTGAGTGGGATCGGCAACGACCTTTCCAAGATTCGGCCAAATTTTTTGACTAAGCTCTATCGTGGTTGGAATAGCCGCACGCAGGAACTTTAATCCCTCTTTTACCAGGGGCATTAAATCAATAGCTGTTACTTCGGCCTCACCTTGGCGGCTGAACGCTAGGATTTGTTTGATCATGTCCCCTGAACGTCGGGCCGCGTGCATAACTCTTTCCAAATTGGAGCGAGCCCTACTGTCAGCGGGCAGGTCCAGCATTGCCAGTTCAGTGAATCCAGTAATGGCGAAAAGTATATTGTTAAAATCGTGAGCTATCCCCCCTGCCAGGGTTCCGATAGCCTCGAGCTTCTGAGCCTGAACAAGCTGATTCTGCAGTTCTACTTCTTTTGTCACATCTTGTGTGACCTGCACATAATTGACTATGTTTCCATTCGAATCCTTGACCGGTGATATGGCGCCATCTTCGTATACTATGGAACCATCTTTTCTCCTGTTGACAAGGCGGCCATTCCAGACGTTTCCCCCCAAGATCGTTTTCCACAAATCTTCATAAAACGGCTTGTCATGTTTTCCGCTCTGAAGCAATTTTGGGTTCTTTCCAATGACCTCATCCGAGGCGTATCCGGTAATCTTCTGGAAGGCCGGATTCACGTATTCGATGGTTCCATCAGGGCTGGTTATAAGCACGCTCGCTGCAGTCTGCTCAATCGCTGTGAAGAGACGTAATCGTTCCTTTTCGGCCAGAAAGCGCTCAGTGAGGTCACGGGCGAATACGAGTGCCCCGTCTTCATTCTCGAAGCGGACAGGAACAGTCGAAACCTCGACTGATACTGTGGAACCATCTTGTCTTATAAATTTCTGTTCTCTGGGTGGAGTTGGTTCCTTTTCGATATTCAATTTGCGCATTCGTTCTTTAATAGCTTCGCTGTCGGAAGCTTGAAAGTAATCAACAACGGGGGTCCCTAGGAGGCTATCTGGAGAATCAACTCTGAATAACTGCTGGGTAGCCTTGTTCACATAAGCAAAACAACCCCTTGTCTGGACAAAGATCGCGTCAGGGGCCGATTCTATGAATGATCGGAATCGTTTCTCGCTCTGTCTTAATTCCTCTTCAGCCGTCTTGCGATCGGTTATGTCACGAAAGTACCAGACTCGACCGTAATTGCGCCCGTCCGCTCCCAACATCGGCGCTGAGTACCTGTCAAAAGTCCTGCCATCTTTTAGACAAATCTCATCCCGGCTGGTCTCGTCCTTATAGGTGTATAGATAGCTTACCTTTTTGAGAAATTCTTCAGGCTGTTCCAGGTTATCCAACACAAACTGCAAAGCGAGTTCATCATTCTTCGCGTCGATCACTTCACGGGGAATTTCCCACATATCGACGAACCGTGAGTTAAATGACAGAATTTTTCCGTGTTCATCAACTACCAGAATGCCGTCAATGGAAACTTCATGCTGCGTGGACAAAAGAATGTTCTTGAATTTTATTTCATTTTCCAGACGCTTGCGTTCGCTGATGTCTATGCCTATCCACACAACGCAATTGGTTTGGTTTAACCTTTTTTGATTCCCCCTAAAGAAATAAGGAATCTCGATCCCGTCTTTTGTCAAAATGTCCGCTTCTACTGCAAGTTCGCCATGGTCGATAGAATGAGTAATCGCCTCTTGAAAGACTAGTTGCTTCTTTTCAGAGAAAAAACTCAAAGGACTCATCTGGGTAATTTCTTGGTAAGAATATCCTGTAACGGTTTCCAGGCTCTCGTTCCAGCGTAACAACCTCCCGTCAGTACCGAACAGAATAAATACTCCAGGAAGACTTTGAATTATTGTGTCGCTAAAATCTTTCTCTTCACGTAGGGAATCTTCAGCTCGCCTCCGCTCTACGATTTCCTCCGCAAGCGCCCTGCTTGAATCTCGAAGTTTTTCGTATGGATCCCTCACCGACGTAGTAAAGATCCCTTTGTAAATTAAGTAGAAGGCTCCCAGTTCACAAACGTGTCCCAGCACATGGTAAGTATCGGCAAAACTGTTGTACAAGGTGAAGGAAAATTCGCTGACGATGCTTAGCGCCAGCGCCGAGACATATAATATAAGCAGTTTGTCGTTGGTCCTGTTAAAACGTTTCCAATATGCGCCCAACGAGATAGCAAGCAGGCCAATGATGACATACTCTGAGAAAACCTTGAAAGGTGTAAGCCCCTTGCCGTCGATAAATGTTAGTGGGAGATGCGAAGGATAGTAAATCACGGCGCAAAATACAATTATCGAGACAGCCACCGAGAAGAGCAGCAAACTCGTCTTCGTCAGTAAGCGATTTCTGGTGTCCGGATAAACGTAAGCGCTGGCAAGGAAAGCGAGCGCATAATATAGTCGAAAAGCCAACCAGAATTGATTACATTTGTTGCTTGAGTTCGGTGTAACAAACGGTGGCATTCCCGGGAAACTTAAAGTGTGCATAAGCCCCATGAGCCCGACACCAAGAAACATGGCGCTCAAAAACAGCGCATGACGATTTTTCGACTGGTCAAAGCCGTACCAACCAACGCCAAAAATGGATATACAGACAATTGCGCCAAAAAGTTCAACAAAATTATGAAAGGTTAAATATAACGATGCGTCTAATTTACGATAAAACAACTGAGGAAGCAGGGTCACCGCACAGACCAAAGATACCGACACGAGGAAAATACCCAATAACGTGGTTTGGGGCGACAATTTGGTCAGTTTGTTTTGCATGACTTCCCCGTGAGAATACTACTTCGGATCGGGTCACTTTTCCTATTTCAACTATTTTCCCCATCATTGTCCAGACAGAATCGTTTCGGAAAAATAGAAATTATTGGATAGGACCTCTAAGGTAATGGCCCGACAAGGGTTTTAACAGCATCCAGTAATTCCGACAGCACGACTGGTTTGGGAAGGGTCAAATCTGCCCCTAGCATACCAGCTAAGTGAAGGGTTCGAGTCTTATCCAGGAATTGCGCTCCTCCGGACATGGCAATTATTTTTAAGGAAGGAGACAACGTTTTAAGTTCCCTGATAGTCTCCACCCCCTCCTTTTCCGGCATGAAGATGTCAGTAATTACCAAATCAGCAGGACTACTCCTGTGAAGTCGCATCCCCTCATTGCCATCTGGGGCTTGAACCGTTTCGTATCCGGAGCGATCCAGTATCTCCGAGATCATTGTTCTAAGCTCGACATCGTCATCAATCACCAATATCCGTTTCATGGAATAACTCCTCATTTCAGCTATCCGTATCCAGGACTTCCCGCAAGGTTTCGGCTATTTCCTTTATGAAAAGAGGCTTAGGTATCACTCTGGTTATACCCAGTTCCTGTATTCTCTCTGGAGTGGGTGGTTCGCCGGAACCGGTACACATTATTACCGGAATGTTAGGCCGAATTAATTTAATTTTTCGAGTCAACTCATCTCCAGGCATTACCGGCATCCTGAGGTCTGTAAAAACAAGATCGAAGCGCTCCGGGTTCTCGCGGAATAGACCCAGCGCCTCAACCGGTTTTGTCGTAGCCACAATTTCATATCCCAGTTTTTCCAGCTTTGATTTGACCATTTCCACCAGCATCGGGTCGTCGTCAACGTGCAGGATTCGCTCGGACCCTGTGGGTAGACTCTTATGCCCATCTTCAACCTGGAGACCCAATTCTTCCTCAATGATTGGCAGATAAACATAAAAGGATGATCCAGCGCCCACTTGACTGTCCACAGTGATTTCACCGTTGTGGCTGCGAACTATTCCATGAACTACAGACAGACCAAACCCTGTGCCTTCACCCAGATTCTTTGTAGTGAAATAGGGTTCGAAAATCCGGTCCAGTATTTCCGGCCGTATGCCCTGACCTGTGTCACTGACAGTCAACCGTAAATAGTTTCCCGGTGTCACATTATTGTGATCTCTCGCTGATTCCTGATCGATACCAACTGAGCAAAGATCCACGGTAAGGACCCCGCCTTTGTCCTTCATGGCGTGAACAGCGTTAACGCAGAGATTCATCAAAACCTGGTATATCTGGGTGGGGTCACCAAGAATTTTGCCATGGTCAGGCTCAATGGTCCCTTTAATTTCTATGGTCCCGGGAATAGTGGCGCCCAGGAACTTTAGAACTTCCTTAGCGATGGGAATTATGTCTAGAGGTTTACGCTCAATCTCTCCCTGACGGCTGAATGTAAGGATTTGCTTTACCATTTCAGCGGCCCTAGTCGATGCCGTCAACACTTTTTCCAGGTCGCGATGCGCGGGGTTGCTTTCCGGAATCTCATCCATGGCCAACTCTGTGTTGCCGATAATTGCAAAAAGTATATTGTTGAAATCGTGGGCAATACCTCCAGCAAGTGTCCCAATGGCCTCCATTTTTTGAGCCTGGATCAGTTGCTGTTGAAGAAGCTCCTCTTTAGTCACGTCTCTGGCAATGGCCACAAAATTAACTATATTGCCGGCCGAATCCCTGACAGGTGATACGGTGGATTGCTCGTGTATGAAAGCGCCATCTTTTCTCCTGTTTACAAACTGTCCGGTCCAGACGCTTCCGGAGGTAATTGTGGTCCACAGATTCTTGTAAAAAGATTCATCATGTTCGCCACTCTTGAGTATCCGTGGATTCTGACCGATGGCTTCCTCTCTGCTATAACCTGAAATGCGCTCAAAAGCAGGGTTAACATATATTATGGTCCCATCGGTGGCGGTCATAACGATGCTTTCGGCAGCCTGATCAACTGTAGTGGCAAGCCGGGAACGCTCCTCCTGGGTTCGTTTAATCTCACTGATATCTCTGACCACAAGGAGAAGGTGAGGACTTTCATTAAGGGTCAACGCTCGACCGGAGACAAGACCTGTTCTTACGCTCCCATCCTTCATTCGGAACTGGGCCTCCATATTGTTTAACTGCCCATGCCTTACAACTTCGTCAGCTAACAGTTTTCTGTCAACAGGATTCACCCAGATATCGATTTCAGTAGAAGTTTTTCCAATTACCTCATCTCTTGTAAAACCCGAAAGTTTCGTGAAACCGTCGTTGATTTCCACGAGCCTGCCGTCTGAAAACCTGCTAATAACTATAGAATCAGGGGTCGTCAGGAAAGCTGTTCTAAATCTCTCCTCACTTTCACGTAGTCCGTCTTCCATCCTTTTCCGATCAGAAATGTCTATTACAGTAGAGGCCAGGAATAGAGGCTTACCGCTATCATCCGATATTAAGGTTCCGTTCATCAATGTTGGGAAAACGGTTCCGTCCTTTCGCTTGTGCCAAACCTCCTCCAACTCAAAGCCGCCGGTTTTTATGAGTAATTCGAGTAACTTTTCGACAACGCCAATTTGCTCTGCGGTGTGAAAAACTGAAAGGTTGGAGCCTATCAGATCCGCCGCGGAATAACCATGCATGCGAGCAAATGCGTCGTTTAGATAAATGAGATTTCCCTGGAGGTCCGATATGGCGTTACCGTAATTAGATCTGTCCGAAATTGTCTTGAATTTTCTGAGTTCATTCTCCACCTCCTTGCGTTCAGTGATGTCCAATCCCATTGAGAGCAAACATGGTTCGTCGGTTATTTGAATGACTTCTCGTGAGACTAAAACCACTCGCTCTTCACCTTTTCGGTTTCGTATGGTGGCTTCCACGTTTCGGACTGAGCCATTTAGCTTTGCTTCCTCAATGATTCTTGTCCATGTTTCCTCATCGTAGATTTCTACGTCCATAATCGTACGCCCTATTGCCTCCTCACGAGAGTAACCAACCATTTCTATCCAGGCGTCATTGACTTCCAGAATCTCTTTGTTTTTCATGTGAATAATGGAAAGAAACGCTGGATTGTTTTTAAAAGACTTTCGAAAACGCTCCTCGCTCTTACTGAGAGAGGCTTCCATTTTCTTGCGGTCGGTTATGTCCTCGAAGATCCCGATCACTCCAATTACTTGTCTCTGTCTATCGTGATACGGAACTTTGATCGTATGTATCCATCGCTCCTGACCGGAGACCTGATAGGGCTCTTCAATGTCTTTGATCAACCCGGTAGCCATGCAAGCCCGGTCGTCGACCTGGTAAGCGTGGGCCAGTTCTGGTGAAAAAAATGCATGGTCATCTTTACCTACGACCTCTTCCGGGGTGATACCAAGGTCCGATGCGTAGTTCTGGTTACATGACAGATAGACCGAATTACGATCTTTTACAAAAATACGTTGCGGCAGGTGTTCTAATAGACTGCGCTGGTGATATTCACTCTCCAGAAGTTCTTCTTCCACCTTCTTGCGTAGACTTATTTCCTGATGGGCTCTCCCCAGTCCTTCAGTGTATCCTTTCATCGCCAGGCTCAATGCGGGCATGACCAGAATGAACCAACATAGCTGGAGGACAAACGCTGCCCATGGGGGCATTGGAAAGTAGTTGGGGGGAAAATAGCCAAAGGACGGCAATATTGTCATCACAAGACATGCCCCAATACTCAAGCTCGCTACAATTAGTGAGACACGTATTCCCAATAGCATGCCGGAAGTGACTGTTAGCGCTATATAAGAGCCTGAAACTACAGCGTTAACCCCCCCAGATGACCAGATTCCTGCAGTAAAAACCAGCCACAAACCAGTGACCAGCACAGCGCCGGCTAGCAGATGGCGGCCCCGCGAGGCCAGGACCCGTGAGACCAGCAAGATCAAACAGAAGATCAATGCCGTCACAGTCATCTCAGTCTTCTTGACGAAGATAAAGACGACTCCGAAAAGGCCTATACAAATGAATGCTAAGATACTTGCAGAGATTGCGTTGAAAATGTTGGCAATCCGGATGTCTTCCTCAACATCCACACTGGCGGACACTGACAAGAAATGCTGTAAGGAGTTCATCAAGTGTTTGTCCTAAGTAAAATTAGATCTGATCAGATATGTCCAGTCACCATACCAACGGGGGTCATGTCCAATTCCAATTGAGAGGGACAGACAAGGTCCTTCCGACTTTTACTTTCAAAGCTTCTTGTCCAGCGCCTTCCTGATCGCTTGAGCTATTTCCGGCCGCCTGATTGGTTTGTAGATAACTGTTTGAATGCCAGCCCGTCTCGACTCTGTATCTGAAACAACCTGGCTTACGCCCGAGCAAAGAATAATGGGAAGCCCTGGACGAATTGAACCAAGTTCTCTAGCCAGTTCAATGCCGGTCATCCTGGGCATCGTGAAATCGGTGATAACCAGATCGAATTTCAGTGGGTCTGTTCGAAATAGTTCCAGGACTTCCTCTGGATTGCTTAAACAAGTAACTTCGTAGCCCAGTCGTCTCAATTGCCGGTCATACATTTCCAGAAGGTGATCTTCATCATCCACGACGAGAATATGCTCTTTCCCCGTTGGTGTAACATTAATAGTTGAATCCAGCTCGGCCGGCCGTTCCTCTTTATCTATTGAGCGAAAAAAGACGCTAAAAGTTGATCCTTCGCCCAGTTCACTGGTTATGGTTATGGCGCCCTTGTGCTTCTCCACTATTCCGTGAACCACTGACAACCCTAAACCAGTTCCCTTTCCCGCTTCCTTGGTGGTGAAATACGGGTCGAATATCTTCTCCATAATTTCTGAAGGAATTCCAGCTCCCGTGTCGGTAACCATTAGCCTTAGATGCTTTCCAGGCGCAAGAGGAGGATTCTCACTTGTGAAATCAGCGTCAAGCTCAACCTCGGACAACTCAACGGATATTGCTCCCTTGTCATCCTTTATTGCATGGGAAGCGTTTACGCACAAATTCATCAACACTTGGTGGATTTGCGTAGGGTCACCAAGAATTTTTCCGAGATCCGGCTCGATATTCTGACGAATTTCTATTGTTGATGGTATCGCCGCACGCAGGAACTTCAATCCCTCTTTCACCAATGGCCGCAAATCAAGGGGCGTTATTTCGGTTTCACCTTGGCGGCTGAACGCGAGGATTTGCTTCACCATGTCTCCTGAACGTCTCGCCGCTTCCATAACTCTTTCCAGGTTGGAACGAGCCCTACTGTCTGGGGGCATGTCCAGCATCGCCAGTTCCGTGAATCCTGTAATGGCGAAAATAACATTGTTAAAATCGTGGGCGATCCCGCCGGCGAGGGTCCCAATGGCTTCCAATTTTTGAGCTTGAACGAGCTGATTCTGGAGTTCCACTTCCTTTGTCACATCTTGCGTCACCTGCACATAGTTGACTATGTTTCCGTGTGAATCCCTGACCGGTGATATGGCGCCTTCTTCATATACTAACGAGCCATCTTTTCTCCTGTTGATAATGCGCCCGTTCCAAACGTTTCCCCCGGAGATCGTGTTCCACAAATCTTCATAAAACGCTTTGTCATGTTTTCCGCTTTGCAATAATTTTGGGTTCTTTCCAATAATCTCCGCCACAGCGTATCCGGTAATCTTTTCAAACGCCGGATTCACATATTCGATAGTTCCATCAGCGCTAGTAATGAGTACAGAGGCAGCGGCCTGCTCAATAGCCGTGAATAACCGTGCTCTCTCCTGCTCCGTCCGCAAGCGCTCCGTGATGTCTTTGGCAATTCCGCGATAACCGATCATTTTTCCGTTCTGATCAACGATAGCGACACCGCTGCTATCAAGGATCGCAGCCACGCCATCCTTGCGAACATTGACGGTGACAAAACCACTGAAGGATGACTTTTTTGCGAATTCCTCAAACGCCAATTCTTTGATTTTTTCTCGTTCTTCAGGGAGGTACAAATCATAGAAGTATTTTTTCCCGACCAGTTCATCATCCGAATACCCTAAAATCTTGCTCACTGAAGAACTACAATATGTATACATACCATTCTCGTCTACTTCCCATATCCATTCTTCCGCGTTATCCGAGACTTGTCTAAACCGTTCTTCAGATTGCCGGAGAGCTTCGTTCATTCGCTGACGTTCCGTGAGATCTCTTGCGAATACCAGGGCTCCGTCTTCATTCTCATAGCGGATAGGAACTGCGGAAACCTCAGCTAATACAATGGATCCATCTTGCCTTAAGCACTTTTCTTCTCGAGCCGGGACCAGATTCTTCGCTACATTCGATTGGAGGATTCGTTGTTTTACGGCTTCATGATCGGACGAGTGAAAGTGTTCGACAACCGGGGTCCCTAGGAGGCTATTTGGGGAGTCAGCGCCGAATAACTCCTGGGTAGCCTTGTTCACATAAGCGAAACAGCCTTTTGTTTGAACAAATATCGCATCAGGGGCCGATTCTATGAATGACCGGAACCGTTGCTCGCTCTTTCTCAATTCCTCTTCCGCCATCTTTCGGTCGGTTATGTCGGTTATGGCGCCGATCCATTTGCATGGGGCGCCATGCTCATCTCGTAAAAGAAACGCCCGATCAACAAAATAACTAAAATCTCCATCTTTCCGTCTAATACGGTAATTTTCCTGGAAACATTCCCCTTCAGTTTTCAGACAGCTAGTGTACGAGTCCATGACCCGCTCTCGATCATCGGGATGAATTAGCTCGGACCATGCTGTAGGCGAGGTAGGCGTTTCATCCGCTGGGTAGCCGAGCGCCTGATAAATATTGCCAAAATGATCCACACTGTTTGTGGGAATATCCAGTTCATAGATATCGTCACTAGCGCACTGAGCGCCAATTCTAAAACGATGTTCACTCGCTTTGAGCAGATCTTGGGTTCGTTTTTTATCCGTGATGTCCATAAAAGAGCCCATCATGCAAACGAGACTTCCCGAATCATCCAGTACCGAACTTATCGATAGTTGAGCTTCAAAAGTGGATCCATCGTTTTTTCTTGCCGTTCGTTCCACGACAAAATGACCTTTCTTAAGTAGCTCCATAAGTTCATTCGCTGCGTTTGGATCCTCCATAAACTCAGAAATATGTTTCCCCATCACCTCATCTTGAGAACTAAAGCCCCACATGCGCAGAAACGCCTGATTCACACGGGAAACTCGTCCATCAGAATCCGCAAATCCGATACCGTGAATCGCTGTTTCAATAGCCCTGTCCATGACTCTCAGCTTTTCGTTTGAACGACGGCTTGAAATCATTTCTCCCATTTGCTCGGCTATGGCTTTGATTAGAGACCTTTCTTCCTTGAGGAACGGCCCCTCATCACTTTCTGGTCTTTCTTCCAGATAATTGACCTCAACGAAGCCAAGAGGAGCCCCATCGACCATGATCTCTTCCTGTTGCCTGGAAACACCCGGAATGTAGTTGTTTGTCGTATACACGTCGCCGGACGCGAGGATTCTGGCGCATGTAATTTCGGGGTACTGCCAGGCCGGTGGAATAAGATCGACTACTTCTTGAAAAATCTGTGGCAGTGAAAGACCTGGCGCTCGAATAAGTTTCGAAATTTGATAGAGACAATTAATCTCCTTGACCCTTTCTCCGAGACCGTGCGTCTTCTCCTCCAAAGACTTTTGAAGCTCAATGTATTCAGTGATGTCGGTAGCTACAGCGAGAAAGGCGGGTTCCTGTTTCCACATTATGCTCGATGATTGGATGTCAAGCCATTTCAATGATCCGTCTGTGCAGAGTATCCTGCAAACATATCGATGGTGGGATGTGTCCTGTTCGGTACGGTTGTCGTAATATTTACGGACCATCTCTTGATCATCCGGGTGAATCACTTTTTCGAACATAGATGGTAATGAAGACCATTCTAAGTGAGAATAACCAAACATTTCCACGCAAGTCCGATTAAGAAACTCGACCCTGCCGTCTCGAAGTAAAAAGTAGGCCTGGTAGCTTCTATCAAGCATTTCCAAAAGTTTCAAACCTGAGTTCTCTACTGATCGCCAGGCTTCATGTCCAAGCTTTTCTTCCAATTCCGTCACTCGCCGCCGCATCTCATTAAGTTCTACAATAAGTTGATCTTTTGTCTTATCCTGGTCTAACATGGGAAAGTTCCTTGTGTGGAAAATTGGGCGCCAATCATGAATGGCACAGGATGACCAATTTGTTCGCCGTCACTTGACGGTCGAATCCTAATTAGTTTTTGTCGATTTTAATAACCTGTTAAGTAGTAATGTTCTTAACTAGCTGTTTGCCACAACGGCTTTCGATCTGACCAGGGATGCGGCGATGGCCGGGAAACAAATCCTGAACTTGAACCTTTCCCTTGTCCACATTCCTGATCACGGACTGGAAATCAGAGTCAGTGGAGGGGATTGCAGGCTAGGGGAGGGCGGCCTCTCCCTCTCTTAATCTTCATCAACAATCTCCCTGATCTTCTCGAGGAGCAGGTTCGTTTCAAATGGTTTCCGGATAAACCCCTTCGCCCCCGCTTGCTCCAGTTCACCAACTATGCCCGGTGCGGTATGTCCAGTGGCAACAAGAACCCTGACATTGGGGTCCAATTTTCGTAAAGCTTCGAGACACTGTTTGCCTCCCATCCCCGGCATCAAGAGATCCAGGATGATCAGCGAGATTTGTTTCCGATGTTGTTCGTAAAGTTTTAAGGCTTCATTACCGTTAGAAGCTTTTATCACCCTGTAATTGGCGCCGACCAATTGACGTGCAACTATATCGCGTAAGTGGGGCTCATCATCAACCAGGAGTATGGTTTCACCCTCTCCCCTCGGTGGTTCTTTATTTTCGAAATATTCTTCTTGATGGACTTTCTCAATGGCCGGGAAATAGATCCTGAACGTCGTGCCTACAGATGGAGCGCTATCGCAAATGATCCTGGCGCCATGCTGTTCCACTATCCCGTAAACAACTGCAAGCCCGAGTCCGGTCCCTTTTTCCTCTTCTTTGGTAGTGAAAAATGGTTCAAAGATGCGCTTTACTGTCGCCTCATCCATCCCGCTCCCAGTGTCCGTGACTGAGAGAAGAACGAAGGGTCCGGGTTTGGTGTTGGGATGATAACGGCAGTATTCTTCATCCAAAATCGTGTTTTTCGTCTGTATGGTCAGCTTGCCACCTCCCGGCATAGCGTCCCTTGCGTTTACGGCAAGGTTCATCAATATCTGGTCAATTTGATTCGGGGCGGCTTTTATCGCCCAAAGATCATCTGCCAACAAAAGATCGATTTCTATTATCTTGGATATTGATCGGGCCAGCATGGACCCGGTCTGCGCAACAAGCTTGTTGAGATCAATCGGTTGGAGTTCTATAGGTGTCTTTCGACTGAAGACCATCATCCCCTTAATCAGTTCAGCGCTACTATCAACGGCTTGCTTTATTATTCCGATGTCATGTTTGTAGTTCTCCTGGATATCTTTGTCGCAAAGCATCAACTCCACGTAACCAGCAATAACCTGGAGTTTATTGTTGAAGTCATGCGCAAATCCCCCTGCCAGTGTTCCAATGGCCTCCATCTTCTGAGCTTGGAATAGCTGTTCTTGAAGCTCAATCTGCTTGGTCACATCATGTTGTACCACGACTAAGTTAGTGAGGTTCCCAGCATGGTCGTAAATCGGGGAGATCGTGGCGTCCTCATGGTATTCAGCCCCATCTTTTTTCTTATTGACGAGCCTGCCTGACCATGCTTCCCCAACGCTTATGGTGTCCCAAAGCTGTTTATGAAAATCGACGTGGTGAAAATCGGTTTCCAGAACATTGGGAGTTCTTCCGATTAGTTCATCGCGATTATATCCGCTGAGGATCTCCTGTGCAGGATTAACGTATTGAATTATCCCTTT
>CAJBEZ010000085.1 GCA_903952205.1 uncultured Desulfomonile sp. | reverse complement strand
GGTTTATGAACTCTCAGGAAGCATCTGTTTTCATCAGGATCGATGAAATAGAAATGGGTAACCCTGTATCTCGAACGAAGGGATTCGAAGATAGGGCCTGTGTACTCAAAAAGAGCCGCTTTGTCCCTATTCTTCCAATGTTTGATGATTTCTTGGTCCTTCTCCAGAAAATCAAGCATGCTACCTAGGAGCTGAGAGTCATTCTTGATCAACTCCAGAAAGAGTATGCGGACTGACTCCATCTTCTCTCGAGTCTGGGATTCCTCTTCGTGAGCCCGGAGCCAATATATACCTGTCAGGAAAGCCGAAAGTATAACCAAAATCGATATGAGAACTGGTATAAGAATCCTGGATTTGATGCTCTCTGCGGCGGAACTCATAATTTAAGGTCTCCTAAAAATGCCTTTTTCAGTCTTGGGATTCCCTATAATTCCACAATTCAGCATAATGTGATTAGAATTTTCATCATCACAAGTTTATAAATCATCTTTTTCGGCCTAATCTTCACCGTTTACGCTGCTAAGGACGCAACTGTCCTGGTGGAGTTTAGTTGCGGGATAGCCTTTGTGGCGTCACGCTTAACCAATTGGACCAGACGCCTCAAGTTGTAGACAAGGTTCATCATGCCAATCGTGCGAATAATGTGGCCTCCCATTCGTGCTGGGCCCCAAATAAGGGTTCCACCGGCGCTCGAATCTTTGACTTGATACGATTTGACGCCTTTTGTTCATCCGTAAGAGGATGGTTCCGAGCCCCTTTTTCATTGATCTGACTTTCAAAACCATTGCCGGCAGGACTCCCTTCCTGGTCTTGGGTAGCCGAAATGTCTCTCTTGATTCTTATTCGCCCAACGTGCGTCGTATCTTTTTGACGAAGCTTGTTGGGGGTTTGTCCTCCCTGTTTGATATACTTTCCCTATAGCACAGACTGAACAAGCAGCGAAAACTGTCGACTGAAAAATAATCAATTTGTAGAGACGCCCTTAGTATACGATCAATTGAAGTTATTCTGAAAGGAGATTTCCGCCAGTTGAGAAATCTCGTTGAAACCCGGACCATAGGGGGCCGCATTGAAGTCCAAAACGGTAGAGAAAACCTCATACGGGCAGAATCCGGCGATAATGATTGATCACGCCTTGGCGAATCGATTTGTGTTTATCGAAAAATGCGGATTGAACTTTCTAAACAAACCGACACAAATTATTCCAACAATCAAGCATTGGAAGACTGGATATACGGCTATAGAAAAAACCCATCTTTCAATGGCGAATAGATTCAGAATGTTACCGGCTAACGTCATTAACCATGCAAAAATATCCTCCTGGCCCGGCCTTTTATACGAGTTCCATATAGTTGGCATGGATGCCATAAGGTCCGAAAACAAAAGAAAAGAGAGTGTAACAGACGGGGAGCCGGACAACGCCCACATTCCAATTCCCATAATGGCCCCTGCGACACAGTAACCGTTAAAAGGGTTTTTCCCCCTTTCTCCATATCTTATTGAAAGTATCGCGATGATCAATACACAAGGCACATCTATCAACGCGACAACAAGGGTATTGCTCGCCCCGGCGGAGTGGTAACTAGCTGCGATCAAGGCGCTCAAAGCGCTCCAGATCCACCAGGATACTCTGTTGGGCCTGATTTCTCCTCTGATTATAGCTATGATATACGGGAAAAAAGCCAGAACACAAAGGAGCCCGGCGACCTTGCCGGCAACAAAGCCAGAGTCACTTATTGAGTAGTGTATGGCAATAAAAGTGGCGCCAATTAATCCAATGACAAGAACCGCTAATCTTTCCTGTCTCAGTCAAGTCAAAAATTGCTTAATCATTTTATCAAAATAGCAAGGCCCAAACTGAGCCCCAACCAATAATAGGTTTATTCCTTTCTTGAGGCATAAATTCAGGATAGTCAGTTTATTTACTATGGAATTCACCAGGCAAGATACTCACCGCCTCTATTGATGGTTTAGGACAGTGTGTCGCTGATAATGTTTCAATTTTTATGTCCAACTGCGAAAAATGGGAACAGTAACATGAATTCTTGGGGCAATTCTCATTGACTGGTCACCCTTTCTTTGGCCAAACTCACTTTTCTCAAGCAATACCGTTCACCTGTCATCCAACGTCCACAGGACCTGTGGATAACATCTAATTATGTCAAATTATGCGTTACGTCAAGCATAACGTATCTGATGATTGCACGAGATACTAGAACCAATTCAATGGTATTTGCAGGCTAGGGGAGGGCGGCCTCCCCTAGCTCTTAATCTTCATCAATAATCTTACGGATCTTCTCAAGGAGTTGCGGTGTGTCAAACGGCTTGGCGATAAGCCCTTTAGCCCCAATCTCGTTCAAATCCGCCTCGATTTCAGAGTTTAAAGCCCCACTGGCGATAAGGACTCTGACATTGGGGGCCATGTTCCGTAAGGCTTCAAGAAGCCGCTTCTGAGCTATCTCCGGTATTACCAGGCCCACGGATATCCTGGTCCAGAACCTCACGAACCGTAGTCAAAAGTTGTCTCATGTCGAAAGGTTTTTGGACAAACCCCATTGCTCCTTTTCCCTGGCCTTGTTCAGTGACCCCACTGGCAATAACAACCTTAGCGTTGGGATTGACACGAAGAATCTCTTCCAGGCACGTCTCTCCATCCATTACAGGCATGAGCAAGTCAAGCATGATCAACGATATTCTGTCAGCCATCCTCCGGTACGTCTCCAGGGCTTCTTTACCATTAGAGGCCGTGATTACACGATACCCATATTTGTTGAGAAGCGTGGTTCCCAGGTCCCTCAGTGATTCTTCATCATCTACCAAAAGCACTGTTTCTGTCCCACCTGGAATTGGCCTCTCAACTGTAGCGGTTTCGGAAACTCTTTCTTTCTCAATGGCCGGGAAATATATCTTGAACGTTGTCCCGAGACCAGGCTCGCTGTAACAAGTGATGTGCCCGCTATGCTGTTTAACGATGCCATAAACTGTCGCAAGCCCTAGGCCAGTGCCCCTTCCCACTTCCTTCGTACTGAAGAACGGCTCAAATATGTGAGACAGGGTTTCCTTGTCCATCCCTTGACCTGTATCCGAAACAGTCAGCAAGACGTAACTTCCAGGTATAGCCTCAAGATGAGCGCTGCAATATTCCTTGTCCAAGACAACGTTTGCGGTCTCAATGGTCAATGTCCCACCATCCGGCATGGCGTCCCTTGCGTTTACTCCTAGATTCATCAAGACTTGGCCAATCTGAGACCGATCCGCATTTATCACTTCAAGGTCACCGCTGAGACGTAAGTCAAATTTTATGATCTTTGGTATCGTATGAGAAAGGAGGTCTTGCAACTGTGTTATTTCCTGATTCAAGTTTACAGGAACATGTTTTACTTCAACTTTTCGGCTGAAAGTCATCAAGCTCTTGACCAGGTCAGCCCCCCGTTTTCCCGCCTGATATATTTGATGTAGATCAACGTAATCATGTTCCCCTTCTTTTTTGCGTAGGAGCATGACCTCAGAATATCCCAGCACTATTTGGAGGAGGTTGTTGAAATCATGCGCTATGCCTCCTGCCAGCGTCCCGACCGCTTCCATCTTCTGGGCTTGGAACAACTGTTGCTGTAACAGTTCCTTCTCCAACTCTGCTTTCTTAAGCTGAGTGATGAACCTTGCCTGTTGGATATTCTGGTAGGCGACATCAGAAAGCTGGCTTGCCAAGGTGAAAAGAGCTTGGGCGACCGCTTCGAATTGCTTTTGCGGCATGGTGGGAACTTCGAGGAAAGCTTCTACAACAGACTCCTCGTCCATGCCGATCTCACGAGCGTAATCCCGCATCTTTTCTTCGGTCTGTGCCTCATTCCGCACCTGTCCTATCAACCAGTTGGCAATGTGCCTACCACCGACAGTGATACTTGCGCCGGCGTCCCACAGTCCTCCGCTGAGACACTGACTAACGATCGGTCTTTCCGGATGATAGCGACCGATTACTGAGTCTGACTTGTAGCAGTTGGCCAGCCCCTTATCAGTCTGGCGGATTATGTCGTTACATAGTCGGCGGAAGTTGCTGGCCCTGGTGATAGGCCTGCCATCAGTGTGCGTGATGATAGAGGCGACTCCGGAGGCTTGGGCAAACTGATCCTGCAGCTTCTGAATGTCGTCAAGGTTGAAAAGATCATCAAACTCAATGCCATGAACCTGATCCAGTGGGCTAGTCAGGGCGACGATTCGCTTTTCTAGAGCAACCTCCGCCAGCTTACGCTGGGTAATGTCAATTACGGAAAAAACAACTCCCGTTGACAAATCACCAGGCATTATCGCCGATAAGCTTAGGATAACGTCAATTATTGTGCCGTCCTTACACTTGAAACGGGTTTCAACCGAAACAGCGCCTCCTTCCTTGACATGTCCATATTCAAATCCGATGCGATCGAACTCCTCATCACTTTCGTAAAGCATCCTGGTCCCTTGTCCAAGAAAATCGGCGGCCGAATATCCCGTCATTTCCGATAGAGACTCATTTGTCCAGCCAAATATCCGATTTGTGACCAATCCTATACCTATAGGAACTGACTTAAGCACAGTTCTGAGAGTTGCTTCGCTTTGCTGAAGGGCTTCCTCTATTCTTTTCCGTTCCGTCACATCCCTAAATATTCCTCGGTATCCGAGAATCCTTCCATCAATGGCTTTTCTGATGGTTGCAGAGAGCAGGCAGTCTATCTCAGTTCCATCCTTCTTTACCAAGTTTAGCGGATAGTCCTTGATGTAACCGTCTTTCTCTATGACTTGCTGGAATTGGTACCGGTCATCAGGATTCACGTACATCTTGATGACGCTCTTCCCTAAGATCTCCTCTTTGGTGTAGCCGAATAGATCCAGAAAAGATTGATTGGCGTCAAGGAGCGTCCCGTCTAATTCGGTGATAAAGATTCCGTCTATGGAATTTTCGAACAAACTCCGATACTTCTCTTCGCTCTCTTTGAGCTGTTGCTCAGCATGCTTGTGGTCGGTGATGTCACGAATCGCCTCGATGGCGCCGTCAACTCGACCATCCTGGTCATAAAGCGGGGCTGCGACATTCCAAAGCCATGTCGGGCCTCTGCCGCAAAAATCCGGCATGTAGGTCTCGGAAACCAATCTGTCTCCCTCCCTTCGGAAGTAGACATATTTCGATAAGGTCTCTTGCTCTTGCTTGATTACCAAGTCAAGCATGACTGGCCGTCGCTGGCCGTAGAATGGGAGAGCGTATTCGTAGTCACCCTTCCCGAGCATGGAGGAAGCCTTTATACCCGTAAGGTTTTCGATCGCTTGATTCCATGCGATTAGTTTTCCCTGAACATCGATCACCATTGTGGCGTCCGGAAGAAATTCTATGATTTGAGCCGACCTACGTTCGCTCTCTTTCATGGTTTCTTCCGCCTGTTTGCGGCTACGGATGTCTTTTTGAGCCATGAAATATAGGCAAATAACTGCGCCCCCAACAAAGAAACATAGCATGAGAGCCACTAAGCCGGTTTTCCCCACCAAAGGATCAACAATCTTTCCATAGACTGCCCTGAAGCTATACAGATCAACAATTCTCCATCCGGGGAGGTTTCCAAGGCCGACTTCCTCTATTATGTAAAATTCTCCGGAACTGTCCACAACCTGGGCGCCGACCATTTTTTCCAGGCCGGACCAATTCCAGGGTCCCTTTCCAAATTGCTGTGTTTCTGCGATCTTTGATAATTCTTCAGGCGAATCTTTCCACAAGCGCTTCAGCGTGGCGTTCTCATCGCTGGAAGCGAAAATAATCCCACTACTGTGCACCAGCAAGGCAATTCCCTCTCTCTTCCGGGAGAGAACCCTGTCCAGGTCTCGAGTCGAGGATTTGATTACCGCCACACCAATGGGCAAGCCTCCTTCCGGGAGATAAACGGGATGGCTGAAGTAAATCCCCCTCATGCCTGATGTTACCCCGACAGCCAAGTGCAAACCTGGTTTGCCTTTTATCGCATCAACAAAATATGGACGAAACGCATAATTGTGCCCAACAAAACTATCCTTAGCGTTACGGTTGCTGGAAGCAATGGTTTTCCCTGAGCCGTCCATCAGATAACAGACGTCGTAAGAATGACCTTGTGCGAAATGGTCCAGGATCCGGTCTGCTTCAGAGATGGACGCATGATCCTGGTTCAGTATGGCCTTCTGAAGCTGTTCAAACCTAGCCATAACCCTAACCTGGTTTTGATTATCTGAGATTAATCCATCAATATCTTCCTTTAATTCATTGGTTGTTCCTGCAAGTTCTCTTTCAGTTTCTTTGACAGCAGCTTTTTGAGCGGAATTATAGTAGAGATATCCACCTGTCACTGTGGATATCAACGAGATCAGCGCCAATATCAGGACAATTGTTCGTGAATTCATGTTGAATCCCTGTTCTAGTCGCCATCCAACGCAGAACTAACCCCTGTCAATAGTTGCGTTATCGCAAACGGCTTCTGCAAAAAAACCTTGACGAGCGTACGAATCTCTCTGTGTAACTCATCTTCCGGAGTATAACCAGTTGCTATAAGCACTTTAACAGATGGATCTATCTTTAACAGCTCCATAAGGCAGTCTCTGCCGGACATCTCCGGCATGATAAGATCTAAAATAACCAGCGATATCTCCTCCTTTCGATCGCGATAGATCTCAAGGGCGTATCGTCCATTGGTGGCCGTAATGACCGAGTAGCCAGCGCTTGTCAGAATACGCCGGCCAAAATCAGCTACTTCTGGTTCGTCCTCGACCAATAAAACTGTCCTGGATAGTCCTGATTCTGGGGAAAGTCCTGCTTTTTTCTTGGTTTTTCGCTGTGATGCGATAGCGGGGAAGTAAACCTTGAACACGGTTCCTTTTCGTGGCTCACTCTCGCACGTTATATGCGCATCGTGCTGTCTGACGATGCCCTGCACTACAGAAAGGCCGAGTCCGGTTCCTCTTGTTGAACCCTTTTCCTTTGTAGAAAAGAAGGGATCGAATATTCTGGCCAGCGTTTCTTTGTCCATGCCAATACCGGTATCCGAAACTGAGAGCATCACATAGCCGCCAGGTTTAACTCCATTGTGGGTTCTGCAATATTCATCGTCCAACGATACGGTTTTCGTTGCGACCTTTAGTCGTCCACCAAGCGGCATGGCCTCTGACGCATTAACGGCAAGGTGAACGACTAATTGATCTATCTGACTATGGTCCGCAAGAATCGTTGTTGGTCCATCGGTCAAATCCAGGTCAATCTGAACCTGGGGAAGCGTTCGAGATAATAGCGCTATCACTTGAGTGACTTGAAGATTGACATCCAAAGAGATAGGGAATATCGGCGACTGTTGGCCGAACGCCAACAGTTTTCTGACCAGATCCGCTCCACCTTGGCCTGTTCGAATTATGGCCTGAAGGTCCTCGTAGCCAGGGTCGCCTTTTTTCTTCTCATCCAAAAGGAGTTGAGAATAGCCAAGGATGACAGCTAGCATGTTATTGAAGTCGTGAGCTATCCCATTGACGAGAGTGCCAAGGGCTTCCATCTTCTGGGATTCCATGAGTTGTGAAAGAAGCGCTTCTTTCTCTAGTTCAATCTTTTTCTGCAGTGTCAGGTCTCTGACACTGGTGACTCGGGCTGGTCGGCCATTGTAAATAATTCGTTTTCCTCTAATCAAGACGGGTACGGTCGACCCTTGCTTACTCAGGCATTCAGATTCGTAAATTTCTTCAGAGTTCAATACAATATGTTTATTGGAGACCTGACGGTATTTCTCTGTGGTCAGATCCGCTATCCTCATTCCAATTAGTTCGTTCAAATTGTACCCTGAGATATCGATAACGTTTTTGTTCGCATCCAGTATGACCCCGTTCCGACTGATCAGAATACCCTCAAACGAGGCTTGCGCGAGAATTTTGAAACGTTGTTCGCTTTCCCTGAGTTCTAGTTCTTTGGTATTCCTGTAGGTCATGTCAAAAACGGTAGATCGACTCATCAAATAATTGCCAAAATCGTCAGTTATGGCGGTAGCGTTCAACATCACGGGAAAGGTGGTTCCATTTTTTCTGATCAACTCGTAATCGAGGTCCTTTACCCACCCGCGTTCTTTGAATCCAGGGAAGTGTTCCTGGAAAGTTTTTAACGATTCTTTCGTGAGGATGTCGGAGAACCTTATTTTCCCTATGACTTCGTCTCGTGAATAGCCAAGCCAGTTTAGTTCTGTGTCGTTGATCCGGACAATGACGCCGTTCCTGTCCAGAGAGTGGTATCCGCATGGCGCATTGTTGTAAAGATCTTCTACCTCTTTCGTATATCCCCTGAGTTCCGACTCATTTCGCTTCCGCTCGGTGATAATTTCAAAAAAAGCCGCAAAATGATCCTTCTTCGGACAATAGGCGGAGATATTAAACCATGTTTCCAGAGGCTCAACGTAGAACTCAAACTTTTCCGCTTTGCCGGTACTAGCAACTCCGCCATAAATATCAAATAACTCCGGGCTCTTCTCTTTGATGCCTGGGATCACTTCGGTAACTCTCTGTCCAACTATGTTTTTCAACCCAGTCAACTCAACAAATGCGGGGTTTACGTCCAGGTAGACCCAGTCCTGAGCGGTGCCGGTGTCGTCAAAAAACATCCTGCAATAAGCAAACCCCTCCAGCATATGTTGGAACAATGAGCGATAGATTGCCTCGTTTTTAATCTCGGGAAAATCTCGTTTAGCAGCCTCAAAATTTTGGAACTCCGCCATCTTGAGGCGCATTTCATTCAATTCATCGATAAGCTGTTGTTTGCTTTTGTTTTCGTCTTGCATGAGGATTTTCGCTCTTCACAAAAATGAAAGTTGTTGAGTTCTAGCTGTTTTTGAAAATACCAGCACGCATCGAACAGTGTAAGTGTAAGCCCTGCGCTACTACATCCTCGATGTATCCACCGCCGGGAACAGGACACGCACGGTGGTCCCCTTACCAACGTCGCTCTCCACGATTATTGCGCCATGATGCCCCTTGACTATACCCATTACCTCTGCCATTCCAAGGCCGCGACCCCAGAATTTGGTTGAGAAGAACGGATCGAAAAGCTTGTGCTGAGTCTCAGCATCCATACCACAACCAGTGTCTGTAACTTCGAGAAACACAAATCGGCCGGGTTCTGGTTTCTCTTCGAGGCGGCTACGGCTCAGATAATTCTCATCACAGACCATGACACTAGTCATGAGGGTCACATCACCGTCCTTCTGGCCAATCGCCTCAGTAGCGTTCATAGCCAGGTTCTTGATTACACTCATGGCCTGGTCCTCATCCCCCCTAATAAATGGAAGCCCCTCATTGATTTCAAGATGGAGCGTTGTAGTTCTTGGAATATTAGATTTGAGCAGGTCCTCGCTTTTGTGAGCCACTTCGGCGAGATCCAAATCCTTGGGGTTGTAGAAGCCGCTTCCCGAGTAGATAAGCATCTGGTGAGAAAGTTCCGCTGAACGTTCAGACGCCTGGATCGCTTTCTCAATCCTTTGTCGTGTTTCGGGAGCCAGGTCCAGATCAGCAAGAGCTAGCTCAAGATTGCCTAAAACGACCATAAGCAGGTTGTTGAAATCGTGTGCTATGGCACTGGCCATAACAGCGAGGCTCTCAAGTTTCTGGGCATGGAGAAGTTTCCGTTCCATCTCCAGTCGTTCCGCCTCCAATCGTTTGCGATCAGCGATGTCTCGGGCAGTGGAAGATACGCCGATAATTTGGCCCTGTTGGGTCTTGATAGGAGAGATAGTTAGATCCACTTCTATGATACGTTTGTCTTTAGTTAGACGTCTGGTTTCAAGATGGCTGATAACCTCTCCTTGGCTGAGTCTTGTCAGAATATCCGGAAGATCGTCAAATAGTTCAGGTAGAAGTAACAAGGAAACGGGTTGTCCAATGACCTCCTCCGCACCGTAGCCATACAGCCTTTCTGCTCCTTTATTCCAGCTTGTGATAGTACCGTCCAAGGTTTTGCCGATGATGGCGTCATCTGAGGACTCGACAAGCGCTACTAACCTCAATGCGGCCTCTTCTGCCCTCTTGCGCTCTGTGATGTCTTGCAACAAAGCTACGGTGTAGTCCACTGAGCCCTCAGGGTTGCGGACACAACTTACGGACAAAGTGGTCCAAAGGAAGTCTCCGTTTTTGCGGATGAAGCGTTTTTCCATGGAGTAGGTATCTATTTCGCCTGCCAGCACCCTTTCAAATTGAGCCACATCGGCGGCCAGGTCATCAGGATGCGTCAATTCAGCCCACGTCATACAGCTCAGTTCCTGTTGGGAATATCCGAGTATATTGCATAAAGCCGGATTTACCTCTAACCAGCCCTTATCTAATGACGTAATAGCAATGCCGACCACCGGAATCTCAAAATAGCTTCGAAGACGGGCCTCGCTTTCTTTCAAAGCCCTTGTGCGCTCCTGTATCAGTATCTCTAGGCCTTGCTTATGCCTGAGCAGCTCATCCTCGGTACGCTCACGCGCCGTAATTTGTTGTTCCAGTTCCTGGTTCTTCGCTGCCAGTTCTGCTGTCCGCATCTTCACTAGCCTTCTCAGAATCGCCAATCCGAGCATCGTCAGCAAGGCAATAGCCGCAGCGACAAGAAAAGCGGGTACCAAGTATTTTCGATACTTCAGCCATGGATCGTCAACTGAGAGCCATTTTTCGTAAATCCGGTCGTACTGTCCGCTGGCCTTAACGATCAACAGGCCTTGGTTGAGCTTTTCCCTCAGTTCATCCGCCCCTTTTCTTACGCCAACCGAGAAAACACGTTTGTAGTCAGGAATGAAGGGGCCGGCAGTCAAACCCCGTATTCCATGCTTCTTGATTGCCAAAGAGCCGATCAGCTTAGAACAGAGGAATGCGTCGCCTTTACCGGCGGCAACCATGGACAACCCTTCCGGTATCGTTTCGACAAGCGCCAGTTCCCCCTGGAAGTTCCGGTTCAGAAGCTCGTGGTGGGCGGCGTCCGATCGCATGACGACGATCTTCTTTCCCTGTGCGGCTTCGATGCTTCCAATCGTGGGGCTCCCGTCGCGAACAAAGAAGGCGTCGAACGTCTCGGTGTGAGGAAGGCCAAAATCCACGAGGCGCATCCGCTCAGACGATTTCGCCACGACCGGCAACACGTCCAACTTTCCGGAAATCAAGCCGTTCCACATCTTGTCCCATTCTCCAGTTTCGAAGATAATGGACAATCCAGCGGCGTGTGCGATGGCCTTGATTAGGTCAACGGAAAAGCCTGCGGGTTTACCGTCCTCATCGACAAGAGCGAACGGGGGGAATTCGACTTCGCTGCCGACACTGATCACTGGCTTAGAGTCTTCCCCACAGGCCTTGTAGGCTGTGAAACATCCGAATAAAAGGGAGATCGCTACAAAACACACCAGGAATGGTCTAATGGTTTGATATAGCTGAGAACGCCTATTAGGCGCGGGCTGCTTGCTCATGCTGTTGCTCTCTGTTCGAGTAGGGGACCACTATAAACTTCATCAGGTTTTTTCTGTCCACACTATGAACCGAGCAATGTTAGTTCATCGAGGACTTGCCAGAGTCGCAAGCTGAGTGGGAGTGTATCTGCCATGTGCATATTCCCCAGCTTAACTTATTATAGGGTCAATTGCATATAATTTAAATCAGTTTAGTGTCAGACGGATCGATTCCAGAGCGTATTCTCATTGTTGGTTGTGCCCCGCCAGGGCATCAATGTTCTTCCTTCCGGTCGAAATGACACGGGGCAGACCGGCATCGTGGTAATAAGGACGCATGTCCAGGCATAAGGCCATATCTTGCAGTCTGCCTGGATTCATTCAGCCAGATCTTCGATCGCAGGAAAATAGATCTTGAATGTTGTGCCGACAGATGGTTCGCTATCACAAACAATCCTGCCTCCATGCTGCTCTACTATCCCGTATACCACATAGATGTCTGCGGTTTGAGGATCTGATTTGATACGCCTACAAACCTCCCGACCGTCAATATCCGGCAAGACAACATCCAGAAGAATCAAATCAGGCTTGTGTTCTGCAGTCAGCTTCAAACAATCTGTGCCGTTACTTGCCTCCAATACCTCGTATCCCGCCACCTCATGATTCTGGAAACACCCTGAAGCGCATGGATTTGGTCATCTACGATCAGGATTCTGGCAGTGTCCTTATTTTTCATCAATTCTCCCAAAGGCCCAAATGACAGAAGACAGCCTCAACCCACGATCCCCAACAATCGATCCAATTCGGCCTTGAGCGCCTCCAGCTTGTAAGGCTTGCTCAAAAATCCAGCAGGTTTGGAACCAGGAAAGCTCTTCGATACAGCATCTTCAGTGTAGCCGCTACTTAAGATTACTTTCACGTCGGGCCTCATCCGCCTGAGTTCCCCGAAAGCTTCAACTCCGTTCATCCTGGGCATTGCGAAATCAAGCAGCACAAGATCAATTTCGTTCATCCGCTCGCGAAAAAGATGGACTCCTTCAGCGCCATCAACTGCGGGAATGGTATCGTAGCCAAGAACCTCCAGACGCACAAGGACCATGTCACGGACGAATTCCTCATCCTCAACCACGAGAATGGTTTTTCGACTGGAAGGGATGAGGAGAACTGACGGCTGATTTCCACCTACCTCCTGTATCTCTACAAAAGGAGTCTGCCCCTTCTCCGAAGAGGGAAACAGCACCCGGATTGTGGTCCCTTTCCCAACCTCACTCTCAACTATTATAGCTCCATGATGACCCTTTAATGTCCCCATCACTTCTGCCATGCCAAGGCCACGACCCCAGAACTTGGTGGTGAAAAACGGATCAAAGAGCTTGTGCTGGGTCTCGGCATCCATACCACAACCAGTGTCGGTAACTTCGACAAAGACGAACTCTCCTGGCTCAGGCTTTTCTTCCAATCGACTCCGGCTCAGATATGACTCATCGCAATCCATAACTCCGGTTGTAATCGTAACATCGCCGGTGTTTTCCCCTATCGCCTCAGATGAGTTGATGACCAGATTCGTGATTACCCGCTGTATCTGGTCCTCATTTCCACGAATGAGAGGAAGGCCTTTATCTATTTTGAAATTTAGAGTCGTAGTCTGTGGGATAACAGACTTGAGCAGGCGCTCGTTTTCGTGCGTCAGTTTGTTCGCGATCTCGTTGAGATCCAGATCCTTGGGAGCGTAGTAGGCGCTTCCCGAGTAGATGAGCATCTGGCGAGAGAGTTCCGCTGACCGTTCAGACGCCTGGATCGCTCTCTCGATGCTCCGTCGGACCTCTGGCCCCAGGTTCCGAACGGTAAGAGCGAACTCAAGGTTGCCCAAAATCGCCATGAGCAGGTTGTTGAAATCGTGGGCTATGCCGCCGGCCATGACACCAAGGCTTTCCAGTTTCTGGGCATGCAGAAGTTTCTGCTGGACATTCAGCCGCTCCGACTCCAATTGTTTACGTTCAGTGATGTCTAATATCGAGTAAATAAAATGAGTTTTTCCAGCAATCTCAATGGCGCTGCCTGAAATGGAACCGATGACAATATGCTCGGATTTCACGAGGAAAGCGATTTCCATGTCACGAACAGAGCCCTCTTTAAGAATCCGGGAAACTAATTTATCGCGGTCGCTATGGTCCACAAAAATTTCTAACTCCTCCGAAGTGTGTCCAATGACTTCATCACGCGTAAAGCCTGTAAGTGATAAATAGGTTTCATTCACCTCTACATATTTGCCGTCAATGGCTGAGACAATAACTATGGCCGAAGGACTATTCCTGAAAACTGTAGCGAGTTGATTCTGGGATTCGAGTAGCGCTTTTTCAGCGAGCTTGCGTTCGGTGATGTCCTGATGATGCCACAGGCGGCCATAGAGTTTACCGTCGACAGTAATCGGAACATAATCGAACATCCAGATGCGCCCGTCTCTTATGGCGAATTCTTCGCCCTTTACCGGCTGTCCGTCAGCCACTATGTCCGTTATGCGACTGACAGCCCAGACCGGATCAGCATAGGCGACGGAGATTTTTGATATCATTTCAGGGGCCTCAAGACCAACCAGGCTCTCAGGGGGCTCGTCCAAATGGTATAGATCACAAAAGGCCTGGTTGACAAACTCAACCCGTCCCTGGGTCGTCACAACCAACACCCCGGCAAAGAGGCTTGAAAGACTAGCGTAGAATTGCCTGAAAACTGACTGTAATTCCTCCATCCGTCTGCGGTCTGTGGTGTCGATTATTGCCATTCGAATCTCAAAGGTTGCGCTGTTAGCCTCTTGCGGTTCAGCCGTCGCTACCTTTCGGACACTATCGAGACGGGCGTAAAATGACAGCCCATTTTCACTTTTGAGGTTCAGATCGCAAGTCTGCCTGTCTTTACTCCCAAGAACGGCGAAGATGTGACTATCCCACAGTTCCACGCACTCCGGGGCCACAAAATGTCCCAAACAGCGTCCAACCAAATTTGGACGTGACATTCCGAGGAGATTGGCGCCGGTCAGGTTGACCTCTCTAATGATCCCCTTATGGGTTAAGGTAAAGTATCCGACCGGCGAAAAATCATAAAGGTCCAGGTACTTGTCTTGGTAATTATTTCTGGACTCTTCCAATGCGAGCTGACCTCTTTTTAGTTCAGCATTCTGCGCCTCCAGCTCAATCTGATGGACCTGCAGTTCGTGAACAAGCGCCTGGAGTTCTTTGGCGGGTAGTGTTGATACATCAGGAGCATCTATGACCTTTTCCCGCATTGTGGCTTCATCGCGCGATCGGATGTCTATAAATTCATCTGTTTCTGGGGCTTGTCTTGTTTTGTCTTGCACAAGAGGACCTCCCTGATGAGGCTGGGCAGTTTGAAACTACTATCCCTATGATTTCATATCACATCGCAGTCGGGAAGTATTGAAAAATCATTGTAGAAGAAGCTTCCAGCTTCTTTATAGAAGTGAATAATAAGCGGCAGGGCACCGCTTCTACATTTCAGGACTAGCGGCTTCCAGTCGCACGGCGCCGCCAGAGATCTTAACCCTCGGTCCCTAGCAATAGATCCAGTTCAGCCTTGAGCGCCTCCAGCTTGTAAGGCTTGCTCAAAAATCCAGCAGGTTTGGGACCAGGAAAGCTCTTCGATACAGCATCTTCAGTGTAACCGCTACTTAAGATTACTTTCACGTCGGGCCTCATCCGTCTGAGTTCCCCGAAAGCTTCAACTCCGTTCATCCTGGGCATTGCGAAATCAAGCAGCACAAGATCAATTTCGTTCAGCCGCTCGCGAAAAAGATGGACCCCTTCAGCGCCATCAACTGCGGAAATCGTATCGTAGCCAAGAACCTCCAGACGCGAAAGGACCATGTTCCGAACGAGTTCCTCATCATCGACTACGAGAACGGTTTTTCGCTTAGTAGCGCTATCCGGAACCGATGATCCAGTCTCCGCTATCTCCACGTCAGTGACTGCTAATGGCTGAACCCTTGTCGCCACAGGAAACAGAACCCGGATTGTGGTTCCCTTCCCAAACTCGCTATCCACGGTTATAGCGCCATGATGACCCTTTACTGTACCCATCACTTCGGCCATACCAAGGCCACGACCCCAGAACTTTGTTGTGAAAAACGGATCAAAGAGCTTGTGCTGGGTTTCGGCATCCATACCACAACCAGTGTCAGTCACTTCGACAAAGACGAACTCGCCTGGCTCAGGCTTTTCTTCCAATCGACTACGGCCAAGATACGACTCATCGCAATCCATGACACTGGTTTTGAGCGTCACATCGCCAGAGTTTTTCCCTATCGCTTCAGATGCGTTTATGACCAGATTTGTGATTACCCGCTGTATCTGGTCCGCATCCCCCCGAATGAGAGGAAGACCTTGATTTATTTTGAAATTTAGCGTCGTAGTCTGCGGGATAACAGAAATGAACAGGTGCTCGTTTTCGTGCGCCAGTTTGTTCGCTAGTTCGCCGAGATCCAGCTCCTTCGGGGTATAGTAGGCGCTTCCCGAGTAGATCAGCATCTGGCGAGAGAGTTCCGCTGATCTCTCAGACGCCCGCATCGCTGTCTCGATACTGCTGCGTGTCTTGGTCGTCAGGGCCGGATCATCAAGAGCAAACTCCAGGCCGCCCATAATCGCCATCAACAGGTTGTTGAAATCGTGAGCGATGCCACCGGCCATAACTCCGAGACTCTCGAGTTTCTGAGCGTGGAGAAGTTTCCGTTCCATCTCCAGTCGCTCAGCCTCCAATCGCTTATTGTCAGTGATGTCTCTTCCAAAAGTGAGAAGATACTCTACTCCATTGACCTCGAGAACTCCGGATGACATGAGTCCACACCGCTTATCCCCGTATTTGTTACGAAAAAAGAACTCAAAATTGTTTAATTTACCTTCAGCTTCCAGAATCTCGTATACTTTCTTCCTGTCTTCAGGGTCATCCCATAAATTTATTTCCAGACCAGTCTTGCCAATAATTGTCTCATCATCACCAAAAATCTCCTTAAATGCTTCATTGACGAAAGCAATCTTTCCGTCATCTAGCCGACTATACATAATAACGTCGGGGCTTAACATAAACGCCTTGGTGAATTTTTCCTGAGATATTCGAAGGGCATCCTCAGTCAGCTTGCGTTGGGTAATGTCGCGCATTATGTACAGCAGTCCAGTGGGCTGCCCGTCTGCGCCCAGGATTAACACGCCATTTGACTCGATATCTATCAGGCTTCCATCAACCCTTACCGCCCGGAATTCGTCAGGGCCCGGGTTTTCCTTGTCCAGGACGCGTGTGATGTATGATTTGCAGTAATCCCAATCTTCCGGGAGATAGAACTCGAGACCAAAATGTCCCAGCAGGTCCTCTTCCCGTTCGCAGCCGCGCATCCTCAATATTGAGGGAGAGGCCATCTGAATGTAGCCATTCATATCCGTGATCACGAAGCCATCTGGAGAGGCGTCGATGGCTGTTCGAAAGAGCGCCTCGCTCTCCCGCAACGCCACCTCCGCCTGCTTGCGTTCGGTAATGTCTCGGGCCACATGAACACTGCCGAAAATATGGCCACCAGAATCTAGAAGAGGGGACGCTGTAACTATGTAATCTCCCCCCAGGCGCTCCTCATGAACCTCGACGGAGTGTTCCTTTCCATCGTCCAAAAGCAGGCAATGAGGACAAAAGACCGGAGGAGCGTCAGTCCCATGTACCGTTTCATAACAAATAAGGCCTATACAATCTTCAGCATGGAGTCCCAACCGTTCGGCCATGGCCCGATTGACACGAATTATCTTGTGATCATTGCTCAGGATTATGATCAAGTCAGGAACAGCATTGAAGGTTTTTTCCCATTCCTCCTTCGCATTACGCAGTTCATCCTCCATCCGCTTGCGCTCAGTGATGTCTCGAATTGCTATTACGGCTCTTTCATTGCCATGCTCGTCCTTAAATATGTTGGAGGATACCTCAACAGGGAATATGGTCCCGTCGCTACGTTTGAAGTCGAGTTTCCCTTTCCATCGTCCCTCCAGTAGTCTTCCCCCCATTGCGTCAGCTAGCCCAAAATCAGACTTGTCTACAACGCCTTCTCTCCCGATCTCGCAAAGCTGTTCCTTTGTCCGTCCCAACATTTCGCATGCAGCCTCATTTGCGTTTAAGATCTCACCCTCCTGGGTTGTAAACAGTATTCCATCGAGGGAGTTTTCAAACATGGAACGAAACTTTTTTTCACTTTCCCGCAAACTGGCAGTCCGTTCCTCCACGAGCGCTTCGAGTTTCTCCTGGTATTGCCGGCGATCCTCCTCTGCGCGTTTGCGCTCGGTAATGTCGACAGACACACCCGTCAGCGAGTTCTCATCCTCGGCCGTTTTGTGCAGCCTGCTACTAAATGACTCGATCCATCGAACATTGCCGTCAGCAAGCACGACACGGTATTCGATACGACCATCCTGTTCCGGTTGCAAGGTCTGTCGCATAGCCAGGCCAACACGCTCGCGGTCCTCGGGATGGACAAGAGTGAGAAACTTTTCAGAGTTCAACTCTGCGTCCAAAGCAACACCCATCATCTCACGGGCCTTGTTCGAAACCCAGAGAAGCCCGGTGGCGGTGTTTAAAGTCCACAACCCTGCTCCGGCAGACCACACCGCCAGCCTAACACGGGTTTCACTCTCGATCAGAGCGCCTTCGGCCTTTCGACGTCTCAGAATATTTGTGAGAAGCCCTAAGATGAGAGCCAGTTCCAGCATTATTATGACGGCCACCCCTATAATTACCAGTGAATACTGTTCCCACAATGAAGGCTGCCGATACCGGATTTCGCTCCCGGGAAGGACGGTGGTCTCTGAGATACCCCATCGCTTTAATTCTCGCCCATCATAGAGATTGACGTATGCCTGTTGTCCACCGAAGGGTATGGACGCCGGCGCCTCACCACCTAGAATGCGAAGAGTAAGTTCGGCCGCTTCGTTTCCTAGCCGCTCAAAGCTCACCAGTCGCCCTCCGACTATGCCGTGGCCAAGAAGCGTATCGTAAAGGCCGAATACCGGCGCATTGGCAGCGAGGGAAATTTGTGAGAGCGCTTCACGGGGAACAAAGCTCTTGCCTGCCCCGTCTCTAAAAAGGGCTGAGTAGAGAATGATGGTGTTTGGGGGAAGAGATTTGACCTTTGCAAGGATGTCCTCCATCGGCAACCTGGTAAGGTCGATTAACTCAAGCTTCCCTGAATATGGTTTGAGGCCGTTGCGGAATATCTGCTCACCATAAGTGTCATTTGGCCCTGCACCCGATATCAGGGCGACTCTCTTTGTGTCCGGTCTGATTCGAAGGGCGTAGTCTAGAACTCCTGTAATGTTTTCCCCCATGATTGCGCCGGTGACAAAACTCCGGGATGGGGATTTGTCAAGATTCTCGCCGTAGGACAAGGACACCGGAGAGGCGATAATCGGGACCCCTGGGAACGCTGCCCTGGCCTCGCCCAGAAGTAGATCCATTGTTGGCGGGTACGTAGTGATAATGGCGTCGATCTTCATATCGGCGTATTTACGACTCAGGTAATCGACCAATGCGCTGGAATGAGCGGGACTGCGGAACCGGGACATATCCAGATATTCCGTATACAGTTGGACATCGAACTGTTTGTTCGACCGGAAGGTTTTCCTGATCCCAATTTCAGTCAATTTGTGGGCTGGATGCTCCGTATCCTCGCTATAGAGGACCAGGACATTTTTTGACTGTTTGATCTGTTCCGCAAACAATGACTGCGTTAGGAGAAATAGGAACAGAAGCGCAGCAACGATTATCCTTTGGATCTGAGTCATAATTCATAACCTCTGAATCATCTTAACAGATTTGCCAAGTTTCTCCATACCGGTCGAAATGACATCCGGGCAGATGCGGACACCCTGCCTGCCTCCATCGCAAGTGGGCATCGTTTGCTCAGGTAATAGGTGACCCGGTAACATCTTCAATCGCCAGTAGTATCAACTGGGTCTCCCCAGACCTGTTCAATATTCTTCGTGCGTTCAGTATCATTTTTCTCCTGGAGGAATGGGCTGACTTAAATGTGCAGATACGGCCCCCTGTTTTATACGGTTTAGGAGGAGGAAAATCGTTGGTTTGATTGGTTGAAATGTGGACGTCGTTCCCGATTGACGGCTTACGTTTTTTCTGACTCAGGCAGGGGCTTTATATCGTGAAATTAAGCAGTAAGCTAAGCCGGCAAAGCTCTAGGCGGCCCTTGTTACTCCCCTTTGCCGGTCCATGAACCAGTCAGCGAGGGCAGCAGGGACTTGTTGAACCACAACTGCGGAAGCCAGCGAGACATGCACGTCCAATCTATAACTCCACATGTTGTGTTATCTGATCACGCGCTATCTGGCAAAAAGACCCTGGAATCAACTTAGTCGCCGATTTAAAATTGAGGCGCCTCAACAGTTTTCTTGTAGGAGCGCTTGCCGGCGACCCAGGTCTCGTCGATGTTGCGGTCGTCGCCGATCGTCATGACGCCGAACATTAATTGGGCAGCCTGTTCGATGGTCTCTGGGCCGGCGCCCTCCACGATGAGTGACTGGCGCCAGCGCATGGCATGCTGGCCCGCGTTCCAATCGACGACGATGAAGTCTGCCTCCTTGCCCTTGTCGAAGTTGCCCAGCATGTCATCGAGGTACAAGGCATGGGCGCCACCGAGTGTGGCCAGGTAAAAAGCCCGGTAGGGCGAGAGCTTGTTGCGCTCAGCTTCCGCTAGATCCTTGTCGCGCGGGTTAACAGAACCATCGAGCATGGTGTTGTTGCACATGCCAACCTTGTAGGCCTCCTCGAGCACGCGAACCAGGGAGAACGCGTTGCCGCCTCCCATGTCGCTGCCCAAGGTGATGCGGACGGGGTTGTCTGGGTCTGTAGCGCGGCCCAGACGGAAGAGGCCACTGCCGAGGAATAGGTTCGACAGAGGACAGAACGCAATCGCCGCTCCTGCCTTAGAGAATCGGCGCAACTCGTCATTGGAGAGCCAGACCCCGTGACCGGCGGTGAACTTCGGTCCCAGTAACCCATGTTTTTCGTGAACGTGCGTGTAGTCGTCGCAACCAGGGAAGTGGTAGTGCGCCGTGCGAATCTCTGAAGGGTTCTCTGATATATGTGTGTTGATCCAGCAGTCGTTGTGCTCGAGTTTCAACTGCCGGCAGCGGTCCATCATTTCCCCAGAGCAGCCCACAGCGAACCGGGGCGTGATGGCGTAAAGATTGCGTCCCTTGCGGTGGTAGCGCTCGATCAGGCGCTGGGACTCGCTGTAGAATTCATCAGGTGTGATGAGCAAGTCGTCGGGCGCAAAACGGTCGATTCCGGTCAGGCCAGCGATCACGCGCACGTTGCGGCGGGCCGCTTCGTCGAAGAACTCCTCTGTCGAGACCGGGCTACTGGTAGTGAAGGCTAGGCATGTTGTCGTGCCCCCGGACAGGAGAGCGTCGAAGAAGTATCGGGCGGATGTGCGAGCGTAATCACGGTCGCTATACTTTAGTTCTTCCGGAAAGATCCAGGTTTGCAGCCAATCAAGCAACTGGTTACCGTACGCCCCGGGGACACGGACCTGAGGAAAGTGAATGTGCCCGTCGATGAACCCCGGAAGGATCAGCCGGTTTGGCAGACGGGTAACAGGAAGATTGGGGTAGTGTAGCGAGACGTCGGCGAATGTTCCAAAATCGACGATGACCCCGTCCTTTACCACAAGCAACCCGTCGTGGATGAAGCGGGCAGCGTCCTGCTCATGTCCGATGTGCTTCCACGGGTCGTCGATGAAATCGAAAAAAGTTCCGCGGATCGCGCAGCTAGCGCCTGCCATGTTGGTACTCCTCTCGAAAGATGGTCACGCTGAGAAGCGCTACGATGTGTTACAGCCGTGACTCTTGGCGAAAAGACATAAATCGAGACTTCCAGCTACTATCAACTCAACCCGTCACAATAATCGAAGAACACTCCCTCCTGATCATATTTCTTTAGCAATTCTTGAAGGCCTCTTCACTTGTCTTCGGTATAAGATTCCTGAACCTTGTGTGTTACACGGCAAGAAACATGCGATACAGATCATAGGAAAGCATGGTCCGTGCCGGAGGATGCGCCAAACTCCGCGGGGTTCCCAACAGGCAATCTCAAACCTTTATAGCTCTGAGGAGAAGGTTGATCAACTGTTCCGTGCCCGCTATCGTGGGTTGTTTTTTGGAGAGCATCATGCGAGCGAGCGCCTCATGCTCAAATGCTCCTTGGACAAGATGCAGGTAATAGCTGATTTCGAAATCCTTGCGAAAATGGCCGCTCTGTTGTCCGGCTTCCACTGTACTTCGTATCAGTTTCCAGAAACACTGGGTGTTCCGGTATTCTTCAGATTCATAAAATCTCGGATTTCGGTATAATTCCAGTATGAAAACACGAGTCTCCCATTCTCGAATCTGGAAATCCAGAGCCCACCTTCTAAGCAAATATAAGAGTCGTTCATGCGGATTTAATTCCCCGGAAAAACTGCGCTCCAACTCATCAGTCAATTCAACGAACCAGGTTCCCAGCACCGAAAGAAGCAGTTGTTCTTTGCTCTTGAAATATTGATAAATTGAAGCGTCCGCTATGCCCACTTTCCCCGCTATTTCCGAGATGGTGGCGCCTCCGTAACCCTTTTTGCCGAAAACTTCCGAGGCCACTTCCATTATTGTGCGCCGACGCAACTCCCCACGGGTCGGTTCATCTCCATTTTCATTCCCAACTGGCTGTTCGCTTCTCCATATAGCCGCTTTTATTAAGGAGCATAGAGCATCGGCGGCATCATTGGGATCATAAGGGTCGCCGAAAAAAAGCCACCGTAAAACAATGCTGTCGATGGCTCCGAATATCATCTCCAAAACCAGAATAAGCTCTATATCAGCGTCAACTTCCTGATCACTTATTCCCTCTCTGATAGCCTCCGCTGCGAAGACACTGTATTTTCGAATCATTTCATATGCTGGGGACAGGTAGAAAGCAGGCAATGTCCGCAGTTCACGTAGCAAAATAGACGTGTAGTCTTTATTTACAGAGAGGTCTCTTAGCTGATGCCACAGTAACTTTCTTATCTTTGGTTCCGCCCCCTTCATACCTTGAAGATGTTCAGTGATACCTGCAAGCGTCTCTTTGAGATGTCTTTCCGGAATGGTGACGATCAGATTTTCTTTGGTTTTAAAATATTGGAATATGGAGGCTTCATGTACGCCTGAATCATGCGAAATATCAGCGATAGTGGTATCATGAAAACCTTGGCCGGCAAAAATGCGCTCCGCGGATTCTATTATGAGTCTGCGCTTCCTGTCTGCCGAAGGGCTTCTTGTTTTTGTGGAGGACACCTTTTCGACAGTGCTTCCAGGTGATCCGGTATAGTCCATAATTATATCTCTGGGCAGCGAATACAATGATCATAATATTTTAATCAAAAACCGAATACCACTCGCATGATATGGAGTCAAGAACATTCTTGGTTGCGAGGTGTGTAAGGCGTCGGAATTTGGGGTTTTATCAGTAAATTAGTTTGCTAGTGGATTTTTAAATGATATTGGCCTGCGCTAAGGATATCACACAAAGTTTTTTCAATAAATTGTCGGCATTCGGCTGTAAATTCAAGCTAAATCTCTTCCTGCGCCAATTAACATGGGTTTTGGCGCAATTCAAAAAGTCTTGACATGGGTTTTATATAAGTTATATTCGAATAAAGGATGGCGTCAAGTATTGGTCTGCATAACTTTATAGAGCCCGGAAGCGGGCCTGAATGGAATTATTATACTTCACATCATACCGAGACTAATATTGTCTAAATAAGACTGGTATGGCCCATTTAGCGAATAGGTATTAAAACTTTTTTGGTTGCAGGAGCGCTGACGAGCATTTCGCGAGATGACTGTAAGGGGTAAATAAGATGAGGTACGCAGAGACAGGATTTAATCTGGAAGTTGATCTAACCCGGGGAAACATTGAAAGGGTGGCAACCGACCCAAGAGACACTGAGCTTTATTTAGGGGGTCTTGGCACTAACGCCAAAATATTGTGGGACCGGGTTCCCCCTGAAACCGACCCCTTTTCGCCTGACAATCTATTGATATTCAGCGCCGGTCTTTTATGCGGGACACCCGCTACCGGTTGCAATCGTACAATTGTCTCTACAATTTCTCCGCAAACCTTATTAATGGCATTTTCTATGATGGGTGGATTCTGGGCGCCTGAGTTGAAATATGCCGGGTATGACAAGGTAATTCTTCGCGGTAAGTCTCCGAACCTTGTTTATTTATGGATAAATAACGACAAAGTCGAAATCAGGGACGCATCTCATCTAAAGGGGAAGGGCGCAGTTGAAACCGCGGAACTCATTCGACACGAACTGAAGGAGCCAAAAGCCCAGGTTGCCGCCATCGGCCTAGCCGGAGAAAACAGGGTCTATTTTGCTTCGATTGAGCAAGGGCGGTCCAGCGCCAGCCGGCAGGGGATAGGCGCCGTCATGGGAGACAAAGGGTTAAAGGCTATAGTAGTTCGTGGAACCAAGGATGTTAATGTCGCCAAGCCCGCTGAGTATATGGAGCTGTGTAACGAAGTTTTGAAATATATAAAATTCCGGAATGAAAATCCGATTCCCGGTGTCATGCCCATTTTGGCCGGACTCGGGTCGCCCCAGGAAATGAAAGTCCATGACGAAAAGTGGCACACTGAGAACTTTATGTGGGGAAATTCACGTGTCCGCAGAAAAGATTTTTGGAATGATGAAATAGCAAGACAGTGGGCAGAGACGTTGGACACTATGCGGACGAGGTTGATTAGCTGCTACAATTGCCCAATGACATGTGGAGCGACAATTTCTCCTCCGGGACTTCCAACCTACATGATGAAATGCTTCTCGAAACTTACCTATACCATGGCAGCGTTCTCAGACCTTGAGTTTGGTTTAGGCATTGCCCAAAGCGCTACAGAATACGGGGTAGACGGATTCTCAACACCACAAGTCATGGCCTTTGCCCTGGAGCTTTACGAAAACGGAATATTGACTGACGATGATTTCCCGGGTATGCCCGCGGACAATGAAGGAAGATTTCGTTGGCTGTTAGATAGAATCGTCCGCCGGGAAGGAATAGGAGATGTCTTGGCCAATGGAACTTACTGGGCTGCCAGACAAATTGGCAAGGGCGCAGAGGAGTATGCGCATAATAATATTAAAAAACATGAGCAGCTTCCTCTCAAACTATCTATGCTGAATCCCATTTATTTCCTTATGTATTCTACCGGCGAGAAGATAAACATTACCCAGATTGAAGGACAGTTCCCGCAGGCGCCTTTTTTCACAGTGGAAGAGCGAGAAGACTTTGTAAGGGATTGGTTCCAGGTTCCTGATGACAAGTTCAAGCAAATTCTTCTGGATTGGGAGCCGAGAGGTGAAAAGTCCATGCCCTATTACCCGACAGTTCAAATGTGTTGCGATATTGTTGATTGGCAAGAGAGGATGCACTACATCGATGATGCGCTAGGGATGTGCTCAGGTTTATCTTCATTTCCACTAAAGCCCCCTTATCACATACATAATTACCCCAAATTTATCTCAGCGGGCGCAGGAATCGATATGGATGAAGACAAACTAACACAGGCGACCAAGAGATACCGGACTTTGGTCAGGGCCAATAATATAAGAAGAGGCATGAGGAGAAAAGATGAAGCGCCTCCGCAGAACCATTGGAAGAAACGATTTCCAGACTTGGAAAAGGAACTCCTCGACACGTATTACAAATTCAAGGGGTGGAACGAACAGGGTATTCCGACCAAGGAGTCTTTGCATGAATTAGGTCTGGATTACGTAGCTGAAGACTTCGAGAGCAGAGGTATCTATTCAGAAACCGAGAATCCTTCCAGTGAGATTTTGGCGGAAGCAAAGAATAATTAAAATGAAGGTGTAGTAACCGTCATGGCTGAGAAAAAGAAGAAAATCGTTAAGACAATAAAGGTTGACGTTGATAAATGCAATGGTTGCCGGGCATGTGAGGTCGCATGTTCAGCGTTTCACTCTGCGCCAAAATACAGCGGAAATAATCCGGCCAGGTCTCGCATTAGGGTTATCCGTGAGCCGCTCAGGGACATATACATTCCTGTATATGCGGGGGAATACGCTTCGGCCGAGTGCATGGGTAGAGACAAATATGTAATTGATGGAAAGGAATACGAAGAATGCGCTTTTTGCAGGGCTTCCTGCCCTTCAAGAGACATTTTTAAGGAACCTGACTCCGGTCTCCCTCTAAAATGCGACATGTGCCAAGATGATCCGACATTGGAAAAACCCCTGTGTGTACAGTGGTGCCTCGCTGACGCCCTGACTTATGAAGAGAGGGAAGAGGAAGTGGAAGAAGATGTGAAGCTGGAAGACGTAGAGATCGGTCTGGAATCCATGATAGACAAATATGGCTGGGAGAAGGTCATGGATACCGTGTCCCGGATATCAGCTTCAAAGAAGGGCTAGATAATTAGGCCAAGAGAAGAGGAAGCAAGACAGTGGAAACTGTAACCCCCTATAAAGAAATCATCGATGTCATTAAAGCAAGTGGCGGAGACGCATTCAAAAGATGCTTCCAGTGCGGATTATGCGACACTGTCTGTCCCTGGAACCGGGTCACGACTTTCAGTATGCGCAAGCTTGTCAGAGAAGCGACCTTTGGCCTGACCGAGATCGAAAGTGAAGACATCTGGCGTTGCACCACCTGTGGAAGATGTCCGCAGCAGTGCCCTAGAGACGTTAAACAAATAGAGTCTGGTGTATCCTTACGCAGGATTGCCAACGAATATGGTGTTTACCCCGCTACTGTCAAGACTGTCCGTACCATAAACGCGGGCCTCGTTGGTCAGGGAAACCCATTCGGCGAAGATCGGGAAAAAAGGGCGGCCTGGGCGGATGGTCTTTCTGTGAAACCCTTTTCGGAAGGTATGGAAATTCTGTATTTTCCCGGCTGCTATCTCTGCTATGACCCAAGGTTGAAAAAGGTGGCTAGGGCCACAGCCAATATCCTCAACTTTGCCGGGGTGGATTTCGGCATACTTGGTCCCAAGGAGAATTGCTGCGGAGAGAGCATCCGTAAGACGGGCGATGAGGAATTGTTCAAGCGTCTCGCCAAAGAAAACATCAAAGCCTTTATAGACAATGGGGTTAAGAAAATCCTGGTTTCTTCCCCTCATTGTTACCATACTTTCAAAAACGAGTATCCGGAATTCATGGTTGATTTTGAGATAGTTCATATCTCACAGTTCCTGTTTGAGTTGGTAAACGAGGGACGGCTTCAGTTTAAGAAAGATTATGAGAAGAAAGTAACGTATCACGACCCTTGTTATCTGGGTCGCCATAACGGCGTATATGATGAGCCGCGAGCGGTCCTGAACAAGATACCGGGGTTGGAGTTTAGAGAGCTTGTTGAGTCCCGAGCGGACAGTCTATGCTGTGGAGGCGGAGGTGGCAGGGTTTGGATGGAAACCCTAAAGGGTGAGAGATTCAGCGATATAAGGATAGAACAGGCTATCGGGGTTGGGGCCGAGGTGCTGGCTACGTCCTGCCCCTATTGTATTACGATGCTTGAGGACAGTAGAGTAACAATGAATCTGTCCGAAAAGATCGAGGTGAAAGACATTACTGAGATCATCCAGGAATTGATTTAGTCAACCAAAGCGCCCTGAGGAGGTCATATAACGTGGAAGCAGAACAAGTGGGAGAGCAGATGCTCGAGAGTTCCCAAAAGAGTAATTTTGGAGACGTAATGGTTGTTGGTGGTGGAATCAGCGGCATTCAAGCTTCTCTTGATCTTGCGACGGCAGGGTTCAAGGTCTACCTGGTTGAAAAATCTCCAAGCATTGGTGGCCACATGGCGCAGTTGGACAAGACTTTTCCCACTAATGACTGCAGTATGTGAATTCTCTCACCAAAGCTGGTCGAGGTCGGCCGGCATCCAAACATAGAGGTCCTCACCTACACTGAAGTGAACAGTGTAGAGGGGGAAGTAGGAAACTTCAAGGTGACCCTGACCAAGAAACCCAGGTACATTCTTGAAGATAAGTGCACGGGCTGCACTACCTGTGTAGAATATTGCCCAGCGAAATATCCTGATCAGTATAATCAGGAAATATCTATGAATAAAGCTGTCCACATATACTTCGCTCAGGCCATTCCCCTTATTGCGTACATTGATGAAAGTTGCCTTTACCTCAAAGAGAAGAAATGCCGTATTTGCGTAGGCGTTTGCAAAAACAACGCAATAGATTTGAACCAAACGGCGGAGAAAAAGGAAATTCAGGTTGGAGCGATCATTCTATCTTCTGGACTTGAGCCTTTCGATCCTAAGGTTAAGAAGGAGTATCACTACGGAGAGTTTGCGAACATTGTAACCAGCATGGACTATGAGCGGCTGTTATGCTCCACGGGCCCTTACCAAGGCGAGATACTGCGTGGTTCCGACATGAAGCATCCCCACAAGATAGCCTGGATTCAATGCGTCGGTTCCAGGAAAGTCACCCCTGGAGAAAACAGCTATTGCTCGGCCGTATGCTGCACTTACACCCAGAAACAGGTGATAGTGACAAAAGATCACGATGCGGATGTCGAGTGTACAATATTTCACAACGACGTTCGGTCCTATGGGAAGGATTTTGAGCGCTACTACGAGAGGACGGAGAAACTCCCGGGAGTAAGATTTGTCAGAAGCTACACGTCAATAGTGAGAGAAGACCCAGAAACCAAAAATGTCACGGTCCGATATTCTACGAACGAAGATGGTGTGAAGGAAGAAGAATTTGACATGGTGGTATTGTCGGTTGGATTGAATCCTCCCACTGATGTGAAGTCCATTGCGAACATATTCGGTATAGAACTCAGTCCTCATGATTTTTGCAAAACCAACCCTGTGAATCCGATGTCCACGAACAGACCTGGGGTTTTCGTCAGTGGAGGTTTCCAGGGTCCGATCGATATTCCCGAGTCGGTCTTTAGCGCTAGCGGAGCAGGCTCCCAAATTGGTGAACTTCTTGATTACAGGCGAGGAAATCTTGCCAAAGAAAGATTATATCCGCTTGAAAGGAATGTTTGCGAAGAGGAGCCAAGGATAGGGGTCTTTGTTTGTCATTGTGGCGCCAATATCGGAAGGATAGTCAATGTCCCTGAAACAGTAGAGTACTGCAAAACATTACCGAATGTTGTCTATTCTCAGGAGCAGCTATTTTCATGCGCTACAAACTCAGCCAAAGAAATAACAGACATAACAAAGGAAAAGGGCCTGAACCGAGTTATTGTCGCCGCATGCAGTCCCAGGACCCTTGAGCCACTTTTTAGGGATACAGTTCGAGAGGCGGGTATTAATCAGTATTACTGCGAAATGGCCAACATAAGGGAACACAACTCATGGGTTCACTCTAAAGAAAAAGAAGAGGCCACACAAAAAGCAAAGGATATCATTCGGATGTCGGTAGCGAGAGCTTGCTGTTTGGAACCTTTGCAGGAGTTTAACCTGCCTGTTGACAAGGCTGCGTTGGTGGTCGGTGGCGGTATAGCCGGTATGAATTGCGCTCTCTCCATTGCCAATCAGGGGCATGAGGCGCACTTAGTAGAAAAAAACACGGAACTTGGCGGAATAGCCCTAAGAATTCATTCCACTTTAGATGGGCTTGATGTTCAGGAATACCTCAGAGATCTCATAACGAAGGTGTACCAACACCCCCTTATACATGTCTACCATGACGCCAAAATCCTTGACGCCAAAGGCTATGTCGGCAACTTCGCGACAACGGTGAAGTCTGATAGAGGATTCACGGAGATAAAACACGGGGCGGCTGTTTTGGCTATAGGCGCTGATCTGTATACTCCCGCCGAATATCTTTATGGTGAAGATGAAAGGGTGATGACCCATCTTGAGTTAGAGGGGAAAATCACCCAGAGAGATGAGAATATAATAAACGCAAAGAGTCTGGCGATGATCCAGTGCGTAGGCTGCAGAAATGAAGACAGAAACTACTGCAGTCGTTTGTGTTGCAGTCAGGCCGTAAAGAATGCATTGAAACTTAAAGAGATAAATCCAGAAATGGACATTTACGTCCTCTTTCGGGATATGAGAACCTATGGTTTCAATGAGGACTATTACCGTGAGGCTTCAAACAAGGACATAAAGTTCATTCGCTATGAACCTCAGGATCTACCTGAGGTTGAAGCTGGCGAGTCGGACGAGGGGCAGCCGGTTCTAAAGGTTACTGTGACCGATTTTATCCTGGGAAAGAAACTTCTGCTGGACGCGGATATAGTTTCTTTGGCGGCGGCGGTCATTCCTTCAGAATCGACGAAAGAAATCGCAGGATTGTTCAAGGTTACTTTGAACCCTGATGGTTTCTTCAAAGAAGCTCATGTCAAATTAAGGCCTGTTGAGTTTGGCACAGATGGCGTATATCTATGCGGTCTGGCTCATTATCCCAAGTTCATAAATGAAACAATCAACCAGGCTTATGGAGCCGCAGGTCGAGTTTTAACACTTCTTTCGCGTGATTCGATTGTAGCTTCCGGTTCTGTGGCCGAGGTGGATGAGAATAAGTGTGTTTCTTGCGGGGCCTGCATAACGGTTTGCAACTACGGGGCCATAGATTTTTATGAATCCTCGCAGGGCAGGAAGGCACGGGTCAACCCAGTCCTGTGTAAAGGTGATGGTCTGTGCAACACAAAGTGCGCCACTAATGCGATACAGTTGAAGCATTTCACGGACGAGGAGCTTTTGAGCGCAATTGACGCTGCTTTCCCCGAGGAAAAGATCATACAGCCAATTGACGCAGCGGTTGCCGCTATGTAGAAACATTTCAATGAATAAAGTAGAGATGACGAAGTAAGAGGTGAAAACGTATGAGCGCAGGGCTTAAATTTAAACCAAAGATATTGGGTTTTGTATGCCATTGGTGAGCATACGGCGCAGCCGACTTAGCTGGAGTTTCCAGAAGTCAATATACAACTGAAATGAGACTTATCCGCGTCATGTGTTCTGGTCGAGTCGATATGGCGCATGTGTTCCGAGCTTTCTTAAAGGGAGCGGACGGGGTATTCCTTGGCGCCTGCCATTTGAATGAATGCAACTATATCACTCACGGGAATTACCATGCGCTAACCATGGTGAATCTTTCCAGGAAATTGTTGGAACACATTGGGCTTAACCCGGAGAGATTGAGGATCGAATTCATGTCGGGCAGTGAATCCAACCTTTTTGTCGAGGGGGTTAATGGGTTTGTCAGGAATGTGAAGGAACTGGGACCCATTGGACGGGGAGAAGGCCTAACCGAGAAGGAATTAAGTTTCAAACTCGAATCCGTCATCCAGCTTATCCCCTATATAAGACTCGTTGAACGGGAGCGTTTAAGGCTGCCTGCCATGACGGAAGATGAGTTCCGTAAATTCTTTGACAGCGACGAACTGAAGCGGCTATTTGAAGAAACAATCGCAGATAAGCTATCAATATCACAAATAGTTTCGCTTCTGAGAGAAGGTCCTCTGTCGACTGCCGAAATCGCCAAAAGTTTAGGGCTAACCCCATCCAAAGTGTCAAGACACCTTAACGCCTCATCGAAGCAAAGATTGGTCAGATACGATCAAACTCAGAATCGTTATGCGCTCGCCTGAGGCCAAGAACCAGCGGTGGATCAGAAGTAATAAACAAGACTAGGATAGAGCCTATGGAAAAAGACAGAGTTGACCAGATTATTGATAAACACAACTGCGATCCCAGTTATCTAATTCAGGTCCTACTAGACATTCAGGCAGAAAATAACTGGCTTCCTAAGGAAGCTGTGGAGAGAGTCGCCGAAAGACTGCAGGTTCCTCTGACCCGGATACAACATATCGCCACCTTCTATAAAGCCTTTAGTTTGGTTCCTAAGGGACGCCATCAAATCCATATTTGTGTGGGAACGGCATGCCATGTACGGGGAGCGTCTCGGGTGCTCGACACAGTGGAAGGCATGACCGGAATTAAGCCGGGTGAAACCGACCTTGATCTCAAGTTCAGCCTGGAAACGGTTAACTGCCTTGGATGCTGCGCTTTGGGACCCGTGGTCGAAATAGACGGAAAGACTCACGGCAAGATGGCGCCTGCACAGACCGCAGACGTGTTAAAAAATTACGACTAAGGAAAAACTATGTCGCGGATAAATTCACCTGCTGAATTGGAAACTTTCAGAAGTAACATCCTTTCACAAAGAGACCCAAATAAAACCTGCATCACACTATGCTCCGGATCCGCCTGCCATGCTTCCGGCAGTCGTGAAGTGGCCACCAGTATCCAGGAAGAGATACGGAAACAAGGTCTAGAGGATCAGGTAGAACTTAGGAGGACCGGCTGCCACGGTTTTTGTGAGCGAGGTCCGATCATCGTTATCCGTCCTGAGGAAACTTGCTATTTCCAGATCAAGCCTGAAGACGCTCCTGAGATTATCTCCGAAACCATAAAGGAGAAGAAGGTTATTGAGCGTTTGCTTTACACCGACCCCACTACCAAAGAAAAGATAGTTCATGAATCCGAGATCCCATTTTACAAGAATCAGGGACGTATTGTATTTGGTTCCAACGTCAATGTTGATCCCAAAAATATTGATGACTATCTCGCAATCGGTGGTTATTCAGCGCTGGCCAAAGCTCTATCCGGGATGACGCCTGAAGAGGTTTTACAGGAAGTCAAGAAAGCCAACCTCAGAGGACGAGGAGGAGGAGGTTTTCCGGCAGGAGCCAAGTGGGAAGGATCCCGTAATGCCCCGAGCGATGTAAAGTATGTAATAGTCAACGCTGATGAAGGTGACCCCGGAGCTTATATGGACAGGAGTCTTCTCGAGGGGAATCCTCACTCAGTCCTCGAGGGATTGGCTATCGGCGCTTACGCCATCGGTTCGCATGAAGGCTATATTTATGTAAGACAGGAATACCCCTTGGCGGTGGAGAATGTGAACATCGCTATTCGGCAAGCCGAGGAACATGGGCTCCTCGGAAAAAATATTCTTGGATCAGGATTCGATTTCATTGTCAAGGTGCACAAAGGCGCCGGCGCTTTCGTCTGCGGTGAGTCAACCGCTCTGATGACGGCCTTGGAAGGTAGAGCTGGAGAGCCCAGACCGAAGTATATCCGTTCCAATGTCGTGGGCCTTTGGGGCAAACCAAGTGTTTTGAATAATGTCGAGACATGGGCCAATGTGCCGCTCATCATAAATAACGGCGCCGACTGGTTTACTCAGTTCGGAACTGACACCAGCAAAGGCACAAAAATTTTCTCACTCGTCGGCAAAATAACCAATACTGGTCTTGTAGAAGTGCCTATGGGAACGACGCTGAGAGATATTATCTACAAGATCGGCGGAGGAATCCCCGGAGGCAAGAAGTTTAAAGCAGTGCAGACAGGGGGACCATCCGGCGGATGTATTCCGGATGAACTGCTGGATTTGCCGGTTGGTTTTGATGAACTCACCAGGGCCGGGTCAATGATGGGCTCAGGTGGGATGATCATAATGGACGAAGAAACTTGTATGGTTGATGTGGCCAGGTACTTCCTCGAATTTCTGACCGATGAATCCTGCGGTAAGTGTGTCCCCTGCCGTGAAGGCATGAGACAGATGCTTAAGATTCTCACCAACATCACCCAGGGAAAGGGCAAAGAAGGAGATCTCGAACTCTTGGAGCAGCTATCCGAGACGGCTATTGAAGCTTCACTTTGCGCACTGGGGAAGAGTTCGCCAAACCCATTCCTGAGTACGTTAAAATACTTTAGGGATGAGTATGAGGCCCATATCAATGAGAAGCGATGCCCTGCTTTATCGTGCAAGGAGCTGACTTCTTTCTATATTGACCCGGATAAGTGCCAGGGTTGCGGGACCTGCGCTAAGAAATGCCCTTCAGACGCTATCATAGGCGGCAAGAACCTAATTCATATAGTTGACCAGGACAAATGCACAAAGTGTGGAACCTGTTTTGAAGTTTGCCCCACGCGGTTCCGAGCGGTGCGGAAAATTTCTGGTGAGCCTGTTCCGCCGCGAATCCCAGAAGAAGCTCGAACAATAGTCAGAAAGAAAAAAGAAAAATGAGCGATATCCTGTTAAAAATAGACGGAAGAGAAGTCAAGGCAAAGCAGGACATGACCCTCTTAGAAGCGGCCAAAAGCGTAGGGATATTTATCCCCACACTGTGTCACCACGAGAAACTGGAACCGTACGGGGGGTGTCGGCTTTGTATCGTAGAGGTCGAGAGTCGCGGCTGGACAAAAATTGTTGTTTCCTGCGTCTACCCTGCCGAGAACAACATAATTGTAAGAACAAGATCCGAGAAGATAGATAGAATTCGTAAAATGATTTTGGAACTACAAATGGCCCATGCTCCGGATTCGTTCATATTGCAGGATCTTGCCAAGGAGTATGGAGCAGACAGAAACCGCTTTGAAAAAGAGGCCTCCTTTTGCATTCACTGTGGTCTATGTGTGAGATACTGCGCTGAGGTCAAGCAGAAGAACGCTGTCGGATTTATCGACAGAGGAATCAGGAAAGAGATCTGTTTCATCCCGGAGATAGCCTCAAAGGAGTGCTGGAACTGCAAGGAATGTTTCCCCCTTTGCCCCACAGAAGCCCTACAAGCGGCTTACGTATTGGTCGAGGCGCTTACCTCTTCCCATCCGTCACTCAGAAGCGAGGCAAAGAAATAGTCGACGGTAAATTCTTTTCCAAGTCGGTATAAAGCTTTTCCCTTCCAGAAGCGTCTAGATTGGAATTTGCTCTGGCGCCTTTTCCCTAGCGCCTCCGGTCAGGATGAGTTGATATGGCCTCTCTGAATCAGTTCTATGTCTCCCGATAATGGATTCGCCGTTACCCCCGAGGTTTACTAAACCTTGGTGACTGGCTCAAGCAGTTTAGTTACAGCGACATAACCCATAGATCTAGCCCACCGCAACGCCGTCCATCCATTTCTATCGGTAGCGTTTGGATCGGATCCTCTATCTATAAGACATTTGACGACCTGAGTTTTAAACTCTGAAGCGGCTATTATTAAAGCCGTGGCGCCGTACTGATCGTGTTCCTCCATGCCGGCCCCGTGGTCAAGCAAAACATTGGCAATATCTACAAAGCCTTTTCTGCATGCCCTCATAAGAGGGGTCCATCCGTACTCATCTTTGGCGTTGACGTTTGCGCCTTTCCCAAGTAGGATTTTGACTACTTCGCCATGCCCTCGTCTGCATGCTTTCATAAGCGATGTGGCGCCATACTGGTCACAAGCCTCGAGGTCGGCGCCTTTGTCGGCCAAAAGCCGTACCATTTCGTCATATCCCATTGAAGAAGCCCACAACAGCGAGGTCCATCCTGAAGTTGTCTTGTCGTTGACAGCCGCCCCTCGATCCAGCAAAAGTTTAGCGAGTTCCAACTTTCCTTCGGAAGAGGCAAGGAGTAGGGGAGTGTAGCCATATTCGTCGGCGCAATTAGGACTGACTCCTTTGTTGAGGAGAGCCAAAACCTTCTCCACGTTTCCTTCAGCCGCGAATTTCAACAATTTATCATCCATAGAGATCTCCTGAGCAATTGCAAAACTTGGGATCAAATTGTCTTGTTGGCAATTCTAAAAGTCGCTATGGGCTTTGTAATCTCTGGTTAAGCCTTGTCATTGAAATCCTTGAGGATGTCGACAACACCAGAGTGTCTCATGGACTGGGCCCACATTAGAGCGGTCCAACTGTTTCGATCCATGGCTCTAGGATTAGCGCCTTTTTCAAGCAGTGTCTTCACTGTCTCGACGTGCCCTTCGGAGGCTGACATAATAAGGGCTGTCGCTCCGTACTGATCGGCCTCCTCTACGTTAGCTCCAAAATCGATAAGCAGTTTAACGACGTCTGAATATCCTCGTCTCGCTGCCCTCATGAGAGCTGTCCATCCAAACTCATCTTCCGCGTTCACGGATGCGCCGGCTTCCAAAAGCACTCTGACTACTTCCACGTGCCCTCTTCTGGAAGCTTTCATCAATGCCGTGGCGCCATATTGATCGACTGTGTCCAATTCGGCGCCGCTCTGGGCAAGCAATCTTACCGCTTCGTGGAAACCCATAGAAGCCGCCCACATCAAAGGAGTCCACCCAAAGGGATCCTTGACATTTAGATCGGGTCCCGAACTCAACAACACCTGCAGTTCCGAGGTGTCTCCTGAAGTGGCGGCGCTCAGTATCTTGTCATTGAGCATGAGATTTCCTCCCAATGAGATGTCTGAAGGAGAATTAATTTTTGCCCCTGAAGCTAAATCGAACAGGCGAATTTGATCCTAAAACAGGCTCAAATTCAAGTCGAGTATCCAAAAGAACAATCAGAGGTTTCGTCGCTTCGAGACATTCAAAACGTTTTTACGACACTAACAGAATTTGAAACATTGGTCGAGTAAAATCAAGGCCAAAGGTGTGCAAGGATATTTACTTCAGGCAGAGTGGGTAGACCATGAAAATGAAAGGTTCCGTAAATTGATTTTGTGGTAGAGACTTTCCGGGGATTGAACTAGACGGCTTGGCCGGCAACGTGTATCCGGAAAGTCCCAGAAAGATCAATGCTACTGTCGCCAACCAGAGCCTTTGCCTCGACCGCCCCCGCCTTGTCGATCGCCTCTATCCCTATCTGTCTTGGGACGGGCTTCGTTCACCTTGATGTTGCGACCCATGAAATCCTTGGAGTCCAGTTCCTGAATAGCCTTCAGTCCCTCTTCACGTTCAGGCATCTTAACGAACCCAAAGCCACGCGGGCGTCCAGTAAATTTGTCGGAAATTATAGTCGCTGATTCGACCTGTCCGTAGGCTTCGAAAAGCTCTCTCAGTTGTTCCTCTCCAGTGTTAAAGGACAGATTCCCGACATAGATGTTAATAGCGGCCACTTTTTCTTCTCCTTATGATACAAAATCGCCCTCAGTCAATCCATGAGAGCTGGTTGGCACATTTAGGTCCCGTTTTTCGCAGATAGGTCATGTTGTTAGTGATTGTTGGCAAGAGCCACGAGCGTTAAATCCTAAAATAACGTCCTTGCTTCACGCCCGTAGTCCCAGATGCGGCCGTGGGGGGGGGAAATGCAAGCGCCATTTTATTTATTATGAGAAAGCTCCAAACTTGTCAAGATAATTCAGGAAGCCGCTGGAAGGGAAGCATTCGGGAATGTTAACTAAAATTCTAATTTTACCTTCAAAATGAACAACATTCACAACCGTAGCGTTGGCGCCAGTTGACTCGCTTCGCACTGTTTGTTAATTTTAGCATTGCTAATAATAATGTTTCGGGGTGAAAAGATGGCGGATCTCGAAGGTTTTAGAGAGGCTGGAGAAGTGAAGGTGGGTTCTAGTTGTTGTGCTGACAATTTTTACTTAAAAGGCTGTAATCATCTTGACTGGGGAATGAAAAACCGTATGGCCAGAATCATCAAGCCTGATACAGGACGTACTGTGATGCTTGCGGTTGATCACGGATATTTTCAGGGACCTACTTCGGGGCTTGAAGTAATGGAAGAAACTCTTGCTCCTCTTGCGGGGCATGCCGATTGTTTGATGCTGACCAGAGGGATACTTAGGACTTCGGTCTCTCCAGGTGTGCAGGCGCCTATAGTGTTGAGGGTTTCCGGGGGACAAAGCGTACTGACGGAATTGTCCAATGAAACTCTGAACGTAGCGGTAGAAGACTGTGTAAGGCTGAATGTGTCGGGTATGGCCCTTTCCATATACGTTGGAGCGCCATACGAGCATCAAACACTGTTGGCGTTTGCAAAGTTGATTGACGCTGGGCACTCGGCTGGGATACCAATTCTAGCCGTTACAGCGGTTGGGCGAGACATGGCGCGTGACGCCCGGTATTTGGCGCTCTCCTCACGTATCGCCGCCGAAATGGGGGCTAATATCGTAAAAACCTATTATTGCGAGAATTTCGAAAGAGTTACGCAAACCTGCCCTGTTCCGATAGTCATGGCGGGCGGCAAGAAACTCCCTGAAATAGAGGCGCTGGAAATGGCCTATAATGCTGTCAAAAGAGGCGCTGTAGGTGTAGACATGGGACGGAACATATTCCAGTCTGATTGCCCAGTAGGCATGATCAAGGCGGTTAAATCGGTTGTTCACCATGAGGAAGAACCTCAAAAAGCCATCAAGATTTATGAGGACGAAAAGAAAACCTTGAAGCTCTGAACTTATTGAAGGCCGCCCACTTTGTCATTACACCACTGGGGAGAGACTCGTAAAGCCGGGTGGAACAGGATCTTCCTGAAGTTCAAATTGGGGAGTTTTACCGAATGCGCGTCGCAATGTATTATAACAACCACGACATTAGGGTCGAAGAAAAACCATTACCCAAAATTGGGCCGGACGAGCTTTTGGTCAAAGTCTGGGCCAGTGGTGTTTGTGGAAGTGATGTCCTCGAATGGTACAGGGTTCCCAAAGCCCCATTAGTATTGGGGCATGAAATAGCCGGGGAAGTAGCGGAAGTCGGTTCGCATGTCAACGATTGGAAAGTTGGGGACCGAGTTTTCGTCTCTCATCATGTTCCTTGCAACATGTGCAGGCACTGCCTTTCGAACCATCATTCCGTATGTGATACCCTTGCAAGGACAAATTTTGACCCCGGAGGATTCGCCGAATACCTCCGGGTTCCTGCTATCAATGTTCGAAACGGGGTTTTCCGATTACCGGAGACTATGTCTTATCATGAGGCCGTATTCATAGAGCCTCTTGCCTGTGTTTTTAGAGGTCAGCTTCATGCTGGATGGGCCCCTTCAAAACGTTTCCTCGTGATCGGGGCCGGCATAACAGGGCTCATGCATGTCAAGCTGGCTGACCGTGTGGGCGCTGGCCGCATAATAGCGGTGGACATTAACCGTAAAAGACTAACCTCAGCCGCTGAATGCGGAGCCGACGCCGCTATCGTCGCAGGGCCTGACCTTGTCGAACGGGTAATGACCGCCAATGATGGTCGACTTCCTGAAGTAGTGATAGTGGCGACTGGCGCTGTGTCCGCTGTATCCGAGGCTTTCAGGCTTGTTGATAAAGGGGGGCGCATACTATTTTTTGCTCCAACAGACCCCGGGCTGGAAGTTTCCATGCCTTTCAACGAACTATGGCGCAAGGAAATTACCATGACTTCATCCTACGCAGGAAGTCCGAGAGACATCGTTGCGGCCATTGAACTGATAGCTTCAAAGAAAATATTGGTTTCCGACATGATCACACATGTATTGCCTCTGGAAAGAACACAGGAAGGTTTCTCTCTGGTGGCCGAGGCGGAATCCTCTTTAAAGGTTATAATAGAACCGCAGTTCTGAACGCGTCAGCGCAGGTGTCCCAAATTTACCAAGGATCGATTCGTCAACTCTCATCATTGAGACTACAAAAAATTGTGAGGCTTTTCTCCCCCATGCCGTCAGCGCCACGATCCGAAATAGATCGCCGTATAAAAGCATTTCAATGCAAACTCGCTGGAAGTTCCATAGAAGCCGCCCTAATAGTTCAAAGGGCAGATCTCTATTATTTTTCCGGGACGGGCCAGGACGCCCACCTTCTGATTCCTGTTGACGGAGTGCCCGTATTGATGGTTCGAAGGAGCTTTGAAAGGGCTATAGAAGATTCTCCATTGGACAACGTAGTCCCGTTGAGCAGGCTTTCGGAATTAAGTCATATTATCAAAGGGGTCTTCGCCGGTCAGTTGCGCAGATTGGGAATGGAGTTGGATGTCCTACCGGTCAACCACTTCAACCAATACATGGGAGTATTCCCGAGCGTCCAGATTGTAGATGTTTCCAGATTGATCCGTGAAACGAGAATGGTCAAATCACAGTATGAAATTGGACTGCAGAGACGAGCGGCTGAACTCAATGATGACATGTTCAATTCTGTGGGCGAGATCTTGAGGGAAGGAGTCTCGGAGATAGAACTTGCCGGTGTTCTGGAATCCTTTTATCGGCGAAGGGGACATCAGGGGTTAGTAAGGGTTAGGGGTTTTAATCAGGAGGTGTTTTACGGGCACATAATGTCAGGAGAAAACCTCGCTGTTCCAAGCTGTTCAGTCGGTCCGACAGGTGGGCCGGGGCCAAACCCTTCAATGCCCCAGGGAGCGGGAATGAAAAAGATTCGTGCGGGAGAACCGGTCCAGATCGATTACGTTGGTATTGTGGAAGGATATATGGTCGATCAGGCAAGAACTTTTTTTATCGGAAACGCGCCGGAACAATTTCGCAGAATTCATTCGGTCGCTCTCGAAATTCAGGAAGCCATAATCCGGAACAGTAAGCCTGGAGTATCAACAGAAGGACTTTACGATCTGGCCGTCGAAATGTCGCAAGCTGTTGGGGATTCCGCCCATTTTATGGGATATCCATCGCCTGTGCCGTTTGTGGGGCATGGAGTAGGGCTGGAACTCGATGAACTACCTGTACTTGGCAGAAAATCGCGATATGTTCTGGAAGAGGGGATGGCGCTGGCGCTTGAGCCTAAATTCATTATCCCTGGTAAAGGTCTTGCGGGTATCGAGAACACTTTTGTGGTTGGAAAAGACGGCATGGAAAAGCTGACAAACTTTGGGGACGAGCTTCATGTGATTGATTAGGGAAACGTGATGAATTCTGGCTCCCCTACGGAGCTAATACATCGACGGCATAATGAATTAGTGGAAATTCTTTTTGCTGTGGTGCGCCCGAGACGACTCGAACGTCCGGCCTCAACATCCGGAGTGTTGCGCTCTATCCACCTGAGCTACGGGCGCACAGCCAAAATGTAGTTTAAAGGGAGAGTCGTGTCAAATTCTTTGTTTTTAGGAGGAGTTTCATGGAAGTAAAGGTGTTTGGAGTAGTAGGCGCCGGCCAGATGGGTAACGGTATAGCTCATGTGGCTGCCGCCGCCGGATTGGACGTCATAATGAATGACGTCAAAAAGGAGTTCGTGGACAAAGGACTCAAGACGATTGAGAAAAACCTGGACCGAGTTGTTTCCAAAGGCAAGATGACTCCAGAAGACAAGTCTGCCATTCTTGGACGAATACGCCCCAGCGTGGACCTCAAGGATTTTGAGGGCGCGGATTTTGTGGTGGAAGCCATTATCGAGAATCTTGGTCTCAAGAAACAAGTTTTCGAAAAACTTGATCAAGTAATGTCTCCAGGAAGGGTCATAGCCAGTAACACATCATCGATCTCAATAACAAAACTGGCGGCCTTCACCAATCGACCGGAAAAATTCATCGGAATGCATTTCATGAATCCTGTTCCAATCATGAAACTGGTAGAGGTGATCAACGGATTGGCCACTGACAATGAGACAACCAACCTGACATTGGAACTCTCCAAGAAATTTGGAAAGACCCCTGTCGAAGCTCAAGACTTTCCCGGATTCATATCTAACCGTGTTCTGATGCCAATGATAAATGAGGCTATCTATGCTCTTTTCGAAGGGGTAGGGACGGTCCAAGCGATAGATGAGGTGATGAAGCTTGGTATGAACCATCCAATGGGGCCTTTGACTCTGGCTGATTTTATCGGGCTTGATACGTGTCTGGCAATATTGAACGTACTTTACGAGGGGTTTGGGGACACTAAGTATAGACCGTGCCCGCTACTCAAGAAATATGTTGACGCCGGATACATGGGAAAAAAGAGTGGTAGAGGTTTTTACCAATATTAGTAAGAGCTGTTTCAGAAAAATTTTGATGTATATTTCGACGAACCGGGGAGGCCAAGTTACATGAACATCTGTCACCCCGATTCGTCCAAATCCTGTGCGGCTTGTTGCGGTCTTTACAATGTTATCGATGGAAGGCGTGAGGTCCTGAATTCCTTGCTTATCAAGAGGACGTTCGCTTTCAGGAAAATCTCCAGGACTGTCGACGCGATATCCGATTTTTCTGAAGTCTCAAGGACTGGTTTAGGTATACGGCAATGGGACCCGGAGATTCATGTCTGCGAGTACACCGGTTTTGTAGACGATTCGTGTAAGACAGTTGGGTGTATGCTCCATCCTCAGGCGCCTGGGAACAACGGAATAGATTTTAGGGGTTTGTGTTATTATGGAAGCATGGCCTGCAAGGCATTTTTGTGTCCGGCCGCTTCTGAGATTGACGAAACTTACGTTACAATTGTGAACAGGCTCATCACTGATTGGCATCTATACGGACTGGTGGCTACGGACATCAATTTCCTGAATGCGCTATTTGCTCTTATAGAAATGATGGTGGAAGGACCCATTGCCGCTGAAGCAATCCTTGGAGCAGAACCATCGGGAATGTTAATGAAAGTCCTTGCCTGGAAAACATCGTGGCCCTTTGCGGAGAAATCTGCGAAAAGACGAAGCAGCTACTATTTAATTCGTTCAGACCAGCCCAAGGATGAAGCTGGGCTGGTGAACAACATTGTTGACTGCCTGTGTTTCACATTTGACTTTTGTGTCGGTTCAAATGAGGCCCATGCCATGGTCAGGCGACGAATACATGCTTTGGTGAAAACTTATAAACATGCTCTACTTGTAGATAAATAAATATATAAAACAGATAATTGAATCAATTAAATAATCCTAAGCATAAAAAATCGATCACATGCCAGAAAACTTCTTGACTCTCACACAGACCTTCTGTATTCTGACACCATTCGTGTATTAATAAAATTTGTGTTGGTAATTCATCAGAAGTGATTAGCGTGTCTATCCTCTCTGATTTGAAGGTCACAAGTGACGTTCATGATGAAACTTGTTATTTTGTGGTATGGTTTGGCTTTAATTTTGTGTATGCCAGTGGTTTCGGATGCTTACATGCCTCCACCTGACCCGTGTGAATTGGCTCCGATGACCTATGGCCCGCCCGGCCCGCCCGTTTGCTCTGGACCGCCTACCATTCCACCATGTACACCATGTCCTCCTGTAAAATGTTATCCTAGAAAACTTGTTGGACCTCCTCCACCCGCTATGACAATATGTAAATGTCCCCCGGAGCCCTGCCCGGCAACATACAGAGTTTGTCCCCCTCCTGCCTGTCCTCCACCGACCGCTTGCGCTGCGCCAGCCTGCGCGCAAGGTTCATTGCGCTAGATCTTGTTTTTGAACCATTGATTAATCCTTCCTCATTCTGCGTTAATCTAAATACGCCTGCAAAATATTTTGGTTGACACACTGCCTTCGATTGTTTAAAGGAGAGACGTCTTATCCGAAAATCCTCAATGGCGGTCGGATGAAAGGTAAGTTCTACCTAACTGTATATTTCTGCGCTTTTTTGTCGGTATCCTGTTCGTCCTTTTCCGGTGGCAACAGAATAGGCTCGTCAGCAGTGAGCGGGCTGGAGCCACAGTCCTGTACAGCAAAGTCTGAACGGGCGGTTAGGCCAGACAGACCTCCCGCTTGCCTTGCCGGCCTTATCTCTCAGACCTGTGAAGAAGGAGCGTTGGCCGGGCTTTTCAGTTCCAAGGCGAGGTTAGCCGGTAAGGTAAATTCCAATCTACCAATAAGAGAATTCGGGTTTCCAGTCACATGTGGGGAATTGTCATCCCCGTTTGGTTACAGAAGAGGAGCGTACCACGCAGGAGTGGATGTCTCTGCGAAACGTGGTCATCCTGTGCTTGCCTGCGCTGACGGGTTGGTGTTAGCGGCAGGACGGCAAAAAGACCTTAAAGGATTGGGGCTCTTAGTTACAATTGATCATGACGGCGCCATTTCGACCGACTATGCTCATCTGAGTAAAGTTCTTGTCAGTCCGGGACAGAGAGTCAGACGGGGAGACCCTATAGGCCTTATAGGAAGCACCGGAAGGTCTACCAGTCCTCATTTGCATCTGCAGGTGAGAAATGGGGCGCAGTTTTATGATCCTATGATGTTTTTTAACCAATCACAACTCACAGGCATACAGGTGGCGGAAAACTTTCTTACTCCTGTTCGGGAGAGGCTCCCGAGATTTAGACCGCGTCTCGCCCGCTTACGTAATTGAACCCAAATCACACTTCCAGTAATTATTCAACCGCACAATTCTTAGCCAAAAAGCTTCAGAAGCCACTGGAACATATATAAATCGGCCATTTTCCAAAGAGTCTGAATTAAATGGCTTGAAATTCGTCAAGGATCGTTCTAATTGTCTGTCCAAAGAATATCCATGGAGGAGACTCTATGATCACATGGAAGAACTTCATCATTCTTGGAACAGTAATGATGTTCGTCTTAGTCAATGGGCAAGCTTCCGCACAAACACCTCCGGGAGTTGTCACTAACGCAAATCACCCACAGGATGCTCCTGCGCGCCCAGGAATTCCGCAAGGGACTCTCCCTGACCTCGGTAATCAAGCATCAGGAACTCCGAATCCCGGCGCCGGTTTAGAGGCACAACGACACCAACAAGCAGAAAATGCTCAGTCGTGGCCCAACTATCCGTATTCTCATTATAATAACCCATACTACGACGGAGGATCGCCGGGAAACCTCATTTCTGGAGTTATTGATTGGGCGCTGGCGTTTCCATCGTCAACCTGGAATCGTCTATCGGAGTTTTTGGACACCAACCTTTTCCCTCGTTCGCCGGCTACCTATGGGGGCAATCCTACGGTTCAGCAGGTGGCTCCTAACAAAAAGAGCCAGGATTCACCTGAACTTCCCTCGGCTAGTCCGTATAATCCCGGCGGTCGATAATTCATTTTGCGTTCGTACCTGAGTGTCTCAAATGAATCAAAAACATGATTTTGATCTTGCTCGAGAACGTATGGTCCGACAACAGATTGAGGCTAGAGGTGTCTCCAATCCTGTTGTGCTGGCGGTAATGAGAGAAGTTCAGCGGCATCTGTTCGTACCGGAAGCTTATCAGGCTCGGGCGTACGATGACTGTCCATTGCCGATTGGCCATGGTCAGACAATAAGCCAGCCTTATATGGTTGCAGTAATGACGGAATTACTCAAGCTGAAAGGGCACGAAAAGGTTCTGGAACTAGGTACGGGGTCAGGGTATCAGGCGTCCATTCTGGCTAGGCTGGCAAGATGGGTTTACACATTGGATCGAATCCCCGAGCTTAGTGAAAAAGCCCATCGGAATACCGATGCTTGTGGTATCACAAATTTAACTTTTATTGTGGCGGATGGAACCAAAGGTTGGCCTAATGAGGCTCCTTACGATGCCATATTGATTACCGCCGGCGCACCAACAGTTCCGGAACCAGTGTTCGATCAGCTATCTGAGGGCGGGCGCATGGTCATACCTGTTGGTGACAGATTTTCGCAAACACTCAGAGTGGTGCAAAAGAAACAGGGGCTGAAGAAGGTAGAAAGTTATTTCGAATGCCGGTTTGTCGACTTGGTTGGTGAGCATGGGTGGTCGGAGACCTGACTGTTTAGTTAAACAGCTTCAAGTCTCTCTGGGGCAAAGTTGTCCAGTTTTTAAGTTCCTTCGAAATCACTATACGCGTCTCCCTACTTGTCGACTGACGCTCTCTTGGAATGATGAGAGTTTGATTTTTTGTGGAAAAGGAAAACACCGCATCTTTTCAAATTTGAAAGCATTGCGAATAATTGTCCCCTCATTATTGATCCTGTCGATTGCCGCAACAGAGACCGCATGTGTCAGGAGAGGCGATGACTGGCAGGTGGGAGAACGTCTTTCTAGGGATTCTGTTCCCACTCCTGGGTCTAAGAGATTGTACCATGTGGTGACTAAGGATGAGACGCTATCAGGGATTGCCATGCGGTATCAAGTCAGTGGCCGGGACATTGCTCGGGAGAACCAACAGGAGAGTCCTTTCGTGATCAAAGCGGGATTAAGACTGGTCTTGCCGATTCATGCGGTTGATTCCCCGGCTCAAACAACTGACGATCAGGTTAAGAGAGAAATAGACCAGGAAAGTTCAGATTCCCTGTTATGCTTTCCGATTTCTACTAAAATCACACAGAAATTTGGGGAAGGAGACCAGGCGCACAGGAATGGTATAAGTTTTGAGGGATACGAGGGAGCGGAAGTGAAAGCTGCGGCAAGCGGAATCGTTGGACACGTGGGTGAAATTCCTGGACTTGGTAAAGTGGCGCTCATTGAACATGAGGATCATCTCGTTTCCGTCTATGCCCATTTGAATCATACAAAGGTCTCGACCGGTGAGAAAGTTACCCGAAATCAGATTATTGGTACGCTGGGTGGTCCTGGCAAAGGAGCAAACCCAACTTTATATTTTGAGGTTAGATCGCGAGCGAGAGCGGTTAACCCCATGAGATTCATGAAGACTAAGAAACAGTGATTTACAAAAAGATCCTTGATTGATAAACCAGATCAAAACAGAATTCAGTCATTCACGAGACGTCTCAGGGAAACACATGTTTCAAGTTCAATGGCCGTTTACGATACCTTCTGGAGTTGTTACCACTACCCCTGCTGTAATATCTAGAATTGCGCGTGAGATAGATGAAATTGGTTTCCTGACGACAAAAACCTTGAGTTTAGAGCCTAGGTCAGGTTATCGGGAACCTATAATTAACCAGTATCACCAAGGATGTTATATAAATGCGGTTGGTTTACCCAGTCCAGGGGCGGAATGGTTTGCAAGAGAGACCAGACCTTTTTTGCCGCTGTACAACTCCAAGCCACTGCTAGTTTCAATTATGGGGGGCGATCCTGAGGAATTTCTAAAGTGCGCGGAAGTTCTTAACGATGTGGCCGACGCGTTTGAGCTTAATTTATCGTGTCCTCACGTGAAGGCGGCGGGGCAAAGTATCGGCGGCGACCCTGAGATGGTAGAGCGTATCATCAGGTTGCTCTTCGAGAGGTTGGGGAAACCGATTATCGCAAAGCTCTCTCCGAACCTCTCAAATGTAGTGGAAATAGCCTCAATTTGTGAAAAAGCCGGCGCTGGGGGGTTGTCTCTAATTAACACTGTGGGCCCGGGCATGGCGGTGGACAATGATGGTAATCCGATTTTGTCGAACGTGGTCGGAGGAATTTCAGGCGCAGCGATCAAACCTATAGGTTTAAAAATAGTTCGGGATGTCGCTGCAAAAGTTAGAATTCCTATTATAGCTTCGGGAGGAATCAGTTCATTCGGGGATGTGGAGGCCTATCGTAAGGCTGGAGCCAGCTTTTTCGCCGTAGGTTCTGCTTTAGCCGGCATGAGCACTGAAGGAATAAAAACTTTTTTTAGGTCGATGGGAAATTGTTACCGATCCAAGAAACTTAAGATCAAAGTGAAGGCTGCAAGGGACTTACTACCGACCACGGCGTATTCAAGAACTGAAGTTGTCAGTAACCGACAAGTTTCTTCAAACATGTTCATGCTTGAACTGGAAACTGGCGTAGCATGTCGGCCCGGTCAGTTTTTTTTTCTTAGGATTCCCAATTTTGGAGAAAAACCATTCTCGCCGATGACCGATTCAAAACCGGCTTATTTGATACGTGCAGTAGGTCCGTTCACTCAAAAGCTTTCCATTTTGGAAAAAGGCGACGCTGTCTACGTGCGAGGTCCTTATGGAAATGGTTTTGAGGAGCCTAATCCAGGAGAAAAACTGATTCTATTGGGAGGAGGCACAGGCGCCGCTCCGATCATCATGGCGGCTTCAAAATGGTCGTCGAGTGTATTGAGGACTTACCTTGGTTTTTCCTGCAAGATTGAAGGAAGATTTGAAAGACGAATTAGATCTTTGACTCCAAGTCTGGAAATTTTAATAGATGACCCTGGACGGGTAGGATTTGCCGTAGAATACATTGAAAGCAAAATAGAGGCCTCTTCTAAAGGTATGGAAAACATTGCCGTGTACCTTTGTGGACCACGATCAATGATGAAAAGGGCAGGGGAGGTATTCTCGAGATTTACTCGACCTGACAGGATATATATTGCCCGAGAAGATGTTATGAGATGCGGAATAGGTCTATGCGGAAGCTGCGGAACTGAAAAAGGGCTGCGATCATGCGTGGACGGTCCGATTCTGACTATGGAAGATTGATTTGATCAAGCTGGTTAAGAGGCGGTGAAATCTTATACAGGCTTCCAACGAAATTTGGTCTTAGAAACGTTAATTTGAGCTGTTACCGAGGCCACTAATGCAGTATTATGTAGCAACAAAACAAGCTTTTAGGTCAAACCGGCTAACTAACTTGTCAGTAATAAAAAATCGTTGACACTTTAATCGAAAGGACGTAACAATTAAGAACAATGATTCAGAAAAAACTTTCATCAGAGGATAGGAAAACCCAAGTCCTGGCGGCGGCAAGGTCTCTCTTCGCCAGAGGAGGATTCGCCGAAGTCACTCTGGACGACATAGCGGCGATGGTTGGTATAAGTAGGCCTAGGGTCATTCAGCTTTTTGGTTCCAAACGAAATATTTATGAAGCGATTGCCGAGACCGCTTATAGGTCACATCCGATGGACCGTGATCTTGCCGGACCTATGGAGCGAAAGGATGACTTCGGTGTTTTTAAAGCCTTTGCGTATCATATTTTGAAGCATACGGTTAACCGGGAGGATCGGGAAATCTTCAAGATCCTCATGTATGCAAGGCTGAGAGAAGACAGTTTTCACGAGAAGCACTTTAATTCCAAGGACACCCTGATGATAAATCGTTTAGCCGATTATGTTGATGGACGAATTAATGAAGGGGTGTTCAGGAAAATTGATCCCAGGACCATAATATTCTGTTACCAGGGTATGATTTCCAATCTTGCCATATACAAGAATGTTATGAAAAGAATGGAATTCATAACCATTGACGCTCTGAGTGAAGAATGCGCACGAATATTCCTTCAGGGTGTTGTCGCCCAAGAGGATTCAAATGCGTGAAAGGCGTTTTGTTGACTTGAGTGTAGCGATTGAGTCCGGGCTTCCCTGTGATCCTCCGATGATGATACCGGGCGTTAATTATGTGGATCATGTCCAGGGGGCTCAACAGATGGTCGAATTCTTCCCAGGTCTAAAGAAGGAACAATTGCCGAATGGTTTGGGCTGGGCCATGGAATTCCTGACGATAACGACTCACAGCGGAACTCATCTGGACGCTCCGTATCACTATCATCCGACCATGGACCAGGGTAAGAAGGCTCTAACAATCGATGAAGTGCCTCTGGATTGGTGTTTTGGGAACGGTGTTGTGCTGGATTTCTGTCACAAAGCCGATGGTGAAAGAATTACGGTCGAGGATCTCAAGAAAGAACTTGGCAGGATTGAATACGACATCAAACCACTGGATATTGTCCTGATCCATACCGGGGCGGATTTAAAGTGGGGTAGTCCTGAATATCTAGTAGCCGGGGCGGGTATGGACAAAGAAAGCACTCTGTATCTGACCAAAAAAGGTGTAAGGGTTGTGGGAATTGACGCTTGGAGTTGGGATCGACCTTTCTCCTATCTTGCCAGGGAATTTGCCCAGACCAAAGATCCCAAAGTTGTCTGGGAAGCTCATTTTGCGGGGATAGAAATCGGCTATTGCCACATGGAGAAGATGGCCAATCTGTCGGCTATTGGCAGGTCCAGTGGATTTACCGTCTGCTGTTTTCCCGTAAAAATCAAAGGCGCCAGCGCTGGCTGGGTAAGACCTGTAGCCATAGTTGACTGATACAGTTTTTTCTGGCCATTCGAACCATCTCAGATTCAAGCCCGTTTAGAATCAATCGACTGTTTGAGATTCCGAATAAGGTTCTAGGTTGCGCAATATGCTTAAAGGTATCGGAGTGGAAAAGCGTTTCGGGGGGCTCACGGCCGTTACAAGTCTCGATTTCGAAATATTCGATGGAGAAATCGTTGGCATGATAGGTCCAAACGGTTCCGGCAAGACCACCTTGTTCAATCTGATATCAGGCTTGTTCAAACTGGATAAAGGGGCGATAGATTTTCAAGGCTTTAGGATTTCAGGTCTTCCACCTTACAAAGTTGCCAAGCTGGGAATTGGCAGGACTTTTCAGATTGTCAGGCCGCTGATGGAGTTGAGTTTACTCGAAAATGTAACCACAGCGGTTCTTTACGGCAGTTCTGGTTTGCATGAAGTGGATGTCGCCCGCGACATGGCGATGAACATTCTCAAGTTCACTGGTCTTGATTCAAAGTTCCGTAACTTTCCTGGCGAACTTGGGATTGAAGGACGCAAGCGTTTGGAAATTGCCAGGGCTTTGGGCTCAAAGCCCAAGATCCTTCTGCTCGACGAGGTCTTTGCCGGCATGAACTCGAAAGAAATCGAGGGAGCCATAGAATTGACGTTTAGAATCAGAGATGAATACAGAATAACCGTCTTTATGATCGAACATGTGATGAAGGCTATTATGACAGCTTGTGATAGGGTCATTGCTTTAAGACATGGGGTCAAGATAGCTGACGGCCCACCCGAACAGGTGGCCAACGATCCTGAAGTGATACGAGCTTACCTGGGTGAGAGTTATGCTAAGAATTGACGCAATCACTGTGAAGTATCAGGAGCTTGCGGCACTAACAGATGTTTCCATAGACATTGAGGAGGGGAAGATCACAGCCCTGATCGGTTCAAACGGTTCCGGCAAAACAACTCTATTGAATGCGATCTCGGGTCTAAAACAATTGTTCTCAGGGAGAATCTACTGGAATGGCGAAATCATTTCGGGCTGTTCTCCCGACAAGATAGCCGCCAGGGGCGTTATCCAGGTCCCGGAAGGACGTAAACTGTTTCCTCGCATGACAGTTCAAGAGAACCTTCAAATAGGGGCTTTTCTGCCTGGTCCAAGACGCGAGGCCGAAAAGACTCAAAAAAGGGTTTTTGAACTTTTCCCTAGATTAGAAGAGAGAAGGGGCCAGTGCGCAGGCAGTCTTTCGGGGGGAGAGCAACAAATGGTAGCTGTTGGAAGAGCCCTGATGTCTATGCCCAAGCTTCTCATGCTCGATGAACCCTCGTTAGGTTTGGCTCCGATAGTCACTTATGAGATTTTCAAAATAGTCAAAGAACTCAATGGACAGGGCCTCACATCGCTAATAGTGTCTCAGGAAGTATTGCAGACTCTGTCTATTTCCGACGAGGCTTATCTGCTCGAACACGGAAAAATTGTTATGAGAGGCAACGCCCAGGATATGTTGGCTGACCCGAAAGTAAAGGAGTCGTACCTGGGAATTTAGCTTTCTTATGTGCGGTAGGTAACAGCGTTCAATTTTGGAGTCTGATCATCAAAGGGAGGACGAAATGACGGCAAAAAAAATGGGTTTTATGAAAGCTTCAGGAGAATTTGTAGGCGCAATCCTTTCTGTGTTGTTGATGTGCGTCGTCGCGACTGCGGATAGCAAACCAATCGTTATTGGCGGGTCTTTGCCTCTCACTGGTCAACACGCAGAGCCCGGGCAGTGGATTGAACGTGGCATGAAGTTCTGGGCAAAGGAAATGAATCAAAAAGGAGGGCTTCTTGGACGCCCGGTGGAATTCAAGATTTATGACGACGAATCCAATGTCAACAAGGCGGTAACCTTTGCTGAAAAGGCCATAACAGTTGATAAAGTGGACCTCCTGTTTGGAGGGTACCCTGGAACCGCCGCCCGTGCTGTGATGCCCGTAGTTGAGAAGCACAAATTTGTTTACGTTTCCATGGGCGGTCATATGAAGAGTTTTGAGCAGGGTTACACTTACTCGTTTGGAGGCCCTCCCCTGATGGGAGAGTGGTGGTACGAGGGATTCTTTCAATGGCTTGAAACGGTTCCTGCGGACAAGAGGCCCAAGAAGGCCGCTGTATACACCATGAACAATCCTATCGGAGTTTCTCTGACGGATTCGATCCTCAGATGGACCAAGAAACTGGGTATTGAAATCGTGGTGGATGAAAAATACAATCTGCCACTTCCAGATGCGACCCCATTGATTGTCAAGGCAAAACAGATGGATTGCGACATACTTTGTTCTAACGGGGTGTTACCTGATGGAGTTATGACCATTCGAGCGGCCAAGGCGCTCGGGTACAATCCTAAAGCCATACTTCAGGGTATTGGGTCAGTGTTGCCGGCTTGGAGTAAAGAGCTTGGAGCGGATGGAGACTTCGTTTTCTCAGGGACTTCATTACACAACAAACTGAAATTCCCGGGTAATGATAAGCTAAATGAATTTGTAAAGAAAGAATATCAACTTGATGATTATCCAATTTATTTTGGATTTGGCTATTGTTGGATGCAAACCCTGGCTCAGGCGGTGGAAGGGGCCAAAAGCCTTGACCAGACCAAAATGAGAGACTGGCTGAAATCCAACACAGTTAATACAATTGCCGGACCAATGAAATTTGACTCCAAGGGTCTGCCTGATCCAATCAATTTTTGCACGCAAGTTATTAACGGAAAGGCCGAACTTGTTTGGCCGGCGGAAGTCCGCACCGCCGAACCGGTGTTCCCTAAACCGGCTTGGAAATAAGCCAAATGGTTCTTTAGCCGAAGATCTAAGGACTTCACCAATGAATTTAACGCTGACGCTTCAGTCATTGATCAGCGGAATAATGATGGGGGCTGTATACGCCCTACTGGGAATTGGTTTTTCGCTGACCTGGGGGGTCATGAGGGTTATAAATGTATCCCACGCAACGTTTGGTCTCCTGTCAGCTTTTGTGTCATATTCGCTTTTCAAGACATTTGGAATCGATCCTATAGCGTCATTGGTCTTAACTCTTCCTGCGATGTTCGGATTAGGCTGTATTATTTACTGGCTGCTCATTAATCCGATAACAAGGGCAAAGGCGGTCATAGTGTCTTCCATGATCCTGACCTTCGGTATAGCGATAATACTGGAGAATCTGATTCTACTTATGTGGGGGGCCGATCCGAGACTTCTCACCACATCGTATACGAATAAGGTGTATGTAATCGGTCCCTTATATTTTCAATATCCAAGGCTGCTGGGATTTGTCATGGCTCTGGTGGGGGTAAGCGCTGTTCAGTTCTTTTTGAAAAGAACACTCACGGGTAAAGCCGTGAGAGCCGCTTGGCAGCAGCCGGAGGCCTCTCAACTGTGCGGAATAAACCTGAAAAAGATCAGCATGATCACCTTCGGTGTAGCCATAGCCTGCTCTGGGGCCGGAGGGGTTGGAATGGCTATGCTATACTCGTTTGAGCCACATTCTCACAATCTATGGTTAATCTATCTGTTTCTTGTCGTTATTGTCGGTGGTGTAGGAAACATTCTTGGCGCAGCGGCAGGAGGCATGATAATTGGAATAATAACCGGACTATCCATGGCTTTTATGCCTTACCAGTGGGTCAACCTGCTGACCTTTGGTCTACTCATGGTGATATTGGTAATCCGTCCTCAGGGACTTTTCCAAAGTGAGGTATGAGTGGCTCACGGAAATGATCGGTCAGGTTTCTACAGGGTCAAGTTGATCCTTGTGGGGATCATTTTTGTCCTTGGCGTGTATCCGTGGCTTGCCCCACCCGTATATTTTATTTCGTTTGCGTTCAATGTGCTTACTTACATCACACTCGCAACATCTTGGAACATTATAGGTGGTTACACTGGGTATCTGTCTTTTGGGCACGTTGCATTCTTTGGAATTGGGGCTTATGCAACAGCGGTATTGGGAGCACGGCTTGATTTGGGGCCTGCCCTTGTCATTCTCGCCTCTCTTCCCGCCGGCGTCGTTTCTGCTCTAGTAGCCGTGGTAATTGGATACCCTTGCTTAAGGTTACGAGGGCCGTATTTCGCCGTCATTACTTTGTGTTTTGCTTTTGTCACTGAGCTTACGGTTCGAAATCTTGATTTTCTGGGAGGAGCTGATGGTTTGTGGATAAAGGGACTAGCAATGCCGATCGAGACAAGCAGGTCAATATTTTTTGAATTGATGCTGGTGTTGACTGTAGTATGCCTTTCCTCTGCCCACTGGATAGAGACATCCCGTTTTGGGGCAGGTCTCAGAGCGATCAGGGAAGACGAAGAAGTTGCGCAGACAATGGCGATAAACACACCAAAGCTCAAGATAATGGCTTTCGCTGTATCAGCATTCTTTCCCGGTGTCGCTGGGGGCATTTACGCATGCTATCTTACTTACATTCACCCTGACATTGTTTTTGACGTTAATATTTCTATCCTCATCGTTCTAATGGCCCTGTTCGGTGGAGGGGCCTCATGGGTAGGGCCTCTTGTCGGGGCCACCCTACTAACGTTCGTCAATGAGGGCCTGTCAACGTTCGTGAAAGCGGAGTTTGCACGAATAATATATGGTTGTCTTTTTATTATCGTAATAATTTTTATGCCCAACGGGATAGTGGAATTCCTGAAGAACCTTATTGTGAAGCGTAGGCTACGAACTAAATTTGTAAAAAATAAGTCAAGTCAACTGCTTAGCTGATTAGCCAAACGATCTCATGAGTTTAAGGTATTTTCACGGCTGACAAATTGCCAAAATATCGCTAGTTATCGGATTTTTATTTGTTCAAGGGAGATTCAGAAATGCCGCGATGGAAAATTACACCCCTAGTTTTTGGTACTATTGACGTCAAGAAGGAACAGTTGACAACCGGCCTGGATATAGGACTCCCCATAACGATCCCGTACCTGGGTTTTTATCTTACCGACGGCAAAGCGCATCTACTAGTCGATAACGGAATTAATTCAAAATATATCGTTGATGGTAAGGCTTGGGCAGGCAGCCCGGCAGTTGGTGGGCAGGATTTTGTAATAAATGCGCTTGCCAGTGTAGGCATAGAGCCCGCCCAAATCGAGACAGTGATTTACACTCATCTTCACAACGATCATGCCGGAAATTGTCACCTGTTTCCTGGGGCGACACACGTCTTTCAGGAGGCAGAATGGAAGGAACTTCTAGATCCTTTGCCCTCCATGAAAATTCGAGGGGACTATGACCAGGGGCTTATCCCTGATTTAAGCGGATTGCGTTGCCTGAAAGTTGTGGGTGATACCGAAATCCTTGATGGTATAAAGCTGATCCATACTCCTGGGCACACAGCGGGAAGCCAGTGCTTGATGGTTGAAACTAAAGATGGAGTTTTCAATATTGCGGGGGACACTGTGCATATTCTTGCAATAGCGTTTCCACAAATGGATACAATGATTCTAATGGACCGAACTATAGTGCCGCGCAGTCGGAATAGGTTCAACAAAAGACGCGACTTTTGTCGAATAATTTGGTATGTCCCTTCCAACACCTGAAGGGAGGGAAGATAAATGCCCAAGTGTGGTTTGAGACTTGATATCGAAGAGTACAATC
>CAJBEZ010000084.1 GCA_903952205.1 uncultured Desulfomonile sp. | reverse complement strand
CGCCCAGGCCTCTATCCTCATAGATACTTCCACCGGCAAGAAATACATCCTGCCTTCGAAAACCTCACATGTACAGAAAAAGCTTTATCGCATCTTTGGACTGAAACGTTCAGAGGTTCCCAGACCCATGACTTAACCTTTCCCAGGGAAACAAGCGGTAGTGCCCCAGCTAAAAGTCAACCTGCCGATATGTGGGTGTTTTCAGAACAAAAGTGTCAAAGTCAGGAATACAAATCCCGGGAGCTGTGGGTGTTTCCTGTAAGTAGGACCGCTAAACCCAGCTCTGTCCATTTATTCCCATACATCGAGGTCTAGACCATCTATTCTGGAAAAAACAACCACGTTTCTGACCATAGAATGTGAGAAGAAACAAGCCTCCCGATCCTGTTGAATTAGAACCTAATCAGGGACTTGGTTTGTTTCCGAAATGCAACATTTGGACTTGATTACTAAGATTTCTCCATATTTGCCAATTTCTTGAACTTGTAATCTTGTTCTACCCACTCATATTTGCAGAGTTTAGAATATGCGGTGGCAATCGCGTCGAATCGAACAACATCTCCTTCTTGCAAGTCGAGTCGTTCAAGGCTCCTTGTAAGATTACAACATAGGTGATCATGTATAATTTTTCCGTCCAGGCTCATTATATTTTTGAGAATGACTGTTTTCTGGCGCCCTGTTTTTCCAATCGTTGTCCGCAATCCCACCACGATTCCCTTGAACGAACCTGTTGATTTAGAATTTCCATCGTCTTCTTTGAAATATTTTGCCACGTTAACTCCATCCTCATTGTAAATTGCCTTTTATAAGAGACCACAAGATAAGGGGAAAACTTTATTCCATACCCTCGTATAAGGCCAAATAAGTCTGTCCCTTCATGGTTCCCTGGTTTTCAGCGTCAGACCGGTTATTCGCCAAAAAAGCATTGATTACTGATGTTTCTGGACAGTCGACATCGACTGAAGCGCCTAAACTGATAGCCGCCACAGCAATGTACTGATCGAGCCAGTCACCACATTGGCCTGCGTTTGGAAAAGCAAACAGTAGCAAAGCCATTACTGAAATACCTGCCGATCTCAACATCCGGTTCATTTTGATCTCCTTTCTTGTTTCGAACATGTCGCAGTTTCGTTAGTTCCGCAGCGTCCTTGGGGTAGATCGCCTGCTGGGTTTATGGGGGCAAATCAGGCGCTTAAATTGTATCCGTAGCACAACCACCTTAGACTGTCCGACCAACCCATGCTTTGTTGGTTGAACCGACTTATGCGCGAATAGGGGTTATTGCCTCTCAGCGCCAAGACAAAACCAGAATGACGAAAACCATTAACCCTCCTACAATCCAAAGTCCTCGCCACAATCCATGTGACTGATCGTAATGTCTATCGCGAATCTGTTCTATCTTGGCCGCCTTCTTCTCCACACGCCGTTGTTCCTGCTGAGCCATGAATAGGTTATAAAAAAATTGTTCCTGTTCCATTTTGTGAGCGTCCTTTCGCTATTAGACTCTCCCACCAACTCATAATTTGTTGGTTAAGACGAATTATGCACGAATGGCGCCATTATTGTCTGAAAGTGAACCAACGTCAGCGGTGCAATAAGATCACGGTCCTAGGCTGGTTAATTTAAAATGAGATAATAAGGACGGGAAGGCGAGTAGGATGGACGAATGAGCACTATCGCTCATCTTGAGGCGATTTTACGGGGAAGCGCCTGTTGTTGACCCTTTTGTTTTGAGCGGTAGTGTAAGCTTAAATGCCGTAAATGAGCATTATCGCTCGCTAATGCCTAGTTTGGCCATGCGGCGAACCAAAGTGAACCTGGAAACCCCAAGTAGACGCGCAGCTTCCTGTTTCTTTAGACCGGAACGGCGAAGGGCGTCCTCGATTAAAAGCCGCTCTGTTTCTTCCACAACATCTTGCAGGGAACGTCCTGAAGGGACACTCAGCTTTTCCGAGGCCCCAACCCATTCAGTTTGCCCAAGACCCAGATGGCCGACACGAATAGGGTTGCCTCGTGATATGATAAGCGCTCGTTCCAGAACGTTTCTCAGTTCCCGCACATTACCAGGCCAGGTGTATGAGCGTAGAGCGTTGATAGCGTCCAAATTAATTTTCGGAACACATGAAAGCTGCATCTCTTTAGAAAGGCGGGTAAGAATTAAATTCGTAATGATTGGGATATCCTCTTCCCTTTGACGTAGTGGTGGGGTCTCTATACCAAACACGTTCAGACGATAAAAAAGATCTTTTCGGAAACGACCCTCGTCGACTTCTTTCCGCAGATCTCTATTGGTCGCTGCTATTGGTCTAGTGTTTACAGCGACACTTTTTTCCCCTCCGACTCGGCTGAAGGAAAAAGTATCCAAAAAAGTGAGTAATTTAGATTGCATCACAGGCGCCAATTCTCCGATTTCATTCAGCAGAAGCGTTCCTCCCTCCGCCAATTCCAGCATGCCTCGTTTCTTCCGGAGGGCTCCCGTGTATGCTCCGGCCTCATGCCCGAAAAGTTCAGACTCAGCCAGTTCCGCAGGGATGGCAGCGCAGTTGATAGCATAGAAAGGACCACTGGAACGTGAGGACCGCTCATGTATGTAGCGGGCAAGATGGTCCTTGCCACTACCGGTTTCGCCGGTCAGAAGTATTACGCTATTTGATTCCGCCGCGAGGTCCGCCTTTGCAAGAGTGGATCGCATAGCTTTGGAAGGGTATTCGTTGATTGGCGGAGATCCGTAAGAGTTGGTCGAAAAGGGTTTGACCAGTTCCCGAGCAATGCCGCAGATTCCTGTTATGTCACCAGATGAATCCTGAAGCGGAAATCGTAAAAAGTCTAGAGAGAGTGGCTGTGATTTCCACTCCAAATTCTGCTGAGTTTGGATGGTCTGTCCTTGCAGAACCCTGGACTCAACATTAGCCGACTCACGGGCATAAGCGTCGCCAAACAAATCGATGTCGGTTTTTCCAACGATCTCGGAACGGGCCATCTGTAGAAGATCCACGGCCGCGACGTTGACATCGATATATCTATGCTCTCTGTCTTTAACAAATATGAAGTCTTGCGCAGACTCAAACAAAGTTCTGAAACGTCTTTCACTCTCCAGAAGCTCTGATGTGCGCCGCTCAACGGTCTCCTCCAGTTTAGCCTGGTGTCGCTTGATTTTGTCCTGGGCATCCTTCATCTTGAGCAGCGATTCTATTCGGACTCTGAGTTCCAGCCGGTCAATAGGCTTGTTAATAAAATCATTTGCGCCGGCCTCAACGGCCCGAAGGCGTGTTTCTTTGTCGTCAAGCACCGTTACCATAATGACCGGAATGTCGGCAAATTCAGGGTTCTCACGGATATGCCGAACAACCTCAAATCCGTCCATACCCGGCATCATGACATCCATTAGCACAAGGTCGAATCCGGATTTTAGCTTTTCCAGCGCTTCAAGTCCGTCATTTGCGGGTTCCGAAGAGTGGCCGAGGACGTCCAGGAATTCCTTGATCAGTCTTTGGTTCTTAGGTTCGTCATCGACTATCAGGATACGTTTGAGATCGCCCAAAAATTATCCTCCTTTGCGAAACGCATCAACTATGCTGCGGCTCCAGAGCCCTTCGATTTTATAAGCGCCGACAAATTGCTGTAAAAGCTCCTCGTGTCAATCGGTTTGAGTATATATGCGTCACATCCTGCTTCTCTGGCCTTTGCTTCATCATCCTTCATGGCGTGAGCCGTTAGAGCTACTACAGGGATATGAGCCGTTGCGGGATTATTTTTTAGGACTTTAGTGGCTGTTAGTCCGTCGATGCCTGGAAGTGATATGTCCATAAGAATAAGAGAGGGTTGCTCTGGTTCAGCTCTCTTAATTGCCTCTTCAGCGGAGAACGCCTGGAGTACGTTATATCCACCGGCCTCCAGCAAATTAGTGGCTAGTTTCATGTTGGCCGAGTTATCCTCCACCACCATTACTGTGGGCCGGTTAACAGTTTCGGACGATAGCGTCCAGCGTAAACGGGGATGGAGATCGTGACCCGTCTCAGAATGTGCGATAGAATCCTGTTTCCCATCTGACACGAATGGAATGGTAAAACTGAATACGCTGCCCTTGTTTTCTCCTTCACTCTCAACCCATATACGGCCCCCGTGGAGTTCAACGAGACGACGGGTCAACGAGAGCCCGAGTCCGGTTCCTTCTTCCTGGCGAGAGAACGAAGAATCAACCTGCTCAAATTCCTGAAAAATCCGCTCCTGGTCTTGCTGTTTAATCCCTATACCGGTGTCGGACACTCTCATCAGGATCTCATTTCCCTGTTTCCTGGCCTCCAGATGAATAACGCCTCCTGAAGGGGTAAACTTGGCGGCGTTCGACAGCAGGTTCATAATGATCTGTTTGAGCCTCACGTCGTCAGCTCGAATATTTTCTCCCTGGGACAAGTCGTCGGATATTTCCATCTCAAGGGCCAAACCCCTTCTTATGGCAGTTTCCCTGATGATGGCGAGACAACCCGTCGTCAACACACTTAAATCCATGCTGGATATCCTGATGTCCATTTTGCCGGATTCAACCTTTGCCAGATCCAGTATGTCGTTGATCAGTTGCAGGAGATGGCGTCCCGCTCCGTAAATTTCCCTGCTATACTCCAACTGCTTCTCATTCAGCTTCCCGCACCACTGCTCTTCGAGAAGTTCCGAGAAACCGAGAATCGCGTTCAGAGGGGTACGTAGCTCATGGCTCATGTTTGTAAGGAACTCGCTCTTAGCAGCGCTTGCGGCCTCAGCCCGAGTTCGAAGCTGAGAAGCCAGAGCCAACGCCCTGCTTAGTTCATCGGCGGCCCGCTTTTTTTCGGTGATGTCTCTAACGCAAACCAGGATATGGTCTTCACCCTTCAATCGGATAGACCGCATGAATATCTCCGCGTCAAAAATCTTTCCATCTGTAGGGCGTTTGATCTTGTATTCAAGCTGCTTTATGGCGCCAGAGAGAACTTCTTCCCATATTGAGCTTAATTCAAATGAGTTATCTTCAGGACCATAATAAGAATCTGCCGTTGAAGGATTTAAGACCGCTTGGACAAGGTCTATGCCTGACATCTCGACCATCTTTTCATTGAACTGGATAATTGTTCCGGACTTGTCATGAATCAATAATGCGTCTTGAACACTGTTGAGGATTGTGCCCATAGCCTCCACGGACTCTTTGTAATCCACTTCAGCGGTCACCCGCTGGGTAACATTGCGAGCAAATCCTACATAGCCGCATATTGGAGGATCCAGTTTCTTGACCATCTCTCCTTCAACGATAACCCATTCCCCACTGCTAGTACGGCCATTAAAACTCGATGACACCAAAGTTCCGTCCGGTTTGTCGAGGAATTCAGCATAGAATTGAGACATTCGTGCAATTTCCTGAGGAGGATATAGGTCAAGGGCGGGCTTGCCGATAACATCCTCTAGGTGGAAACCAGACTGATTCACAAATGTTTGATTGGCAAACAAAAGGATGCCAGTAGAATCCCACGCTGTTATGACAGACGGACAACTATCCAAAAGTTCCTGCAAAAATTCAGATCTCTCTTTGGTGGCCTTCCCTGATTGCTCCAGTTGTTCGTTGCGTTTGCGAAGCTCAACAATTTCATCAATGAGTTCTTGCTGGGTCCTGTTTTCGTTTTTCATACGGGGTTCCCTCTGTAGGCCATCTTAGGAGTTTTCATGGAAGGATAAGGATTTTCTTAGTACTCGACTTCGATCTTGATCTCCATCCCAAAAACGGGGTCAATAGATTTCCCAGACCCAACTCCGAAGTTGTTGGAACCATTGGGGTTCTTCCAGTCTGAAACGGAACGGTCAACACAGGCGTAGTTGAACCAGCCTCCTGGCTTCCAGACACCAAATGTGCCGTTGAGTGTGTATTTGTCCATGAGCTTCCAGCCGAATCCCCAGTCGAACTCATAGCCGAGGCCACTGTCAGGGATCGAAGGGGCTGGATTCTCAAAGGTGTCAGTTTCAAAGAACTGGACCCTACCGGTAAAACGACTGGGGTCATTAACGTTAGGCGAAGTGAAATATTCGGGGCGGATGTAGCCCTGACCATAACCGTGGGAGATCCTGTTTGCGGTAAAGGCGGTTCCAAAGATGTTCAGGTTAGCCGCTATAGCATAATCAATTCTCATCCCGAATATATTCGAGTCTGTCATGTAACCGTGGCGGCTGTCAGGGGTGATGGAATTATTCCCGGAACCATACGTGTAAGAAAGAAGCAAACTGTAGGGGCGGAACATGGAGACGTTAGTCAGGCCAGTAGCAATATTCATCGGAGGAATCGACTGTCTGTCTATACGCACACCGTGCCTCCTGTCAAAACCGGGAATATAGGACCATATAAGGCTAATTTTGGAAGGCCCTATAAGCGCTCCTGTTTCTACAGCGGTGCGCCAGTGCTCAACATAGTTGGCGGCAAACCTACTCTTGCCCTGACTGATACCTGGATCAGAGGCCAGCCACCGCTGACGTTTTGTAATTTCATACCCCCATGCGGCCTCAGCATTGAAAAATAATCTGCCATTGAAATATTTGAAATACACCGTCCCGTCAGTAATGACAGTATCCGTTGGAATCACAGAATAACGGCCTGTCGGCGTGGTATTGTCATCTCCCTGATATGTAGCTGACTCCGGGCCAGTGTGAAATTTCCAGACTCTTCCGCCAAAACCGGCGGATATCGGACCAGAGTCATAAGTCATGCCCGCGCCTATATCAAACTGTCGTATGGCGTTTTTATCAGATAGCGTATAGTAGTAAGGGCTTCCCAATAACCATGGGGCGACATTTATACCCATACGAAATGGCCCGTAGTTGGTCATGAGCATTATACCAACGGCGTCAGCGTTATCATTGCCGTCAAACATGACTCCTAATCCAAATGGACCGGGCCTTTTTCCGAAAACCACAATACCCCATGGAGTCTGTAAGGAAGCCCACAACGTTTCCCAGTAACCCGGAGAGAACGATCGTTGAACGCCTGGCGCCATACCTTCAGGATACTCAGACCTGACCATGCTTCCTCTGCTGGTTGGCGCATAAGGTGTCTCCCATGAACCGATCCTGTATGACCCACGTATCCTTAAAGCTTGAGTTAGGCGTAACTCAGGACAAATAGTCATGTAGAAGGTTGCCAGGGCCAGGTCAGAACCGGATGATATTTCACCGTAATCTCTTGAGGCCGGGGTCGTAACGGTTCCTGGACTTAGGGCAGATGTACGTAATAACCAGTCGACTCCTGTCGGCATTGATTGCATTTCATGGCCCAACCATCCGTTCATCGAGGCTGCGCTCCCAATGGTTCCGCCATATCCATCTGTGCCTGCGCCACTGGCGTCAGTGTCGAAGGGACCGAAAAAGCCATTAGAGCCAAGTTGGGAGTAAGACGCGTATTTCCATGTCATGATGCCCGTCATGGAAAATTCATATCCCGATGACTTTTCCGAATATCCTACAATTGACATCAAGAAAGTAATTAACACGAGACGGCGAAGAATGGATTCTTGCATAGATTCTCCCCAATTCTACATACGCTATGTACAATTAAAGGCTAGTGTATTTTGAAAACTTTTGTGCCATTCCCCCATAGGATTTCGTGGATGAACGCGAACTCCCTCAAAATACGCTAGCGTAAGTAATATGTAGATAAGTTTAGCCTGTAACTTTTTATCATTACCTCAGCATTTAAGACAAGCAAATAAGTAGGGGATCAAGTCCGGGTCACGCAACGTCAGCAGGTGGGTTCTTAGGACCAGCCACATAGAATCATCTTTTTGTATGGCGCTTCTCATTGGTCGCGTTCAAATCCTATTGGCCGGATCGCCGGAACCTGTCAAATTTGAGTGTCAAGCGGTTAGACCCGCCTATTCGTTCATAAGAAACTTCATCTGTAATCTGTATGATCATGAGTATTCCGAGGCCGCCTATCCTTCTTTTATTGATGTCAACATTTTGATCATGAGCGGGAACTGAAGAAAGAGGATTAAACGGTTTACCGGAATCCAAAAGTTCTATTGTCAAACGTCCCGGAGTATTTTCAGATTTACAAGTGATTTCAACGTGGCCGTTCTCGTTTTCATACGCATACATGCAAACATTTACGAAGACTTCTTCAACAACCAATTCAACCGACAGGGTCCTGTCCTCGGAAAAACCGTGAGCTTTTGCGAACTGCGCCACAAATGAAACCGCCTGATCCAAATTGCCTGTTTGCGCATGTAGTCTTAAACTTTTCAATTTGTTTCACCAGTCAACGGCCCATTTCCATAGAATACTCAGGTTAATTTTATCGCTTCCCTGTTGTAAACGACGCTAGTGGAATAGCAGTAAGCAAAAACAGTCCGCTTGTTAAGAAAAGACTGAAGTATCCGAAATGGCTCAAGATCATCCCACCAGCAAGGGGGCCAAGGGAAAATCCCGCCTGAAACATCTGAGTGGCCAGGTTAGCGTTCAAACCTCTGAACCTGGGTTCCGACACATCGTACAGAAAGCCGTTTATCACCGGAAGTATTATGCCCCACCCCAGACCGAGAGCGAACGCAAGAATGAAGAATCCTGAGGGGCCCGATACCATCCCGATCGCCAGGTAACCACCAGCCAGGACCAGTATTGACGCTATGAGCAGTAATTTTTTGTCAGCTTTGTCAAATAAATGCCCCGCAAGGACTCGGACTGCCATCTCCGTAAATGTTGAAACTGTGAAGAAGAGTCCGGGGTTGGAAATACCGATGTTGTCGCCAAATCCTTTAAGAAAGAAGAATATTGTCGTAAAAGATGTCCACACAATCAGATTTATGACGAGCAGGGACCACACCTGGGGATTCCGAAGGTTAAGCAACCCATCCCTAATTGTGTAACGACTTGTAATTAGCGTAGTCTCGCTGTCGTGACTCTTAAACAGTCCAATTAAAGGTAGATTAATCAGCATCATCGCAGCGGAGACATTTATTGCGCCATCAAACCCGCCCAGAAAGTCACTCAATGGTTCCATTAGAGGCGGAACAACCGCAAAGGGAAGTAATGTAATTACGGAGAAAAGCCCAAACGCCTGAGAACTCCTGTCTTTGGGGATGATTGAGACGAGCTTGCTTATCGCTGCTGTTCCAACCATGACGTAAGTCGCGCCATGCAGAGTTCTGGTAATCGCCATAGACCAAAAACCAGTGGAAAAATTATAGAGCGCCAGTGAGCCAACAAGTAAACAGCACCCCGCAAACATCCATTTCTTTGAGTTTTCATCCGTAACCATGGGACTTATTATGGGCCTGATTATTAGCGCCGATATGGAAAATATTGCTATAAGAAATCCTATCTGATTTGGAGGGATGTTCAGAGTGGCCAGATAATCATGAAATTGAAAGAAGATTGCAATGTTGCAATACGTCAGAAAAGCAATGGCATTGATAGCTATGAACTCTCTGGTCCAAAGGCTCTCTGTCTTCACCATGCAAACGGTTTCCTCAATGCGGTCTTCTTCAAAAGACTGACGTCTGCGCTTCCTGGATCACCGGGAAGACGCATAGCTGAGAAGGCGAAGCAGAAGCCTGCCTGCCACGTCACGCCGGTAATCGGCGGAGGCTCTTGTGTCGGCGATGGGACTAACTGATTGTTGAACTTTACGGATTGCGTCTTCAATGCCTCTCACCGTCAGTTGTCTGCCTTCCAGCAAACGCTCGACATCGCCGAATCTCATTATTGTAGGGCCAACGCTTCCCCATGCAAGGCGTATTTCGGATATTGTGTTATCTTCCGCAATATTCATCAAAGCGGCCATACTTACTACTGAACACGCCAGAGCGTTGCGTCGTCCAACTTTCTCGAAGTGATTGACAGTGAACCTGGAATCTTGATTGATTGCGATCTCAGACAGGATCTCGCCAGCGCGTAAATCAACTTTGCCGGGTCCCAATATGAACGACTCTATCGGCACGCTTCGGCTCGACTCTTTCGAACGAATCTTTAAACGAGCTTTCAGGATGTACAGAGGGGCCAATGTATCTCCGGCCGGTGACGCTGTGACAATGTTCCCGCCCAACGTCCCCATGTTTCTGATGGGTGGCGATCCCAGGTTCTGCACGGCGCTAGCCAGGATAGAAAGGTCTCTTTGAACGATGGGATCATGCAGTAATTCGCGATGAGTCGTTAACGCTCCAATAATTATCTCTCCCGCCTCGAATCTAACTCCTTTCAAATCATCCAGACGTTCCAAGCAAATCAGACAATCAGGGGTTACAGAGCGTGAACGAATCTTTACCAGTAGATCAGTCCCTCCTGCGCATAACATGGCCTCGGGATTTTCAGCTATGTAGGCCCATAGCTCTTCAAGTTTTGTTGGAACTAGAGCATGACTCATGACGCCTCTTTTTTTGAATCCTTAACCACTTCCTCTACCGCGTCCAGGATTTTTTGGTACGCTCCACACCTGCAGAGGTTTCCCGATATCGCCTCACGAATTTCATTTCTCGATGGACTGGGATTAGAATTCAGGAGATCAATTACGGCGATTACCATTCCAGGAGTGCAATAGCCGCATTGTAAAGCTCCAGATTCAATAAACGCTTTTTGAACCGGATGAAGCCTGCCGTCTTCCCCACAAACGCCCTCAATAGTAACCACCTTTCGGCCTTGAAGTTGAGCAGCGAGAGTCAGGCAAGAAAGCCTTGCCTTGTCATCAACAAGTATCGAACAGGCCCCGCAGTCACCATTGCCGCAAGATTCCTTGGTTCCTGCCAAACCCAGGTCCTCTCTCAGTAGATCAACGGCTCGCCTGTCTGAAGAAGTTTCCACGTGGACATCTTTGCCGTTCAGTTCGAATGAGACAATCAATCTGTAAATTACTCCTTTGAAATTTCGGTTAAGGCCGTCAACACGCTTTCGGGCGTAATGGGAGATTTTTCCAACATGTGGCCTGTTGCGTCGAAAATGGCGTTTGCTATGGCTGGTAAAGGTCCATTAGTAGCGATCTCGCCTATGCCCTTTGAGCCAAAAGGGCCTGTAGTTTCGTAGATACCCATGGCAATCGACTCTATATCCGGCGCATCCATGGATGTTGGCGTAAGGTACGTTGAAAAATCCTTCGTTGTCACATGTCCTTCAACAGCTACAAAATCTTCATAAAGGGCCAGGCCGAGGCCTTGAATGGCTCCACCCTGAATCTGTTGTTCGTATAGCTGAGGATTGAGAACATTTCCACAGTCACTGGCTGTAGCGTAATTCTCGACTGTCACTTTTCCCGTGATTTCGTCCAATTCAACACAAGCCAGATTGGCGGCGTATGAAAAGAGATTATGCGGCATTCCGTGAAGTCTCAGGTTGTAGTCGCCGGTTACCAGGTCTTCTGCGACGGGGGCCCTGAAATAAGCTGTAACAATCCTTTCGCTTGAATCCATCATGTTGGCGATTACCTTCAGGGGGATTTCCGAACCTGTGGGAAGGTGTCTTATGGTTATAGGGGTAGTCGAAAATTCTTGAGGGTCTTTCTTCATCATGAGATCCGCCGCTTTCCGGCAAAGCCTTTCTTTCATAATTTTAGCGGCTGATATGAGCGCATTGCCGAATGTATAAGTGCAACGACTGGCAGAAGCGGAACCACTGGGGAGAGTTCGTTCAGTGTCGGGCAGAACAAGTTCTATATCGTTGGCCGGTTGGTTTAGGATACTGGACACTATTTGAACATTTGCGGTCGAATTTCCCTGTCCCATGTCCACAACACCGCAATAAACCCTGAACTTTCCCTCTCCGGTCAATTCAATCTTTGCGTTTGCGTAATCAGGAACAATTGGTCCATATCCTGATCCATGGACTATAGCTGAAATTCCTACGCCTCTTTTTTTGAGAATTCCTGCGTTTCTTTTCCAGAATGACCTCTGTGTCCACAACGGATGACTAGCCAGGGTTTCCAGACACTCTGTGATACCTGTCGAAGTTGTTAGCGTTTTGCCGACAAAATTCCTGTCTCCGGCCCGCAAGGCGTTTTTGAGCCTAAGTTCAAGGGGATCCATGCCAATCTTAACGGCCAGCAAATCCATCGCTCGCTCGATTCCCGAACTCACCTGGGTTACGCCAAAACCCCGAAAAGCGCCGGAAATAGGATTGTTCGTGTAGACACACCGCCCATCGACCACCCCGTTCGGAATGCGATAAGGACCACCGGAATGCTCCATAGCAAGCGCTAGCACGACGCCTCCGAGGTGATCGTACGGTCCGGTGTCCATTGTTATGTCAACATCAAGAAAATGAAGAGTCCCGTCCCTTTTTGCCCCAAGGCGATACCGCAGTATGGACGGGTGGCGCTTAACACTGGCGATAAAAGATTCTTCCCGACTCCACCACATTTTAACTGGTCGACCCGCTGCATGCATAGCGGAAAGGGCTAGAAGCGTCTGGACCGTAATGCCGTCTTTTCCTCCAAATGCCCCTCCAACATAAGGCACGATGATCCTGACATTTTTTAGGTCCAGTCCCAGAGCTTCAGCTATTTCAGAGCGATCCCTGAAAGGGGTTTGGGTGGAGCATACGATTTCGAGACGTCCCTGATCGTCTAGCCTGGCCCACCCGTTCTCTGTCTCTAGGTAAGCGTGTTCCTGACGTTGAGTCTCAAAAGTGGCTTCAATTATTTCGTCACACTCCGCCTCTGCAGCCCTGCCTTTGCCTACAGTAATTGCGCCACCCAAGAGGATGTTCCTGTCTTCATTTTTTTCATGGACCAGCGCAGCGTCATCTTTCAGCGAAAGCCGAGGATCAGTAACCGCAGGCAGGGGTTCAACCTCCAGCTTTATTGCCCTAATAGCCTCTTCCATGGAGCGTCTTGTATCCGACAAAACTATTGCCACTGCGTCACCACAATGACGAATCCTGTCTTCTACCAAAACAGGTTGGTCTTTCTTGATTACCCCCTGTCGGTTGGTTCCCCCGACATCCTTGTGAGTTAGAACGGCAATCACTCCCGGTAATTTAATAGCTTCGGAATAATCAATGTTTTTAAGTATGGCGTGAGGGCGACCCGCTCTTTTTACTCCAGCCCAGACGTGGCCCTTCTCATAAAAATCAGTGGAAAACCTTGCCTCACCCTTGACTTTCAACAGGGCGTCCGGTCTCAATAAGGTGGAGCCTATATTAGCTGGTCGGTTGCTCATGTAATACCCTTCAGATTAACCATTTTAAAATCACAGGATATTTTCCAGTTCTCTCACAAGAACCCGCATGGCTTCGGGAAGGGCGATCGTAACACGTATATGGTTTGGAAACCTGAATCCTGTCATTGTTCGAACCATAACACCTGAACGCATTAGTTTTCGATATGCCAGCCCATCGTCCATGCGCAATTTTATCATGGCATAGTTACCTTCACCGGAAGTGGCGGTCAGCCCTATTTTCTGAAGCTCAAGCTCCAAGAAGGTTTTTCCTTCTCTTACCATGGCCAGTGTTTTCATCACATGTTCATTGTCGTCAATTGCTTCTAATGCGGCTTCCTGAGCGATAGAATTTACGGAATATACGATGCATGTTCTGCGAATGACCTGCACGGTTTCAACGCTGCCGGCCAGATATCCGATTCGCAATCCGGCCAGTCCATACATCTTGGAGAAAGTCCTGAATATGACCAGATTCGGATATTCGTCGATCAACGACATGCCGTCAGGATAGTCGTCCTTTTCAACAAATTCGTTGTATGCCTCGTCAACAACTATGATCGCTCTTTTGTTTACTTTCTGGATAAATCGCTTGAGTTTGTCGAAATTCCAGTAAGTTCCCGTGGGATTGTTTGGATTGCATATGAATATGACTTTAGTTCGCCCATCGATATGGTTAAGCATTCCTTCGTCATCGAAGCAAAGCTCTTTTAGTGGTATCAGTCTGGTTTCTATTCCGGAAAAAGCCGCTGTCCATTCATATACAGCAAATGTTCCGTCAGCGGTTATAATGTTATCGCCTGGTTCGCAGAAGGCCTTGATCACAAATCCTATAACTTCATTGGCTCCGTTTCCCACTAGAAACTGATTTGGATCTTTGTCAAATTTCTTCCCAAGCTTGCAGCGAAGGTAATAGCTGTCACCGCTGGGATAAACCGCCGCTCGTTTTGGGGTAAATCCCCGAATCACCTCCTGAGCCGACGGGGGAGGGCCAAGCGCATTTTCGTTGTTATTTAACCTGTATATTTTACCGCAACCGTAAAGTTTTGCCAGTTCAGGGTCTGGTCGGCTCGGAGTGTAGGGTTCGAATCTCCTCACATAATCAGGCAACAATCGGTCCGGGTCCCAAGCGCTCATCAGACCTCGACTCTCCCTGAGTACTGTAGGATTAAAATGTCGCTAGTCCCTGCGTATGGGAGAACGATACGCGGTTGGAACCCACGTTCCAAGAGTCCAGGGGTAAAATGGAGTTCCCATGACCGACCCAAGTCCATTTCAAAAAAAATATTGAACAATCGTTCGTTCAAGAGAGTTGAAACATAGGTTTCAATCAGGTTTGAATCATCTTGGCCCCACCAGACAGGCCTCAGGACCGCCGTTGCCGTTTCTCTGACTATATCCGCCGCTATCACGGATTTCAGATGACTCTTTTCTCCCTCGTCAGTAACTGGGTGGATTTCACGAGCAAAAAAGCTCCGTTTATATTCCGCTTCAAGAAAACTCTTGACCAACGGATGGGCCCAGACTGAGGTCCCGGTATCTTCCTGAAGGTGTCTATAGTAACAGCTTCTTTCGCAACTGGTTTGCTCCAAATCCATGAAAATTAGATTGCCCATCGGCTGAAAATATTCGGTCCTCAATTCGGGACTCGCTGACCGTGTTATGAGCCCAACGGCGGAAGTCCTTGCAATAGACCCGATCATGTGTTCAATCAATTTCTGGGGAATGTTAAAATCCCTGGGCTGGTCCAGAACATAAGGACCGAAGAATTCCACGAGCTTGTCGCTTTCCCATGTCCAGATTATACCCCCTCCCGTCGTGCCACTCTTATCCGTGGCAATTGCGATGGAATACGTGCCGAACGCCTCCATGTCTACGATTTTGCCAGGGGTCTCGAAGCTCAACGGAGTTACGCAAGGATCATAATATCTCCGGACTTGCCGGATAAATAGCTTCAGCTCTTCAGGTTCCGGTCTTCTAATGACAATGTCGCCCATTACTTTGGGTTGAGGCGCTTCTTCTTTCTGAGCGTGAGGATAGGATTTCTCTTTTACCATCAAAAGCGTGGAGACTCCGCCTTTTCTGGAGAAAGAAAACCGGTCAACCAGACGCGAAGCTATGAGAAGCCCTGTCTCCCCGTTAGGCTCACCACATGACAAAGAATGAGTAGCCGTTAGATTAAAAGCGGCAAGATCGAAATCATCGGCCTTAAACTGAAATTCAAGTTCAACGAAGTACGCGCCGTAACGGCACCCAATTCTGACTTTTTCGCCATGATCACACTGAGAGCATAGATAGGTAAAAATCTCCTCTGACGAGAGCGTCAAGTCAAGCGCGTCAGCAGGATCGAGACCATAACATGTCGCCGCATTTTCTACGAATGACGTCACTACAGGAGTCATTGACTGTTCACAGTCAAGTTCGAGCGCCGCTTGAAATGGCTTGTCAGAATGCAATTCGGCCTCCTCCTGTTAGCACAGCGTTGAACTTCCAGTTTTCCTAGATCCAGTTAGAGTCGATGTTCCCGCTAATTTCGAATAATGTATCGGCAATTGCCTCAATCATGTCCCTCATGAATAACTGTGACCGCCATACGGGTGGAATACTGTCTTCGCCATATAATGCTCCTGCAAGCTGGCCATAAATAGCGCCTGTCGTGTCGGCGTCGTCGCCAAGATTTACAGCAAGAGCGCATCCTTCTTCAAACGAACCTGATCTGTGGAATGCCCATAGAGCGGCTTCCAGCGATTTCACCACATATCCGGAACCTATTATCTCCGGAGGGTTGAGCATCTTGAAAGAACCCGAAGCCACAAGATCTATCTCTGGATGAAGGCGCCGTTCAGTCCAGTATCCAGGGATAGGAGAGTATCGATCTGAAAGAAGCTCATCTTTTGAAACTCCCTGGATGGCTCCAAGGATCAACCCTCCAAAATATCTGCAAGCGTCGACACAGGCGCCGGTTGAGTGAGTTGTCATGGAACTGATTCCAGAGGTCTCTATTGCAATACCGGGATTGTCCGCAAAGAACAATGGAACCGGGGCCAGTCTCATTAGAGAGCCGTTTCCCGCTGTGCGGGGGTGGGTTGAACCACAGAATGGTCTCCCTGTGGTTCGGAATAAGTCTAGCGCGCCGGCCACCGTGTTTCCAATACCAAACCCGTAATCTCTAGTGGATAGGTGTCCTGAGTCACGCCACCGCAAGTATCTTTCGAGTTGATCAATTGGGTCAAAGGTCCCTTTTTCTATTAAACTCTCAGCGAGACACAAAGCCATGGATGTGTCGTCAGTCCACTCTCCTGTCCGAACATTGCTAGGACCACCGGATGTGAGTATTGTAACCGGTTCAAATGATCCTGGCGGTTGAAACTCGAGTGGGGCTCCCATTGCGTCCCCAATGGCCAACCCTAGCAATGCGCCCCTGTAACGCTTTGTCAAACTAGGTTTCATCTCAACCCAAGCGCCAAATTTATGCTGGGAGGAAGAGCTTCTTTTCCTCATTGCGCTTCAACATTCTATCACACGTCGGGCGGACTACATCAAGGAAGATTTCTTCAAAAGTTGATTTCCCTTTCAAATACAAGAAACTTGAAATCTTTAATAAAATCATGCTATAAACTTCATACCACTGACAGGCGGCAAATTATCGTAGCGTAGAAAATCAGAGAGGGAGATCATGAGAAAGCTTTTAGCGCTGTTGATGACTTTGATTCTAGGTTTAATGTGCGCCGGCTTGGCGGTCGCAGACGACGCGGCGGACACAAAGGCCCTTGTAGAAAACGGTGTGGCGATGGCGAAAGAAAAGGGATTGGAACCCACATTAAAAGCGATTGGAGATCCTAAGGGACCCTTTGTAAAAGGAGATTTATATTTGTTCGCCGGTTCCCTGGACAAGGTTACGGCTACCGCTCATCCTTTCGCTGCGGACAAGTTGGTTGGTCCTGATCTAACCAACTTGAAAGACTCGAAGGGCAGTCAGTTCTTTATTAAATTTAAAGAAATAGCGGAGAAACCTGGTTCGGGCTGGGTAGAATACTGGTGGCCCAAACCTGGAGAAAAAGAACCTTCGCTCAAGAAGACCTTCATTATGAGGGTCCCCGGTCAAGATGCTTATATAGCAGCGGGATATTATCCGAAATAAATAGCCGGTCAAGTCCTGCGCCGCTTGTCTTTGGCCCATTCCAGCTCTGAGGAAAAGATCTCCAATTTCCAGCTAAAAGTAACAGAAGCTATAAAGTAATGTCTGAGCCTATAAATAATCATAGATGCGATAAACTTGATAAAACTTTGATTCCTGATCCCAATGATGCCCAACTGTTTTATGATCTTCTCGAAATAATGGGGTTTGTGGTAATCGAGCGCATTGGCCCGGCCGGCTTCAGGATTATAGGGAACCTTCCGGAATGGTTTGTAGCTATTTTTGGGGATGGGCCATCCTCCAGTTCTACGCTTGCCCCGGAACACATATCTCCTTTCGTCGACAATTTTTTCCCTATCGCTCAACAATTCTGGGCAGAGAATAAATCAGGAATGCAGCGGTCGGGTCCATGGACTGAAACAGACAAATCCGGGAATGATCATCATCTCGAGATATCGGCCGTGAGCCTTGGGAAAAAACATATTCTTCTACTCCAACTTTTGGGTCAGGCTTATCAGGAGAAAAAAGATCTCCTTCAGCAATGCAGGGAACAGGGATTGGATTATGAAATTCTCTTCAAGACTCAGCAGGCCCTTAATCATGCCCACGATTTGCTTTTGACCAAGCAGCGAAAATTGGATGAAGATATGTCAGCAGCGGCTGACATTCAAAGCAGGTTTCTTCCAAAAGATCTGACGAGAATCGGAAATGTTGAAATTGCCTACAAGTTCAATCCATGCTCCTCGATTGCGGGAGACATGTTCAATGTAGTCAGGCTCGATGAATACAACGTGGCCATTTACCTTCTGGATGTGAGCGGACATGGAGCGGCGGCGGCGATGATGGCGGTCTCGGTATGTCAGATGTTGCCGCCGTGGTCCAGTTCATTGGTTGAAGCTATTGGTGAAGACAGTTGTGGTTTTGCGTGCGTAGAACCCCGTGAAATGCTTGAAGCTCTTGACAAAGAGTTTCCATTGGAGAGATTCGACAAGTACTTTACAATATTTTACGGTGTTTTCAATTTACTGGAAGGTGTACTAACCTATAGCAATGCGGGACATCCGCCACCATTACTGGTTCATGCTGATGGTTCAATCGATCGTCTTGACAAAGGTGGAACTATAATTGGGCTGGAAGGAATAATTCCATTTGAACAGGAAAAAAGAATTTTGAAACAAGGCGACAGAATAATTCTTTACAGTGATGGCGTGACTGAACTTTCGGATTCGGTGGGGAATCTGTTTGGGATGGACAGATTAATTAATTTGCTGAAGGTCCACAGAAACGAACCTCTAGGATCACTCGCTGACACAATTCAACGGACTCTAATTGAATATTCCGGGTCCGATGAGCTTCAGGATGACATGAGCCTTCTGGCAATTGAGATTACAGGTTTGTCAACCGGCCCCGCATTCGGATAAATGGGGGAAGCCTTGTAATTTGTAATAGTTAATATATTTTATATTATAACCGTTGTTGAAGCCCTGAAATATGAATAAAAACCAATTGGCCATGGAGAAAAGAACATGAGTGAGAAAAAGGAAGAAATTAGAATTCAGCAACCCGTAGAAAAACTCAGGGTTGCCCACGCAGACAACTCTGGAGGAGCCCAAAGTCCCGCTTCGATGCTCGGAGGGGCTGGGAATCTTGAAAAAATCAAGGAAATCCTTTTTGGAAGTCAAAGTCGCGAATACGAAAAGCGATTTGTTCGCCTTGAAGACCGAATGCAAAAAGAAATTACCACCTTAAAAGAGGATTTGTCCAAGAGTTTCAATTCACTAGAAAACTACATGAAAAAAGAGTTCGAGTTGCTCAACGAAAGGCAGACTAAAGAACAGAATGATCGATCCGCCGCTGACCAGAAGTTAATGGATGAATTGAAGAGCGTGTCTCTGGCCTTCGAGAACAAGGTCCTACAACTGGACGAGAAATTCAACAAGAGGTCCAGAGAGCTTCATGAACAGATTCTCACCCAATCCAGGGACCTTTCAGAAGAAATCAGGCAAAAACATGAAACTATATCCGAACTCCTGGATAAGAAAGCCGAAGAACTTCGAGTCGACAAGGTTGAACGGGCCGACCTGTCTGAACTGCTGATGGAAATGGCCATGAGATTGAGCAATAAAGTAGATGTAAACATGAATTTGTCAGCGAATGACTTAATGAATGAGTAACAAAGTCAAACCATTATATTCCGCCGAAGACAACTTTCATGAACGACCCATGTCTGACGAGGAAAGTCTTGTTGAACTGCGCCATTTGATCCTTGGGGATATGGAGCCTGAAGTTGCTGAAATAAAACAGCGACTTGATGACAGGCATATTCGCGCTGATGAAATCAGCAAGGTGCTACCTGAAGCTATTATAGTAGGCTCCTCGCGAGATGATAGTTTGGCGACAGCGATTACTCCAGCGGTCGATAAGGCTATCCGTTCTTCCATTAAAGGCAATCTGAAGACTTTCGCCGACGCTCTGTTCCCGGTTATGGGGCCGGCCATCAGGAAAGCGATATCTGAAGCGCTTCGAGGCATGCTGCAATCCCTCAATGAAGTAATGGACAAGAGCTTTTCCTGGCAGGGTGTGAAGTGGAGACTGGAATCACTAAGAACCAAGAAGCCGTTCTCGGAAATAATTCTACTCCATAGCCTGGTTTTTCGTGTGGAACAGGTTTTTCTTATCCATAAAAACACTGGACTTATGCTGGCGCACGTTGTCAGGGAAGAAACGGATGTTCAGGACGCTGACATGGTTTCGAGCATGCTTACAGCCATTCGGGACTTTGTCGCCGATTCGTTCAAGGTTCAGGAAAGTGACGGTCTGGAAGCCATACGTGTAGGTGAATTGAGTGTTTGGATCGAGCAGGGTCCTAAGGCTGTACTGGCGGTTGTAATAAGGGGGAACGCCCCGCAAAACCTTGGAAATCTACTAAAAGAGACACTTGAAAACGTACATCTTCACTATGGCAGTCTTTTGGGTTCATTTGATGGAGACACAGCGGCGTTTGAATCTCTCAGACCGAATCTTGACGCGTGCCTTGTGTCACAATACCAGCCCACAAAAAAGAAAACCTCGCCTTTTCTGATTGGAGCCGTATCGATTATTGTTGTCGGGGTCCTTGTCTGGACAGGCCTGGCCCTCAATAATTACTTGAAGTGGAGGGATCTACTCACCAGCCTCAGCCGGCAGGAAGGGATACTTGTTACAGTAGCGGAGAAACAGGACGGGAAATACGTTATTCGAGGTCTCAAGGACGAATTCTCCATTGACCCGAAATCACTGGTAAAAGAGGCCGTGATTGATCCAAAAAATGTGATTTTTCAGTGGACTCCGTATCAGGCCCTGAGCGAAGGTATTGTGCTTGAGAGAGCAAAGAAGACGCTGAATCCTCCTGAGACAGTATCCCTGACTCTCAACAATGGGGTCCTGAGCGCCGAGGGAACAGCTCCCCGTAATTGGACGTTTGAGGCCCAGAGAATTGCCAAGGCAATGCCGGGTATAACATCATTCCAAACAAAAAAGTTGATTGATCCTGATTCAAAGAAGCGTCAGGCGTTTGAAGAGTATACGCAGGCGTTAAAAAGAGAAAAAGGGGTTGTTATAACGTCTTTGGATGAAAATAATGGGGAATTCAGGATTTCAGGTTTCCTTGATCCATTGGCGCGGAATCCTCTCGATCTTTTAAAGTCAATTGATTCAGCAGGACTTAATGTCGTCTTCCATTGGGAGCCATACCAGTCCATGGACCCTTATCTAACTCTTGAGCGGATGAAGAAGACGCTTCAGCCCGCGAGTACGACTTCGATGATAGTTGAGGAAGGTTGCATAACTGTTTCGGGTTCGGCGCCTCACCGATGGATTGGGGAATTTCGACAGTGGTCGAGATTAGCGTCGGGATTTCCATGTTGGAAAGAACAAAATCTGATCGATGAAGACATGGTAGAACTGGAGAGACTCAAAGAAAAGATCGAATCTAAGAAGATATTTTTCAAGGGTAGTGTCTACCATACGTCCAGCGAGCAGATAGAAACGTTGGATGATGTGGCCGGCGACATTACAGAAGTGTTGAGTGTGGCGAAAAAGGCCGGTATTCCTGTTAGTATCATTGTGGCAGGCCATGCCGATCAGGCTGGCTCTGAAGAGACAAACAGGAGGTTGAGCCGGTCGAGGGCTGAAACAGTTGTTGATGTGCTGAGGGAAAAGGGTATTCCATCGAACCTACTGTCGCTGGAGGCGGCAGGATCTTCGCAACGGATATCAACGGAAAACACTGAAGAAGGTCGAGCCATGAACCGCCGCGTGTCCTTTCAGTTGTTACTAGGGGATGACGGCAAAAACGACTGGAAATGATCGGGTAATGTTATTTCCCCTCGCAGGTATGTTCACAGTCCACTTTTTCTCTGGAGTCAAGTTCGGCTTGCAGGTTTTCTATTCTCGAGTTTGCGGCTTCAAGCTGAAGGTTGAGTTGGTTGATTTTTTCCTTGAGAAGGTTAGCCTCATTTCCCCTCTGCTGCATGAGCGTCAACCGCTCTACCTCTTGAGTAGCGTCCAGGAATACTATCCATAATCCGTTTTCATCAAAGATATAATGGACATCGGCGAAAACGCTTGATTCAAGAGCAACGTGACGCATTAATCCAGACTGCCTGGAACCTATAAATATCCCCTCAAGAAAAGGAAAAACATTTTCCGCGTGTTGACCTTTCTGAAGGTCCCGCAGACCGTAGGTCTCGAGGCTCCCCCCGAATCTATTTATTTGGTAATCCTGATCAAGGAAACAGAACGCGACAGAGCGCTTTTCAAAATTTAGCGCCATGATATGACTCAGAACTACTGGAGGAAGATCGGAAATTTATTGCTCCAATGTCATCATAGTAAGGGTGTGAAATGCCTTTTCAACATTTTCGCCTGTTTTCGCGCTAGTTTTCATCACGCTCCAGTTCTTGGCCAAAACTTCTTCAACCTTCGCTTCATCGAGTTCCCATTGATCGGTAAGGTCCGCCTTGTTGATCAGCATGACAAAGGGAACATCGCCGACCACCTTGTCCACTTTTTCCTTGAGTAGTAACGCCCGATCGAAAGAGAAAGCCCTGGTTCCATCGGCCACAAGGAAATAACCGGAAGTTCCTCTCAGGTAGGATACTTGCAATTCCTGAAATTCGTCCTCACCCTGCAGGTCCCAAAGCATCACGTCCACAGTTGTACCGTCAAGATCGAGTGTCTTCTTGTCAATCTTAACGCCAACTGTGGTGAGGTACTTGTCGGAAAAAATGCTCTTTACGAAACGTTGCACCAAACTTGTCTTGCCTACGGCAAAGACGCCAAGCATGCAGATTTTCTTTTTGATCATAGAATAACCACTCGTGTTGGAAGGCTTGCCGGTTAAGCGTCAGTTCCGGACAACGCTGAAATCCTTTAAAGAAGATAACATTCCCGTTGGTGAAATTCAAACACATCAACGTTTCGAAACTTTTACTGTGGGAAAAGTAACTTTTGAAAAGGGTCCGAATCATAATGTCGCTATATGAGTAAATTCCATAGCATGAAATTACAACACATGCCATTTTTGTCTTGACTTGGTTTTTGTAGCATGTTATCTCAAAGCATATTACTAAAAATCTAGTGCTTCTCTGCGTAAAATTAAACCACTTGGCCCAACGGTGTCTCAATTTCCTGTAACTAGGGGGATTGCGGCTCAGGTGGACAACGGAGAAGATTGCAGTCTTCGGAGGGAGTTCTATGCCTTCAAAACGTATCGCTATTTTATTGTCCGCTATAATAGCTGTAATGTGCTTCGGACCGTCCAGTTCCGGCGCGTGGGAATTCAGCATGAATGGAACTTTCAACTATATTTATGAGCAATATAGCCAAACTGGAGCGGCGGGCTTTTTCGGCAGTTACAACGTTGACAAGTCGACACCTTCCGCCCTTATTCCAGGAGATGATTACAAAGGGCTAAACGGCTGGTTCGGGTTTCAGGTGAATGATCTCGTTTCAGGCTCCAACGCTGCCCGCCATTATCAATACCTCGAGTTATGGCCGGAATTCAGACTTACTAAAGCAGTCAGGTTCAGGGGCAAATATCGTCTTGGCAATTATGGCGATCCCTACGCTTCTGATTACATAACAAACACAAGGCCAGGGGTTGATGTCGCCACTTCTGACGGCCAGTGGACAATGTGGTGGGTCGACGCGCAAACCCCTCTGGGCATTGTTGTCGTAGGCAAGAGACCCGAAGCTTTTGGAACCGGGTTGCAGTATAACGGCGAAGCTAACAACACCACTGAAGGCGTGGCCATAGTCGCCCCTTATGGTCCGTTCAGGATCAGTTTGGCTGTAAGGCCTTTCTGGCCGGAGCCGCCCAACAGTCAAGTTGCGGCCAGGAAAGTCGGGGACAACCCGAACCTTAGGCTACCTCCGAGCTTCCCATACTATAATCTCTTCGACAGAAGTGGGATAATGTCATTGGCACTGCGTTACTTCACCACGTATCAAGCGGGTCCCATTGACGCGGGCGTATTCTTGGCGTGGCAGGGATGGCATGCTGGAGCGGAAGCGAGGAACGCCAGTGTGACTGTGAGGGGCATTAATGGAACTAACCCGTTAGGCACTGCATCAACTCCAGGACCGGAAGGATTCACGAGATTCAATCCTAACGACTTGAGCCAGTACCACGGCACAATTTACCTGAAATACAACGACGGCAGATTTTTCTTCAACACTGAGTGGGCCTTCTGGTACGAAAACAGTCAGACCGCTTACGCCATAGCCGAACCTAATGCGGGACCTAACAGTCTGAAGGGAAAAGGCGTAAGATATTCCGTGGAATCCTGGCGCCGCATGTTCGAATTTGGCGCGCTTTGCGGACCATCAAAGATTTCCTTCCTCTACGCTTATCTGCCCGGGCCTGACAGGAGGCGAGGTTACGTTTACGACGACCAGGCTTATTTTCAGGCTCCTGGGCAGGGTAATTACAGCGTATTTCGTCCATATTCATACCTGTTGGGTTATATTTATGGCTCAGGGGTCGGGGCGTATGACACTTCCAGGAACGGATATTTCAACGCCGCCGAAGTTGCGGCCGCGAGGCTCGATTACGCAGTGGCCGCAAACCTGAACATATTCGGGTCGTTTCTCTGGGCCCAGAGGTCGACCAACGGATACAGTTGGGGTTATCTGAGACCGGCCAAAGACCCCAAGGTTATGCCAATCGTAACGGGAGCTGCTGACGGCATAGCCAGCTTTATTCAATGGAAACCCTATGTTGGCTATCAGAATAACGATGGCGCCCCCAATACCCCGGATACGGCCTTAGGCTGGGAAATAACCGCTGGCATGGAATGGAAGCTTCTCGAGAAATACAGACTCAGAGGGACTCTGGCGTACTGGGAGCCTGGGAAATGGTTCAATTACGCGTGCATTGACAGAAGCGTCCGGAACTGGAACCAACAGACCAAGACAAACTGGACCTCAGGAACCGATCCGCAGTCGAACTACACGGCCCCTTACGGCACTAACCCGGACAGAATAATTGATCCGATTATCGGAGGGGAAGTAGCCCTGACTGTTGATTTCTAATCACCCTCTGAATGGTTTTTCTTGGCAAAGTTGGTCTATACTACTGGGGACCGTCCACAAAGGACGGTTCTTCATTATTTGTGCCAAATTGACTTCCTACACATCAGGAGGGACCCATTGAACCCAGCCAAAGCGCGTTTCTTCGATTCTGAAGTTGAATCGGACTGGTCATCTAAAGAATATGATCAGGATGAACTCATCAAGATCGAACGAATTCTTGAAGCCGGATCAATCCGTGAGGGATCACGAGTAGTTGAGCCCGGCTGCGGGACAGGCCGGTTGAGCCTGATCATTGCCAAGCGGATAGGCCCAAGCGGGCTGGTTGTGGCCAACGACATAAGCCCAATGATGGTTGAGAATGCCGAGAAACGCCTAAGAGGCAGTTCAAATGTGAGACTGACGTGGGGAACAATAGAAGAAGCTAAACTGGAACACGCCTCATTTGATACGGTCATTTGTCACAATGTCTTTCCACACTTTGATGACAAGGCCAAAGCTGTCCTGAAGTTGAGGTCAGCCCTAAAACCGTCGGGCGTTTTTGTGGTGAGCCACTTCATGAATTCCGCCGGGATCAACGATTTGCATCGAAAAACCAACCCCGCCGTTGCAGCTGATTTCTTACCCCCTGCAGACGAAATGCGCAAAATTTTCGAATCCGCGGGTATGAATGTCGAATTTGTCCATGACGACGAAAACGGCTACCTGCTCAAGGCCATTGCCTAGGGCTTGGAACAGGTATTTTTCCCTCAAAATTATTACTGATGATTGTCGAGAGCCGTTTTTTTGGAGAGCCGCCCGCCCCTTTATGTTTACTTATTCCAGAGCAGCTTATACACTTATACCATTGTTAAATTTTTCCAGACCCTCTCTGTGGAGATTAAGCGATGAACTACAAGTTGTTAAGGTCTATACTTGTTGTCCCCGCAAATGTGCCGAAGTTCGTTGAAAGGTCCGCATCCAGAAACGCTGACGCAATAGTCCTGGACCTTGAAGATTCCGTGCCTCAAGACCAGAAGAAGACTGCCCGTGAAATGCTTGCAGGCTCAATCTCCAGCGCCGGTAGGGGGGGCGCAACTTTAATGGTTCGCGTAAACAACGATACTGAATTGTTGGAACCGGACATCGAAACAGCCGTTTGCGAAAGGCTGGACGCACTCTTCATACCCAAGGTGGAATCGCCTGAACAACTTGTGAGAATTGATCGTCTGACAACGGAAATTGAAGCGGCTAAGGGTTTAGAAACCCGCAAGATTAGATTTTCCCTGCACATAGAAAGTCCCCTCGGTTTGTTAAATATTGTCGATATAGCAAAATCCACACCACGAATCGAATCCATGAGCCTTGGGGTCGACGACTACTGCGTGGCCATGGGGGTGAATCTAACTGCGGACGCCTCGGTTCTTTTTGGACCAATGTCACAATTGATAATTACAGCCAAGGCTTTTGGGATAATTCCCATAGGAGTGATGGGAAGTGTGGCCGAGTTCAGGGATCTCAAGATTTTTGAGGAATCTGCGCAAAGGGCCCGTGATTTGGGGTCCGAAGGCTCAATATGTGTTCACCCCGATCAGGTAAATGTTCTGAACTGGGTGTTTTCACCCTCTGAAGAATCAGTAGCCCATTCAAGGCGAGTCATAGAGGTATTTGAAGAAGCGGTCAGCAGGGGTAGGGCGTCTACCAGCCTCGATGGTCGTATGGTTGACACGCCTATATACAAACAGGCCCTTGCCGCAATCAAAAAGTTAGAACACATCAAAAGGTTTGATAATAGGAAGCAGGAACAGGCTATCATTTCGAAAGGTCGGTAACTTATGCCGCTGGATGAATCGACGTTCCTGAGTGAACTGAGGGAACCGAAGCCGGATCCAGGTGGTGGCTCAGCATCGGCGTTTTCGTCCATCGTGGCGCTTGCGCTGGTTGAGAAGATCTGCTTGGTAGAGATACTTAGAGCTGAGAAAGCTCGGCAAGGCCATGAAGACCTTGATGAAAGACTGCAAAAGATAGTGGAGCTGGCCGACGAATTTAGGGAGCTTGTCGCAAAAGATGGCACGGTTTATGAGAACCTCTCTCATGAGATAAAAGCCGGAAAACGGTGGCCGGAAAATACAGGGGCGGTTCAGGGATCAATAGACTGTCCGCGTGACATGCTCTTGAGCGCAATACAAGCCTTGGCCTTAATCGGAGACCAGGGTCTTAACTGCAGCCAATCGCTCACGCCGGACCTGCTGGTTGCGTTGGAAATCATTTCCGGTTCGGCCAGAGCCGCTTTTCACATCGCAATTTCGAACACAACGCTGATCAAGGAAGACCATATAAGAATGTCACGGATCGCCGAACTGAAATCACTTGCCGGAGAAGTCGAAGCGAAACACTTGGGATTTCTGGAAAACCTGAGACGGAAGTAGAGGCGCCGCGCGAATATCCGGAAACTGAACAGATGCAGCCGCTACGCTGCAGGTTATCGACATTGTCTTGTGGAACAGTATTGTCATGATTTCTGTATCGGACAACCTTAATGGTTTGAACCCGGCCCTCAGGGGTGCGATGAAGAAGCTCGATCCTGAGCCGATTCAGGAAATCGTAACTGCAATAAGCAGGGCAGGGGCAGGGATGATAGATATTAATCCGGGTTACCTCCCGAAACATTCCGAAGAAAAAATGCGTTTTCTTGTTGAGACGATACAGGCTGTAACCACCTCCAGGCTGATACTGGATAGTCCGAACCCCTCTCTGATCAAAATTGGGCTTAGCGTATGTAATCAGACGCCGATCATAAACTCGGTCTCGCTTGAGAAACATAAACTGGAGGGGATCCTGCCTCTGGCGGTGGAGCGGAATTGTGATCTGGCCATTCTTTTGATGGATGAATCGTCGTTTAGCCCACCCAGTGTCGAGGAAAAGATTTCTCTGGCGCTTGAAATAAGCCAACGTTGCCTCAAAGCGGGCATGTCTCTTGATAAACTGATTTTTGACCCAGTTTTGCCCAGTTTAAGCTGGCCTGATTCGTGGCATAGAATTGGTGAAGCTGTGAAGACGATTCGCCTTTTATCCACTGGAGCTGTTTTCGACCAGCCAGTGCGTACAATGGTCGGGTTGTCAAACCTCCGAAGTGGTTTGAAAAGACTTTATCCTCTAGAGATCGACTTGGTCAGCTTGGGCATGCTAGGGGGGGCAGGTCTTGAATATGCGCTGGTGGACATCTTTGAGCCCAGAATTTTGCAGTTGATTGAACTGGCGAACCGAATGGCTTGATGGTTGTTGGCAGATGCGATTGGGTATTTTTAGTGATGCGCATGGTAATCTTGAAGCGCTTAGGAGTTTTGAGGAAGTGGCGCGCGAAGAAAAACTCGATCGCTTATTTTGCCTCGGAGACTCAATAGGATATGGACCTAATCCGAATGAATGTCTCGAATTATTAAGGTCAGTTGAGAACCTGGTAGTGTTGATGGGGAACCATGAATGGGCCGCACTGAATCTGGATACGGCCAAATATGGTATGAATCCTATAGCTTACCTGGCTATCCTCTGGACCGTGAAAAGATTGACTAGCGAGAATTGGGATTACATAAGGAATTTGCCCCTTGAGGCTGAGTTTGATCACTGCTGTTTCTTTCACGCGTCAGCCCACTATCCGGAGAACTGGGAATATGTAAGACCTGGAGACTGTTTGGCCATAAGATTGTGTCTGGAATTTTCTCCACAAAGAATTGTTTTTGTGGGACATACTCACCAACCAACTCTACTGGACAGCGGATGCGCTAGTGTCTTGCATTGTAGCCTTTTTTCAGATGGGACCACTTACAAAGACCCTGGACATTCGCGTCTAATTATAAATCCCGGAAGCATAGGACAGCCTCGAGTGGGGTTACGAAGCCCATGCTTCGTAATATATGATAGCGAGACAGGAACAATAGCCTGGCGGCGTCTCACGAATTACAACCCATCGTTAACAGCTAAAAAAATCCTTTGCTCAGATCTTCCCAGCAAGCTCGCTTACATTCTCATGGGTCAATTCTAGCTCCCGCTCGGTTTCCACTATGGGCCAGAATCTTCACCGACTATGAAATGTTATGGCGAATCCAACCCGAGGTGGCCCCTAATCGGACTATTCAGTCTTTTCCTGAAGCGCATAAAGGGCTGCGCCGAGGGCCCCCATGATTTGGGGACGGGGAGGAGTGGCTATTTCATTAGGTATATGAGTCCTCAACAAATCAATCAGGAACGGATTGTGTTCAATTACGCCACCTGTCATTACAACAATGTCGGTCAAAGTGTCCATTTCAAGTATGCGTTTTACCACCGAATGGAAAAGTCCGCGGACAATCCGGTCTACAGGATGGCCTGACTTGATCTTTTCGAGGACCTCAGTGCCTGAGAAAACCGTGCAGTAACTCCCCAGGACCACTTCCCCGTCAGCGTTTTGGGCCAAATCATTGAGTTGTTCAATAGGAAGGCGCAACCTCAAAGCCATTTCTTCGAGGAAAGCCCCCGTGCCCGCCGCGCATTTCCTGTTCATTTTGAAGCTTTGTCTCAGGCCATTCCTGTCGATTTTGATGATTTTGTTGTCCTGTCCACCTATGTCAACTATGGTCATAGGGCCTTTGAAATAACGTAGGCATCCTCTGGCATGGCACGATATTTCAGTCAGGCTCTTGGATGCGAACTTGACGCTGTTTCTGCCGTATCCCGTTGAGATAACGGGAATTGGTGTGTCCACATAGACTTCAGCCTTTAGGAGCGCATTTTTCCAGGCTTTGTTGGCGGCCCCTTCGAAATCAGTCGCAGAGAAAAGGACCTCACTTCCCAAAATATTTTCATTGCCGTCCACGACAACAGCTTTTGAAGTGCACGATCCTACGTCTATTCCACCTGCTATTTTACCAGTCAATGATCATCCAATACTGAAAATTGATTCTTATGGAAACGCATTCCCGGGTTTGTCCAATCATGCCGGTTTTTGGTCAAGCTGTTCCACGAACGCCTCAATGTTGGTCCGAGTCTGTTCTTCCGAGTAGCATCGCAAGTCATTCAAATCTCCATGAATGACAAGGGTTGGGAGTCCAAGCCGAACAGCCATTCGTTGAGGCATTGAATACCTGTTGTTTGAATTGTTCGGGCATGTCTTGGCATCGTGGAATATTACCCCGTCAATGCCGAAGGTTTTGATCCACTGGTCCATGTACCATTCTTTATAGGATTCATCTCTGACTATGAAGAGTTCAGTATAGGCCCTTGCCATGGATTCGAGGGGATGTGTCGGATCAAACGCGTCAAAGATCCAGCTATTACAATATGTTGACGCCACCACGTTGGTTTGCATCCCGTAGAATTGGTCACTGAGTTCACGCAGTTTACCCCATACCGGCATACCATCCCAGTATAGGCGATGTCGTTCAAGTGGAACGGCTCCCTCCTTTTTTTCAATCCTATCGTTCAGTTCAGCCAGCAGAGTTTTATAGTAATCAACCGCCTCAGGTTTTCCCCTGAGAACAACCGCTGGGCCCATGTGAATTGTGGCGTCGAAAAAAGTTAGGGGAGCCGGGATGGCCGCTCCGCATTGAAGAACCTGTTTCCATAGACTAGTGCACTGAAGAGACAGGTCGACAACCTCACGAAGTTTATCTATATCGAATTTTATTCCTGACACCAATTCAAGGGTCGGAATCATTCCCTTTATCTGGGCTACGAGATCAGTAATGTGGTAATCGTTGACCTCCTGAATGTTTCTATGAGTATGAATCCCTACAATTGGAACATTCCATTCCCTGGCGTAAAAGGAAAACCAATCCTGCACGTCCCGGCATTGATTCGTGTTATAAACCAGCACATCGGCCTTTGGAACTTTTTGGATGCCATAAGCTTTCGTAAGAGGGGTCACTCCTCCCAGATAGGCGCCGACGTCAGCAGTCAGGTAAGAACAGATATCGGGAGAATACCCAACGGCGTTGGCCAGCGGTATTAGGTCCGTGGCCATACGGGTCGCCCCGAGGAGAGCGCCATGATTTTCCGGAAAATAAACGAGGAATCCCATGGCGTGTAGCAATTCCGCGGGGCCGACGGAAGTACACCAGGCGACTTTCTTTTGCCCAGTCCTTTGCGCCTCATCAATTTCAAGAAAGTGTGAGGCCATAAGTTTCTTCATCTGAGAAGTCGCCGCTATCTGTTTACGTGGCTGTTTCTGGCGCTCCGGCACAAGTATCTCCCTTTTGGACAAGATTGGACGCTCCGAATTCGAGGCGCAACTGCGCCTCATGGAAACCAAATGGTCTGGGCTGCTGAAAAGACTTAAAGCAGGGTCATAAAGCTATTCAATATTTTAACGGCGCCGGAAGAATGAATCCGGCGATCAGATACGCCGACCAGGGCAGACGGTAACCCATCTCCATCGTTTGCACTGCCCAAACCTGTTCAGGCGCGTACAGCGTCTAACCTTGTAACATCGGGTTCTGTAAGAAACCGTGTACGCCAAACGCTGATCCTTGCCGGTCGAGGTCATTTCTAGCGGGGTTTTTGCCGTAAAACCCTCGCTCGCTGTTGATACGCCCTGGGCCCCTATGAAGAGAAGAGCCCCCGCTACCAATCCTATGAAGGTCATTGTCAATTTCTTCATGTCGAACTCCTCGAAATTCCATGCACGTTTTTTTATTATGACTATTCGAACATTACAACAGGCTTTTAATTTTATCCAACTGATTTAATCATCCAGATTTATGCTTGGGTCCTTGGAATCAAATTCCAATCATTTGGGGACAGTTATCATCTTAGCATTTTAGCAAGATTCAGAACAGTCTTTATGAGTTGATAGACACTCTCGGACTGCTTGCGGGGGTATAAGCCGAATTGACGAGGGTAATCCGGCAAGATTGTGAAGGATGTTCGAAATGGAGTTCAGTAACTCATTCTCACACAACTGATACAAATCCCAAAATTTATCAACCTCTATGGACAATCTCAGCGAAAAAAGAGATAAATTAAAAAGAACCATGTAGTTCTCAAGACAGTAATAGCGCCCTACTAGGGGGAAGCACGATATGACTTGGAAATGCCCGAAATGTGGAAATGATAAAATACTGGAAGTTTGTAAAGGGGCCAAAGTGTCCTCAGAGATTCTTTTTATAGGTGGCGAGATGGAACACGGAGACATTCGAATCGAAGACTGCGCCTTTGTGGGTTATGAATGCGGCAATTGCGGATATAGGTTGCCTGCAACATCTGAATCCGGTTTGTTGGACTATCTCGAATACCAGAGGATATGCGACATTATTCAGTGAAGAAGTGTACGAAATGGGCTCCAGATTTTGACAAAGCGTGATAGGGGTTTTACGAAATGACGGTAAATGAGAAGATACTTTTTGATGCTTTAAAACAGTCACTTAGCTTGATCAATGACATTATAGAGTCCGACGATGTGGCGGCCTTTGTGGGTAAAAACAGGGATTTTATTGAAATGATTCTGGCTGATGGAAGAGACGCTCTGAGCTCTGTTGACCCTTCACTGACGGCCATCTGTAAGGGTGATTCGTGCACGTTTTCTCTGTCGTGAATTCAAATTTCCGAATCAAAATACTGGCGGGACAACAGTTTTGAGCTTCGCTATTTCTTCGCTATAATCAAAATATCGGACGCCCATCGCGGATGATTGCCGGCGAGCTGCTTGGTAATCTTTCTGTACCAATCATAGTCTTCAAGTTTTCTCATGGCTCGAATGCGATTCCTGAACATTCTGAATCCCGCAACATGAACGATTTCAAACCCAGCGTAACGAACCTCAGAGATTAAAGAATCAAAAGAGTAAAAGGTAATCCTGGATGCGCGAGACGCTTGTCTCCAGTCACTCTTGCAGTCAAACGCGATAGCCTCACTGGACCTGTGAATTCGTCTGCCGATCCTTTTGAGAGTGGAAAGTACATTAGGGGTTGAATAAATCGGGTTGTAAACAAATATGATTCCTGAAGGTCCAAGTATCTTATAGAATTCAGCCAGGAGTTCAGTGGAATTATCCAGGTACATCAGAATCTCGTTAAGGATTATGACATCCGCCAGGCCATGACGTAAGGGCAATTGACTTGCCAGGTTGGCCTGGACCAGCCCCGAGTAAGCGCAAGTGCGATACGCCTGTTTCAACTCCGATGGCCATAGCTCAACCCCAAACCACGCGATGCCGGGAATGTCCTTGCAGAATAGAGCCATATTTCCCGGTCCACACGCTACGTCCATTACGGTGATGGGTTTGTCCTGAGCTGCTGCGGAATGATTTTTCAGATATTCCCGAATTCTGTTGAAATGGGCATATTTCAGTCTCGACTCAAATCTGCTCGATAGGTCTTCAGATTTCAGTGTTTTCTCCCTGGATGTTTCGTCTGTAACGACCTGATGTTATCATAGTTTTAGCTACAAACATAATTCCATCAAGACTTATATCTGTAGTTACCCAGCTTATCAGGAGTATTACATAAATTTTACCTATTGATCAGGACGTAATGAAACAGAAATCAGACCATCAAGATCTTTGTCGACGTGAGTTGTCAGGTGTGGGCCAATTTCAGTGGCAAGGAGGTGGTTTACCTCATAAGCTGACAAGAAAAAACCGCTTGAAAATAGGATAGGTCCTATTAGGTCGATCAATGAATTGTAAAGTTTTATCTTTACAAGCCCCTGATGTGTTTCGATGGCGAGATTTTCATCGGTATGGGTGATACCGGCGCGCATGGCGCTGTAGAAGCCACCACGCCTCATGGTAGCCCCTACGAATCCTGGCATAGCCCCTGATAGAGCGATCTCGGAATTATCCTTTACAATTGCGCTGTCAATATTATCTACCGGTCGCCCGTCGAGAAAAACGGTCGCAATTTGATTGTCAATTATATCGTGGGACAGTTTAAGCTCATCCTCCAGCAATCTTCTTACCGTGACGCCGGTTAACGTCTTAACCATGATCCCCTTTTGGAGGATCGGACTCAGTATCCGTGACATTTTGTTTTTGTCAAACATGATCAACTCTAAACCAAAGGCGAATCACCTGAAATGAAACGGGATTCGCCTTTAATAAAAGTGGAGGATTCCTGAGAAAGAACTCTGCAATGGCTCACGAAGAACTTGCTTCCTAGAAGTTGAAGACCTGATCGAGTTCAGCGTCTGTAACCTTAAACTTCACATTGTGTGGAGGCAGAGCGTCACGAGTGAAGAAACCCGGCAGACGATCATGCGCTGAAGTGAACCCGGCGGCCGCGTTGAACGCCCTTTCGTTCCTTAAAACACTTTTCCCAAGTTCAGCAACGTCATCCGCCGTTAGATTAAACCCGTAGAAGGCGTTGATCATGTCAATAAGAGCCTGAAAAGTCTCTGGCTGATCAAGGACGGCAAAAGCTATGAACAGGCACATTCCTGTGGAATCAACCGCTGCTGTTGCAATCTGAAGGTTGCGGGACAATTCAATCTGACCTTCGGGTGAAAGAGGGTCTGTTTTGCCTCCGATTCCCAGAATGTTCGAGCCAACAGCATACCCCGCAGTGTGATCCGCACCCATTGGGCTTGTGGCATACGTTACGCCGATGCCATGGACAGCCCTGGGATCATATGCCGGCATAGACTGACCCTTGACAACAGGCACACGCTCAACTCCGAACACTTTTCCGGTTACTGCCGCTCCACTCCCAAGAATTCGACCCATGTCTGTGCCTTTTCCAACCTGATTAACAAAATTTATTGCAGCCGCGCCATCTCCAAACTTTGCGAGACCCGCCTCCATTGCCACTCCTATGGTTGCCCCCATCTCTATGGTGTCTATTCCGTAGTCATCGTCAAGTCGGTCCAACATTGCTATAGTATCAAGGTCGTCTATTCCGCAGTTGCCTCCATGGGCCCATACCGTCTCGTACTCAGGCTGCTTGGTAAGATACTGCCCGTATTTGTCCATGTAGATACCGGAGCAGCGCATTACGCATCCTCTATGACAACCGTGAGTCGGATTGCCTCCTCTTTCGGTTTCCAAGGCGGCCTGGGTTTCTCCACTTATTTTTGTGTGATTCTCGAAACGGCCCCACATAAAATTGTGAGTAGGGTAACCGCCGGCTTCGTTCAGAATATTTGTAAGCACGTTTGTTCCGTATGCGGCAAGGCCCTCCCCTGTGACAGGATGTTTCTTGAGACCATCAACCCAGCGCTTGTTGGCCTCTTTGAATTTATCCGGATCCTTGGGTTTCCTCATGCCCATCCCTGTGTCGTCGAGGATTATCGCCTTTACGTTCTTGGATCCCATAACGGCCCCGGTGCCACCGCGCCCCGCATGTCTCGTGGGTCTGCACTCCATATCTGTGCAGGCTATGGACGCTGAAGCCAGTTTCATTTCGCCAACCGGGCCGATTGATATGTAACACGCCTTCTCGCTGTACTGCTGTTTGAGTTTTTCAACTAGAGCATAATTACCCAAGCCTTTTAAGCTATTGTCAACATTAATGTTTACCCCATCCTTATTGATGAAAATCGTGTATAGATCATCACCTGAAGGCTTTCCCTCTATAACTATTGCAGCGTAACCGAGCCTTGCGAGTGTCTGCGAGGCCATTCCTCCTGCGTTTGATTCCTTGATTCCGCCCGTAAGAGGGCTCTTGCAGCCAACTGATAAACGACCGGAATTTGCGGCCAGACTACCGCTCAGCATCCCAGGAGAGATTACTAGCTTATTTTCGGCTCCCAATGGGTGGCACAATGGTGGAACTTCTTTTGATACGAGAGCGGATGTAAGAGCTCTGCCGGCGAGACCGGAATATTCTCCTACCGGAATCGAAGACGCTTTAGGACCGCCATCCGCCCCCATGTTGATTCGTAACATTTTTTCCATGAGCATTCCTCCGTCGATCTGAAAAGAAAGGCAGCGAGATTAGAAGACAATTCAAACAATATTGTTGAACCACAAGACCCGGAAACAATCGATCAACGGTTTAATGATAAGGTGTACGGACAGACGAGTCAAGAAGAAACTAGAGGAAAATGTAATAATGTTAATATGTTATGCCTGTGATGACATAACGGAAGGATGGTAGCGCAGAGAATAACTCCACCAGTGATTCCTTGCTTCAACCACCGGCTATGGTTGGGAACACGGCCAACCTGTCATTTTCACGCAGCTCCTGATCTCGCGTGGCTGACAGCCCATTCACGAGAAGTATTAACCTCATATCATCAGGTATTCCCGCCTGACTCAATACGACTCCGACAGTTGTTTGATCAGGGGCTTGAACGGTAATGGGAATGCCTGCAACCGAACCCGGAACAAACTTGGGCAGCGAGGCGTAAAGAATTAAATCTATGGTCACTTTCAAGATGCCTTCAAAGCAGGTTTTCAGCCTGACGAGTTACTTCCATGATCACTTCCTTTGCGGGAATGTTATTTTCCCTGGCCAGCTTAACGCAGTCGTCGTGTTCTGGTTTGATGTTGACTACATGCCCTCGAAAAGATGCGATCTTGACCCTGGCTACGCCAAATTTAGTAGGAACATTTTTGATGACGCGTTCCGTGACTATTCTGTTCTCCGTTCTCCAGCGTACACCTATAGCTGTAGATTCATTGAAAATCAGTTCAGCCAGTTCATCGATCTTTTCAACCGGACAAATTATCTGCAAGGATACTCCCGGCCTATTTTTCTTCATAAAGTTCGGCTGGACGCATACGTCCAATGCGCCCCTCAAAAGGGCAAGATTGATGAGGTTGTCATAGAGCTGAGGGTTCATGTCATCAATGTTTGTCTCGATAACGCCTACAGTCTGGTGTGAAATAGCCCTCGATTCATCTGTGTCTGACCCGAGGACCAACCTCAGGACATTTGGAAACTCAATGTCTCGTTCTCCGGCCCCATACCCCACTAACTCTACCAACATATTTGGCATTGGAGCAAAATGATCACACAATGATGTCAGGATAGCGGCGCCCGTTGGTGTCAGCAATTCGGACTGAGTCCCAGAAGAATAGACGGGCACGCCCTTTATGAGCTCTAAGGTTGCCGGGGCTGGCACCGGTAGGATTCCATGAGCGCACCTTACCGTACCCCCACCCAAGTTGATTCTAGAGCAATAGGCCGTGCCAATGTTGAAGTACTCGTAACCGATCACAGCGCCGACCACATCGATCAACGAATCGAGAGCGCCAACTTCATGGAGGTGGCAGCCTTCAGGAGATGACCCGTGAACCTTGGCTTCCGCTGCGGCAAGCCTATAGAAAATATCAAGCGCCATTTTCCTTGTGTGTTCATTGAGACTGCTCCTGGAGACTGTTGCAACAATATCTGAGAGATGCGTGGAGTGCCGTTCATGACCTCTTGCTATCTCTATCATAACCTGCGAGGCCATGACGCCGTTCTTGTCGACTTTTCGGAATTCGATCTCGTATCCAGTTATGTGGAGTTTATCGAGTTCGGCCTTGAGTATTTCCAGGGGTAGTCCCACATCTATAAACGCTCCGAGGATCATATCCCCTGAGGCTCCGGAGAAGCAGTCGAAATAGGCGGTTGACATCATTTTTCCTGGAAGATTGTATCCTGCAGAGTCATTTGTAGCAGAAATTGATAGTTCGGTCATTGCTCGTAATGAGGTCGCTGAACCGAGGAACAGGACTGATCAATCAAGGTGTGGCTGAAACATTCTGTTTCTGATAAAGGTTTACCCATTTGTTGTGTTCGTTGAGGCTGCTTGAGAACTGGTGGCTGCCATCGTTTTTGGACACAAAGTACAGATAGTCCACAGATGCCGGCTGAACCGCCGCGACCAAAGATTCTTTTCCGGGATTAGCTATAGGGCCTGGAGGGAGCCCGGTAACCTGGTACGTGTTATAAGGCTGTTTTCTATCAAGGTCGGAGCGAGTGATTCTGGCGCCCATGGGTTTGATTCCATAAATCACGGTTGGGTCACACTGCAGTTTCATTTTTTGGCGGAGGCGATTGTGAAATACGGCTGATACCAACGCGTGCTCATTGGGTTTGGCCTCCTTCTCAATGAGTGAAGCCAGTGTAACAACCTGTAATGGGCTCCATCCGTATTCTTCAGCCGTCCCTCGGACGTATTTGTCGTAAACAGAGCGGAACCTGTTGAGCATTTTTCTAACAACAACCTTCGCGTTGGATTTTTCGGCTGGTCGAAGGAAATATGTGTCGGGAAACAGAAAACCTTCCAGGCTGGATCCATCAATCTGAAGTTCCTTGAGAAATTCCGGGTCATTGGCAAGGTCCAGAAAGTCTTTTTTCGAAGTGACTCCACGTAACTCGAAGAGATCGGCCACTTGAAAAATGTTGTACCCCTCTGGAATCGTGATTGAGAACACAAGAGTTTTTCCAGAAATGAGCAGATCCAGAACGTCCCCAGGTTCGCTGCCGGTCTTCAGCAAGTAATCTCCAGCTTTTACACTCCTTTGTTCGCCCCTAATAAAGGCGACCACCTTGAAGACCAGTTTGCTCGATACGACACCCTGTTCCTGCAAAATAGCTCCAACCTCTGAGAGAGAAGCCCCTTTGGGAATGGCGACAATGACATCTTCTCTGGGAATATTTTTCTGTGAATCGGCAACCAGAAAATGCTGCAGAATTCCTGGTAGATTCGAATACAGGTAATGTCCCCCAACAGCCAACAAAACCAAGAGAATCAAGGCCGAAACAGTCTTGATTACAGATAAGACAGGAACTTTCATGTCAGAAACGATGCCTCATTACGACGATGGTCCAGATATCCCTGAAGAATTAGAGCCGCAGCAAGCCTATCCACGACCTTTCTTCTCCTTGCTCTGCTCATGTCGGCTTCAAGCAGTGTCCTTTCAGCTGCTACGGTTGAGAGACGTTCATCCCATTCAAAGATCGGCACACTAACTTTTTCTGTTAATAGGGTCTTGAATTTCCGTACTTTTTCGACTTGAGGTCCTTCTGAACCATCCATATTATATGGCAAGCCAAGGACTATTTCTGTTACATCATAATTTTTGACAATTTCAAGAACCTTGAGGATATCTCTCTCCAGATTTGTTGACGCAATGGTTTCCAGAGCCTGGCCGATTAATCCGAATGGGTCGCTGATTGCAACGCCTATTCTTTTGGATCCTAAATCTAGACATAAAGCACGCAATGGCAATGTCCCCTAGGCTGAAATTCAAAAAGCCGCCAGATCATTCACTGGACAGCACGTTTATTTTATTGTAGGCGGGGTGTCAAGTTCTTCAATGAGGCTCGACAGGATATGCGAGCCCCATCCCAAAGGAAATGTATCAGATGCTATGATCGCCAATGGTCATTTGTGGGGTATCATAATGATTGTGAATCTGGGGAACCGGATCCTTGTAATTAATGAGAGCCGTCGCCACTTCAATGATATAGGATACGTCTTCTTCGTTTGAATAAGGTATGCATTTCTGAGCCTCCAGAGGGAGTTGCGTACCTTCAAGCCTTAATGGAAGCTTGGCTATTCTGACTCCTCTGGTGAGGCGTTCGGGAAGCTTGGCGAGGGACTCGTTTGAAATCAACACGATATTTTCTTCATCTGAGATCAACGACAATCCTGGAATCCGCTTGTTTTTCCCTCCTGCTATTTCCCTAAGTTTTACCTTAAGCTGTTGAGTCAGAAATCCAAGGCGCAAGCGAATGTCAGCTATACTGGTTATACCCTCTATAGCCTGCCGACGCTGAATCTGGTCACCCACGATAATGGCTTCTTCGAAATTTTCAAGCGCTTCAGGCAGAAACTTTCGAGACAGATAGGCGCGAGCCTCTATCAAGAAATTTCTCGCTTCAGGTTCATCAAGTGATTCCGGATCAAAGGCTTTGCTGTAATATTCCACGGCGGAAGCAATGTCACCTTGATCTAAGAACTCGCGACCTCTTGCGACAAATGAAAACTCGTCTGTGATGGTATTGCTGTGCATGTTTTTGACTCTCGTCACTAGTTATTCTTGGTCAAAGGGAACCCTGGACGTTGAAGAAAAGAACTACCTTGCACAGCCAAGAGCCGCATATGGCTGTGACCGAAAATGCCTGTGGACAGGGGAATCACTCTACGGCATCTCAACTTTTAGATTCCCGTCTGATCGGCGGGTTCCCCGTTTAAACAAAACAGGAAACTCATACCTAAAAATGTAATATAAAAATTATATTAAACAACCAATTGGCATCGTTTAATAAAGCGATGCATAACATAATAATTATAACTTATCAACTAAATTTGTCATACCTGTTATAATTATCTCATAGGCCGGATTCTATTAAATGCGTTGCAGCCTACTTTGTTATACTTGTTGAAGCGTTTGGCTTAAGATGATAGGAGTTCTAAAAGACGGAAAACATGCGATGAAATTTATATCCAATTATAGACTACCTCGAGATTAAAATCCGTCGCCGGTATTAGGAAAATAGATTTCAGGCGAAATAAGCGGCAATGAACATTAGAGATTTGATGCGATATTTACCTGTGCTTTCTATAGTTCTTGTGGCTGGAACTTTACTGGCCATCGTAATCATTTTTACTTTCAGGAACATAAACGCGCAGAACCAGAGAATGGAGGAGTTTACACTCAGACAGGGTGTTTCTGTCATTCGAACCCTGGAAGCTGGAACTAGAACGGGTTTCATGGAGGGCGATTGGGGAATCGAATATTTGCAGATGATAATCGAACAGGCGGCCAAAGATCCCGATGTCGAATGGGTAGGCCTCATCAACAGTGAAGGGATGATAGTTGCCCACAGCGAACCAGCCAAGATAGGCCTGCGATTACTCATGGGGAAAGAACTCCAGACGGTCAGGACGGTCATTAGGACCGGAGAGCCCTTGTCTTTCAAGAGAGAACTACCCGACGGCAGAACAATTTTTGAAATCTGGAAACCGTTTACTCCTTTTCCAGACCAACTAGCCGAGAGTGAGATCGCAGCTAAACACACTCGGATTGGCAGAGAATTGTTGGATCTGTTTGACAGGGAACAGAAGCAGGTACTCTTTCTGGGATTAAAAATGGACAGGTTCAAGGAAATTCGCCGCCAGGAAATAGTGTTCGCTATTTTCATGGGGGCGGTCTTGTTCATAGTAGGTTCCGCCAGTGTTTATTTTGTTTTTGTCGTCCAGAACGCCTACCTTGTAAGACGGACCCTCGATGAGATGAGGACTTATACCAGAAATGTTCTGGAAAGTATGGCTAATGGGTTGATTACGGTGGACAGGTCTCTGCGAATAGCGACTTACAATCCTAACGCGCTTGAAATTCTCAGGAAAACAAAAGATGAACTTGACGGTAAGCTGGTCTCAGAAATCCTTCCGTTAGAGGATGAAATCAGGCAGGTCCTATCGGACGCTGATTCCATACTGGAAAAGGAAGTCAAGATCAACGGAGACGGTAAAGGCAAGAGTTTTCTTGCTCTAACAGTCTCTCCCTTGAAAGACCAGGAGTCCTCGAGGCCCAGGGGCGCCGTCGTAATCCTACGCGACATGACCATAATCCGTGAACTCGAACAAGAAGTTATTACTAGTGAGAAATTTGCTGCTCTGGGACGATTGTCGGCAGGGGTGGCCCATGAGATTCGCAATCCCCTCAATTCCATAAAGGGCTTCATACAATATTTTCAGAAAAAATTGGCTCTTGAGCCTGAAGATTATCGTTACACTGATCTGATGCTAACGGAAGTGGACAGGTTGAACCGGGTTATTTCCAAATTGCTGGCCTATTCTAAGCCTCGCGAACCCCGTTTGACCATACGGTCAGCCGAAGAAATTGTGGACCACTGCGTTCGCGTAGTAGAACGGGAAGCCCGGGAATCTGGTGTAGAAATTATTGTAGAACCTTCGGATCCTGACCTTCCACTGGTTATGGTAGATTCGGACCAGATGACGCAGGTGTTTCTCAACATATTGATAAATGCCATTGAGGCTACCCCTTCGGGAGAAAAGGTCAGTATAGCTTTGGTTGGAACTCATAACGGTAGGCTGCAGGTTGTGACTTCAGATAAGGGAGCGGGAATTCCTCGCGAGAATATCGACAAGCTTTTTGACCCGTTTTTCTCGACCAAAAAGAAGGGAACAGGACTGGGACTAGCAATCGTGAAGAGCATTATTGAAGGGCATGGTGGTGACATAGATGTCGAATCTGAACCGGGGAATGGTACCAAATTCATTGTTACACTTAACCCTTACGTTTTGCCGGAGGACGTTTCTGATGACATGGATAGGAATGGGGCGAAGAGAACCGTCTCCGTATCTTGATCTGACAATTAATTCAAAGACTTACTTTACAAATTTATGCTAGATTGCTTGAGGCTGAAATTCAAGCCGCAAATGGAATATTTATGACAATTAGACAGTGTAAGATTTTAGTCGTTGACGATGAACCATCCCAAAGGAAAATGCTCAAGGCAAACCTATCGCTGGATGGATATCAAGTTTTTGAAGCTGAAGACGGACAGGAAGCGATATCTAGGGTGGCCGACGAGTATTATGATCTGATACTAATGGACAATAGAATGTCCAATATTGACGGCATAGAGGCCTTGAGGGAAATCAAGAAAATTTCCCCCGGTATCCCGGTGATCATAATGACTGCATACGCTTCCGTCGAAACAGCGGTTGAAGCATTGCAGTCCGGTGCTCATGATTATCTCACTAAGCCACTTGATATAGAAGAGTTAAGAATAAAAGTTCAGCAATCACTTGAGTTTTGGCGACTCAAAGAGGAAAACATCCTCCAAAAGAGGAGGATCGAGAATCTTTTCGACGCTTCGCAGATAGTTGGTCGGTCCCAGAAGATGAGGCGAGTCCTCGAGACTGTCGCCATGGTCGCTCCGACAGAAGCCACAGTATTGATACTGGGGGAGTCTGGAACAGGAAAAGAATTGATCGCCAATGCTCTGCACCAGGGATCCTCCAGGACAGACAAGAGATTTATCAAGATAAATTGCGCCGCTCTACCTGAGACGCTTTTGGAGAGTGAGCTTTTTGGCCACGAAAGGGGCGCTTTTACTGGAGCTGTCGGGCGAAGGCCAGGCAGGTTTGAGCTTGCCGATGGAGGTTCCATATTCCTTGACGAAATTGGTGAAATGACTCCGTCGACCCAGGCAAAACTATTAAGGGTATTACAGGAAAGGGAAATCGAGCCTCTGGGATCAACAAAGACCACAAAGGTCGACATCCGTGTTCTTAGCGCTACCAACAAGGATCTTAAAGAGGAGGTCAAAAGAGGTGTTTTCAGGGAGGACTTGTTCTACAGGTTAAATGTTGTTCCAATCGTGGTGCCGCCACTCAGGGAACGAAAAGAGGATATACCGCTTTTGATAGAGCATTTTCTGAAAATTTATAATGAAAAGAACGGCAGGTTATTAAAAGGTTTCCACCCGAGGACCTTAGACGCGATGATGCGCTATTCATGGCCGGGAAACATCAGGGAACTTGAAAATGTGGTGGAACGAGCGGTAATTTTAACTCGAGATGAGTACGTTTCACTCCCCGAATTACCGGAACCTATAGCGCAGGCTGTGGGAGAGCCGTTGCCATGGAAGGTCAGGGAAGGAATCAGACCGGGGATGACGATCCGCGAAATGGAGAGAGAACTAATTCTTGTTACTTTGGAGCACAATGATGGAAATAGAACTAGAAGCGCGGCGGAACTTGGAATCACTAGACGGACGCTACAAAACAAATTAAAGGAGTATGAAATAGAACACCATAGTTCCGACTCGCATTTAGATTAAAATACAGTGTGAATGAATCTATTTTAAATAAACGAATCTTTTTTCTACTAGAGTTTAAACTGGGTCGCCTTGATTTTGGCTTCGTTTTTTTGTCATGAACCACGAATATATGGCCCTCTGAGCAGAGCTAACAGAAGGGAAGCCCGCTCAGATGTTAACAGACTTCCCGACTCTTGAAGGGGCATAATTCGCTGTCGTTGGAAGGAAGCGTCTAACTAGACGCTTGTTGCTTGGCGTACGGTCAGCCGCCTCCGGAAGGAATGGGGGCGGGAGACTCTTGTATCGTTGGAGTGGAAGTGCTCGGATTCACTGTAACCGCTGGAATTACTTCTTTCTGGTTAAGGCTTGTTGTTGATAATGTTTCAGGAGTCAGCGAAGAGACTGATGGTTGAAGAGTTGATCCTGCAGCCCCCTTTACCGAGGTATCCAGTGATTCCAGCAAGTCTTTTTGGCCCGTTATCTCCTCACGAATTTTCCTCATACGTTCCAGAAGATTGGCTGTCTGATTCAACTGATCATCAATATTGCCAAGAGCGGTAGTAGAAATTGTCAGAAGATCGGTCTTCATACGAGTAACAGTCTGATCTGCCAGCGTCTTTTGTTCCTGGAGCTGTTCCTTGAGACGCTCCATCTGTTCCACTTGAAGGGCTAGGTCCTCTTCTGAGCGCTTGATCTGTTCACCGATTCGTAGACGAGCCAAGTCAAGCTGTGCATCGGTCAAATCGCGAGCATTCTTGATACGCTCTATTTGAGTCTGAATGGTTGTTTTCAGTTTGTCGATCTGGGTCAGCGCATCTACAGTCTGCTGAGCCTGAGCCATCGATGCGCCAAGCCAGATAGCGCCTACCACGGCGAACGCTTTAGCAAATGTTTTCATAAGCATTCTTCCGATCAAAAAAATTGATGAGAAATACATCTAACTATAATATATCATTTATTACACAATGATACAACAATAAAATGATAATATTTATAGCATAATAACTGATATACTTTGAAACATGGCATTTTTATGGATCAAAAAGATATGGCTGGAGTCAGAACGTAATCTTCGAAGACTTGGAAATAATCGCTAAATTCAGAATACTTCAAAAGATTCCTGGATATGGCGCCTGCTGTTCCGGGAATCGAAGACAGGTACCGTAGGGAACCTCTGACCGCAACTTGGTAGCCAAAGGTCCCCAAAGCTTTGATATTTCGTTGCAAGGACATTATGTCAAAAATACGTCGAAAATGTTCTGAATTATGATCAATGAGGTAGTCGGCCTGTTCCATGTAGAATTTGAGGAGGTCCTCTACTAATTCTTCAGATAGTGAAACATACGAATCCCGCAGCAATGACGCCAGATCATATTGAACCGGGCCAAGCCTAGCATCCTGGAAATCAATCATGAAAACACGATTACCCTTTAGAATAAGATTTCTCGAGTGATAATCACGGTGGGTAAAAAACCTGGGTTCAGAAGAAAGTTCCCAGCAAATTTGTCTGAAGAATTTCATCATTTCGGATATTGCCGATTTAGGAGGTTTCCCATTTGCCCATCCGAGAACAAAGTGGTCCATAAAAAAGTTCATCTCCCACATTAATTTGTTTTCATCAAACGCCAGATCAAATGCGGAACACCGCGTTTGACTTCTCGAAGTAGTTCTTTGAAGATTCACGAGAGTATCAAGAGCGAGTCTGTAGACGTCTCTGATTTCAGAGTCCGACATGTGGGAAATTACGGATTCAAGGAGGTTATCTCCAAGATCTTCAAGGATCACTATTCCTCTCATAGGATTGTGAGCCAAGATTTTTGGGACCGGTAACGCTAGGTTTTCCAGATAGCCTTGAATATGGAGAAAAAGAGATTCTTCGTTGGAAACAGGATTTTGTGAAACCATTGCAACTGCGGTTTGCCTGTCCTGAAAGAAGATCCTGTAATAAGTCCGTGTGGATGCGTCTCCGGCAAGTTTCTCAATAGTTAAAATATCACCTAAATTATCAGCGACGTTTCCTACGATTGCCGCAACATACTCGTCGTCATCAATCAATTGACACCTCTCCATTAGTAGTCATAACGAGGTTTTTGAAGTGACCTCCAGCGACCATGTTTTTTCCAAGGATGCAATGTCTTATAATCGATCCTTTCCTCACAAGACAATTTTCCCAAAGCATAGCGTCCTCGATGACACAGTCTTCCTCTATTACACAACCGGCCTGAATGGAAACATTGGGTCCGATCAATTCGGGTTCCATCACAGAGGCGCCCTTCGATAAGATTTTGGAAGAAGAAATGGCGCAACGTTGAAACAGGTCCCGCTGGGTCGAAAGGTAACGGGACGGAGTCCCGATGTCATTCCAATATCCGGTTACCGGATAGCCGCAAATCTTAAGACCCTTTTCGATAGCTGGTACATAGGCCTCTGCCACTATATCTGAGAACACACCAGTCCGAATAAATTTGAATATATCGTGTGACAAAACGGTTATTCCAGTAAAAACATAGGCTGGTTCCCCATAAGGGGTGTGATCCTCGAGCCGAGGAAAAGAACGGATTATATGATTGGAGTCAAATCTTATCGGAGTGTAGGTAAAAGGCGCTGATTGGGGATATAGGGCCAGTGTGGCCAACGCCCCGTTATCCACGTGAAAGTCAATCGCTGGTCGGATGTCGAAATCGAAAACGATGTCGCCGTTCACCATAACGAAGGTATCTTCTGAGAAAAACGGCTCGTTCCGGCTTAAACCACCCCCAGTCCCCAGTATCGTGGGTTCATAGGAGAATGAAACATTGGAAGCAATCTCCGGAAATGATCTGACAGCTTCTCTGATACTTTCTGGCAGGGTGTGAAGGTTAAGTCTGAATTCGGAGATCCCCATTGTCCTGAGTTTTTTGAGTATGAGCGCTATGAGAGGTTTTCCCATTAGAGGAACGGTGGGTTTCGCCCTTTCCAACGTCAAAGGTCGAAGCCTTGTACCACTGCCCGCTGTCATAATCATTGCCTTCATAGGAGACTTCTGTCAGTCTGGGTGACCCTCCTGTCTCGATATCTAGTCAGCGCCAATTCTATTAGTCTGTCGATGAGTTGTCCGTATCCAAGTCCCGAAGCTTCCCACAATTTGGGATACATGCTGATTGAGGTGAAGCCAGGTAAGGTATTGATCTCATTGATTACAACTTGTTTGTCAGGGGTGAGGAACATGTCCACGCGAGCCAGGCCGGTTCCGTCTATAGCCATGTAAGCTTTCAATGCCGCGTCCTGAGCGATCAAAATCTCGTCTTGGGTCAATTTTGCCGGTATAATGAGTTCAGCGGTATCGTGAAGATACTTTTCGTTATAATCATAGAATACCGCATGGGAGATAACCTCTCCTGGTATGGAAGCAACTGGATCTTCGTTCCCCAGAACGCTAACTTCAAGCTCTCGTCCATCAATTGCGTCTTCAATCAGGATCCTACGATCATATATTGAAGCTATATCAATAGATTTAGATAAGTCGGAGAATGAGCCTACCCTTGAAATACCTACGGAAGATCCAAGATTGGCCGGTTTTACGAAAAGGGGGAGCGGCCTTTTTCTTAAACCCTCTATAATAAGATCGGGATTATTTTTCCACTGAGATCTGTAGAACCAAGAGAATGGTCCAACTTTAAGACCGCAGTCTCTGAAAACAGCCTTCATTATGATCTTGTCCATTCCGACGGCCGATGCCAGTGTGCCACATCCTACGTAGGGAATATCGGCCAGATCCAGGAGACCCTGAACAGTGCCATCCTCCCCGAAGGTCCCATGCAATACAGGGAATACAATGTCAACTGAAAATTCTTCAAAACAGTTTTGTCCTTTGTTTACCAGAAAACCCCTGTGTTGAGGGTCGGGCGACAAAACTAGCCTCTGATCCAGATGAAGTGTTTCTGTCCGTGAGAAAGAACTATTGTCATCTGCTCTGGCGTACCATGAGCCATCTTTTGTGATAAAAACCGGAATCACCTCAAACTTGTTCCTATCGATGGCTGAGCAAACTGATGCGGCGGACCTAGTGGAAACCTCGTGTTCTGCCGATCTCCCTCCGTAAAGTATTGCAACTTTCATTATAGGTTGCGACATGTGACCTCCCGACTTTACGACGATAAGTGGCTCAATAGCATAAAGCCGGTCGCTTAGGAACCCTTTTCATAAGCCGGCGTTAACATGGTGGCCTGTTTTCGAATGCGTCTACAACCGAAAGAATGGACAACGCCGGTTGCAACCTTCCTGAAATTATGACAATAATCAATCGGAAGCCGTTATCATCAGGCGTGATAGATTCCAGCGCCAAGGAGCTAAGGCAAAGTCCAGAGGCCAAAATGAATTTTCGTGTGAGATCTAAGATTTGGATTGAAAACGATCAGGGCAAACTTGTGATTGGAACTGGCCGCCTGAAAATTTTGGAGGCCATAATGGAACTTGGTTCCATGAACAAGGCGGCGCAGAAACTTAAACAGCCCTTCAGGGCTGTATGGGGTAAAATCCGCGCCACAGAAGAACGCTGCGGATTCAAACTAGTCTCCGCTACTAAAGAAGGCACTAGACTTACAGAAGAAGGACTGGAGCTATTGTGGGCATATCTGAGGCTACGTAACAGGTGTGAAAAATTTACGGATACACAGTTCCAAGAACTTTTTGGGGACTTGAGAAAGGCTCCTGAATCAATGTTTCCCGACACAGACGGCTCAAAGTGTGGATATACGACCCATGATCTCAATGAAAAATGATCATCCGGTGGCAAGCCCGGAACTGGCTCAGGAATTTGAGGCGACACGATTTGTGGATGGATTTCCAAGCCTTAAGTCAATCTCACTGGCAAGGGAAATTCCTTACACCCTATTTGTAAATGATGATGAAATACTCTCCATATCAACTCTTCCCACTCATCTGGAAGAGCTTTTCATTGGTTTTCTGGTTTCAGAAGGTGTTCTGGTCGAGTTGTCGGAAATAGTTCATTTGAGAGTTGATCGTGGCAGTCGAATAGTCTCCCTGGAAATCAATGCGCCTGAAGATCGCCTCGATAGAATCAGGAAAAAGGGGATGCTTACTTCTGGGTGCGCTGGAGGCGTAACTTTTTCAGTTGAGACAGCCTTGAAGTATGTACCTAAACATGACCCCAGAATCACAATCCCTGCGGATGTGATATCCAAAAGGATGAAGGAAGTAGACTCCTACAGAGGAATCTACAGCCTGACAAGAGGCACTCACGCCGCGGGCATAGCTTCTCGTAGCGAGACAGCTCCTATTCTCGAAGACATTGGCAGACACAACGCCATCGACAAAGTTATTGGTTACTGCTTTGTGAATCAAATACATACAGGTGACAAAATTTTGCTGACAACTGGCAGAATAACCTCAGAGGCTGTCTCAAAAGCTGTCCGGGCGGGGTTTCCAATCATTGTGTCGAGGTCCAGCGCAAGTGCGACGGCTGTTTCCATGGCCATGCAGGCTGGATTGGATGTAGTGACCTACGCAAGGGCCGGACGATTCAATTTGTTTAGCCACGGAGCGACCCAAATATCCCCCAGAATATCCGATGAGACCGACATTTCTTTCTGATTGTGAGGCCGCCCGACCCACGAGTGAGTCGGGCGCCATCGGGAACAAATTAGGCATTCGCAGCCGCTTTAAATTCCGTTTCTGAGGGAGAACTGATTTTTTCCACTCTAACCGCGCATACTTTATATTCAGGTATCTTGCAAATCGGGTCCAAGGCCGGATTGGTGAGTTCGTTAGCATTGGCTTCCATAAAATGGAAGCTCATGAATATTGTTCCAGGCTCTACAACGTCTGTAACAATGGCTTTAGTGATCACCTCACCACGACGGGAAACAATCCGAATGTCCTCACCGCTTGTAAGCCCAAGGTCCCTGGCGTCGTATGGGTGAATCTCGATATGCCCTTCCGGCATTTCATTGTCTAACGTCGGCGAATTTCGGGTCATTGTGCCGGTATGATAATGCGGGAAGAATCTTCCTGTGGTTAGAAGCATAGGAAACTCTTCATCAGCCAGTTCTTCAGGGGGTCTGTATTCAAGAGCGTGAAACAGTCCTTTTCCTCTAGTGAACCTCTCTTTGTGCAGGATTGGAGTTCCGGGGTGGTCTCTGGAAGGACATGGCCAGGGTATACCCCCACTCTCCAAGCGTTCATAACTGAGACCGGCGTAGCTGGGCGTCACTAGAGCAATTTCGTCAAAAATCTCTTTAGGAGATTCATAGCTCATCGGCAACCCGAAACGGGTCGAGATGTCACATATTATCTGCCAATCTGGTCTGGCGTCTCCGGGTGGGTCGATCGCCTTTCTAATTCTAAGGACGTTACGTTCAGTATTTGAGAATGTTCCGTCCTTTTCTGCAAAAGAGGCTCCAGGAAAAACCACATCAGCGATCTTGGCGGTGTCCGTCAGAAATATGTCGATAACAGCTAAAAATTCGGCCTGCTGAAGGGCATGCTTCACGTGCCTGGTATCCGGGTCGCTACCCAAAGGGTTTTCTCCAAGGACCATCATTCCCTTGATTGAGCCATCTTCCAACCCATGCATCATCTCCATAATGGTGAACCCTACCTTTGGAGATAGTTGGGCGTTCCAGACGTCTTCAAATTTCTTTCGGTTGTTCTCGTCGATAACGGTCTGGTAAGCTGGATAAACATTGGGAAGACCACCCATGTCACAAGCCCCTTGAACGTTGTTCTGCCCGCGCAAGGGATTTACACCACAAGATTCCTTGCCAATCTTTCCGGTCAACATCGAAAGGTTGGCCAGAGATTTGACATTGTCAACTCCATGCGAATGTTGCGTTATCCCCATAGCGTACAAAATAGTCGACTTATCTGAGGATGCGAACATGACGGCCATCTTTTCGATGTCTTCAACGGAAACACCTGTTATCTCCGACGCTCTTTCCGGCGGGTAATTTCTTAAGGTTTCTTCAAGTTTGTCAAATCCCTCTGTCCGTTCCTCAATAAAGCTTGTGTCATGAAGATTCTTTGAAATGATGACATTCATCATGCCATTCAACAACGCCACATCTGAACCCAGCTTCTGCCGCACATGAACGTCGGCTACCATCGTAACCTGAATCTTTCTGGGATCAGCGACTATTATCTTGGCGCCTTTCTCCTTTGCCCTATAAATGCGATAGGCTATGAGTGGATGAGCTACCGAAGTGTTCGATCCTATGATGAAAATGCAATCAGCGTTTTCAATCTCGGGAATCGAGTTCGTCATGGCTCCGCTTCCGAAAGCGGCGGCAAGACCTGCCACCGTAGAGGAGTGTCAAAGACGTGCGCAGTGGTCTATATTATTGGTTCCAAATCCTACTCTGCAGAACTTCTGAAACAGATAGTTCTCCTCGTTGCTGCATTTAGCGGAGGTGAGGAAAGCCATGCTGTCTCCACCATCTTTGGTCTTGATTTCCTGCAACCTGGTCGCTGTAAAGTCGAGAGCCTCGTCCCACGAAACCTCCTGAAGGACACCGTCCTTTTTAACCAGCGGTTTTTTAAGACGCTTGGGACTTTGAACAAACTCATGGACATTCCAGCCCTTTATACAAAGTTTACCCTGGTTCATCCTGTTTGATTTCGAAGGTACTGTCGATGTAATCTTTCCGTCAAAGGTCTCCAGAAGGAACTCACATCCACATCCACAGTAGGGGCATGTTGTTCTCACATAACTCAGATCCATAGCGCCGTCTCCTAAGATGAGATCACATTGTTGGCAAGAACCTAAATCCATGCAAAAGGCAATAACGGCCTGGAAAGTCGTGATTTGACGTCATTACAATTTGCACACCATCTTTTATACTAGATAAATACCAATTTAGCACTAGCCCCCCTTCTAATCAAGAAACAATAACCAATATAGAAATTTGATCCTACCGATATTCAGACAAAAAAAACCGAGCTATCAGGGGCTCGGTTTGTAGGAGGTAACGAAGCGTCGAGGTCTTCAATATTTAAGGCTTCGCTTTAAATTATATTTTCAATATACTAATTTATAGAGATTTTGTCAATTATATTCTATTTAAATCTGTCTGCGGTGAATTCGATGCGGCTCAAGCTCATGATCACTCATGTTTTGAAGCTTAACCATGGGATAACAGAATTCACTAACCTGTGCGTCAAAAAAATTACTTCATTTTTCCGGAACTGGTTGTCCTGATCTTTGAAGCCGACCTGGACCCAATAAGCCATCCGAGGACGATAACATTCATCGCAAGACTTCCGATCTCAAGGAACTGAGTAAGTCCCGAGTCCAGGTATCCCTCGTCAGCCATTCTTAATACGTGAAATCCCAGGATCGGAGTGTCTATTATCAGGTAAATGACTCCAATTGTTGACGCAAAAGCTTTTTCATTCCAAAAGGCGATTCCAAGAATAAAAGCAGGTAGAAGCGCAACAGCAAAGTAAATTATTTCAAATTTGGCGACCGGGGAATATGGTGTAGGATCAAGCCCTAGCATATATAGATAGCAAAAGTACAGAAAGCTTTTTAAGTAAAACCATAGTCCAGCCATCCAGAAAACCATTGGAAAGTTAGATTCGAATCTTCTCTCCGGAAAGAGATTCAATTTTGCGGACATCGTGGGGTTACCCATTTTAAACTCCATCCTGAACATTCAAATACAATGGGAAACTTTCACACATCTCCCTAACGTTATTACCAATTTTTGTTAGTACTGATTCATTTGAACCGTTAGCAAGCGCCTGAGATATCCAAGAAGCGATGAGGCCCATCTCTTTGGTTCCCATGTTTCTGGTTGTTATCGCTGGAGTCCCGATTCTTATTCCGGACGCTTTGCCCGGCGGTAGGGGGTCAAATGGAATAGTGTTTTTGTTGACAGTGATTCCGGCTGATTCTAGAATCTCCTGCGCCTGTGCGCCATTAACGCCTTTGTCAGTAAGATCAACAAGCACAAGATGATTGTCGGTGCCGCCTGAAACAATTCTAAAACCGTGATTCATGAGTTCTTCGGCAAGAACTCTGGCGTTTCGAACCACTCTTTTTTGGTAGTCCCTGAAATCAGGAGTCGAGGCTTCCTTGAGAGCAACGGCTTTTGCAGCTATCACATGCATCAATGGCCCTCCCTGCATTCCTGGGAATATGCAGGAGTCGAGAACCGACGCCCATCTCTGTTTACACATGACGATTCCGCCTCGCGGCCCTCTCAAGGTTTTATGAGTGGTTGTGGTGATGAAATCCGCGTAAGGGGCCGGAGACGGGTGAAGGCCGGCCACGATCAATCCAGCTATGTGAGCGATGTCCGCCATCAGGACGGCGTCGACTTCGCGAGCGATTGAAGCAAATATTGAATAATCTATGATCCTCGGATAAGCGCTAGCCCCAGCGATTATCATGCCCGGCCTGTGTTTGATGGCAAGGTCTCGAACCACGTCATAATCTATGCGATGGTTTTCCCTGCTAACCGAGTAGGGAACCACCTTGTAGATTTTTCCGGAGAAATTCTTGGGATGCCCCATGGAAAGATGACCACCGTGAGCCAGATCCATTCCCATGTAAGTGGCTCCCGGATCCAATACTGAGAAATAAACCGCCATGTTCGCCTGAGTGCCCGAATGGGGTTGAACGTTAGCGTGTTCTACTTCGAAAAGCTCCTTAGTTCGGTTACGAGCCAATTCCTCTATGACGTCTACGTTAACGCATCCGCCGTAGTATCTGCGTCCGGGGTAACCTTCAGCGTACTTGTTTGTAAGGATGCTTCCCTGAGCCTCCATCACGGCTGTTGATGTAAAATTCTCAGAGGCTATTAGTTCTAGTCTATATTCCTGACGCATCTTTTCACGCCGAATTATGTCAAAAACTTCGGCATCCGTTTCTTGAAGTGAACTCATGGTGGTCCTTTACAAAAGCCCTGAAAAAAGATCAATCAGGGCGTTCATGGAAATATATATTTAGGGTTCTTTAATAGTAAAAAGCCTCGAAAATCAGGAACGACAATGTAAAAAACCGCAAACCAAAAACGATGCGGCCCGATTACAATGATTCAATAAGGTCGACTCTCCTCTGATGCCTGCCGCCTTCGAATTCCGACTCAAGCCAGACTTGAATTATGGACAAAGCCAAGTCCTGTCCAATGACCCGACTACCCAAACAAAGAACATTGGCGTTATTATGAGCCTTGCTCATTCTCGCTTGATATTCGTTGGCGCATAGAGCGGCCCTAATCCCCTTGAACCGGTTGGCCGCCATCGACATTCCAATGCCTGTGCCACAGATCAAGATTCCCAGGTTTTCGGCGTTGTTCCGAACATTCTTGCACACATTGTGGGCAAAATTTGGGTAATCACACGATCCCTCAGAGAAACAGCCTGAATCCACAACCTCATAGCCAAGCCCGGCAATATAGGGTTTCATGAACTCCTTCAAACCGTAGCCGGCGTGATCTGACCCAACATAGACGCTCTTCATTTATTGAGATCTCCTAAACAAAAGAGACACGTTTTGTCCACCAAAGGCGAAACTATTAGAAATAGCATACTCCATATCACGCTTTACGCTTTTGTTTGGTGTGTAGTCAAGATCGCACTGAGGGTCCGGGCAATCAAGATTAATTGTTGGAGGCGCTATACCATGCATGAGCGTTAGGGCGGTAAATATCGCCTCAATGGCTCCTGCCGCGCCCAGAGCGTGACCGGTCATGGATTTGGTAGAACTTATGGAGAGGTTGTGAGCGTGTTTTCCAAAAAGGCGTTTAATAGCGATAGTCTCCGTCTTGTCGTTCAAATCAGTGGACGTTCCGTGCGCATTTATGTACTGCACCTGCTCCGGTTTCAAGCCGCAATCGTCCAAAGCCAACTTCATGGCTTCATGGGCGCCGACGCCCTCTGGATCAGGCATTACTATGTGGTAAGCGTCACAGGTGGCTCCGTAGCCGACTATTTCTCCCAGGATTGGAGCTCCTCTTTCTTGGGCGCGTTCAAACGATTCCAATACAACCATTCCTGCGCCCTCGGCCAGCACAAATCCATCCCTATCCTTGTCAAATGGTCGGGAAGCCTTTTCCGGGGCTTCATTTCGAGTAGACAGGGCTCTCAACGCGTTGAACGAAGATATGGCGAATTCTCCTATTACCGCTTCCGTTCCACCAGATACCGCTACGTCTGCGAATCCCATAGACACAATTCTGTAAGCTTCTCCAATAGCGGAAGCGCCGGACGAGCAGGCGTTGACCACCCCGAAATTTGGTCCTTTTAATCCAAATCGCATGGCTATCATTCCGGGTAGGAGGTTTCCGACCGCCATAGGAATGATCATCGGCGGCATTCTCTTGGGACCCTTTTCCCTGAGTATTTCAAATCCATCGTGAATTGTTGTCAATCCGCCTATGCCTGAACCTACAATGACGGCGCAACGCCGCGGATCATCAGGCGGCTCGTTAAGCCCTGCCTGAAAAACCGCCTGACACGCGGCGACCATTCCAATTTGCTGGTGCCTGTCCATGCGTCGTAATTCTTTTTTGGGAATATACCCGGAGGGATCAAAATCGGCTGCAATTTCTCCCGCTATTCTTGTGACTAGCCTCTGAGGGTCAAAGGATTGGATCGGTCCGATTCCGGAACGACCGTTGGTGATTTGTTTCCAGTTTTCATCAACACCTGTGGCTAGACAGGTGACCAGTCCCATTCCGGTAATTGCAACCCTACGCGACAAGCGTTCCTCCAAAAAAAGTAGAGAATGGAAAGTAAACCTGTTATTTCTTCTGACCAGCCTTGATGAAATCGGCTACATCTTGGACTGTTCTAATCTTCTCTACTTCCTCGTCACTGATTTCCGTCCCAAATTCGTCTTCAAGCAACGCGATCATGTCATAGATGTCCAAAGATTCCGCGCCCAAATCTTCAACAATCTTTGCATCCAGCCTGATGTTCTCTTTGTTCACGTCCACAAGGACTTCAGCGACGAGGTCTACCACTTTTTTTTCGATATCGTCCATACCATAACTCCTTCAATTTTATTGATCAGACGCGGGCAAGAATAAGATTCAACTTTGGGCTCAAGCTTGTTCCCATAACCTGATAACTCAGCGTCGTTCACATATATAGCCCGCCATTTATGCGCAAAACCTGGCCTGTTATATAGTTGGCCATGTCCGAACAAAGAAAGGCTACGGCCGCTGCGACATCCTTAGGCGTTCCGAGTCTGCCCAAAGGAACATGCTGGATTATCGCTTCCATCTGATTTTCTGAAAGCTCTTCTGAAATTCCCCCGCTTATAATGCCGGGAGAAACACAGTTTACAAGGATGTTTCTGGGGGCTAACTCTCGCGCTAGCGATTTGGTCAAGCCTATAAGTCCGGACTTTGCGGCGGAATAATTTACCTGCCCTGCATTGCCAATTTCGCCTGCGGTCGAGGAAATGTTCACAATTCGACCATAACGGTTCCGAATCATGCTCTTGGCGAGCGCTCTGCACATGTTAAAAGCCCCGGTAAGATTTGTGTCGACGACAGTTTTCCAGTCAGCGTCCTTCATTCGTCCCAGTAGCCCATCACGGGCTATTCCCGCATTATTAACCAGTATTTCAACGGACTTTCTCTCGGCGATCATTTCTTTTACATTTTTTTCAACATCCGCTGAATCACAGATGTCGAATTTTCTTAAACTACCTTTTCCAGGGATTTCAAGGATCGCTTCCAGCGTTTTTTGAGCCGCTCCATCGTCGGATTTGAAATTCACTATCACAAAAACGCCATACCTGGCTAATAAGATGGATATTTCTCTTCCAATTCCCCGTGATCCCCCTGTCACCAAAGCCGTTTTGCCGTAAAGATTAAATAATAACGACTTTGTGTCGGTCATGGCAGAGCCCCATCAAGGTTTACAACACCCTGAAAATCCGAGACCGAAATTGCCGAGACTGAACGGTCAATTCGCTTTAACAGCCCTGAGAGAACTTTCCCCGGGCCTATTTCCAGGAATATGCGCGCCCCCATGCTAATCATTTTTCTGACGCAGGCTTCCCACAAAACAGGAGAAACGACCTGGTCAAGCAAAAGTGATTTCATGTCTCGGTCCTGCGCTGGATAAGGGGCTGCGTTCACATTTGCAATTACCGTAAACTGGATGGCGCCGAAATGGATTTCGTTAAGACTGTCAGATAGGGTCTCCCTAGCTGATTCCATGAGGCTAGTATGAAAGGCCGAAGATACGTGCAGGCCAACTACTCTGGACCTTTTCTCCTTGCCGGCCATTTGAACGGCTCTATCAAGCGCCGATATTTCGCCGGATATGACACTCTGTTCAGGTGAATTAAGGTTGGCAAGATCCAGAACGGACCGTTCTCTAACAGACGAGACTATTTCACGGACCCGTTCGACAGGAATCCCCATAACTGCGGCCATTCCACATGAACCAAGCGGTTGAGCGCTATGCATGCATTCAGCTCTGACTTTTACAATCCGGAGAGCATCGGCAAAGTCTAAGGCTCCCGCAGCGCACAAAGCGCTATATTCCCCGAGAGAATGCCCTGCCGCCACCATTGGCCTGATGTTCAATCTTCTTTGGACAAGACGCCAGACGAGCATAGAATGGACAAAGATGGCCGGTTGTGTGTAGACAGTGTGATTCAGCTCATCTCCCCGTTTCCCCGCCATTATCTCACTGAGAGGATATCCGAGGATTCGGTCCGCTGATTCAAGTATCCGAGCGCATTCATTATCCTGGGAAACAATGTCGGAGGCCATCCCGGGAAATTGCGCCCCTTGTCCCGGGAACATCAGAGCTATTGCGGATCGAGAACTGGATGCTGACGTGGTCACCATTTCGAATCGGTTAACTCGCTATTCCACGTTCAGAACAGTCCGGTTCTTATAATAACCACAACTCGGACACACTCTGTGGGGGACTACAGGTTGAGAGCATTCCGGGCACTTAGAGAGATTTACAGGCGTTAAAGCGTCATGGGTGCGCCTTTTATCGCGTCTTGTTCGGGAAACCCTTTTCTTTGGGACTGGCATTTTTTATCCTTCTTAAATCAATTATTGAATCGAGATTTCAGCGCCGCGAGTTTTTCCCATCGAGGATCAGAACTGGACTCATGAGAGCACGAACATCCCTCTGATCCGATGATCGATCCGCACTCTGGGCACAGCCCGGGGCAATCATTCTTGCATAATGGTTTCATGGGGATGCTTAAAGACAGTTCCTGCGCAATAAGCTCTCGCAGGTCAATTTCTTTGTTGAGAATTAAGATCTCATCTTCCCCGAGTTCCAATTCCTGTTCATAATCCTTGTTGACTCTGGCGCCTTGCTTGACTTTCATGTCAACACTTACCGGGATCGAGGAATCAAATCTGGCAAGACACCTGGAACAAATCATCACAGCAGATATTTCCACATCTCCAGAAATCATTATCTCTTCATCATTTCTGTCGATTCTAATGTGACCACGCCCGTTAGGATTGATATCTAAGTCAGATAGCTTAATCGACTCAAGCCAATTCCCTAAGAGGTTCTCCGATCCATCAAAATCAATTTCAAGCCCTTCTGGCGGTATGTCGTCAATCTGAATCTTCATCTTTACATCATGCTGAAGAGACTTAGGATTAAGTACAAACTATAGAAATATAGACATTTATTAGCGTAAGTCAAGCCAAAAAGCTAAGAGTACACAATGACGTCACTTTTTCTTGTTCTAACGTTCCAGTGATTCATCCCATCTGGTCAGCCAGTTGTGGATTGAGGGAAACACTTCCTTTTGGGCCCTCGTCCCTATCAGTAGATCGAGATGTCCGTAGTCTTGGAGACAGCCGCTGTCCTTGCCTAAAATTAGAGATTCCGTAACGCAGGAGCCGTTAAGTCTTTCAAACACACCCAATACTGCGGATTTAGGGGCCATGTTGTCTTTCGTTCCACATATTGCAAACAATGGTGTGTCCGATTGCTCAATCCCCTGTAGATAGAGATTCCCTGATCGGTCAGCAAATTTCCCTTCCTGGAGAAACCTCCCCATATCGAGCCATAACACGCTTGATGATAGAAACTCAACGCCTAAGGCCATAATTTTTCTGGCCACGTTCCAATCAATGTTTTCGAGACAAAAGTATGCGGACAGAATATTGGGGGCGATTCCGCCTAAAGGCATGAAACATTTGGCCATCGGAATTAGCGGATTAAAAGGAAAAAGCCTTAGGACCCATCGCATTCTGAGGAGACGTTTGAATGAAGGGGACTTCATCTTGGAAAAATCTACGGGGGAACCGATTACTACTGCAGAGGCTATTTTTCGAGAATGGTTCCGGCCGAGATAGGCCTCTATCAGCATGCCTCCCATGCTGTGTCCCACCCAATGCGCCGAATCCTTGCCGGTTTGTTCCGTCACATGATCTAAAACAGCGTCGAGATCAGAATCAAGATGATCGTCAAAGCCCCATCTTAAGTCGCTGTCAGAAAGAAGCAAACGTGGACCGGCGCTCTGGCCGAAACCCCTTAGTTCCGCCACCCATACATCGTGGCCCTTGGATCTGAGATACTCGGCCAAAGATGGGGCGGGGATCATGTCAAATATGTAACGGTTGCCCGCTAGCCCATGACATAAAATAACGGGCTTCCCCTTGGGCGCTGCCTCTGGAACATACCTGTGGATGGCAAGTCGCCACCCATCTTGCGTGAGAAAAAAGTCTGTTCTATCTTGCCCAGTTGGGACCAATTCCAGGTAGGCCCACAGCCGAGCAATGCCGAAGATTGCGGAGCATCCAACCAGACAGGCCACAAAAACACTAAGAATCACGTTCATGATGAAATCTCGTCATTTTTGATTAATCGATAATTTGACAAGATGACGATGTGCGCAAACTAAACTCAAAATTAATTCACAGTCTGTGTCAATATTCCTAAATAATCAACCACCAATCAATTCCGGAATCTGCAGCTATGGGGATATTCAATCATCGGATGACATCTATTTCAGTATAATTCTTGACAATGTGTACATCCTCTGCTAATTGCAAGCAAATCGAAAATGGCTACTTCACCTCGGCCATTGTCCCTGTTAGGAGCGGAATAATGCGTTCTGCTTGGCGGCTTTCATCTCGATTAGTTCTAATCCTTTCGATCGTGGCTCTCTTTTCTGGTTTTTGCTTGAAAAGGGCGTATGGTGACGATTGTCGAAGGGTGCTCAATATACTCATCCTTTTCGACGCTTCTGGGTTTATGAAGGAGAAGGATCATTATCAGGTTCTCCTCAAACAAATGCAATATTTTGAAAAAGCTATTCCCCTTACAGCGGACGGTTTTTTTGATGTTGGATTAAGGCATTATGGGCTTAAGGTTGGGATGGGTTGCGACAGCACAGAGAGTATTCTCGCCATTCAGCCATGGGACCCGGAAAGATTCTTAAATTCGTTTCCAAAATCTGTATCATACGGAACAAGCGCCCTGGCGGCGGGACTAAGGGCGGCTGGGGATGAGGTAGCCTCGGCGAACGGAAAGAGCATTATAGCAGTCATAGGGGGAGGGCTCGATTCATGCAATTCAGACCCAATTAAGATCACGGAACAAATCCGCCGCAACAACCCCGACGTTGAAATCCACACTTTTCAGATTGGCAATGCCCAGGACGGGTCGTATTTTTTAAAAGGAATAGCGCAAAAAGGGCAAGGCGCGTTTCACAATGTTGCCGAATTCAACTCAGCGGCTGGGTGGCACGAGTGGATGCTAAAGTATTGGGTGAAGCCTTGTAGAGATACTGCGCCCGCTTCAGGAGCGGGAGGGGCGCCGGCCGGATTTGGGCCGGTCCTCTTTGATTTCAACAGTTCTTCCGTCATTTCAAAGGACCCCACTATCGACAGTTCCAACCGTTCGGCAATTGCGGCGGCAGCCATGTCCTTAAAGCAGAATCCGGCTTCCAGAATCACTTTGAAGGGTTTTTCAGATGGCCGAGGCAAACCCGAACAGAATCTAGCGGTGGCCCGTAAACGCGCTGAGGCGGTGGCCCAATTCCTCTCCAGTATGTATGGCATTCCGAGATCAAGTATCAATATTCAGGTGGCTGGGACTACCACTTCCGGGCCTACGCCGGTTTATTCGCGGGATGACCGGATGAGTCGCCGGGTGGAAATGGAACTAACCCGTTAGTCGATGCTGTTCGATAAGGAAACTTTGATTTAAGCTTTGGATAATTCACACGCCGCAAAAAGTCCGGAACCGTCATCAACATTTCCACTCCCATCGTTGTCCGGTTGAGTTCAGTTTTGTTCCCCAAAATAGCCCTCTGGTTGCTTGGCGCAAGAATGATCGATTCTAAATCTGAGGTCTTTCTGACCTAAGAGTAGTCCTTGCGTGATCCTTACAAGTGTTATAAAATTTTAAAGTTACCTTTAGAATGCACGGGGCCGCATGAAAAAGATTTCAATCGGTGTATGTAATTTTACGTCTCATGTGTTATTTGTTAGTATAATTATGTTTTTGTGCGTGGGTAATGTCCTGGGACAAAACGCTTCGACCCAGGAATCTCTGGTCACAAAATTGTTGATTACAGGCCGGGAACTCGTCGAGCGTACTTATTACCTCGAGGCTCTTGATCTTCTGGAGGAGGCGCGAGACACGCTGGATGCATCCGGTCCAGATTATCCGGAATTGTATGCGGACACGCTTTACGAATCGGCTAGGGCTAAAATTAAGGCCAGGCTGTATCAAAACTTTCCCGCATATTATGTTAAGACGGCTCTTGAAGATGTCCAGGCATCTAATAGGATCAGAGAACGATTAGACAGGACAATACCTCAGAAACTTGCTGACGGGTATTATCTCGAGGGTTTTATTCAGAAAAAATTCTTCATGAGAAAAGACCAAGCGGAGATCAATTTCTTGAAAGCCCTTAAAATAGATCCAGCCTCGGTTGCGGCGAAAAGAGAATTAAGCGAGCTCGTGTCTGGTCAGGATCAAGAAGCTAAATAACAAGATGTTTTTTATTAGAAATTACCGGTTGAAAGCTGATTGAGGATAAAATGCAACCTGAAAACATGGAATCAACGGAATCATATAATTTTGATTCAGGGTTGGACGAACTAAAATCAATAGTTGAAAAAATGGAAAGTGGGGGCTTAGGTCTACAGGATAGCCTCAAACTCTTTGAACAGGGTGTAGGCGTTTCGAGGAGGTTGTTTGAAATACTGAGTCAGTCGGAAGGCAAGGTAGAAGAACTACTGGCGGACCTCGAACGTGTCCCTTTTAGCAGGGGCGAGGGTTGACAATTTGGCGCCAAGTCTTGCGGAATACATGGCGGAGAATCGTGGATTTGTGGATGAGGCTTTGGACCGATATGTTCCAGGGGCGCACAATGAACCTCGATTGCTCCATGAAGCAATGCGGTACAGCCTGTTTGCCGGAGGGAAGCGTCTCAGGCCAATTCTGGCTATAGCGTCATTTGAAATAGTGGGTGACTCAAATTATGGCGTAATGCCCCTGGCCGCCGCCCTTGAGTGCGTGCATACCTATTCCCTTATACATGACGATCTACCGGCCATGGACGATGATGATTTGCGTAGGGGCAAACCGACTTCTCACAAGAAATACGGAGAAGCTGTAGCTATACTTGCAGGTGACGCCCTCATAACGCTGGCCTTCGAAATACTCAGTTCCCCAGAATTTACCCGTATGTTTCCACACGGCAGGGTATTGGCGGTCATTCGAGACGTTGCTCAGGCTTCGGGCTCAACAGGACTTATTGCAGGTCAAGTCTGGGACATGTGGTTTGAAGGCCGGGTCGCTGATGAGCAAGCTGTTAACAGGATTATCCTCAACAAGACCGGCGCATTGATCAGGTCTTCTTTGACAAGCGGCGCCAGACTGGCCGGCGCAAACTTGCCTCAGTTAAAGATTTTCTCAATTTATGGGGAAAAGCTTGGAATGGCATTCCAGATAAGAGACGATCTGCTTGATCTCGAGGGGGACACTGAGAGACTCGGGAAAAATGTTCAAAAAGATGTAAAGAGAGGTAAAGCCACTTATCCATCGCTTTTCGGAGCCGACAAAGCGAGAAATATGATAGACAATTTGCTCAGTGAGGCCGCTAATGCGATAGAACCGTTGGGAAAAAGGGCGGATACCCTGAGACTGCTCACAGAGTATATTGGTCAGCGAATGAACTGAGGCTGTTTTGGATAAACAATGAAAAACAAACCAAAGACTATAACGATGGATTCTTCGATATTAGACAGTATTAATTCTCCCGAAGACTTGAAGAGGTTACCGTTTGAATCGCTTGAGGCGCTTTCTGGCGAAGTCCGGAAACTAATAATCGAGACCGTTTCCGAGAGAGGCGGACATCTTGCTTCCAGTCTCGGAGTGGTTGAACTGACCATTGCCTTGTTAAGGGTTTTTTCACCACCGGATGACAGATTTGTTTTCGATGTGGGGCATCAGGCTTATGCTTACAAGATACTGACAGGCCGTAGAGACATGTTTCATTCTCTACGCTCCAAGGGGGGAATATCAGGTTTCCCCAAACGAAGAGAAAGCAAATACGATTTCTTCGATACTGGTCACGCTGGAAACGCTATCAGTGTAGCTGCAGGATTGGCCCAGGCCAGATGTATTGATAGAAACGCCCACAAAGTTGTGGCCATAGTTGGCGATGGGTCCCTGACATGCGGCGTGTCTTATGAAGGCCTCAACCAGGCGGGGGCCGCAGAGAAGGACCTGATAATCATTCTGAATGACAACGAGATGTCGATTTCCCCTAACGTTGGGGCCATGGCAGGGTATTTGAACCGGATCATGACGGGTCAACTGGTCACTCGGTTCAGGGATGAAATAAAGAACATTCTTAAGAATCTTCCTGGGGTCATGGGGCGGTCTATATATAGTATGGCACGCCAGTTAGAAGACGCACTAAAGGGCTTTGTCACTCCCGGGAGACTTTTCGAGGACCTCGGATTCAATTACGTTGGACCTATAGACGGCCATCACCTTAAACACCTCATAGAAACCCTTACCAATGTACGGAGATTTCGCAAACCAGTCCTTGTGCATACCATTACCTGTAAGGGAAAAGGATACTGCCAGGCTGAAGAAAACCCAAGCCGCTTCCACGGAGTGGGCCCTTTTGAAATCGAATCCGGTAAGGTGTATTCGTCTGGGGGCCCGGCTCCCTACACGAAGGTTTTTGGCGACACGATGGTTAAGCTGGCTGCGTCAGATCCCAAAATAATTGCTATCACGGCCGCAATGGAATACGGAACAGGGTTGGCTGAGTTTGGTCAGATTTATCCCGAGAGATTTTTTGATGTCGGTATAGCTGAACAGCATGGCGTGGTATTCGCCGCAGGACTGGCTCTGGAAGGATACAAACCGGTTGTGGCCATATATTCTACATTCATTCAGAGAGGTTACGATCATATCATTCACGATGTGTGCATGCAGAACCTACCGGTGGTATTTGCCATGGATAGGGCTGGAATAGTTGGAGAAGATGGTCCGACACATCATGGAGTATTCGACATCGCCTTTACCAGAAATCTCCCCAATCTAGTCGCCATGGCCCCTTCCAATGAGGATGAACTTGCGGACATGCTGTTCACTGCGCTCAAGATCGGCGTCCCCTGCGCTATACGTTATCCGAGGGCAAAAGGCGCAGGGGTTGATGTAAAGGAATTCCCGGAATTTATTCAGGTGGGCAGAGGTAAAGTCGTTAAACAAGGAACTGATTTAGCTATAATTGCTTTGGGGTCCATGGTGGGGGCTGCTCTTAAAGCCTCTGATATCCTTATGGCGACAGGTGTTTCCGCCGCCGTGATCAATCCAAGATTTGTAAAGCCGCTTGATCGGGAACTGATAGTAAATTTGGCGCGATCAATAGGTAAGTTACTCATCATTGAGGAAGGAGTCCTGGCTGGTGGTTTCGGGAGCGCCATCCTTGAGTTGTTGGGCGATGAAGGCCTCACAAATGTGAAAGTTGTACGCATGGGTATTCCTGACGAATTCGTCGATCACGGGACGAGGGAAGAACTCTTGTCGGATTACGGTTTGACGTCCGAAGGAATAGTCATGGCCGCCTACAATTTGAAGTCAGGAACTGGGCTGATGAATTTTACGTCCTCAGGTCATGGACTTGGGGCTATTCCACACTGAGTCAATTATCCGTCTGCCGCTCTGAAAACCGTGCGCTCCACGTAGATTGTGAAATAATCTAGCATCGTAGCAGCCAAGCGTCACTCACATTATGATAACCAAGGTTGAATAGAGACCTTATGCCATTGAATTCAGGGAAAGAGTCAAACGAAAATTGTGGGAAACCACCTTTGGACGGCGCATTAATGACCGGGAACAATCTGAAGATAAATAGCGGAGGATTTGATCCGGCCCGGATGGATCTGCTTCTTAATTCGGCTAAAGCTCTAGCCTCAACAACTGATATTGATCATCTTCTACAGGTTATCGTTGGGGAGGTTCAAAACGTAATAGAGTGCGAGGGAGCTGGAGTTCTTCTCTACGATGAAGCCAAGGATGACTTTTTCTGGCGACTGGTTCAGGATAAACAGAGTTTCCTGTCATCTGCGAGTGACTCAATTAGAATTCCCAGAAATAGTGGTGTTTGCGGATGGGTGTTTGATACGGGCCACCCAGCTCTTGTTCACGACGCCGCCAATGATCCTAGGCTGTATCGCCCTGTGGAAGATAAATCCGGTTTTCAGACAAGGAATATGATCTGCGTTCCCCTCCAGACAAGGGAGAAGCGGTTGGGTGTACTCTATGCCTTAAACAGGAATCAGGGATCCTTTAACGATGAGGATGTGGAAGTAATGTCGGCGCTTGCGAGCAACGTTGCCCTGGCGCTCGAGAACGCTTCATACTATGAAAGTCTGGTTAATTCTCACAAAGAACTTGAACGCCTGAATCGAGCTAAGAGCAAGATGCTGCATCATCTATCCCACGAACTCAAGACACCTTTGGCAATAATAGAAGCGTCTCTGGCTATAATGAAAAGGAAGATAAGCGTAGTGGGGATTACTCAGGGGAATTTGCCTTTTGAAAGAATTGAACGCAATATTGACCGATTAAAAACCATAGAAAAACAGGTCACCCATATCATTGAAGACAGAGAGATCCCGGAAAGGACTCCACACTCGCATGTTTTCGACGACTTTGAAGATTTCATAGAAATAGAACATGAGGAAAATCCGCTTCTTTCAGACTGCCTGGAACTCATAAGAAAGAGATTCAGAAAGGCTTTTCCTGACAGGACTGAAGAGGCTGACGGGGTAATTCTGGAAGGTGTTTTCGAATCCGAATCGAGTCACGCCCTTCTCATGAAGCAGAACCGTCAGTTGGACATCTGTTTTGAGAAACCTGACAAAGTGACGATAAAGATCCAGCCTCACATTCTAGTCTCGATATTGCGGGGGCTCGTTAGAAACGCAATAGAGAATACTCCTGATCACGGAAAAATTTTAGTCAGAGGGTTCTTTACCCAACAAGGTTACACGATTTCGGTTCGAGACTTCGGGGTCGGCATACCTGAAGATGAGCAGTCAAATGTTTTCGAAGGGTTTTATCCGATTCAGGAAACGGATCTTTATTCTTCAGGCAGGCCTTACGGCTTTCTTGCAGGCGGCACCGGGGCAGACCTGCTGAAAATGAGAATATTTTCGGAGAGAATTGGTTTCGTGATACGTTTCAACAGTCAAAGATGCTCTTGTATACCTACATCTAGAGATCTATGTCCTGGAGACATCAAAAAATGTTCCTGCTGTCAGAGAATAGAAGACTGTCTCGCCAACGGTGGGACCGAATTCCTTGTCGAATTCCCGCATGATCTGCTTACAATTTGCAAATAGCCGCCTGTAGCCGTTTAATCTTGATTAACGCTACTGTAACGCCGTGCGCTTTGTTCGTCTACGAATTGGAATGATTACAATCCCCCGCTAAAAGCCGCGGCATCGCCTACGGCCGCTGCCACCGCTGGGCAGACTGCTTTGTTGAAAATTCCGGGTATAATGTATTGGTCCTCCAGTTCATCATCAGGTATCAATCCGGCGATTGCGACTGACGCCGCCAGTCGCATCTCCCTGGTAATTTTCCTTGCCCTGACACTCAATGCGCCTTTGAATATCCCGGGGAAGACGAGAGCGTTATTGATTTGATTAGGGAAATCACTCCTTCCTGTGGCTACGATTTGCGCATAATCCAACGCTTCCCATGGATTGACCTCTGGAATGGGGTTGGCCAGAGCAAAAACAATCGCTCTTGGCGCCATGACCGCAAGGTCTTTGGGTTCGAGAAGATTTCCCGCTGAAAGTCCAATAAACGCATCGGCTCCCACTAACGCTTCCTTGAGAGGAACTTGAATTCCCTCCGGGTTGGTAAGAAGGGCCAATTCTTCCTTGATGGGGTTCATGCCTTCAGAGCGACCAGGATATAGCGCCCCGTTGCTGTCACAACAAAGAATGTGTCTTGCGCCGGCTTCGAGCATTGTCTTGACGCATGCGACCCCGGCGGCCCCTGTGCCGGAAACAACCAGTCTGATTTCACTGAGCCGCTTCTCCACCCTCTTCAAAGCGTTTCTCAATGCCGCCAACACGGCGATTGACGTACCATGTTGATCGTCGTGGAACACAGGAATGTCAAGTTCTCCTGTCAGTCGTTCTTCAATTTCGAAACATCGGGGGGCCGATATGTCCTCAAGATTGATGGCGGCAAAGACAGGACTGATAGCCTTTACAACCGCCACAATCTCATCCGTGGTCGATACGTTCAGACAAATCGGAAACGCGTTGATTCCAGCAAATTCCTTGAAAAGCATTGATTTCCCTTCCATCACTGGAATAGCGCCTAACGGTCCTATGTTTCCAAGACCCAGCACAGCGGAACCATCAGTAACTATCGCCACTGAATTGCTTTTCATAGTGTATTTAAAGGCCAGATCGCTATTGTTAGCAATGGCCGTTGAAATTCGACCAACCCCGGGGGTGTACGCCATTGAGAGGTCTTCCCTGCCGGCGAGTCTCTTGGTGGGGGTTATTTCTATTTTCCCGCCCTCATGGTATTGAAACGTCCTATCGGAAACGGAAATCACTTCAACTTCCGGAAGGGCCTTGAGCGCCTCTATAATTCTCTGTTCATGGTTTTCATCGCTGGCGTAAATATCAAAATCCCTTATAACAAGGTTTCCTTGAATCTTGACAATGGGAATAGAGCCTACAAGCGCGTTCATCTCGCCTATGGTAGTGGCTATTTTAGCCAGGGCCCCAGGGCGCCTTTCAAACCTCAGTCTTATGGTAAGACTGTGGCTAGGACTTGACTGTACCAACATGATTCCTCCTGCGAGCAACTGGCTACTCGATGTGCCAAGTATGCAAAAAACTCGGTCTTCCTGGCGCCTTTTGCGTGTTCGTGAAAATATTTATCACGTCCTTCAATCTTTTTGAAGCCGGTTGAATGTACAGGACGCAATCCACACTGTTTTCCCCGGCCTGTGATCAGAAAAATGTTTTCCGATAGTAATTGCCGATTATTTGTAAATTACGTGATCAAACCCAAAATAGTATGAGCTATAGCAAAAAGGCATAACTTGGACTGTCAAAGTTTGCGATCAACTGATAACGATTTAACACAGGATAATGTATAATGTGTAATGGACAAATTAATGACATCAGGATCATAGAATGGCTTATCCGAGCAACAAGACGAAAATAGTATGTACGATTGGTCCCGCGTCGAGATCTCCAGAGATACTTGAGCGAATGATGCTTGCCGGTATGAATGTCGCGCGCATCAATTTTTCTCATGGAGAATTCTCCGGACACGAAGAAACCATAACGAATATAAGAGCAATTTCGCAAAAAATGGGACGCGACATAGCCATTATGGCGGATCTTCCCGGCCCGAAAATTCGAATCGGAAATCTAAAAGAAGAACCTGTCACGTTGAGAAGTGGCGATTCAATTTCCCTGACAACCGAAGAAATATTGGGTGACAGTCGTAGAGTTTCTGTGAACCTTCCCAACCTGCCGCAAGTGGTCAATCCGGGTGACCAGATATTCCTGAACGATGGTCTGGTTCAACTGGAGGTTGAGAATATTTCGGGTCGTGACGTCCAATGCAGGGTCGTAGTAGGCGCTGAAATTAGCTCGAGAAAGGGCCTGAATCTTCCCGGCATATCGGTTGGAATAGGAGCTTTTACCGATCGGGACTACGATTGTCTCAAGTTTGCGGTGGAACAGAATGTCGATGCCGTGAGCCAATCATTTGTTGAATCCGCCTCGGATGTAACTGCTTTGAGGGACGCCGCTTCTCTCCTCGGAGCCAGTCCGTTTGTCATTGCCAAGATTGAAAGGTCACGGGCATTGGATAACATTGATGAAATCTTGAATGCGGCGGATGGAATCATGATAGCCCGTGGTGATCTTGGCGTTGAAACCCCGATCGAACGTATAGCCATCGTTCAAAAAGAAATCATGGCAAAAGCCAACTTGTTGGGTAAACCCGTCATAACGGCCACCCAACTCCTGGAATCAATGATAAATAACAGGAGGCCTACGCGAGCTGAATCTACGGATGTCGCCAACGACATACTTGACGGTACGGACTGCGTAATGCTTTCAGCCGAATCGGCTACAGGAAAATATCCTGTAGACGCCGTAGAAACTCTTGCTCGGATTGCCTGCGCTACGGAAGAGTATCGATCCAAGCGTCCTATAGGTCATTTCCTGGCTATGCCGGATATAGGCCGGAACACTAACATCAGGGATATAATTGCCGTCAGTGTGAAAAACGCCCTGGATCATGTTCAGCCCGATGGGATTTTCGTGCCAACTCGCTCCGGGGCCTCTGCTCGAAGTATGAGCCGTTTTAAGTTGCCGGTTTGGATTATTGCCGTGAGTTCTCTCCAGACGACTTGTCGAAGGCTGCATTTTTCCTATGGTGTAATCCCGGAACTCGTGCCCGAAGACCCTGAGGATTGGAGGCTTTATACTAGTCAATGGCTTGCCGGAAACTGCATATGCGGGAAGATGGTTATTTTGACGCAGGGTCCGTCATCGAAGCATCCAGAAATCAACAATAGGATGGAGATAGTTGATCTGACCAGGTTATGCTGAAGATGATTGTTAGTGACGAGGGGGTTTTCAGCGCAAGCCCAGGTCCCCCATTTTTCGCTTGCCAAAACCTTGTTAAACATGGAAACTATCTTTATCGCCAAAATATAAGGTTTGCCACTGCTGAGGTTGCACAGGTTTTTTTGCTGATTTTCCAACGAATCAAGCCGTCAGCTCATCAGAGGTCCCATCATGAATCCAAGTCCGGTCATTGGACTAATTGAGAACGCCGCATTGTTACTGGCGCTGGGGGTGCTGCTCGATCTTACGCTTCGCAGTGGACTTGCCGGGCGTTTATGGACCAGGGGGCTGATTGGCCTTGCTTTGGGTACAATATGCGTGGCCATCATGATCAATCCATGGACCTTCGGCTCAGGAATAATCTTTGATACAAGAACCATTATTTTAAGTGTGGGGGGCCTTTTCTTTGGCGCTCTCCCAGCTGGAATAGCAGCGGTGATAGCAGCCGCATTTCGAATCTATATGGGTGGGTCCGGCGTTGCCATGGGCGTTGGGACAATTGTGACGTCCAGCCTAATAGGTATCGCTTGGAGGCGTTACAGGCGGCAAGAATTGTCTCACATTAGTACTGTGGAGCTGCTGATTTTTGGGCTGTCTGTTCACTCAGCGGTGTTGTTGTGGACGTTGGCTTTGCCTCGTTCTTTGATCTTGCATGCAATTTCAGTAATCGCTCCGTCGTTTCTGATTTTGTATCCGCTGGCGACGATGATTCTTGGAAAACTACTGACCGGGCAGTTGGCGCACACGGAGTTGACAAAGGCTCTCGAAAAAAGTGAGACAAATTACCGTCAACTGGTCGAAAGCGTAAACAGTATGATCTTACGAGTTGACCGAAGCGGTCGGGTAACCTTCTCAAACAAATTCGCCAATGCATTTTTTGGATTTCCTCTGGCCAAAGGATCGGAAGAAACTATTCTAAGAGCTATATTACCCGAAAGTGGAAAAGACCGAAGAGATCTGGCAGAGTCAACAGAAGGTTTATTTGACGGCCCCAATTCCTTCGACGCCATTACCAGTGAGACCGTTCGCAGTGATGGTCAACCGGCGTGGGTTTCGTGGACGCATCGTAAAATCACTGATCAGGAAGGTAAAATCGACGAGGCGCTGTTTGTTGGAAATGACATAACAGAATTTAAAAAAGCCGTAAACGCCCTTGAGCAGAGTGAAGAACGATACCGTACCGTGGCTGACTTCACCTATGATTGGGAATACTGGATCGACCCGGATGGAAAATTGATTTATGTCTCTCCGGCATGTGAAAGAATCACTGGGTATTCTTCTGCGGAGTTTGTTTCTGATTCTAGACTGATTGAAAAGATGGTTCACCGGGAATACAGGGACAATTTCCTATCTCATATTCAAGAGGTTTCGTTGTCTCCATTGGATGACCAACATGGCCTGGATTTTAAAATAATTACCAGAACCGGAGAAACAAAATGGATAAACCATATGTGCCGGGCGGTTCATTCTAAAGAAGGCAAATTCCTGGGACGGAGAGGTTCGAACAGGGATATCACAGATCGCAAGCTCGCAGAGGACGCCCTGAGCGAATCTGAGAGGAAATATCGTGTTTTGGCGGACGGCGCGATGGAGGGGATTCTAGTTGCCCAGGATGGAAAGTTAAAATTTGTCAATCCCCGAACTCTGGAGATCGTTGGTTATCGCCCCGAGGAGTTGCTGGGGACTCCATTTACCAATTTCATCCATCCGGAAGATCGAGAAATGGTTATGGAAAGACACTACCGGAGACTTAACGGCGAAGATCTTCCCAGTCGCTATTCTATCCGCATCCAGACTCGGGCCGGAGCGGAAAAGATCGTGGAAATAGATTCTGGGATGATTCTTTGGGATGATGGGCCTGCGGTGCTGGTTTTCATAAACGACATTACTGAACGGCTGAAAGTTGAGGAATCGAGTCGAATGTTAGCCACGGCGATAGAACAGGCCGCCGAGGCGATTATGGTCACTGATTTCAATGGCTTGATACAGTATGTGAACCCGGCGTTTGGATTGATTACGGGATACTCTCCCCATGAAATCATAGGGAAAAATCCGAATTTTCTGAATAGTGGGGCTCACGACCAAAATTTTCATGAAGAACTTTGGAGTAAGATAACCAAAGGTAACACATGGAAGGGTAGAATCACAAACCGGCGTAAAGATGGAACATTATATCATGAAGAGGCTTCAATATCCCCTGTCCGAGACCCAAACGGGACCATATCACATTACGTGAAAGTCACTCGTGACATCTCTCTTGAAGTTTCTCTTCAGTCTGAACTGGCCCAAGCTCAAAAAATGGAGGCTGTGGGCACTCTTGCTGGAGGCATTGCCCATGATTTCAACAACCTTCTGCAGGTGGTAGTCGGTTACAGTGAACTAATGCTTGCAAAGAAGAGCCTTGATGAATCAAGCCTTTCCAGCGTAGGCAAAATTCTCGAAGCCGCTCGAAGTGGCGCTGACTTGGTCAGAAGATTGTTGACGTTTAGCCGCAAGGTGGAACCGGTATTTCAGACGGTAGACATCAATGAAAGAGTCAGAAATGTTGAACCACTACTGAGACGAACAATACACAGGATGATCGAGATTAGGTTGAAGCTTGAAGATCCCCTACCACTAATTGACGCAGACCCTGTTCAGATAGATCAGGTGCTTTTCAATCTCGCGTTAAACGCCCGTGACGCAATGCCGGACAAAGGCGTGCTTGAAATAGAAACTCTGACGGTAACGCTTGATGAAAACTATCGTCTCTACCATGGCGACGCGAAACCTGGGCAATATGTCCTTTTAAAAGTTTCAGACAGCGGACATGGCATGACTGAGGATACGCTCAATCACATATTTGAGCCATTTTACACGACGAAGGGATTCGGTAGGGGCACTGGACTTGGGTTAGCCACCGTTTATGGAATTGTAAAGCAACACGGGGGACATATAGAATGTCAAAGTGACTTGGGTAAAGGCACAAGCTTCATGATCCACTTCCCCAAGAGTATTCATGAAAACCGTAATCAACTTGATCAGCATACCCCTCTTCCCGGTTTTGGAAGAGAGACGATTCTCCTTGTGGAAGATGAGGAAAAGGTTCGCCATGTCGCGGAACGTTTTCTTTCAGGCGCGGGGTACAAAGTAATTATTGCGGTGAATGGAATAGAGGCCCTGGAATTATACTCCTCACATCGTGAAGAGATAGCATTGGTAATTCTGGACTGGATAATGCCGGAAATGGGTGGACGAGAATGTTTGGAGACACTGAAAAACCTGAACGGGAGCGTACGTGTCATAATTGCCAGCGGATTCGCAATAGACGTATCTGAGTTAAAGTCTTTTCCAAACAATGTAAGAGCTTCCATCAGTAAACCATACCGCTTGGTGGATCTATTGACGGAAGTCAGACAGGCCTTGAGCTGAAACCTTCAAGCCTGGTGTCATGCTACCGGCGAAGCCGAATGTCGTAAGTTTGTGATCTACCCATGAAGCGAAAATACATTGTAATATATGCTAATTTGCGCTTTAATATTAACCTTAATATTAACTATATCAGTTAGCGCAATAATACCATAATTATAATATTGATTAAGTAAAAGATCCAGATGCGCTGTCTAAACTCTCATGAATTTCGAACAACCTGTCGAGATGCACCATCTGAAGTATTTCAAGGGGCTGCTTGGCAGGCCGGGCAATTTTCATGACCCCGCTATTTTTTGCGACGTGCTTGGCCGATGACGCAAGCCATTTGCAACCCGAGCTATCCAGAAAGCGTGTTTGCTCCATATCAATCACAAGTTTCAGGCCAGGCTCCTGGGCCAACTCCGTGACCAAGTCTTTAAGCTTTGGCCCGACAAGAGCGTCCAGCCTCTTGTCTGCTATGATGATCGTCACTCCATCTTTCTGTTCGATCTTCATGGTTTTTTCACTCCGTGGAAAGGGAGAAAGCATATTAGGTTGGGCCAATACATTTGAGTGTGAGAAGTGGCTAATATATTCAAAAAGCTCACAACACGGTATTTTAATCGATTTATTTTCGGATATTTGGTGACCAAAACCTGAGTCCGTTGCTTCCTCGAGAGGCTGCAATCATATTTTAGATTGTAATCAATGCCAGTTATACTTACAACCAAACAAGAAAATTGTCATCTTCTATATAAATGTCCCATCATTTCAATATTGGAGAGCCCCTGGCGTGGGATGAGTGAAATGTCATTTCGAACGAAACTTCTTTAAGAGTGATTACGTGAATACTAAGAAATGAGATGGCCCAGATCATCCTTCTTTTGTAGAGGAATTTCACATGAACGTGCGAACGGTTGTTCTATTGTTGGGGTTGTTCTCTGTGCTATCCACTGCTGCAGGGGGATATCTTTATTACAGATCTGTACAGGAATCCGCTCTTAGGGAGACCGAAAAAGAATTTGTCGCAACCAACGAAGGGCTCAGAGACGATGTTGTTAAGCTCGTCTCGTTTAATTATGATGTGGTCAAGGCCCTGGCTGGTTTCGAACAGTTTCAGGAAGCGCTGGTGGACAACCAGAATAAGGAGCCCCTCTTACAGGCTAACCGGATCCTGGACCATTTTATGGAAGGCCTTGGTTATGACTACTGTTTTCTGATCGATAGTTCAGGAAATTGCATCGGCTCCAGCAACCGTAATCAGCCAGATAGCTTCGTTGATGTTAACTATCTGTTTCGCAAGTATTTCCAGGGCGCCATTCAAGGCAGGCCGAGTGTTGAATTGGCTGTAGGATTGGTCACCGGGACAAGAGGAATTTTTGTCAGCTATCCGGTTTATCTTTCAGATGGCGCCAACCCCCTGGGAGTGGTTGTCATCAAAGTGTCAACACGGGAACTGGACAGAGTGTTCTTTAGAGTTATAAACATGATGGGGTTGCCGGTTTGTGTTTCTGGAAGTTACTGACACTGGTTGCGGCATGGGGACCGAGACTCTGCGCAGGCTTTTTGATCCGTTCTTCACAACAAAATTCACTGGTCGTGGCCTGGGCATGGCCGAAGTGATCGGAACTGTAAAGGGTCATCATGGCGCCATAATGGTGGATAGCGAAGCCGGGAAGGGGACCACAGTCAGGGTGTTGTTTCCAGACTGGACGACAATATCAACGGTGACCGTGTCCTAAGAAACGCTGCTGAGGATCAAATCTGCGAGTCTCCGAATGCGTCTCCTGAACTCAAAGAACCAATGAACCGGGAGATAAATTGCTGACATCTGTTATCAGTAGGAACGAAATTCTTGACCTCGAGATGACTACGATCATCTTAAAGGTGACGATCAAAGGGTGTATCGCTGCCTCGTAACAATTGGCCGAATATTGTATAGGTTACCAGAAGTGGCTCCAATATAATCAACAGCTTTTTGGTGTAGTAAGGTTTTCTAAAGTCCCGCCTCGGTCTTGCTTTTCTCCTCATCAATAATCCTCCGGATCTCCTCATGGAGTTTCGCCGTATCAAACGGCTTAGCGATAAGACCTCTAGCCCCTGTCACCTTCAAATCCGCCTCGATTTCAGAGTTTAAAGCCCCACTTGCAATAAGGACCCTGACATTGGGGTCTAATTTCCGCAAAGCTTCAAGACACTCTTTCCCGCTCATCCCCGGCATTAGAAGATCCAGAATGACCAGTCTAATTTCCGTCCGATGTTTTTCATAAAGCTCTAATGCTTCTTTACCGTTTAATGCACGGATCACAGTGTATTTGGCGCGATTCAACGTACGTCCGGCCAGTTCAAGAAAGTCAGCTTCATCATCAACCATGAGGATGGTTTCACCCTGTTCCCTCGGTGGTTCTTTATTTTCGAAATAGTCTTCTTTCTGGACTTCCTCAATCGCCGGGAAATAGATCTTGAACGTAGCGCCAACAGATGGAGCGCTATCGCAAATAATCCTGGCGCCATGCTGTTCCACTATCCCGTATACCACTGCGAGCCCCAATCCGGTTCCTTTGTCCGCTTCTTTGGTGGTGAAGAATGGCTCAAAAATATGACATGATGTTTCCTTGTTCATACCGGTACCGGTATCCGATAGGGTGATCAGTGCGTATCTTCCAGGTTTTGCGAGAGGGTCAAAGATGCAGTATTCGTCATCCAAAGTAATATTCTCTGTTTTTATGGTTAGCCTGCCGCCATCCGGCATAGCGTCCCTTGCGTTTACGGCAAGGTTCATCAGAATCTGGTCAATTTGATTTGGGGCTCCGTTTATTGTCCAGAGGTCATCAGCCAGGGAAAGGTCTATGTCTATATTATTGGACATAACTGGAGCCAGCATAGAACAAATCTGCGAAATAATTTTGTTCAGATCAATCTGTTGGAGTCCGATAGGTGTCTTTCGACTGAAGACCATCATCCCTTTAATCAGTTCAGCGCTACTATCAACGGCTTGCTTTATTATTCTCATGTCCTGTTTTCTTGTATCGGGAAGATCCTTGTCGGAAAGCATCATGTCCACGTAGCCATCGATAACCTGGAGTTTGTTGTTGAAGTCATGCGCAAAACCACCTGCGAGTGTTCCAATGGCCTCCATCTTTTGGGCCTGAAACAGTTGTTCCTGAAGCGCTACCTGATGGGTCACATCATGTTGTACCACGACGAAGTTAGTGAGGTTCCCAGAATGGTCGTAAATCGGGGAGATCGTGGCGTCTTCATGGTATTCAGCCCCATCTTTTTTCTTATTGACGAACCTGCCTGACCATGCTTCTCCAACGCCTATGGTGTCCCAAAGCTGTTTATGAAAATCGACGTGGTGAAAATCGGTTTCCAGAACATTGGGAGTTCTTCCGATTAGTTCATCGCGATTATATCCGCTGAGGATCTCCTGTGCAGGATTAACGTATTGAATTATCCCTTT
>CAJBEZ010000083.1 GCA_903952205.1 uncultured Desulfomonile sp. | reverse complement strand
TCAGACATGTTGGCCGCCGCAAGAAGGAGCCATTTCACCTCAAAAGTTTCGCGCGATCACGGGAAACAGCAGAACTTAACGAAAGCCATTCCCGTTCGCTATACTGGCGAAACAGGTTTTCCGAAAATGGCAAAACTATAGATAATAGCAACGATTACAATAATCGAATACCGGCATTCAACATATGAAAGGATGAGGTAATTTTATTTCTGGAAGGATAAACCAACCGAGTAATGGAGGATCCAAATGGTATTAGTCAAGAGTCGTGTAATTACGACACTTTTATTGATTGGAGCAATTCTTGTAGTCTCCATCACAGAATCGCCCGGGCAAGAGCGGCAAAAGCCATCGACTGACGAGGCCGCTATCCGGCTTGCTGTTCAATCGTACGTCGAGTCGTTCAACAGGGGAGACGCTGCCGCCGTGGCCTCGTTCTGGAGCGATGACGCGGAATATGTGAGCCCTTCTGGAGATCGTTTAAAAGGACGCAAGAAGATAGAAGCCTTTTTGAAGAAGTTCTTTGCAGAGAACAAAGATCTGAAAATCGAAGCATCTTCATCTTCCATACGATTCCCGTCCGCTAACAGGGCAGTAGAGTCCGGTAAGGCAACTGTCACCCGCCCAGGTCAAACCCCGGAAGAGAGCCTGTACGTCGCTGAGTATATAAAAAGACGTGAAATGTGGAAGCTGACCAGCGTTAAAGAGGAAGAATGCTCCGTTGGTTATGAACACCTTAAGGATTTGGAGTGGCTAATTGGAGAATGGATTGACAAGGACGAGAACGCCACTCTGGACACTACTTATCAGTGGAGCAAGAATAAAAGTTTCATCACCGGGTCGTTCACCGTTTATGTTGAGGGTAGGGTAGATCTACAGGGATCTCAAATAATCGGTTGGGACCCAGTCGGAAAAACCATTAGATCGTGGATGTTTGATTCACAGGGGGGATTCGGTCAGGCTACCTGGTCCAGGAAGGGCAATCAATGGATCGTCGAGTCATCAAGCGTTTTGAGTAATGGCGAAAAAGCTTCCGCGACAAATATTTACACCCATATCGACAATAATACTTTCACCTTTCAATCGATCGGACGCCAGATAGGAGCAGACCTGATTCCAAACATCGAGGAAGTGTTCGTTGTACGCAAGCAGCCTGTCGCATCTTCCACGCGGACCAGCAAGGAAACGAGGTGAACCAATGAGAAAAACATCAATTATAGGGATAGCCATTCTCTTCATTTGTGGGTTGTCGACTCAGGAAATAATGGCAAGAGGTTTCGGTGGTGGAGGAGGACGTGGAGGTGGCGCCTCTTTTCACGGCGGTGGAGCCGCCCAGAGAAGCCCGTCCATGAGTCATTCGTCATCGTCAAGGCAAGCGGTTCACCAACCCAGCAGGCCTGCGAACCGTCAGGCGGTTTCCAAGCCGTCTTCGCCGGCAAACCGACCTAGTGGCCCGCCTAAGCGTCAGGTCGCCGAGCGACCCGGAACTGGCCCAGGTCAAGGCGTTAGGCCTGGAGGCACTCCCGGCGATAGAATGAATAGGCCAACGCAAGGACAAGTTCAGCAATTTCTGAATCTACCGCCGGGGCAGAAACCAGGCATCGGGTCAGACATAGCGAAAATAGGGGCAGGAGCGGCTGCAGGGGCTCTCGGAGTTGAAGGCGCCAGAAGACTGCTTGAAGGACGAGACCCCGGTATTAAGGACAGACCAGGAATAGCGGATCGGCCCGGAGTTGGCGACAGGCCGGGTTTGGCGGAGCGGCCCGGTGGTCTGGATAGGCCTACCCAGCATCCATCCAGGCCTGTGAGCGACCAGATTAGAAATAATCTCCAAAACCGCTACGATCATGCGTTTACTCCACAGTGGTGGAGAGATCATCCAAACGCCGCTCACGCATACTGGAACAACAACTATGGATGGCATCACTGGTGGCGCCCGGCAACCTGGGCCGCCGTAACCGGCCTTGTAGCCGGAGCGGCTTTCGCTGGATATGGCGAACCCATCTACTATGATTATGGAGACACAGTTTATTACGAAGGAGACGATGTCTACGTTAGCGGACAAAAAACCGCTACCGCCGAAGAATATTACCAGCAGGCGGGTAATTTGGCCTCCGCCGCTCCCGCTGCAACTGATACGCAAACCGAGGACTGGTTGCCTCTGGGTGTATTTGCGCTCAGCCAGGGCAATGCCGCTCATTCCAATATGGTCCTGCAACTGGCCCTCAACAAGGACGGCGAGATAGCGGGAACTTTTTACAATACGACCACAGACACGGCTCGCCCGGTCAAGGGAATGGTGGACAAAAAAAGCCAGCGAGCGGCATGGACGTTCGCCGACGGTAAGAATACCGACATCATTATGGAAACAGGCATATACAACTTGACTCAGGATCAGACCGAGGCATTAGTCCACTTTGGGAAAGACAAGACTCAGCAGTGGCTTATGGTGAGGCTCAACGAGCCGGAGGATAAAAAGAAAGCGGATAGCAAAGAACCGAATTCATGAGTTTTTGAGCAGTGTCTGGGCGTTTTGACCCCTGATGAGATATCATGCGCCCAGACCTTATCATCAAGGATTGTTCGCCTGACCTACGTCTATCCACTCAGCAAGTGTGGATGCGTAAGTTGGATCCAAATGCAGATTGGAATACAGAAATACGGTGCCGATGGAAGTGGTTGTCTGGGCAATGTCCTGATAGTTTCCCGGTTTTCCCATTCCAGCCAGGCAATCTAGAATCGCTTCCTGTGTTAGGTCAAAGGGCGGTTCTCTGAAAATGGACAGTGGAACCGGCCTTGGATAGGTTGCGGAATTTTCTCGAACTACTTCGGCCACGAGGGAATTTTCTGCTTTTCGAACCAGGATTCCTGCGTATGTTTCGCTCAAGCTCCGTGACGAATAATAGTGAGGCGGACGATTCCTGGGGGAAAGTTCATTGATATCTTCATTTTCATCAACCACCCGCCCAAGGATGCTTTGAAAATGAGATATCGAATCGGCGTCCTCCTGATTCAGGAAGCCTTGCCCCTCCAAATCAGCTAACAACTCATCGAAGTTTATGAGTAGTTCCTTCTCACTCGTTTCACGAATAATCTTTGTTATCGTCAGGCGAATCTCTTCCTCCTGGTTCATGTTTCCCCCTACGGTATAAGTCCCCTGATCTTCAATGCGTCCGCCACATCTCCAAGGCCGAGTTTGTGGTAGGCCGCATTGGTCGGAGACCCGCTCTTTTTGTCCCAACCCATCAATTCGTAGTACATCTCCATTGCCAATTTCATATCTTCTTCGTCCATACGATTGGTTCCCGGCGTGAAACACTTCTTACCGGTAGGATCAGTGAACACCCAATCGGGTATAGTGTCGTGCTGGGTCCGCATATCTTTGGTCTCCATATCGCGAATGGTCAAAGCTCTGTGAAGCGTGAAAATCCGCTCAGCAACTTCATCGAGTTCTTCTCTGGATTTCTTGTCGCCGGTCGCCAGGCTGTAGAGCAACGATTCAATTGAGTCATCGCCGCTATAATTGCGTTCCTTGAGTGGCGAAGCGATCCATGGCCCCATCCAGTTGCAGAGTGAAAGGGAGTCATGCAATTCTTTTCGTAGGATCGACCATTTGGCCATCTTCGCCTTATAGGGGTTCATCGGCGAGTAATCCGCAACTGCGTCTATCGCATCCGGGGAGCCCCAAATCTCTGAAGCCAGACGCTTTTGAACCTTTATGGGCAATCCATTGCGAGTAAAATTACTGTGGGAATGGCACTGGGCGTCACGGTTATATTGGGTGTTAATGATGACGCCACATTGGCCGGCGTCTTCGGCTGAATGGTGTTTGGGGTGCCCCATCTTCCAGTAGGCTATGTTTGGGTCCTGTTGCCAATCTTGCTCCGGGATACCCCACCGCTCCAGGAGATGACCTGTCCCGAGTCCGAGCGCCGTGGCCAACTCTCCCTCTTTATAGGCTATTTTCGGCAGGAGTTCAAAGAGGAAACCCGGGTCCCCTCTCTCATATTTATCCCACGAATAGCCTTTGTATTCGCTGTCGCCAAGTTTATCCTTCATGACTCCACTATAGTACAGTTGCTGGAAGTCACGTTGCATCTGGCCGTAGTTCTCCCAAATCCCAAGATCATCGGCCAGACCCATTCCCACCATACACGCTTCAATCGAGGTCTGGCCTTGGGGGCCGTCGGGAAAGGTTTTGAAGAAGCTCCTGCCAAAGAGTAAACCGACACACGTATTCTGTCCCACTTCTGGAATGCCGTATTTCGAAGAGACCGAAGGCACTTTAAGTATCGTATGGCAACGAATGGGGCAACCGGAGCAGCCATTCCCCCTTACGGTGTACTGCCAGGCCTTATCTCCAAGAAAAAAAACGGCGTTGTTAGACCTGTAAGCGATCCTGTTCAAGTTATGGGGATCGCAAACCCCTGTGTCGATATTGGGATCCGCAGAGCCCCATTTTCGACCCCTGGAGCCAACCCAACGCGAGGCGCTGTAGTACTCTGCCCACGGCTGGGGACTGTTTGGGACCACGTGCTGATTGACGGCGCCAAGGAGAGAGAGATGCAATTTGACTAAATTCTCCCATTCCCCTTTGTCTCCGGCAATCCTGACGCAACCAGTCCCGCGAACACCAATGGCCTTCAGATTCTTGGAACCCATTACCCCGCCTATGCCACCGGCGGAGTGGGAATAGGAATTTATCACCACCGACATCGGAACCAAATTCTCACCCGCCTGGCCAATAGCAGCCACCGAAGCGTCCGGTCCCATCTGCCCACAGATTTCAATGGTGGCTCTGCGAATTCCCTGGCCCCAAATATGACCGGCGTCATTAATTTTCGCCGTTCCATCAACAACCTGGAGCCAAACGGGACGATCGGCCTTGCCTTCGATGATAATGGCGTCAAACCCGGCATACTTGAGTTCGGCGGCGAAGTGTCCACCCATGTGGCCACTTGCGACGAGCGGCTTTGGCCAACAGGTAGGCCACAGAGTTGTCACGGCGGTTCTTCCATTGCAGGGCGCGCCTGTACCGGCCAACGGGCCCACGCCGAAAACTATTCTGTTAGCGGTGTCGAAGGGTTTTGTTCCTGTTGGAACTTCATCCCACAACACTTTGTATCCTATTCCAGTTCCCCCTATATAATCTTTGTATTTCTCAATGGTATCTTCAGTCGTGATTCTCCCGGTTGACAAATCAACCCGTAGAACCTTGCCTGCCCATCCTCCGTACTTGGCCATTTGTCTGAGCTCCTGTGAATCATTTCTTATGGCAATCGTTGCAAGACTGAGCTTTGTCGGGGGCTACTATGGCTATTGGCGCCACCCTCTGCGGCGCCTTATCCGTCAGGTCACGCCATGTAACGTAGCTCAGAGCTTCTGCCGGGCAAGCCTCGACACATTTGGGATTTCCATCGCAAAGGAAACACTTGGTGGCCTTGTTCGTATCTGAATCAAAGGACATCATTTCCCAAGGACATGCCTTCAGACACATTTTGCAACCAACGCACTTATGGGGATCCACAACGCGGGCGTTTGTCGATGGGGCCAAAACGATTGCGTCATTTGGACAGGCGTTTGCGCAAGAAACAGGATGGGGGCATTGGTTGCAGAGATCCTGTATCACTAAGCCATTTCCCCATGTACCCAGCCCTCGTTTCCCAGCATAAAGGCCCATTGGCCCAAAATTGAGGTTTCGACTAATCTTGATCCTCGCAATAGTTGGAGAAGCCTTTCCGTCATTGAATTCACTGCAGGCCAACTCGCATCGCCTGCAGCCGACGCATTTTGTTGGATCAGCGATTATCAGACCTTTCGCCTGATCCATGATGATGAGAGGCGCTTCTTTGGAACCCCAAGCATCCAGCCCGGATACCGCAACTGCCATGATTCCGCTGACCAGAAGAAACTCACGCCGCGAAAAATTTTGGTTTACCTCCATGGATTTCCGAGTCCTTTGCAGAATATCATGTTTTGTCCCGTGAAGAAGCGTTCGCCACTCCGGCTGAAAGGTTGTCAATTTTCCTCTATGATGTAGGTCCCTGATATTATGATCGTCTTGTGGTCGGCAATGAATCGGGCGGCCCCGCCTTCCAGTTCCACCTGAACTCGACCTTTCCACGATTTAATAGGTTTCCCGTCGTTGGTGTACAGGGTTATGGTACGATTAAGGCCAATAGCCTCGGATGTAGCGTGGCTGATTTTTTGCTGCACTGATGGGAGATTAAAGTATACATAAAGGCCGAAAAGGAAGATCGCCGCAATCACGATACCTGCAAGAGTCAACTTCGTTTTTGTAGTCATTAACATTCTCCTGCAAAAAAATGCTGAACTAGGCCTCAGGTTATTTAACTGGAGCCGGTAAGAATGAGAACGGCTCAGCCGGTTCGAATTTACTCGCTGCGCTACCGGCATAAGTCTTGCCTCCAACCAACGTGAGCTTCTTCACAGGAGCGCCTTCCTTCAGATCCAACTCGCCCAAAGGTACCCAGAAGACTGTTGGACTGGTAGCTGAATCGAAAAAATAGACGTTGTTTTTGTGATCAGCAAATGTGCGCCAGTACGTCGAAGCAATGTTCGGTTGACCCGGTGTGGTGATCCCGAGTGGCACAGACACGCCGCGAATTACCCCAAAAACGCTTGCAACAGCCTGGTCCATGTTAGCGGTCTTTGGAACAGCGTTTACAAAAAAGAACGCTCGGGCGAAGCGATCCGAAGCCCGGCTCGTTCCCGGCAGAAAGGTTGTGCCGCCGATTTCCTCCCAGTATTTGTTAAGCGCCAGTTGCTGATCATAAACAGGAGAGTTTGTCATCACCTGATATTTCTTCCCGTGATGAATGACCAGCTTGCCGGCGATGTATTCGAAGATAGCCGAATCGCCGGTTGGATCGGAAATCGCCAGATGCCCGTTCCCTGCCCTGCCATTGGGCAGTGTCGGGGCAATAACCACGAACGGGTCATCCTTCAGGGCGTTTACAGTTTCAGCGACAGTCGCGTAATTATCGAGGACATACTGCGCCCATGCGGCAATCGAAATTGTCGGACGCTTGCCATCCGGCTTGCCATATTCAGATTCGGCCAGATAAAGAACGTTTGTCACCAGCCCCTTGTCATTCATGCCATCGACAGTGCTGACTCCGTAGAAAGAGGATATAACGCTACCATACTTCGATGTCCACGTGATCGAGGTTGGGCCGCTCGCTCCGTCGCGTTTCATTCCTTTTGGAAACACCCAGAGGTCGGTTCCTGTGTTTTCAACCCAGTCCATTGACCGACCGGTGATGATCGTGGCTTCTGGTCCCAGATAAACAACGCGAGTGCATGCGTCAACCAGTTCCAGTGGGGTAAAAACCAGCGTCAGTGCGACCAGTGTCCAAAACATGGCTTTGTGTAATGTCCCTTGCTTCATAATGCGTTTCCTTTCTGCATCTTAACCGGATACTCAAGAGCCTGTATATTATGATATTAAAATAATGTCACGAGAGACTTCCAGCAAAATCTCAAACAATCTTGCTCCTCTCCTTCTGGTCGATCATGAAAATCCCCTGAAGGAAATCTACCAGTGCCCACCACGCTATTCCGGCAGAACAGGGGACTTACGTTTTTTTGATTAATTTAATAAACTACAAAATACTCTTTCCTGTTCGTCCCGGAGTAGATGACAGGCTACCAGGAATGGCCCGTCGAATGGATTGATTCGGAGACCCGAACATGTGGATAGTTCGCCTGGCGCTGCGACGGCCCTACACTGTAGCGGTAATGTCGATGCTGATATTCGTCATGGGGATGTTATCTTTAAGTCGAATGATGGTTGACATTTTTCCGGCGATTGACATCCCCGTCGTAGCAGTGGTCTGGAATTATCCCGGCCTTTCGCCTGAAGATGTTGAAAGACGGATAGTGCTTATCAGCGAGCGTGCTTATTCGACTACTGTAAATGGGATTGAGCGGATCGAGTCGCAGTCCATCCCTGGCATTGGTGTTCTCAAGCTCTATTTTTACCCGGGGACCGAGATTGGAGCCGCAATAGCTCAGATTTCCGCGGTATCCGGAAGTCTTTTGAGGATTGCCCCGCCCGGCCTCCAACCACCCAACATCATTCAATTCAACGCGTCCAATGTTCCTGTCGCTCAATTAACCGTTTCCAGCGACACACTTTCGGAAGAAAAGGTATTTGACTTCGGGCTGAACTTCATAAGATTGAGGTTGTTCACAATACCCGGCCTGTCGACTCCCGCCCCATTCGGTGGAAAATCGCGACAAATCATAATTGATATAGATCCTACAGCTCTGGCTTCAAGGGGTTTATCCCCAGCCGATGTTGTAAACGCCCTCCAGGCCTCGAATGTTATTCTGCCCGCAGGCACGGCCAAAATCGGTAATCTGGAATACAATGTCCTGATAAATTCAAGTCCCACATTGCTGGAGGAATTCAACCGGTTCCCGATCAAAATTGTCGGAAACGCTGTCGTGTACTTGGGCGATGTGGCGAAAGTCTCAGACAGCTTTGCGGAACAGACAAACATTGTTCGGGTGGACGGGAGAAGGGCCACATATCTGGCGATCCTAAAGCACGTCGAGGCGTCGACACTTGCCGTCGTGAACGCTACAAATGACGTGCTGCCACTAATAAAAGCGGTCGCGCCTGATGGGTTGGAGATAAAAATAGACTTCGATCAATCGATCTTTGTGCGGACCGCAATCAGGGGTGTGGTTCATGAGATAATTCTCGCTTCAATTTTGGTGTCACTGATGATCCTTGTTTTTCTGGGGAGCTTTCGCAGCATGATAATTGTGGTGATATCCATCCCACTTGCCATCCTGACGTCTATAGTAGGCCTCTTTCTAACAGGACACAGCATTAACATAATGACCCTTGGCGGACTTGCATTGGCTGTTGGAATGCTGGTTGACGACGCTACTGTGGAGGTGGAAAACATTCACCGAAACCGTAAACTGGGAAAGCCGCTGACAGTGGCAATCCTTGATGGAGCGCGACAGGTGGCCGTACCTGCCATAGTTGCTACCCTGGCTGTATGTGTGGTGTTCTTCCCGGTAGTGTTACTTTACGGCCCTGCAAAATATCTATTTACGCCACTTGCGCTGGCTGTCGTGATTGCCATGATAGCGTCCTATGTGCTGTCCAGGACTCTGGTTCCGACTCTTGCCAGAATGCTGATGTCCGGAGAGCCCGAAGAAACATTTGAAAAGAGGGTGGACGCTAAGGTTCCAAACGGTTTCGCTCTCGTCATCAGGAAATTGAACCGGTGGAGGGACCGTTGGTTTGACAAACTTCAATCAGGTTATGCCGGCGCCCTTGAAAAGGTGATGCGCCACAGATTTTATGTCCTTGTAATTGCAGGGTTAGTTGTTGTTATTAGCTTTGGATTGGTCCCGATCGTAGGGACTGATTTTTTCCCCTCAGTTGACGCCGGACTCATGAAGCTTCATTTTCGTGCCCCATCCGGGACTCGCATAGAACAAACAGAACGTATCGTCACTCAAATAGAGAATCGTATTCGCGACGTGATCCCTCCAAAAGACTTAAGCACAATAAACGCTATGATCGGGGTGCCGATTTCGTTCAACCTCGGTTTTGTCCAGACTGACAATGTGGGCGGCATGGACGCAGACATTCTGATAGCGCTCAAGGAGGGCCATCAGCCGACAGTCAATTACATTAAAAAGTTGAGAAAAATTCTGTCCCACGAGTTCCCCGACTCGTCTTTCTATTTTCAGCCGGCGGACATTGTGACGCAAGTATTGAATTTTGGAGTTCCTTCTCCGATTGATGTCCAGATAGAGGGCCTGGATCTGGCTAAATCGTACGAATATGCGAAGAAAATACGCATGGCCATGTCACAAATAACAGGGGTCGCTGATGTTCATATCAAACAGGTCCTTGATTACCCCGCCTTACAGGTGGAGGTTGACAGGACGCTGGCGGCGAAACTGGGGATGACCGAGCGGGATGTTTCGAGTAGCCTGCTGACTTCACTATCTTCAAGTGTTCTCGTTTCCCCTTCTTTTTATCTAAATCCCGCAAACAATGTAAATTACTTCGTTGCGGTCCGTATCCCGACATCTCTGGTTGATTCGATAGAAAGCCTGGGCTCAATACCGTTGACACCGCCTCTTTCATCAGGAAACCTTGTTACACAATCCGGAGTTGGGCCTCCAACGGCCATCCCCACGATCCCCGCGCAGACGCTGGCGAATGTGGCGTCAATAACCCACAGGGCGAGCTTTGAAAACCTCAGTCATTATACGGTCCAAAGGGTACTCAACGTCGACGCGAATGTCGAAGGCAGGGACTTGGGGTCTGTAGCGAGAGAAATAAAAACAAAAATCTCCGAACTGGGCCCTCTCCCTCCAGGCACACGCATTGCGCTTCGCGGCCAGTACGAGGTCATGGAAAAATCGTTTACGAGTCTCGGCATGGGTTTGCTTCTCGCCATATTGTTCGTATATCTTTTAATGGTAGTTCTGTTCCAATCCTGGCTGGACCCTTTTTATTATAATTATGGCAGTACCCGGCGCCCTGGTAGGTATTCTATGGATGTTGGCCCTAACAGGGACCACTATTAATGTTGAGTCCCTCATGGGTTCGATAATGGCGGTAGGAGTGGCGACTGCGAATTCAATACTGCTCGTGAGTTTTGCCAATGATTTCCGTACTGAGAGTAATGCGTCTCCCATGCAAGCTGCGTTGGAGGCTGGAAAAACTCGCTTAAGACCGGTCCTGATGACTGCCCTGGCAATGATCCTGGGCATGCTCCCCATGGCTCTGAGTTTTGGCGAAGCCGGCGAGCAAAACGCCCCGCTGGGGAAAGCGGTGATTGGAGGGCTGATCCTGGCCACAGTAGCGACCCTCTTTGTAGTGCCAGTGATCTACTCACTGCTGCGTAAGGGCCTTCCGACGAAAGACGTGCTTGAGAAAAAGTTCCTCGTTGAAGAACGAGGAGAAGTATGGTCAGGCGAAATCTAATGGTCGACGGCAACACTGGATTCAAGGGAAAAACCGGCAAGCTATTTTTTATTGGGGGCGTCCTCATAGTTGGCGCCGCCCTGACGCTTGTTATCGGTCTCTGGAAGGCCGATAGCAGGTATATGGCCGATGAACGAAGCGCAAGACTTGATAACTTGAAAGGCGGATATCGAGTTCGACTTGTTCCCGCGAAACTCGGTCCAAACACCAGACCTATTTCGTTGATGGGAGAGGCTCGTCCATATACGTCGGTAACCCTTTATTCCAAAGTCAGCGGTTTTTTGCAAAAAATAAATGTCGATAAAGGCGATAAGGTGACAGAGGGACAAGTTCTGGCCGTGATTGAGTCCCCTGAACTTGACAGACAATTTGACGCCGCCCTCGCCGACGCAAAAAATAAACAGGCCGACGCCATCAGGGCGAGAGGCCTTTTTGTGAACGGCGCTATGTCTTTGCAGGACGTCGAACGCTCAGAGACCATTGCCAAGGTCTCGGAAAATAACGCCGCCTCGTTGAAGGCCCAAAAGGCATATCTAGTTATTTTATCCCCATTCACAGGTATAGTGACCGCCAGATACGCAGATCCCGGGGCCCTGGTCCAAAACGCCGCCACTGCGCAGACCTCGGCTTTACCCATAGTGTCGCTGGCGCAGATTGACAGGTTGCGGGTTTATGTTTATGCGGACCAGAGCGTTGCCGGTCTAATACGTGATGGAGATGTCGCCGAAATCTCAGACTCGGCTAGACCCGATGTCAAGATAAAAGGGTCGGTTACAAGGACCAGTGGAGAACTTGACCCAAAGACCCGTACCCTTCTGGTAGAAATCGACGTTGACAATCATGAAAACCAAATCCTAGCCGGGAGTTCCGTCCGGGTCACTCTATGGGCTCAAACACGGCAATATGTCGAAGTCCCCGTGGAAGCGCTATTGATTCGAGGAGGCAAGAATTTTGTCGGTACGGTCACTCCTGATAACACGATAAGTTTTCGCCCCATCACGATTTATGATAGTAACGGAAAAGTCTTAAGGCTAAGTTCCGGTGTAAAGGAAGGTGAACTGGTAACCATAAATGTCAGGAACAGGGTTTCCGATGGCGATAAGGTTGACCCGATCAAAGAGGGTCCCGACTCAAATCACAGGTGATGATTTGAGGCAATCTCTACTCTGAAGCGTCAAGAGGATCAATAGCAATAGCCTAAGATCGATAAGCGAATCGTAGGCTCGCGATTAGAATCAAAAGTGACCCCACGGCCATCAATGTGCCCCAGAACCAGTAGGGCAGGAAAAGGATCTGCTGAATCCTGCCGGTATCAGAGATTCCCAGCGGTCCAGCCGAGTAGCTGAAGAGATAATCGATTTGAAAGTAAGTGGCGACACATGCCTGGACACCAATAAATTGGACTGCGAAATTCCGTATTGCCTGCGATTTCATAAAAGAGATTCCAAGCACTATGGCTCCCATTATGACGACAGCGACAAATCCGAAAAGTGATCTAACCCATACCAGCGCTGAAAAGAAGAGGAAAAAACCCAGGAATTTCAGAATGATTGAAGAAGCTTTTGGATTCCGGGAAGCCATTATCAACCCCGCTCCAGCCAGTGGTGGTCCCATCGGCCCAGCAGCGGCCACCAGAACTGTACTAATAGGTTCGAGAAACAATGGCCCTGAATAATACGCCATTCCAGAGCCGTTCGAAAAAATGACGAGCCTTTGGAATTTGCCGCCCATTGCGAAGGCTATCAACCCATGGGCCATTTCGTGAAACCATGTAGCAATAATAGTAAAAGGATAGAGAATGTAATTCCCGCCGGGTACTTGCCACAGAGCGATAGTTACAATGGAGGCTCCAATTAGGCTGAAGAGTCTGATTTTGTCGGCATCCATGTTTGGTTTTAGAGTAGACAATAAGTCCATCATCCTTAATAGGTTATAAGAGATGGGAAGTTATGGGTCGGTTAAGTTCTCATTATAGGGCCGCTCAGGAACTCGGCGCTATGAAGTAGGCGATGACAATGAAGTGACAGGCGCATCCTATAATCACAAAAATGTGCCACACTTCATGGAAGCCTAGAACCTTGGGATAGAAATCAGGCTTCTTGCTTATATAGACTACCGCTCCCAGCGTAAAAGAAAGCCCACCAAGAACAAGCCAAATCAGCGCAGACGCAGGCATAGTCGCCATCATCTCCGGAATGGCGACTATGGACATCCAGCCCATCAGTAGGTAAATGCCGGCTGTGACCCAGCGGGGCGCATTTATAATGAAGATTTTGATTGCAATGCCGATAATCGCCATGCCCCAGATAATCCCTACGAAACCCCATTGCCAGAAACCGCGAAAGAAGTGGATACAAATAGGTGTGTAGCTGCCTGCAATCAAGAGATAGATGGCTGAGTGATCAACCTTTCGAAGGACTTTAATTACTTCGGGAGGAGCTTTGACCAGGTGATAGGTGGCGCTGGCGGCTAACATCACGACCAGACTAAGGCCATAGATCGCCAGTGAAATAGCCTTGGCGGAATCGTCGTGCCCAATGATCAAGAGGATCACCAGACCGATGACTGCGCCCAGGGCCGCAACGAGATGTGTCAGTCCACTGATCGGGTCACGGAATTTATTGAGCATAGAGCCACTCGCAAAGTTATTTTTTGGTGTTTAATCATCTGTAATAAAAGAGCTTCATCAGCAGTCCCGTAATACAGTTTTGGGGTAAAAAGACAATTTCTGTTGTTTGTCAATTATATCGACAGAGACATCGTAAATGACATACCACGTGTTACAATGCCCTCAATGTCTTAACGCATTCATCCCTCGTCAGGATGGTCACACCAATGTTTTGGAGTTCTCCAATACCACGTTCATAGAGTCCTGAAATGGCGTCTCTGACCAGAACAACTCGGAAGTCCCTTTCGCTTGCCTCATAGATGCTGGTTCGAGGGCAGTTCGGAAAATTGCAACCCGAAAATACCACCGTATTGACCCCCAGTTCTCGGATGTGTTCCTCAAGTCGGGTCTTGTAAAATGCTCCCCATCTCGCCTTATACATTATCCACTCTTTATCTCCGACCGTTTGGAGCTTACCTCGAAGTAAAGTTTCCGTATCCAGATGGATGGAAGGCGACGGAAGCAGTTCTTTGACAATTTGTGAGCCTTCAGTATTGGGTATAGCCATCCTTGCTCCGCCTTCTACGCTCTCGCGTCGGCAGAGATCGACATTAGATCCGTCTGCAAGATAGAGCCTTATTACGTGAATAATTGGTAAGCCGGCGCATCGGTAAGCAGTGAGTAAACGCTGAAGGGTCGGTACAATCTCTGATGTTCCGGGGATAAGAAATGGAGCGCCAGGAACTGTGAAGTCTCGTTGAACATCAATGGTCAGCAAAACCGACCGCAACCAATCAGGCTTGGTATAGGCATCCATAAGGGAATTATCTCCTATTTCGAGGAATCTTACCAACTTTAACCATATTATTTTTATAATCCTGGATAGTAAACGACAAGGTCAATTATTTGGGATCTTCGCGTAATAGCGCACCAATTGGAAAAGTAATTTACAACAGCCTTATTTAGGAGTTATCCACGATCTGTTTGACTTGTTTGTTGCATTTGACCGTTATGACACATGTAAAATGGCATAAATCGATTCTTGGCTTTTCTGGAGATTAAATTAGTTGGAGCCCATATCAAAGTGTTTAACAAGGGGGACCCAGACTGGGCCATCTTGTCTCTGTAAAGCCCGGAAGCTACTATTAATTTAGCTCTTAGCCGGAAGGACGGCAGTTTATAATGAAGAGAAAAGACAAAAAAATAAGTTCAAACAAATGTGATTTAGACAACAGGGAATATGATAATAATTTACATGCATTAAGAAAAGAGTTAAAGCAATTTGATCTTAAGTGTTGGACTTCCATGAAGTCGTTTGTCTGAGAATTTACGGTGGTGGTTCCTGTTGGAACACAGAAAGAAGATCTGAATATCATCGAAGGGAAAAAGCGCCTGACAGAGGGTTCCATCTGGCCACTATTGAGCGCTCAGAAGGAGTAGTTTTGAACAAGAACGTCCTGATTCTGGTGTTTCTGATGGTCGCAGCCGCAGCCCTAGGCGCTGGACTGTTTCTTAAGAAGGGGGGCAATACCTCGCCCCAATCGGGCCCCTCCGAAGCCGGGACCTCCACCAAAGAAACCAGGGGAATGGGACCTGTCGCAGTCATCCCCAAGGGGACAACCCATTCGTTCTGGAACTCGGTTCTCGCCGGCGCCGAAAAGGCCGCCAAAGAACATGATGTGGAGATCCTCTGGGCGGGTCCGGATCGTGAGGGTGATCGTGAAAAACAGATCCAAATCGTCGAAGACTTTATCGTAAAGAAGGTGGCCGGCATCGTGCTGGCGCCCACGGACGCCGGCGCTCTCGTCCCTGTGGTCGAACGTGCGGTGGCAGCCGGAATACCGGTTGTCATCATCGACTCGGACATCGAAACCAACAAGCGGGTCTCCTTCGTGGCCACCGATAACCATGCCGGTGGCGCCCTGGCTGCGAAACACATGGCGAAGCTCCTCGGCGGTAGGGGCAAAGTGGCCGTTATCAAGTACATGGCTGGATCAGCGTCCACCAACGCTCGTGAAAACGGTTTCATCGAAACGATGAAGAAGGGGTTTCCCGAGATCGAGCTGGTTGAAGACCGCTACGGCATGGACACGGTAGAAACGGCGCTCTCCGCCGCTGAGGATGTGCTCACCCGCCACAAAGAACTCAATGGTGTCTTCGCCAGCAACGAGTCCACTTCCCGAGGCTCACTGAGAGCGCTTGAGAGCCAGGGACGAGCCGACGGCGTTAAGATGATCGGTTTTGACGCCGCTGACGCCCTTATCAAAGGTCTCGAGGCCGGGCGCATCGACGCTCTAGTAGTCCAGAATCCTCAAGCCATGGGGTACCACGGTGTTAGCGGCGCCATAGCCGCAATCCAGGGCAAAAGCGTCAAGACTAGAATCGACACCGGAGTGGAACTCGTCACCAAGGATAGTTTGAACTCGCCGGAGATTCGAGCGCTCATCGGGAGCGAAAATTAATGGCGGTGAAGTCGCAAGTCGCGTCTTCCCCGTTCGCCCTGGAGATGCAGGGGATCAGTAAGAGCTTTGGCCCCATTAAGGCCCTGGAAGATGTCACGCTATGCCTCCGGCAGGGGACGGTTCACGCTCTGGTGGGCGAGAACGGCGCGGGCAAATCCACTTTGATGAAGATCCTCGCGGGAGTTTATCAACCCGATGCAGGCGCCATCGTGCGCAAGGGTAAAACCTGCGCGTGGAAGCGTCCTTCCGACGCCCTAGCTGCGGGGGTCGCGATGATTTACCAAGAACTCAGCCTTGCCCCGGATCTCACTATCGCAGAGAACGTGTGGCTCGGTATCGAGCCTCGCGGCGCGCTCCCCGGCTCCTATTGTAAAAAACGAATGCTCGCTGACACCCGTGCCCTGGCCGAAAGATATGGTTTCTATACGGACCCCGATCAAAAAGTGAAGAGCCTTTCAGCAAGCGCTTGCCAGATTGTTGAAGTGCTGAAGGCCTCTGCGCGTAACGCCGAGATTCTTGTGATGGACGAACCGACTTCCTCGTGTGGAGAGCACGAAGTTGCCGCGCTTCTCGAAATGGTCAAGAAACTTAGCCGGGCGGGAACAACAATCATCTACATCTCTCATCGGCTCGAAGAGGTTGCTGAGATTGCGGAATACATCACCGTTCTCCGCGACGGACGAACCGTGCGCTCCGGCCCCATAAAGGGCCTGGATATCCCTGATATTGTTAGACAGATGGTCGGGCGTGACCTGAGCGAATACTTTCCCAAAATAAAGGTCGAACTTGGGTCCACGGCTCTGAGCGTGTCGGAACTCTCATCTCCTTCTGTGGAAAACATCAGTTTCGATTTGCGCTGGGGAGAGATAGTCGGCGTCGCTGGGCTGGTGGGCGCAGGTCGCACTGCGCTTGCCCGTGTCCTGTGCGGTTTGGACCCCTCAATCCACGGCAGCGTCAAGCTCGACGGGAATATCGTCAAAATCGGAACCCCGGCCGATGCGCTCTCCTGCGGAATCATGTACGTCACAGAAGATCGAAAACGAACAGGGTTATGCCTGGAACTCCCAGCGGGTTGGAATATGACGCTACCGTGTCTCGCCGTACTAGGCATGAAACATATTCTGCGCCCCGCCCGCGAAAACGAAATTGCTGAAGAAACAGCCCAAAAACTCTCGCTTAAGTGGTCCGGGCCGGGAGCGCCGGTGAGAGCGCTGTCGGGCGGCAATCAACAAAAGCTTCTGCTCGGTCGCGCTCTAATTGCCGACTCACGACTATGGGTGTTGGATGAGCCCACTCGTGGTATCGATATCGCCGCCAAGGTTGACATCTACGAGCTTATCGGACGGATGGCGTCGGAGGGTAAGGCTATTCTCATCATCTCTTCGGATCTGCGAGAACTCTTCGGAATCACCGACCGAATTCTGGTGATGCGCCGGAACCGCCTCGTCGCCGACCTCGTCACCTCAGAAACCACACAGGAGGCCGTGATGCAACTCGCCGCCTTAGACAAGGTTTGCCCATGAACAAACTCCTTCGAGAACTGCTACCGTTCGGGAGCCTTATCCTGGTCATCGCCATCTTGTCGCTCTGGCAGCCCGACAGCTTTTTGACCCTCGATAATTTCCTTAACGTGCTTCGCCGCTCATCGGTCTACGGCATCATCGCCGTTGGAATGACGTTCGTCATCATTTCCGGCGGCATTGATCTTTCTGTGGGCTCCCTCCTCGCCTTATGCGGCATGTGCGCCGCCGGAACTATGATTTGGCTTGGTGGAGCGGAACCTTCTGTGGGGACGATGGCCCTGGGAACTGTGGCCGGGGTGCTGACCGGCGCAGTGGGTGGTGTGGTCTCGGGATTGTTGATCACCAAGCTGAAGCTACAACCGTTCATTGCCACCTTAGGCACGATGAGTCTATACCGCGGAATAGCGCTGGTCATGTACGACGGACAGCCGATCAACGTGTCATCTTACCGATATCTGGGCGAGGGCGCCCTCCTCGGGATACCGATTTCGGTGGTTCTGTTCTTGGCCGTCACCGCCTTGGCGGGAGCCATCCTGCGGTTCACCCGGTTCGGTCGTCATACCTACGCCATCGGTTCGAACGTGGAAGCTGCGCACCACGCCGGCGTGAGAGTCGACCGAAGTTTGATAGGCGTTTACACCCTCGGAGGCCTGCTGACTGGGCTGGGAGCGATGATCGCCATGAGCCGGACTGTGTCGGCGCAACCCACCGCTGGCGTGGGCGCTGAACTCGATGTCATCGCCGCCGTGGTCATCGGCGGCGCCAGTCTCTCCGGAGGCAGCGGAACCGTAACGGGAACCATAGTCGGCACATTGCTCATCAGCTTCCTGCGTAACGGATGCACCCTCGTGGGCGTCTCGACGAACGCTCAGTTAATTGTGATCGGCGTGGTGATCGTCTTTGCTGTTGCGTTGGACCAGTTCACCCGCCGCAAAGCGGGCGACGCTGCCTAAGGAGTAACACACGCGTCGCATAAAGGAGAAGAAATGTCCAGAACCAAAATAGGCGTCTTCTGGCCCGGCGATTACCGATCCAGACCCAACGATCTGGCCCGGCCAAACGCCGAGGAGGCCACGGTCCAACTGGAGAGGGCGCTCAAAAGACTCGGCCGAGCTAGCTATCGTATCGAAGGTTTTCTCACTCGCCCCCACGAAGCCATCGAAAAGCTAGGCCCGGTGGATGACCCTCTCGTTGGGGTCTTTGTGCACTGGTGCTATGGGCCGCATACCGCAGATGGCGTCGTCGGTAAAGACAGCCCTTTACTGCTGGCGAGTAATTTCTCAGGGCAGTGGCCGGGGCTTGTTGGTCTACTCAACACTGGAGCCTGTCTGGAAAGCCTGGGCCGTAAATTCTCCCGTGTGTGGAGCGACGCTGGAGATTGGACCGCAGACGAGGCGTTCATGGATCGTTTGGGCGAGTGGCTCAGCACTGGTCGCATCGGATACTCCACCGACCAGATTTGCTATTCGGTTCCCATATCCAAAGAAGCGCACGCTCGTTCGATGCGAGTCGCTGAAGAGGTCAGGAAAAGAAGGATTCTGGCCCTGATGCTCGGGGATACGTCCATGGGTATGATCAACGGCTACTTTGGCCCGCGCCGCCTGGCTCCCATTGGATTCTCGGAACACAAAGTTGACCAGGCCTGGATCATCGACCGGGGCCGTTCCATCTCCGATGGCCGATTGAACGAGGCCATGGCCTTCGTAAAGCAAAGCGGTGTGAAGTTCCACTGGGGGGAAGACGGGGCGGACGACTTCGATGAAAACGCTACGCGGGAACAGCTACGCGACTACCTGACGGTGCTGGACTTGGTCAGTGAATTTAAAGCTGACTGCGTGGGTTGGCAGTATCAGCTCGGTTTGACGCCACTACGGCCGCCATCGGATTTCGCCGAAGGGCTGCTCAATTCCGTTTGCCGCCCGGAGAGCGACGGAGACGTGATCATCACCGCCACGGAGGGAGATCAAGGCAACCTCGTCCCTATGGAGCTGATGAAGCGGCTGCTCAAGGTCAAGGGCCTGCACCAAGGAGTGATGTTCCACGATGTGCGCTGGGGCGCTGAATATAAGGGACGTTTTTTGTGGGTGCTCCTCAACTCGGGCTCGTGCGGAGGGTACGCCATGAGCGGCGCCCCCGACACGCTCCGGGGCGTTCACTCGTACCGGCAACCCGCCGAGTACTTTCCAATCCCCGGCGGTACATTCGCCGGTGAAGCGAGGCCGGGCGACATCACCTGGGCTAGGGCCTATCTTAAAGACGACGAGTTATGGATGGACATCGGGCGAGGAGAAGTTATCACATTACCGGAGGAAATACGCGAACGGTGGTGGTGCGGAACCACGCGTCAGTGGCCGTTTATGGCCGCCGATCTGGGCATCTCGCGAGATACACTTATGGCGCACTATTTGAGCAACCACATCGCTGTGGCCTACGGTGACATTCTCGATGAGATGGCCGCACTCTCGCAGATGCTAGGATTCAAAGTTCGCTTTTTGGGAAGGAGCGTATGACATGACGCAGGACCGCCGCCTCTACATCGGCATCGATGTGGGAACAGGGAGCGCACGGGCGGGAGTTTTCGACGTAACCGGCAAGATGCTCGGGCAGAGTTCGCATCCCATCAAAATGTGGAAGCCGGAGGCCGATTTTGTGGAGCAATCGTCGGACGACATTTGGTACGGTAGCGCTGCGGCGGTACGTCAGGCCGTCACAGAGGCTGACATTGACGCAGCAAACGTAAGAGGGATAGGCTTCGACGCAACATGCTCCCTGGTGGCCCTGGACGAGAGCGATCGGCCCGTTTCGGTGAGCCCTACCGGTAACGACGAACAGAACGTCATTGTTTGGATGGACCACAGGGCACTCGAGCAGGCGGCCCGCATCAACAACGGGGGACACGCCGTGCTGCGGTACCTGGGCGGGATCATCTCCCCTGAGATGGAGTCGCCCAAACTCAGTTGGCTTAGAGAGAATCTTCCCGATTGCTGGAAACGGACCCGTCGCTTTTTCGACCTGGCTGATTTCCTGACCTATCGCTCTACTGGCGAGGAAACCCGCTCGCTGTGCACGACCGTGTGCAAATGGACCTACCAGGGCCATTTGCAACCCACGACACCGGGCAGCGTAGGGAGATGGGACGACACCTACTGGCAGTCTATAGGGCTGGGTGAACTGGTCTCGGAAGGCTACCGGCGCATCGGAACTTGCATCCGGCCCATGGGCGAGCCTATCGCACACGGCCTCACCAAAAGCTCGGCGGCCGATTTTGGGCTCAAGCCGGGGACCCCTGTCGCAGTGTCGATCATCGACGCCCACGCCGGTGGCGTTGGAATGCTGGGAGCGCGGTTAACCGGAGGCGGCGAGGTTGAACTCGAAAAGCGGCTGGCGCTAATTGGTGGCACATCAAGTTGTCACATGGCGGTTTCTAAAGACCCCCGATTCGTCGATGGAGTCTGGGGGCCGTTCTATTCGGCGATGATCCCCGGGTTATGGCTCACCGAGGGCGGCCAGTCCGCTACAGGCGCGCTCATCGATCACATCATTTTCAGTCACGTTCGTAGTCTTGAACTCGAGCAAGATGCGAAAAGGCGCGGGATGACCGTTTATGAAATCCTTGCGGAGGTTCTCGACAAGCTCGCCGCTGGAACGGAGTTTCCCGCCAAACTCACCAAGGATCTACACGTACAACCGGATTTCCATGGCAACCGCTCCCCCAGAGCCAATCCGCACGCCCGCGGGATGATCTCTGGGCTAAGGCTTAGCGATAGCCTCGAAGACCTCGCCCTCCTTTACCTGGCTGCAGTCCAAGCGGTGGCGCACGGTACCCGCCACATCCTGGACGCCATGACCGAGAGTGGCTTCGAGATTGAGACTGTACTCACCACCGGTGGCGGCGCCAAAAATCCGATCTTCCTGCGCGAGCACGCAGACATAACCGGACGCAAAATCGTTCTCCCCAAAGAACCCGAGGCCGTGCTCCTTGGCTCGGCCATGCTTGGGGCCGTCGCCGCCAGAGACTGCGCCACGGTGACCGAAGCCATGATTAAAATGAGCGCCGCCGACACGGTTATCTATCCCTGCCAAGGAGCCGCAACGAGGTATCACGACGCCAAGCACGAGATATTCCTCCGTATGTATGAAGATCAGATGCAATACAAAGCTTTGATGAGCCGAAAATCTTAAGCGAAGGGCGCAGCCTTGCATTAAATTCAATCGTTGATGAAACTATTGCGGGCAAAGTCTTCGTCATCAAGTCAAAGGGGAGAAATCTGAGCAAAAACATAGGTTCCCTCTTCGACTAGTCGAAGAGCGACGATCCTCGATTGCCTCTTGCGCTAATCAACACCCTTTATCCATAACAGGGTCAGACATCCAGGATGGTTCGCTCCGGTATTGGTTCTTCCGTCTCTCGGCGTTTCCTGGATATCAGGAGACGCTGCAAGAGATCCAATTCCTGGGGCTGAGCCTTATCAACCCGTTGAAAGTCGATGGCGATAGATCCGTCGGCGTCGCTAAGTTTAAAATAATCCAGAAAATAAAAAGGGACATAGATATCAGGCAGATAGCCGAAGCGGAGCGGCACTCTCACCAGCCTTTTCAGCCATGTGCCGGTGTTGAGCACTACCCGGTTCCCAAGCCGCCGCAGTGATGGGACGTGGGTGTGGCCATAGATGAAGATGACCGTGTCGGGATGGCGCTCAAAGACATCCTGGGCTGCGTCCAGATAGCTCTGTTCCTTCCCTGCGATGAGATCCTGCGGTTGCGTCATAAGGCGAAATCGTTTCAGAGTTTTCTTAATGTCTCGCAGGATAAAGCTCAGGGGCACGAAAAGCACGCCCAGCACCGACAATACGATGGCGTTAATGATCAGCACGACCTGCACCAGATTTCCAAGGTAGCCCAGAGAGGTAAACAGGCCGTTGAAAAGGAAAATATTGGTCTGGGTTATACCCAGCCACTCCAGGGCCGCCCCTGCCAGGACGAAGGTCGTCAACCCGGACAGCAGCAAAAATGGTAAGATCAGCCAGCGGAGCCAGTCGCTCATTTCCCTGTAAAAGTAATTCGAGATCACCCAGTAAGGGATCTCTTCCGTGGGATAAACCGACTGGATATCCTTGAGCCAATTGTGCCGGCCGTATTCGGAACGTTTGCCGGCCCCGCTCACCATCCCGCTGGTGATAAAATATCCCACAGGCAGAGCGTATGGGTTGCCGAAATCGGGCATGTGGTTGAAGTCATCATACTGGTTGCCGTGTTCTATCCAGAACTTCTTGCCGCACAACTCCCGGGTTATTGCTGGTCGCTGTTCAAGATCGATGTTGAAATCCTTGAAGATCTTCACGAATTCTGGATAACACGCGATTTCATAGTCGTGATTACCGGGCAGAAGGGTTATCTTGATCTTCTCCCCGGCTTCCCGGAATGCTTCGAAAATGTTCGGAAACTGACGCATCAATGCCTGCAGTTTCTCCGAACTTTTGATATTGGTAAATTCCCACATTCCGAAAATATCGCCCACGATAATGAGTTCGGCTTCTTCTTCCAGACCCGTCAGCTGTTGCAGAAACGCCACCAGCTCCGTCTCATAATCGCAGACGCCCAGCGCTTCATCGCCCCCAATGTGCAAGTCGCTGATAAAGTAATAACTTTTTGCCATGTGATGTGCCTCAAGTCTACAGGCGATTTGAATGACTGTCTACACTCGGTGGTCTGGTTCTACAGCTTCTTGCCTGCCTTCTTTGATATTTATCAGGACCCAACAGCAGCAAAACCATCGTCACTTTGATAAAGAAGATTTTTTTACAGTTTTTCTGAACATACTTCACCATACCGCCCCTGGTCAATCGTAACCTTTCCGGTGGGGCCTTACCCCAGCGACTCTCTGGTTAACGAGGCGCTAATTGTCACCGAGATCGCCGGCGCTGTTCAGTCCCCGAATAAAAATAGTGCGCCAAGTCTATATGAACCAAATGCTTCACATGAGCATTAATTCTATGGATATCTGGATCGGCCTCTCGCAGTCTTGCAATATTCTTCTATGCCCACTGACCTGATCTTTTCATTTTTGATCACCCATCCTTTATACAGGCCGGGATCAAAATTTGTTTTCGTTAAAGATCCGCACTTGCTAATAGAGTTCCATGTAGATATATCCATAGGCTAATTAGTTTGGCCTTTAAAAAGCTGTGAGAGCGGGAACACAACTGAGGGACTTATATGGATTTGCGTAATGAGGTCGCTGCATATCTTCAGGATTTCACTTATATAGAAGATGACATAAATGGTTCGTTTTTTAGCGCCGCCGACAACACCACTAAAATAGAAACTATCCTGATAGATGGTAGAAATATAACAAAATACGTCAATGAATTCTGGACATCCAGGCAAAGACAGGCTTCCTCAATCCATGAGATATCTTATCGTGCGTGTTTCAAACCGCAATTGCCGAGATTTTTTATCGAATTGCTGTCCGATGTCGGGGACATTATTTATGATCCATTCAGCGGGCGCGGTACCACAGTGATTGAGGCGGGGTTACTGGGGCGTAAAGTCGTTTCCAACGATGTCAACCCGTTGAGCGAGATATTGACAAGGCCCCGTTTTACCCCACCCACCATTGAGGATGTCGCCAAAAGATTGTCCAGATTAGATTTCGACAATACCCTCGAGTCTGAAATAGATCTGTCTATGTTTTTTCACGAGAGGACATTGTCAGAGATACTATCCATAAGGAAATACCTTTGTGAACGAAAAGAAAGCGGCAATGAAGACGGGATCGACCGCTGGATCGCGATGGTAGCGACAAATAGGCTTACAGGACATTCAACAGGATTCTTTTCCGTCTACACGCTTCCTCCTAATCAGGCGGCTTCCCCGAAAAGCCAGAAAAAGATAAATGAAGTTCGGCGCCAAATCCCGGAATACCGCGACACCAAGGAAATAATTCTACGAAAAACAAATAGCCTACTGCGTAACCTGACTTCTCCACAGAAAGCTAATATTAACGCCGCCGGGATGTCCGGGTTATTTATCAATCAGAGCGCCGCATATACTCCTGAGATTGCTGCAGATTCAGTTCAGTTGACGGTTACATCTCCGCCTTTCCTTAATATTGTGCAGTACTCTAAGGACAACTGGTTAAGACGCTGGTTTAATTCTTTGGATGATGATGAGATATCTAAACGTATCACCATGGCAAAAACAGTTGAAGAATGGTCTACGGCCATGGGCTCAGTTTTTCATGAATTATATCGGGTAACCAAACCAGATGGATGGGTCGCCTTTGAAGTTGGTGAAGTAAAAAATCGAACAGTCAGTTTAGATGAACATGTCGTGCCTTTGGGGAATAGCGCAGGTTTCGAGTGTAATGGCATATTGGTCAATTCTCAGGAGTTCACTAAGACCGCCAATATCTGGGGTATTCAAAACATGAAATCCGGTACTAATACCAATAGGATAGTCCTTTTTCGCAAGAAAAAATAATAAGAAAACACCTCTTGATGTTTGGAAATTAATCAACTGAAAGGTGTTATCCATATGTTTTGGGCGCATGGGCCTTTTTAAGGCAGACTGCAACGTCAGGGACCCCACAGGCAAGGCTAGATCCGTAATCATGGAGAAGGCTCTGGTTGGCCTCTGCTGACCGCTGACGAAACTTTTGGGCTATGTGATGAAAATTCCCAAAAAGAACAAATATTTTAGGCCTCCAGTAGTCGGGAAGGTCATAGCGCCGCCAGAGAATTGCGAATATCCGGACCAGTTGGCGTTGGGGTTTTGAGGAAACGAGGAATCGGTAGAATGGCTGGAAACAAGAGAATTCTTCTCAGGGACAGTCCTGAGACGTTGATATTTATGACATTTCCTACCCTACTCTGAAATGCGTTTTATCAACAGGTGTTTATAACTAGGCCACCAACAATAAAGGGCTTTTGTGGTATCACCGTGATTACGGTGAGATAGCCTGTCGATTGATATCATTAGGTTTTTCTGGTGCCCCAAAAGTGCTCAATCTGCTTGGCTCTCTTAAAAACTGGGAGGTTACCAATTGTATCAACAGCCTAAATCACGAGTTATCCACAGGCGCTGTGGACGATCGATGATAGGTCAATGGTTTTGCATGGAAATCTGGGAAATAGCAGCTTATGCGTTTGGGGCCGTGTTGATCGCCGTTTTGATATTGCGATGTTCCAATTACGAGGCCGAGAAACCGGAAGACATAGAATTCAAGTGATAAGAACTTCCTAAGAGCCGATCGACTCAGCCATCCATTTATTAGACGATAGACAGTACGTTGACCTCGGGCAATTCGAGTAAACCAGACCAGGGGCATTGCTACCTCGGACATAGGATTCTTTGGGGACACATGGAAACGTGAGTCTCTGACAGAAAAAATTCCGCCTATTGACGACCAAGGCGCAATTGCAACCCTTGGAGCGACGAACATTCATTACGCATCAACCAGAGTGACCATGTGAGTGTCTGACACGTCACGCGGAATAGAATTAATCTACAGCTCTAATTAAATACGTTAGATCAACTTCTTTGGTTGACAAGTTGGTGCCTGATTCCGTACTCTCTAACATGGTGAGGCACGCTAGTCAGGAGGATACTATGTCAGGACGAGTCGCTCGAGTTACCGAGGTGATTGCGGGTTCTCCAAACAGCTTTGATGAGGCTATAAAGCTGGCTTTTGAACGCGCAAACAAGACTTTAAGAAACATAACCGGCATGAAAATTGTTGATATGAGTGTCATGTGTGAGGCCGGAGAGATACAGGAATACCGTATTCGTGTCGAGGTGATCTTCGTTTTAGAATAGGTATTGAGTTTATTCAATGTCGTGATGCTGCTTCACCAAACATCAATTATTATCCTTCATTGAACCCCTTCAGATATTTTGTCTTTTTATCTCAACCCCCAGAATTATTCATCTAGATAGAAACGGTCGCTATCGGTTAGGAACAGGAGAATCTTAATCGTTCGGAGAACAAATCAATTTCGATTATAGAGAAATTTGGGAAGCTGATCCGTCACGTTCATTTACATGACAATATTTAGATATTTCTTTACAGTCCCCTTCGGGCATAGTATTATTATTTCATGATTAAAAAAACATTTCTCTTAGTTGGCTCAAGGTGCCGTAACACCTAGAGCCGTTGATTTCTGACGCTTCTAACAAGAAGCGTATGATTGACTATAACGCATCTATCTGTCGTTCAATAAAATGAACCGACGCACATTTTGAATGCGAAGTCCTGTTGACGCAGGATTTCACATTCATCCCGAATCCTTCTTAAATAATTATCAGTATTGTTAAACAGGCCCAATGGTTAAGCATCTTCACTTTCAAACAGCGACAGGTCCTCTGTTTTCGTCTGTGTGTGGATTACTTTTCAACGCTGATGGCTTATAGGGGCCAGTCCGTTCGCACTCGCCCTTCGTCGATTGACATTGTCCGACTGAACACTCCCCTGATGATTACAATTTTACTGCAAGCGAGGGCCCTATGAAAAATATTGAGAATCCATGCACAAACCCCCAATGTTTCTTCTTCAGTCCGAACAATCCGGCCGGTCTTAAACTGACATTTCTGGAAACTGAAACCGAACCACACGAGTTTGTTTGCGAGCGGTTTCGAGAATCACAAGTTGTGTCAAAGAGGCTGCGGTAGATTGAGTCTTATTGGAAATGACAGGAGAGGTTCGTAACAATTATTAGGCTCCACAAATAAGCAGGGCTCCCCTGGGGAGAGGAGCCAGCGCCTCACCGTCAGAAACGAATGAGGGAGTTAGCAAACTTTGCGTTAAAATATATGACACCTTAGTTAGTAACAAGTTCTTCCGCATGAATAAGGTTGGAGCTGAATCATTGATTCTTCTATAATGGTCCCCAGGTTGGTCTAATCTTACGCACAGAAATAGTTAGAAAGGTTTCATTTTGATGAACTCTTTATTGGAGAATGTTTCCCACCGATCTAGGGATATTTCGCCGTTTTTGGTCATGGATGTACTTGAAAAGGCCCTTGAAATGTCCAAAGCAGGGAGCGACGTCATTCACCTTGAAGTTGGTGAACCAGATTTTGATACTCCAGCGAATGTTGTAGAAGCAGGGATCAGGGCGCTCAGGCAGGGTAAAACCCATTACACGGCAAGCATCGGAATTCCTGAGTTGCGCTGCGCCATATCCGATTATCATAAGGTCATGTACAACGTCGAGGTCAATCCAGCCAACGTGATCATAACATCCGGATCTTCACCCGCCATATTCCTTGCGCTGGCGTCGATCCTTAATCCCGGTGACGAGGTCATTCTTTCAGACCCTCATTATGCATGCTATCCAAATTTTGTTAATTTTCTCGGGGCAGTCCCTGTTTTCGTTCCAGTATATCCTGAGGACAAATTTGAATTGGATCCCAATTCTGTAAAACGTTCTATCACCAACAGGACCAAGGCCATCATGATCAATTCCCCGTCCAATCCTACTGGTACCATTTTAGAACCGGAAACCATGAAAGAATTGGCTGGGATGGGTTTGCCGATCATATCCGACGAAATCTATCACGGACTTGTCTACGAGGGCAAGGAACACTGTATTTTGGAGTTTACCGATGATGCGTTCGTGCTGAATGGTTTTTCAAAATTATTCGCTATGACTGGATGGCGCCTTGGATATGTGATTAGCAGACCTCAATTTGTGAGACCCATCCAGAAGATGAGTCAGAATTTCTTCATAAGCGCCGCTGACTTCATTCAATACGCAGGGGTTGAGGCTTTGAGGAATTCATCTGATCAAACCAACCAAATGAAACAGTTATTCAATGAGCGAAGATTGGAGATGCTAAGACGCTTGAGGGAAATGGGATTTGAAATTACCCATGATCCTGTTGGCGCTTTTTATATTTTGTGTGACGCTCGGAAATTTTGCTCCAATTCCTACGATTTTGCTTTTGAAATACTTCGTGAGGCTCGCGTGGGAGTTGCGCCTGGGATCGACTTCGGAAAAAACTGTGAAGGTTTCATAAGGTTTTCTTACACCAACTCCATGAAAAACATAAGCGAAGCTCTTGATCGTTTGGAAAGTTTCTTGACAAAAAGGCGAGAGACCTGATGTTTCTCAGAGTAATTATTCCCAAACGGCAACATACTTCCGGCTAACAGGCGAGCGAGAGATGAATCGTAAATACAAGGAACGCAGAATCTACGTCGACAATACTCGGGTATTCAACCAGGTGGTCTTTTTTTCTCCGGATAATATTCATTATCTCAGAAATGTTCTCCACATGAGACTCGGAGAGATTTTGACGGTCCTAGATGGAAGCTACGGATATGAAGTTGTCCTAGAATTGGGGACGGCCGGCGAATTGGTCGGGAAAATTCTAAGTTTGCGGGAATCGGTTCAAATTTTTCCGATGACTGTCTGTTTGGCTTTTGGTTGCGTAAGACCCGGTCCTACGGAAGAAATTTTAAGACATGGCACAGAATTGGGAGTCGAACAGTTCTTTCCCCTTATTTTGGAACTTTCAAACAGGAAACCTGAAGTTACAAGTTCAAGGTGGGGCAAAATCGCTGAGTCAGCTTGCGCTCAGTCGGGGAGATTGAAGAAACCACGAATCCACGATCCATTAGGATTGTCAACCTTTCTTAAGACTTATTCTTCGACTTCCAAATTCATTCATCTTGCTATGGAAGATAAAGTCCCTCCTCTGTTAAATGTCTTGGATTCCCTGTCGACAGATTCAGTAACATTTGTGATAGGTCCTGAAGGTGGAATCACCGAAGAGGAACAGACGATCTTGGCCCAGTGGCGTTCTGTTCCAGCTTCGTTAGGCTTCACCACGCTTAGGGCTGAAACTGCCGCACTAGTAGCCGTTGGGATAACTATGAACTGGGGATTATGTCGATTTGTACACTGATATTTGCTCGGTCTGCGCTCGATATGGTTAGTTAAAAGTGTTGAAACTCTATTTTATATCCAATTTGTCCGCAACCTCGTTGACCACAGACGATGTGCGTGTTATTCTTTTGAAATACCAAGCTTTTCAATTTGTAATCTCTTGAGAAATGCTTGGGCAAGGGAACCGCAAAACTTTTGATTCTCATACAGAGGTAATGGATGGCGACGAAGTATACTGCCAAAGCTAATGATGTCATTGATATTTTGCCGAGACTGCGCCGCACCTTGCTTCCCCCTTTTCCAAACTACAAAATGATATCTACGGTACTCCCAGAATTTGCGGTAACTCTGGATAAATTTGGAAGAGCCGGGTTTGGACCGTGGATAGCGTTTACACTCGAAAACCCCGATGAGATCTGGGACATTCGTGACTCTTTGAGTGATCCGGATCTTCAGGTGATGCTTTATTTTTGTTTCTTTGGGGAACCCAGCGGGGTCCCGGCTTTTTGTGTCGAGGTCAACTGGGCGGAAGATGGTCTGGAAGTGAATGGCTTCGTCTTATTAACTGAGCCACACAGGCTTGAAACACTTCGAACCGGGAATTTGCTTTTTAGCGCAAAAAGAGAATGGGAAAGGGAAAAACTGGTTCGGAGTTTGAATGATTCAGCGCTGATGAAATATGACGAAGACTCGCTGCAGGAAGCTCACGAGCTTATTGATCAGGCAATTCGGCTTAGTAAAGTCGGTAGAGCCTACCTGTTCAACAATCGCGGACTGATCTGTTGGAAAATGGATCTTACTGATCAAGCAAAAATAGACTTTCTGGCATCTATTGATTTGGATCGAGACAACGGGGACCCATATTTCAACCTTGGCCTCATATATCTGGATGAGTCCGACTATGCTAAAGCCCTGCACTATCTCGGTAAGGCCGTAGAAATTGATCCGGATGACAGCCAGTTTCTTGCCGAATTGGGCCATCTGTACCTTGAGATGGATAGAGAAAAAGAAGCTCTAACACTATTTGAGCAGGCGTTCCAGAATGATCCGGACGACGCTCAGGTTGATTTTCATCTCGGTCATTATTTTTTGTACAAGAAGCGGCAGCCTCGTCGCGCCGTGAAACATTACAAGCAAGGGCTAGAAAAGGACCCTTCCGATGAATTTGCTCTGGCTGATTTTGCTGTAGCTCACTTGATTTTGGGAAATAGAAAAAAGACCATGCAGATATATAAGATAATTGAGAAATCCAACGGTTTGGCGCCTTACACGGTTAGCCGCCTGGTTTACCTGAATCTGCAGATGGGATATTATGACACTGCTTTGAAGTATTATGAACGCGCTTTGGTCGATAAAGAGCCATTTGAGCCTGAATGGCTACATTACAACGCTGCTTTGATCTATGCCCGGACAGGTAGATATAATCAGGCTCTTGAGGTTTTGGATTTGGCTGTTCAGGCTGGAGGCGCAGAGGTAATAGACAAGGCTCTGGGAGATGTCGCTTTGCAACGGCTCAAAAGAACTCCTTTGTTTAGGAAACTTGTCAAACTCTCCAACAAAAGGCACGATGGCTAGTGTTGGTTGTTGAATTTATGTTTCTTCCTCGGCTTCCGGCTCGTGAAATTATTTGGTTAAAGAACATTGAGGGCCCCTACGTGGAGTTACCAGCCTCGAAACCTTATGTTAGTAAACCTTGTCAGCTACCATAAGGTCGAATTTGTTTGTGACTACGTCGTAGCGCTAACAAACTTGATTTGATAGTTCAACAGTTTTCCTGGAGGTTTCATGGAAGGTTTTCGGCCGGGACAGAACCCTGTCCCGATCAAAGAATTACAACGCAGCATAGAGGAAATTAGAGACAGGATAAGCCGATTTATGAAAGGCTGGGGACTGTGGGTCACTATTCTTGTTGTGATATGCGTTTATCTTGCTTCGGGGTTTTATGTGGTAGGCCCAGGCGAAAAAGGAGTGGTGCTGCTTTTCGGCAAGGAACATTCGATAACAGATTCCGGTTTACGCTATAGGCTTCCAAAGCCATTTATGAACCAGATCGTCGTTGATGTTAGTAAAGTAAGACGAGCCGAAATAGGCTTTCGTAGTGACGGAACAAGGACCCGGTCCGTTCCCGCCGAGTCGCTGATGCTTACGGGCGACGAAAACATTGTTGATGTCCAGCTCTTTGTCCAGTACATGGTTCAAGACCCTGTCAAATTTCTCTTTGGAGCCGAGGCTCCGGAGAATACTCTTCGAGCTTCAGCAGAGGTAGCTTTGAGGGGCGTAGTTGGAGAAAACACCATAGACTACACGATGACAAAGGGAAGAATGGAAATACAAAAAAGGGTTGAAATCTACCTTCAAAAGTTACTTGATGATTACAATACGGGTTTACTCGTGACGCAGGCTCGGCTCCTAGTCGTGGACCCTCCGTCCCAAGTTCAGGAGGCCTTTCATGACGTTGTGAGAGCGTGGGAAGATAGAGAACGGCTTATTAAGGAAGCCGACGGATACTCCGAAGATATTATTCCTAAGGCTAGAGGCCTGGCTCAACAGGAAATTAGACAAGCTGAGGCATTTCAAGCTGAGAGAGTTATACGGGCCAGGGGAGACGCCCAAAGGTTTTCTTTTGTGCTTTCCGCATATTTAAAAGCTCCTGAAGTTACCAGGGAAAGGTTGTACCTCGAAGCTATAGAAAAGTTTTTTCCACCGACAACGAAGTTGGTTACTCAAGGCAATAATTCGAACGTCCTTCCTCTGCTGAATATTACTGAACCCGGAAAAGCCCAGCAGCCGCTGATCAACACGGACCAAGAATCAAACACTACGCAAACGAGGAAAGGTCGGTAACAATTATGGTTAAGTTATTGATAATTGTTTTTCTAGCTGCAATTGTGGTGGGCCAGTCCGCATTTTTGGTTCAGCAATGGGAACAGGGGTTAATTCTGGAGTTTGGAAAACCCATCCGTATAATTCAGGAGCCGGGACTTTATTTCAAGACCCCCTTCATCCAGGATCTAACATTGTTTGAAAAACGTATTCTCGCTGCAGAAGCCAGACCAGCCGAATATATCACCCTGGACAAGAAAAGATTGACGGTTGACACTGTTTCCAGATGGAGGATTTCTCAACCGCTTCTATTTTACCAAACGGTAAGAAACTATGCAGGAGCTATTGCACGATTGAATGACATAACTTTCGCACGATTGCGACAGGAAATTGGTAATCACAATTTCAAGGAATTTATAAGGGAAGAGCGCGAAAGAATCATGAATCAGGTTACAAGTGGCGTAGAGGAGCAGGCTCGGCGTTTTGGGATCGAGGTTATAGACGTACGAATTAGAAGGGTTGACCTGCCGGAAGAAGTTCAAAACAGCGTATTCGCAAGGATGAAAGCGGAACGTGAAAGGATAGCAAAGAGATACCGCGCTGAAGGAGACGAACAGGCTAGGGAAATTCGGGCCAGCGCTGATAAAGACAAGGAAATACTTCTGGCGGAAGCGTATGGCAAGGCTCAAGCTTTAAAGGGTGAAGGAGAGGCTGAGTCAGCCAAGATTTATGCTGAAGCGTACAACAAGGATATCGATTTCTTTCGATTTGTCAGAACGCTGGAATCATACAAAACCATTTTCAAAGAAAATACCACGTTCCTTTTGAAACCAGATTCTTCACTTTTACGCTTTCTCGAATCGCCTTATGGGAATTAACCCTCGAAAAAGCTAAAAAGTGTAATTGGAATTGTGAGAAATGGTTGACAACTGGTTCTTTCATTCCATTGACATTCGGTTCCATACGGTCTAATCGTTCATACATCAAATTGACCTGCGTGTGTAATTAGTTCGGCCAAACCGAGCGCAGATCTTCATTCGAACTCACCATCGGGTTATTTTTCTAGAACTCGAAGACTTAAAGGATCTATCAAAAATGAAGGTTTTATTGGTCTATCCAGAGATACCGGATACTTTCTGGAGTTTTAAGCATATCCTGAAATTCATCAGAAAACGTGCGGCGCACGTTCCTCTAGGGCTTCTTACCGTGGCCTCAATGCTTCCAAAGGATTGGGATTTGAGGCTAATCGATATGAACGTAGAGCTGCTTATGGATAGCGATCTCCATTGGGCGGACATGGTTTTCATAGGAGCGATGGTAGTTCAGAAGGATTCCGTTAGAGAAGTGGTCAAACGGACTAAAAGCATGAATAAACGCCTCATAGCGGGAGGGCCATTATTTTCAAGTACCCCTGAGGAGTTTCCCGAAATAGACACTCAAATTCTTAATGAAGCGGAAATCACATTACCACCATTTCTCAATGATCTTTCTAATGGTTCGGTTAAGAAGATTTACACCTCGGAAGAGAAACCGGACATAACTCAAACCCCATTGCCAAAGTGGGATCTCATCCACATGAACTACTATGCGTCTATGTCTATCCAGTATTCGAGAGGTTGTCCGTTCGATTGTGAATTTTGTGATATTGTCAAACTAAATGGACGAAAACCTCGCGTCAAATCTAACGACCAGATGATTCGTGAATTTGATATTCTCTATCAAAAAGGATGGAGAGGTCGCTGTTTTATAGTTGATGATAATTTTATCGGCAATAAAGTCAAAGCAAAATCCTTTCTTTTGGAACTCAAGGCTTGGCAAGAAAAGAGGCGATACCCTTTTTCTCTTTTCACAGAAGCGTCGGTTAATCTGGCCGACGATGAAGAACTGATGAAAATGATGACATCCGCCGGATTCGACTCGGTCTTTCTCGGTTTGGAAACCCCGGCCGAAGAGTGTTTGGTTGAGTGTGGCAAGCGGCAAAATCAATCAAAGGATCTGGTGGAGGCTGTTAAAACAATCCAAAGACACGGAATGGAAGTCATGGGCGGCTTTATTATCGGCTTTGACAACGATCCTCCAAATATCTTCGAGAGACAGATCGGCTTCATACAAAGTAGTGGAGTGGTAAAAGCCATGATAGGGTTACTCAATGCTATTCCGGGCACAAAACTATATCAGAGATTGAAGGACGAAGGCAGATTATTGGCTGATTGCACCGGTGACAATTGTGACGGATCCCTGAATTTTATTCCGAAGAAGATGGATCCTGAAACCATTAGAGCCGGTTACCAGGCTGTATTGAATCATATATACTCGCCTGCGGAATATTATAAGAGAGTGCTGGAGTTTCTAAAGGAATACAAACCCGCCCGCACCAAGCAAATTAACAGACTCGAAATTAGGGCATTCTTCTCATCGATTCTTTATCTCGGCATTCTGGACAAAGGAAAAATCTATTACTGGAAACTTCTTGTCAGAGCTTTTCTTTTCCACCGACGATCCTTTGGCGAAGCCGTTTCGAGCGCTCTTTTTGGTTACCACTTTCGGAAATTGTTGAGCAAATAGCTACAAAGTTTTCACACCTACACAAATTTTACTTGTGATCAGGCCTTCACCAGAGGCCTGATTCGCTCAATTTAAACCATTATATCATGAGAATCTCTAACAAATAATTCTTCATCCAAACGCATGCGCCACAATCCATCTCGACCCAATCTGGGAGGGTCATTTATAGTCAGCGCTTTCTGGAACCCCGGAAGAGTTATTATCAGTTGGGCTCCCTTTATTTTCAGATGGGCCGATCGAAGTTGAGATTTGCCATCATAAAAATCAGCCCTTCCCTCTCCACTAATGTCGATTATAGTTCCCGAACTTCCTAGCCAATGACCCAAAAACATGGCGTGTTTTGAACTGATTTCGGTCTCATCGCCTGACAAGTAGGAGACTCCTCTCAGCCATGAAAGAATGTCACCGCCAAAGCTTGATAGCGTAACGACAAGAGCTACAAAAATTATGGTTTGGAGGGTTCTCATGGTTACACATCGTCGATATGGCGCTTTTCACTGGCCGGAAGTGAAAGCTTAAGCTTGAAATTTATAGGAACGCAAAAAGAAGCCCGACGGATATTAAAAAAGGGTATGGCTCCAAAGAAGGAGGATACGGTCTTCCGTCGGGCGATTACATGACTAGCTAATTTAATTTAACTTATGCCAGTACATGTGTCAATAAATTAGTTTAGTGGAGATTTTTTATTCAGGGGCATGTAAGAACTGTCTGCGAGACCTGCCACATAGACTGGTTCAAGGCTTATTTTCATGCTTCCGTTCCCCTCCTTGCTCTCTTGTCACTGACTATCTGGTAATTTCCCTCTGGTTTTGCTAAGAATTACTGATTAAAAAAGGTTGTTGCGAGGTGCGTCTAAGTTGAAAGAAAACCCTATTATCCTTAAAACCCCCAGGGAAATTGATATTCTGCGTGAAGCCAACCAAATTATCGCCGGAATTCTGGACAAACTTGCTCAAACCGTTGAACCTGGAATTACCACGGGGGAACTCGATAAGATAGCATCGTCCCTAATTAAAGCTTCCGGAGGAAAACCTGCCTTCAAAGGTTACCGTATGAGCAATAGAAAACCATACCCTGCCTGTATTTGCTCTTCAGTAAATGAGGAGGTTGTTCATGGAATTCCCGGATCAAGGGTCCTCAAAGAGGGCGATATCGTTGGTGTCGACGTTGGAGTAGTATATAAGGGATTCGTCGGCGATGCGGCCAGAACTTACGCAGTGGGCGCCATTTCCGATGAGGCTCGCCAACTTCTCAAGATTACCGAAGAATCTTTGTATCAGGCTATTGAGCAGGCTGTGCCCGGCGCCAGGTTGCAGCAGATTTCTGCGGCAGTCCAGACCCATGTTGAATCCCATGGCTACTCGGTAGTTCGAGATTTTGTCGGTCACGGAGTTGGCAGGAACATGCATGAACCGCCTCAAATCCCGAACTATACCGGAGTGGGATGGAATCCCCGTTTGCAGGTCGGCATGACTTTGGCCATCGAACCCATGGTAAATGAGGGTTCCTGGCGAGTGAAAATGTTGGCGGATGAATGGACAGCAGTGACAGCCGATGGAAAACTGTCCGCTCACTTCGAGCACTCAATTGCCATAACTGCTAATGGCCCGGACATCCTTTCAAGAATCTGAGCGCTCGCCTTGTTGCGTAAGAATTGAGAGATGGCGCAGGCAAAGCTGCAATTTTTTTCGGCGCAGTTCAGGATTGAGTCTCAGGGGAATTCCTAATTGGAGCAAAGTATGAAAGATTTTCGATCCATCTTTTCAGGGAAAAAAATTACCGTAATGGGGCTCGGTTTGCTCGGTAGAGGACTCAATGACACTCTCTTTCTATTAAAATGCGGGGCCAGAGTCACCGTAACCGATTTGAAAAGCAGAGAGCAGTTGGCGGCGTCTCTTGAAAAGCTCGAGGACTTGCCTGTTGAGATCAGGGTCGGAGGACACGATCCAGCCGATTTCATAAATTGTGACATGATTCTTAGAAACGCCGATGTCCCGAAATCTTCGCCTTTCCTCAATCTGGCCAAGGAAAAGGGAATTCCCGTAGAAATGGATGAAAGCCTTTTTTGCAAGAATTTTAGAGGGCTGGTTATTGGAATTACAGGCACACGAGGAAAAACTACCACTACCGAACTGATCTACAGGATTTTGAGTCATGCGAAACGAAATGTCTTCCTGGCCGGCAATATAATGGGCTTGGCGACTCTTCCATTACTCGAACAAGCGGGCGACGATGACATCGTTGTGCTGGAACTCTCCAGTTGGCAACTCCAGGGCTTTCACGATGCTAAAATCTCTCCCAGGGCATCGGTATTTACAAACATATATCCTGACCATTTGAATCGATACGCTGACATGGAGGAATACATATGGGACAAGAAAGCAATTTATAGGTATCAAAAAGATGGTGACTTCTGCCTGTTCAACGGAGATCAGGTTGCCACAAAAATTCTTGCTAATGAAGCCCCCGCCGGAAAGGACTTGTTTTCCTTTGTTGACTCCCCATCTGACTTGGCGTTAAGAATTCCTGGCGAGCACAATGTCTCAAACGTCGCAGCCGCTTGGAGGCTGTCCACAAGACTTGGAATACCTGATGACATTGTTCGAAGGGCAGTCGAGAGTTTTGAAGGGGTCGAGCACCGTATAGAAACAGTAGGCGCCAAGAACGGGGTAACTTTTATAAATGATTCGACCAGTACGACTCCTATTGCTGGAATCATGGCATTGAACGCAGTCCAAGCCCGACGAATCTTTTTGCTGGCGGGCGGAGCCGATAAAAAATTGGACCTTAAAACCTTCGCGCAGGCGGCCGCCCTAAAGGCCCACAAGATAGCCCTGCTGGACGGAACCGCTACATCCAGGCTACAATCGGACCTGCTATCTTTTGGAGCGGGCAGCAAAATTATTGGGGTTTTTGACGATCTTAGAAAAGCGGTGCTAACCGTTTTTGGTCAGGCAAGTTCAGGAGACACTATTCTGCTTTCACCTGGATGCGCTTCATTTGGCATGTTTAACAATGAATTTCACAGGGGAGACTGCTTCAAGGACATAGTTAAGGAAATCATTTCCAAATAACTGCCCCCTTAAGCATTTTGATTGGAACCCAATCATTTTTAAAAAGCCTTAACTTAGGGGGCAAATTCGTAAAATTCTCTCTAAACGCCGGCGCCGGATTCAATACTACATTGTGAAAAGTCAATCGGCTGTTTACAGTTCTTGCAGGTATGGGGTCGATCAAATTCGTCCGAGAAGATTTCCTTCTCTGCGCCACAACTTGGACATTTGCACTTGAATGAAGACAGACTTTTGTTGGCTTCAAATCCTGGACAGTGCGCTGGAGTAGTCATTCGAAACCTCCCAAGTTAGAATTAGCCTGAGCGTTAGCTCAACCATATTATGTAATATCTAAACCTAATCCACAAGAAGCTTGAACAGAAAAATTACACCATTCAGGAAAACTGGATATTAGACGGCTATAACTCAGCGGATATCCGCTGCAAAGTTGGACATTCTTAGAAAGATTACACGACCCGTGCAAACGGTCTTTGCAAAGGATGCTCCACTACCCTTCCAGAATCATCCGGAGCTCTTTGAGTTCCTTCTTGATTTCAATCAATAAGTCCCTGTAGTCTGATTGATTGTCTGAAGATGTGGCGTTTTCCATGCGACTCTCAAGGGCCTTGATTTCTTCTTTAACCCGGCTTGCCTTGGGAACTTTGGCTGCCTTCTTTTCAGCGGCGGCCTGTTTTTTCATTTCCTGAAGCCTTTTTTTAGCCCCAGCAATTGTGAACTTCTCGTCATAAAGCAGATGTTTTATTTCGAGAAGTAACTCTAGATCTCGCTTGTGATAAAGTCTCTGTCTAGCCCGAGTTCTGGTAGGCTTCAAGATTTTGAATTCTGACTCCCAGTACCTTAGAACATAAGGTTCAACATTCAGAATCTCACTCACTTCGCCTATTTTAAAATACTGCTTCTCCGGAATTGCGATGGTCATTACAAACCCACCCCTCCACATGAGAATCCACCGTACACCGAACCTGGAGACGCCATCTGACCCTAGAAACGAGTCAAAAAACTCAAGTCATCATTCTCTAACGGTAATCCCCAACTCTCTTATCAGAGTTGTGGTTACCTGAGAATGAACCTCCTGGACTTCAGCGTCGGTAAGGGTTCGATCCTCAGACTGATACCGGATCCGGAACGCCATACTCTGACAGCCTTCCGGAATCGATTCTCCACGATATAAATCAAATAGGATCACTGAAGTAATGATATCATGCCCTAGGCGTGAAATCAAGAGTTTAATCTGATCTCCTGAACAATTCGTTTCAACTATGATGGATAGATCCCTCTCGATATAAGGGTAGCGAGGAAGCTGCCTAAAAACTCTATCGTTGCATGCATGAACAAATAGAGCCTCTAGGAATAGGTCAAATATTTGGATTTTCTTACTTAAACCCATTTCTCTGGTCTTGTCCGGAGACATTTCGCCTATAAAACCAATCACATTTCCATTGACTAGTATATCCGAAGACTTGCCTGGATGTAAGAAGGTAGAGGAGGATGGAACAAACTGAGATTTTGAGATGCCTAAGCCATCAAGGACATTCTCTACTGCGCCTTTTATATCGAAAAAATCAACTTCTGGTCTAACTTCAAGTTTCCCTGATATATCAACCTGACCCCTATTGAAATGCCATTCATCAGGATACCTTGAACCGAATGCCAATCCCGCTATTCTTAAATTCTCTACAGGAGTTTCTGAACCACTAACAGGAACAAATGTTTTTCCAATTTCGTACAACTTTAGATTTTCATTCTTGAAATTAAGATTTCTTTTCAGCGCGCCCATTAACCCTGGCAGGAGAGATCGCCTCATTACCACATAATCCTCTGAAAGAGGATTGAGTAACGCCAGGTCTTCTCCCTCGCAATCGCAGCGAAACTGTTCCGAGGCGCCTCTTGAAACAAAGGACATCGTTATAATCTCGGTGAAGCCCGAGGCGTTCATCATGTCTCTGACTTTATCAACACCAGTATATTCGCGCTTCGTGTGGTCCGGTTCCGATCGATAAACCGGCATAGTGGATGGAATATTCTGGAAGCCATGGACTCGTGCAATTTCTTCAATGTAATCTATTTCCCTATCCAGGTCCCATCTCCAACTAGGCGACACACACTCCAGGTCTCTCTCCGAGTCATCAATGTCTCGAACCTGAATTCCCAGCCTCTGCAAGTTGGACTTCATCTGGCTTCTAGTCAGATCCAAACCTAGAGTGGAGTTTACCTTCTTGGTTCTGACTCTTGTAACGTTGCGCCTTACCGGAGTCGGATAAATGTCCAGTATACCCTTCAAGACCCTTGCGTTGGAAAGCCTTTGGATTAGGGCCGAAACTCTGTTGGCCGCCCACACACATCCATCCGGATCGACACCTCGCTCAAATCTAAAGGAAGCTTCTGTGGACATTCCCAGGGCTTTTGCGGTACGCCGAATCCCGAAGCGTTCAAAACATGCGCTCTCAATTACAACCTGATTCGTTAAACTTGTAATTTCTGAATTGAGTCCTCCCATGATTCCTGCTAGAGCAACGGATCTTGTACCATCCTGAATCATCAGGGAATTTTCCGGAAGTCTCCGCTCAGATCCGTCCAGCGTCTTAAAAACCTCAGAAGGGTCATTCCTCTTAACTATTATCTTGTGATTCTCAAGAGACAGATAATCGAAAGCATGTAATGGCTGCCCACATTCCAAGAGCACATAATTAGTGGCGTCAACGACGTTGGAAATAGGCCTGACTCCGCACCTCGTAAGCCTCAGCCTCATTGAAAACGGAGAGATTCCGACATGAACGTCCTCTATCATTCTCGCAACGTAGCGTGGACACAGATCAAAATCTGGGACTTCCACCATCAGCTTGTCCCTTATATCTACAGAAGACTCCTCCAGTTCAAAGTCTCGATTTATTAGGTCGACGCAAGTAAGAGCCGCTACTTCCCTTGCTAGTCCGATTATGGAAAGACAATCTCCTCTGTTCGGTGTTACAGACACTTCCAGGATCACATCTTCAATCTCAGGAAAGGCATCAGAGAGGGGAACACCCACAGGAGTGTTTTCATCAAAAATCAGGATTCCAGCGGAATCTTCTCCTAGACCCAGTTCTTTCTCCGAACACAACATCCCCGGAGATTCTATCCCTTTTATATTGCGCCGACAGACTGCGATTCCACCAAGAAGATTGGTCCCATCCGGGGCATATGCGACTATCTGGCCTTGACGGGAATTAGGGGCCCCACAGACCACTTTCTCAACACGATCGCCAAGATCTATTTCTGCAATGTTTAACTTTTCCGACGAGGGATGCTGGGTCAACCTGTCAATTCTTGCTGTAAGGCAAGTTCTTAGATCGATTCCCTCATATTTTAGAGCTTCGACCTCGATTCCTCCCATGGTGAGAATATGAGCCACTTCTTCCGGCCCAATATCAATGTTTACAAACTCTTTCAGCCAGTTTAAGCTGACGAGCATGGCGGTTCACCTCGTATTGATATTATTGTTCATTGCGGTTTTATAGTCAGGAAAATCGAGGGGGTCCTGTCTTAAGAATTATGGACGCGATTGACCTTCTCGTGTTACCAAAGCTCAAAACTGGTTTAAAAACCTAATATCGTTTTCGTAAAAAAGACGAATGTCGGGTATCCCGTACTTCAGCATGGCAACCCTCTCTATGCCCATGCCGAAGGCAAAACCTGACTGTATTTCAGGATCATAATTTACAAATCCATAGAGAGTCGGATCTATCATCCCAGCGCCCAGAATTTCAAGCCATCCTGTAGAAGAGCAAGTTCTGCAACCGGAACCACCACATATTACACATTGAATGTCGACTTCTGCCGACGGCTCTGTGAATGGGAAGAAACTCGGTCGAAAACGCAAACCCAGTTTCTCTCCGAAGTATTCTCGCGTGAAAGCGTAAAGTATCCCCTTAAGGTCCGCAAACGAAACATCTTTATCAACCCACAACCCCTCGATCTGCATAAACATTGGAGAATGAGTGACATCGGCGTCTCGACGATAGACCTTCCCAGGGCATACTATCCTGACAGGAGGTCGGTGTGTCTCCATGGTTCTTATTTGAACTGGAGAAGTATGGGTCCTAAGAAGAAGGTTATCAGAAAAATAGAAAGTATCCTGCATATCCCGGGCGGGGTGATTTTTGGGCATATTCAAAGCTTCGAAGTTGTAGTAATCTATTTCGACTTCAGGGCCTTCCGCAAGTTGAAACCCGAGACCTGAAAAAACATCCAGCAACTCATGAGTAACGCGGTTTAAAATGTGCGAACGCCCCAACGGAAGACGCCTTCCTGGAAGAGTAACGTCGAAAGATTCACTCATGACTTGAGAGTGTTCCAGGTCTTCCCGTAAACGCGTTTCTCTAAGATCAAACTCAACCTCAAGTTCTGCTTTGATCTGGTTGGCAAGTTGGCCAAAGGTGGACCGCTCCTCAATTGGAAGATCCTTCAATCCTCTCAGAATTCCCGTCAAATCGCCTTTACGTCCAAGGATCCTGGAGCGCGCGTCGTTGAGAGTCTTTATATCAGCTATCTGACTCAATAGACCGATTGTCGAAGCTCTAAGTGAATTCAACTGTTGTTTCATGTCCTCGGAGTCCTTCCCGAAGAAGCAATCATTTAAAGAAGCTCAGTTTAAATATTACCTGTAAGATCAACAAATCGAAGCTGATAAAAAAACGGTCATTTAGACCGCCTTTTATTGATAATCCTACCGGATCGAAATTAGCGCGCAGGATCTCCTGAAGTTCTAGTATCGAAAGTATCCAGATCTATAGGGCCTGTTCAGCCTTACGTACTATTCCTGTAAATACCCCTGGGTCGGAAACAGCCAATTCCGCAAGGATCTTTCGGTCCAGATCAAGACCTGATTTTCTTAGACCCTCTATGAATCTGTTATAAGTTAGCCCATTGAGTCTGCAAGCAGCGTTTATTCTTGAAATCCACAAGCTCCTGAATTCTCTCTTCCGAACTTTTCGATCCCTATATGCATAACAAAGAGCTCTTTCGACAGTCTCTTTGGCCTGCTTCAGCGTCCTGCTCCTGCCACCTACGTATCCTTTGGCGGCTTTCATTATCTTTTTTCTTCTGGCTCGACTTGCGGGCGAACATCTAACTCTGGGCATAATTAACTCCTTAAACTGTTGGACTCAAAAAATGCTTTTTTAGGTCCAGTGAATTTCTCAAATCTTGGCCTATCTATTATCCGTAACCGAGACGCGCCTCTCCGGGATTAACCGTAAGGCAGCAATCGCCTGATCTGGGCAGCGTCCTCCGGACTAATAAAACAAGACTGCCTAAGCCCTCTTTTTCTCTTAGTCGTTTTAGAAGTCAGGATATGGCTATGGTAGGCTTTTTTTCTCTTTATTCCGCCACTTTTAAGAACCGTGAACCTTTTTGCCGCTCCACGGCATGATTTCATTTTTGGCATAATTATGACTCCTATGAATTGGCTTCCCCAAAACATCAAATGAGCCCGCATCGCTTTTGCGCGTCATCAAACTCCATGGCTGTTAACAACATGAACCTCACGGCAGCGCGTTATTAACTTTACTTTCCGGGTGGTCAAAGATGTCTGGGATCAGGGAATTTGCCTTGTATACCTCGCTAATAAATAGCTCTCAAACTATCGCAACCAGGGGCTGAAACCTCCAGCGCCCGTGTAAGGCGTTAATAAATTTGAACCGCCTTCAAACTTCTCTTTATACCTTATTGAGTCAAAGGAAACAATTTTTTTTGTCACCTGTTGATTCATTATTTGACATGAGGGCTTGCCGATGATAACAATGCCAACCGAATCTGGTTGACGTCAAGTCTTGAGAGACCTCCCATTAAGCATTCTATCGATTGATGTGTCGTTGACTACTGATAGGCGGGCTAGTAATTGGTAATTTTGTTCTAGTCACGACTTTGGATCCAATATCCAAACAATTTATTAGCTATTTGAATCTTTTGTAGCAACGTATTGTCTTATTGTTCAGAGTCCACGGTAATCTCAAGCAGACGCCGTCTTCAATGACTTGCTCATTGTGAAGGCCACAAAGGTCCGACGAAGTTCTCACTCAGATTCTAAAGGTTTTGAAAATTTTAGCGTTGCATTATCTGACTTTTCAAGCCTGCCTTAAACTTTGGGCTGGGCCTGTTCAGAGTCGTGGATATAATTTGTGTCATAAGGAGGAACTGTTTTGGAAAGATGTAAGACTTGTGGAAGAGAGTATTCTGCAAATCAGACGATGACCTACTCAGTATATGGTTATTGTTCCTGGGAATGTTTGATGAACAAAAAAGGCGGACGACCAGGGAATTCAAACCGGAATCAGAAAAAGTCCAATTTGCATAGAAACTCGGGCCCGAACCGACCCAAATGGGCCTAATGGTTTCTTATATCTAGCTCATTCTTCAGAGAGTTCATAAAAGATTCAATAATACCGTCGAATCGATACGTCACTTTCTTCATTGTTGGTAGAAATTGATTTCAGTCTGCAGTCAGTATTTCATGAATAGCTTGTGTCCACGGTCTATTGTTAGCCAATAGCACATGATCACAGGCATTATGAATCTCCTGCAACGAGTTCCCTATTATGTCATTGCGCTAGGCCCTACCGTAAAATCCTGAATCGCTCAACTGGTTCTTGCCTTGAATAGGGAGGTGTGAGATCTTTTAGTACTTACAGATTGCCTTACCGGCGATTTGGGGTATTAAGCGCGCTCTGCGTGAGCGGTATCTTCTGTTCTGGAGACCTCTAAGATGGACCAAGTCGCGTATCTCAACATCACAAATACTATTGAAAGAACATACAAGAAACTTGCGATCTTAGCCTTGGACCAGAGTATGGGCTACTCATTGGGCAGGGGATTTTCAGATATAGTGCCAGAGGACAGCATACTAGTAGACATCGACACCGTGAATGAGTTGAAAGAGATGGCTATTAGTGAAGATGATCCTGAAAAACGAGAGCGTATTGAACGCGCTTTAATGGCATGCATGGACCTGACCCTGGAACTCGACACTTCTTCATTGTCCGACATGCAAAGGTTCTACATGGATAAAGGAAGAATGGTCGTCCAAGGACAAAAGATTCCTGCCCTGGAAATTGTACCGTGGTTGCAGAATCAAAACAACTATGAACTTCGCGAGGAGATGACATCTGAACTTGGTATTTTTTCACGCGCCATACTAAACCCGATTTTCTTGAGTATTCTAGATGTAATCCAGAAGACTGTCACAGAAAAGTTCGGGTTTTCGGGCTATTCAGAATACGCTCAATTCAAAAGGAATTGTTCATTCAATGACTGGCAAATCATTTTTGCAGAATACCAGTCATCCACGGATAAAGTTTATTTTGAGAAAACTTCGATATGGGTTGAGGAAAAGCTGGGACATCCTTTGGAAGACCTAAACAGAAGCCACGCCCTACGTTTGATGAGAATCGACGCACATGACAAATATTTTCCCGGGTCTTCGCTTAAAGAGATTGTCGGTCGAACCATGAAGGGCCTGGGATTTGATCTAAAGAAGCGCAAAGACATCATAATCGACATTAAAGATGACGCGCGGCGGAATGCCGATGCGATATGCGTGCCAGTAGAAATACCTGGAGAGGTTCGTATTCTCGTAAAACCGATAGGCGGCCTTATAGATTTAGAAGCTTTATTGCATGAAATGGGACACGCCTATTTTGTCGGCGGCTTCTCACTCGAAGATCCGGTAGAATATAGAAGATTGACGAGGTCTCCGGCCCTGGATGAATCGTTCGCTTTTCTTTTTATGCAATTGTTGGAAAACTCCCGATGGCTGACAGACATAGCCAAATTAGATGTTTCGGATGCGGAAAAACTGACTGAAGAGATCAGGATTAAAAGACTGCTTTTGATCCGTCTCCACATAGGAAAGTTTTTAGCTGAAAAGGATCTTTTTGAGAGCCTTAATTTTAAGGATTCCAGTTTTTACTGCGTGCGGGTGAACCGCGCCACCGGATTTAAATACGAACCGGATGGATATCTTTTGGATATGGAACCGGAGTTTTATTCCGCGGAATATGTTTGGGGATGGGCGGGGGCGGAAATTCTCAGACACTTCTTGGAAAAATCTTTCGGGGAAAACTGGTATCAAGTTCCAGATGCGGGTTCTTTTCTGGAACAAATATCCCGTGACGGACGCAGGAATTCACTTAAACAGGCCTTATTTAAATTCTGTGGATTAGAACTTACAATGCCTTCGTTTTGAGAAACGCGGCGGTAAGCTACTTGACGCAATCCTGCGCCATGTTGCCGTTACAAACTGTATCCATTTCTTGGTAATGTCATAGTTAATAATTGGAGGATCTCCTTGGATCAAATGGGGACGGTTTCCACTCAGTCCATACAACTTGAAGGAGTAAGACTGCAATCCGGGATCTATTTGAGTCCTTTAACAGTAGCTTATGAAACGTATGGTGAGTTGAACGAGCAAAGAGACAATGCGGTTCTCGTCTTGCACGCTCTTTCGGGTGACGCCCACTCATCTGGACTGGACGCCGATGGGAGAGTTGGCTGGTGGGACGGCATGATAGGACCGGGGAAAGGGATTGACACCAGAAAATATTTTGTGATCTGCTCCAACTGTCTTGGCGGCTGCAAGGGAACTACGGGACCGACAAGCGTTAATCCTGCTACGGGCAAACCGTATGGGCGATCCTTCCCTCAGATTACCATAAGGGACATGGTCAATGTCCAAGTCATGCTAATTGACAAACTTGCAATCACAAAGCTGCATGCGGTCATAGGTGGATCAATGGGTGGTATGCAGGCTCTTGAGTGGGCATGCGGCCACGGAGATAGACTGAAGTCGGCGCTAGTAATTGCGGCTACAGCTCGTCTATCCCCCCAGGGCATTGCGTTCAACTGGGTTAGTAGAAATGCCATATATTGTGATCCGGCCACCCCAGTGAAACCTGATGAATCGAATAGTGGTTTTTACAAACCGGGGCGTGGCCTTGCTGTGGCACGAATGATTGGACATATCACATATCTCTCTGAAGAAACGATGCAGGCCAAATTTGGACGAAAGAGAAAATTGCGTGACATGGATGGAACAACTTACAGCCTCGGCGAAAACCAGGGGCTTGGCGGAGAATTTGAAATCGAATCCTATCTTCAGCACAAAGGTAGTTCCTTCATGGCAAGGTTTGACGAAGATTCATACATAATCATTACCAAGGCTATTGATTATTTTGATCTTGTTAGGGAATATGGGGATTTAGCTACCGCTTTCAAGGACATAACCGCAAAAATGTTGATAGTCTCATTTACTTCAGACTGGCTTTATCCTACATCGATGTCGCTTGATATAGTTCGAGCCTTACAGGCTTCGAAGAAACATGTTTCATTTGTAGAAATGGATTTGCCTTATGGACATGACTCTTTTCTGGTCCCTCAGGGAATGCCCAACATGACGAGAATTGTGAGAGGTTTCTTAAAAGGTGTCTGAACAGACGCAAGAGATTCGAACCCCTTTCCATGAGTTCGAAGCCGGCTTCAATATCATCATTGACCTAATAACTCCCGGCACAAGGGTCCTTGACCTCGGATGCGGTTCAGGAACTTTATTAGCACGGTTACGTGATGAAAAAGACGTTGAAGGCTGTGGAGTCGAACTCGACCAGGAAAAGGTGATGCGCTGCACTGAAAGAGGTATCAGGGTAATGACCCTTGATTTGGATCATGGTCTTGAGGGGTTTCCTGATTTAAGCTATGAATACGTGGTCTTGAGTCGAACCGTCCAGCAGTTGGCCAGACCAGAACATCTCGTTCGTGAAATGTTGCGGGTGGGATCCAAATCCATAATTGCGTTCCCCAACTTTGGCCAATGGAAAATAAGGCTTGAGTATCTGCTCACAGGAAGAACGCCGCTGGTGCGGACCTTTCCACTTCCCTGGTACAGTTCACCAGACATACACAGGATAACAATCGACGATTTCAGGCACTTCATCAGTGATATCGGCGGGAAGATCGAAAGAGAATTTTTCATCATTAAGGACGAGCCTAACCCTTCAATCTTCTTGCCGAATCTTAGAGCTGATTGGGGTTGTGTTCAGATTTCGGCTCAGCATTCCAACGGCTGATACGGATCATATTTGAACGGGTAATTTTGAAATACCGACATGGCGCAGGCCCCGCAATACCACTATGTAAGATTGTCCTTGACCTAAAACGTATTCCTGAAATAGAATAAGGAGTTTATGTGAAAAGCTGGTCTGAAGACCCGCCCGACTGCTAGGATTTTGTCATGATTAATTTGATCAAGGGCTTTCATGATATCCTGCCTGATCAATCCCTGAAGTGGGCTTTTATAGTCAACAAAGCTAGGAACTGCCTGGAACGGTTTGGATTTCGTGAAATCGTCACTCCAATCATGGAAAAAACAGAGCTTTTTCAGCGAGGGATCGGTCGGACAACCGACATAGTCGAAAAAGAAATGTACACGTTTCAGGACATCGGCTCTGATTCACTTAGTTTGCGACCTGAAGCGACCGCCGGTATATTGAGGGCGGTTGTTGAACATTCGATGCTTAAACGTGAGCCGGTTCTGAAACTCTTCACTATTGGTCCCATGTTTAGGCGCGAAAGACCCTCCAAGGGAAGATTCCGGCAGTTTTTTCAGATCAACGCGGAAACCATGGGCGATGATTCTCCACTGACGGACGCAGAGACGATTCTCGCCTCTTACACTCTCCTTGATGACATAGGCGTCGGCAATTTTTCCCTGGAAATTAACTCGGTGGGTTGCAAAAATTGCCGTCATCTTTATCGCTCAGCTCTTGTAAAATATTTGGAGCCTTCTCTGAATAGCCTTTGTCCTGACTGTCAAAGGCGAATCGAGACCAATCCTCTCAGGATTCTCGATTGCAAGGAGCCCCAATGTATCGCCGTAAGCAGGGATGCGCCTCTCATAACAGAATTTCTCGATTCTTCCTGCAGGGATCATTTTGAAAAGGTCAAACTGGCCCTGACTTCCATCGGTGTCCCGTTCCGATTGGAACCACGCCTGGTGAGAGGGCTGGACTATTATACCAGGACCGCTTTCGAATTCGTCCATTCCCAGTTGGGACGTACCAAGGCCCTTGGAGGTGGAGGACGCTATGATTCACTGATCAGCGAACTGGGAGGGCCCGATGTTTCCGGTATCGGTTTTGGACTTGGTATCGAGCGCCTTGCCATGAATCTTCCGGACGACCATGCTGACTTCCTCAGGAATACCGATATCTTCGTCGCCATTATAGGCGCCGGTCCTCTAAATCCCGGATTCGAGCTAGTTAGTCGATTGAGAAGAAGCGGGCTCTCGGTTGAAGCAAGGTATTCCGGCATGAGTCTTAAGGCCCAGATGAAAGTCGCGGATCGTTTGAGCGCGGGATGGGTGGTAATGATAGGGGATGACGAACTGGCCCTGGGCAAGGCCACAATGAGAGACATGACAACCAAGCGACAGTTTCTGGTGGAACTCGATGACATAGAACGTGTTGTTCGGGGAGAAATATTTTGAAGCTACAAGCGTTGGACGGATGGGAGCGCTCTCATCTTTCCGAAGAATTAAACGAAACGAATGTTCAGAAAAGAGTCCTCCTCATCGGATGGATTCTCAGACGTAGAGATCATGGTGGCGTAATATTTATTGATTTGAGAGACAGACGCGGGTTGGTTCAGTTGGTGTTTAATCCCGAATTCTCCAATCAATCCCATGCGCTCGCCCACCACCTGAGACCGGAATGGGTCATCGCTATTAAAGGAGAAGTGAGGTTACGTCCCGATGAATCCATTAACCTGGAACTCGTTACAGGCAAAATTGAAATCTTCGTCGATGAACTGAAAATCCTGAATTCTTCTGAGCCACCTCCTTTCCCTCTTGATGAAGAAACCAATCCTTCGGATTCCGTCAGGTACAAATATCGGTACCTGGACCTGCGAAAATCCGACGGGCCAAGACGCAATCTCGTTTTTAGGCATCGCCTTTTTTCCCAAATTCGCAATTTCCTCAACAGTCAGGATTTTGTAGAAATTGAAACCCCGTGTTTGACTACCAGCACGCCCGAAGGCGCCAGAGACTACCTGGTTCCTAGCAGGCTTACTCCCGGAAGTTTTTACGCCCTGCCTCAATCTCCCCAGCTCTTCAAACAACTTCTTATGGTCGCAGGATTTGAGCGTTACTATCAGATCGTACGATGCTTCAGGGACGAAGATCTCAGGGCCGATCGACAGCCCGAGTTTACCCAGTTGGACATCGAAACATCTTTCATGGAAGAGGACAGTCTGTTTTCCGTCATGGAAATAATGATCAAAGGGATTCTTGCAGATCTGATGGGCGTCGAGCTTTCGATTCCCCTTACCAGGATTCCCTACGCGGAGGCCATGGCAAGATACGGACTTGATAAGCCCGATGTCAGGTTTGATCTACATTTGACTGATATCACTGCGGCGGTTAGATCGACTCAGTTCGGAGTTTTCAGAAACGCGATAGATGGCGGTGGAATAGTCAAAGCCCTCAAGATCGATGATGGGGCAAAGCTCTCCAGAAAAGAGCTTGACGACTTGAGAGACTTTGCTGCGATTTACGGAGGCAAGGGCGTCGCTTATACAAGAATCAAGGAGGGCGGTGAGTGGCAATCCCCCATAGCCAAGTTTCTCTCCGATGAGGAACGATCTGAAATCAACAGCCTTGTGTGCGCTGAACCGGGCAACGTAGTTCTATTTGGAGCGGATTCTTCAAAAATAGTTAACGATGTTCTAGGCAATCTGCGCAATCAACTTGCGGAGAAACTTGGCCTGGTTCCGGAGGGGGAATTTAAATTCGTGTGGATAACCGAATTCCCAATGTTTGAATACGATGCCGAGGACAAACGGTTCAAGGCCATGCATCATCCTTTCACCTCCCCTATGCAGGAGGATCTGGATCTCCTTGAGAAAGACCCGGAATCGGTTCGTTCCAGGGCTTATGACATGGTTCTGAACGGCTCTGAGATTGGTGGCGGCAGCATGCGAATATACCGAAGCGACATTCAGGAGCGTGTTTTCAGGGCCCTGGGTATAGACGCCGAACAGGCCAATCAGAAATTTGGTTTCTTGCTTGAAGCTTTGAGATTCGGCGCCCCTCCGCATGGAGGGATAGCTTTCGGCATGGATAGGCTTACAGCCATTCTTACGGGATCAGAATCCATTCGCGATGTAATCGCTTTTCCCAAGACTCAAAGGGCCACTTGCCCGCTTACAGGAGCGCCTACCCCTGTCAGCCTCGATCAACTAAAAGAATTGGGCTTGGCCATTGTAAAAGGCAAACCTAGCGCTAAATTATAAAAGGGGTCGTTTGTAGAATCCAGGTTTGAGTGACTAAGACTCCAAAATTCGTACACAAACGGTCTTTCAAAATTTCCAGCGTGTTTAAGGAGTTCAACCATGGCTACATGGGACCCCAAAAAAGGTGTTTTATATCACGAATATAACAAATTCTATAAAGAGCGGTTTCTTCGAGAGGTCGAGCAACCCAATCTTCTAAGAAACATTTTCCCATACACGGAAGTTCCCAAGGTCGATTTTGATTCTGCGATGATTCCCATAAATCCCGCCAGAAACTTCCTTATGACCGATACGACATTCAGGGACGGTCAGCAGGCCAGACCTCCTTTTTCGGTTGAACAGATATCCAGACTTTTTGACTTTCTGCACAGATTGTCAGGGCCAAGGGGCATAATTCGACAGTCGGAATTTTTTCTTTATACCAAGAAAGATAGAGAGGCGGTCGAGATTTGCAAGAGCAAGGGTTATCAATATCCACAGATAACCGGATGGATCAGGGCCCAGAAAAAAGACCTGGCTCAGGTTCGCTCTGTGGGGCTTACTGAAACCGGCATTCTGACCTCGGTTTCGGACTATCATATATTTCTGAAAATGGGACTGGATAGACGCAAGGCGGTTGAGAAATACCTGGACATGGTCAGGACGACCATTGAAAAAGGAATAGCTCCTCGGTGCCATTTCGAGGACGTGACTCGAGCCGACATCTACGGGTTTTGTGTGCCATTCGCTCAAAAGATTATGGAAATCAGGGAAGAGTCAGGAATCGATATCAAGATTCGGCTATGCGACACGATGGGTTACGGAGTTACGTTCCCGGGCGCAGCTCTGCCACGAAGCGTTCCAAAGCTGATACGAGCCATGATTGATGACGCCAATGTTCCGGAAGATCTCCTGGAATGGCATGGACACAATGATTTTCATAAGGGGCTCGTAAACGCTGTGTCGGCGTGGCTCTACGGCTGTTCCGTGGTGAACGGGACTCTTCTCGGCATAGGGGAACGCACAGGTAATACGCCTCTGGAAGCGCTTGTAATTGATTACATGTCTTTGAGGGGACATGCCGATGGTATGGATCCCAGAGTCATAACCGAGATCGCCGAGTATTTTGAACTGGAACTGGGCAACAAAGTCCCTGATAATTATCCGCTCGTCGGAAAATCGTTCAACGCCACCAGCGCTGGCGTCCATGCGGACGGCGCGCTCAAGAATGAAGAAATTTACAACATATTCGATACCACAAAGATACTTGGGAGACCCCCACTGGTTAATATAACCGACAAGTCCGGACTGGCGGGTATTGCTCACTGGATTAACACGAAACTCAACATCCCCAGGGAAGAATGGGTCGACAAGATTCATCCGGCAATATCGAGAATCTACGATGTCGTCATGCAGCAGTACGAAAATGGACGGGTAACGTCCATGTCCGATAAAGAAATAATGGCCATGGTCAAGAAACATCTTCCGGAGCTATTCATTTCCGATTGGGATCGAATGAAACTTATCGCTCGTGAGATGGCCTATAAGATCGTCGACAGGTTCCTGGATTCCGCTCAGATGAAAGCGCTGAACGCAAAAACCATGGAAGAGGCCATGCACGGTTTCCTGAAAAAATACCCATTCATTCAGTACTGCTACTCAGTTAATATGGAAGGCGCCAAGATAACCGCCAATGTCACCGACATCACAGACAAGTCGAAGTTTGGGGAATTCAAGGATAACGAAGACTTCTCCGACAGATCGTGGTTCATTATGCCTGTCAAGGACGGAAAGATACATGTGCTCGGGCCATTTACGTCGAAGATCACGGGGGCCCTTTGTATAACTGTTTCAGGACCTCTGAGAGATAAAAACAGCAAGATGATCGGCGTTTTCGGCGCGGACATTCGTCTTGAGGAACTCCTAAAGGTTGAACGGGAACTCATGGAAGAACACGGGCTTGAATTCACAGAAAAGGATATAAAAACACTAACCAAGAAATACCGCGATTAATTCCCGAATAAGTCGTCCTAAAGATATTTCGAAAGACATTCATCAATACGTAAAAAGCCTCTGTGGCGTAAAGTCTTGGGGGCTTTCTTTTTTTCGATTTTTACAGCCTGACAAACACCGCCACAACGGAGACCCACACCAAATCCAAAAAATATCCCGGCCTCGAACTCTCTCACACCCCTGATCTTCGTGCCACCGTAAATACTATATTATATTGTTATTTTAGGTATATATATTTGACAATTAATGTCTTTTATTATATATGACGCACAACTAATCTTATGATATGAGATTTAGCATGTAACTTATTGATATTTAGATGAGATAGCACTTTGAATACGAATCAACACATGGCGTAACACATTGGGAGACAATACCCTGAAACACTGTAGGTCCGATATCCCGCCGACTTGTTTGATCGTCGTGATCCTGAACCTTGCTATATTTCTCGGGACCTTCCCTGAAATTGCGTACGCCCAAACGGATAAACCCTCTTACAATCAGTGGCATAGGATCCAGGAGAACTGGCGGGCGCTTTCCGAATCGCTTAAACCATCCAGACCCTTCCTGGAACCTGGACCTTTCATGGACGATTCCCCTGAGGTCAAGACAGCCCAGTTTACATACGGAATGCTTGATGGGATCCTGCCGGCGGTCCCCAACCTTCAGGCCGGCTATCTCTACAGTTTTGGCAAAGATTATTCCCTTGGCCGATTCGTGGGGGATCTATTTGCCCCGTGGCGTCTAAAATGGTCAGACACGTTCTTTGGTCAGGCGCATGTTGAATTTCAGGACTTCTGGCAGATCCCGGACGGCGCTCCCCAACATAGGGTTGATCTGTCCTTCGGCGGTGGCTACAGGAAATTGATCGGCCCAAAGATCATGGTGGGTTTCAACGCATTCTATGATTCTACCCGTATCCTCGGAGACTGGTGGTCGGCGGCCGGGGTCGGGGCTGAGATGGCGGCTGTATTATCCAACAGGGATATCCTGGATCTTAGCTACAACTATTACGGTAACCTGTTCAGAGGTCCCAACTATGTTGACGGAGAGCTTATCAAGGGACCTCCAAATATGGATTTCGAAGGTGGCTATACTACCTCCTTGTTCGACAGGACCCCGGACATTCGGTTCAAGATCAACGCATACAATTTTGATACCCGTCAAAGCGCCTACGGACTTAGAGGCGGCGTTGATATAATGCCATGGAACGGGACTGTGATCATGAGATATGAAATCGGGCGCGATCAGCTCTACGGGTCATATCAGACTGTGGGAGGATTCATTAATATTCCTTTAAACCTAGAGAAACTAATCTTGTGGGATACACCGTTTGTAAAGGCCGGAGGGGCTGTAGAAAACCTGCCTCCGGGAAATCATCATCAGCCCTTCCCTTCCCCTGGCATAGTAATGCCTTCACCGGCGCCACCGGACCAGGATTATCTGAAAAGGTTGATGGAGCAACCGGTTCGCCGCCAATTTGCGTCTCACGCGGTTTCTGTAGAATCAATTGATGGTGGAGGAACTCCCGCCCCCACAACCTTCGTCGCTTCAGGAGACGCTGAAGTGGTGTTCACTCTTTATCCCAAATATACCGCGGCGATGCTTAACAATATAAAGCCTTCCACTATACAGGTGTCTGCGTCGGTGACTTCAAGGGGGCCGGCAGACGTAACAAATATGCAGCTTTACGTGAAAGATTCAGGGATTGTGTGGTCACTTTCGATGCCTGACTGGACCGTGGCAATGGGCCGCAATTACGTTTACAATCTCACCCTGGCCAATATAGACGCCCTGTGGACTGTCCTTTCACAGGCTTCTGACCGTTCGATAGCAGAAGTCAGGTTCAATCAGTTGACAGGGGCAAACCTTCAGAACCTAAATATTTCTCTTACAATAACGCAGGCGGCAATCACCAAAAAGTCTTCAGACAATTGATGCTACGGACACCCGACTGAGACTCGTTTTTAAATATGAGCGTTCCATGTTTCTTGTTTGGAATATTTGTCAGCAATAGTCGCTAATGGTTCCGGCAATGCCCGAATAAGAGTTATAACCAGGTGATTATGAAGAAGTGACGTTGGCCGGGAGAATTGACCGCTCCACGGGAACATATTTATTAAGCTGGACAAAGAAAAGACCCACTTCAATAACTGGTTCGCCCGTACACTCTCGCCATGCGTCGGAATAAATTTGCAACTGCGGATAATACTTCTCCACAACTCTCTGAAACGTGTCTTCCTTGACGATGTCTGTCTTGTAATCGACAAGAATCCACCCGTCATTTTCTTTGAAAATAAGATCAATGCTTCCCCTGAAAATCGTAGGCAAGAGGTCCCCGCTCTCCGTTACAATTTCTTTCAACACCTGAAAGGGAACCTCAAACAGCCTGCTTTCACTCCTTTGAGCCCTGAGCCAGAGGTCCGAACGCATGACCATTCTGACCGTAGCTTCCGCCAACTCTCCATATTTCGCCTTAAAATAGTAGTCACTCTGCGCAGCCTCTATCGCCGGTTTCAGATCAGCCTCCGGGTTTTCCATGGCAAGTTGCAGCAAGCTGTGGATGAGTGCGCCCCATTCGACTCCGTGCTCACCATCGTAAATCATCTCATCAGGGTCAGATACCAGATCATTGTCTTCTTTTAAACTTGCAGCGGGGGCAGATGTCAGATGGTTTTGGCTGAGAGCGAATTCCTTCGCTCGCTTGGCGCCGTAAGTTGGTTCAGCCGCCCTGGTGATTCTTGATTCAATATCCATCTGCGCCTGGTTAACCTCTTCCAGGGTGATTCCAATCGAGTCTTTTTGGGGGTTTTGAGTTTGAGAAAAGTCATAGATTTCGCGATCGGAAGAAAGATGTCTATGAAACGGGCGCCATGGACTCGCTCCTCTACCAGATTCTCTTTTTGTAATGATGAGAGCGGCTCCCGCGCGAGTGGCGGCTACGTAACGCAGTCTCAAGGACTCGGCCTTCAGAAATTTGGACTCTCTATTTGTGAGTTCGTCCCAATTGGCTGGGTGCGCCAGAAACTGTCGTTTACGTTTTATTTTCCTTCCGTACACACCAAAATAGCCCTTCACACAATTCCCTGATCGGTCGATGTGAAGTTCCACGTCATGATCCGATTCGCCGTAGGGACATGCCAGAAAGACCACAGGGGCTTCCAGACCCTTAACTTTATGGAGATTCATGATTCGCACCGCTGGTCGTTCCCGGGAACTCGCCGAGATCCCATCATGAGAGGTAGTTTCCTGGGCAAGCAGTCCGAGTTGTTCCACTATCTGCGCTGTGGTCCAGGTGTGATGCTGAAAAGCACGCAGTATTTCAATAGCCTTGGAGAAACTTCCAGCCTGGACGTCTCCCCCTGGCCGAATGGCAGAAAGCGCAAGTAACCCCAGATCGCCCAAAATTCTCTCGAATGCGGCAATTGGAGGCATCTTGGAAAGCCAAAGACTGTACGAACGCATACGGGAGAACGCGTCCCTAAACTGGCCGGCATACTGGGCATTCAGCCGCTCCGGAATTTCGGAATGAAATGAAAAACGGCCCCCTGCCTTTTTGAACTCGTACAACGCTACGTCACTCATACCAAAAAGTTCCCCACGAAGAACCGCCAACAGCGCCACAGGATTATCCGTATGAGTCAGCGCATTGACGCATGAGTAGAGCATCTTCAATTCTCTAACCTCATTGAGAGCGCTACCGCCGGTGACGCGGGTCGGAATGCCGTATTCTTCTAGCTTTCCGGCGTAGAAACTCAGCAAACTTTTGTTCCTGTTTATGATGAGGAAGTCTGAAGGATCCGGTTTGGCGGTCTTTCCCTGCTCAATCTCCTGCTTGACCCGTGGAATCGTAATATTGGGATCATCGAGGGCCTGTCGGATTATGCGGGCTATGCGGTCCGCTTCGTAATTCAATACCTTTTCTTTGTTATCACAGTCCTTCGGAATGGTAAGGGAATAAATCCCTTTGAGCGTTCCGTCCGTCGCATCCCTTCGAGCCGGATCGAGTCCAACGTACCGGGGAGACTCAGGCGAGTCTGTTTTGTCAAACCGGACTACTGCGCCTGAGAGTTCTGATGAGGTTGCATCGTTCGGCTCAAAAACCCTATTTACCCATGAGATGACGCTATCCACGGTCCGGAAGTTGGATGAAAGCTCTATCACGCTGCCCCTTTGCGAGTTACCTTTCTGTATAGCCACCTTCATGTCATTGTAGGTAACGATGTCAGCTCTCCGGAACCGATATATTGATTGTTTGGGATCTCCGACCACAAAGAGCGATCCGGGCCTTGGGACAGTCCTCCTCCAATCGTTTTCCTCTATGTTCGCCGTTGTCAGCAAGAGTATCACTTCGGCCTGGATTGGATCGGTGTCCTGAAATTCATCCACAAGAAGGTGAGTAAAACGGTTTCGAAAATATGATCGGACGTGACGATGGTCTCTGAGAAGCTTGGCGGCCCGCAGGAGAAGGTCCGTGTAATTTAATTGGCTGCGGGAGGCCCTCATCTCATCATAGACGAGTTGCGCCTGCGCCATTACCATCAGGATGGGCCTATATCGCCACTCTCGCCATCGTCTCAAGGCCGGCTCAACGACATCCGATCGAAACTGTTTCCACCTTGATTGTTCGGTCTTAGCCTCTTCTTTGGTGAAAAAGCCATTTTGGGTCCAACTGGTTTGAGTGATTTTGGAGTCCATATCGAAATTTTCAAGCGCCACCGCAACATCCGCAGGTCGCTGCAATGACCCGTAGTGAGACACAATTCTCGGCAAACGCAAGTATTTGGGAATCAAATTGTCGCTGCCCCACTCGTCAGGAAGTCTAGACGCGAGTGATTGCATGTGTGAAACATATTGGAAGATCTGTTCCCTAACAGGATCAAATAACCTAAAGTCAGGTTCTTCCTCCGGAACAGGCCAGACGGATACATCGGGATAATCGGCAAAACGAACAAAGGTTTCTTCCAGGTCCTTGAGCCGCAAAGCTAGTTCATCCAACCCGGACAGGATTCCTCCGCCGTCCTGGGCGAGAAGACTGGAAGTATATTCCAGCCATGCCTCTTTTCGAAGAATCGAGTCCGCGTCGTCGTCAAGCTCTTCGAATGTAGGATCGATTCCCGCCTCAACGGGACGCTCACGGAGAAGGCGTCCGCAAAACGAGTGGATCGTGCCGATGAAACACTGTTCCACGTTTTGCAAAGCTCTCTCAAGGTTGTTTCTGGCTGAACCGGTCTCTGAAAGAACACATTCTTCAAGTTTAATCCGAAATCGTAATTTAAGCTCCGCCGCAGCCTTACGAGTAAACGTGACCGCAGCCATGGCCCTGATATTTCTGCATTTGCGTGTTCGCAGGAGTTCAACCATACGTTGGACCATGCTGGATGTCTTGCCGGTACCCGCAGCCGCCTCCACGAGCAGGTTGCGGTCCAACGCCTTTAAAATTGATTGTCGTGTAGCCTGGTCCTTCAGCATAGTCACATTTGCGGCGTTGCTGTCAGTCATTATGGTCCTTTCCTTAAAGGATGGCGATCATGAGCGCAGCTTTCTGAATGGCTCCATGCTGCTGTTGACGGGGTTCTCCATTTTGAGTTTCGTAGCTTGCATAGCCTCCTCGATGTCGCCAAAAACCATCCCGTAATCTGTGAAGGTCACATCAGACGCATCGGTTGTAAACGGAAAGCACCCGGACCTAAGCATTTCCACAAGTTCCGCAATTACTTCCTTTCCGGCGTTCAACTGACGGGCGTCCCAGTAAATGCGCTCTCCATGCCCGCGTAAACTTGGGAAAAAATAGCCGAAAGTTGCCACGGCGCAATTGGGTGAGCATTTCTCTTTAAGACGATTCTCCGATAAAGCCAGGTAAATGGCGCTTTGAATCCTCCGACCCTGGCGAAAAGGTTTGTTTCGATCGTATCCCCATGCTGAACCGGTCTTGTAATCCCATACTGAAAAAACATTGTTGGAGTTCAATAACTGATCAATACGGTCTATCCGGCCTCGAGTCCTGATGGACTTTCCGTTCGGCAGGTTGATCGTGACTGGGTCCGGTGTATCAAGAGGAGTTGGAGCCGCATCTTGAGGCAAACCAATCGCCGCTTCAAAGCAGAAAGGAGCGCTCGACCGGCATAGAACCGCCTCTTCGTGAAGGAAGATTGACGTGGTGGCGCAAAACTCCTGGACGGTTGCGTTGAACAACTCCTCGTTGGGCGGAGGAATCAAGTCCCTGTAAGTTGCCACATGCCGGTCAAGGATGCTGAACATCAGCTTGGCGTCACGGTCCACATCAGGCAGAAGGTTGTCTTTTTTCAGCGTCGCCATGAATTCCCGAAATACCGAGTGGAGGAGAGTCCCTTTCTGAAGAGGATCCAGCCATACTGATGGATCGACTTTGTATTCTTCGGGTATTTTCACTTCGAGTATGTAACGGAAAAAATACTCCAGGGGACACGAGCCCAGTTTTTCCAGCCGACTCGATGAGAGTACCGACCCATTGGGAGTAGTCGGGTCCAGATCAACCCCGGCCTGGGGCACACAGCCATCATATTCCGTGAAAAGGTCGCTCTGCCTTTTTGACCGAGCGGCCATTCCCTGTCCCAAGTGTGGAAAACTATTTGCAACAAGCTCTTGTGGTTCGATGATTTCTTTATCTCCACAGGCTCGCCAGAGCCACCATTCAGAAACATTCGAGCATTGTTCAGAATTTTGAGCTGCAAAGGATATTGGATCGCGAACCCACTTGAGGAAAGCTTCCTGGTCACCGTCGTGCTTTCCAGAGAGGATCCTGAAAGCGGACATCAATACCGAACAGGGAAACATCTCCCTATCATCATCCAGACTCCGGCAACAGTAGGATAGAGTGACACATCCCCCAAGACGTGAAAGCAGTCTTGCGAAATCCTCAATTTTTTTGGTGGCGCGGCCGGAGGATGTAGGGAGATTTGACGAAATCTTCTGACGTTCCCCGTCCAGGAGTAGCGGGTCCTGCAGGCCGGCCCCGGGGAACCTCGAATCGTCCAGCCCTAATATGAATGTATTTTTCCGCCCGGAATGACCTCCATCCCGAATCGCTGCAACGTGAACACATCCGGGTCTGGGCCCCCTACCAGCTACGCTCAGGACTCTCGGGAGTTCAGAAAGCCATTTCCATACATCAAATCCTGGATAATCGCGATCCTGGTCGATAATGGACATCAACTCATCGATTTCGGTCAGCAAGCGTCCCTTGCTATACTCATCCAGCTCATTTTCACATCTGCAACAGTTTTCGAGAAACCAGGAAGCCGTTTCGAGAATTTTCCTCTGGCCGGCGTCTCTCGTTACACCCCTGTTCAGGAGCTTTTGGACGAGGCCTCGAACCTCACGAAGACATTCTATTCTCTTGCTATGCCTATCGGAGCCTTGAGGAACATCGTCTTCATCGGATTCATCTTCCGGTAGTGGTTGTTCAAAGGCTTGAATCTTGGCGTCAATAGCATTCAGGTATCTATGGGCGCCTACTCCGATGGGGAGGCTTTTGAGCGCCGCGGCAAACAGTGAAAAGCTGAAGCCGTATTCTTCCGCCTTGTCCATCTTGAGTAAGCCATCCTGAATCATCCTGACAAGTGTCCACTGTGTGTAATCGTTCCGGATCCATGATTGCCATGCGGTAAGCGCTCGACCCGGTCTGCTGTAACTCGCCGGGATGCCTTCGGCGAATGTCGCCGGAATTGATTCGGCTTCATCAGACTTGAGTGTCCAGGCCAGTTCATAGATCAAAGGGACGTAAATAGCCCCGTCAGTATGCAGGATTTCAACCTCATCGAAGGGGATGGATTTCTCGGAGCAGCATCTACGTAAAACCTCCCGAACCTCATTTACTTCGCCGATGGCCCTGTAAATGAACGCAGTATCATCGGCCTTCGGTGGAGGGCAAGCCCCCGGCGTCAAAATTGCTCTCAGTAGTTCTCTGTCCGTCGGATCGTCTTCCGGGATTGTTCCTATGATATCTTCGTGGAGAATTCTGACTTGGTGTTCAGGAAGGGAGTTCAAAAATCTTTTCTCAAGCTTTGAAGCTGAATCCCAGACATTTCGGGGCGTTAAAACCATGGTATCCTGGGGTATTGCGCCTGGATTGTCCTCCAGCGACCTGGATGCCATCTCCAGGATGTCAGCAAAATCCACACGCCTTTGCTTTTCTAACGCTTCCTCGTATTGACCGAGAATTTTCTGAGTCTCCAGAGCTTTTTCCTTAACCTCGAAGACATCGTGTGACAAATCTACCGCCTTGATTCCGGAGAGGCGCATGTCGATAATGTTTGACACAAACGCCTGAATAAGTCCCGGGCTGGGCTCCAGGGCAGTGAAGTATCCTTGGCCGACTTCCTTGAGCTTCGAGAAAATTGATGAAACGAGCAATTCTGCTCGAAGTTGACTTAGATAAATCCTGCATGATTGATTGAGTTCATGCGTCGCCAGGTCGAGCGCCGCACGATGGAGGGTCTTTACCCTGACGTTCAATACCGTTTGCCCAGTGCGAGTAATATTGTCGAGCCACTGAAAGCCGATCCGAAGTGATGGAGCCAACAACCATTTCTCGTTTATCCGGTAATTCTTGCAAATGTTCGCCAATTCAGTATTGAAAAGGTTCATGTTGCGTGCGGGCATTCTTTTATCCTTGGTGAACTGAATTTGATAGTAGGGAATTAGGAAACAAAGTTACAAATCGGCGCAACATTAAGAGATTCGTTAAAATGCTGTATTTTCTTTATATCAGCAATTGGCGGCTTTGGTCCTAGAAACTTGCATTTACACTCGAATAAGTCAGGCGAAATAGGAGGATATGAAATGAGCAAAAATGGACAAAAGGACGGTTTGTTGGCTTTCCTTGGAATATATGAAACAGCGTCGTATGATGGATATTAAACAGAAACGTTACTCAAACTAGGGCGTTTAATTTAAGATGTTTAAACTAGGACCAAATGATATTCAAGCAATCTTGCGGGCCAGAGAAAGTAACGAAGTATCTGTTTGAACCCAAATTCAATACCTTATGCTGATTGGCCGAATATATTTGGGCATCAGATGCAAAACAGAACATGACAGTAGAGATAGCGAAACCTTCACAGGACTCAGCGGATAATATAATCACAAAAACTTCTTTTAATATTCGGTAAAATTTGTCACATTCAAACGGTGTGATCTGACTCACGCTTACACACTTGGCCGTTGCGCAAAAAGGTAGGCCATGGGGCTTTGACGCTGATGGCGCGGAATTTCGACTTGGCGCTGAAGCGCACTGTATTCGACTGGCTCCACCTGTTTGATCCTTTAATGGCGGTCCACACATCTAATATTGACCCGTTACCTCATCAGATAACCGCTGTTTACGAGGCCATGCTGCCGAAGCAACCGCTCCGGTTCCTGCTGGCTGACGATCCAGGCGCCGGTAAGACAATCATGGCCGGGTTGTTCATCCGCGAACTTATGGTCCGTGGTGATCTCAGGCGACGCCTCATTATAGCGCCCGGCTCCCTGGTAGAACAATGGCAGGATGAACTAGACGACAAGTTTGGAGTCATATTCAAAATATTCTCCTGGGAACTTCTCGAATCATCCCAATCAGGTAATCCGTTTGACGACAACCCGATGCTTATCTGCAGGCTCGATCAACTGAGTCGAAACGAAGACATCAAGGAAAAACTTAGAAACTCCGAATGGGACCTTGTAATCGTGGACGAGGCCCACAAAATGGCGGCCCATTTCTTCGGCGGCAAACTCGAAAAAACAAAACGCTATCTACTCGGTGAGCTTGTCGGTCACACCACTCGCCATTTTCTTCTTATGACAGCTACTCCTCACAACGGGAAAGAAGAGGATTTTCAGTTATTCCTTGCGCTTCTCGACTCTGATCGATTCTATGGCAAGTTTAGGGATGGGGTCCACAAAGTTGACACATCCGACCTCATGCGACGAATGGTTAAGGAAGATATTCTTAAATTCGACGGTACCAAATTATTCCCGGAGCGGCTGGCCTACACTGTTAATTACCGGCTATCTTTACCAGAAGCCGCCCTTTGCGAACAAGTGACGAGTTATGTTCGAGAGGAGATGAATCGGGCTGATAAACTTGAGGATGGAAAACGCCGTGGAACAATAGGCTCTGCCCTTACCATACTACAGCGACGACTTGCTTCATCCCCGGCCGCTATTTATAGATCACTCAACAGAAGACGAATTAACCTTGAACGACGCATTGAGGAGGAGAAACTTCTCCAAAAAGGGAAGCTTTACGGCGACTCTAACCCTACAACGTGACTTAGTGGACATTCAAGACTTCAATCCCGCACTTCTTTTTGTGTGACAGGTGGGCTCGATGGTTTCGGTTCTGTATCCACATTACCTGTTCGATCAGCGTTTCTACCTTGTGCCGCTTCATTGGCAAGATAACTTTGAGCAACACTCTAAGCTGCGACAGAGTAATAGACGGTGCTTTTTTTCCCCAGCCTGATTTTCAGGTGCCAGAGAAAGAAATGGGCCAGCATGGAGGTTATGATGTGGTGGTGCCAGCCTGGAAACTTACGCACCTCGTAGTGGTCCATGCCCAGATCGGTCTTGGTTTCTTGAAAGCACTGTTCTATTGCCCATCTCAGACCGCTGAGCCATACAAACGTCTCTAGCCTTGTACTGCTCATGGCGTTGCTGATGAAATAGCTGTATTGTGGTTCGTTGCCGAACGTTCGACGGATCAGCAACCAAACGGTTTTCTTTGGAAGCCCGGCAGTTGACAGGATAACCCGGCGTCGGGTGAACTCATAGACGATTGGCCCCTTAGTCCCTTCCGACACCTTCCGGCGGTAC
>CAJBEZ010000082.1 GCA_903952205.1 uncultured Desulfomonile sp. | reverse complement strand
CAGGAGATCTTGAACACACTAGGGATACGGCAACCCACCTCGTTAGGTGTGCCCAGTAAAAATATCAGGACAAAGAAAGATTAACTTAGGCATATCAGCTAATTAATCTCACATAAGGCTTCTTCTTTTCTGGAAGTTCCGTTCAAACGAATCCCTTTCACAATGTCCATTTCCTGAACATGTAGGAGTTTTGAACAGAGCAGTGAAAAGAAAGTAATCGAAACACGGCAACCCACATGGAGCCGTAAGGCGTTAGTAATCCATGAAAAACCCTCCCTTCGGATTCTCAATCTCTCTCTTCAGACCCGATAATATTTCCGTCGCTGTCCCGTATGGTTTTTCCGCCATGTCGGTCGTATTCTTCGGTCCGGGTGATATTCCCGTACCTGTCTCGCACCGTTGTGTCATCCCCATACCTATCTTTTGTTTCTACGATATTTCCGTAACGGTCCCGCACTATTACGCCTCGGTCAGAGGCCATGCTTACTACTGTTGCCAGTGCGACAATAATGCAGGCAACTATTATTTTCATCTTGCGCCCCCATCAATAAAATAAAATATTACTGACGCTTGCTTCTCCCGATGCGGCATGACAGATGATACAACAGTCATAACACGATTTGTGCCATTTTTCTTATTCACGCGAATCCCTCCTTCTAGCTTTCCCTGCCATCTAATAGGCGCCGATTTCTGATGATAATTCGGCTCCAATGATTGGCGTTGATTCTTGCGCTGGTTCAGTTTATTTTTTATACTCAAAATTCTTTACGTGTAAGGATACTAAGAAAATTTTCGGACTTAGGAAGGGGTGTCATGGAACAAGCGACAAGGATCGGATATCGTGTGGTTGGGACGATAAAAGGAGTAAAAGGATCTTGCTCCGCCGGGCACAAAGAAGGGGATCAGATAGAACTCAGCGGGCATCACACTGGGGGGCTCTGTGGCTTCTTGTATCACCAAGTGTTTCCTTACATTATCATGCTCCAGTTTGGAGGCGGATTTCCGTCGGAATGGGGAAATCCGGATGTAGTTGAGTTGGACTGTATGGACAAAAAGAATGCGGTGACTATCGAACTGAAGCGAATTAAGGATTGACCAGCACTAGTTTTGCTCCTTTTTTCACAAAGAACCGAGTGAGCAAGGTTTATGAAATTCTTGATGAGCGCCTTGGCACGATTACTGGGGAGTTCATGGACAAATATGGGGTGTAAATTGGCCCCAAACCCTTGTCAGTAAAGCCTCAAACTCAATTTTGTTCTGTCTGAAGCTGTTTCCCTCTAGCCTAAAAATTATCCCACCAAAAAAATCTTATTCAACCCATGACGTCTGTCCCCATTTGATACGCTTGTCCTTTACACTCGCATATCGTAGGCAAAACAGGGTAGGGCGACCACGCTAATTACCTAAGAAGAGCCACTTTAAAAAGATTTGCAAATTACCACCGGGTAGCAATCCAGTCACAGGAGAGCGCCTGACCTGTTACACAAATAGCGGCCACTATAATATCTAACTCACAAAGGGAAAGCTGTTAGTCAGGGTTTCAGCTAATAGAAAAACGTCTCGATAATCGTAACGGTTCCTTTTACCTGTTTTCAGTACCCAGTAACGTCCATGCGCAAGCCAATGTCTGTATTTTAAAACATCTCTAAGTTTTTCTATTATGAACGAAGCCCCTGTTGACTCGCGCTCCCAAACCAACAAAATATGTTTGTCAAAAGAAACCCTGGGCCCCTCTTCCTTATATAATTGTCGGAAAACACGCGATATTGGATCCTTCTTTTTAGTATAACAACGTTCCAAATAATCAATTCTAAAAATAGCTTCAATTGCCGACAAGACACTGAGCGTGGATGTTCGATCGATTTCTTCTAAGCAGGCTTGAAGTTCAGAATTCAACTCTGTAGTTGAATATCCGGCGAACTTTTCGTCATAGTATCCGTTTGTGGGATGGAAGTAACGTTTCAGCGCAGCGGTAACATCTTCATAATAATCGTTTATTTCCGATAAGCTCAGTTGTTCACCCGATAGGGGAACCTTCCTAGTCATTGATGACTTCCATCAGAGAGTCAAAAAATGAATCTCCATTGACTTCAATATATTTTATCCTGGGTGGTGGAGTGGCTATTTTCCAATCCCACTCGATCGAATCTGTTTCTTCTTTTGTTTGTGTTTCTTTCAGGACAGGCTGCCCGGCAATAGTGATCCTAACACTTGGTAGAGCTGAGCCTTTAGGGACAAGAACGAACTTTACGATCCCTGCGCTACCTTTCATATCTACACGTCCTTTGGCCCCGATTATGTTTGTACCTATGGGATCAAGGACTACCTTCTTGCTTTTTATCTGTATATGCATCTCTTTAGCAGGATATGAGCCTATTGGGTCTTCACTTATGGTTTTTTCTCGATACGTCAACGATATGTCCCCGGATGTTACATATTTCTGCAAAAAGTCTTCAACTTGTTTGTAGAATTGAGCGAGTTGATTTAGCCATTCGTCTTTTTGTGTATCCCAGTCAATTTCAAGTTCGGCGGTCGAACTCTGCTGCTTCAGATATCGTTCAAATTCTCTTTTGCCCATATTTTCACCATTCCGAAGTAGACCATTAATTTCTAAGACAATTGCCGATTCCTGCCGTTAGTAGCTTTTCCCAAGGGCAGGCTACGCAAACAGGCGAAACTTGTCAACTGCGGGGAATATTTGCCTCGCTTGTCCAGATACAAATAATCCCCGCCGTATGATATTGACGGAAATACCACACACACAACAACCAGAATTACCAGTAAATATCGAATGATTATTTCCATTTATCTTCTCCTATGATCGTCATCATCACGCCAGCCATATCCCCAATTGGTCCCAAGACCAATCAGGGTCCACACAATCCAGATTACAAAGAATAATTCCATGAATCACCTCTGCCCGTGAGCCCATCCACTTCCATCATCGCATCTCAATCTTCCCCGATCTCCCTCAACAATCCGGAAGTTTTCGATAGGCATCTTCCGATAACCTCTGCATCTTTCAGCACCTGTTCCGATTTTCCCTCCTCGCAGAAGCCCGCCGCATCCTGCTTCCATGGCTGAGACCATTACCGTTGCCTGAACTGAAAACGCTCATCTGGATTACATTGTCCTCAAACTCCAGGCCTGAACCGACCAGTCGTTCGGATTCCATTCTCAAATCGGTGCCAAGCGAAACTGACTTGCGCTCTTCGATTCTGGATAGCTGCATTGACTCGATTATCTTCGAAGCTTTGGCCCTCAATGACTGGTGATTGTTCTTAATGTTCTGATTTGCGGTTTCGAGAGCGTCCATCACATAACTGGTCACGAGTTTGGAGTGTATCTCCCGGAAAGACAGGAACCTGTTCAGGATTTCAATACCCGCCACCTGTCCATCGATGAATACGATAAACCCAACCTGGTTGAACACCGGCCTGAATTCACGACCCTGCCGAAGATTCATGGTCACGGTTTGAGATTTGCGGTTCCTCAGATTTGCGCTCATTGAACGGGACTGACTTCCGAAATGTTTGCTTCGGTAAGACCATCTTCCCTGTTCAACGCAAGACACGGGAATGTTGGTTTCAGACTTTGGCGCAATCAATATCGTTGTATTCAGGACCCGATTCTGCTTTGCCCCGACAAGCTCCTCACCATCGACAAGCAGAATCTTCTGGTCTGATTTGTTGACTACTTTGAGTTCCGGGACTGAACCGCCCTCGGTGACTTCGGTTATACTCAGAGCGCCTAACGCCAACGCTGCGTCCAGTGTCAGAAAATCGACTGGGGCCTGATCCGCTGAAAGCAGGCAATACAGAGTCATATTGCCGTGGTTCTGTTTCGCTCCGACCTTAATTTCCTTGAAAAAATCCATCACATGAGCCATCACTCTGGGCTCCTTTCCTTTATGATGGACTCATTATCTCCCCCACGTGTGTCAAATGGGGACACACGTTCCAAAAATATTTTAGGGTTTGAAAAGTTTCTTGGGAATTTCTGGGAATGGACAGGCAAGCTTCGGGAATTTCTGTTTTTCTGTTATACTATTGAGCCAAACAGGCACAAAGGCTGAACATGTTTGGCGCATGGACAAAATCAACAGAGAGGGGCTAGCTAACAGTGAGACGTGATGATATTTTGAAAAAGCTTGATGGACAGCGCACGGAACTAGTTACCGCAGGTGTAAAATCATTGGCGCTGTTTGGTTCGTTGGCGCGTGACGAGGCAATTGACAGTAGCGATGTTGACCTGCTCGTCGAGTTTGCACGGCCTACTGGCTTGCTAGGATTAATTGCGCTAAAACATGCTCTTGAAAGAGCGCTCGAAGTTGAGAAAGTAGATCTGCTTACCCCGGGGGGACTCCATCCTGCCTTGAAGCATCGCATTCTGTCGGAGGCCATCCGTGTCATCTAGGCTCTGGAAATTTCTCGTTCAGGATATCATTGACGCAATTGCACGGATTCAGGGTTATGTGCACGACTTAAGTCTTGACGAGTTCCAGCAGGACAGGAAGACTCTGGACGCGGTAGAGCGGAATTTTATCATTATCGGGGAGGCTTCTGGACAAATGCCCCGGCAAGTTCGGGACAAATTTCCATTGGTTCCGTGGCGTGACATGAGTGACATGCGAAATTATGTGGCCCACAATTACTGGGGCATAGAGGTCCAGCAAGTCTGGGATACTATCCACCTGGATTTGCCAGGTCTTGTGCCTATGTTAAAAGAGATGCTTGATCATGAAACGGAATAAAATTTTAATAATGGATTACTGTTGAACTGTCTTCATCATTTGTATTGCTTTGAGGCTCTTAAAAGCTCTTCCATGATTTGTTTCCTGAGCGACTCCGGTCTAATTACCTCAGCAGCGGACCCGAACCCCATGATCCACGAAATAATTTCATAGTTGATAGGGACTTCAACTGAAATCTCTATACCGCCGCCCTCGATCTCCCGCAATTCCTGAGTCGGGTGCCATATCCTTTCCCGCACTACATGAGCCGCTCCCGGCGTAAGTCTGAATGTCACCTTTTCCGGTTTGCCCCGCATAACTCGGAATGCAGTCTGCATATAATCTTCCAACCTGAAGTCTTCTGGTATTTCGAATGATTCGTCGGTAACCGTGTAATTCTGTATCCTGTCCATGGCGAACGTCCGAATGGCGTTTCTCATGTTGCAGAGGCCGACTAGATAGAATGCGCCATTCATGATCCAGACCTTATATGGATCCACCTTGCGCTGTTTCGTCAGTTTGCCGGTGGAAACGGCCCGGTAGTCTATTTCAACCTGTTTTCTTGACGTTGCCGCCTCACTGAGATCCTTGACGATTTCGTTGAATCCCGAAAGATTCTTCGTAGGCCCCAAATCTATTTGAACAGATCCCGCAACTTTTTCGAGAAATTGGATAGTTTCGGGTAAGAGGGCAGCCTTGACCTTTTCGAAAAGCGTTTCAATGCTTTCCTGAAAAATCATGCCTTCAAAAATTCTGAGTAGATCGCGGCTCATGTAGAGCGCCATCAACTCTGTGACTGTAAAAGGAATCCGGAAATCTTTCCGGAATGTGTCGAGCAACTTCCAGACAGAATTCTTTCCATCCTTGTCGTTGTATAGGGGGAACCCCGCATTATAAAGCGCCTCCAGATCGCGATAGATAGTCCTGGGTTGGGACTCAAGTTCCTCTGCCAGTTCCGCCACGCCGATACCATATCGCCGGGTTTCCATGAATTGGATGATCTTCCACTGACGGACTATCTGGTCTCCACGCATTTGGGGT
>CAJBEZ010000081.1 GCA_903952205.1 uncultured Desulfomonile sp. | reverse complement strand
CATCGCCCCTGGATATAACGGCCGGATCTATTGCGGAATAGTTGTAATGGCCCCAAAGCCGTTCGCTATTCAACAGGGCGCACGTTTCGCCTCCGTCAGGTTCGCTTCCGTCGACGCCGAAGGAACCGTTCCTTATCAGGGAATTTGGGGAGGGAAAAAACTCTCAACAGACGGCGAAGAGAGAGGGTTTTGATGTTTATAAAAACAAGGGAAGCGCCTGGGCTTCCACGCGTTAACGAGTCTGTATTCCGGGTTTGGGTATGAAAAAAACTGGAAATTGAACTGTCCGAATGGAGCGATCTGAAAATGGCTGATTTTATACTGGAATGTATTTTGTTGTCTTTAAAGGTTTGTCTTGGGGCCTTGTTTATTACCGGGACAGTTATTCTTGTTGTCGCCCCGATCAATTACCTCTCGCAAGCAGCAAAGGACCGCCTGGAAGATTGGGATTTTAGACGTGAGTTCGATGTATGGCGGCTACGAAACAAATAAACAGACGCTTGAACACCAAGAGGGGGGTGATGATAACCAAACAGGAATTTCAGTGAAAACTGGGAAAGTTTTCTTGACTCCCCTGTTAAACAAATCGGGGAAGGGCGCATGTCATCGGACCCGGCTGTGATTGCGCTTGCTCATGCCGTGGAAATGTTGGGTCTTCGTATTCAATACCTTCAGTCCACAATGACCGCCATGGCCGGGGGACAAATAGTTAAAGATCACGATTTTCTGACATCCAGGCCGGGAATCAATTAGAAGAATCCGGATAGGGGGTTAAAAAGTTGATCGAACAAGTTGCCTTGGAATCGATCAATTAATGCCCCTGCGGCGGCGAAGGTGTTAACATGAGAATGATAAAGGGGAGCAAAATTGACTAAAATGGCCAATGAACAAACCATGCAATTCATAGCAGAGGAAACACCGGAAGAAGGTATTCTTGATTCGGGAAACGGGTTTTTTAGCATTGAGGTTTGCATCTGAAATGAAATTACAGATCCTTAGCGACCTGCACCTGGAGTTTGAGCGCATCGATCCACCGAGAACGGCCGCTGATGTAGTCGTTCTGGCTGGTGATATTCATACAGGTCTGAGAGGTCTAGACTGGGCGCATAAATATTTCCCCGACAAACCGGTGGTCTATGTTCCGGGGAATCATGAATATTATGGTAACAAAATGCCACGGTTGTTGGAAAAAATGAGGCTGAAAGCTGAAAACACAAACGTGCGCATACTCGACAACGAAGCGATATTGATTGACAACGTGCAATTCTTGGGTTGCACGCTTTGGTCGGACTTCATGCTCTTTGGTCAAGAAGGATTTTCAATCCTAGAGGCCCAGAGTCGAATGAATGACTACAGCCGGATCAGATTTGGTCCAAATTACAGGAAGCTTAGGGCCAAGGACACACAAACGTTTCACATGCAATCAATACGATGGCTCAAGGCCGTGATGAATGAGTGCATGGCAAGAACCAAAGTGATAATAACGCATCATGCTCCGAGTATGAGATCAATACCTGATAAATACGCATTAGATCCTTTGACCCCAGCTTTTGTTTCAAACCTGGATAGTCTGGTGAAAGAATCCGGCGCAGAATTGTGGATTCACGGTCACACACACGAATCCTGCGACTACAGACTTGGTTCAACAAGGGTCTTGAGTAATCCCAGAGGATACCCGGACTGTCAAAACCGTTCTTTCAACGGGGCCCTTGTGGTGGCAATCTGATTTCATTCCTGTTTTATTAGCTCTTTCAGGTAGCGTTCGCGATAGATACGAGATTAACCGAACAAAAATTAAATAAAACAATGTCACTGAATCAAGTTGATGCGTAGGTTCTGATGCTCTCGATACTGTCGATAATTGCAATTAAACTCGTCAATTTTCTTTAGTCCCCATCCGGAACTACCGGAACCTTCACTCTCCACTATGAGATAGAACCTTTTTGAGACCAAGAGCCAATCTCCACCTTCAACTCCTAAGTTGCTTCCGTGACCGGGCTCTCAGGTCCAGGAAAAAGGGCATCGCTCTTGCTGAAATCTGATTCCCACGGTTGAAACAGGTAAATTCGGACGGTGTTCGGAGTATCGTTGTGGATATATAGTGTGTAGAGCCGCTCGCAGTCCCCACCATTAGATGCATACTCTCTCCTATTTCCAACCAGAGATTAAAAATATCTCAGATGAGTCCCATCCGCAAAGGCCCAGATTAAAGCTCTCGGAACCTTGAGATATACTCGTGCCATCTGTTTGCTAAGAAAAACGAGTAACTATTAGGTTACATACTAGTGTAGATATATTTACACAATTTAATATGTATCAGATTTAACTATTTGAATTAAATGACTAATACCATATATTATCTCGGATGATAAATCTGTTTAGCTTTTCTTTGTAGAGACGCCACTGCGGTAATCCCCTCCAATTCGGTCCTACCTTAAGTCAGATAACGAAAAATGTACAGATCGAAGAAATTTAATAAGGCTGGTTTTAAGAAGTCGATACCCAGTAAAATCCCAAGTAATTAGGTTGGACCCGATCGGGTGCGATGTCTGACAAAAAAATGGACATTACGACCCAATTATGAAAAATGGATACCACAATGGAGATCAATGAAAGAATAAAGCTTGTTATAGGCGACATCACAAAGATGGATGTCGACGCAATTGTGAATTCGGCAAACCCCAGGCTTCTGAAGGGTGGCGGTGTTTGCGGCGCGATTTACCAGGCAGCTGGCCCACAGATACTGGCTGAAACTCAGGCACTGGGTGGCTGTGAAACAGGTGACGCCAGGATAACACGAGGCTACCAGTTGCGGGCTAGATATGTGATACATACCGTTGGACCTGTCTATGACGGAGGAAACTCCGACGAGGCGCTGCTCCTGGAAAACTGTTACAAACGCTGCTTTGAAGTAGCCGCTCAACATAAAGTTAGATCCATTGCATTCCCTTCTATCAGCACCGGAGTTTATGGTTATCCCATCAAAGAGGCTTCTCTGATTGCGCTGAGATCAACATTGGAACAATTGAAGCGGTTTCCTCAGGTCAATCCTGTTTACTTTGTTTTATTTTCGGATGGTGACTTCAAATGGTATTCCCAACATTTGAATGACCTACTCGACAACAGAGACCCCTGGGATCGCATCGCTACGAAATTAAATCGTTTGGAACCTAACTTCAGTTTCTTCGAACTGGACGAAGTTCTCAGACTTGAATTGCAAAAAAGTCTTGAGTTGCTTTCCGGCCCCAGATCCGCCGAAACGCTAAATGAATTCGATTCGTGGGTGTCGGCCTTAACAGCAGCAAATGAACAAATAATTGAGGACAAATGTTTTAAGACTGTTCATTCTTTGCAAGAGAAAGTCACCATCCTCACAAAATTACTCGACGAGAGACGGGCGAACCCTGATGTCAGGAATGAGGTCCTGCATCCTTTTGTGTGGGGATGGAAACGGGACATCCAGAATGAAACAATCATTTCCAACTTTGATAGATTGTTGGAGGAAGTCGAGGAAGAATTTGAAAACGCCCTTGCGGTTATCGAAGACCTGAACTTTCCCGCCAGGTAAGCCGGTTAGCCCCGATCGTGCCGGCGCTATAATCTGGCCTCGGTCTCAAGGTGGTTTCATGTTTGGATGTCGGCTAATTGCTGGATGAAATGAAGGTATTCAAATTGATATAGATCCAGCTTTCTAAGAGTCCTTGGCGCTTTTTTCCCCACACAATGGTTATACCCTGTCAGAAATTCTCTCTCTCCTCGAACAGTTGATCAAGGGCGCAAACCCTTAGAACAAAAAAAAGGAGATTCCAATGAGTACAGAGGCCGGTTCAGATTTGAGAAGAGATGAATTCAATGCTGGATCAGTGATAGGCGCAAACAAGTTAGCAGTGATCCTACTTTTCGTTGGTATGCCCACGACAGTCATTGCGATAATTTGGTGGGCGTCGTTCTATGGTAAGATAGTCAGAGAAGTTGGAGGCAATCTGGGGCAAGTCTTTAATTGTCTTTTTACATCAGGAGGAGGCTGCGGCTTTGTAAATGCGCTTGCCCAATTCGCTGGTGTGACGCCCTATAACCCTTCCTTATTCTGGTTTGGAGTTGTCATGTTGGTAGTAGGAATTCTTCTGAAATTCTCGTTGAAGGAAAACCAGAGTCAGCAGACCGTGGCTTCTAATCAAAATCTGACCGAAGTAAACAAAGGTCTTCAAGCATGAAATTGAACCTGTTGCGAACATTTTGCTACAAACCAAGGAAACTCGTTACCGCAGACCAGATCATTCAGAGCATGAGTTTTCTCTTCCATCATGACCAAAGGTCCAAATTTGGAGTATGCCCCTTTATTGGACCTGCAACACTTAACAGGCCTTTTCCATATTCAACAGCCGATCAGCGCCGAACGCATCTGCCATTGACACATTTCAATCCCAGTTCATCGCATGTGACACAGTTTTTGTCGTGAGTCTTCCAGCCTTCGGTATGGCAAGGTGGGCAAACACAGTCACCTTTCTCGTTGCTCCACACAAGACCAAAATATTCGCACGGACAGCATTGATGTTCTGGACAAAACATCTGACCTCTAGGACATTTAGCTCCGCTACCAATGCCTGCGAGGGACGAAGTCACGACGAGACAAACAAAAAGAATCGCTGTGATACATTTTATTGCTTTCATTTTCGGATGCTGGCTCCTCTTTTTACTTAAGAATATCGGAATGTTCAAAAAGCTTCAAACTTTTATTAACTTGGGAGACTGAGAAAAAGACTGTTTTAGAAAGAACAAAATCTAGGTCTGTGTTCTCGTCTGCAGATATCATGCCGTTATAATTGACTAATCAATATGTCGCTCCGTAAGCTTTAAGAAGCTTCACCATTTCATGCTGACCTCGCTCTGAAGCCATTTCTAGCACTTTCACACCGCTTGGAATCTAGATGTCTACTCCGGAATCAAGGAGATCTTGCACAACTTCAGGGCACCGTCTGAAACCGGAATACTTGAGTTTCGTAGGTAGGTCAGTAAATAGGTCGATAGCATTGACGTCTGCGCCCGCATCAAGAAGAACCTTTACAATTTCCAAATGACCACCTTCAGCAGCAACCATCAGCGCCGTCAAACCCTCGTAAGTGTCGGGAACTGCGCTCCACCACCTCGCGCCCCACCAAGCATTTTGGTAGAACTCGGCATTGGCATCAGCGCCCTCAGCCAGGAGAACCTTTACGACTTCGAGGTGACCTCCTTCAACAGCCCAAATCAGCGCCGTTTGTGCGCCTCTAGTTGAGGCATTGACGTTTGCGCCCGCATCAAGAAGAACTTTTACAACTTCAAGGCGCCCTGCTCCAGCAGCTTTCATTAGAGCTGTAGTCCTATAATAAAGATAATCCATAAAAGCCGGCCTGGCATTCACATCTGCTCTCTCAACCAAGAGAGCTTTTACATCTTCCAAAGGACGTGATTCAAGAGCTCTCATCAGCGCATCACCGCCATGGTAGATCTCGGCGTTGACATCAGCTCCCTCAGCCAGGAGAGCTTTTACAATTTCCAAATGACCACCTTCAGCAGCGTACATCAGGGCTGTGTGGCCGAAAGTGCAAACCGATTCATCCAAATCATAATAGCATTCCATAGTATTCACATTTGCGCCATTATCCAGAAGCAGCTTTGCCACTTCAAGATGTCCCGCTTCAGCAGCGCTCATCAGCGCCGTGTGACAATCAGTTGCGCCATATCGACCGCTTTCAAACCTGTATTCTTCCTTTACATTCGCTGATGCGCCCATATCAAGAAGCAACTTTACCAATTCAAGGTGACCTGCTTTAGCAGCTCTCACCATCGCTGTTTGTCCAAAATCATTCGTGGCGTTGAGATCAGCCATCGCTTCCTGGACAAGTGAGACGCCCTCGGGAACCCCCATCAGCTCTGTCCATCTGGCATTGTCCTGAGGGTTTAGCTCTGCGCCCTTATCGAGGAGAAGCTTTACTACACCTAAATGACCTCCCCGAAGAGAATGCCACAGCGCTGTCCTTCCATCATTGTCCCGAGGGCTTACCTCGGCTCCTTTATCAAGGAGCAGCTTAACTATGTCCCAATAATCCCAACAACCTCTTTCGGCAGCGATCATTAGCGGTGTAGTCCCCCTGTTGTCTTGAACATTGACATCTGATCCCTTATCAAGGAGATCCTTAACCATTTCTGGATGACCTCCCCGAAGCGCCTGCCACAGCGCTGTCCTTCCATCAT
>CAJBEZ010000080.1 GCA_903952205.1 uncultured Desulfomonile sp. | reverse complement strand
TCGGCAGCGCTATATGGTGTCTGCTGAATGCCTTGGGATATAGCCAATAATGGAGAGATACAAACAACAAGGGAAGCCAGAATAAAAACCCTGAAAAGTCTCTGCACGACGAGCCTCCAGCGCAAAACGAGAGCAATCGATATGAGCTTCGATCCATCATCATGGCTACGTCCAAATCTCTTACCAACTGAAGCATAACCGTAAGACCAATTTGGAACACTAAACTCATCTTAGTTAAGTTATTATAACATATTAATACAAATATATAAACTATAATATTAACAATCACAGACAAGGTAAATTTAATTGTCCTTTATGCTCGAGTGTAATTGTCGCTGAACACACAACACTCAAATAACTCATGGTGGGCTGAGGGGGAGCGGGGATAGACCTAGCAAAATACTCAGTCATACAAGCTTCAAAACTTCAAGTAGATATATCCATGTATTTACAAATCACTTCAAAGCGAATGTGGAGAACATGAACCCGATTCGTAACATTTTTAAATAACGGTGGTTTTAGCGTGCCATCTAAATGCCCTCCAGTTCGTTGTAAACTTTTTACATAAAATAATAGACCTGCTGGAACAATTTATGATTTTGATAGGGATTAGACGGATTTCAAGAGTATATGTCCCGTATGGGTTTCCCACCATATCAGTCGTATTACTCTGTTCGGATGATGTCTCCAGACCGGTCTCAGACCGTTGTGTCATACCCGTATCGGTCTTTTGTTTCTAAGATATTTCCGTCATGGTCTCGCACAATTACGCTTCGATCAGCGGCCGAACTGAATATAGGCAGCAAACCGAAAATAATACAGATAATAACAATTTTCATATCATACATCCAAGAAATGTGCTCAATCCTCATCAAAACCATAAGTCGCGCCGGTGGGGCGTTTGTTTATGTCAAAGGCGGCGTTGGTGTCCTTGTCATACCAGCCCTTGGGATTGTTGGATTTGTCGAGGAACCTCGGTCCGGGCTCGGCTGGAAGATCCTCCAGAGAAGGGAACCCGATACGGGCCTGACTTAACGTTGGGTTCAATCGGCGTCTAGGACCGCCCTCACGGATTGGAGAAGACTATTGACGTCAAAAGGTTTCATTATTGAGCCCTTCGCTCCGATACTGACTACATCTTTAACCAGGTCCTTCTCAACTACACCGCTGGAGATTAGAACCTTCACGTCGGGATTGATTCTGAGAATCTGCTGAAGACATTGTTTACCATCCATCCGAGGCATGATGATGTCCATTATCACTAGAGAAATGTCATCTATTTCCCTCTTATATAACTCCAAAGCTTCCTGACCGTCTTCAGCCGTTAGGATCCTATATCCAAACTGTTCGAGAATCTCTTTGCCCAGACTTCTAACTCTCTCATCGTCTTCCACGACAAGAATCGTCTCTGATCCCTTAGCCGGAGAGCAAAATTCTGCATGCGTTTTTGAAAACTGACCGGTTTCAATGGCTGGAATATAGACCTTTAACGTGGCGCCCCGTCCGACTTCACTATTAACCTCTATGTGTCCTTTGTGCGCTTCAACTATTCCCTGGACAACCGGCAAGCCCAAACCTGTACCCTTATGATAGTCTCGTGTCTTCGTGGAGTAGAAAGGCTCAAACAGCCTGCCCAAGTTTTCTCTTGCGATACCTTTGCCTGTGTCGGAAATCGATAACAGGACGTGTGGGCCTGGTTCTAGTCCCGGATTTCTATGACAAAAAGCTTTGTCGAGCAGGACATTCTCTGTCTCAATTGTTAATGTTCCCCCGTCAGGCATGGCTTCGCCGGCGTTAATGGCCAAATTCATCACCATCTGATTCATGAGACCATGATCCGCGTTTATGCGAGCGAGATCCTTGTCAGGATGGATTTGTATTCTCACTGTCTTCGGAAGAGCGCTTGTCAGAAGACTGACAACCTCGTTGACGTTCTTGTTCAAATCCAGCGGATTTGGTTGAATATCAGCTTTTCTACTGAACACGCGAATCTTTTGAACCAAATCGCGTGCATCCTCGGAAGTCTTGATTATTTTCTGGAGTTGCTCGTGGCCAGGGTCCCCTTGTTTTTTGCCAAGAAGCAGCAAATCAGCGTATCCAAGTATGACCTGCAGCATATTGTTAAAATCATGGGCGATGCCCGCCGCCAATGTTCCCACGGCTTCCATCTTTTGGGATTGTAGAAGCTGGGCCCGCAAGTTCTCTCTTTCCTCTTCAGCTCGCTTGCGGTTCGTGATGTCACGAACAACAGACAAAATATGAATTTCTTCTCCTAAGACGATAGTCTCTCCTGAAAAGAGGCAGTCCAGTATCTTGCCGGACTTAACGCGAAACCTGACCTCTCGGCCACGGATTGTTTTTTTGTCCCGCAGCAGACTAATTACCTTATCGCGTTCCAGCTCATCCTCCCAGAGATTCAGAATTATGGTTGTGCTTCCCAGAGCCTCAGCTTTCGAGTAGCCGGTAAGAGATGAAAAAGCGTCATTAGCTTCTACGATTTTTCCATCAGCCATTCGAGAAATAGTTATAGATTCCGGAGTGCCGTGGAAGGCCTTTGAATACTTTTCCTCGCTGAACTTTAGTGAATTCTGCGCTGACAATAACTCCCTGTTTAGCCGTTCGACATTAAGCATAATGAACGAGACCGTAATGACAACTTGCAGCGCCATAAGCGCTATGTAAAAACCCAGATGGACCGTGGTTACAGCCAAAACGTGAAAGTTTGGAACCGTAAAAGAATAGATTGCCCAGCTCGTGATTACAGCGCTCGCAAAAACCATCTCTGTGCCAAGGACCGCAGAAAAAATGGCTCTCGTCTTAGCGTAATCTCGAAGGACGAGGGCTGCGGTGAACAAGTGAGGCACGGAAAATGTCAATGATACAGACACTGTCCTCCATGCCGCCGAATCAGGAAAATAGCCTGAAAATCCGGCGAATAATAAATTAACTGTGGGAAAGACATACCAGCCCGGAGACATTTTCTCTAAACCAAGAAAACTGCGCATTCCGCCCAGATAAAAAACCGCAGCCAATGGAAACAAAACATTTTGAATTACTATAACAAGCGAAGTCGGAAAAACCCCGCGGAGAACTATCATCAAAAAGCCCAAGGCCATGAAACATCCGCCCAAGGTCCATTGGCCGAAACCAGGGTAGGTCTTTTGGCCTAGATAAAAGAAAACCATCGTAAGAGCTAGAAAACCAGTGAGAGCAGTTGCTGTTATCACTATTAGTTCCATGAATAAGCTATCTCCAATTCAAGCGCTCAAATCCAATGACTGAACATTAATGTATGGATTTACAAGCGAAAGATTTATGAAAACCGGCTCAAAATGCCGAATGACCTTTACCGCCCCTACCCTCTCCAAACCCAACAAACTTTTGTTGCGACGGATTTATGACGGGAGCGACATGAAACAGTTCAACATGCATTGCTATATAACATTATAATGTTATGATTAGAAAGACGCTCACTTACTTCTCTAATTAGGCGCAAGCTGTGAATCAAAGAAGCTTCCTTAACTCTTTTGGCGCAAAAAAGACCACCGGGCTCTAAGTGTTTTGTAAAGGAGTTGTAGCGTGCCTCTATCTTGGGGCCTATGGCATCATCAGTAATCCCATGCTTACGAATAAATTCAGAGGAAGGAAATTCGGACATGAGCGATGGAAAGAAAAAGATGAGTCGGCGCTGCTTCCTGAAAGCGTCTTCGATTGGGATTGCCGGGGGGGTCTTGTCGGGACCCAACACAATAGTCTCAGCATCCAAGAGTGAACTCCTTGCGGATGTCGTCTGTTTCAACGGGAATATCGTAACGCTAGATGCAGCGGGATCAATGGTGGACTCTGTAGCTGTTAAGGACGGTAAGATCATGAAAGTCGGCCGTTTTGCCGACATCAGGAAGCTTGCAGGTCCCGCAACCCAGGTTCTTGATCTCAATGGCAAGACAGTTGTGCCTGGATTGATCGACGCACACTGCCATCCCATGGAAACAGTCATGATGAAGGATGGCTGGGTCGATGCCCGTTACCCGGCATGCCCATCAGTAAAGCAGGCTCTCACAAACATCGCCGCCTGGGTAGAACATACCCCTAAAGGGAAATGGGTCTTTGTCGCCTGCGTCTCTGCAAGCGAAAACAAGTTCTTAGAGAAACGCCTCCCTACAAAATCAGAACTCGACGATGTAGGACCGGATAACCCGATAGTTGTCGCTGACGGAGCCCATCTGGCAGTGGTAAACTCAATGGCGTTGAGAATGCTCGGTGTTATAAAGGGAGTTGGCGCTCTGAAGGGTGGTGGACGCGCAATCTTAGACAAAGACGGCGAACCGAATGGCACGCTTACCGATGCCATGGGCGCAATTCCCACCACACCTACCATCGCTGACTTGGAACGGTATTATAGCTCCGGCATCCAGGATTTCTGGAATCGGTACGGCTTCACATCGATTATGGCCATTACCCCTGCTGCGGCTCTGCCTGTTCTGCAGGCGGTCTCGCAGAAAAGGAAACCCGATATCCGCTATACCGTTTCGGTTTGGACGGATCCCGACTCTGAAGGCATGCCGGAGAACCTTGAAAAATTTCAATTCCCCTCCAGCGCCTATCCTGCTTTTTACAGGTTTGGGGCTATAAAGGCCTGGGTGGATGGCGAGAACGACTGCCGTACAGGACTCATGTACGAGCGGTATAAAAGCCATTTCGACACAGACCCTCCAGGAGACAAGGGAACTCTTGTGACCCCTTTTCCCAGAGACGAGCATTTTGCACAGATCGCCAACCGCAACGGGGTAATATGCATGCTCCACTGCTCCGGCGATAAGGCCATGGATATCGGCCTTGATACTTATGCAAATGAAATAAAAACTCGATCCAGGCAGACAATAATGCGTATCGAGCACTTCGGAATGTTCCAGATGAGCGACAGGCAGCTCAAACGAGCCAGTGAAATGAAGAAGCACGGACTCTTAATATCGGCGCAACCTACATGGCTTCTCGAACTGGTGAAGGCGGATTATGAGAATATGGGAGAAAACCTCGCCAAGACCGGCTTCAGATTTCGCTCCATGATTGACGCCGGCCTTGAACCAGCGGCAGGGACTGATATGACAGGGATATACCTGGCCAATATTGACCCCTTTAGCGCAATCTATGCGTGCGTGACCCGTAATTCCGATCAGGGTATTTTTGAACCCGAGGAGGCAATTACAGTTACGGAGGCGCTAAAAATGTGGACGATTTGGGCGGCGAAGTCCATGGGTGAAGAGGACGTGAAGGGCGCCATCGAACAAGGCAAGTATGCCGACATGACCGTGCTATCCGATGATATCTTCAAAATGCCCAAGGAAGATCTCAAAAACGTCAAGATTCTCAAGACCATAGTCGGCGGCAAAGTCGTTTACGAGAAGAAGTAGGGTCAGGGAGGCTCAAACATCGAACTATGAATGGATCTGAATCATTAATGAAAGCAGCCGTGGCGGGAGGTATCGAGGTATTTTTTGTGAATTAAGGCTTCAACAGCATGCCCCGTTGGGGGCAAACGCAGGCAAACTTACGGACTTACGCTCTCCTCCGCTTGATTGGGTTCAATTAGGCAGGAGCATGGGCATCGTGCCCCTTCACTTGAACATTCCAACCGGCGACCTTTCCGTCTCTTTGATCCAGAACTTAAATAATAATAGTTTTCGTTATAATGTTCTGATTATAATCTTGATTACTTATTCCCTTTAAATTAAAATAGCTTAGCTTAGCTTAGCTTAGCTTAGCTTGCTGCTTACATTTCACGATATAAAGCCACTGTCTGAGCCAGAAAAAACGTAAGCCGTCAATCGGGAACGACGTCCACATTTCAACCACTCAAACCAACGATCTTCCTCCTCCTAAACCGTATAAAACAGGGGGCCGTATCTGCACATTTAAGTCAGCCCATTCCTCCAGGAGAACATCATGCCCCTCAAAAAGATTGACGATAAAAAGCCTAAAGCGTCCCCGGATTCAACGGGGGAAGCCAGGCAGGACAACAACTTCCCAATAATCGGGATAGGCGCATCAGCCGGAGGTCTGGAAGCCTTTGAGCAATTCTTTCGTTTTACGCAGCCTGACACTGGAATGGCCTTTGTGCTGATACCCCACCTTGATCCGGGTCATGCGAGCATGCTGACCGAGATCCTTCAGCGGATCACCACGATGCAGGTTGTGGAAGCTGAGGACAGGATGCCGGTAGCGCCGAACAACGTCTACGTGATCCCGCCTAATCGCGACATGACGATATTTCATGGGGTCCTACAGCTAAGTCTGCCAGAAAACCCTCGTGGACAACGGATGCTGATAGATTCATTCT
>CAJBEZ010000079.1 GCA_903952205.1 uncultured Desulfomonile sp. | reverse complement strand
TGCTCTGGGCTTATTTTGGAGGCCATCGAGCCAAATTGCCATAGGAATCGATTCATCCTCTTCTTTATAATATATGACTCTCGTTAAAGGCGCCAGTTCATTTTCCTATCGTAAGTGTGATGATCAGGGACGCCCAAGGCCCACCATGCCATGCAATCCAGATTACCCACGGCGATGTAGGGGGTGAAGATTTTGAACCCGTAAGATTATGAACAAAACAAATGCAACCCCAATTACCCACGGCATAGCAAGGGTTCAGGATTCTGAACCCCTACGTTATGAACGTTGGCCGCAAGGGCCAAAGGTGAATTCTCTTAAGAGTGATCATATTTGCCCCTCATGATGGGGCAAAGTTCATGAGCCCATGGTTCCACCGTGGGAAGAGGGTAGACACGCAGGTCTACCCCTACGTAGGGGCGTACCCATGTGTGCGCCCTGTATTGTGATTTATCGTTTCGAACGGAGAGAGAAAACCAACCCGGCCGAACGATACCCATAGCGCCCTAGGGCTCAAGATTTTGAGCCCCTACGGCATATACGCCGCCCTTCCAGGGCTGTGGGGGATGAGGTTTCTCCCAAAGGTTGAGATGACGGTGACGCAATCCAAATATACAGGCAGAGACGCCCGTCAGTACCATGAATGATCGGCAGGGACACCTACGAAATAGACCATGAGTCTTCTACATGGTTTCCATCCAACGTTTACAAAGATCAATGAATCTACAAGCAGCGTCTAAGCCTACGGCGGCGTCGCTTTGTGTGTAGACCTGCCCAGGCGTCAAGTCAGGCAGTCCATTCGGATACCGTGTGGGAATATAATATTTATCCAACAACGCTGCGTCATCGTTTAATTCGGACAATTCGGGCAATTCGTTCTTTCTTGGAAATTCGTCGACAAGCTTTTTAACTGAGTGGCCCCATGGGTCCTCATCCTCAAAATACCAGACCGCCTTGATCGATTTCTCAGCCGCTTGCTGGGCATGAAAACACGCTACGGCAAACATATCATTATCGTAAAGTGTTTTGGCCGCGGCCAAGTCTTCTTCCGCCGTCAATAGCCATCTTTTGGCCAGGTATCTATTCTTCGTTCCGCCCATAAATTACAACACCTTCCTTGACAGCCTGGCGCATAAAAGGCTCGTCCTGCATCTTCTGAAATTCGCCGGGTGTGTAAATGAGAAGATCAACTGCGCGATGTCTGATCGCATCAGTTATTTCTCGGTAAATCCCATCATAACGATCAAGAAACCTCTTATCCGTCTCCATAATAAGCATCAAGTCCAAATCGCTACGTTTAGAAATATCACCCACTGCAAAAGATCCAAACACAATGGCCTTGATGATAGCGTATCGTTGGCAAATCGGTATAATCACGCTAGTTATTTGGTCTAAAGACCTATCGGTTTGCAACTGTTTTAAGGCTTTATTCACGATTATCTTTTAAAACTCAGTGGTTGGCCATATTCAAGAGCAGCCGACTTTATGTCTGAGTCGTCGCAATCAAAACCAAGAGGATACATGTCTTTGGTATTTGGTTCGAGAACAAAGCCTTCGTAATATATGCTATTTCTCATTCTTTATAGCGTCTTCACGAATTTGTTTTCGCACCTTTTCAAGATTGGGTAACTTTTTTAATGGAATTTTAACATCCTGATCTCTAAGAAGCATCCTGAGAAAATCCGCAGCTTCTTTGCCTTTTAGTACGGGTGTTGCTGTTATTGGCGTTGCCATGATAGTTCTCCTTGATCAATAGCTTATCCATTTTTAACGAAATTGGCAATTATTGACGATCCGTAGCCAGCAATCTTGACCATGGGTTTTGGCCGATTAGCGGTTTCCTCGCCTGCCGTGTTCCCATACCACCTGCGAGGATAACAGTTTTCATTGGGGGCCCTAAATGTCATTTCAATCGGAGAGGGAAATCCATCTCGATCCAAATCCTACCCACGGCATAGCCATGGACTTACGAATGTTGGACCGCAGGAACGGCCCAAATGGGAATACGCTCCGGATTTATTACCCATAGCGTTGCTAAGGTCTATTCTGACGCCGCCCTTCCAGGGCTGTTGGGGAGGGGATGTTCTCCCGAAGGTCGAAATGATAATGACGTAAACCACCCCCGGTGTTACCGGGGTCTAACATATGTAACCCTTCCAGGGTTAATTGGAAGTCACTCAAGATTGATCATGTAGGCCCCCCGGCGGGGCAGTAGTAGCGGCCTCCGTGCCGCTAATTTGGTTTGGGGATACGGGCAGGGACGCCCGTCGCCACCATGAATGATCGGCAGGGACGCCGATCCAACCTGTGCCGAATTGTAGCGCTCCCATGTGTACGCCTGGTATCTGCTAAGAAGGTGAAAAACAATATTATTCTTCATCCGCCAATCTGTATGCAGTGGAAAGTAGCTCTGGATCAATCCTGAACCCCTGTTCCAGGAGACTAATGATCAACGGCTTAACCTGGGATAAAATGCCCTCTTTCTTCGCAAGCAGAATGACGCCAAGTGTCCCTCTGACCCTAATTCCGAGTGACGCAGCGCAATTCCTGGCCGCTCGGTCATCGAGAATAGCCTCAAACTCAGGATGAACATATGACCAGGCAATCACCTCAGTTTCGCCTTTACCCAAATCCCAAGCCTGAATGAGTGGAGGTGTCTTATCCAGGGTCCTAACGGATGGCGCCGCTTCACGATGTATCCAAACTCTTGCCGGATCATTGACAGGCCCTTGGTCCAATTCATGGGCTACGCCTTCAGGAATAACCAGATTGGGGCACAATTTTTCGAACAGGCACAGTGATGATAGTCTGCCAAGAATGATAAGTGGTGATGAATTGACCACCCACTTTCTATGCACCATTTACGGCCTCAAAAAGCTCTTCCGGTGTTTCCTGGAAAGGGGAAACCCGAAACCGAGTGAGGGCGTCTATAAAGCTCTCGCGACTTACGCCTGCGAGTTCCGCAGCCTTTGACTGTGAGACTAGACCAAGTTCGAACCACTTCACTGCGGCAGCTAATCGCATCTCTTTGACAAAATCCTCTGGGCGACTACGGAGAGCAGAGAATGCGTCATCTGGAAGGTCTATTGTTATCTGTGTTGACATGTTCAAATCCTTAAAAGCAAATGCAAACAGCCACCCACGGCGCAGCCATGGGCCGCAAAAAGAAAAATGCGATAACCTAGGGGTAGACACGCTGGTCTACCCCTAGGTAGGGGCGCTCCTGTGTGTGCGCCCTGTATTTCCGATATGTTGGACCGCAGGAGCGGCCCAAATGGGAATGGGTTTGGAGCCGTCACATTCCCGCAAATTCGGTATCACGAATCCGTAACCGCCCGGGCTCCGCAGTAATAATTGCGCCTCTCTGAAGCTGCTCCGCATAGGCGCTTAAGACCTTGAGACAAACATCAGCCTGATCTGAACTCCTAAAATCAACGAGCCGAATTATTCCGGCATGGGGATGACCGTAAACAACGGCTAATTCTCCGAAATCCTTATCCAGCGTCACAAGGATTCTACCCTCAATATAGGCTCGTTCCAGAATCTCTTCATCTCCAGGATCTTCGGACCATTCACCCGCCCAAACTATATCATGACCTTCAGATCTAAGACGCTGAGAAGCTGGACCCCAAACGCACGTGTCGAGAAGCAACTTCATACGCCGGTGTCCGAAAACATGGGCTCAACCCGTTCATGCCCGACGATCCTTCGGGCATATAGGAGGCATGCAAGTACGTCTTCACGCTCCAACCAAGGATATCCTTCGAGGATGGATTCGATAGTGTCGCCTGCGGCCAGCATACCCAAGACATGTTCAACAGCGAGTCTTCGGCCTCGAATTATTGGTTTTCCACCAAATATTTTCGGGTTAACTGTTATTCTGTTAAGAGAGTTAGTGTCAGACATGTCAGAAACCTCTTTTTGTGGTCAATATACCACGCACAGGGTGTTTGAATCCAGGATTGTCAGTTTCTTCGGCGAGCCGTGTTCCCATACGGCCTGCGAGGATTACAGTTTTCATTGGGGGGTTCTAAGTGTCATTTCGATAGGGGAGGGAATATGTTCAAGAGCGCTCAAATGTTTCGATAGGCGTCTTTCCTGTCAGAAACGAGCAATATAGTGACCTTCATTTCGTGAGAGTCAACCTGATATAAGATTCGGTAGTTCCCGCTTCGTAGACGAAACATCCCCTTTCCACCAGACAATTTCTTGCAACCCTTGGGGTATGTTTCGGTTTGTAGGACCTCTATTCTTCTAACAATGCGGGATAGTTGGTCTTGAGGAAGTCTGGCAATTTGTTTGAGCGCCTGTTGACGATATCTCAGTACGTATTGAGGCACGCTATTTCATGCCCAACGCATTCAACACTTCCTCATGCGACAATGTGGTTTCGTGCTCGAGAGAGTCGATTGCTTCAATACCTGAAATATAATCCAAACGGTCTTGATTATTGGTCAGAGCTTCAAATTCAGCCTGTAAGATGGGATCATCGAAGTGATGTTCAATCAATTCTCTTTCCCGGCTGGTAGGGCTGACGGTCGACTTTTTTGCTAACATGGGCATGAGGCGCCTCCTATAGTCATAATTATAGCGTTGTTCTGTTTGAAGGGCAACTGCCACCCGTATGTAATCGGGATGTACGGGCAGGGACGCCGATCCCACTATGCTATGCAATCCAATATCCCCACGGCACGGACATGAAAATACAAAACAAAAAAACACGACACAAATCCCACACGGCATAGCAAGGGTTCAGGATTCTGAACCCCTACGTTATGAACGTCGGCCGCAAGGGCCAAAGGGGAATACGCTCAAGATCGTGTCGGTTCGAACGAAGAGACAAAACCAACCCGGCCGAACGATACCCATAGCGATGCTATGGTCTATTCAGACGCCGCCCTTCCAGGGCTGTTGGGGAAATTCTCTTAAGAATTGTCCGGTTTGCCCCGCATAATGGGGCAAAGTTCATTAGCCCATGGTTCTACCGTGGGTAGGTTGTGATTTCGGTCTTTTCTGTTCCCCGGCAGGGGATACATAATTTAGACCCCGGCGCCGCCGGGGGTATTGGTCGGTGTAGGTAATTGCTACCCCCGACCGTTGCCCTGTAGAGGTTCGAAATTTTGAACCCCTTGGCCTTTGTAGGCCCCGGGGGGCAGAGTTCAATCACGCCAAACAGCATCTTTAGGAATGCCGAGGCTTGCAAGTAACGCTTCGATGACACGCCAAGATATCTCTGGGTTTGTCCCATGTTTTTTTATTGTGTATTGCGGCCCCTTCGGAGAGTTTTCGGAAAGAGGACGAACCAGGATAGTTTCCGATCCCTTACCACCCCGCTTAACTTTCACTCCATACAGCTTGAGCGCTTTAAGCAGTTCCTTGAACCGTAAAGGGGATTTAGGCAGGACAAACTTGTCTATAAAAGCACTTGCTAGCTTCAATTATGGGAATAAGTGAAGAATCATCCTTGAATATGGGGTCTCTGCGGTACGAATTTGTTTCCCGGTCCGCACAGTTAAAGAAATCTTTCCAAACACTCAGTGGGGCCGGATGGTACATGTATTCCAAATTGTCATTTTCAAGTGCATATCGAACGTGAGACTCTATTACATCGATGATGTCCGACTCTGCCTCATTGACCGTCTCAGCCACAGTCACAAGGTTTAGCTCAAGACAATGCGCCACCCAGCCGTCAGGCTCTTGCCGTATAACAACTCTAAAAGAGAACGGCTCTTCTCTAAGCATAATTGCCTCCATATCTTGAACCATCATTAAGGACCGGTGTTGGAGTTATTGGGACAGCCATGACAATTCTCCTTGATCAATAGCTTATCCATTTTTATCGAAATTGCCAATCATTGACGACAACGGCGTAAATCACCAATATGCAATCGACATATTCTCAGAAATTGCCAGGCCGACCGCCCCCCATAGCGCTGCTATGGTCTAGTGCGCCTGCGAGCGCATTCAATCAGGGAGGTGAAAGTCCTCTCCAGGTAAACGCTACAGCCTGTAGCCGACTGTAACTGCGTCGCTGTGAAGCGGGGTGGAGAGCAACAGGAGGTGAACGACCAGTCCGTAGGATGACGAACCCGTTTCGGCCGGGTGTTTCCGGTGAGCCTGCTAGCCAGTGGTGAAACCTAGACCCATGTGGGAAGTAAGCCGATAAGCGCTGAAAAGCAACTGGGAAGCCTGTCGCTCTGAGCGGAAGCGCGTAGCGTGTTAAAGCGGCGACAGGGGAACACAAGGTGTTTGGGGACGGAATGGTCTGGACGGTTGAATACGTGAAGCAGGGAGACCTATACGCATGAGAGAGGCGTATAGGAGTCAGAGCCTCCATAGTAGCGATGAAGCGCCGTAATTGGCGTGGAGCCAAGGGAGGCAGGAAGGTGGATACATGACTGAAAGACGAACGGAAACACAACCGACCACAGTGCCTGAAGAGGCTAGACGGGCCGGAGAGATCTGGGGCCGCTGGTCCTGGGTTGAACTGAGCGTCTGGACGGAACGTATGTTGACGGCCCTGAAAAACGGGGTGAAAGGAGGCAAATGGTACAGCCTGATGGACAAGGTCTATTCCATGTCCAACCTTCGGAGCGCCTTCCGTATGGTGAAGGTCAACAAAGGCAGTCCCGGAATAGACCATCAGACAATCGATGATTTCGCTTCTCGTCTTGAAGAGAATCTTGAGCGAGTGGCTCAAGCGCTTCGGGACGGTAGATACCGACCTCAGGCTATTAAAAGAGTATGGATTCCCAAACCTGGCAGTACCGAAAAACGGCCATTGGGTATCCCTACGGTCAGAGACCGGGTAGTTCAGGCTGCGTTGCGCAACGTTCTTGAGCCCGTCTTTGAGAAGGACTTCGCGGACCACAGTTACGGGTTTCGGCCGGGCCGTGGCTGCAAGGACGCATTGCGGCGGGTGGATTTGCTTCTTAAGCAAGGTTACACCTATGTCGTCGATGCGGACCTGAAGTCCTACTTTGATATGATTCCTCATGATCTTCTCATGGTTCGTATCCGGGACAAGCTTGCTGACAATCGCATCCTGGCTCTGGTGGAGTTGTTTCTGAAACAACAAATCATGGAAACGACCACCGGCTGGACACCGGAAACAGGCACACCGCAAGGCGCTGTCCTGAGTCCGTTGCTGTCCAATATCTACCTGAACCCCCTTGACCATCTGATGGCCCAAAGCGGTGTCAATATGGTCCGATACGCCGATGACTTTGTCATTTTGTGTCGCACAGAAGCTGAGTCTCTCATTGCTCTGGACATGGTTCAACGCTGGACGACCCAGGCGGGTCTTTCTTTGCACCCGACCAAAACCCGCATCGTCGATGCGACCGTTCGCGGTGGTTTTGACTTTCTGGGTTATCATTTTGAGTTGGGCAAGCGCTGGCCTAGGCGTAAGAGTGAGCAGAAACTCAGGGATGCGATAGGTGACAAGACCCGGCGTCGTAATGGCCATAGTCTCTTCGCGATAATCCTGGATGTCAATCGAACCCTTCGTGGCTGGTTTGAATATTTCAAACACTGCCATCCCTTCACCTTTAGAGTGCTGGACTCCTGGATACGCATGCGCCTGCGCAGCATACTCCGGGTCCGTCTGGGCCTTCGGGGTAGGGGGCGCGGGGCCGACCATCAACGCTGGCCTAATGCTTTCTTTGCTGAACAGGGGTTGTTCTCTCTTGTAACAGCCCATGCGAAAGCCAGTCAATCCTCCCGGAGGTGAACCAGCAACCGGAGAGCCGTATGCGGGAGAACCGCACGTACGGTTCGGAGGGGGGAGCGTCGGGTAACCGAACGTTCCTACCCCTATCAGCATATAAGCCGCCCTTCCAGGGCTGTGGGGGATGTTTTCATGAGAGTGATCAGGTTTGCCCCTCATGATGGGGCACAATTCATGAGGCTACGGTTCAACCGCACTATTGTAAGCTTCGCCCCCATTGCTTGACCATAAGCAATTGAAATACCCATATATTGTTGAAATTGAATTGATTAAAAACCTTTGACTAATTTCCGCTCAACAGCAATCTAATACAAATTCCGGGCACGGGGTGTCTTTGTATACACACCCAACCTGCCTTCAAAGCCCAATATCATTAACTATGGTAATTTTATAATTGATTAAATGCTACCTTCCAAATTCAGCAGTAGAGAGATTGTACCCGTTACTATGTGGTGTGTCAACCCCAGAATAAAACTATGTAAGCAGCAAATAGAATGTCCTGATTTATAGCACAACAAATGTCCGGTTAGAATGGTCCCCAATGGGAAGCAAGCGCTGGAGATATACAAGAATAACAGGGATACAATCTCGTTGGTGATTCTTGACCTTATCATGCGTAAAATGGACGGTAGGCAATGTTTATCTCAGATTCTACGGGTCAACCCCGACGTCAAGGTTATTCTGTCCAGCGGTTATTCTGAGACTGGATCAGCTAGTGGCGCTACAGCCGAGGCAAGGGGGTATATCCAAAAGCCGTACGATATGAGACAACTCTTTACGATGATTCGTGAGGTTCTGGACAATGATGTAGCCGGGACTGTTAATACTGGGAGATAGTGGGTTTCATGAAGCCTTATCAAAAAGGGACCAGCTTAGTTCGTGAACTACGATTTGACGGGTAGTCCTACTGAATGTCCATCTTTGATTTCGAGTTTCCACCTGACACCAAACCCGGCGGAGTTCTCAAGGTAGTGAATAGTCTCTGAGCGAAAAGCGTACAAGATTATTCGTGTTTCTTTTGCCAGCGCATCAGAGAGAAAACCTGCTTTTGAGAAAAAATCACTCGCAAAAGGATATCGCTTAAAGTAGATGTGTGCCGCTCGGGCTAAAGAGGTTACAGTGGTTAAGGCCTCGACATTGCCACTCAACTGTAAGCCTTTAATATCCTGCCATCTTTCATAATTACCACAGATTGAGGCGGCGACTCGTGGATTCCGTAAAAAAATTCGTGAGTGCAACGATTTTCTGGATGAAAAGAAAATGAGATCAAAACCTTGTCGAGCATAGTAGACAGGAGCAGACCATGGTTCACCGTCCTGGCAGCACGCCAGGACCATTGTATTGAAATGGTCCATGAAGTCGATGACAATCTTTTCCAGTTCTTCCGACGTCATTTCCCAGTCCATCGCCGGAACAGGTTATGATCGATTCCAAGTTGATCAAGGATCTTGCCTATAGATTGATTCACTATGTCATCCAGTGTCTTGGGGGCGTGGTAGAAAGAAGGCACTGGGGGCAATATGATTCCTCCCATCTCAGTAACTCTGGTCATTTGACGAAGATGTCCAAGGTGGAGGGGTGTCTCTCTCACTACCAGGATTAGTTTCCTTCTTTCCTTGAGAATTACATCGGCCGCACGAACCAATAAATTGTCATCTATCGAATATGCAATCATGGACAGACTTTTCATGGAGCATGGCGCCACGACCATCCCGTCTGTTTTGAACGACCCACTAGAAACACAGGCGGCAAGGTTATCAGGAGAGTGTATGACATGCGCAAGCCTTTCAACGGAATCCGCAGTCATGGACGTTTCATGCTCCATTGTCACTCTAGCTCCTCTTGATATGATCAAATGGGTTTCAACGTCATCTATCCGACTCAATGCTTCCAGCAAACGAACGCCATATATGGTTCCACTCGCTCCACTGATTCCAACAATAATTCTTTTCATTCAGATTTACTCTTTGAAATTCCTATACTCGCCGCTTCATCAAGGGAGATAGTTGTTTGTGGTTCTGGTAATTTCTGTTTGGCGTTCTCGGTTCGTTTTCCATTTTCAAGCCAATCGCTTTGGGCCGCCAGTTTGGCGCATTCTTCCCAGGTATCGCACCAGTACCCCAGTGAGTACCCATGCCATGGAAATTGGGGACTGAGTTCCGGGAGTTTTAACTCTTCCCAGATTGCTCTCGCGTTTTCCATAAATTCTTTTTTTGGCAACGCCACTGGAGGAAAATCAACCTTGAGGGTTGCGTCAATAAACATGGTGGATTCAATTTTAGGTCCGTCCGTGTGTGGAGCGTGCCCTGGCGACCTGTTGGGAGTAATGTGAACATCAGTTATGGGATTGCAGCGATATGAAATGGCCCAGAGTAAGGCGTTTGCATTGTCCGGGTCTATGTCATCGTTGACTGCTATACAGATTTTCCCGACTGCGGGCTGAAGAGACGCCAGACCCTCAAGGGCTCGCCAGACTTCAGTTTTTGGTAACGCCCTGTCTACAACCACAGTGACCACCTTCCGAAGGTTGGTTAGTGGCTCATGCATCACAACCCGTTTAACTCCCTTAATGTTGAGGTGATCCCTTAGATGAGACAGGAAAAGGGGTTCATAGGCCAGTCGTTTGATGACACTGGATTCAGAAGGCGTGATCTGAGAAATGACAGAGGTTATTATAGCGTCTTTTCGTTTGGTGATCGCCTCGATTTTGACAATGAAGTTGTATTCCTCGACCTGCATGTACCCGTGGCTTTCACCAAAAGGTCCTTCGGGTTCAAGGTATTCCGTATCTATGTAGCCTTCGAGAATGACATTGGCCTCTGCAGGAACCAATAGATCGACCGTCTTGCACTTGACCACATTGATGGGTCCGCCAGCTAAGGCG
>CAJBEZ010000078.1 GCA_903952205.1 uncultured Desulfomonile sp. | reverse complement strand
GGAGTGCCTGATAAGCGGAATCAGCCCGCAAATAGCCCAGACCATCGTTCATCTTGGCGTCAGGTTTGGTGACATAACGACCAAGGCGACCCTTGCGGACGCTTTCGCCTTGGCGCTCAAGCGTTTAAATCTTGCGATAACAGTTGAACCCCAAAAAACCTGAAGGAGGAAGACACATGGAACGCATCCCCATACTCAGAATGGGGGAATTCCTGCTGGTGACCATCCAGGTGGACATGCATGACCGGTTGGCGCAAGCCCTTCAGGATGACCTGGCTGAACGTGTTGTAAAAGATTCGGCGCAAGGTGTCCTGATTGATATTTCCTCGATGGAAATAGTCGACTCATTCATGGGTAGGATGATTGGAACGATAGCTATGATTTGCGCCACACTTGACGCCCAAACCGTGGTCGTGGGAATGCGGCCGGCAGTAGCTATTACGCTGGTGGAGCTTGGTATTGCCCTTGAAGGTGTACGCACAGCCCTGAACGTGGACAAGGGAATGGAACTGCTTGTAGCCTCCCGGGGGAAACGGTCTATGGCATAAGAATATGACCATTAATAATTATGAAATCCTTCCGATAAAGTCCCCGGATGATCTTGTTCGGGTCCGCCAGGCTACCCGGGCGTTAGCTATACAACTGGGGTTTAGCTTGGTGGAACAGACCAAGATGGTTACCGCTGCAAGCGAATTGGCGCGTAACACCATGACTTTCGGCGGTGGGGGAACTTTGCGCCTGGAGACCCTTCTCGATAACGGACGTAAGGGGCTCCGGTTAACCTTCGAGGATCACGGCCCAGGCATCCCTGACATCGATCTGGCCATGACGGACGCTTACACTAGTGGAAATGGACTGGGGCTTGGTTTGGGGGGGGCGAAACGGCTCGTAAACGAATTCGAGATTTCCTCCCGTGTGGGAGAGGGCACGCGTGTAAGCATAACCAGGTGGAAATAAAACATCACATAGCCCTATCGGTAACAGAGAAAAGCCAGGCCGCTCAAGCGCGACGTCATGCCGCTAGCCTGGCTGATTCCCTTGGGCTGAGTAAAACTGACGCAAGCAACGTGGCCATTATAGTGACCGAGCTTGCCATGAATTTAGCAAAACACGCTGCGAATGGTGAATTGCTTCTTCACGGGTTGAAGCGCCAAAACTCTGTTGGTGTCGAGGTCCTGGCTTTGGACAGAGGACCTGGCATGGCCAACGTCGGACAGTGTTTGCTTGATGGCTACTCTTCGGCCGGCAGTCCCGGAACTGGACTTGGAGCTGTGCAGCGTCTGTCCACATTGTTTGATGTCCATTCTGTTCCACAACTGGGAACGGCTGTGCTTGCCCGTTACTGGTCTGACCCTAAACCGGAACGCTTTTCATCCGATGGTCTGGAATTTGGAGCTGTTTGCATACCCAAACCCGGAGAAGACGTCTGCGGCGACGGTTGGGCAATGAAAAACGTCGGAAACCGTACGTTGATATTGTTAGCGGATGGATTGGGGCACGGCCTCTTTGCTTCGGAGGCGTCTCAAGCAGCGATCAGAGTGTTCCGCCAGAATTCTCCGCTCAGCCTACCAGAGATTTTAAAAGTGATACATGAGTCCCTTTTGGGTACACGAGGCGCTGCGGCTGCTGTAACAGAGATAGATGTGGTCATGCGGGTTGTTCGATTCGCTGGGATTGGAAATATATCCTCGTCTGTTTTGTCCAGCAAAGGAGCCAGAAGCATGGTTTCTCTCAGCGGTATTGTGGGCGCTGAGATTCAGAAGATTCAGGAGTTTACCTATCCCTGGCCTGAGCAAGCGATCCTCTTGATGCATTCCGATGGACTAACGAGCAGATGGAACCTTGATCGCTATCCCGGCATTCTTAACAAGTGTTCGAGCCTTATTGCTGGTGTGCTCTACCGCGACTACTTCCGGCGCACTGACGATGTTACCGTTCTGGTGGCTCGCTCCAAGGACTGACTAACTGTTTACCGATTCCAGAAACAATTGGCTCGTTAAGGAACTAACAACATGAAAACCTCCCTGCTTGGAGTCAAACTTTCTCAGGACAACCACATCGTCTTGGCCAGGCAACAGGCCAGGGAAGTTGCGGGGCTTCTGGGTTTTGATTCCCACGATCAGACTCGAATAGCCACAGCGGTTTCAGAGGTCGCTCGAGACATATTAAATCACACAGGATCCGGAGAGATCGAATTTTCGGTTGAAGGCCAGGAACCCGAACAGTTGTTCATAGTTCTCGTCAAGTCAAAAGGAATCGGGATATCTGACATAAAGAGTTCTGTTGGAAAAAAAGAACGACCACTGGCGGGCCTTGATGGAATTGACGCAGCCAGGCGATTGATGGAGCAATTCCAGATCGAACAGGAACCTGACGGCAGAACCACTGTGACGTTGAGAAAAAGGATTCCCCACTCCAGTTCCAAAACTCAGCTCGATTTGGCAAAGATCTCCTCAGAGATTGCGAGGCGAACACCGAAAGATCCGGTTGAGGAAATCAGGCAGCAGAATCTGGAGCTGGTTAGCGTTTTGGAAGCCCTGCGCCATCGGGAGTATGAACTGACAACCCTGAATCAGGAACTGGAAGACACCAATCGAGGGGTGGTAGCCCTATACGCGGAACTCGAGGAGCGAGCGGAATATCTCAAGAAGGCCCACGAAATCAAGTCTCGTTCCTTGTCGGAAATGAGCCATGAATTGCGAACCCCAATCAACTCAATTATCGCGATCACACGAATTCTGCTGGATCGAACTGACGGTGATTTGACCGAAGAGCAGGAAAAACAGCTCGGCTTCATAAAAAGCGCCTCCCAAAATCTTTCGGAATTAATAAACAACCTGCTCGACCTCTCAAAGATCGAGGCGGGGAAAACAAAAGTCCAGGCGACTCACTTCGAAGTCCGGAATTTGTTCGGAGCTTTGAGGTCGATGCTAAAACCCCTTCTTTACGGCCAACCTGTTGACCTGGTTTTCGAAGATCCTGATGGAATCCCCACTATTTTCTCTGATGAGGGAAAAGTGTCACAGATATTGAGGAACCTCGTATCCAACGCTATTAAGTTCACGGAACATGGCGAGGTTCGCGTTTCTACGTTTTTGATGGATGAGACTCAGACGGTAACTTTTGGCGTGTTCGACTCTGGCATAGGAATCGCTCCTGAACACAAGGATCTAATATTTGAGGAATTTGGCCAGGTGGAAGGCCCACTGCAAAGTCGTTTTAAGGGAACTGGACTGGGCCTCCCCCTAGCTCGTAAACTGGCTGAAATGTTGGGGGGAACAATTTCATGCGAGTGCCGTCCAGAAGGTGGTTCAGTCTTTTGGTTTACTCTTCCGGTTCAATATGGAGAAGTAGATTTAGCGAAGGCGGAGGCGCCAATTCGCACAGAGTTGGACACCATGCGCCGTTCAGTGCTGGTGGTAGAGGATGACCCTGCAACGCTGTTCGCGTACGAAGGTTATCTTCGGCGTACGGCATTCCAGGTAATCCCTGCTCGGAGTGTAGCGGAAGCGAGGGAATTACTTAGGAGCGTGCGACCTGCGGCCATTGTCTTGGACATCCTGTTACCGGATGGAGATGGATGGGGTTTTCTCTCCGAGATCAAGCATGATAAGGGAACCATGAACATTCCTGTCCTGATTTGCTCCGTCGTGGACGAACCCGGCAAGGCGATGGTTCTGGGCGCTCAGGACTATTGTACGAAGCCGATACCCAAGGAATGGATTCTGGAAAAACTGACGAATCTGGTGCCTGCTGCGAAAATACTAGTTATAGATGATGATCCTGCGGCCCAATATGTGCTCAAGAAAGTGTTGACAGGCACTATGTATTCGGTCATCGAGGCATCAGACGGTGAGGAAGGATTGCGGCTGGCGCAAGAAGAACAGCCGGATATTATTTGTCTGGACCTCATTATGCCGGGCATGAATGGTTTCGAGACGCTCAGACTTTTAAAGTTAGATCCTGCAACCAGCCACATACCGGTAATCATCGTGACATCCAAGAACCTGGATGAAGAGGAGCGTCGCCAATTGGGACAGGGAGCGATATCCATCTTGCAAAAGGAAGGCGTTTCGCGTATGGCGGCTATGGAAAAGATTAAAGAGGCTTTGATTAGAGTCCCTCTGAAATAGTTTTTGTCATGGGCGAAGATGGAAGGTTTTCAGAATGTCAAGCGACCCCCAACCCGTAATCTTGAACGTGGATGACAACGAGGCAGGCCGTTACGCTGTCACAAAAACCCTGAAAAACGCCGGTTTCGCTGTCATGGAAGCCGCCTGCGGTCTGGACGCTCTGAAACTTGCGCCCAAAGCTG
>CAJBEZ010000077.1 GCA_903952205.1 uncultured Desulfomonile sp. | reverse complement strand
GGAGTGCCTGATAAGCGGAATCAGCCCGCAAATAGCCCAGACCATCGTTCATCTTGGCGTCAGGTTTGGTGACATAACGACCAAGGCGACCCTTGCGGACGCTTTCGCCTTGGCGCTCAAGCGTTTAAATCTTGCGATAACGGACGTAAGGGGCTCCGGTTAACCTTCGAGGATCACGGCCCATGCATCCCTGACATCGATCTGGCCATGACGGACGGTTACACTAGTGGAAATGGACTTGGGCTTGGTTTGGGCGGGGCGAAACGGCTCGTAAACGAATTCGAGATCTCCTCTAGCGTAAAAAAAGGCACACGCGTGAGTATAACCAGGTGGAAATAAAACATCACATAGCCCTATCGGTAACAGAGAAAAGCCAGGCCGCTCAAGCGCGACGTCATGCCGCTAGCCTGGCTGATTCCCTTGGGCTGAGTAAAACTGACGCAAGCAACGTGGCCATTATTGTCACTGAACTCGCCACGAATTTAGCCAAGCACGCTACAAGCGGGGAATTGCTTCTTCACGGGTTGAAGCGCCGGGATGCTGTCGGTATCGAGATTCTGGCGCTGGACAAGGGGCCTGGAATGTCTAATGTTGGACAGTGCCTGCGGGATGGGTATTCTTCCAGCGGTAGCCTTGGTACCGGACTTGGGGCTGTGCAGCGTCTGTCGACATTTTTTGATGTAAGTTCGGTTCCACAATTGGGAACGGCTGTGCTTGCCCGTTACTGGTCTGACCCTAAACCGGAAGGCTTTTCATCCGATGGTCTGGAAGTTGGAGCTGTTTGCATACCCAAACCCGGCGAAGACGCATGCGGGGATGGTTGGGCAATGGATAACACAGGAAACCGCACTCTGATTATGCTGGCGGACGGACTGGGTCACGGTCTCCTGGCGGCTCGGGCGTCTCAAGAGGCGATAAGGGTATTCCGGCAGAAGTCTCGACTCCTCAACCCCCGGGAAATTCTGGGCGCCATCCATGAGGCCATTCGGGGCACGCGTGGGGCCGCTGTCGCCGTAGCCGAGATAGACCCGGTCAGCCGCTTGGTTCGATTCATCGGAATAGGAAACATATCCGGATCTATCCTGTCCCGTCAGGGAGTGAAGAACATGATTTCTCTCAACGGGATTGTCGGCGGAGAGATCCGGAAGCTTGAGACGCTTACTTACCCTTGGCCCGACAATGCGCTTATGGTGATGCATTCCGACGGTCTGATCAGCCATTGGAACCTTGAACGCTATCCCGGCATTCTTAACAAGTGTTCGAGCCTGATTGCCGGTGTGCTCTACCGCGATTACTTTCGGCAGACAGACGATGTTGCGGTCCTGGTCGCCCGGTACAAAGAATGACGACTGTTTACCGATTCCCAAAACGATTTTCTCGTTAAGGAACTAACAACATGAAAACCTCCCTGTTTGAATTGAAACTTTCTCTGGACAAACACATCGTCTTGGCCAGACAAAGAGCCCGGGAGGTTGCTGGGCTTCTGGGTTTTGATTCCCACGATCAGACTCGAATAGCCACAGCGGTTTCAGAGGTCGCTCGGGATGTACTAAACCACACCGGGGCCGGCGAGATCGAATTTTTGGTTGAATGCGTAGCGCCCGAACAGTTGTTCATTGTTTTGGTGAAGTCGAAAGGAATCGGGCTATCTGTCGGAAAGGGTCCTGTTGGAAAAAAGAACGACCACTGGTGGGCCTTGATGGAATCGGCGCAGCAAGGCGTTTGATGGAGCAGTTCCAGATTGAACAGGAACCTGATGGCGGAACCACGGTAACGTTGATAAAGAGGCTTTGATTAGAGTCCCTCTGAAATAGTTTTTGTCATGAGCGAAGATGGGAGGTTTTCAGAATGTCAAGCGACCCCCAACACGTAATCTTGAACGTGGATGACAACGAGGCAGGCCGTTACGCTGTCACAAAAACCCTGAAAAACGCCGGTTTCGCTGTCATGGAAGCCGCCTGCGGTCTGGACGCTCTGAAACTTGCGCCCAAAGCTGATTTGGTTGTTTTGGACGTAAATCTGCCTGACATTAATGGATTTGAGGTATGTCGTCGCCTTAAATCCGATCCTGTGACGTCCAGGATCCCAGTCCTGCACCTCTCCGCCACTTACCTTGACACCGAGTCCACAGAGCAGGGACTTGAGGGGGGAGCCGAAGCTTACCTGACGCATCCCGTCGAACCAAAAGTGCTAGTCGCTTACGCGAAGGCGCTGCTCCGAACTCACTCTTTGGAAGCCGAACT
>CAJBEZ010000076.1 GCA_903952205.1 uncultured Desulfomonile sp. | reverse complement strand
TGTGTGGCAGGTCAAACACAGCCATATACTCTTGGACGCCACTATTTTGTCCACTTCTCCCAATACGGCCAGACGCACAAGCTGGTGAGGCATAAGGTCCATCTCGGACGCGACCGGACACCCCGCTGAACACTTGCCGCATTGGTAACACTGATTGATCACCGACATCAGATCCCCGGACATGGGGGATTTGCTGGTCGAAGTGGTCATATTTGCCTGGAGCATTTTATTCTCCTGTCTGGAAGCTATATGTTTCCTGGAATAATATTCTGATTCTATCTCCTGTTTGCAATACAGCGCTCCGCTCATTCAGTGGATACTCGCCTCATGAAGCCTCTTTGACCAGCAGAGTGTCAATTTCAGCAAAGACCTGATCATCCCTGAAGTGCTGTAGATCGATAGCGTTTCCAGGACAGACCGACGCGCATATACCGCAACCCTGACATAGCGCAGGGACTATTTCGGCCTTGTGATCCTCATTGATGAAGGGCGCTCCGTAAGGGCACAGTCTCACACATGTAAGACAAACCGCGCATTTTGTCGGGTCAACCCTGGAGATAACCCCCGGGAAAGTCATCTGTTCCTGGCTCACAAGTATTGACGCCCTTTGAGCCGCCGCAGTCGCCTGGGCTATAGATTCGTCTATCGGCTTAGGATAATGGGACATTCCCGCCAGAAACACACCTTCCGTAGTGAAGTCGACCGGCCGGAGTTTCATGTGCGCCTCAACGAAGTATCCGTATGAATTGACTGTTACCTTGAACAGTTGACCAATCTGAGTGTTGGTCTCAGCCGGGTCTATGCCCGCCGCCAGGGTCACTAGATCAGCCATGATGGTCATGTCCTGATCCAACGCGTGATCTTTGACTGTAACCTTCACCTTGTCGCCCGCCATCTCGCATACCGGCTTGTTTTCCGGGTCAAACCTGACGAATATTGCGCCCGCCTTTCTGGCCTCAGCGTAGAACTTCTCCAGCAATCCGTAGGTCCTCAAATCTCTGAAAAGTATGTAGATCTTCGCTTCCGGATTTATTTCCCTGAGACGACCGGCGAGCCGAACAGCGCCTGAACAGCAAACCTTTGAACAATAGGGGCGTTCTTCGTCTCTCGAACCTACGCACTGAATGAACACCGCGTTCTTGATGGTCCTGAGACTGGGATCACCCGCTATGATGCGTTCTTCAAGTGAATGCTGTGTTTCTACGGCCTTGCTCTCTCCGAAGAGGTACTCCTTAGGCTTGGATTCTATGGCGCCGGTGGCGATTATGGCCGCGCCAAATTCTATATCCTTGCCATCCCCTCCCTTGCCATTCATGATTGTCCCCTTGAAGTGGCCCACATGTCCTGACAGGTTTGAGAATGTAGAATTCTTGTGCAACTCTATTTTAGGGTGTTTTTCAATCTTGCTGATCAGATCATCCACAAAGGGCCTCACCGGCTCACCCTGAATGGTTTTTTCTATGTACAGGGCATTCCCTCCAAGCTGGTTCCCCTTTTCGACCAGATAAACATGGAAACCCTGATCTCCAAGATTTAAGGCCGAAACCATGCCGGTCACCCCACCGCCAACAACCAGGGCGTCATGAACGACGTCCATTTTGGACTTCTGCAACGGGGCGAGGCGTCTAGCGCGGGCTATCGCCATCCTGGCCAGATCCATAGCCTTGAGTGTAGCTTCTTCCTTATGGGTCGCATGCACCCATGAGCATTGGTCCCTGATGTTGGTCATTGTGAAAAGATATGGGTTCAGACCGGCCTTTTCCATAGTTAACTGAAACATTGGTTCATGGGTTCTGGGGCTGCAGGCTGAGACCACAACTCGATTGAGGTTGTGATCCCTGATAATGTCGAGGAACTGTTCCTGTGTGTCCTGTGAACATGTGAAGAGTTTTTCATCCGCGAACACTACATTGGGTAAGTTTCTGATATGCTCAACGACTCTGGGAACGTCAACAACATTGGCTATATTGATGCCACAACGGCAGATAAAAACTCCAATTCTGGGCTCTTCCCCTGAAACATCCCTCTGTGGAGGGAATTCCTGTTTTGTCGCCAGGGTGTTTCTGGCTGAAGACAGGAGTATTGAAGAGGCCCCGGCTGCTGCGGAAGCTTCCATTACAGTTTGAGGAATATCTTTTGGCCCCTGGAACATGCCGGCCACAAAGATTCCCTGCCTATTGGTAGAGACCGGCTCGAAAGAAGTCGTAGCGCAAAATTTCGATTCATTGAGTTTGACGCCTAACTTGTCGGCCATTACTACTGATTCTTCCGAGGTTTTTAGACCCACGGCGAGCACGACCATTTCAAAGGTCTCTGTTACAAGTTTCTGATCCTCATCAAGATAAGTTATCTGAAGGTTGTTGGTCTGTGGATCTTCGACAACTCTACTGACCATGGATCTTACGAAACGAACGGCTCCTGAATTTTTCGCTCTTTCGTAATACGCGTCAAAATCTTTGCCATAAGCTCTAATGTCCATATAGAAAATAGTTGGTTCAATGTTGGCGTCATGCTCCTTGGCTATAACCGCCTCTTTTATTGAAGCCATGCAGCATATCGAACTACAATGCGGCATACCCTTCTGAGCGTCCCTTGAACCTACGCATTGAATCCAGGCCACTTTGTGTGGATGTTTGTCGTCCGAAGGCCTCCTGACTTCTCCTGCGTTAGGACCGGAAGCGCTGAGCATGCGCTCGAACTCCATATTTGTCAGGACGTTGGGAGCTGTTCCATAGGAAAACTCGCCGCGGATTTTGCTGGGATCAATCATTTCATATCCAGTGGATAAAATGACGGACCCGACTTCCACGTCGAGATACGAATCCTCCATTGTATGATCTATCGCCTGCGCCGGGCATGCTTTGACGCATTCCATACATTCCGAACAAACGCCGCAGTTGAGACATCGATTCGATTCGCGTTGAGCTTCTTCTTCGGCCAGCGCCAGTTCAACTTCCTGGAAACTCTTTCGCTGAGAAGATGAGATTTCAGGATTTATAGCCCTCGGTTCGATGCTGATTTCCGCCATAATTGGAGGATATTCAGGGTTCTCTGGAAATTTTGCGGGTCTGCCTTCGGCAAGGTCCACTCCGTTTATGAACCTGTGGATTGATTCAGCAACTTGCTTTCCAGCCGCTACCGCTTCTACGACCGTAGCCGGGCCGGAAACAGCGTCGCCACCGGCGAAGACCCCTTCGATCGATGTGGCGAACGTAACCTTGTCACATTCGATCGTATTTTTCCTGGTCTGTCCCAATGTCGTAGCTGAATCCCAGAAGCCAGGGTCAATCATCTGCCCGATGGCGGGAATGATGGTGTCAGCTTCAACAACGTATTCAGAACCATCAACAGGCACGGGCCGCCGTCGACCACTGGCGTCAGGTTCACCCAATCGCATGCGGACAGCTTTGATTCCGCTGACTTTTCCCCCAGAGACCACGACTTCAACGGGGGCGGCCAGAAATTCTATCTTTACGCCTTCTTCCAGAGCAGCGTGCACTTCTTCGGCAAAAGCCGGCATTTCAGCCCTTGATCGACGGTAGAGGATAGTGGATTCAGCGCCTAGTCTTACGAGAGTCCTTGCCGCGTCGATGGCGACATTACCTCCACCGATAACTACAGCCTTCCTGACGCTATCAAATTTCTTGCCCAATGCGGCGTCTTTCAGAAAATCGACTCCCTGAATCACGCCGGGGGAGTCTTCACCTGGCACGGCCAGCTTGGCGCCTTTCTGGCACCCTACGGCTAAGAAGATGGCCTTGAATCCCTGATTCTTGAGACTATCTACATTGAGTTCCTTACCTAACGCAGTGTTGGTTTTTGCCTCCACGCCGAGGCTCAGGATATGATTTATTTCTTTCTCGAGGATATCTCTAGGCAGCCTGTATTCCGGAATTCCCACCCTGAGCCATCCACCTAGGACAGGAGCGGCTTCCAGGATGGTCGTCTTATATCCTTTCAGAGCAAGATAATAGGCTGCTGAGAGGCCTGCGGGACCAGAACCCACTATTGCTACCTTTTCATCACGAGGTGTGATTTCCGGTATCGCAAGTGTTGAATAATCGACTTGGTCAGCGGCAAATCGTTTCAACTTGCAGATTGATATCGGTTGGTCTTTTTCAGATCTTCGGCAGGCTGTTTCACAGGGATGCGGGCAAACTCTTCCGAGCACTCCAGGTAAAGGAAGGTTTTCATATATAAGTTCAACGGCTTCCTTGTATTTGCCTTTGCCTATCAGGGCCACATATCCCTGAACATTTATGTGCGCAGGGCACGCGATGACACATGGCGCGCGATCGGCTTTTTCTATGACGAACGTTTGAGGTATTGTCTGTGGGAAGAGTCTATAGGTGGCTGAACGCTTGCTCAGGTTCTGGTCGAATGCGTTAGGGACCTTAACAGGGCAGGCGGTGGCGCAGTCACCACAGGCCTTGCATCTGTCTTTTCTAATGTACTTCGATTTTTGTTTTATCCGAACCTTGAATCGTCCCGCTTCCCCTTGAATATTATCAACCTCACTATAGGACAAAAGTTCTATATTCGGGTTTTGGCCTACCGTTACCAGTTTGGGAGAAAAAATGCAGGTCGAGCAGTCGTTCGTAGGGAATGTCTTGTCAAGTTGAGCCATTCTCCCACCGATGCCTGTCTGGCTTTCAACCAGATACACCTTATAACCCGATTCGGCCAGGTCTAAAGAGGCCTGAACACCTGCTATGCCGCCTCCGACGACAAGAGCGGCGCCTACAACATCCTTCGGTTGGGCCATAATTATCTCACTTTCCCAATTTTTGTAATTAGATTTGGATGAAGAATTATATCTTTTTTAACAGCATGACTGGTCTCTGTCAACTATTGAAGGACAAACAGAATTCTGTTCAGAACTGCCAGATTCGACGATTTTTCGGATAGTTTTCCTGGTTTTTGACAAAAATTGCCAGTTCACTCCGGGTCCCGCAACCGGCAGGAGAGAACAGTTATGATATAGAGGTTCGGAATCGATTGGATAATGGCTTTTTTGGACTGATTCGGCCCAAAGAGCCGAACCTGGTATCGGGGAATATTCGGCGAGTCTGGGATATGTCCCGACGTTAAGAGCCATCTCTACATCATGTTCAATTTGTGAAGGACTTTGCCCTGGAAGCCCTACAAGGAGATAGACGCCTATGTCGCTGGATTTGAATCCAGCATCCTTCAAATATTCGACAGCGCTTGCGAAAGAGGCCCAACTCGTCTTGCCTCCAGATGAAATATGAAAGTTATCCGACGAACTTTCGAGGCCGAGGCGAATGGTGCTGAACCCGGCTTTTTTCATTGTCAAAGCGACGCGGGGGTTAATCTCTGAGACATGAAGACCATTTGGAGAATGCCACCTCAAATTAGGCCTAATCGACTCAAACGCTTCCAGGATCGGGATGGCGTATCTATTCGAGTCACAAAGAAAGGCGTCATCATAGAGAACGATGTCGTGGACATCATATTCCACAACTGCTGATTCGATTTCTCTGATCACATCTGCAGGACGCCGTCGACGATAATGCGGCTGAATAATCCTTGATCCACAATAGACGCATTGATATGGACAACCCCTCGATGTTAACACGGGGAGGAACCTGACACATCTCAACAATTTCAGGTCAGGGGTAAACTGAACGACAGGATTTAAGACAGGGTTAACCGGATGAACCCTTGTCTTCGTTAACAGCGTCTCAATCAGACCTGATTCGCCTGGGCCCACCATTAACGCGTCTGCGTCAATCGCCCTGCCGGCGTGGTTTGGCATCAGAGAAGCGTATATTCCCCCGAGAATGATCGGGACCCCTGGAAACATTTCCCTCATCAGATCAACCGTCTCTGATACGCCGGTGTACCAATATGTCATAAGACTTGTAACAAGTATGGCTTCTGGTCGTTCAATGGTTTCCAGGTCTTTTCGGATTTCCTCTACCTCGATTCCGTATCTCGAAAATGTCCTCGGGATTGATTGCAACGCCGCTGGTTTTTCCAAGATGGTTTTATGGAATTTACCCCGCCCTGAGGCCTTATGACCCAATTTATCAAGGGATGGATGATCAGGATCCATGCAGTCCAGAAGGGCAGGATTCCACCCTTGGCGCCGTAGCATTGACGCTAGAACCAAAAGACCGAGTGGCTTGGCCCAGAGATCATAAGCGGCAAAATCATGAACCCAAGGATTTACGAGCATAATGTTTGGCCGCTTCATATTTCTCTATCCTCATGACTTCCTTTTTAGGTCCTTATAGTTTAAGAGTATGCTTGACTGAAAAAGTCAAGAGACCCTGATTCATGTGTTTCAATGATGATGAGGAATACTTCAACCGATTCAAGTGTTGCGTAGCTTTTCCTTGAAAAGGGCGCCGAGTGGAGGTTTCTAAGTGCTGGGACTAAAGGATCTGATCGAACAGGCCCACGGGGTACAGGCAAAAATAAAGGAAGTTCAGGAGCAGTTGGCGGATCGTTCAATCATAGGTAGTTCGGGCGGGGACATGGTTAAGGTTGAAGCCAATGGAATTCAGGAAATACTTTCTGTTTCGATTGAAGATGATCTCGTAGCGGCGAAAGACAAGGAAGTTCTCGAGGACTTAATCGTAGCGGCGGTTAATGACGCCCTTGAAAAGTCGCGCCAAATGGCCGCTGAAGAACTGGCCAAGATAACCGGAGGAATCAGAATCCCCGGATTGATATAAGCGCCTTCAAGCAAAACAAAGTTAGTTCGAGGAAGTCTTGATAAGTCCCTTGGAAAAGCTGATCAAGTCTCTCAAGAAGTTTCCCGGTGTGGGAGAGAAAACCGCCACTCGATACGCGTTCTTCATACTAAACGCCGACCAGCGTGAAATAGGCGAACTGGTTAGGAACATAGAAATAGTGAAGCGGGATTTACGTCTGTGTTCAGAATGTTTTCACCTTACAGACAGGGAATTGTGCGACATCTGTGGGGACACTCGCAGGGACACGTCCAGAATATGCGTTGTCGAAACCCCCCTAGATCTGTTGGCAGTGGAAAAGTCTGGTGATTTTAGGGGCATTTATCACGTTCTTCATGGTGTGATGTCACCACTCGATGGAATTGGTCCGGAGGAGATAAGGCTTAACGAACTGGTGCGCAGGACAAATGAAGGAAACGTAAAAGAAGTTATCCTGGCCTTGAATCCCACAGTGGAAGGAGAGGCTACGGCATCATTCATCAGGGATCAATTGAAAGAAACCAACGTGGTTATTTCGAGAATTGCCTATGGTATTCCAATTGGAGGATCACTCGAATACGCTGATCCTCTAACTTTGACCAGGGCCTTCGAACAACGGACGAAATTATAACAAATATTAGACAGTTGGTGAAATGTCTGGAAAAACAATTTGGTTCACGGGACTTTCCGGATCTGGAAAGTCAACTCTTTCTAATGCGCTAAAAGAGATACTTTCAGAAAAAGGCCATCCAGCCGTTCTTTTGGACGGAGATGTCTTGCGTAAAGGCCTGAATCGGGATTTGGGATTTACAGCGTCCGATAGAGCGGAAAATATCAGAAGAGCCGGCGAAGTCGCCAAACTTCTAAATGATATCGGCCATATTGTCCTGGCGGCTTTTATTACTCCTCTCGAGAGTATTCGTAAGGCTGTTAGATCGCTATTTGACTCCGACAAGTTCGTTGAAATATACCTTGAATGTCCCTTGACGGTTTGTGAGTCTCGAGATCCTAAAGGGCTTTATGCGCTGGCAAGACGCGGATTAGTTAAAGAATTCACCGGCGTTTCAGCGCCTTTTCAGGACCCGGAATCTCCGGATTTTTGCGTGGACACAGATAGAAATGATCTTGGGCAGGCCATAAATCTTGTTTTAAAATTTCTGGAACTGAGATTTCCAGAGCTTGGAAAGCTTTACACACCCCGAAGCCCCAAAAAACACCAGACCCGGAAGGTGGCCGTGATCGGCCTTGATTGCGCTCCGCCAAGGATAGTTTTTGACGAGTCCAATGGCCTCAATAACATACGGTCATTAATGAAGTCCGGGGTGTGGGGTACCCTTAGGTCTACCGACCCCCCAATCACCATACCGGCATGGACAACAATCACGACAGGCCGAGACCCAGGAGAATTAGGCTTGTACGGATTCAGAAACAGGCTTACTCGTGAAGATTACGCCATGGTTACCGTAAATTCTTCGAATGTGGCTTGTCCGAGAGTTTGGGACCAAATTGAGAATCATGAAAAAAGATCAATTCTTGTAGGGATACCCCAAACATTTCCCGCAGCGCCACATTATGGTCTTACCATTTCAGGATTTCCAGCTTTGGAAAATTCCCCGGATTTTTCCTATCCTAGAGGACTAATTAATGATCTGGCCTGTATGGCGTCTGAAAGTTATCTGGCCGATGTGAAAGATTTTAGATCGATACCTAAGAAGCAACTGGAAGATTCACTCTACAGCATGGTCGACACAAGATTCCACGTGGTCAGGGAATTGTTGCGAAAGGAACCCTGGGATTTTTTCATGATGGTGGAGATAGCCACTGACAGACTTCAACACGCATTTTGGGACACTTATGAGAACATTGAACCCGGCGGTCAGAACCAGGCCCGTCACAAAAATGTAATTCCTGATTTCTACAGATACCTGGACATGAAGATAGGCGAGATTCTTGAGACAATGGATGACGAAACGACCGTTTTCATTGTTTCCGATCATGGCGCAAAAAGCTCTTCCGGCGGGATATGCGTTAATGAGTGGCTGATGCGAAAAGGCCTGTTGACGCTAAAACAAAAGCCAGTAACAGAAGCAAGTCTTTCAGTTGATGACATCGACTGGGACAGAACATACGTATGGAGCGAAGGCGGATACTACGCCCGGATCTTTATGAATGTAAAAGGCCGCGAGCCTAAAGGCATTATAGAGCCTTCGGATTATGAGAGTTTCAGAAACAAACTAAAGGATCAACTTGTTTTGATGCGGGATTTGAGCGATGAGGTTATTTCAAATTTGGTTCTCAAACCCGAAGACCTGTACCGCGAAGTGAATGGCATAGCTCCAGACCTCATAGTATATTTTGACGGACTCAGTAAAAGATCGTTAGGCAACGTCGGTGTTAAGGACATCGTAGTTAAGGGTCAAAAGGACGGACTCGACGCGTGCAATCACCATCATGACGGAATTTTTGTGGCTTCCAGGCTCTCCGACATGAGGCATGGGGTAAAGCTGGATATGCGTTTGAACGAGGCTTCGTGCTGTGACATAACGCCGACGATTTTGGCGGAATTCGGAATAGAAATTCCCGAGGGTCTAGTCGGACGCGTTCTTCCAATAGGAGGAGAATACCTTGTTAGTAAAGGTTCTCCATCAAAGGAAGGGGCGACCGGGTTAGTTAACGACTACGATCAAGAAGGTCGTGGTTTTACGCCGGAAGAGGAAGCGATAGTCAAGAAACGTCTTTCGGATCTCGGATATATCTAATAAGAGCTTGGATTCCTCTGGCGGAATATGAGGCAAGACGGTTTGGATGTTTATCAGATTTGGAGGAACCGTCCGTCATGCTTGCAGGACGAACGGTTATTCAATACTTGTAAAGCGCCTTGCGCCGCTCCAGGATTCGTGTGAATTTTACTAATTTTTGTCGGTTTTTGACTTCTTGTCTTTCTTGGGGCAGAGATCATTTTTGGATTTTTCCGCGTCCTGCTTCTTATCAAACGGCCCTGAAATCGACGCGGGAGTTTTTTCTTTGGCCTGGATTACCTTGCACTCTCCCTTTGTGTTCTTAGTTACGAAGTACTTCTTGTCGGCCGCAAAAGCTGAAACAGAAACGACTGTAAACGCCAGCATCACGGCAAACGCCACCAATACTTTCAATAAACTCCGGTTCATTGTTAGCCTCCATGCTTGTAAAATAACTGAAAAATGCGTCTAGCATGAAACATTATAATCTGCAACAATTAAAAATTACTGAATTGATTTATTTGTAAGATGTTTCAGAAAATCTCATATAGCACCTGAAACATCTTATTGATGATTTCTGAATTATTAAACAAATCCTAATAAATTAGCATTACTGAGTTGCATGGGTAACTACTCCATGCGAGTCGAATTCAAAATTCATTATTGTGGCGCCTTGGTCGCACAAAGCTTTTTCCACGGCGGATCTTTTCACAGGAGAGGTTAGTGTGAACATGCATCCTCCTCCTCCAGCGCCGCAAACCTTGCTGGCGATAGCTCCAGCCGAGCCGGCAGCCAAAATCATGGAATCAATAGTGGGATTGCTCACCCCTGGAGCCAGTGAACGCCTGAGGTTCCACTCAGCATTCACTAGTTTCCCCAAACTATCCCATTCTCCTGTTTCTACGACCTTGCGCATTTCTAGAGCGACCTTTCTAATGGCCAGCAATTTCGACCTGGTTGACTGATCACCATCAATGAATTTCTTTGTGATTTCCCAGTTGTTCATTCCCGAAAAACGGCCTGCGCCTGTGTATGTTAAAATTATCATGTCCTGTAGATGATCGAGATTGAGATTGGTTTTGTCGTAACCACGTCTAGCGTAGCCTTTGAATCCAAAATTTATCAGCGACATTCCACCGTATAGCGCCGCTATGTGATCCTGTTTTCCTGCTGGAACTCCAATCAGGGCCGTTTCAATGTCTGCGGCGATCTGCACGATCTCCGTGGGGCTTAATTCCTCATGACGAGTTTTGAGCAAACCTGAAATCAACGCCACGGTTAAGGCGCTGGAGGCTCCTAGCCCCGATCCTGGAGGAGCGTCGTTACATGTTGTGACGTTCAAACCCCTGAGAGGGGGAAAATGCAGCAGGGAAAGCCCTAAGAGTCCTAGCGGCCCGGAAATCGGAAGATCATCCAGATTATCGGATTCGAAAGATTGTTTTAAATCTTCTGAGCAGAGCCTGTAAACTTTGTCGTCGGTCTCAGTCAGAGTTACACTACTTTTAACGTTGATCGCCACATTAACAGTGAAACCACCGTTCATCAACAAATACAGGGGATAGAGGTCAGTTGTTCCGCCTGCAAGATCAATCCTGTTAGGTGCGCTGACATCTACGCGCATCTTAATAACCTAAATCTTCTGGAATAATGATAACGGTCAGGTCAGTCAGCATCGGGCGTCTATGAAGTATACTGGTAATTCTACATATCCTCTCAGGGGAGTCACAATCCATACAGTAACCGCTTTTTACACAAGGTGTTTTACGATTCAGACTGATAGCCCTTCTAGGCGCAGCCACTTCTTCAATCCTCGCTATAGCGGATTCCAGGTCCGGGGTAATTTTATTCTTGCCTACAACAATGACTACTTTTTTGGGACCAAACGTCAAAGCGTTTGTTCGATTTCCGCAACCGTCCCTATTGACTATTTCCCCATTCATTGTAACTGCGTTTGCAGAACTCAGAAAAAGATCGACTTGACCCTGACTTCTTCTGCAATCGATTTCTTCAGGGGTTCCTGGCTGAAATTTCCAGTGGTCGGACATTGCTTTTCCGTCTTTCTCAAGTTTCTCCAGAACTCCCAAAGCGCGGACCGTATGCGTTCCCGCCACGCCTACGGAAGAACAGTCTTTCGCTATTTCCATTATCAGGTCTGCCGCTTGTTCGCGAGAATCAGCCAATACTGCATTGAATCCATTCTTTTCAAGTGAGGTTATGGTTAGTTGAAAAATGATATTCTGATGCTTTTTTACAAATTCGTCCATGTTTGGGGCCTCCTCATCTGTTTGATGACACATGATCAAAAAAATATTGCGAGAGCGCCAAAAAGGCTACCTCGGCCGAATAAACTGTTTTTGAGGGTTTTCAGTCTTTTGAGCCTTTTCGTGTCTTAAACTACACCATTCGTCTGGTTGTGTTCCAGTAAGGAATGGCTCCAAGGTTATTTTTGGACAGGTTGATGTAGCCCTAAGCCCGGATTCGGCGCAAAGTTTTCGAAAGACAAGGCCTGAGGGGATCGAAAAATCTTTGTTAAAACCAAGATTTGGAGAAGGCAATATCTCCAAAATAGTTTTTCTAACCAGCTTTGGATTGAGGGCGGCGGAGGGAATACGAATCAACGCCAAGGAGTTTTTGTGATATGCCACACCCCATACTCCCCTTTTGTCATGATCTACGATGCATGATGGGCTAAGTAAAAGTTTTTGCGGGTTGTCAGTCATGTCCTGGGAATTTTGCCCGTCCCTGGTCAGACTGTTGACAATGAAAATTACCGCGGCCGGGGTAGAAACTCTGATTTCGTCAGGGGTGTTAGCCCGCGTAAGGTCGATGGAGAGAGGAGGCCTGCGGCAATTTATGAGCCGAGTGTATCCGAGACCTGCAAGAGCTGAATAACTTTGGGCCACCTCCAGTGGATTCATTGGTTGGATGAATGTCTCCGATCCATTTAATACCTTGGCTCTGATTCTAAAATCGTTCAACGCGGAAACAATCCTGTCAGAGCCAATTACTTCGGTAATTCGACTAAGCAGCGTCTCTCGATTTAGCCTGAATGCCTCAGTAAAGGCCATCCTTCTGGGATCCGTGACGTCCAGAGTGACCTGAGAAGCCAGTGTGTAAAGTGGATCACTAACTCGTTGGGGAGTAAAAGCTGGGATAAGGGCTATTGGAGCGAAGAGCCCCAGGTTCCCTCCCTGGCCATCCCATTTTTCCGACGCCGGTGTCAAATATACGAGTAGTGACCCTGTTTCAGGATTAACAATAATGACATGGGACTGTAGCCCCAACTCTCCGAATCTTCGCATTTTGGTTTCAGCAAAAGCCTGCATGGCGACATCCAGGGATGTTGCAAAAAAATTCCGACCATTGTCGGCTCCTGAATTGCCATAACGTAACTCCTGTTTCGCTACTTCAAGGAAGACTGAAGCCCTAGGCGGAGAAAAGCTTGCCCTGAGCATCTGAACGGGTTTAGCAATTTCCTCTTCATAGGTGTCCCTGGAAATCTTGCCATATTTTAGAAGTAATCCGAGGATCATGTTACGTCTAGCCAGTGTACGTTCGGGGTGACGAAATGGATTAATGATATTGGGGGCTCTTATGATAGCGGCGACTAGCGCGCACTCGGACGCGTCGAGTTGATTAAGTGATTTTCCAAAAAAGTTACGAGCGGCTTCATGAACTCCCTGAACTGGCAGAGGACCCGCCTGTCCAAGGTAGACCCGATTCAAGTAGGCTTCCAGTATGGTTTTCTTGCTGTAAATAGCGTCAGCGCCCAACGAAAGTATGACTTCATTGAATTTTCGCCACAAGGTTTTCTCTGGGTTTAGCAAAGTCATTCGGATGAGTTGCTGTGTAATGGTGCTGGCTCCCTGTACATAGCGCCCCGCCTGAACATTTGAAATTATTGCCCTGTAAATTGAGACAATGTCGATCCCATTATGTGTATAAAATCGATTGTCTTCGGTCAGCAATACGGAATCCAGCAGAAGTGGAGGCATTTGGTCGAGCTTGACCGGGATACAAAGCTCCGGCGTTTGCCCTTTTACTGGAAAGACTCCCAGCAATTCCGGTTCGAGGTCAAAACTCTTGACTTCCTGAAGAGAACGCATGAGACGTATCGATTTGATGGTGTCCCCATCGAGAGACAGCGTAACGGGACCATCAATGACACCTTGGTCTATAAAAGGTGAATATCGGAGAACAATCCTTAAGTTTGATCCGGACTGCATCCATTCTCCCGGGTCGAGAGAAATAGAGTCTCCCTTCGAATACCCCAACCTTGTCAGGCGTGCGTAATACTGAAGATCGGTAAGATTATCTCCGACTCTGATGGTTGTCGGCGCGCCAAAGATCACAATAGGCCATCTCTGTAATCTTACCTCGAAAGTCCAGACGACAAGCGCGCTGACTGCGGCCATGACGATAAACGCGCAGGCGAGCAAACCAATAAATAGTTTCCGGAAAAACAACCTAAAGCTGTTTCGATTTCTGGAGGTCATTTCAAGTCTGACTGAATGTTAAGGTTGTGTGTCACTGAATGATTGTTGAGGTCCAAAGCTTCCACTGTCGGTTGGAGGCAATCAAGGTTTATGAAAAATCAGTTCTTTGACATCATTTGAGTTATTGCGCGGTCCAAACCATCCAGAGTCAGTTCAAACATGGGAAAAATTGAAGCGACAACCCCTATGGTTCTAGTTAGAGGCCATAATCTAAGAGGTGTTGGATTCAACCAAACGTTTTTGGGAAATATTTGGGTTAGAAGGTTCAAACGATCAATGCTTGGCAATCCGCTTCTTTCTTCAATATGGATCGACCCATCTGTCGCCATCAGTTCATACGGCGCCATACTCGCGTCCCCAACTACAATCAGTCTCGATTTTCGATCCCAGGTTGAAAAATCCGCAACCCGTTGGGGCTTATATCTTCTAGGGGGATCTTCCCACACGAAATCATATATGGTGTTGTGAAAAAAGAAAATCTTTACGTCTTTGAACTGCGCTCGCGCATAGTTAAACAATGTTTGGACGATATCAATGTAGGGTTCCATAGACCAGCCACCATTGTCTATCATCAATATGACTTTCAGCCTGTCTCTCAAACTTCTGTCAAAAACTATTTCGATCTCTCCAGCGTTCTTTGTCGTAGCCACTATGGTTTTATCAACGTTTATAAGGTCCTTTGGCCCTGCAGGCGCCATTCTTCTCAACCTCTTAAGCGCTTCACCCATTTGCGCTGCAGTGAGGGGCGCTTCAAGGGAATAATCCCTGTATCTTCTGTCGAGCGCTACCTTGATAGCGCTTTTATTCATGGAAACTCCTCCAACTCTCATGCCTCCAGGATGATAACCTGAATGTCCGACGGGAGAAGTTCCTCCTGTTCCAATCCATCGACTACCCCCGTGATGGGCCTCTGTCTGTTCTTTCAAACGGTCAGTAAAATACTTCAATAGTTCATCAGGCGACATTGACTGGATTTTATCCTTGGGAATTCCAAGCGCTTGCGCCAATGCTTCGGGCTGTTTCAACCATTCGTCCAGGAGTTCCCTTGCAGCGGCTTCCAAATCTAGGCCCTTGAAATCAGGCAGTTCCGCCCCGTGAAAGAAATGGGCGAATACCCTATCATATATGTCAAAATATCTTTCGCTCTTTACAAGTATTGATCTGGCGGCTGTGTAGAAATCTCCCAGACCATTGACAAGGCCGAGGTCCAAGGCCTTGTGAAGCCTCAGAAAAGAGGTTGGTGATACGGGTATCCCAGATTCTCTAAGGATATAAAAAAAATCAATAAACATTTTTAATCACCTGCGCGACGGGGAGCGCCCCTACGATCTGAGTCTCCGTGCATGCTGAACAGAAAGTTGATAATCTGAACTCTTCTTGAAAAGGATACCGAGGAAGGGAATTTTCCCCTGAATCAGGTCTTTGGGCCTGAAGTCCGGGTCTCTTCGTAGAGCTCTGACCCAATTGATCAGTTCTCTCGTCGCAGGTTTCTTTTCAATCCCCTGAAAATCGCGCAATTTGTAAAATGTCTTTACACACAATTCCAGCAACTCTTTGTCTAGGTCATCGAAATGGACGTTTATGATCCGGCGCATCATGTCCGGGTCAGGAAATGCAATATGGTGGAAATTGCACCTTCCGAGAAATGGGTCCGACAGATCTTTCTTGGCGTTAGATGTAATGATTATCACAGGCCTGTTTTTTGCTCTTATGGTTTTGTCTATCTCCATAATATCAAATTCCATTTGATCCAGAACATCGAGCATGTCATCCTGGAAGTCAGTGTCGGCCTTGTCTATTTCGTCAATCAATAACACCACTCGAACATCGGAGACAAAGGCCTGTCCAATCTTGCCCATACGAATGTATTCTTCGATATTGCTGACGTCACGCTTTGAATCTCCAAATCTACTGTCGTTAAGACGGGTCAGAGTATCATACTGATATAAAGCGTCGACCAGTTTAAGGCTGGATTTTACGTTCAAAACAGTCAGAGTCATGTTTTGGGCCTGCGCGATTGCGTGCGCCAGCATGGTTTTGCCGGTACCAGGTTCGCCTTTAAGAAGCAACGGCATTTCCAACGCTATTGAAATATTGACTATTTGCGCCAATTCTTCGTCCAGCACGTATTTCGATGCGCCAGTGAACGCCGTAGGCGAGGATTCGAGAGACATAAACTTAAACTCCTTTTTTCTTCCGAAAAGATTTGAGAAGAACATGATTTTCCATTTGTCAAAAAGTGGTAATTAAGATGTCCAGTCCATTTCTATCAAAAAAGTCATGAAAAATCTTTATTACTGTCTTCCTCAAGAGTCAACAAGCATATTTTGGGGGGCTCTCCAATATGTGGAATAAGATAGGGCTCGCCGAAGGGAATTTTTTGGCTTGACAATAAACATAAAGGCTGACTAAGGTACGCGAGTCAAGCATGAACTTAAGTTTTTGTGAAAGCAACGTTTGACAGCGCGAAAAAAAGGTTGACAACGTTGCGGATTTCTGTAATAAAGTTAAAACATATCCAGAGCTATATTTTTTTGGAGGCTATCCAAATCTGGTATTGAAGCTTCCTTTGGAAAGGATTGATGAAAGGAGGATGAGGGTATGGTTAAGAGAACATTAGTCGTTCTCAGTGTTTTGTCTCTGACGCTCATGGTGGCGGGGACTTCTTTCGGCTTCATCGGTGGAGGCTGTGGCGCTCAATGCAATACTGCGCCGCTTTATGTTCCGGTTGATTGCCCTGACACTGGTGTTTCAAAGACCATAGTGACAACATGGGAATGTAAGATTGAGGGTCCTTGCCCAGCGCCTATGCCTGGTGGTGGTGGTTCATGCAAGAGTGAGCCTAGACCAGGAATGTTGGTCTCTTTGCTTACGGCGATCGCCCACCCGTGTGAGATGCTTTTTGGCGGTTTTGATGGCGTATATGGTTGCTTGCCTGCTTTCGGCGGAGCGAACGCCAGCCCCTGTGGCTCACCGTTTGGTGGTGGCCTTGGTGGTTTTTTCGGCGCTGGCACGGCGATGCTATCCGGCGACTCTACGATCTTCGGAGCTCTTTGGTAGAGGAAGATCCTAACGCGTTATCATTTCGGACCGGATTACTTGTCTGAGTCCGGTCCTATAGTTAACTCTGGAATGGTGATGCGTGACTCACTCGGTAAATGCGGTTTTATGAACCAAAAAAATCTTGACAACCCTTTTAACATGAGGTAACAATAGCGCAAAATATATGCGCTAATATTAGGGAAATATAATCTTGATGTCCGGTTATGTTAACTGGAACGTCTTGAATGAAAGGAGGATGAGGGTATGGTTAGAAAATCCGTTGTAGCTCTTGGAATCCTGGCTGTGCTGATGCTTGGCGTGGGAATGTCCTGGGGTTACACCGTAAGCAAGTGGCCGGTTCCTGGTATTCCGAACACAACTTTTGGTGGAGGTTCTTCCTGTCTAGTGGCTCCTGAAGACGTCACTCTTAGGGGACCTGTTGCTCCAGCTTGTGAGCCCCCGTTGATTCCCGGCGTTATTCACGCAGCCTTGAGTATTCCTTTTAGAGCTGTTGGACTAGTTGTGTCGCCAATAGTCACCGGTCAGCTTCTTCCTAACAACAGCTGCTGCCCCATAGAATTGGGTGATGCAGCTTATGTGACAGCCGCTGTTCCTTGCACACCGGTTAACATCTACACTGCGCCGAGAGGCTGGTAATTCAGAATAAGAGTTAGTCTTTTTCTAAAAAAGGTCGGGTTTATCCCGGCCTTTTTTATTTCGCCATCTTGATTAGCTGACTAAATTCATTCCCACAACTGCGACCACAAAACCCAATGACGACGCTCAATCCTCTTGTCTGAACATGACACTGATATCCATTAATCTTTCGCTGACGAATGTTACCGGACAATTAAAAGTCTACAAGCATAAACGAAAGATTATGGCATTTCTATTTCAACAGTCAGGCTTAGTCGTCATGGGCGCCACAGTTGAGTAGACCAGCCAAGATGACGCCTAACCGAGTTCATCGTTTAAAGGTCACGCCTCTTTTTGGGTAACAGTTTCACTTGTCTTGGGTAAAGTCCCATGCCATAAGCCAATTACGGCGTACAATAACGCTGTGATCAATATTACTGATCCCCCGGACACAAACATGAACGACAAACCCTTCAACTGGGCCACAAAGCCCCAGATGAGAACAGAGACATTTATGCCTACACCAAAGGAACCAGTAAAAAGTGAGACAACAATGGCCCGATTATCCGTGTTCGATCTATCGAGCATTCTCGCCATCATGGCGGGGTAGGACAGACCCTGGCAAAATCCGAACAGGGCTCCCAATAAAATTGTATGGATCTGGGAAACAACCTGGGATGCGCCTATTAGTAGGACCCCAAAACCAACCAGACACATTAGAATGAGTTTGTCCCTATCAAGGCGATCCACGATCGATCCAAGAATTAGACGAACGACAATTAGGGTGATTCCATAGGAAGTAAAAAAGATACCGGCTCTCATGCCCAGGTCTCTGGCGAAAAGAGGGAAAAAGATGTTCATGGCTGCGAACCCACTACCAAACACAGCCACTAGAGACATCATTGCAATGTGTTTTCCCTTAATAACGGTGGGGAAGAATTTGACGGGAGCGCTCTTTGACGTGGTCAACCTAGGGGACTCTTTATAGGTCAAAACTAGCGCCGTTCCTATGAGACCAAATGTCGCCAGTAAAATAAAATAGGCGTTAAAACCGAACTGAATTAGCGCCGTTTCTCCTAAAAAGGGGCCAATCGCTACCGCAAGTGAACCAGATATCCCATAAAGCCCAATTCCTTGGACTCTCTTTTCAAAGGGAAGCAAGTCTACAAGCGCGGTGGAACATGCGTTGAAGCATGCCGCAAAAGCCGTTCCCTGTAAAAGCCTTATGGACAGCAACCACGGAAAGTAGCCGTCAAACAACGCAAATCCAAGATTCGAAAATCCAACAAAGAACATTCCCCACGACATAAATTTTTTACGTCCATACCTGTCTATTAACGGGGCTATGAACGGTAGCGAACCCAGCGACGTGACTCCGGCGCAAGCCATAAATAATCCGACGTCAGCAGTGTCCGACCCAAGTTCCGTAACATAGAAAGAAAGAAAACTCCAGGCAGACACAACCATGAACAAAAAGAAATTCGATCCAGCCAGTACAAGAAATTTGGGGTTAAAAACCAATTCCATCATAATGCGGCAATCCGTATCTCTAGCAATTTTGATCTACAAAGAATCAACATTAATGATCAACTTGCCGTGAAAAAGTTTCAGTTTCCATATTGCCGCCGTACCTATATTACCCAAATCAATAAGATCGAGATTAAATTTATTCATGCCGGACTGCAACAAGTCGCCCTAAAATTCCGGTATTTCTAGTTCTTGTCTTTCCAAATGAACCTTCTGGGCGATCTGCCGGTTGTAGAATCGGTAGGTGGTTCAGGAGAGTTGCTCCCAGGTTGGCCCAAACCAGGTAAACTATACGGGTTTGAGTTTTGAGTAGATTGGCTGGGCTGACTGCTGGATTTGTCATCAATTAGGTCTTCTTCTTTAACTTTTGGCGCAGACTGAAAATCTTCTTTACGTTGTGGTTCCACTGCGGCGCATCCCAGGATCGCTATTAAAAACAGGATAAGGATTAATCGATTTCCAAGATAACGATACATATCTACACGTCTCACGATAATTGGTAAAACCCGTAAGTTTGAAACCAAATTCGCCTAGAGAGAGAAAGACAATTCTTTCCCTGATTTAGGGGACCACAACCGCGCCAACCAAGATTAATACATATATGAAACAGTTGAAACTTAAATCATACAATAGCCCGAATTTCTTGACGTGTGATTCAACCCTGGCGCATTTCTAATCTGTTGAGGCGCCGGCCTTATGTATTCTAAACACAACAACCGCTGTGGTATGAATGACTAGGTAAAACATTGCCACCAAAGGAATCGAGTGACTTATGGGGCTCAAAAGACCTGAAATAGCAACCACAGCGGTTCGTGATCCTTTACTGGCCAGCGTCGGAGATCCCAAGTCAATTCCTAAATTTTCGGCTCGAGAACTTGTATAACTTACCAAGCTGCTACCAACCACTGCCATGGCTCCTAATACAGCCAAAAAACTGAACCCCAAGCCAGTGTCATTACGCAAACAGAAGACGGAAAGTCCCATGACCAAAAAACCATCGGCGTACCTGTCCAAAACCGAATCCAAGAAGCTTCCAAATCTTGTCACCCTACCGGTGAGCCGAGCGAATTGTCCATCTACACCATCAAATACTTGCGATAGCGAAGCAAAGAGACCAGCAGCGAATCCGGAACCGGCTGCGAACCATATACCGGCTACGATCCCAAAGGTCATGGAAACAAGTGTGATCATCCATGGTCTGATCCATTTACGCCCAACAAGAGATACGGTTATGCCTGCGGAAAGGTGGACTTTGATCCACCTCAATATGAACCGGTCCGTGGGTTTGGTCATCCACACTGATTCGGATTCAAGCGACATCAAATTACCCTGCGATATAGAAGTCAATCGATTGAATTGAGTCGATACTATGCTATTTTTAAAGATATCAAAAAACTTGGACAACTGTCCACGCAAACTATACCGGATATGAATTTGGAACGCACACCGCCGGGACAGACTCAAGGACAGGAAGAAGGGCTCATGAAAAAAATAAGGATCGCAATTGTCGGTGTGGGAAATTGCGCAAGCTCATTAATTCAAGGTATCAGATATTATGAATCAGAAGGCGCTAACACCGCCATCGGTCTTATGCACCCCAAAATCGGTCCATACACCGCCTCTGATGTGGAAGTTGCAGCCGCGTTTGACGTTGACGCCAGAAAGGTCGGAAAGGACTTGTCCGAAGCTATATTCAGCCAGCCAAATTGCTGCATGAACATAATGAGTGACTGTCCACCAACGGGAGTCATTGTACAAATGGGAGCGCCACTGGACGGAATATCTTCCCACATGAGAGATTATTCCGGAGCGGAAACATTTGTGCTGTCCGGTGAAAAAGAATTGGAACGGAAAGAGATAGTATCAATCCTAAAGGAATCCAAATCTGAAATTATGCTGAATTATCTTCCCGTTGGTTCAGAATTGGCTACAGCGTTTTACGTCGAGTGCGCGTTAGAAGCCCGTTTGGGTGTCATCAACAACATTCCCGTTTTTGTCGCCAGTAACGAAAAGTGGGTCAATCGATTCAAAGACGCCGGTCTACCTCTAATAGGGGACGATATAAAGTCACAATTAGGAGCGACCATTGTTCACAGAGTTCTTGCGCATCTTTTGAGTAACCGGGGAGTAAAAATCGACAACACCTATCAATTAAATGTAGGAGGCAACACGGATTTCCTGAATATGCTGAACCGAGACAGACTTAAATCTAAGAAGATATCCAAAACCGAAGCTGTACAGGCGGTAATCACTAATAGACTGCCGGATGCCCAGATTCACGTTGGACCAAGTGATTATGTTCCATGGCTCAAAGACAACAAGATTTGTTTCGTGAGAATAGATGGGAGAATCTTTGGAAACGTCCCAATTAATCTGGAATTGAGATTATCCGTCGAAGATTCCCCCAATTCAGCGGGTGTAGTGATTGACGCAATTCGTTGTTGCAAGCTAGCTATGGAAAGAGGAGTTTCAGGGGTTTTGGAAGGACCTTCAGCCTACTTCATGAAAAAGCCGCGAACACAGTTCTCAGATGATCAAGCTTTTGATTTAACGGAGGCTTTTATTTCAAGCCACAGTTAGTTACAGATGTTGATACCGTCAATCTTTTACAACATTAAAATAAACCGACCTTTCTTGGCATTGAGCTTGAGAGGTAATCAATGACCCGTTTCTGATTTGAAAAGGGGATCTCTAAAATTTGGACTCACAGTCGGTTCTTAGAATGTATTCAAGGGTAAGAAAGGTTTTCAAGGCTGCTAAAAGATCTTTTAACCGCTCAGAAACGCTATCTTTTCTCTCACAATTTATACGACACGACGACCTGGTTTTTGACATTGGCGCCAACGTTGGGGATTATACATCTCTCTGTCTGGAACTGGGCGCAAGAGTCGTGGCTGTAGAGCCCCAACCTGCTTGTGTGAAGTTGCTGGCGTCCAGGTTCCGACACAACTCAAATTTTAGGCTTGAGACAATGGCTCTTGGAAATCATCGGGGAGTTGGGTTGTTATATCTTAGTGATGTAAGAAGTCCAATTTCATCAATGTCCACTGATTGGATCAAGGCAGTAAAGGAGAGTGGTAGATTCAGACACTTTAAATGGCGGCAAACACAGACGGTTAAATTAGCCTGTCTGGACGACCTCATCAAAAAGCATGGACTGCCTTCTTTTTGTAAAATCGATGTTGAGGGTTATGATCATGAAGTTCTGTGTGGTCTAAATTCGCCAATTGGAAAGTTGTCATTTGAATATCACGTGGAATTCTTTTCTAAATTTGAATCCTGCATAAATAGACTCTCGGGACTGGGCGCTTACACGTATAACTTCACTATCGGTGAGAGGCCCAGGCTACATCTCCCGTTATGGGTAGAATCGAGTGAATTGTTGGATACGTTGAGGAAATTGTCTTACCGAACTCTTCAGGGGGACATTTATGCAAAGTTGAAGTGAACTAGAATTTCTAATGAGAAGATTGGCCGATTTCAAGATGTCTATTTTGTAACCTCCTGCCGAGATTCCATTCCCTTATCAGTTTGGCCACACTTTTGGGAACAAGATGCTCCCAGTGTTTTCCCGAGGCGATCAGACATCGCACATCTGAACCGGAGATTTTTTTTTCATTCGGAGATTTTTCCCAGATTACATGAGTTTTGAATCCATGTTTCTGAAGAAGTTCCATTTTTCGCCGGCCCCAGGAATCATAGATAGTGAGATAAAAAATTGCCTCCAGTGGAACATAGGATTCGTAAAGCTTAGGAATATTGATAGGGAAGGGGACAACGGAACATCGATTGTATGGTACATCATGTTCGAAAAGCACTGCTTTAATCAAAGTGTATCTTTCGAAATAAGAGAGGGGATTAGACTCTATCAAATGCCTATTAGGGTCACAGGGGTCAATGCCGGTCATTGAAGGATCGGGGTTGGTTATCGCCACTATAAGGTTTTCACAAAGAGAAAGTCCGGCAAGGAGATACTCCAGATGATCATTGTGAAACACCTGAAATCTTCCTGAAACAACACCTAATTTGTCCAAAGAAGCCTCCATTAGATTGTCGAGCGGCGCCCCTCAATACAATGAGAATAAGATCGCCTTATATTTTAAGGACAGCCTTTGCCAGATCATGGCATTCTCTGGCCATAATGATTTCTTCATTCGCCCTTATTACTAAGATTCTAATGGGAGATGAATGCGCTGAAATCTCTGCGACAGGATGCGCCATAGTTGGAGGAGCCAAGTTAAGGTTTTTCTCGTGGTCAATAATAAAGCCCAATTCTTGTGTCCCCTCAAGACATTTTGACCTCACAGTGGAACTGTTTATACCAATACCTCCTGTGAAAACAAGAACATCGCAAGCGCCAAGCGCCGGCAACATTGATCCTATGGACCTCTTGACCTTGTAACAGAACGCGTTCAGCGCCAGCGACGCACGCTCATGTCCCTCGATCGCCGCCTTCTCGATTTCTCTCATGTCACGGCTTAATCCGCTTATTCCAAGCAACCCAGAATGATTGACCAGCATGTCTGAAATCTGATCGGTTGAGAGCTTTTCATCATCCATTATAAATGGGATAAGCCCGGGGTCAATGTCCCCCGACCGCGTACCCATGATAAGGCCCTCAACAGTTGTAAACCCCATTGTTGTGTCTATAGATTTGCCGTACTTGATGGCGCACGAGCTTGATCCATTTCCCAGGTGAAGGGTAATTATTCTCAACTGTGTCAAGGGCCGACCCAGGAAGTTGGACGATTCAATCGCGGAAAAGGCATGGGAATTACCGTGATAACCGATCCTCCTGAAACCTTTTTCAGAGAAGAATCTGTAGGGCAGTCCGTATATCGCAGCCTCATCAGGTATGTTGCGATGGAATGAACAGTCAAAGACAGCCACATGAAGAGCCTGAGGCATTTTCTTCATGCATTCCTCTATCTCCAGAATCATTGCCGGGTAGTGAAGTGGGAAAAATGGAGTCACTTTACGGATCTCATCCATTACTTCTGTGTCTATGAGTTTTGTTTCGCGATATTTTCCGCCATGCCCAAGTCGGTGGGCTACTGCCGGGATATCTGCCAGCGCAGATATCGGAGCCGCAGTCAAGGCTTCAAATAATGTATCCAATGCCGCCCCCTGAGTCGGGATATCGGCAACAACTGTTTCATTGGGAGCTCCAAATTCCTGAAAACTGAATATTGATTGAGGAAGTCCAATTCTCTCAAATGTTCCGGAGATCAGCACAGTTTCATCACTCATTTGAAACAAAGTGAATTTGAGCGAAGAGCTGCCACTGTTAAGAACCAAGATTTTCATAAATGAATCCTAGAGATTTTGAAAGTCGATTTCCCAAATGATTTTGGTGGTTAAGAAATCACAGGAACCAGCGACTTATGGCACATACGTAAAATATATTTGTAGGACTGGATCAATCTTCGATGTTACATGTTAAACAGCTTTCTCCACGTCGAGACTCCCTTGAATCCTACGCTTTCCGGTTCCCATCTATTGTTGGCTGAAAGAAACTTGTGACGCCAGTCTCCGACGAGTATATAAGACCCCCAGTAATAGGGATGAGAAGTTCCAGGACTTTGCAGTAGGGATATCTGAGCCTTTTTAAGCGCTTCGGCTTTTGAGTCGTCTTTAAGGTTCCTGTACATTTCGAGTAGCAATCTCTCAGCGTGTTCCTCGTTGACCTGCCAGGAGCTAAGTACCATAGAGCTTGTCCCGGCAAAAAGAAACGCTTTCGCCAAATCAAAGGGTCCGTTAGAGCTTGAATTCAGGATGTTTGCCGGAGAGATGCATGACGACAAGACGACCAGATCCGCGTTGAGTTTTAGTCCAAATACTTCTCCCAACTGTAGGAATCCATCACTTTCCTTGTCACCGAATAAAGAGAAAATAATGGCGGGCTGTTGTCGAGAACGCCCAAAACCATTAGTTAGAACTCCATAAGTACCGAGATGGATGTACATGTAACGGCTTAGATCCGCTTTCTTAAAGAGGGTTTCAGTTGCCTGCCTGTCCAGATAGGTCTGAGTGGGGCCACCGACTATCTTGGATATTTCCAGTATCTCCTTACGGGTTTCGCGTAAAGGTCTAAGCATTTCGTTTTCTCGAAGAGGAAGGTTCTGGGGCATGTTTACAAGGGAGATTAATTTTTGAGTGCCTGGGTTAAGCTCCAGTGTCTTGGTGGGGTCATTGAACACAGGATCGCCAAAAGCCACCAGATTCCATCCAGGTTTTATTTCAGATGGTTTGTTTCTGTAGAGACAAAGCGAGAATGTAGATTCGGCATAACAAAATGTGTATTTTTCCAGCAAGTAACTGGGTTTGTCGTTAGCGGACCAAAATCTTTTGGTTTCATGAGACTTTGAGTCAACCAGAATCTCAAATGGGACCCAACTCAATGGCCCATGAGGTATTACGGTAACAATCTTTTTGCCTGCCATCGCATACTCGACGGGTTTCACAATCTTTGAATAAATCTTGTAAGCCACCGATGGATCCCAACTTGCTAGCGTCTCGTGCTTATGCAGGGGCCGAATAAGGAGTTCTACATCCCTGTCCATTTCAGAAAGAGGGTAGTCAATGGAAAAAGTGTGGAATCGGTATTTGTCTATGGCGAAGATATATGTTCGGCCACGAGTCACCATGTATTCCAGCAATACTTCTTCAGGATCTAGATGTTTTTGAACCTGATGAATTGACATTGTCTTAGGTTTAGTCAGGTTGACGTAGGCGGGGTAATCTCTCGATAGTTGATCCCTCAAGACGGCAAAGCTCTGTTCTTTTTTGCGTCTTTCCTTTAAGAGTTTCTTAATTAATTCGTTATTGGGATGATTCTTGGACCGTTGCTCCATCAGTTTTACGTTCAAGCGGTTAAGGCTCAACCTAAGGCTCTTTTCCCTTAAGAGAAGGTCATCTGGGACATTTGAAAAACTTGGGATGTTTATCATGGACAAAGTATCTTCGAAGGAAGCCGCTTTGAGTCGTTCAACAAGTCTAAGGGCCTGATTATCATACTCTCCTTCAGGGTCCTTTTTGGCGAGATTCATCAGAACTCGTAATGTGGTCTCGAACAGAGACGAAGTTCCCCCGAAAATAAAATCATCTTCCTCAGATTCTTCTGAGTAGTCGGCGTCCATTCTGTCAACTATGGTTAAGGCCTTTCTATAAGCTTCAAGAGCTTCTCCAAAATTTTTCCTTTCTTCCAGAGTTCGTCCCATAATGAAATAGGCTTTCCAAATCATGCTCCTGTCTTCAGACGCCTGGGCTATGTCAAGCCCTTTTTTAAGATCTGTAACCGACGCTTCAAAATCCCCTAATGTTGAGTTCACAAGAGATATTTGAAGCAGGTTTTCATTCATTCCTCGTCGATCTCCAAGTTTGGTTCTAATATCCATAGCCTCAGCATAGTTTTCCATGGCTGAATTCGGTCGTCCAAGGACCTGGTTAATGGTTCCTATCCTCGTTAAAACCCTGGACTCGTTTGCCATATCCTTGGTTTCTCTCGTAATTACTAGCGCCTTCTGGAGATATTTCATGGCATTTTCAGGATCCTTTAGCTTACTCATCACATCGGCCAGACGTATTAACTGAGTTTTCTGGGCATTTGTTTCTCCGTTTTCTGAACTTATCCGTAAAGCGTCTTCGAGAAAATCTCTGGCCTTTGAGTAGTCCTCCATCCTGAAATAAATATTCCCACTTCGATCGTAAATTTTTCCAGTATATCTGTCGTTTCCTGTTGTCTGGGAGACCGCCAGGGCCCTATGAAAATGATCGAGGGCACGGTCATAGTCCTTGAATCCCTGATAAATTTCCCCTAGACAGAAGTCAATTTCTTGGGCTTGCCTGGATAAAATACTATGTTCTTTTCTTAAGCGATTAGACTCAGTTAGATTTTTAATCGCGTTTTCATAATCTTCCATTTTTGCCTGAATAATGCCAATCGATCCGAGAGCCCAAGCCAACCCCTTGATATCCTGGGTTTTGGAGAGTTGATCTCGAGATTGTTCGAATATTCCCAGGGCTTTTTGGAAATCCCCCATTTCTTCAAAGACTGACGCCATTCTGAGATTAATCGAGGAGATAGATTTAGGATCTTTATCGACACTGGCGAGTTCCATAGCCTTGTTCAAATAGGCAAGGGCTTCGGCGTAATTTTTTCGGGCCTTGTAAATTGTAGCTGTCTCAGAAAGTATCGCGAGGGTCCCTGAAGGATTGTGTATACGTTTGTTGTACTCTTCCGCTTCCTTAAGAGCGGACGCGCCATTTTCCATATCCCCTGCTACAAGGTGCAATGAGCCGATGCTGATAAGATCTGTAGCAATGCCTCGGATGTCGGATGTTTGTTTATGAAGTTCCAGAGCAAGTTTGAACTTTTCCATCGCAGCCTGGTACAATCCATCTAATGCGTCTAGATTGCCCAAATTCGTTAGAGCGTCGGCTTCTCCCTTTTTGTCAGACACCTGTCGATATATTCCAAGGGCGGTCTGTAAATTCTCGGACGCTTTTGAGTTCGTGGATTTGCGTCGATATATATTTGCCAGATTTACGAGGTTTGCGGCATAACCTCTCAAATCACCGATTGATTTTCGTAATTCTAATGCCTGATGAAACGTTTGCTCAGCCAGATCAATTGAACCTGCGTTCTTAAACATCACGCCTAAAGCCGTCAAATCTTTTCCCTCGTTATATCGGTCTCCAATTTGCCGATGCTTATTCAGTGCTACTTCTATCAGCTCTTTGGCCTTAGAAGTATTTCCTCCAAGTTCGTAACCTAATCCAAGGGTAAAATCAGCTTCAGCGATTCCCCGAACATGATCCATAGCCATAAAATCTTTCTTAGCCTCCAGAGCGGCTTCCAGCCCTTTGTCAGTGTTTTCCCTGGTCAGACGAAACCTGGCCACCGCCAGTCGCAGGTAATTCGATGTCTTTCGATCTATTCCAGTCTTTGAGATATCGATAGCCTCTTTGAGTTGTTTTAATGATTCGGATGGATTTCCCAAAGCTTCGTTAATCTCCACGGACAGTATTCTGTTTTCAACCATACGATCTTTATTTTTTAGTTTCCTATAAATATCAAATGCCTTTTGAGAATGTTCGACAGCATTTTTCAGAGCTCCTTGCCGAAACATGATCTGGGAAAGGATTTCCTCAGAATCAGCTTCACCATCCAGGAACGCAGAGCTTTTGAAATCATCGAGCGAGGTGGATGCCAGCTCGAACGCTCTCTCCCAATCAGCTTTTTCAAGATGAACTTTGGCGAGCAAGAGTTTTACACGAGTTTTGAACAACACGTGCTGCCCTTCTTCAAGTAGAGAAAGAGCCTGCGTGAATTGCTCGGAAGCATTATTCAGGTTTCCTTTTTCATGTTCATCCATTCCCCTTATCGTTGCCTGGAGAGCTTGGGCCCATTTAACTTCCGAGGTGGCGGTTTGTTTTGTGGCCTCGTCAAGATTGGATTGCGCTCCCTTAAAATCGCCGGCAACTATGCCTAGATAAGCCAAACGAAACAGCGTTTGACTGAGTAATTTCGGCTGGTTCGTTTCACGAAATGTTTTCTCGGATTTCTTGAGTTCCACACCAGCGTTTTTGAAATCACCTTTGGAAATGTATATGTCGCTAATATTTAGCCGAATTGTGGCTACCTGGTCCGCGTTGTTATTCTTTGAATAGATATTTGACAAGCGGTTGAGGATTGAGATCGCCTCGGGAAATCTTTGTAATTTTATGTAGGATTGAGAAAGATTCTTTAACAATATAGGAAATTGGCCCGATTCCGACGAAGGCAGGATCTTTTGAGCCTCCTCAAACTGGGATGAGGCCTTCAAATATTCTGTTTGAACCATTGAAATCTGGCCTGCGAGAATCAGGTCCAACGCTCGCCCTTTGGCGTTCTTCAACTCCCGATTGATTGCAATTGCTTTCTCGATTAGGCGCGAAGCCTCTTCATTCCGTCCTAACTCAAAATTCGCCTTTGCCGCCCCTCTCAATGCAATTGCTTCCAACCTGGGGTCACTTATCGATCTTGACTTTAGCAGAGCTGATCTGCTTGAGATTAACATGGACTCCCATTCGCCATTTTGTTCACATGTCTCTACAGATTTCAGGAGATTGGTAACGGTCTCGTGGGTGCTTTTGCCGGATTTCGTGTCATCTGGTGATTCGGACTCCGATTGCGGAATATTTTCTACAGTCGAGGTTGACTGTGTGGAATCGTTTCTAGGTGGCGCTTGATTCGAATCATTGTGTGGCTTACCTTCAGAAGATACTGTTTCTCTTGCGGCCGGTTCGGCGTCAGACGTTGTTTTCTCCGAGGATGTTGATCCGGCAGCCAAAGCCCATCCAAAAGAGTCTTTCGGAATAATCGGCGTCTCGAAATCAATACTATTCAAATTTTGCTCATTTTTTGAACCGGAATAGACATCATTGCTTTCTGCGTGTTCAGAAGCAATAATATCCCCAATGAAACCTAATGATGCGCTATCATAAATCGGTAATAGAATTAACGTTAACAGCCCAAAAACAAGCCAGAAATATTTTTTCATGAACTCCACCATGTTCTGTAATTTTCGAGGTCAGTCCCAAACCGAATCTAATAGCCTCAAAGGCTTTCAGTCCCAGTCCTAAGTGTTTTTCCCATCGCTGCCGGTTTTAGGTCTTAAATAAATAAACAAAGCAAATCCTGTAAAACTCATAGCAACGCAGAGGATTTGACCCATGGTTAAACCTGACAGGATGAAACCAAGTTGAGGATCGGGTTCCCTAAAGAATTCAGCAGTAAAACGAAAAATTCCATAGCAAAACAAAAATATTGCTAAAATATCTCCTGGACTTTTAACTTTTGTTCGCATCACCCAAAGGATTGCAAACAATATTGGGCCTTCCAGTAAAGCCTCATAGAGTTGTGATGGATGTCGAGAGATATTCCCACCTTCCGGAAAAACCATTCCCCATGGAAGATAGGTTGCTCGGCCAAACAACTCGCCATTGATAAAATTGCCGATTCGTCCCAGCATTAGACCCAATGGAGCAGCTAGGGCTCCTATGTCGGCAAGCTCAAGAAACGAGGCCTTTCGCTTGATCGAGAAAATCAAACCAGAGAGAATCATCCCTATTAGCCCACCGTGAAAACTCATGCCTCCATGCCAAACAGCAAAAACTTCCCAAGGGCGATGAATATAAACCGGCAAATTATAAAAAATCACATAACCAACTCGTGCGCCGAGCAATAGTCCTAAGACAAGATAAAACAGGAAGTCACCGGAGGCTTCTACCGGAATAGGGCCGTTCTTTCTCTTCACCTCGTTCCTGATGATTAAGTAGGCGACCCCAAATGCAAACAGGTACATTAATCCATACCAGCGAAATTCAAGCGGCCCTAATCTGAAAATCACAGGATCGATAAGCATGTATTCAGGCGGACTCATTTCTGACCGCCTCCACCGTCCGGTTAATCGACGCCAATCGAGCCGAGTTGTCGAGTTTTCTAAAAATGCCCCTTATTATCCTGACATCTCGTTCATCCATAGATGCGCTGTTGAGAATTCTACGTATATCCCTCATCATTCTTAGTGAATTATTAGTAGGTAGGAACCCGGTTTGAACCAAAACCTGTTCAATATGTGTGAACATTTGTTCACGAGATTCTATATGGGCCGGACGGAACGAAATGGCCTTGAAACCAACAGGTTGACAGGCTACCTTAAAAATTTCGTAACACATTATGGCAACGGCTTGGGCAAGATTCATGGAAGCGAAATCGGCGTCAGTAGGTATAATAGCATGTTGGTCGCAGAGTTTAATTTCTTCGTTAGTCAGACCTCGAGATTCTCGGCCAAAGACTATGGATACTTCTCCGTCGCGGGCCTTTGCCATGATTTCAGGAGTTATCTCAGATGGAGTCTTGGCCGAAGTCCTTTTTCCCCCTAGCCGAGCCGATGTGGCTACCGCCATCACGGATGAAGCGAGAGCGTCAGCCAGATGTTTGAAAGTTTGAGCTTTGGAAACAACATCGTAAGCTCCGGAGGACATCGAAAATGCCTCGGTGTCGGGTCCGCATGAAGTTGAAGAAACAAGCCTAAGATTTTTTAATCCCATATTTTTCATGACACGCGCGACTCCACCAATGTTCCCTGGGTGAGTCGTCCCGACCAACACAATACGAACATTCCCTAAGGTGTTAGCCCAATCGGGATGGACTCTGAATCCTCTTTGGACTTTTCTATGTGGTTTCATTTTTGTTACTGATCATTTTCAGTATGCCATTAAGATGCTCGAATGGATCACTTACGCGGGGTGCAAGATATTATTGCTGAGATATATTGTCAATTAATAACAGTGTATAAGACTATATATTTAAAGTTATCAGATCAAATTTCCCCAGGTTTCTGTTCGAACTATTCTTTATCTGTCTTGTGAAAAGAACTATTCTATAAGTGAAAAGATAGTCCGAAGCATTTCATCAATGATAAGGGAGTAAGTTCAATGTTTGAGTCAGCCGTTGTTGGTGGAGCAATGATTGTAGGCCTAACTGGTATAGTGAACTCTATCGTTATGTTTGAAGTCTTGGGTAGAAAACGCGGGTCAAGTTTTCTTAAATCATTGCACAGGTGGCTTGGTCTATTTTTTACAGGAATTTTTACAGCCCTGTTTATTTACATGCTGCCCCGTCTAGCCTTCTTCGCTAATGTTCCCGTGAATTATCTTTTTCATGGTCTGATAGCCGTGGCTGTTTTTGTTCTTTTGCTTGCTAAACTCTGCGTTGTGAGACGCTACAGGGCCTACACGGGTTCGTTGCCCTCGCTAGGGTTTTACGTGATGCTCGGAACCATATTGGTAGTTCTGACTTCCGCTGCCCTGGAACTCCTCAAAAATTTATCTCATTGATCTCACATGGAGTATCAAGAATGAATTCAGAATTCAATTTCCAAAGTCTTGACTCTTTGGGGGCTAGTTTTCAAAAGGCGCGTATAATCCTATCCGCTGCTGAACTTGATATTTTCTCAAAATTTAGACAAGGATCAAGGACAGTTGAGCAACTTTGTAACGCTAATAATTGGCATCCAAGAGGCTTGCGGATTCTTCTCGACGCCCTAACGGCAATGGGATTTGTGAAAAAAGACGCCGACGTTTACTCGGTCGACCCTCCTGTTTTAAAGCTTTTGGATTCTGAATCTACCGATACCATCCTCCCAATGCTACTCCATCGAGTCCGAATGTGGAATAGTTGGTCTAACCTGACTTCTATTGTTTCCGGCAAATTAGATGTGGAGTCTCTTGTTAAGGTTAAAAGATCAAACGAAGATATGAGGGCCTTTATAGGGGCTATGGAAGTTACGGGACGCCAAAGGGCAAACGAGATAGCCAGAGAAACGAATCTCGAAGGCAGGAAAAGTCTCTTGGATATTGGAGGTGGGTCTGGGGTGTATTCAAGGGCTTTTCTGGAATTAAACACAGAGTTATCCTCTACCATTTTCGATCTTCCCATAGTCATTGAGATGGCCAGAAAGAGATTTGAGGATTCAGAACTAACAAATCGGGTAAGTTTTGTCGAAGGGGACTTTAATAGCTCTATATTGCCGGAAGGTCATGACATAGCTCTTCTGTCGGCTATTATTCACATGAATGGCCGTCAGAAAAATCGATCACTATTTTCAAAGATTCATGGAGTATTGGAACCAGGTGGTATCCTAATAATTCGAGATTACATGATGGATGACTCTAGGACTCATCCGGAAGGTGGAGCTATCTTCGCGGTCAATATGCTGGTAGCGACCAGAGAGGGAAACACCTATACCCTCAAAGAAATTTACGAAGACCTCGAAATCGCAGGCTTCGATCGTGTGCGACTTATACGTGAAGGTCTTCGTATGGATCAACTAGTGATTGGGATGAAATAAATTCCAGCCGTTGTTATCAGTGACAGCTAAATATTTTTCCAAACGGGTTTTCGTTTTTCAAGAAAAGCGGTAATCCCTTCATTAGCGTCCAGGGTTTCCATCAAATTCTTGAGATAGAGGCCTTCCATTCTAGGTAGTTCTTCTCTGATTGATCGGAAAAACTGGTTTCTGACTGCAAAGTTTGCAATACGCAAACTTGACGCGCTTTTAGGTAGGATATGTTTCACTATCCATTTAGCAGCCATTTCCCAAGCGTCCTCGCCTTCTTCGCATAGCAGATTCAAAAGGCCTATCCTATCCGCCTCTCTTGCGTTTAAGGACCGACCTGTCAATGCTATTTCGTCAGCAAATGTCTGGCCAACTCTTAGAGGTAAAATTACAGAAGCCGGGGGCGGAAAAACTCCAAGAACGATCTCGGGCTGACCAAACACAGCGGTTGAGTCGGCCACGATAAAATTGCAAAAAATGGCTAGTTCCATCCCACCACCGAGGCATTGGCCTCTAACAATTGCCATGGTAGGTGTTCCCATGGCGGCGAGTTGATAGAATACTTCGTGAAATGATTTGAGCATCATGGCCGCTCTGTCTTTAGTGTGTTCCGGTACACTGGCGCCAAATGAAAAATGCTTGCCCTCGCCTTCAAACGCAATCAATTTCAGGTCATTGTTTCCAAAATTTCCTTGAATCACATCGAGTATTTCTCTCAACATGGCGGCTTCCAGAATGTTGGCCTTGGGAGAGTTCAGGACGATTTTTATGACAGAACCATCATGGTGTTTTTCAACCCTTATCAAACGATGTTCCATTTTTTGGATCCTCAAGTCAATCAGAAGGAAAACGGTCCACTGAAAGCTGATTTGAGTGGACCGTTCAAAACAATTTAATTGAACTCAACACACTATTGTTTAGGTTTTCCTAAGACTTCCGCAAAAGTTTCAGCTATCGCCGGAGCGCCTTCTGCAATCAACTGTCGCCATTTAATGAAGTCAATCACGTCTGTTCCTGTGATCTTCTTGGTGTTGAAAGCGTTGAATCCCAGGAAAGCCTCATAGTTCATATTTGCCATGAGCCAGTGTCTGTTGGGTAGTTTCGATTGATCCCAGAAGAATTTCTTCTTGGCCCTGATTCCGTCTACAGCTTTAATCAAACACCCCGGGAACAGGTTGGCGAATGTCCAGATGACTCTATTAACTTCCCGATCAAGTAACGTAAAATCTATAGGAAGCTCTTTCATTAGTTCTTTTGACGCCTTGGCTTCGTCTCCAGTCTTGAATTCACCATAAACTATTTCGCCGTCTTTAACATAACTGTCTGTTATGATGAGCGGATTCCGAATGAACTTGTCGCCCTGTTTCAGGACAGGAATAGCCTTAGAGATGAGGTTTTTCGCTTTCATCTTGTAGGCGCTCCACATCTCGCAACTTACGCAATTCCACATGGCGTCTTCCATAGAAAGAAACCAAGGCAAAAAGTCCGTAGAACCACCGTCGGGGCTCGAACCGTGTCTTGCTCCGGCCTGACCAAATATCGCAAGGTCACTCGATATGGCTAGGTCGCAAGCCATTCCGATTTCTTGGCCGCCGGCGACTCTCATTCCATTGACACGACAAATGACAGGTTTCTTACAATCAAGTATGGAATCGACCATTCCGTTGAACAAATCCATGTATTCGCCGTATTCATGTGGCCTTTTGCTGTAATATTCGGCGTATTCCTTGGTATTGCCTCCCGTGCAGAACGCTCTGTCGCCAGTCCCTGTAAAAACTACCGCAATAACTGAACGGTCCTGACTGGCGGCAGTGAACCCGGCAATCACTCCCTTGACCATTTCCGTAGTGTAGGAGTTGTACTGGTTTGGGTTGTTGAGGCGGATCCACGCTACATACAGACCTGGAATTTCTTCTCCCTTTGGGTTTGTCAAAGGTTTCTTTTCATAAACCGTGCAAGGGGCTTCCGTTCCCCAGTGCTCTGATCCGATTAAGATATGATTCTTCGAACCATTATCTCGAGGCAACCACTCCAAAGTCATTTGATCCTCCTGATTATTTGTTTTGAGACAGGCGTTACCCGGTCCAAGTAAAATAACTTTAAGTATTTGCTGATACTTCGCTGCGGCATCCAACTATTTCATGGGTTCAAACGCGTAAAACACTCTTGCGATCTGAACCACTTCTCGACCGACCTCTTGAGGAACAGGATCAACATCGAAAACAGACAGTTTAACTTTGTCGCCCGATTTGAGTTGTCCAGCATTACAATTAATAATTCTGAGAAAAAGAGTTCTTTTTCCGTCAAGATCGACCAAAGCGTGAATCATAGGCGGCTTACCAAAGCCCAAAGGAACCCCCACAGCTTCTTCAGTGACGTCAATCACTGTTCCAACGGTAGGCCAGTCTATCCATTCCATGTTGGTTGAATAGCAATCGGGACACATCACCCTTGGAGGAAAAGGTTCCGATCCACAGTCTTTACACTTGGTAGTGGTAAATCTACCTTCTTTGAGATATTCATAAAATTCGTATATCTGGTTAAATTCCTTGGACTGTTGAGGGAACAAGTCCATGGTGACCATATATTTCCCCTCTAGAATGGAAATTCCAGGAGTGCTCATGCGACTTCCCTCCCGTAAATGAGTACAGTATGAGCGGAAATAAAACCGCTAAGGTTGTGGGTAAGGCCTGTCATGGCGTTTGGAACCTGCTGAACAGCGTCCCCGCGCAACTGTCGCATTACCTCCATACCCTGTCTTATGCCAGTCCCACCGAACGGATGCCCGCATCCGAGCAATCCTCCATCCGTGTTCGTGGGAACTTGGCCACCAAAATCGTTCTGTCCGTCAGCCACAAAGAATCCGCCTTCGCCCTTTTCGCAGAAACCCAGATCTTCCATCTCGATTATTTCGGAAATCGTAAAACAGTCATGTGTCATAGCGACATTTACTTCTTTGGGATCTACCTTTGCTTTTGAATAAGCTTGATGAGCCGCTATCTTAAGAGCTTCCCACGTAGTCCAGTTGGGCATATTGCCTGACATGTTGTTTACAGAAGCTTGTCCGGTGCCTCGTATATAAACCAGAGGCTTGTCGGTGAGGTCTTTGGCTTTATCTTCGGCGGCGAGGACAAGGCATGCGGCTCCATCAGTAATTGGACAGCAATCGTACAGCGTCAGGGGAGGAACAATCATCCTGCCGGACATGACCTCTTCCATCGTTACAGGAGTTTGAAACTGGGCCTTAGGATTTTTGGCTGAGTTTCTCCTGTTTTTGACGGAGACAGTCCCCAGATGTTCTTTCTTGGTGCCGTATTTGAGCATGTGCTGCTTGGCGACCATTGCAAACACAGGAGGTGGCAGGCCAAGTCCCTGACCGCCATCCCAGTCGTGATCCACGGAGGCCAACTCGCTGTAAAAAACTTCCCATTTCTGAGGCGTATACAGTTTTTCTCCTCCAGCGACCATGACTATGTCAGCCTGACCAGACTTGATCATTGCAAAAGCCAGAATTATAGCGGAACTACCGCTTGCGCACAGCAATTCCACACGGGCGCAAATATTCTTGGGTTTGACGCCAACATACTCTGCAACGAGTGGAGCAAGATGAGTCTGGTAAGAAGTTCTTTCAGTGTAAGCTGATGCGACGAGTAATCCGTCGATCTCCTTGGGATTCAACAGGGGATTGTCATCGTAGCAGGCCTTGGCGGCTTCTTGAAAGAAATCCCTTTGGCTGCCGTCTCTTACCCCCCATTTCGACATTCCTCCGGCGATAACGCAAACGTTACGATCCATGAATAAATGCCTCCGGATTATAGATCTGGTTTGAAAAATGGTGATTCGGGAATAGCCTAGAGCAACATCCACAACTAATTTTCAGAAGTTTCAACTATTGCCAAAAACTGTCTGAAACTTCAGCTTTGGGTTCGCGCTCTTTCCAGCTTGGGTCCAAAGAACATCAGGGCAAAGTCATTTGCCCACATCGCATTTTAACCTCTTCTAACCTTATACGCAACAGGAATTTGTACCCTATACTGAATTTATGAACAACCCGCAACAGAGAGTCACATGTTCATAAGTGGCTATAGTAATTAATTACAGATCAATTATGTGTCTATTTTATTAAATACTGAATGATCTCAGTTTTTCATTCAAGTGAAAAATAGATCTAACGAATTGTCCCTTTTTTTATGTATCTCAAATGTTCTTTTCTTTCAAAAGTGACAACTTTAGCCAATGTTTGGAGGCTCCCTAACGCGTCCACTGCGCAATCAATTTAGACAACTCCTCAGATTTGACCGGCTTGGCGAGATAATCATTCATTCCAGCCTCCAAACATAATTCCTTGTCTCCCTTCATAGCATGAGCGGTCATGGCTATGATCGGGACGTTAGTATATCTACGGCCTGACTCGCCTTGCCGAATTCTTCGTGTTGCCTCGAAACCGTCCATTTCTGGCATCTGGCAGTCCATAAGGATAATATCGTATCGCATATTCTGCAACGCGGTTATGGCTTCACGTCCATTTGAAGTCACTTTTGCCTTGTAACCAAGTTTCTTGAGCATGGCGAGGGCTACGACTTGGTTAGTCGGATTGTCCTCAACCAGCAGGATCTGAATATCTTGTTTTTCGGATACAGGAACTGCGTTAATTTCTGGAATGTTAACAATCCGCCGATTTTCAGTAACCGCTGCACGACCCAAGACAGTGGCCAGGAGATCAAATAACTCTGATTGTCGAACAGGCTTATTTAAGTAACCAGAGAAGCCCATTTCCTTGACATTGCTCTCATTTGCGGCCCCTTCCATAGAAGACATCATAATCATTGGAGTTTCCGCAATACTAGGATCCGCTTTGATTCTACGTCCAAGCTCGACGCCATCCATCCCCGGCATTGCCATGTCCAAAATTGCAACTTCAAAAGGCGCGCCGGATGCAGATGCCCGACGAAGTAATTCCAGCGCATGTGTTCCGTCATGTGACATTTCAAACCTGCAACCCCAGGATTTAAGTAACGCTGCTAAGAGAAGCCTGTTTGTTTCGTTGTCATCTACAACCAAGGCTTTAATGTTTTGAAGGTTCCCCAGTTTTTTGTCCGTTACGCGATTTGATCCGGATCGTTTCTCCAAAGTGGCTGTGAACCAAAAGGTGGAGCCGGATCCTTCGTTGCTTTTGACTCCAATCCGGCCTCCCATTAACTCGACAAGTTGTTTGGAGATCGCAAGACCCAGTCCTGTTCCGCCATATTTCCTCGTTGTGGTTCCGTCTACTTGAGTAAAGGGCGCGAACAATAAATGAATTTTGTCCTCCGGTATGCCTATGCCGGTATCCTCAATCTCAAACAGCAATACAGCCTTAGATTCGGTCTCGGATAGCAAACGCACTCTAATTACTACCTCTCCTTCTGAGGTGAATTTGATGGCGTTTCCCACCAGGTTTACTATTACCTGTCGCAAGCGACCCTGGTCTCCCCGGAGTGAATCAGGGACTTCCTGGGAAATATCACATATCAGTTCCAGGTTTGCGGAGTGGGCCCTGTTGGCGAGCATTCCAAGTGTTTCTTCCATAGTGACATTTAGGTCAAAATCCAAAAGGTCAAGTTCGAGCTTGCGAGCCTCGATCTTGGAGAAATCTAGAATGTCGTTGATTAGGGCCAGCAGGGTTTCACCGCTCGAGTGAACTATCTCGGCATATTTCTGTTGTTCGGATGATAACTCCGTATCCATGAGAAGCCCTGTCATGCCTATTACACCGTTCATAGGAGTACGAATTTCATGGCTCATGTTAGCCAGGAACTCACTTTTGGCCGCATTCGCCAGTTCGGCCTTAGCCGCCATCTCTGTGGCTTTAGCGTTAGCTTCTTGGAGATGGCGGTTGGTGTCGATCAATTCCTGTTGAACGCGTTTACGTTCTGTGATGTCATGAATTATTGAAAAGAGGATCATCTTACCATGCTGATCAATCGGGGATGAATGTACTTCCACATTGCGGATTTCCCCCGTGGATAAAGACTGCGTGAAAACTAAGCATTTTTGATCTTGCAGAGTTGCCTCAGTAGCCGTCGCATCACATATATTGTCGGGAGGCAAGGTGTTGAGATCTGAAAAGTTCATTCCAATCAAATCAGTCTCAGCGTAACCGTAAAATGCGATAGCCGAAGTATTTGCCTCAATAATCTTGCCGGTGACCGGGTCGATAAGCATCATTATTGCGGCGTGCTTCAAGAACATGTTTCGAAAATTTTCTTCACTATCTTTGAGTTTATGAAAAGTTTCCGAGAGTTGATTTTCAGCTCTGCCTGTGACCGACCACAAGAGGGCGAGAATCCCAGCAAAAACGGCAACTAACAATCCCAGATTGAGGATCAATGTGTCACGTGATTTTCTCAGTTGAGCGGTAACATCCCTTATGACCAGTATATCTGCGACATCTTCACCTGCGGCGTCGAACTGATCAATAACTCCGCATTCAAGTGTCTTGTCCCCTTGGCGCATGAAAAACGTGTCGTCAACTGTAAATGACGGGTAACCCCTGCTGATCCTTTTGACAAAGTCTTCCGGGACGTCCCTCAAAGTCTTGTGAGTCACAACGAGATCCTGATAATCATCCCAATTGCCGGAAAAGCCAAAAATCCCTCGAGAAAATTCAAAATTCTCTTTGGTGGTAAATTTCTTCTGAACCACATTTATGAGGTCCAGATTCAGGTTTGCTCCCAGATCACCAAGCAGCAACTGAAGCTCAGTGCCTAACTCCACAAAACCGACAAGTTGTCCATTCTCAAAATACGGCCGTGTGTAACGAAGTGTGAAAAGTCCTACGACTCCGGGTTCAACGCCCCATGCGTCCTCGCCTGTTCTTTGAGAAGTTTGAACTGTGACTCGATCTATCCGGTCCCCTCGAACATCCGGTTTCTGGAGTCTCAAGAAACTGGTTCGATCGGGCTGAATAAAATTGAAGTGAGTGATCTTATATTTTTTGTTCAATTCTGCGAAAATCGGTTGCGCAAGTGTCTTGAGTTGATCAAAATTCTTATCCCTCCATTGCTTTAAGAGGTCTGGATGGTCCGAAAGGCGATCGATTTGAGCCCTCAGCATTTGAGCCTGAGACGCAATGAGGCGATTCCATGCGCTACTGGACTGCTCGACGGTACGGCGCATATCCCTACGCAATTCTTCTCCGGATTGTCTTTGCTGATATAATACCCAGGAAATCAATCCTGCCAGCATAGCCACCGCCACAGGGGCTACAATCCATTCCTTGAGCTTCAAGTCCATATAAGATCTCTGACGGTTACGCCATCTAACGGCAAGAGCTCCTCCCAGCAATACTAGCAGCACAATAGATGTTGCTACGACAGGCTCAAGACGGGCCTCATCGACTCTTTTCTTCCAATCGTGAGCCAAAATGTCCAGACCCAGCACCATGACGACGTTTCCAGTTTCGGGATCAAGAACTGGGGCCGCAGCGGAAACAAAAGTCTCATATTCGTCTGTGAATGGACCAACAGTCACAGGGCGCTTGTCTTTAAAAACTTTGAGAAATTCTTCAGGAGGCTCTTTGTATAGTGTTCCTGGCGGGCTTGCCATTGGGTGGTCTTCAGGATAATTCTCCGGTCCGAACACAAGCCCACCGTCACGAAGGGCCATACTGTAAATACCCGAGCGAGGTATGTGCGCTGCATGCGTTATCATCTGTTCTCGAATGGTTTTGAAGGCAGGCGAGTCCTTGTCAACAGAGGTGAAAGAAAGTTTTTTCGCTAAGGCCGGGTTTATTGTACGTGCAATATCCACAAGTTGCCTTAGTAGGCGCTCGCGCATTTCAAGATCTATACTCTTTCCTCTCGATTCCGCAGCCCACCAGCCGAGGCCTGACACCGCCGCCACAACTCCAGCCGCAACAATTATTGTTCGCCAATCCGAAAACATGGATCTATGGCTAGTCATAAATTCCCCGAAAACGCCTGATTTTGGCGCCAAATATATATAGCCATCTCCGAGAGGCCTAGTGAGTGCAAATCAAAAATTGCTACTCTGAAACCTATCACTGTCTGTGAGCTTTCTTGCTGTAACGCATAGGCGCATCTTTTGTCATATTCCAAAACCCAACGAGACCTAATTACTCAAATTTATATACACCGATTACTTTCGACAACCGGGATCGGCTGTTATTCTTGGGAAGGCCGAGCCTCAGCCAGTCCAAAGATCTTAATGCGATAATAGATATTCTTTAAATCTACTATTTAGTTCGATTGATCACGACATGTAAATAAGATTGCAAATAATTTACAAGTCGCCTCGAAGATCCAAGCAAAGGATCAGTGGTCGGTCCGGAAATTCCGGAAAAATAATTTCTAGAGCGCATTTTGGCTGAATTCGGTCTCAAAGGATTCGAGTTCAGAGTGCAGTTTTTCCCACTTCTCTTCCAACTCGGATACTTCCTTAGAGATAATGGGTTCCTCAGTCAAAACTGCGAGGAACGATTCTTTATCGGTGTAATTTTTTGGATCAGCGATAAAATCTTGAATTTCCCTACTTCGTATTTCCTTCTTTTCAAGATCCGCTTCGATTTTCTTAATTTGCTCTTTGATCGGACCGATTTTCTTGTAAAGAGCCTGTCGTATTTGGGCGTCTCTTCTCTTTTTGTCTTTTTTCAGATCCTTGTTAATTGAGATGGGGTCAACGCTTATATTGACAGGCGAACTATATTCAGAGCCCGTTTGAAATCCAAGGCTCTCTTTGCTCATGAGGTTCTTCTTGAACTGGTAGTCATCATAATTTCCAGGGTAAAAATCCCCGGTAGCGTCGTGAATTTCCAGGATCCCGGTACAGACGCTATTCATGAGTTTCCGATCGTGAGTGATCAAGACTACAGAGCCTGTAAATTTCCTCAAGCCCTCTTCAAGAATTTCGCATGAAGGAATATCGAGATGATTGGTGGGTTCGTCCATGAGCAGAAAATTCGGAGGTGAGAGTAAAATCTTTGTGAGGGCCAGACGGCTTTTTTCTCCGCCCGACAAAACTTTAACCTTTTTGAAAACATCATCCCCGGAGAAAAGAAACGCGCCGAGGACGTTCCTAACTTCTTGTTCGGTTACAGCAGGGGCCACAGAGTAGGCTTCCAGCAGGACTGTGAGTTCTGAATTGAGGCTTTCTGATTGGTGTTGAGCGAAATACCCCGCCTTAACATTGTGACCGAATTGAACCTCTCCATCGTCAAACGGCAAAACACCGGCCATTATTTTCAGTAAGGTAGATTTTCCCGCTCCATTAGGCCCAACCAATCCTATCTTTTCTCCTCTGTCAATCTTGAAATCAAAGCCATCATAAACGGTTTTGGAAGCGAATTTCTTCACTAGACCGGTAATTTCGAGCACGCGTCTTCCAGACGCTTGCGGTTGTGGAAAAGTGAACTTGACGCGCTTGGGTTTTGTGGGGAGGTCGATCTTCTCGATCTTGTCGAGCATTTTTAGTCTGCTTTGAGCACGGCTAGCCGTTCTGGCTTTTACGCGGTTCTGGTCGATAAATTTCTGAATTCTCTTAATTTTCTCCTGCTGATTCTTATATGACGCGACCAGAATTTCCTGTTGCGCTTCCTTGGTCCTTTCGTGTTCATCATAATTGCCGGAACATGTAATTACTCTGCCTGCATCAACCTCTACCACCCTGTTCACGAGTTTGTTCAGAAAGGCCCGATCGTGAGAAACTATGACAAGAGCCCCCCTAAAATCCGCTAAGTATTGCTCTACCCACAACAGGCTTTCGAGATCCAGGTGGTTTGTTGGCTCATCCAGCAAAAGAGCGTCAGGTTCGGACAACAGGATCTTTGCCAAAGCCACACGCATCCGCCATCCACCCGAAAATTCGCTCCATCTCCGCTTCCAGTCATCAGAGCTGAATCCCAATCCTTGGAGTGTCTTGGTGGCTCTGGCTTCCAGTGAGTAACCGCCCAGTTGTTCAAATTCATTTAGAAGTCGACCATGCTCTTCAAGAAAATCTTTTGCATTCTCGGAATCCTGAGTCGCTTTACCGAGGTCAACTTCAAGTTCTCGTAATCTCGTCTTTATCTGCCTCAATCGATCGGAGACATTCATCACTTCTTCAAGGATAGGCCCATCGCTTGCTTCTATAATCTGCTGATGAAGCACGCCGATAGACATTTTTTTCTCGACGGTGACTTCGCCTTTGTCAGGTTCTATTACCCCCTCCATCATCCCCAAAAGAGTAGACTTTCCAGCTCCATTTGGCCCGACAATTCCGACCCTGTCTCCTCTATGCACATTTAGATTAAACTGTTCGAAAAGCGCCTTACCCTGGAAATACTTTGCTACGTTGTTTAAAAATATCAATCATCGTCTCCCTGAATATGCTATTTGGTACACAAGTTATATTGAATTTTGAACTAAATATACCCTTGAAAAGGGTTTTGAAACGGTCCGTTACTCGTTGCGTCCTGACTCTGAAAATTTTCATAACGACCTAATACTTTATGCTAACAAGCATTATAATCAAGTGAGATTGAAAGAATTCTAGAATTATTTTGAAACAAAGATTGGTTTAGATAGTCTCTATGTGCGAATTGATATCGTACATCTTTGCAAAGTGTCCTAAGCCTAAGGATCATAGTAATGGTTCGAACGAATCTGGAAAATTAATGTCAAATGTTTCGGCCTCTAAACAAATTGTTAGACTGGTAGGCAAGGCCATTGGAGACTTTGCGCTGGTTGAAGAAAATGATCGAATACTGGTCGCCCTATCCGGGGGGAAAGATTCTTGGAGCCTCTTATATGCCTTGCTTGCGCTCCAGAAAAAGGCTCCGATAAACTACCAACTGGGAGCGGTAACCATAGCCCCGGATTTGCATGCTGACCATCTAATGAAGATGAAAGAACGATTGCGGGCTGACGACGTTCCACATCATTTTGTCGTTGCAGACATTAATTCAATAATTTCCGCGAGTCTTACTAAGGGTACTAATCCTTGTTCTTTCTGTTCCAGAATAAGACGAGGCGTCTTATATTCCTTTGCTTTGAGGCACGGCTGGAATAAAATTGCCTTGGGTCACCATCTGGATGATTTTGTAGAGACGTTATTGTTGAATCTATTCTTCAACGGATCCATAAAGGGTATGAGTCCGAAGCTTAAAGCTGATGACGGCAAGAACACAGTGATCAGACCGCTTGTTTACGTGCGAGAGGAAAATACGCTTGAAATGACGAATGAAATGCTACTACCCGTTACACACTGTGGATGCATATTCGAACCGAAAGTCGCGTCAAAAAGAAACTGGGTGAAAAAATTGCTTGCAGACTTGGAGAAAGACGTTCCAAATATAAAATCAAGCATTTTATCGTCAATGGGTAGGGTGCACGAGCGGCATCTGTGGAATTCTCTACGAAAAATCAGCCATTTCAATTAATTATGAAGATGAACAAGGTCTTAGCATGTTCACAGGAATAGTTGAAAGCAGAGGAGTGATCAGATCCATCGAGACAAAGCAGTCTTTTGTCAGGATGATAATAGGCGCTGATATGGATTTGACGGATGTAAAAGAAGGAGACTCGATTTGTGTGAACGGTGTATGTTTAACAGCGACAAGAATTTTTCTTAGTGAGAAACAGTTTGCCGTGGACATTTCTCCTGAAACGGTTAGAGTGACCACATTCGAACAGTCCAAACCGGGGAATCCTGTGAATCTGGAAAAGGCAATGAGAGCCGATTCCAGATTTGGTGGGCACATAGTTTCTGGGCACATTGATTGTATTGGAAGGATAGCTGAGAATCGTCGGGTTGGTCGAGGTTTCTTGCTGAGTTTTCATGTTGATTCGTCTCATTATCTCGTGGAAAAAGGAAGCGTAGCTGTTGATGGGATAAGTTTGACAGTTAACAAGGTCGAGAACAATCAATTTTGGGTCATGATTATCCCGCATACTTCAAGTTGGACTGGGTTGACCGATAAAAAGATCAATGATACTGTTAATATTGAATTTGATATAATAGGTAAATACGTTGAAAAATTTGTTGACGTTTGGTCAAGCAAGCCTGGGTTAAATGAACAGACTTTGCAAAAATACGGATTTATTTAGGGAGGATGCCTGAATGGGCGTGCTTGTAGGTGTAGGAGAAGCTGTTAGAGAAATAAAACAGGGTAATATAGTGATTCTCGTTGACGATGAGGATCGTGAAAATGAAGGCGACTTAACGATGGCAGCGGAGAAAGTGACGCCGGAAGCTATCAACTTCATGACCAAGTATGGTCGGGGACTACTCTGCCTTTCCATGACCAGAGAAAAAATTGAGTCTCTGGATCTTCCAATGATGGTTTCTGACAACAAGTCTCCTTTTGGAACCAACTTCACAGTTTCCATTGAAGCAACTAGAGGTGTTACCACAGGGATTTCAGCATATGATCGAGCAGTTACCATCTTGACCGCCGTAGACGAGAACGCGACATCCAGCGACCTGATATCCCCTGGGCATGTCTTTCCTTTGAGGGCTAGGAAGGGTGGGGTGTTGGTGAGAGCGGGCCAAACAGAAGGCAGCGTGGACTTGGCGAGGCTGGCTGGATTAACTCCCGCCGGAGTAATTTGCGAAGTACTCAATGAAGACGGAACTATGGCGCGGTTGCCGGACCTAATGGTAATGGCGGAACGACATAATTTGAAAATTTGCACGATTAAGGATCTCATTCAGTACAGGATGCGCAACGAAAAACTCGTCAGAAAAGGCGCCGAGACTGTATTGCCCACCGAATTTGGCGGTGATTTCAGACTAATAGTCTATGAAAATGAAGTTGACAGCCATAATCACGTTGCTCTCGTCAAGGGTGAAATTCACCCGGATGAACCGATTCTTGTAAGGGTCCATTCCGAGTGTTTGACAGGGGATGTTTTTGGTTCGCAGAGATGTGATTGTGGAAACCAGTTGGAAAAGGCCATGCACATGGTGGAAGAGGCTGGGAAAGGCGTCATACTATACATGCAACAGGAAGGACGTGGCATTGGTCTGTTAAACAAGATTAAAGCATACGCCCTTCAAGATCAGGGGTGTGACACTGTTGAAGCCAATTTGAGACTGGGATTCAAGCCTGACCTGAGAGATTATGGGTTAGGCGCTCAAATGCTCGCCGACCTGGGTGTTAAAAAGATGCGATTGATGACCAACAACCCAACAAAAATAGTCGGTCTGGAGGGTTACGGGCTTGAAGTTGTCGAACAGGTCCCGATAGTAATTGAACCTTGCGCGACTAATCTAAGGTATATGAAGACCAAAAAGGAAAAAATGGGTCATTTGTACGAATTGTCTAGTTGTTGATGAAATAGGCCTCGCCGTTTTAGTAATGACGGGGCCATACCTTGACTAGGTCTTGGAGGCTTGATGACAATATTGATTGAGGGCGTGTTTGACGCCTCTGGTCTTAAAGCAATGCTAGTGGCAAGCAGATTCAACGATTTTGTAGTTTCGCGGCTTATAGACGGGGCTGTGGATGCATTAGTAAGGCATGGGATGGCGTCGGAAGATATTACGATAGCAAGAGTCCCAGGCGCTTTTGAAATCCCTCAGGTTGTCAGCGCCGCCGCACAATCCAAGAAATATGACATGGTCATTGCTCTTGGCGCAGTCATCAGAGGTTCTACCCCACATTTTGAATATATTGCCTCGGAAGTTACCAAGGGTGTTGCTCAAACGGCTTTGGCTTCCACGATACCGGTCAGTTTTGGGGTTTTGACCACTGATACACTTGAACAAGCTATCGAACGGGCGGGATCCAAGGCCGGCAATAAGGGAGCTGAAGCAGCTATGTCCGCTATTGAGATGGCCCGGCTGTTAAGATCAATATAGCCTGTTTATCATGAAAAAATCAGGCTTTTCAAATTCTCGGCTTTGAGAAAAAATCAGTCCAAAAGTGCCATCCAGAAGGAAAACACGCGAATTTGCCCTGCAGGTCTTGTTCTCTGCGGAGACACTGAACCAATCCCCACTTGAGATTCTCAATTTCTTGGAATCCCACTTTGCGTTGGACACGGAAAAAATAGTTCAAATTGATAAAGTCTCTTCAGACTTCGCAATATCTCTCGTAAGAGCAGTCTGTGACCACAAAAGCTCTATTGATCGTCTGATATCTGAATTCTCGGAAAATTGGAAACTACACAGAATAAATCAAGTAGATCGCAATATTCTAAGAATGGCCATAGCAGAGATGTCGGCATTTCCTGAAACTCCCACCGCAGTGATCCTAAACGAAGCCATAGAAATTGGAAAAAAATATGGCGCTGAGAATTCAGGCTCGTTCATTAATGGTGTGCTGGATAGAATCAGGTCAGTTGGTTTGGAATTCTTGCTCCATCGAGATTCGTCAAGTGCTGATGATAAACTTGACTAATATTAATTAAATAGTTAAAATAATGTATATATTATAGCCTGAGATTGGCTCCTTGTTGCGCGTCACCCTAATCATATTCCGTCGGCGCTGGAAACTGCGCCTTGAGCGATGAATCATGAAGAGTTCGGAAGCCTCAAATATCGTATTATCCGCATTGGTGGCATGCTTGATCCAAGTCTTAAACTCCTCTAGTTTTGGACAGTCGTTTTCTTCTGACGCTCCTCAAATAAAAGCCTCAACCAGCCATGCAGAAGAAAAATCAGCCACCTACGCTCCCGTCGGTCCATCCGGATATAAGGTGCTGATTCCTGAGATAAAGATGAACCAGATCATAGGTCAGGTTAAGCCTAAGCCCAAGCCACAGGCGGTTGAACCTGAGCCGGCTCAAACCACAACAGCGCCTCTTGAAGGCGTCGGGCCAGATCAGAAAGAGCATGGTTCAGATTTAGCAGGACCCCATACTACGGAGACTGAGGACAGCGCAATTGCCCGGTTGCCATTCGACCATAGCGCTAGAAAGATGGCCCCCTCTCCAGCCAAACAAGATCTCTCGCATGATTTTAAGAAAACGATAGACCGTGAAACACCTCTACTAGGACCGCCAGTAGCTCCAATAAACATTACGGAGGCGCTGCCGGAGCCCAGGAAAGAGCTGTTGCCAAAACGTCACTCGGCTGTAGTCCCTAAGATCAAGGAATTACAGGCCGCCAAAATTCAAACGCAGGTTTCTCCGATAAAGCCTCTGGCAGATCAACATCCTTTGGCGCCTGAGGATTGGATAGACCTTCAGACGAGGAAGAATCCAGAGGAATTACCATTAGAGGAATCAACAACCGAAGCTGTAGTCAGAGCCCCTCAGCCAGAACCCTCGGAAACTCCAGAAAATCTCGTTAAAGAATCATTTGAAAAAGAGGGAGAGGACCAGAGACAACCAGTTGCTGAGACACCGGTTGCGGCTGTGGAAAAAGAAAAACATGTTGTTCAGGAACCTAAGGATGACTCCGGTGAAGTTACTGGAGGCCAAATTGCGGTGAGTGTTGCGCCGAAGGAACAGATACCCTCGCCGCTCGATGAACAGGCTTTGACCGAAAAGGGAATGAGATTGTATTTATCGGAAACAACTCCGGTACTTGAAGAACTTTCTCTGCTGATGGCCAGGGCCCCAAGTTTGAGCCTCGCGGACTATGATCCGTCGGAAATCAACACAGTGATCGCTCCGCAGGATCTTGCTTTGAAACTGGAATCGATGAAGAGGGAGCTTAGGATACTTGACTCAAAGATATTTTCCATAATTCCACCTGCCAATTACTCGGAATTTCATAATTTAATCAGACAGTCCATTTCACACACATATTTAGCTTGTGAATCCATCTCCAATTATTTTCAGGATTCGAGACTTGAAGATTTGCGTAAGGTGAATGAACATCTTATGAAGGCAAGAGAAATTATAAAATTAACCAGAAAAACTAACGGTTCAACCTAACAGTTGTACAAAATGCAAGATTTTAAGAAATATATATGACTGGATTTGTTGCGAGCAAGCTATTCAAACGTAAGCAATCCGTACGCCTCGTTATTCCTGACGGTGTCAATCAGAACCGGAACGACTTTACCCTCATGCGTCTTGTCCAATCCTTTAATTTGTACCGAAATATAGTTGCCGGTCAGTCCCTTTCCCCATTCATCCTTGCTTTGCCCTGCATATTCCACCAGAGCGTGCAAAGTGCGCCCCACAAACTTACCATAAAATTTTGAACGAAATTCATTCGACAATTTTCGGAGAATTTCGACTCTGTAGCGGGAAGATCTCGCAGGAGTTCTATCGGAGAAACCATACGCTACTGTGCCCCGTCTGGGTGAAAAAGGAAACACGTGAAGATAGCCACATCCAGTTGTCATAATAAATTCAACAGTTTTCTCAAAGGAAGCGTCAGTTTCACCAGGAAACCCAACCATGACATCCATGCCTACACATGCGTCCGGGGCTGATTCCAGAATTTTTTCCGTCAGTTCAGCAACTAGCTCTTGGTTGTACGGTCTGAACATCCTTTTCAATATTTCATCATCGCCACTCTGTGCGGGAATATGAAAATGTTTGCATATTCTTGAATTTTGTTTGATCAGGGAAATCAATCTATCCGAAAATTCCTGTGGTTCAATTGAACTGAGCCTGAGTCTGCAATCTGAGGCGCCGGCCAGTATTTCCTCAACAAGGTTTTCAAGTCCGGTTTTTGGCGACAGGTCGCGTCCATAGGCTCCTAAATGAATTCCTGTAAGAGCTATCTCTGAATACCCCGCATCAACAAGAAACTTTGCATTCTCAACCGCTTTCCGCAACTCCATGCTGCGTGACGGTCCTCTGGCTATGGGCACTATGCAATAAGAACACCGATGAGAACATCCGTCCTGAACCTTCAGAAACGCCCTGCTTCTGAAGGACGGCGCCGGAACCCAGGCTGCAGAAAATTCCGAGCAGGATGAAGCGGGAATTGAATTCAAAAAGTCAACATCTGTGTTTCGTCCGGACAAAATCTCCAGGAGATGATCCTTGGCGTATGTTCCAAGGACTATGGCCCCTGGGGCCGCCTGGTTAACCATGGTAGGATTGATCTCCGCCAGGCAACCGGCGACGACTATTTTTGAGTCAGGGTACTTTTCGGCTAATCTTCCTACAAGGCGACGCGATTTGCCGGCTGCGGAATCCGTTACACAACAAGTATTTACAAAAATCAGGGCCGGGTGTTGAGATTGTTGGTCCACTTTTAAACCTAATGATTCCAGCATGTTTGATACGCTGTAAATCTCGGCCTGGTTGACCTTACAACCCAGGACATACAGATGCGCCTTAAGAGGGGACAAGGTCTCGTTAGTTGTAATGATTTTTGACATGGCGCCTCATCCATGCTATCAATCTTAAAATCGGTCTGGATGTCCTTTTCTTGACGTGGCCTCCGGACAGGGAACACAATGACCATTAATAATACAACCATTTCTTTCAGAGTGCGACAAGCATGGAGTCGAATTAAGGACTACGTGGTTGTTTTTAAGACTGGTATCGATTACAGACGTACTATCATATTATTTTTCCTAATCTTAGGATTTTCTCTGATAGTCATTCCACATATTGGTTATTGTCAGCCCACCCAGAAGCCGGAATCCCAGGTGCGTCTAGTCGATGGTATCCTCGAATTGAAAATTCCGGCAGGTTTCAGGTCGGAGGCGGTAGATGAACCGCATATCTTCAAATGGACCAAAAATTCTTCAGAAATATATGTTGTGGTAGGGGAAAGACTCGTCGGTTCCGTTAAAGATATCATCAATAACCTCAAAAAAGCCGCGGCTGGAAACAAGCTTTTGGATCAAACCAGGACGCTGAAAATAACCAATGCCAAGGGAATCCTGATCAAAGAAAAAATGTCGGCTGATCCGGATCGCCTAGTTTCATGGGGCATCAAAATTTTCACTGAAAAGCACGAGCTTAATATTGATTTGTCAGTTCCGGCGAAAGAATTCAAGACTTACTCTCCTATATTTGAAGAAGTTGTCAAATCTATCAGGATCAAATCATCCTAGAGAGCAGAATTGTGGCAGGCAGCAAAGCTGATTCTTTATTCAGTCTAATTCCCTCAGTTGATAAAATACTTTCACAACCCAGAATTCAGGATTTCCTGGTTGTCTACTCTTTGCCATTTGTCAAAAGCGCGGTCAAGGGAGTACTCAATGAATTACGTGACCGAATAAAAAAAGGTTCTGTCGAGCCAAATGAAATTGCTCTGGATGGTGTGGTTGATCAAATCGGTATCCGAATACAACTCAACCTCGTTCCAAAACTGTGCCGACTGGTCAATGCCACTGGAGTTGTAGTGCACACTAACCTTGGGCGTTCTCCTCTCTCAACCAGAGTCGCCCAGAGGATAGTGGATATCGCGACGTCCTATTCGAATTTGGAATACGATCTGGAACAGGGGAAACGCGGAAAACGTAACGCTCACTTAAAGTCATTAATGAAGGAATTGACTGGGGCTGAGTCTGTCCTTGCCGTAAACAATAACGCCGCCGCCGTTTTGCTGGCGCTGGGAACCCTAGCAAAAGGCAGGGAAGTGATAGTTTCCAGGGGCGAATTAATAGAGATCGGTGGGTCGTTCAGAATTCCAGAGGTCATGACTCAATCTGGAGCGATACTGAAAGAAGTTGGAGCTACCAACAGGACTCATCCACGTGACTATGAGCAAGCCATCAACGACAACACCGCTCTGATCCTTAAGGTTCATACAAGTAACTATCGCATTGTTGGATTCACACGCGAAGTATCGGTCGAAGAATTAGTCCAAATAGGCAAGCAACATGATTTACCCACCATGATGGACTTGGGAAGTGGTTGCCTCGTTGATCTGTCCGCTTTTGGATTATCTGAAGAGGTCACTGTCCAGGAAGTCATTGCAAAGGGTATTGATGTGGTAAGTTTCAGCGGGGACAAGCTGCTGGGAGGACCTCAAGCGGGAGTGTTGGCCGGTAAGAAAGAATTGATAGACAAGATGGCTGTCAATCCTCTTGCGAGGGCCTTAAGAATGGACAAACTTACTCTGGCAGGCCTGGAGGCCACGCTTCAAGAGTATGCCCGGCAGACAAACCCGGCTATGTCAATTCCCGCTTTGGCCATGATTGCCAGGGGGATGGAAGAGTTGCTGGATGAGGCTCGGCAAATATCTTCTTCATTGGAGTCGGAACTCCAAGATAGGGCGCAGGTTGTCATCGAGCAAGGCGCCGGCAGGGTCGGTGGAGGGGCTTTGCCCACAAGTGATCTGATAGGTCCCAGAGTATGTATAAGACCCAGAGATTTCTCAGCCTCACGTTTGGAAAAGGCTCTGCGTCTGGGATCTCCGCCTGTAATTACTATCGTCAAGGAAGATTATGTGATGATTGATCCGCGTACACTCTTGGACAATCAAGCGCAAATGATTCCTCAACTCATTGCAAAGGCTTTTGAACAAATTCAAGGTCAATTGGGTATAAAATACCAGAGAGATTGATTGAAAAATTGGATATAGGGACGACTTCGTATTCAGGACGGGGTTTCAGCTCACCCATAAGTTTACGCTATGATTTCCTGAGGTGGTCCATATTTTCTAGATACCATCTATAGGTAGACTCCAGGCCTTCTCTTAGGCTTATACTCGGTTTCCATCCCAAAGAGGATATCTTGGAAATATCCAGCAATTTGCGGTTTACCCCGTTGGGCATTGCCGGCTGGAATTTGAGTTCTCCCTGGTATCCGACCACCTCACGTATCAATTTCGCAAGGTCAAGAATAGATAGGTCTTTTCCTGAGCCAATATTGATGATTTCGAGATCGTTGTAATTCTTCATAAGAAATACACAAGCGTCTGCCAAATCATCAACATGCAGGAATTCCCTAAGGACATCTCCCGTTCCCCAGATTTCAACAAAATCAGTTCCGGCCACTTTCGCCTCATGAAATTTCCTAATTAACGCCGGCAACACATGCGACTTCTTAAGATCAAAATTGTCAAAAGGCCCATAAAGATTAGACGGCATGACCGAAATAAAATTTGCCCCATACTGTCGTCGATACGACTGAGTCATGACTATCCCGGCTATCTTGGCAACGGCGTAAGGAGTATTGGTAGGTTCCAGAGGCCCTGTAAGCAGGTATTCCTCTTTCATGGGTTGAGGCGCCATCCTGGGGTAAATGCAGGAACTCCCCAAAAAAAGTAATTTGTCCACGTTGATCTCATAACAGGCATTTATAATGTTGCTCTGTATCATTAAGTTGTCATAAATAAATTCTGCCGGAAACGCGTTGTTGGCGTAAATTCCTCCCACTCGGGCGGCCGCCAGGAAAACCCACTGCGGATTCAAGTTCTTAATAAGATCAAATGCGGCGGACTGGTTGCGCAAATCTACCCGGTGGCCCTGGTGTCTTATAACAGGATATTCTTCCAACAACAGACGTCGGCATATTGCGGAACCGACCATTCCCGTGGAGCCTGCCACGAATACTCTGGGTCTGTTTGACGACATCAATTAAACCCCGCTGTTCGGCATAACTGTTCTTTTTCGGCCTCCTTCAGGTCTGCAACCACCATTCGTTTTACCAACTCAGAGAAACTGCATTTTGGTGTCCATCCCAGAAGGTCCTTTGCTTTGGAACCATCTCCCAGTAATTGGTCGACCTCTGTAGGCCTAAAATAACGAGGATCGACTAAAACAAGTTCTTTTCCTGTTTCTGAATCTATCCCTCGTTCATCCAACCCTGAACCTTTCCAAACAATCGATATTCCAACCTCTCTGAACGCCCTTTCAACAAACTCCCGGACCGAATGATTTTGTCCGGTGGCAATTACAAAATCGTCAGGCTCCTTGTGCTGGAGAATGAGCCACATTGCCTCAACATAATCGGACGCGTATCCCCAATCGCGCTTGGCGTTCAAATTGCCGAGGTAAAGCTTTTCCTGCATTTCGAGCTTGATTCTTGCAATGGCCCTGGTGATCTTACGCGTCACGAATGTCTCGCCCCTTAAAGGCGATTCATGATTGAAAAGTATCCCGTTGGACGCAAACATCCCATACGCTTCGCGATAGTTCCTCACAATCCAGTATCCGTAAAGCTTGGCCACGGCGTATGGACTCCGCGGATAAAAAGGCGTTGTTTCGGATTGAGGGGTTTCCTGAACCAGGCCGTAGAGTTCACTCGTAGACGCCTGATAGAAACGGACCTTGTCCCCAAGCCCCAGAATTCGTATGGCCTCCAATAGCCTCAGCGTTCCCAATGCGTCCGAATTGGCCGTATACTCAGGTGATTCAAACGACACCTTGACATGACTCTGCGCCGCAAGATTGTATATCTCCGTAGGTTGAAACTGCTGAATTATTCTGATCAGGTTGGTCGAATCCGTCATGTCACCATATTCCAGAATAAGTCTTCGGCTAGGGAAGTGAGGGTCCTGGTAAAAATTATCTATTCTCTGGGTGTTTATAAGAGAACTGCGTCTTTTGACACCACACACGACATAGTCTTTACGCAGTAGAAACTCTGTCAGGTAAGCTCCATCCTGGCCGGTTACACCTGTAACTAGAGCCCTTTTGTTATCATCTTGTGGCATTTTTGAAGACCTGAAATCTGTAGAAGTGTTTTAGAATGCCAAATTATTAGCATTTTAAGTAACCATCGTCAAGCCGCGCTAAAAAGGCGTTTGGTTGTTGTTTCAAGTCAAAAAATGACTTGAACTCATGTGATGGTTTCTCGAAAAAAGTGGCCTTGACGAGAAGTAAGTTATACAATTTCTCTTGGGAGGCAACACTGTGTTGATCACTGGATGAACCGCGTTGCATTACCCGGAAAAGACTAATTGATCGTGACGATGCAAAGAAGGGAGTCATAACATGGAACAGTGCAAACTATATTCGCTTAGTACTTGCAGTCACTGCAAGGCATGCAAGAAATTTCTCGGCGATTGTGGTGTGGAGTTTGAATTTACAGACGTGGACCTGCTTTCCGATGAAGACCGTAAACCTGTACTGGATGAAATAAAGAACCTGACTTCACGATGCGCCTTCCCCACAGTGGTAATCGGCGATAAAGTCATAGTCGGGTTCAAGGAGCAGGAAATCAAAGAAGCGTTGGGTGTAAAGGTTTGACAAGGCTGTCCCGGCCAATGCGGAAATAATCCCCAAGAGTTGTTGATAACTGTTGTGATAAGCTGTTTATAATTGCCATCATATTAGAACATCAGAGGCTCTCAAACAGATCGCGCCATTGCGTAACAAATATGTTTCCTCAGTATTAACATTACGTTATAGCTTGACATCTAAAGGCTATAGACTTTTTAGCTTATGTCTTCAATATCTTTAAGGAGCGCCAATAGTTGTTGATAACCCGTTCTGAAAGAACTCCCAACTACGTTGGTTCCCGGATGGAAAAAGCCGCTGAAGCTATACTGTCAGGGGGAACCGTAGTCATAGGAACGGAGACATTTTATGCTTTGGCGGCGAACCCATTTATAGATAAAGCGGTAGAAAGGGTCTTTTACGCTAAAAGAAGGGCTTTCTCGAAACCTCTTCCATTAATTGCGGCGAATCAAGAATTTGTGACATCAAAAATCACTAATGTGTCCCAGTCTGTCGGAATTCTTATGAAGACCTTTTGGCCGGGAAGTTTGACCATATTGCTGGAAGCGAGGAATGGATTTTCCAAATATGTTTTAGATGATTCCGGCCACATAGGCGTGAGGGTGCCTCCGGAATGCCTTGCGCGTTGCCTGAGTTCCCTCACAGGTGGCTGGATAACCGCTACGAGCGCGAACCTTACAGGCTTTTCCCCGCCCAGAAATGTGTCTGAAATCCCTGATGAGATAATACAGGTGGTAGATGTTGTAGTAGACAGTGGCCCGTGTCCCGGTGGATTACCTTCAACCGTGATTGCCGTTTCCGGCTCCAGGCTGAAAATACTGAGAGCCGGCGCAATCCCCGAAGGAGATATAGTAAAAATATTGAGCGACGAGGGCCTGGGCTGAAAGCAATCGAATATCCTTGACAGAATCGACCGATCATTCCTAATATAGGCACGTTGTTGCTGGGGGATCGTCTAGCGGCAGGACGACGGGTTCTGGCCCCGTTAACCGAGGTTCGAATCCTCGTCCCCCAGCCAATAACAAAACAAAAAAGCCGCTATCGATCAAGGCCTCCCAGCAATATCCCAATTCCGATTACAGGTTCACCAAGTCATTTGGCGAAGAATTCCCGAACGCTGTCACTATCGGCCCCTAGCGCAGGGGGCGGAGTATCTGCGCAGGAAGAATCGTAGTTCCCAAACTTGATCGGATTTCCCGGTACATCTCTGCCGCCGATTGTGACTATCATGTTACGTTCTTTGATCTGGTCCATTTGTTCGGCTTCTGTCGCTGTTTGTACTAGCCCTGCGGGAATCCCGGCGTCCTGCAATTTGCTGGACCATACGGTAGCGCTGTCGGTCTTAAGAACAGATTCCATGGACTTCTTGAGTGGGTCCCTGTTCTCCATTCTTTTTTCGTTGGTTGCGTATCGTGGGTCAGACTTGGCGTCAGTTAGGTTAAGAGTCTCACAAAGTTTTCCGAAAAGGTGGTCGTTGCCGCAACAAATAGCAATCATACGGTCCATGCACTGATATGTATCGAACGGAGCGATAGATGGGTGAGAATTTCCAATTCTCTGAGGGTCTATGTGTTCGGCCAGGGCATCCATAAGTCCGTGCTCCAGAAGAGCAAACGTCCCATCGAGCATAGCCACATCAATAGTCGTGCCTTTTCCAGTTCTCTGGCGTCCCACGAGCGCCGTTGCAATTGCTGAATACGCAAATAGGCCGGCGCTAAGGTCTGAAATTGATGTTCCCACTCTTGTTGGTGGACCTGAGGGGAAGCCTGTGACGCTCATCAAGCCCGACAACGCCTGCACTACCGTGTCGTAAGCCGGTTCAAATTTCATTGGACCGGTTTGTCCAAACCCGGAAATGGAACACACAATGAGCTGCGGATAATCTTTAACGAGAACATCCGGCGCCAAACCGAGCCGTTCCATCGTTCCAGGCCTGAAGTTTTCTACAACCACGTCAGCCTTGGACAACATTTTCTTTACCAGATTCAGGTCGTTATCATTTTTAAGATTTAGCGTTATGCTTTCCTTGCCCCTGTTTATGAACTCGAAATAGACTGATGAATTATCGTCATAAAATGGACCAAAGGCCCTGCTGTCGTCTCCTGTTCCAGCGCGTTCTATTTTTATCACTCGCGCTCCCTGGTCCGCCAACATCATAGTACAAAACGGACCACTCAAAACGTGGGTAAAATCTATGACAAGTATCCCGCTTAACGGCTTATTCTTTTGTATCTCGCTCATTAAATCCTCCCTTGGGGTATTAAATCTTGCAAAAGGCCTGCGCTAGTTTCTCGTCGCGATGTATGGCGAAACCATCTTTGCCGGATCGACGATGCGATTGAACTCTTCCTCCGTCACAAAGCCTAGTTTCAGTGCGGCGTCTTTGAGAGTGAGGTCGTTGTCCATAGCGAAGTGCGCTATCTTAGACGCCTTGTCGTAGCCAATCACCGGCGACAGCGCTGTCACAAGCATCAGAGAGTGGTCCACATACTCCTTGATCTTCTTCAGATTCGGCTGCGTGCCCTCGACTAGGAATTTGCGGAAGTTTATGCACCCGTCAGTCATGATCGTAATTGAGTGCATGATGTTGTAAATTATTAATGGCTTGTAGACATTCATCTCGAGATAACCTCCGGCGCCTCCGAAGCCTACCGCCACGTCATTCGCCATCACTTGTACGGCGATCATCGTCAGCGCTTCTACCTGCGTCGGGTTCACCTTACCCGGCATGATCGAGGAACCCGGCTCATTCTCCGGGATCACCAGTTCGGAAAAGCCTGCCCTAGGGCCGCACGACATCAGCCGGATGTCATTTGCGATCTTGTACAGTGATACGGCTAGTGTGCGCATCGTGCCGGAAAGCTGCACCAGAGCGTCATGGGAACCCTGAACCGTGAACTTGTTCGGCGCAGTGGCAAACGGCAGGCCCGTGAGTTTGGCGATCTCATCCGCTGCCGCTTCATCGAAACCAGGCGCAGAGTTGATGCCTGTGCCTACCGCCGTGCCTCCGAGCGAAAGGAAGTAGACACCTCCCAGAGCGCTTTCAATCCGTTCCAGATTGTCCGCTAGCGCCCCAGCGTAGCCCGACCATTCCTGACCAAGCGTAAGGGGTGTAGCGTCCTGCATGTGGGTTCGGCCAATCTTGATGATGTCTTTCCATTCCACCGCCTTTGCTGCGATCGAGGTTTGTAGCGACTTCACGGCTGGAATCAGCCGCTGCTTCACGTTTACCGCCGCAGCGATGTACATGGCGGAAGGAAATGAGTCATTGGACGACTGGGCCATGTTGACGTGGTCGTTGGGATGAACAGGATCCTTGCTCCCGAGCGGTGTGCCGGCGAGCTGGCAACAGCGGTTGGAGATAACTTCGTTCACGTTCATGTTGAACTGTGTGCCGCTGCCGGTCATCCAAACGTGCAGAGGGAACATTTCGTGATGACGGCCGGCGAGGATCTCGTCACATACCTGAACTACTAGTTTGTATGGCCTCTCGTCGAGAAGCCTGCTGGTATAGTTTGCGGTGGCGGCCGCTTTTTTCAGAATGGCGTAAGCTGTAATCATCTCACTCGGAATCAGGTCCTTGCCGATGCTGAAGTGCTTGAGCGAACGTTGAGTATGTGAACCCCAGAGCTTGTCAGAGGGAACTTCGACTTCACCGTGGCTATCGGTTTCCAGTCGAATGTTCGTCATTTTATTTTCTCCTGCTTTTCGTGTGAGCCAACCGCAGTCTTAAATAAAAAATCAGCGGCTCGCTTTGTCCTAATCCGGTGGAGCGTCTTGACCATGGGCCTGCCCGTGAATCTCATTTATGATATTGCTTAAGCCCCAATAAAACTCTTGCAAAAGGCTTGGAGAGTCTATTCGTCCTTAAACTGCGGTGTTCGTTTTTCGAAAAAAGCGGCAATTCCGTTCTTGAAATCGTCGCTACGATAAGCCTCTCTGCGAAGGTTCTGTATCTCCTCAAAATCATAGGGACTGAGGTTTGGACCAGATGTAAGGGCGCGAAGTTCATGCTTCAGAACACGAATGACCTTTGGGGCCATGTTGGCTATATCTTCGGCCAACTGATAGGTGATCGTTTCAAGCTGATCCGGTTCTACCAGACGATTCAAAAGGCCGAATCGGTAAGCGTCTTCTGATGGAAGAGGTTTGGCGGTAAAAAGCATTTCCTTGACGATGTGAAGAGGGAGGACTCCCAGGAAATGAGTCAGACCCGAAGTATTGTAAGATAGGCCTATTTTAGCCGGAGTTATCGCAAAACTCGCTGAATGGGTTCCAACCAAAAGATCACATGTCATGGCGAGATCACATGCGCCTCCCCAGACACTTCCTTCTATCATTCCGATGACTGGACTACCATAACAACGAACTCGCCGGAGGAGTTTTTCAAAAGGAACATTCCATGTAAGAGGATCCTGGTTGTCCAGAGGGATCTCCTTTATATCATGGCCGGCCGACCACACTTTGGCCCCTGGATAAGCTCTCAAAATTACGGTGCGAACCGATGACTTCTCGAACATATCAAAAGCCGCCATTATTCCGGAAACAAGCTCAGAACTTAAACAGTTGGCTTTGTGAGGATTGTTCATAGTGACGATCCCGATATCTTTCAGGACCTGAACGCTTGTTAAAGCGCCGGATTCACTTGGCGTCAAGACATTTTCCATTATCCTCACTCCTTTACAGTTAAAAATAAAATTAGTATGGGTAGATCGAAATTTATGTCCAGAACCGCTTGTTTCCAATATCGAAAGGCTATTCAGCAGATCGCTACAAATTCACTTTCATTATCTTTGATTACAATTCATCCAATTATACAAAATACCATTTATGTCGGCATAATACAATGTTATGATAGCCACACAATGTCTAACCAGCCTCAGAAATTCCCTGATGACCTGGACCCCATCGGCGTTTACATCCACATACCTTTCTGTATGACTAGATGCAACTACTGTGGATTTGTTTCATACACTTCCGACACCATGTTGGAGAATCTTTACATCGATGCCCTGACTAGGGAAATCCAACATCTCGATTCCTCTCCGGTTCTCATTAGCGGTTCCTTTCCCAAAAAAGTTGACAGCATCTATTTCGGAGGTGGAACTCCTTCTGTTCTTGATCCCAATACCTTTGGAAGATTACTTCGCTCTGTTTCGGAAACATTAATACCTACGAACCCAATTGAGATAACTATTGAAGTCAATCCTGGAACCTACGGGAAGGATAAATTAGATGTATTGCGCGGTACGGGAATTACCCGCTTAAGTATCGGAGCGCAATCGTTAAATGATTCTGAACTTCAAAAAATGGGCCGATCGCACTCGAGTCGCGATTTCACCAATCTCTACAGTGCGGCGAGGTCAGCAGGATTCGAAAACATTTCAGTTGATCTGCTAGCTGGTTATCCGGGGCAAACTATTAAATCCATCATGAAAAGTGTAAAGGGCATTATTGAATTGGAACCGGACCACATATCGGTTTATCTCCTTGAGATAAAAACAGGCTCGCCTCTGGAACGCGATTCAAGAAACGGAGGATTGAGATTACTTGACGATGATGTTCTGGCCGACATTTACGAGACAATTTGCTCAAAGATACAGGAATCAGGATTCCAGCAGTACGAAATATCCAATTTCTCTAAGAAAGGTATGGAATCTCGGCATAACATGAAATACTGGTCTGACAAGATTTTCCTGGGACTTGGACTTGCCGCTCACGGAATGACTGGAAGGGCTAGGTACTCCAACATTGTTGATCTTGAAAAATACCTGGAGATTACAGCTCATGGGGGTCCCTTAATTGATTCGTTCACGGATATGGACGCTTTAACCAGGTTCAAGGACGCCATGATCATGGGATTAAGGCTTACAGATGGTGTGGATCTGGAACTGATGGGCGATTATTACGGGTTTGACGCGTATTCATTTGTAGATGAATCCCTCCATGACCTCAAGTCCGCAGGACTCTACGAAATACACAAAAACATGATAAGATTGACTCCCCGGGGAAGGCTACTTTCGAATATTGTTTTCAGCCATTTTCTGTAATCAAATGTAATGAGCCCTACGATTGGGTTAAGAATCGTTGGACTGGTTGACACCTTATGTGCGGTCGAATAGAATTTGATGGACTTGATTTTAAGAATATTCCAGGAGAACTTCCGAATCTTGGGGAAGAGTCATACTATGGGGAAACAATCCGAAGTTTTATCAATTAAAGGCGTTCAGATTCATTTGATTGATCCGCCTGATCTCAATGTTGACTGGGTTGGAATGGAAGAGCCGTTGATCCAACTTCTGGCCGCCTGGTCTGATGACGGTGATGATCCGCCTATGCAACCTAGAATTCTGGGTAAACCCGGGGTCGGTAAGACCTCACTGGCCATTACCGCAGCCAAGAGAATGAAGCAGGAATTATACGTTTTTCAATGCACAGTAGATACCAAACCCGAAGATCTTATTGTTACGCCAGTTATAGCGGAGGAAGGGAAAATCCGTTATGTGGCTTCTCCTCTTGTTACGGCCATGATCAAGGGGGGGATATGTCTGCTGGATGAAGGCAACCGGATGAGTGAGAAGAGTTGGGCTTCAATTGCTTCACTACTGGATATGAGACGATCAGTCTATTCTATAATAGCCGGTGTAGAAATCAAGGCAAAACCAGAGTTCCGGATATGTGTTACCATGAATGAAGACGCGTCCACATTTGAAGTTCCAGAGTACATTTACTCTCGATTACAGCCCGGAATTCAGATGGATTATCCTACCCGTGAAGAGGAATTCAAAATAATCAGGGGTAAGCTGGATGGTCCCCCGGATTCTATCATCCAAAATGTAGTTGATTTGCTTCAGGATTCTCACAAAAAAGATGAAGACCTTAGCGTAAGGGATGGTTTGAATATATCGAGGTATGCGCACAGGCTGTTGAAATTTAGATCCAGGTTGTCGGAAGATCGAGCTTTGGACCAGGCGATACTTCAAATTACAGGAGTCAGGCGTGTCGCATATGATGGGCCAACGCTGGTTTGATGTTGTTCGGTCGGGAACAATCACTCTAGTAGGCTCTATAGATTATAGGATTGAGTTTGCAACTCAGGTCAGGTCGCTGGTTCTCCATGAAAAACCGAATGTAATATGCGTCGAATCTCCCGTGTCTCTGCGTGAAAACATTTTGGAAGGGGTGCGTCAACTCCCTTACCATTCTGTAATTATCTATGGAAACGATTCGAACCAGTATTCGGGATTCATTATAGAGGGGTCAGATGGCATCTTCGAGGCTATCAGGAGCGGCGTTGAACTCGGTGTTCCCGTCTGGTTTCTCGATCCTACCCTGACACACCGGCGCGGTCCTTCGGACAATCTTCCCGATTCTTTCACGATAGATTTGTTAGGTCAGAAAACTTGCTTCGAAAGTCAGTTGGGTTTGATTTTGAAATCAGGCGCCAGTCTGGATAATCCACTTCGATGGATATTCATGGCGGCTCGACTTCAGGAAGCCGCAAGAATCCATGAGAAGGTATTATTCGTGGGGCGTTTCCGATCAATCCAGCTCATATCGGAACTATTGGAAAAATCTCAGGCCACCCCACTGATGAAAGTCGCCAATGCCAAGTCTGTCATAGCCCCCTTGCATCCGGAGTCACTAAAGAAGGGTTTTACAGAGATCCCCAGAATTACGGAAAATTACGAGAATTGGAGGCGGGACGGGGATACCGATTTCCCTGCCGATAGGCATGAACAGATCGTTGATCTCATGAAAGAGGCGATTGATTACTATGGCCGGCACACCAGGCAGAAATTACCGGAATACGTCCGTTCAACATGGTCCAAGTTCCTTCGAAAGTGGTTGAAAGCCAAAAAGCTTATTATGCCGGACCTGTTCCATCTGGTTGTATCTGCCAGGGCTGCGATGGACGAGGATCTTGCCTACCATGTTCATGAATACCTGGCGGACTATGAATGGGAAAATGATCCGAACGACCCGTCAACGGTTCAATTGGACGAAGACAGCCTTCGTTACTACGGCAATACGATCACACTGCATAAAAGACTGCGGTCGATGTTCGTAGGCCCCAACAGACGTTACCGCCTCAACGCCATAAATTCACGCAAGTGGAAAGATCATCTGAAACAGAAATGGGAAGATTCCGATCCTGACCAGGTGGATATTTGTTCTTATCCTCCGGAAGATGTCGAGATTGAAAAATGGGGGGAGGCCCTCGCAAAACATGCCACGAATCTCATGCAGGTAAGCCAGTCGCTCTCTGAACCTTTTGTTTCTGATTTTGGCGCGGGTATAGATGTTAGGGAGACTCTGAGAAGATTCCATGAAAATCGGATCTATGTGAAGGTACGGGATGAGGGATCACTGGAATTCGGTTCAGTCGTGATAATCTTCGACGAAGACCCAGAAAAAGAGAACTTCCCGTTTGAAATGAACTGGTTGGGTGAACATTCGCAAGAATCAGATATGGCGTTCTATTCCACTGCGCCGGGTAATGATTTGGTAGGCCCAGGTATCAGCAGAATGGAACACGGCGGCTTCGTACTTTCCTACCCTCCTTTGAGAATGTTTGATATTTGGAAAGACCCAACCTTTAACTTTGTTGAGACCCGTCACGAGAGGCTCCTCGTGGCTGGGATAGCCTATTCTGAAAAACCGGGAATAGTATACGCGGCCAAAAAGCCTCCCCTTCCCAGATGGAAAAAACTCGCGAAAAGTATGGGACGCCGGATTGTTTATATACCACTTGGATCATTGAATCCTATTCACGTAAGGAAGATGAGAACATTTCACCTGTTAAGGAATAAAGGAGTGCGGAATTTTGCGAGTGATTATTTGAAGAGATGAACACGAGCTGTTCCTACTCTGGATTGGCGCCATACGGGATTCAATTTAGCTAAAACACGTTGACACAATCTGTGTCAAAAGGTAGTATCGGAATCGGTCGCCGAGGTAGCTCAGCCGGTAGAGCAGAGGACTGAAAATCCTTGTGTCGATGGTTCGATTCCGTCCCTCGGCACCACAGATTCCAAAACCATTCCAGGGTGTTAGCCATTAACAACTCGGAGTGGTTTTTTTCTTAATTCGGAAGGGATTACACCGAAAAAACAGGACCGCTGCCGAGCCAGCCGTGTGATCGGGCAGACAACGGTTCGACTTTGCCGGTCGTCGCACTGTTTTGCCATCCATGCCGGGTCGTATTTCAGGTTTCTCTCAGGGACCGATCCACAAAACGGGGCCTCTTCGGAAAGACCCAGAGCAAACCCATCCCTATGACAAATCCGCCTATGTGGGCCCAGTAGGCCACAGCCACACCATCCCGATTGCCTCCAAGCTCGAGTAGACCCGGAACCAACTGTAATCCGAACCAGATTATGAAATATACGTAAGAGCGAACTTCGTATGGCCAGACTGCATAATATGTCAGAATAAGAGCCCTGGGGAAACGCAACGCATATGCCCCCAACACTCCTGATACAGCACCGCTAGCGCCCACCATGGGAAGAGTCGAATGAGGATGAACAAACACGTGGGCAAGGCCCGACACGATACCGCAGGTAAAATAGAAGGCGAGGAAACCCCTGTGACCCAGAAGGTCTTCCACATTGTCCCCGAAAATCCACAAAAACCACATGTTAAAGATTATATGTAACCATGACTGGTGCATAAACATGGAAGAGAAAACCGGTACTATTGTTTTCGCAAAAAGTCCCACATGTTGATCGAGAGCCAACATGAAATCTTTTGGGATCAATCCGTAGCGCAAAAAGAAAACTTCTACGTTGGCCTTAAGAGACAATTCAAAGAACCAAACAATAAGATTCAGAATAATGATGCCGGTGACGACGAAGGGAAAGGTTCCCGACGGATTCTTGTCTCGCAGTGGTATCATCACATGATGTATCCTAAGAAAAGGTTAGAGGAAGATCACTCATCATCTTCCGGGGTTCATACCGCCAACTTGATGGCTGGTTTTTTTGACATCATCATCGTCGCTGAAAAGGAACAGCGTCTTGATCAACGCCTCTGAATGCCGTAACACCCACAATCCCGATGAGGAGTCCCACACAGCAAGCTGTTGACTCTTGCGTTGCAGTCCCTACCTAATCTATTCGGCCAGACGGACATGCATTATTTATGTCTAGTGGTCTAAGCGATCCCTTGGATAGATCTGGCGACCTCAATAAAATGGACGACCTTTCAGTCGAGTGTAAAACCTAACATCGCAATTGCCATATCTGAGACATTTTCGCTTGCGCTCGGACGTTGTTCCCCATAACCTATGATGGGGGACCGGATAAAATGAGGATCCATGCATAGGCGCTTGGGACATTTGGGGATAAGGTCTATAAATAAAAACCTGTTTCAATGATGATGCCACGTCGCATAGTCATTATCCCCCAATAATTCTCCTAGGTTATTGGGGTTTTTTTTGCAGCGATGTGGTTTCTTTGGACCACACGATGGACCAAGGATATCAAAAGTGGCTGAAGAAAAGAACCCTACGCTTCGAAAACACAAAGGATGGGCGTTGGGGGTGAGAAGGAAACAAAAATTGACTAATGGCATCAGAATAAAGTAATATAAATTGAATTGACCAGTTTCTTATGATAGACGCTGAAAACGTTTACGGATTAACGATTCTATTAGTTCAACAAACCACTTAAAATAAACAAAAAGGAAAGGCCGAAACAGAGGTGTCAAATGGCTCTTGCGATAGCTCCATCACCTATTCTGGAAAACGAAGAGGGTATTAAGTTCCTTGAAAGACTTGCTAGAGAAGAAAATATCAAGGAACCTGTTTGGCGTCCTTCCGCTAAACTTGCAAATGTTAGCAAAAAGATTCTGGAACGCTCTAAACGGCGAGAGAAATAGATTCTTTTTTCAAGAATGGACTCTTGAACCTCTTTGTCCATCAATTTCCTTAAAACAATTTGATTGTGGCGATACTGACTTAAATGAATTTTTCAAAATTGATGCCGTAAAAAATGAGTAAGAGCTTCTCGGAAAAACGTACTTACTAACACGAGACGGTTATCAAATCACAGAAAAAAACCCGCCTGTAGCCTTGATTTGTTATTGTAATGACTCAATCCATGTGAATTTAGCCAATGATTTTGAAAGACTGGAAGGGGTAAACTATTACGAATATCTTCCTGCCGCCAAGATTGCTCGGCTAGCAGTGCATAAGGATTTCCAGGGGGATGATATTGTAGACCTTGTCTTGACCATGACAAAATCGATCTTTCTGACTCAAAATCGCACTGGTTGTAGAATCCTTACTGTTGACGCATACAAAAGAGACTATGCAGTTAAGTTTTATGAGGATAATGGATTTCGGCGTATTTCAGAAAGCAAGAGGGAACTAAAAGCATCCACATGGACGATGTACTATGATTTAAAACGCTTCCAAGACCCCGGAATTTTCTTTTAATCTCGTCGCAAAACCTCAATCTCAACACATCGTAAAATATCCTAACCAAATCATCCTCTTATAATGTTTCAGTTCAATTTGGACAAAATTTGAGAGAAAAAGAGATAGTACTGTTGATCTTTACATTAAATTGACTGATTGCCAACGGGCGCTTGAAAGAGCATCCGAAGTCGATATAGCAAAAGTATCATCCTAAGTTACGCCCAATGATTTTCCCAGGTCATTGGGTTTTTTTGGCCAATAACTGAAATTCCCATCATGTCGAAAAGTTGACATGGAGTTGGAACACAGTCTGCGGCCTGAATTAAATTTTTCTTTATATATTTGAGAAGACCATTTGTGATACAAAAATCTTCGGCATTGGGTTAATCAGAAAAGGGTAAGGAATGTTTATTTTTTTAGATGAATCAGGGGATCTGGGATTTGATTTCAATAACGAGAATACCACCAAGAAATTCGTCATTACTCTCCTGGTCTGCGATAATCGTGCTGTTGTGAATCAATTTGGTAGGGCTGTTTTACGTGCGAAAAAGAATAAACTCCGTAGATCCTCATGGCGATTTGAGGAGCTAAAAGGCGTCTCCACATCACTTGAGGTCAAACATTATTTTTTCAGGTATAGACCTTATTCAGGCTGGCGTATATATGCGGTCGTGCTTGACAAAGAACGCGCTTACGGACATTTGAAAAAGAAATTGAATCGCTCCGAACTCTACAATTGCCTTGCTCGATTCTTAATCGGTCAGTTGCACATCCCAACAACTACTAACGCAGTTAACCTGATCATCGACCGTTCAAAAACAAGGAAGGAGATCAAGGATTTTGACACTTACATAGGGAATCACCTAAAAGGATTGATACCAGCGGAGACGCCCCTGTTCATTACACATGAGCTGTCTCAGAATAATCCAGGTCTTCAAGCCGCCGATCTTTTTAGTTGGGGTATTTTTAGGAAACACGAAAGGCAAGATGACGAATGGTACTCATTCTTCAGTGAATGGATAATCTTTGAGGACGAATATTTGCCTGGAAATAATGAAGACGGCCCCTAATACGTCTAAGTTCCCGAGGCTCATGGCCAACCGATGGATGGGAGCGCCTCAGGCACGTAGTAGGCTTTACCCGTCTTAATACTATTATAGAGTTTGAAATTCTCATGTCAACTTTTTTGAAGCGCTAATAGGTCCAAAAGAGAATTGACATTCTTAATGTTTGAGAATCGCTAGTCAGATGAAATGTGGGGGAAGGGATGGAGGCGGCCACAGGCCAGAGCCGATACAGGCGGGTGGGCAGGGACGTGGCTGGAACCTGTTCAGAGACAGGTTTCCAAGAAATCATCCGGAAACAACTGTTGAGATTTCGGGCCAATCAGGCACCAAATAGTTGACGTAGAGGATTCCCTGCAAAAAACTGATTTCTGGAAACAGATACTATATTGATGTAAGATAGATGTATCATAGACCCGATTAAAATGGGAGACAAATTATGGACGTTGTTCGACAAATTTACGAAAGCCTCCCGGAAACGCTAGACATGCCGGATTCTCTAAAGAATCGACCGGTCGAGGTAATTCTGTTGCCGTTGGACGAAGCCCCCGTCAAGCCGGACAAGAAACGGAAAAAACAAAAATTGTCTTATGAGTTCCTTGGGGCATGGAAGGGCGAACCTCTCTCGCGGCCTGAACAGGGCGAGTACGAGATCAGAGAACCGCTTAAATGATCCTCATGCCTGATACCAACGTGTGGATTAAGTTGCTTAATCCAGGGGACAGCCCTGTCAAAGACCGATTTATTGTTACGCGGCCTGACGACATTAGACTGTGCTCGGTAGTCAAAGCTGAACTGTATTTTGGGGCTTACAAGAGCGCCAGGAAAGAAGAAAACCTGACGGTCATCGAAAATTTGTTCAAAGGTTTTGTATCTTTTTCTTTTGGAGATCGAGCGGCAAGGATTTATGGAGACTTGCGGACACGGCTGTCAGTCAAAGGGACAATTATAGGTCCAAATGATCTGATGATCGCTGCAATCGCTATTGCTAACACATCAATTCTGGTTACTCATAATATCAAAGAAATTCAGAGAGTTGATGGCCTTGAGATCATTGATTGGGAAGTTTTTTAAGTCCCTTTTTTTAATTGTCGCTTAAACTGGAAGGGAGAGAGGCGGCCGTAGGCCAGAGCCGTCACAGGCGGGCCCAGCGCAAAGAAGCGGTCGAGGAATAATCCAGAATTTTATTTTTGATGAGCGCCATGATTTTGAGACTTTCTTGATATTTATTTGGATCATTATCGAACTTTAGATTAAGATAGACTGTAAGAAACATTAGCAACTGCTTGGGAAACACCAATGGCAAATACAAAATCAGAAATCAACCCCTCTTACAGCAAAACCGACCAGACTCATCGCCTTACCCATGGGAATCTTAAATTGAAGGAAAAGAGTGTTGCCTGCCCCGCCGATGGCAAAACCTCCAAAGATGAAATGCTCGAGAACATTCTCAGAAAATACCGGTCAGCGTGGAAGAAACTAGCCAAGTTATAAAGTATCTGGAGCTTTCCGACCTCATAGAAATTCATCGTCGGCATTTAAGTTCAGAGGGGATAGAGACCAGTTTCGCAGGGGTCTTACATAACCCCAACAGCTTGGAATATCTTCTTCATGTGGTAAGGATTGGAGAAATAGAGGGCGATCCTTATCCGACACTAGCGGAAAAAGCGGCGGTATACGCATTCAATATAATTACGAGACATGTATTTGTGGATGGGAACAAACGGACGGGAATGACGGCCATGTTTTGGTTCTTGAATTTGAACACGGCAGATCTCAAAGGTGTTACGAGCAGGGAAATTGTGAATGTTGCTCTTTCCATAGCCGAGAACAAAATGGCTTTTGAAGAATTTGTTCATTGGATAAACCATCGAATCATTTCTACTGATACGTTCAGGTGAAACCCAAAGTTCATCATCGAACCGAGGGATGTAGGCGGCCTTAGGCCGGAGCTGACAGGAAGCTGGGAAGAGATATGGCGATCTCTCGAATCGGTTGAGTTCTTCGACTTGGATCAGGTCGTCGACTATGCGCTGCTTTTGAAAAACGCTACTACCTCTGCAAAGGTGGGTTTTTTCCTTGAGCAGCATAGGGAAACATTAATGGTTGAAGATGCCCATCTGAATCTTTTACGGAAGTTTCGTCCTCGGCAGCCGCATTATTGGGTGCGAGGTGGACGGAAAGGCGGTCAGCGGGTAAAGGACTGGAACTTGATGATCCCGACCGAAATTCTGGACAAGTCATGGGGCGAAGTGCTGTGAATTTTTCACCGTCTGAGATCTTGCCGATAGCGGAATCGACCGGGTTCAAACCGGAGGTGGTCGAAAAAGTGCTCCATATGTTGAATCTCCTAAAGGCTTTGAGTTCGCATCCTTATCTCAAGGGGAAACTTGTATTGAAAGGCGGCACGGCCGTGAACCTCTTCGTGCTCAACATGCCCAGACTGTCGGTGGATATCGATCTCAATTACGTGGGGGGCTCAATCGTGAGAAAATGCTGTCGGATCGCCCCAAAATAGAGCAAGCTGCCCAGGCGGTTTTTTCCAGAGAAGGATTTATTGGCAAAAGAGCGCCGGACGATCACGCCGGCGGGAAATGGCGGCTGAGCTACCGAAGCTTCACCGGTCAATCGAGCAACCTCGAAGTCGATTTGAATTTCATGTTCCGACTGCCGCTCTGGGATATTCGGTATGCGGACTCGCATCCCCTTGGAAACTTCCAGGCCAGAAACATTGCCGTTCTCGACCTCCATGAGCTGGCTGCAGGCAAGCTCGCTGCCCTTCTATCCCGTCGACAGGCGAGGGATCTGTTTGATTGTCATCAGATTCTTCGTTTGGACAGGCTCGACAGGGAACGGCTCCGCATCACTTTCGTGGTCTTCGGTGCAATGAACCGCAAGGATTGGAGGACCGTTGTGGTTGAGAATGTGGCTTTTGAGCGTGAGGAATTGGCGAGACAACTTTTCCCAACCCTTCACTTCCAAGCCATACAGGAGCAAAGCGCTTTCGTTGATTATGGCGCACGACTCGTAAACGAGTGCAGGGATGCCTTGTCCCTGGTCTTGCCCTTTACGGACGCTGAGCTGGAATTCCTGGCTCGTTTGTTGGACAAGGGGGAAATAGTCCCGGAATTGCTGACGTCAGATCCGGCACTCAAGGACCTGTCACACAGAAAGAAGTGCGGGATTGAAGTCTTGAATGTCCACTAAGTCACGTTGTAGGGTTAATTCGTTATAAACCAATGGGTTATGATTTCATAATCCACAAAAAAATATTGGTTCGCTGTATAGCGGGCCAATTGAAGGATTGGGTGGCTAAAAGTCTGGCCGGTTCAAATGAGATATATAATTATCTTTGTCAGTATCTCTTTTCTATCCTAATGACTAAGTATTCTGCAAACAGCGTTCTCAATTACACGCCCTTCTTCAGAGTAAAATTTCATGCTATAGCACAGGAGCCTTATACCTCCCTCAAAAGTCAAAATTGAGGGAATATTGTTAGGAAAGGATGATTAAAATGAAGAAGTCAATTTGTTTCGTGTCCATGCTGATAGCTACTCTATTCTGTGTGTCAGTCTGTATGGCTGACTCGGACATCCCAAACCTTGTTGGAACATGGGTGGTTAAGAGTGAAGGCGGGGTGTTACTAAAAGGAAAGGAACCAGGCCCGAAGACACATCATAAAGAAGCTTTCAGTACTCTTAACGCCGAAGCGGTCATAACCCAGCAACAGGGAAGGATAATGCATGGCACGTTCAAGTCTCAAAGGGCCACTGAGAAATTCGTTGCTGGGATTGGTCTGGACAACAAGACCATATATTATGCAGATGAAGATGGTTTTATTGAAGGCAAGATAATCGACAAGGACACTATAGAGGTTGTTTATCGCCATGTTACCGCCTTCGATATCGTGATTGGCGTAGGGGTATGGAAGAGACAGAAATAGTCTCTCTTTACAGCAATCAACGACATTGAAACTCGTAGCTGTAATTGAAGGGTGTTCTACTGTATTTGGGGCTGTCCTAATCTTTGATGAGGCTGATTCTGAAACCAGATGGAAATATAATTTTCTATGAAAAGCTTTTGGGGCCCCTAATCGGTAAATCCCTTGACGCTTTTACAACTAAGGCCCTGAAGGGTATTTCATGTCTTACTCCAGGAGATTTCAAGGCAGTAAGAGATAGGATTTGTATCCTGAATGAGTCTTCTGAAATTTAGATGATGACAGAGCATAATATTGCCAACATGACTGAACATGGTTTAAAAGTGACTTTCTTCAGTGCCTGTATATCCAAGTATAGATTGGAGGGAGCATAAATGCCAAAGAAACCGAAAAAAGAATCAGTTACTGGGACTGGACCAACTAATCTGGTTTATCAAATGAAGATTACTCTTCAAGAGGTCAAACCCCCTATATGGAGAAGAATTCAGGTCAAGGGTGACATTACTCTCAAGGTTCTTCACAACATAATACAAAGAGTTATGGGTTGGGAGGATGGACATCTTCATAAATTCGACATCAGAGCAACATCATCAGAGCCAAAAGTCCGTTTGAATCAGTTGAATTTACAGGAAAAACAAAAGTTTCTTTATGTGTATGACTTTGGTGACAACTGGGAGCATGTGATTTTAGTAGAAAAGATTTTACCAATGGATGAAAAGACTCGATATCCCATTTGTCTTGCTGGTAAACGCTCTTGCCCACCTGAGGATTGTGGTGGACCATGGGGCTATATGGAACTCCTTGATGTTCTCAATGACCCAAATGACCCTGAATATGATGAAAGGACAGAATGGATTGGAAAGGATTTTGACTCGGAGCTGTTTGATAATGAGGAGACAAACATAAGACTAAGGGCTATCAGAAAGTAATTTTGACTTAGTTCAAGATAGCGGCAATGAACTAACGGTGCGTTGCAACGGACCTTTATACGAAACGAAAGCCACTATGAGTCGAAATAATTCAAATAGTGAATGGACACAAAAAGACGGAACACTAAGCGATAATACCGCATTAAAAGAATTTGGATTGACAGAGGATGATATTATAGATGCGATTAATGCTGGTAAATCCCAATTTCGAGAAGGAAGCATTTATGGTAGCCCATATCTGAGGTTATTAAGGTCAGAAGTTGAAAAATTAGGAGAAGAGAAACTTGGGAGAGACATACTATTAAAAAAGAAAGCCAAAACTGAATTGAAAAGTATTAACAAAGAATTAACAAAACTGAAATTGCAGATTCAAGAGTTGGAACATAGAAAGATGAGCTTAGATTTACTAACCAAATCATAGGTTACTAAACCAGAAGGAAAACCGGATTCTCTGCCATCTAGTGAATAATTAAAGCATCTAAAACAGGAATGAGTCATCTGATTTATTACATAAAACACATACTCCCATGGCCCATGTACCCGCTTGGAGCCACGTTACTACTCCTGCTGATAGCCCTCATCCTTCGGTTCATGGGGCGACAAAGACTGGGAACAGTCTTTGTCTACCTTGCCGGAATCATTCTGTTTGTTTTTTCTCTCAGTTTCCCAAACTTAATTCTATTGCATCGCCTTCAGTCAGAGGCCGGGACGTACGCTGACCCGGTAAAGCTCAAAGACGCTGGCGTAAAACATATTGTAGTCCTGAGTGGTGAACCAATTTTGAATCGTCCAACCGCAGTGGACCGATGGGGAAAAGGAATTTTCAGGCTCTTGGAAGGAATCCGTCTGTGGCGTGAGAATCCAGATGCCAAACTAGTTTTATCTGGCTCTGGTTATAGTTCGGCGGATGCTATGGCTGAATTGCCCTTGCAACTTGGTGTTCCGAAGGATGTGATGATATTGAAGACTGGAGTTTGGGACACTGTGGATGAGGTCAAGTTATTCAAACCTATAGTTGGCGCTAGGCCCTTCGCGTTAGTCACTTCAGCCTATCACATCCCGAGGGCCATGGAGCTCTTTAAAAATGAAGGGACCAACCCGATTGCGTGCCCTTGTGATTTCGACAACACTCTTGTCTGGACTTACAAATCATTTATTCCGTATGAAGATGCCCTTGTAATTTCGCGGATAGCTTTACACGAATATTACGGACGCGTATTCTACTGGATTAAGGGGTTGGTATATAGACCGAGCCCACAATCGGCCCTTTAGGATTGGGCGTCATTATAACCATCTCAATTCCTTATATTCTATTCTAAATTAATCAAAGGGACAGTGGAAGATATTATGAATTGGAAGAAACCTGTTTCAATTCAATACTTTTTGGTGTAATTTTTCTTTTAATATTGGCTTATGGGTTAGGACGTTATAACGCGTCTCCGCTGGTAAATCCCCCGTTCAAGTATATTTCAGCCCCAAAAACGGCGTATCTGCCGCTATTTGTTAAAAAACTTGACCAGTAGATTGGTGTAATCCTTGAATTTGCTGTTTTTACAGCGTCGTTATCCTCGTCACGTTCTATAAAACTTTACTTTAATTAAATCAATAATCTTCTTGTAATTATTGCATTTTTAAGATATATCCCAAACTCACGTGTTGCCCAGTCGGTGTCTTTCGCTAGTAGGCATCTGATTTGAGTCAATCACACAGGTGGATTTAACAGTGAAAATTTCAATCCCTCAATCCCTTAGAGTCTTTGTTGTTGTAGGATTGATGCTGGCCATCACAGGGAGTATGGCTGATGCACAACAGTGGGGATTGCCATATACCGAAGCTCCCTTTACTCCGCTTACTCCGCAGATGATGAGTAGTGGACGTTGGTATATAGCTGGTGGAGCAAGATGGCGGCAGGGACAGAAAGTTTCATTTGATAAAACTACTGACTCGGGAGGTTACAGCGTACCTTTTGGACCCCGAGTACCTAGTACCTTTAGCTTTACACGAGCCGGTAACAACGCCGGGATGTGGATTTATGACAATGGGAACATTGACCCTAATAACCCTCAGCTAAATCTACAACAATCTCAAACATTCATCGTGGGAGGAAACACTATCACGCTACAGACTAATCCTGGGGACAGTGCATGGACAAACTCTTCATCTCTGGGCGCCCAAGTTTTTCAGTGGACAAACCCATCCACAACCCCAACAACCCCTCATTGGAGTTACTATAACGTGGGAAGTTTTTTTGTTGATAACATAAACCAATTTGCTCCCCTTATTCCCATTCCCCCTTTAGCTCCACGATTTGGTAACGCTACCTCAGTTTCTTACAACCTCGCTTTTAATCCCCAAGGACCGACAGTGACTGATGGTGGATTGTCTCTGGCTTTTGATAATTCGTTTTGGTGTCCTTATGTTGAAATCGGATTCTGGTCAGGGAATGTTATTAGTATAGCTTATAGTTTCTCAGGATTTAGTTTTAGCAACAGTTTTCAGAAAAATATACCTGCAACCTTCTACCGCGTTGCCAATAGTCTGACCGATTCTTATGACTTCTCAAGCATTGGTTTTACACCTGACGGCACCCCTGTCCCAAACCCCGATCCAATAACCCCCAACTTCAGTTCGAAAAAGATTGGGAGTTCATCAGGGGTGGGCAACCAACTGTATAGTTACTCGATAAACCCACTCAGTGGCGCCAGAGAATTCCTCTACAATGGAGTTCCTGTTCCCCCTCTTCCAGTAACAGAGAACCTCTCAGTAGGTCTGAATGCCAATTGTTATGAAAACCGTCTGGCGGTTCTATTAATGGGTCGGTTTCTCCCTCCGTACGAGTTGGGAATATCCCTAGGACCTGTAGCTACGCTGGTACACTCCACGTTAAACTACCAGAATATCATCCTTGACCCAGATAATCCTGACATCGTTCTACATACTAACATAGGGAGCAGTGTCCAAGACCAGTGGTGCTTTGGGGCTTTCGGAAGCTTGGACCTGAGAGTGAGTTTGCGTAATACTTTCTTTGGCTGTTCCTTTGATATTGTCTCATATCTGTCCACCAAACACGGACTGGATGATATTCAGAGTACCATAAACCCAGGCGGCAGCAGTCTCAGCTTTGGTGGGGGTGTAAGATTTTAAGGGTGAAACAGGAATGGACTGTTAAAAAAGAAGGATTCATAACAGCTATCATCTTTTACCTGTATTCAGGAGTAATTCAAATGATGACCAAAAACATAATACTGAGAAGATATTGGGGAAATTGGCCGTGAGTAACTTACTTTGCTAGACTGAACATCCTTGTGTCGAT
>CAJBEZ010000075.1 GCA_903952205.1 uncultured Desulfomonile sp. | reverse complement strand
GTCTTGATCAGCATCGTGGTCGACATCGCGACTTGAGCGCCCTTCATATAAATTTGCCACGGATGATCATCATCGATGATAGTGTTTAAATATTCATGCCTCTGAGTCGAGTATTGAGCGCCACGTAAAACAATTCCGCTTCTACCTATCCATTCCCGAAGAGACATTCTTTTGAATCTCTTCAGGAATGTGTTTGTAGGGAGAACACCCCCTATAAATTCTTTGTCTATTTGGGTCGTCTGTGGCTCCAGGTTTCTTACCCCTCACTCGCTATCAACATTTTGTCAGCAACCTCATCCACGATTTCAACAAGTTCACCGACAAGTTCAGGCCGCCCGACAAGCTGTCTCTGGAATTCTTTTCTGAATTCTTCCCTGACTCGTTCGATAACCATGTTGTGATCCATTTCCATTTTTCGTTTGTTCAAACTCAAATTGATCGACTTGATCAGGACGTCGGCCACTCTTCCATAATCTCCGATCGATTCACATTTGGGCCGCTTCAGGGTGTCAAATGGAGCCCAGAAGAACTCCATAAGCCCTTTTAACGCTTGAGACTCAAACTCCTTGGCGACCTTGTTATTATTCTTTTCGCTGGAGAGTTCCTTGTCGGCTTCGAGTTTTAATCTTTTAATGAGTTGTTTGTTCCAGTCTTTGATTCGTTCCCTGGAAACCTGATATCCTTCGTTGGTGAGAAAATCGTAAATGGATGAGTAGGGGCGCTCGGCCTGGAACCAATCGACAAGTTTCGCTCGTATATTGTCCGGTAGCCTTTCGACATTATCGACAACCTTCAATATACGCGCGGGCTTCCCCCTATCTTTTTCGAGATTACTGATTTGAATCCCCCCCCTAATGGCCTATACAGCCTTGCCGCGTAAATAATGATCCATAGTAATATAATGTGTCAATTTAATTTACTACTATGAACTAGACGGCTCATAACATATTAAAATCCTGTTATGTTTTATCTATTATTACATTAAACTACTGATTACAATAGGTTGTAACATGTTTGGCGAAGTTAATTTAGGAGGGCCATTTGGTGGGCCACAGCTTGAAGTGATTTGATCAAATTTTCCTAAATTGTTGAAATTGTTGGAGGGCAAAAATCGGCCAAAAGAAACCAGGAAAATTAAAAAAGCCAGGAAGCTTCCTGGCTAAATCTTTATTTGACGTGAACATTTGTTTTCGAGATCATGACTCAGGTTCAGAAATCACTCTAGCATCATAGAATAGGGTCAGAGCCGAAAGGAACAGTTCCATGTTGATAATCATAAGTGATTTGCATTTTGTAGATGGGACAGCAGGGGAACACGATGTTCGATGGCCGGCGTTCAAGGACGTATTCCTAGCTGATATAAAAGCGCTATCAAAACACAACGGGGCGAAAGAGATCAAACTCTTGTTGCTGGGAGACATCATAGACCTGCTGCGTACTACGAAATGGCTCAAAACTGACGTGGAAGATCGCCCATGGGGTAAGAATGGTTTGGAGGATTTAATTAACTTTGATCCAAAAAAAGGATCCAAGACGGAAGACCATTGCAAGTGCATACTGAAAGACATCATCGCAAGAAATAAAGAGACATTTGGTTTTTTCAAGAATTTTCGCAGGTATTTTAAAGGTCTCAAGACCCAACTCATTTACATCCCCGGTAACCATGACAGGTTGGTTAATATTTACCCCTCGATTCGTGACGAGGTGACAAATGAGCTGGGGCTCACGATTAACGATAGCACGGTAGATGGATTTTCTGAAGAGAACTGGCGATTTCGGAAATTTTTTCAAGACAACACATATGGGGTCTTTGCACGCCATGGTCACGAGTTTGATGAATTCAATTACGATAGTAATGACAAAGACAGCTCGGAGGGGCATTATCAAGTCCCTGTTGGGGACATTATGACAACAGAGATTGCTGTTAAAATCGCGAGTTTACTTCTACCCGCTCTGGAAAACCTCCCTGATAGCCATCAAGAAGACCTGAGACGTTTTATTTTCGATATAGACAATATTCGTCCATGGACTAGCATTCCGGGATATTTACTGACGAAATTCTGGAACAACCAGATAATGAGAGAGGCAATTTTTTGTGCCCTGTATACGACATTTAAAGACGTCTCAAAAATTTCATTTGTGCGGCGATGGTTTTTTGGTCACCCTCTAGCAGTATTTAGGCTCTTTTGGGATTGTCTCAAAGGCGCACTAAACCCGCCAATGTTGAACTCGGCTCCGGAGGATTTGTATGCAAGAGCTGCCTCCATAGACTATTTTGAAAAAGAAAAAAATTACCCATTTGTGCTATACGGTCATACCCACTCATCGAAACAGGTACCACTTGATCGCGTTAAAGGGGTTGACCCCCACTATATCAATACCGGTACTTGGCGTTCCCATATTTCGCCATTATTGGATAAAAGTGACTTTGTTAGTCTCAAAACCATGACCTATACGGTTTTTTACAGGGCAGATGAACATCTATCAGAACCTCTGGGTTTTGACACGTGGAATGGATGTAGGAGTGTGCGTGGAAGCCAAAGAAGCTTGGGCATAGGGTTGCCCATGAATTAAATACCATCTGTCCCAAACCTTCGGACCATTGCTCAATCATTAATGGATATTCATGTTCGAGCCTTTTGGTCAGATTCCAGAAATTTGACCCCTTTGTCTGAAAGCCTGTATTTTTGCTTACTGCTTTGAGGTTTGTCAGGAATAGTCATTTCAATTAAGCCGGCTTCGATCAGCGGGTTTAAGACTTGGCGCCTGAACTTGGTGCGGTCAGATCTTCCTGCGATCTCTATAAGCTCCAACAAGGTCTTGTCTTCACGGCACTTATTCATAATCTGAACTTGGTGCCGACTTGGTGCCGACTTGGTGCCTAATTTCATGACCTCTTGGATGATGTTTTTTACAGGTTCCCCATGATCCTCGGGTAAAGCGGCCGGTCGGAAAGTCACGTAAATAGATCCGGCCCGTTCCTCCCAAGAAGGTGTGGGGTTATTGTTTGCTTTCAGCCAATCGATAATATTGAGAGTGCCGCTGCCCCAGCGCTCGATGATTCCAGCACGGTAAAAGACGTTTGCTATGATTGGATTCCATGGCCTGGATTCGTGAGGCTGAGCCAATTTTTCAGGTGTTATGCCAAATTGAAATGAGCCAGGGTTTGTGATCTCCAGGTGATCGTCATACATGGCGACGGAGACGGCGCCGCCCGGTACAGTGTAATCGCGATGACATAGAGCGTTTGCGAGGGCTTCACGAGTTGCACGAGGTGGGTACCAGGGCTGATCTTCGCGAACAGTACGCCCAGGCAATACTCGTCCGGCAATGGGCACATGATCCATCAGAAACGACTCCGCCCTTCGTAGAAGTGAGAAAGCGTGACCCCAGTATTGGCGATTATCTGAGAAATCGGCGAGCCGTGTCTGCCCCCGAAAACGGGCCAAACGGATACTCATCTGTGGATAGAGTGTTTGAAGTCGTTTACTATTTCCGTAAAGGGCTACAGCCGCGTTAAGGAGATTACCGTCGCGTATCAGTTCCAAACCCCGGAGAATCGACGGAAGCGAACGGCGGTTGGCAGCTTCCAATCTACCGAGGCGTATAGCGTTATCCAAAGTGATCAGAATCTCATCTTCATCAAGATCCTCGATCGACACTCCGTTGGCAACCGGCTCGTTTTCCCACCGACGGGTGGAGTGGAGCGTCTCCATAAGGCGCTTATTATACTCACCATGAGGCATAATACGGGTTGTGGGTCCCTGACGTATATAGGGTCGGCTGTCAAACGTGTACAAACCCCGACCGCCGGTCACATGGACCACAATGATCGTTTTTTCTTTTCCGATATCAAAGGTTTCGACGATGGGGAAAGCCTGCGGTTCAATCCGTCTCATCTCCGCCGAAACATCTTCCAGTGTCTTGGCTGTAACTTGCTGCCCGACAAAATCCCCGTTATCATTGATACCGAACAAGATAAGGCCGCCAAGCCCATTAAGCATGGCGCACGCAGTCTTTGCGGCCTGTGTTCGTTGCCCTGTGGAACGTTTAAATTCAAGACGATCCGATTCCCCATCGGATACAAGCTTTTTCAATTCGCCAATGTTCATTTAGAAACCTGCTACATCAACTACACAGTTTTTAGTTTTCCTCGCTGAAATGGAAATAGCTTACTTTAAGGTTCTGATTCAAGTAGTCTGGTAAAAAAGGTAACGTTTTTTGATACAATCCATTATTATAAAAAATAATAGATTACATAACTGCTTGAAGATATTACGGGAAATGGATGTGGTTGGTTGATTTTTTAGGTCTGTCACGCCGGAGGTCGCGGGTTCGAGTCCCGTCGCTCCCGCCAACAATTCCAATAGGTTATGAATAATAACCTTACTCCTAAATTCCAGTTTTCTGAAAAAGGTAACATTCGGGGCTTTTGAATATTTATTTTTGGGCTCTGGAAGCAACTAGAATTTGCGTTAACCCTTGATCGTAAGTGAATTTATCAATCGCGGTAATAAACTCTTCATCAGAAATAAATCCATATCTTTCACCCACCGGTTTCATCCTGTCCGCATGCCCCATAATTGATTGTCTGATCTCGTAATCCAGCCCGCTTCGCCTCGCATTCACACTCCATGTCTTAGATCGTGAGGTGTCGGCCTTGGGCTTGACCATTGAAGCTTATCCAGGGCGCGATCCCATGGTCGCTGACAAGATTGAGCCTTGATTTGTGCCCCATTGAGGATGAATACATGGTCGTTAATCAGACTTCTGATCTTTCCTACACGATCAAACAACGGAACAAGATCCCTGTGAATCGGAATCCTCTTTGCTTTGGATTCCTTGGTCTCAGTGGCGTGTAGAGTGATTAGCCGCTTCTTGAGGCAAATATTTCTCCAGGCCAGGTTTATAATTTCTCCGCGCCTCATTCCGGTAAGATACGCAGTCCATATAATGTCCGCGTACCATTCTGGACAGGCGTCCCTGACACGATTAACGTCATCCAGACTGATATAAACCTCACGAAGTCCAGATTTCTCGCTTAAAGACTCTACAAGTCTACATGGGTTTTCGGTCACAATCTTATGGTCAATCAAGTTACGGAATATTCTGCTCAACCCGGCAACCTCTTTGTTTAACTCTAAGCCCAAAGCCTGTCTTTTGCCTTGACAGCCTGGAAGCGCCAGTTTGAGAAGTGTGCCAAAAGGTCTGAAATGAACATACCAAGTCTCTTTATTTAATTTTTCGTGGCTTGCATCTTCTGGTCAACGGTATCCATGACCTCCAGCAGACAGCTAACGAGCTCAGGATGGCCCTGAAGTTCATTCCGAAGGTGCTCTTGGACGGATTCAAAGGCCTTTTTGTGCAAACCCTGAGTTTCGATACGAAGTTTTTCCAGATCGGTCCTGGCCCGCGTCAGACCCGCAATTATCTGGCCGATTTTACAAGCCGCGTTCACCGTTTCAGACGACGGAGTTCGATCCATGGTGTCGATCAAGCCGTCGCAGAGATCGGCCATTTTTGAGATCAGGTCGTTTAGTCTTTCCATGCCAGGATTCGTTAGTTCAACAGTCGCTTGAGCCCCTTCGGAACGAAGTTTTTCTTTCGCTGTCGCTGAAACTTTAAGCTGTGATCGCAATTGTGTTTCCCCCTCCAGTCTGAAAAGTTTGAGTACCTATTTTTCGTCGTCACTCTGAAATGAGAGTTTTGGACAACCGAAATAATTCCAAAGAGCGCTATCCAAAATGTGCGCCAATTGTTGACCCGTCTGTTGTTTTTGCTTGATTAACTCAAAAAGAGCGCTGTCAACGGTGCTAGAAAGTTTTTCTCGTTTACCCTCTTTTTTCTTGTGGAAAATCCTTGGTCGCGGAGCATCCGTGAGCGGCCCAGAGTCATCCGGTTGTTTATTTTGGAGTGATGAGATTTGCTCGTTCAAAGCCGTTATGGCCTGATCGAACTCTTCGCGAGTTACGAAGAGCGACGCATCGGGAAGTGGCTCAGAATTTATTACAGCCCGCTTTTTGGCCATATCTAATTGAATCCTCGTTTAATTCTGTCATATCATATATCACAGAAAAGACTGGTTGTCAAGAAGATAATACAGATATGATTGATAGTTCGCGGTTGGTCCGCAAGGCAGGAGTTCAGAAATATCCCACTGCTGAACAGCTAACATCCGGACCAGGCAATTAATTATCAACATGCACAAATGTAATTGACCCCGGGCAATTGGACTCAAGAAATCTTCTACTGGGGCAGTCACGAGAGGACCATTTTGATGTTAATGACCTAGGATGCCTCTTACGCGTGTCAAATCAGGACAAATGTAATGGAATTAATTTTAAATAGATCCGCTTTCACGATCTTTTTGAGCGGGTGGGGATGCGTCTTCAATGCCACAATTGGGACTTGGCCCCAACATATAGCGGCGAATCGCTAGGTTAAAGGCTCACAGTTACACAATTGCCGTTAGATTCTATGGTGAGAGTTTTATAGATACTATGACCTTCTGATTCTTCAATTTCGCATATATGCTCCAAGAATTTTTGTGCAAATTGCTTAAGCCAATGGACATCATTTCCTTCTTCAAGTTCCACACGCCACCCGAAGTATTTTCCCCCCTTTTCCTCTAGCCAGACCTTTCTCACGGCGCTACAGCGATAGAAAAAGTTAATCGTCCGACGAATAAATTGCTCCCATTCCAGTATAGTTGGAGATCCTAAATCTGCATGGATAGGGAGTTGGCGAAGCCAAATAGGGCATGTAGTCAGCTCAGTTCGAGTTTCTCGAAAATTCATAGTGTCAACGCCTTTTTCAGAATGACACACTGCGCAGACAGTCTGAAAATTGTCTATTTCATCTTTTCCTTGCAAGTAAGAAGGCGTGACATAATCAACCAAAAGACTGCCATGGTTATCTTCGCCACAGCACAAGCATCTATATTTATCTCTTTCTTTGCTTACAAGTTTGATTTTTTCCAACAAATCCATTTGGACCTGAGGATTCGGCTTTTCAACAATGCAAACGTGCTTGTCTAAATCACTTAGATTTTCAGGGATCCCAAGCTCACAGGGACTTATGATTCTTATGTCCAGGACCTGATGGCAATTTAAGTCGTGTTGGACATGATTGAGCAACTCCGCTTTGTGTTGGCGTAACCAATTGGGATCGTTCCCAGCATACAACTCAATCTCCCATGTCGAGAAAAAATTACCGGTTCGACGTTCGTTCATCCGGACCTCACGAACCGCTTGGCAGTGATAGAAGAAATTGACCAGTCGAGTAATTGAACGAACTGCACTGTCTCGTCCGTCAGGTTGCAACAAATCGAAGCACTCCTTGGGAGAACTCAACGGAGTCACGAAAATCTTAAAGTTGATTGCGTTGACGCTTTTCAAGCCATTACAGACCCTACAAAGCGTTTGGAGGTTGTTGATTTCGGGTCCCCCGCCAAACTTGACAGGGACAATGTGATCAACTTGTAACTTAAATCGCTTACCTGTTGCACCACAAGCCTGACAAGTATAGCTGTCCCTATCAAAAATTTGCTCTTTAACCGTCTCTGATGGTTCACTCCCATAAACCGTTTGCAACGTGTCGCTACCTGTAGTCGTTGGCTCAGTTGGTCCATAAAGAGAAATTGATACCTGTCGCTGTACGGCAGCAGAAAACGCAGTGCGGAAACGATCCAAAGTTTTGTAGAAAGTCTGCCAGAGACTGCCGGATTCATTGTACAGTTTAACCATTTGTTGCTCTATAATTTTCGGTGAACAATCATTCCGGACCACTTCGCTGGCAATCCTATCTAAGTCGTGCTTATCCCTTTCCGCGAATAAATAATAATCGGGAGGATTACCGTTCTGGGCCATGTGGCGAGCAATCCTGACGAGATCCATTTCCAGAGTTGATCCTATATCATCTTTGTCCTTGTCAAAGTAATTGGCTATCCACCCAGCGGCATCCAGTTTAGTCTCCTCGTCAGTTAGCCTCTCTTTAGCCCACCATTCCGGTAAGTTGCCAGACACATTTTGAATAAATTTGTCGAACTTAGGTTTTGTATGACCATAGACCATGACAAAATCATGAAAAGTTTGCATCTCATCGATCTTACCCTCTGAGGTATTTTCCGAAGTATCTACTGTAAAATCTGTCAGGTACCAACCAACGGGAAGATAATTCAAAAATGGCTGCGGTTGAAACACTGTTCCAGAGTTGATCTGGCGAACGATATCTTCTATGAGTTGTATAGAGATGTAACGCATTGGGTAGCGTTCAACGGCAGGTTGATCAACTGCAATGCCGCCATCAAGCGCTGGCGTTGCCCAGTTGATGAGACGCTTCCATTCATCCACGAACAAGACGATGTTGGCATCAGACTTGTTTGGGCCTCCACCCGCCTTCTCGCCTCTTAACGCTCGACCGATCATCTGTGTCATCAGTATGGAACTGGCTGTTTGACGAGTTATGAACACAGTCTTGATGTCAGGTACGTCTGTTCCTTCTGTAAGCATTCGCACATTCAACAGCACGTCAAGTTTTCCATCCTTGAATTCGTGTAAAATTCTCTGGATGTCACTGGTAGTCAGTCTGTTTCGAGCCTCTACGTTACCAGGATCGGCCTCAATGTGAGAATAAACTGCATCAACTTTTACATGATTGTCCATCAGCTTTTTTTTCAGGTAGACGCATTGGTACCATCGATCAGCAAATATTAGCGTCTTGCCATATTTCTGCTGGTTCTTGCAGTATTCATTAACGATGAAATCGTTTCGGCCACTGTCATTGGCTAGTTTCTCAATTATATCTTCAACATCTTTGTGTTCTTCCACAAGTTTTTTGTATTGTTGATCATTGACCGTGTAATCCCGCCCAGTTGGCATCTGAATGAAGTTGGGTCGGGCAAGAATCTTTTCGGCCATTAGGCGTTGAGGCTTGACGTCACTTTTTACACCTTGTTCAAAAATTTTTCTTAACCAGCCCCTTTTCTTTTCATCCGTGTAAGTGGGGGTTGCGGTTAATCCAAGCAAGAACAGACTTGGAACCACTTTTCGCAGCCAGTCAAGGAGATGACGACATCCGTAGGCTGGAGCGTGATGGGCCTCGTCGAGTACCACGAAAAGGCGTGTTGACGAGCAGCTCTCAATGAACCTCTCAAAGTTGGTCTTGACTTTGTTACCGACTCGGTCGACAGCATCCAGGTCGATATTACTTATTGCTGTCTGCGTAGACATGATGAGCACGTCATCGCAAGTCCAGTCAATCTGGTTCGCTTTATCATGCGAGGGGTGGCTCGAAACTCGTCTTATATTGAGTGTAGATCTTTTCTCAAGGTAGGGGGCATTCTGAAGGAAAGTGGCGCATGCCTGGTCAAGCAAATGGAATGTGTGTGCCAACCAAAGAACTTTAACGTGCCGAGAAATGACTTCGTCCAATAGCCATTTTACAACGGTAAAGGTTTTGCCCCCTCCTGTTGGGAACACCAGTAATGCCCCTTTCGTTTGATTATCACTAAAATTGTAGACCTTATTGAGTTCCCCTATTGCCTCGACTTGATGTTGGAAAAGGTTTTTCTGAGCAGTTTTTGTCTTTCTCTGTTCATCAAGATTTAGCGATATCATTACGTGTATCCCCTCTGCAGTTTTAAGACAAATGCATTATTCATCAGTCTTGGCATTTAGTATACAAACCTAAGAAACAGGATATCAGTATTATATCCGAAATTCACCCCATTTGTTGTGGCTTAGATGTACGCAAGAAGACCGTAGCAGCTTGCAAACCAGCGACGGAGACTGCCAGTAGTATTCCGGCAGTCACAATGCCCAGGATATTCATCACAAACCTCCTTTTGTCAATTGGGTTCTTCTGTTCCGATAATATTCCCGTTGCGATCCCGGATAATCTTTTGTCGGCCTTCACTTTGCTCGGTTCGAGTGTGGTTGCCGTAGCGATTCCGGACGGTGGTATCGTCTCCGTGTCTTTCTTTTGTCTCGACAAGATTGCCGTAGCGATCCCAAACCTGGCTGCTTCTGTCCGATGCGAAGCTGACCACCGACAGTAAAGTGAAGATAATGGCGGCGACAATAACTTTCATTTCTCCCCCCATAGTTTCGGTGATATTGACCCGGCTAATGTTTTTGGCTAATTGGTGATGACCGATGATATAATAATGAGTCCAGTGTTGCCATGTTTTTCTTAATCCATAACGAATTCAAATTGATTTCTTGACTTACAAAGTCCCTGAATTAACCTAAATTCAATCCAGAATACTGGAGGTGGATGGCGAACGCCATCGAGGCCCGGAAGGGCCTTTTTGATTTATGGGAACTTTTTTCCGAATACCCTGTTTCTTTGGCAATCATATTTGGTTTGAAGCAATTCGATTATCTTCCCCGCGAACGGAGGGATTTAATATTTACCCTGGATTCTCAGTCCGCTAGTTTTTTAAAAAAGACTCGAATATAATAGGGCTAGGCGCACGTCGCCAATTTTTAAGTCTGTCCTCACGATCGAACAGGCGGCACCTATCTCAGTGCTTCAATGGGCTGAGGGAGCCAGGAGGATAACGTTGCAGTTTTTTGTCACAATAGATAGGGATGAAGACGGTATGTGGATTGTTGAGTGCCCCTCCATTCCCGGATGTGTAAGCCAAGGAGAGACAAGAGACGAAGCTTTGGAAAACCTCAAGGAAGCGATAAGTCTATGTCTCGAAGTACGCGAAGAAAAAGGATTGCCGCTGACTATTGAAACCGCTCAGTTAGAGGTGTCGGCTGGATGCCAAAACTGCCGAACCTGAGCGGCCAGGATGTCGCCCGTATACTAGAGTCTTTTGGCTGGCGTGTCGCTCGACAGAGAGGAAGCCACATAATAATGACAAAAGAAGGTCACATGGCCAGCCTTTCAATACCAAACCACAAAATGGTCGCCAAAGGAACCCTCAGAAGCCTTCTGCGCTACGCTGGTTTAACCGTAGAACAATTTGTTACGCGATTTGAATAACATGCCGATACAAGGCCAAAAAATAATGTCTTAGCGCTAGTAATGGTCGGCCTTGAGCTTATGGGATGCAGGCGACCGCATGGCAAAGCCGTTACAGGAGGGTGGGAGCAACAAGCTAGACCAATTAACCCTATACCCTGGGCGTGGCTGTTCCTTCAGGAATAGACGGTTCAGAAATAAGAACTTCGGCCGGTATGCCAAGATTTTTGTGCAGTTTCCTGATCATATCCAGGCTCAAGGGTAGTTGACGGTTAAGTATTTTGGTAACTCTTCCACGACCGCCCATGTATTGACCCAAGTCTTTGTCGGTTAAACCCATCTGCTCCATACGGAATTTAATAGCGTCTACCGGATCAGGCGGATCGATCGGATAGTGCTTGGTTTCATAAGCTTCAACCAGAGTAACGAGTATGTCGAGCCTGTCGGATTGTGGCGTGTCCGGTCCCGATTCCCAGAGTTTTTCGATTTCAGCTAGTGTAGCCTCATAATCAGATTCAGTTTTAATTGGCCTAATTTCCATTTCTAGATCTCCTGGGCGTCAATCCGGTTATATTCAGCGTGAGTACCCACGAATCGAATGAAGACAATTTGCTTGTCGTATCTAATCCAGACGACAAGACGGTACTTATTGCCGCTAATATTAAAGACAACTCTGTTTTTAGCAAGCAGACTTGCGTGTTGATATCGTGCCTTTATTTCTGCAGGGCCCTGCCAGGCAGCCTTCTTAGTTTCTTCATACCAGGACCGTGACCCAAAGCAGCGGTAGTGAGCGGGCTTGCGATTAAGGCTAGGGCGTAGGGGGTGTCAAGGGAAGATTGCGGCTCAGAACAACGGAGCAAAAAAGGGCTTTTATAGTAGGATCAAGGGATAGCTCAAATTTCTCGAATAGAAAGGGGATTGTATGATGAGAAATGCGTTCTTAGTGTTAACAATTATCGGTATTGCGACAGCTTTTTCAGAAAATATGTTGAATCTCGTGAGTCTCTTGCGTAATATCAAAACTGGTAGATGTCGTGGAGGGTTGTAATCGTGCCCTAAACTGCGAGATCTGAATAATCTCATGTTAAGGACTTCAATGTTCGCTCGTGCGTTTTTATTGTTCCTGGTTTTACCAGGCATTTTCGCCGGGCTGTTGCCTTGGATGTTGGCGTTCATTGATCCTTGGCGTAGGACGGGCTGGTCATTCGGATTTCCCGTTATTGGTTGCGGACTGATCATATTGCTTTGGTGCCTCCGCGATTTTTTCGTTTCCGGCAAGGGCACGGGTTCGCCTTGGGATCCGCCGAAACATCTCGTGGTCGTGGGTCTTTACCGGTTCACACGGAACCCGATGTATATCGGTGTTCTCCTTGTAGTTGGCGGTTGGGCAATTGTTGCGGGTTCACCACTGATCGGAGCCTACTTGATTCCTCTTGCCGTTGTCTTGCACTTACGTATCATCTTTAAGGAAGAACCTTGGATGTCCAGGCAATTTGGCCAAGATTGGGCCAGGTACTCTGAAAGGGCCCCTCGCTGGTTCCCACGCACTGCTCGACGGTGAGAGTTGAAAAGCTATCCTTAATTGGGCTCTGAAGGAACCCCGCAATCGCCGTGGCCTAAACCTTCATGTTGTGTGCAGGGGGGAGGAAATGACCATACTCGTCATCCCCGAAGCAAATAAACGCGATGACTATTCCTGCCCCGGGCAATTACTGCTTTAACCATTATTTGTTGACGCTCCTTTAGAAAATCCTCCACAGTATTCATGCAATAGGCTCGGTCAAAATTATGGAGAGTTAAAGAATTTCCTTGTCGCGAACGCAGATGAGACATCATCTGAGCAAAAGTCATTCAGAAATTCTTCCGGGTCTGCCCATTCATCTTACTTTCCGCACCATTTAATGGAAGTGAGAGATTATTTACGTAGGGAATAAAATTTACGCGACAAGAGGACAGGATTTTGATAAATGACAGGCACCGTCAGGAGGTGCAATATGAGGGTAATGCCAGGAATCCTATCCCAATCGGATGTGCGCCATTTACCT
>CAJBEZ010000074.1:10000-47116 GCA_903952205.1 uncultured Desulfomonile sp. | reverse complement strand
CCGTGATGGAAGTGCCTTGCTGCTCTGGTCTGCCTGAAATCGTAAGAATGGGGATGCAAAAGGCCGGCAAGCAAATACCTGTGGAAAAGATCGTAATAAGCGGTCAAGGTCAAATCCTGCGCAGAGAGAAGTTAGCGGCCTGAACGGTCTCATTGAACCACTGATTTTGATTGTTTGACAACATGGGAAACCCTGCGCAGCCAAAACGTCCCACTCTTGATACATTTTCTCTCTCGAACAGGTAACCTACAAATAACGTTATGACGGACCGCATTCACAGTGAGTAAAACGGAACTTGTAGCGGTTCGTCCCATTCCACCGTCATAACGCGATTCCGCTGATCAGCCGGCAAGAATCTGACTCCTACCGCACTGGCAATATCCACAAATAATATTCAGACTATCTCATTTTTCTCTTGACCTTATTTCAATGTATTGGTAGCAGTTTATCAATTATTAGATATCTTATTAGAATCAAATAATTATTTAAACTAGTTTTTTTATGATCGTTATAAAGTTCCGGCGTTCGCGCCAAAAATCAATAGAAGCCGTCAGAGAGGGCTAAAAATGAAGAGTCTCGTTGTCATTACTTCCATTCTTGTTCTCAGTTTAGGATCCATCGCGCTCGCTTCCGAACAGCCATTCCAACCTACGGATGCGGTAATCATAGATAAAACCACCGTCAATCCGACCCTTAACAAGTATGCGCTGTCAACTAGGGACAGAATTCAAAGTGTTTGGACCACTCCCATAAATCTAGTCACTGCCGACGCGTTAAAGGGCAAGGTGGCAGTGATGTATGAAATAGAGCGAGACGGATCTCTCGCAAGTGTGCGACTCCTTCGTGGGTCCGGAAATTCGGAAATGGACAGATCTCTTATCAGCGCAATAAGATCCGCCGCCCCTTTCGCCTCGTTTCCTGAGCAGATTTCGGCAAAGAGCGTCCAGGTAAAAGCCAACTTCATCATTGCCGATCTGCCCACCGTACCAGTATTGAGAGTTGAGCACCGGACCGACGGGCAATCTCCGTCCGAGCCTAATCAGGTTACGCCCCAGAAGAAATATATCTGGGGGGTCCCTGCTGGAACCGCTTTGAGAAAAGATGCTTCCTTACCCAGCTTGGAGAACCTCAGGGAAATCTCTGGACCGGTCATCGAACCACCTCACTCCATGAAGTTTAAATGGGGTAGAGAAGCGGAGAAGTAGGAGGGATAATTTTCCGCTTGATTAGCAATTTTTCGTTTGAACAGGCGCAATGTTACTTGTGCGGAGGCAAAAGGGCATAAGCGGAGGGATGGCCTTTACAAATCTATCGTCAGGACAATCTGCAATTTCTCTATGCCACATTTCCAGAGATGTGGCTTTTACTTTCGCGTTCACATATTGTGATTATGGTTTTGCGGATTCGTTTCGATGTAAGTATTAGCGCGGGCAGAAAAACCAGGTCTCCGAAAAGTCCCAAGATGATAGCGAAAGATCCCAGTATGCCAAAAAAGACTACTGGACGAAATGGCGATACAGTAAGAGCGAGAAACCCCAGGATCACAACAACAGACCAGGACGCTATTTGACGAGCAGTATATCGATAGGTTCGAAAAACATTTTCTTCAACCGACAATTCAGGATTGAGCGTTATTTCCCTCTTTAACTGAGTAAGATAGTGGATGGTGTTGTCGACGGCTAAACCAATCGCTACTGTTGCGGCAAACACAGTCACCATGTCTAGAGATATGCCGAACCAACCCATCAAGCCAAAGACCGCAGCTACTGGAGGAATGTTTGGTATTAGGCAAATCAATCCCAGTACAAATGATCGCAACTGGATCATCATGAGTATCGTGATCAGTAAGGCCGCAATAAATATTGATTTAACCTGATCACGAATCAGCATTTCGGTTTGCGAATAGACCAGGACCATATCACCGGTTACTGAGGCGGCGACATCAGGCCCCATGATGTCGTCAGCAGCATCTTGCACTTGCGAAATTGTTTCACCTATCGGGTGACTCGGATCATTTTTGATCATGATTGATATTCTGGCCTTGTCGAAACTATCACTAATATATCTTTCCGTAATCCTTTTGCCTCCCTCGCTGAGTGAGGACAGGAAAAGAAGTTGCGGGATAAGATTGGCGTCCGAATAAATGTCTCCCGACTCGCCTGACTTTCCTGAGGCGACTTGGTTCAGATAAATCAGCACGCTGGCGTACGAATCGGTGACCATGACGTCTGGCAGGCTCTTTATGCGTGTCTCCAGGTCACTGATCTTTTTCCAAATCTCCGCGTTTTTGAACGCCCCGGGCTCTGCTTCGAGAAAAAGCTCCAATGCTTGCGCCGGTGAAAGATTCTTCTGAACGAATCGTATGTCTTGAATGGTCTTTGTAGATTCATCCAGCATCCTGAAAATCTGGGCATCACTTTCAATTCTTGGCGACCCTGCAAGCAGAAAAACGGTGAGCACCACGGCAAAAATGACTATAGTTTTGGGTCTGTCTGAAATAAACCATTCAATATTCTTAAGAGATTTCTCCAGCCAGTCGACAAGTACGTCGCTCGATTCTGACTGGTTCAAGGTTTTCATCACCGAGAAGAAAGCTGGGGTCAGAATGATTGCCAGGCCATAAGCAATCAATACTCCCAGAGACATTATGAATCCCAATTCCCTAACCATGGGAACGGAACTTATCATGAGCGTTCCAAATCCCACCGATGTTGTCGCCACACAAATGAAACAGGGTCTGGCTAACCATCTCACAGATTTTTTCAATGCTTGAATTTTGTCTTGGGTAATCTTGTGAAACTGGTGATATCGAACCACCATGTGAATAACTATCTCAATCGTTGTTATTGGCACGAACCCGAAAGCAAGCGCTGTGGTTGAGTTCAATGGAATGCCCATCGCCACCATCAGACCAAGCACCCACAGCACACACAACCCCAATATGAAATTAGTCACCAACGTGACTCGGAAACTCTTGAAAATGTAAACAGAAACTACTGTTCCAATGAGCATGCAAAGGGTTCCAAATACAACCCCAGTCTGAATACTGTATCTAACAATGGTTTTTCGGATGAATGGGGGACCGACTATCCTGAATTCCTGGACAGCGTCATTTTTCTTGAACTCCTGATCCACTACCTGAACTATTTTCCCGTAAACAGAATCATCATACTTGTGTTGTTCTTCGACTTTTATGGCGATACCAATGGTACTGAAATCATGAGATATCAGGAGATTCATCATAGGTAGCGACTGGCGCAATTTCTCAAGAGAACTTACGTCAACAGGAGATGCCTTGCCTTCAACCCGTTCAAATAAAGGAAGGTTTCCGAATGATCCATTACGTTCATGGAAAATACGAAGATTTGAGAGACTGATAACCTCGGAAATTCCGTCAATCGCCTCCACTTTCCTCGTAAGGCTATCAATCACGTCTAGGGTTTTCGAATCAAATATTCCAAGACGAGTCTTTACAACCACCAAGGTAAACTCTTCGCTGCCAAAGGCGCCTACGAAATCCTTGTATTTTTCATAAGCCTTGGATGTCGTATCGACGCCAGTCTTTAGCGATGGATCTGTCTCGAGTTGAATCGCATAATACCCTAATACAATTGAGAATATGGCAATTATTGATACGAGAAATCTTCGATAATCAATTATCGAGTCGAGGAAGCTGGGATTGGATAGATCAAGCTTGTCACCGGAATTGTTCACCAAAGATCTGATCCTTATCGATTTTAAGATTGATCCGCCGTTTTTTTGATAGAACGCAGTAGTTTATTGTATTGGAAATTGGCGGGATCGTCAAATTCAACCCCCAATAACATTTTGCTTACGGATAAAAGTAACATTACACTGACTGTGGTCCTGAAATAAGATTTGACGGCTTGGTGTCTCCCACGGAGAAGGGCATTCATCATGCGGTTATTTGTATGTTAACTGTTCAAACACAAATGGATATAAGTTTTTCACAGATATCCGCACTTGCGTTCCCTACTCAGTTGCATTATTGAATTTGTAGCTGAGTAGTTAATTAATGTCGGTTCAAGGCAAAGACGCTCCCATGATTATTGGAGAAAGAATTACATGAACATTGAACCTCTTATCATTCTAACCAAGATTATAGCCGTTAAAGAAATCATTGTCGAATCAGTGCGAAAAATTGCTCCGATTGCCCGTCAAACTCTACAGCTGTCGGGAACCCATAGCCCTACTGCAATTCTTCACACTGTATCAGGTTTTTTTCCTATAGTAATGTCTTACGAAAATCCGGATGAGAAAAAAGAGGTCGTCGAGTTTGTCAAAAAGGAAGCGCTGGAGAAAAACGCTTATGCGGTAACAACTATAACCAATTCCATCGTTATCGATTGCAGGTCTGGCGCTGGTGAAGAGGCGCTCGTATTGGCGACTTCGATACAGGGTGGTCAACCTTACGTTGTCATGCAGAAGTATGCAAGGAATGGGCTTGGTCGTGTATATTCGTTTCATGAAATGATAGAGGGTGAGGACGCCGTAGTGGTTGGTCAGATGCTGATTTTTCCCGAATGGGATCGGGAAACATCACATTAGATTGTTATGTTTGAGAGGCTACACGGAAAACTCATTTTACCCTCCTAGGTATCGATGAAAAACACACACCCGGATTTGTCGCATTGGTTAACGATTATTTAGAATGGCTTAGAAAGAGCGCTGGAACGAATTGGGAGGTAGTTCATCACGAAATCCTGCCCGAAAAAACCCCTATATTCAAAAAAACTCCCCATAATCTTCATTTCTCCATAAAAGATCTTATTGATTCGACCGGGATAGAATCGTTGTATTGTCACCAGGTTGACGCCATTGAAAAGGCCCTCCAGAAAAAGAACGTAGCTCTTTCTACCAGCACATCGAGTGGGAAAACTCTGTGTTATCAAATTCCCGCATTGGATCGACTTGTCCGAGAGCCGGATTCCCACGTGTTGATGTTGTTCCCTCTTAAAGCACTGGAAAGGGATCAACTGGATTCGTTTCTGAATCTCTCCGAGAAGACAGGAATTAGCGCAGCGATTTACGATGGAGACACCTCTGAATCCGAGCGGAAACGGATCCGGTCTAGCCCTCCCAAAGTTCTTATCACCAATCCAGATATGCTTCACCTCGGTTTGCTGGCTTTTCATGAATTATGGATGCGCTTCTTCAGGAAACTTTCCTTAATCGTTCTTGATGAAGTTCATACCTACAAGGGCATATTTGGAAGCCATGTGGCTCAGGTTTTGCTCAGAGTAAAGAGAATTTGCCGTTCTTATGGAAATGAGCCCACGTTTGTCTCCTGTTCAGCCACCATAGGGAATCCCGGGCAGTTCGTTTCCTCGTTGATCAGTGATGAAGTTAGCGTGGTGGACAAATCCGGGGCCCCTTCTCCTCAGAGACACTTCGTATTTCTAAACCCCTTATTGAGCCCTTATACGGTAGCTTCATCGCTTTTCGTCAGAGCCATAGACTCCGGGCTTAAGACGATAGTGTTCACGAGATCTAGAAAGATCACCGAACTCATTACTTTGTGGGCTATGAATGAAGCCCCTCGCCTGAGACACCGAATAAGTTCTTACAGGGCAGGCTTCTTACCCGAAGAACGGCGTGAAATCGAATCAAGATTATTTTCAGGAGAACTCGATGGAGTCATTTCTACTTCAGCCCTGGAAATGGGCATTGATGTCGGTGGTCTGGATCTTTGCATTCTGGTTGGTTATCCCGGCACAATTGTAAACACCTGGCAGAGAGGTGGCCGCGTCGGAAGACAGGGGCGTCAGAGCGCAATCGTCATGGTGGCTGGTCAGGACGCTCTTGACCAATATTTTATTCGCAATCCGTCCGATTTTTTTGCTCGCCCATGTGAACAGGCGACGCTGGATCCGTTAAACGTCGAGGTTCTAAAAAAGCATATTCCCTGCGCCGCCGCTGAGATCCCCATAAAACCCTCCGAACGCTGGATTAGGCCAGTAGAAGCGCAAAGAGCCATGGACTCCTTGATGGATGACGGGATTATTTACCGATCCCCCGATGGAGCGGTAATGTCCGTCAACCCTCGTCCTCATAGAGAGGTAGATCTTAGAAATGTCGGGAATTCTTATTCCATATTCCTCGAGGGAGGCTCTAAACCCATTGGGGTATCTTCGGGCGCAAGAGTCTTTCATGAATGTCATGAAGGGGCAATTTATCTCCACAGAACAAAACAATATGTGGTTACAAAACTTGATATGGAGAGGAGAAACGTCTTTGTCAGGCCCTCCACCGCAAGTTACTACACCAGATCAAGGTCTGAAAAAGACACTAAAATCCTTGGAGCTCCGTTGAGGTCTCGCGAGTTTTCCGGTTTTTTGGCTAGAGAAGCCAGGTTGAGAGTTACAGAGCATGTTAACGGTTATGAAAAGCGACGGACAAGAGGTCAAGAATTGATTGGGGTTTTGGATCTCAATCTTCCACCGCTTGTATTTGAGACAATAGGACTATGGATAGAAATTTCTGATGAGGTCAAACAGGCAATAAAGGCGTCAGGCCTTCATTTCATAGGAGGCATACATGCGATGGAACACGCTGCTATCTCCATGTTTCCCCTGTTTGCTCTTTGTGAACGCGACGACATCGGTGGTATTAGTTGTCCGGAACATGAACAGGTTTGCAGAGCGGCTGTATTTATCTACGATGGCCATCCTGGAGGCGTTGGTCTCTCAAGCAAGGCTTTCGATGTTCTTGAAGAACTTTTGCGGACGACCTTTGACATGGTCAAAGGATGCCATTGCGAAACAGGATGTCCTTCCTGTATCCATTCTCCGAAGTGCGGATCAGGGAACAAACCACTCGACAAGAAAGCCTGTGAGGCAATCCTTGATTATCTTCTGCATCCCAACACTTTGTCAAGTCAACGTAAAACACTTGTGGCGAAGTCATCGCCTGTCCATTACAAACATGCGGGTGTTTCCGTCGAAACGGTCGATCAGGTTTCAAGGGGTGAAACTCCCTGCCCAATTAAGGAAATTGCTATGAATGTCAATAAAGAACCTTCTCCGGAAATCGTGTTTTTCGATCTAGAAACCCAAAAACTGGCTGATGATGTGGGTGGATGGAGAAATATATCCAAGATGATGCTGTCAGTGGCGGTTACATATTCCGACGTTGAGGGATTCCAAAGCTTTAATGAAGAGTCGGTTGGAGAACTGGTAAGAACTTTGTCTAGGGCTGATCTGATTGTAGGATTCAATCAGGTGAAATTCGATTATGAAGTGCTTAGCGCATATACGAATGAGAACCTTAGAAAGTACCAGAATCTGGACATGCTGATTGAAATCCAGAAACTGATAGGACATCGGTTAAGCCTGGACCATCTGGCGCAATTCACGCTTGGCCGTAAGAAAAGTGGAAGTGGAGTAGACGCGCCTCGATGGTTTCGTGAGGGCCGTCTCGATTTACTTCAGAAATACTGCACAGACGACGTCATCATTACGAGAGATCTTTATAATTTCGCAGTTGAAAATGGTTTTGTGAAATATAAACGTAGGGACGGCCAAACCGTGAGGATCCCCGTTAAATGGGACTTTCCAGAATCACTTGGCTCTTGTGACACCGATAAATATGGCGAATCCACCTGACACTATGATGTAATCCCTTCATCCTAAGCAAGGATTGTCGCTCTCATGGAAGATTCCAATTTTACGGGACGATCTCGAACCCTAGATTCACGAACAGGTTATTGATTGAGCCACGATATGTCTGACGGGCGCCTAGAATAAGATGACTTCTAGTGTCTTTTCAACTAAGATTTACTTTCGAGTTGATTCTTAGACCCTTATTCCCATCCTATCTTGGTTGGTCAAATTGCTACGGTCCATGCTTAGAAATCCCAATTCATTGCGACTTGCTCTTCCGGCGTTCATATTTCTGGAACTCATCGGATTCCTGATAATTTACACTGATTATACACACAGGGTGTCGAGTCTCCAAAAGGCCGCCATTCAGAACTTGCACAATCAATACTTCGCAACCCTGAACTCCTACAGTCTCCTAACGAACACAATTTTCCAGGAGGTTATTGATAGACCGGAAGTGACGGTAATCCTCAAAGAGGCTTACTCATCAAATGATTCTAAAATTCTGGCGATAAATCGGGGCAAACTCTTCGCCAGACTCAGTGACACGTATCAAAGACTCGTTGACAAGGGTTTTAGACAGTTCCAGTTTCATCTGCCCAATGGAATAAGTTTTCTACGCTTCCACATGCCATCAAAATTCGGAGATAACCTGTTCGAAACCAGAGCATCGATTAAGATTGTAAACACTAAAAAAACCAAGGTCGAAGGATTTGAGGTGGGACCTGGTCACTCCGGGTTTCGATTTGTTTTTCCTATTACCTATGAAGGGCTCCATTTGGGAAGCGCGGAACTAGGGGTTTCTTTCGACGCACTGAGGGATTCCCTGGAAAAACTGTATGCGCCTCAGACTTTTGCTCTCATGATAAAGAAGGAAGCCATCCAGAAGACAGTGTTTTCAGAAGAGAAACAAAAATATCGACTCACCGAATTAAGTGATGAATATGTATATGAATCCATTAACGGAGACAGTTTTCTAGGAGGTAAAAACTCACGATTGGATGCTCTGATGAGAATACTGATCATCGGGCAAGTCAACAAAGTTGCAAGAACCCAAATTGATAATGGAGATCCGTTCTGCATCGAAGTCTCAATTGAGGGAAAAGATTACGTCGTTACGTTTCTACCAATTATCAGTATAGGAGGCAGTCACTCAGGGTACTTGTTTTCCTTGGTTGAAGACTCGTCTTTTTCAACCCGTTGGAATGATTTCTTAATGAAATTTGGTGGTTTTACTGTCTGTTTAGCTGTATTTTTAGCATTGATCTTTGTGAGTGAACACAGCCGCAAGAAATTGGCTGAACAAAACAGACAAATCGAAGAACAAAGTCTGAGGCTCCAAAATATAACAAGCAATATGGGGGAAGCTCTTTATGTAATAGATCGGTCTGGGTTGATCATGTTTGTAAACCCGGCGGCGGAAATTCTTCTGGGTTCGTCGGCCAGGGAGTTATTGGGGCAACGAGCTGATCTTTTTTTTCAATTTGAGTCGAATGTGAATTCCGAAACAGTGGTCGTTCCGGACCCTTCCCTGAGAGCGATTGAAACCGTGGCAAAAGTCTCTGAGGAGTCGAATTTGAGGATTCTGGCGACTGACACTGTAGTGCAGGTTTCGTTGTCCACAGCGCCTATCGTAGAGTCCGGCACAGTAACTGGGGCCGTTACTGTAGTCGAAGATGTCACTGAAAAAAAGAAAACCGAGATTGAATTAAAAAGAAGTGAAATTCGTCTCAGGTCGGTTGTTGACAACGCTCTGGACGGTATAATCACTGTCGATATGTCTGGCAATGTGGAAACATTCAATCCGGCAGCGGAGACCATGTTTGGATTTTCCAACAGAGAGCTCGTAGGAAAAAGCGCAAGCGCATTGATGCCGGAACCTTACGCGTCCGGCTTTGATTCATTTGTGAAAAAGGCCCTTCGTCAGAGTTTCGAAAGACCGTTTTCTCAGAAGACTGAAGTGATTGCCCAAAGAAAAGATTCGAGCTCGTTTCCGGTTGAACTTTCAATTAGCGAAATCAGAATGGGCGCTCAAAAGATGCTCCTTGGCATAATTCGAGATATAAGTGACAGGAAAGAATTTGAGCAGAAACTAATTGACGCCAGGGAACGTGCCGAACAAGCATCAAGAGCAAAGAGTGAATTCCTGGCCAATATGAGTCACGAAATACGTACTCCCATGAACGGTATCCTCGGGATGACACAACTTGCGCTTGATACTGATTTGACCCATGAACAAAGGGACTATCTGAACACTGTCAAGTCATCATCAGATCTCCTCTTGAGACTTATTAATGATATTTTGGACTTTTCCAAGATCGAAGCAGGCAAGATGGAAATTGACTTCGTTGACTTCAAGCTTCGAGACACATTGGCGGACACAATTCGTGGATTGGCTGTACAGGCTGATGAAAAGGGTCTAGAGTTATTGTTCCAGGTTGATGAAGACGTTCAGGACAACTTGATCGGCGATCCCATCCGTTTACGCCAGGTCATATTCAACCTTGTAGGAAACGCCATAAAATTTACCGTAAAAGGAGAGATTGTAGTCAGCGCAAGCGCACAGAGTGAGGATGATCCTTTTGTGAAAATTCATTTTTGTGTGTCGGATACGGGGATTGGTATCACGACAGAACAAATGGAAAAGATTTTCAGGCCATTCGATCAGGCCGATACATCTACCACAAGACGATACGGAGGCACAGGTCTCGGACTTTCAATCTCAACGCGTCTTGTAGAGCTTATGCATGGAGAAATCTGGGTTGATAGTGAATTGGGACGAGGGAGCAAATTTCATTTTACGGTGCGATTTTCAAAACAAACTCATGCAACTACCAGTATAGATCTTGCGTCGCCTGAGGCCCTCCATGGTGTTAGAGCGCTAGTTGTCGACGATAATCTGACCAATAGACGAATTCTGCTCGGACAGTTATCTAATTGGGGCATGCTCGTAACCTTGGCCGATAGCGGTAGGGAAGCGCTTGAGATTATGAAGAATTTCCATTTTCAAAACACCCCTTTCAAGGTTGCGTTAGTTGATTGCATGATGCCGGAAATGGATGGGTTTCAACTGGCTTCGGTGATAAAGGGTTCTCCCGACCTGAAAGACGTCAGGCTGGTCATGTTGACTTCAGCCATACAGGTTGGAAATGCGGCGGAAAGAAAAGAATTTGGTCTCGAAGCATGTCTGGTTAAACCCGTTAAACAATCTGAGCTGTTGACGTGCCTGCTGACTATTTTAGGCGAACCCAAACCATGGGTAGGCAAAGGTTTGGAAGACCAAAAACCCCGCTTCCACGTGTCTGAACATGGTACCGCCAATATATTGCTTGCAGAGGACAACGCTATTAATCGAACCCTCGCCATAAGAATTCTGCAAAAGGCTGGACACCAGGTTACTTGCGCCGAAAACGGGTTGGAAGTTCTAAAGTTAATGGCTGACGCAAAATTCGACATGATCTTAATGGATATTTCAATGCCGGAGATGGATGGTTTTGAAGCGACTCGTAGAATACGCGACGCAGAGAAGAAAGACGGAACCCACATTCCGATAATTGCCATGACCGCTCATGCTTTGAGTGACGATCGAGGAAAGTGCCTGGCTGCAGGAATGGATGATTATATTTCAAAGCCGGTCAATGTGGAAGAATTGCTTGAGAAGATTGATTTATATATAGGATATCGTGAGAAAGTCTAGAGATTATCTAGATCTAAGGGTTGAAGCCTCCTGGAGTTTTCATGTATAGAATCCCATATTTTTCTTTTATATGAGCGTCCAGTTCTACTGCGCCGGATAAATCGATTGGAAGGGTCAGATCCGGCCAGATTTTAAGAAGAACCCTTTTTTGTCCTTTGGATTTAAGATCTTCAAAGGTCTCGTAGAGTTGCTGAATATTGACCACGCCCTGATCACCAACTCGCATCACTCGGTTCATAAAACCTGTAGAATCAATTAGTCCGTAATCCGGGAATATTTCAGAAATTATTACTATTTTTTGGTAAGGGTATTCTGGAAATGACTCCGCATATCGAGCCTTGAACGTGTCACCGGATTGCCCAAGGTTTTCAATACAATTCATTGTCAATTCAACAAATCCTATCCCACCGAATATGAAATAATTTGCCATAGTAAAGATCTGAGGAACCAAACGAGGTAAACCTTCGGTCACTTTACCCACAATATTCATTGTTTTTCCATCTCTGAAAACGTTGATCGATAAAGGATCTCCAACTCTCTTTCTGTTTATAATTTCCGAAAAATAAAGTTTTTGCATCAACGGTTTGAAATAGATCTCCCCGTAGTTATCTATTTCAAATCCATCAATCTCTGTAATGATGTCCCCAGCCCTAAGCCCAAACGAGTAAGGTCCTCCACCAGGGATAATGTAATTTAAGAGAACTCCTCCTTGATTTTCATCTAAATGATAATATTCCTTTAAACGTGGAAACATGAACTGAACGGCGTATCTCCATGTGGGAATGAGTTTTTGGTCAGCCATAAGTGGAACCAAGTGCCTGACCACATTTATGGGGATGAAATAATTGATCCGGTCACCCGTCCTAACCCCTTGAAAAGCCATCCCAACGACTTTTCCATCTTTGAGAACCGGCCCTCCAGAGTTGCCCTGGTTTTGTTGCAAGGAGGCCTGGACCATCAACCACAGTTCGTGTGAATAAGCGTACCTCTTCACCTCTATTCGGCTTATCTCCCCTTGTTCAGATTTGCTTATTCTCTCTCCACCAAGGGGATATCCCCAACCTTGCACCTTGTCTCCAACTCTGAGAGTATCACTATCCCCGAACTCCAAAGGCTCCACTCTACCATTGAGAGATTCATAAACATCCATATCCAACGCTGACATTTCCAGAACTGCAAAATCAGCGTAATTACAGACCCCAACCAGCTTAACGTCGTACTGTCTTTTTTCCTTGCCATTGGACACTCTAATGCTCTCTGCCATCGAAACGGCATGCGCATTGGTGAGGATAAGACCTCTGCGCCCTGGGAATAGCTTGTTGTCCGTGAAAAAGAATGCGCTTGCTTTCACACTTGTAAAATCAGGACTCTTCCACGGCTTGTGGTAATAAGGAGCTTTCTTGGTAGTAAAGACTCTGAGGACTTTTGTCTCAATGGTCGGATCTATAGCTTCCGCTCGGGACAAAAGCGGCAAGAAAAGCGTGAGCAGGGCAAGAAAGGTGGCGACACACACTAACCGGACAGTGACTACGAGTGATCCAGACACTAACTTCCCATAGACGGTTATTTGTTGATGCGCACTTTCACAAAGATGGAGGCCAGCCACACATGTCATTGGAATCTCGGGGATACGACAAGACTCCGTTATCCTTCCAGAAATGGACGTAACCTCTTACTGCGTGAGGGGTGTCTCAATTTTTTTAAAGCCTTGGCTTCAATTTGTCTGATTCTTTCCCTGGTCACATCAAAATCCTGACCTACCTCTTCAAGGGTGTGGTCGGCGCGTTCTCCAATCCCAAAACGCATTCTGAGGACCTTTTCTTCTCGGGGTGTCAACGTGGCAAGGACTTTTCTGGTCTGCTCCGTGAGACTCATTCCTACCACGGCGTCCGACGGGGAGAGTATTTTCTTGTCCTCAATAAAATCACCTAAATGCGAATCTTCTTCTTCACCAATAGGCGTTTCCAGGGAGATTGGCTCCTTGGCAATTTTCAGGACTTTTCGAACCTTTTCAAGAGGGAACTCCATTTTTTCAGCTATTTCTTCTGGTGTAGGTTCACGTCCGTATTCCTGTACAAGGTATCTGGAGGTCCTTATCAGCTTGTTGATGGTTTCTATCATGTGTACAGGAATTCGTATTGTGCGCGCCTGATCTGCAATGGCTCTTGTAATTGCCTGCCTGATCCACCATGTGGCATATGTGCTGAATTTGTACCCGCGCTGATATTCAAATTTATCCACTGCCTTCATGAGTCCGATATTGCCTTCTTGAATGAGATCAAGGAACTGTAGACCACGATTTGTATATTTTTTGGCTATGCTGACCACCAACCTTAGGTTAGCTTGGACCAGTTCGCTCTTCGCAATTCTAGCAAGCCTTTCACCTTCTCGGCAGCGACCTAGAGCTTCTCGTAAATGATAATCGTCCATACCCGCTTCTGTTTGTAGTTTATTGATCTTGCGGATACCGTTATGAATTTTTGTTTCCAGATCGATTATCTTCTGAGGAGAGATGTTGGTGTGTTTTTTTAGCCCCTTTCGGTCGTCAATCAGGGTTTTCCAGATGGTAATGCTCTCCAGAGCCTTATCGAGGGGCATCTTTAGTTCATATTCGACTGCTCTAAGCTCTTCTCTGGCGGTTTCCAGCTTACGAACCAGGAATTTTAGTTTTCCTGCTATATGGTCGATCATGTTGCTATTGAGGTTGATATTTTTGAGACAGGCTATAACTTCAGACCGTCTCTTTTCAATTTCTATGTCAAACTTTTCAAATTCCTCAGCTTGAGCTGATTGGTCAAGATTTTTCTTGAGGTTTACAACCGATTGATACTTAACTTCCAAGTCTTTCAACTGCTGAATCAAATTTAATATTCTGTCAACAACGGCAGAGTCGTCGCCATCCGGCATTTCTTCATCTTCAAAGCCTCTGATGATCTCCTTAACACGGATGGCCCCTTTTCTGAGCTTGTCGCCGATAGCAAGAACTTCTTTGATTGTCACTGGACAGCCTATTATTACGCTGAAGACCTGCTGTTCTCCCTGTTCAATCCTCTTAGCAATTTCTACTTCGCCCTCCCTCGTAAGAAGGGAGACTCCACCCATTTCATGTAAATACATTTTGACCGGATCGTTCCCCCTGACCACTGAATCGGGTTCGGCCGCCTTAACTTCGTCATCCTCTTCCTCATCGTCGGGTTTTTCCAGGTCAATGTCTCTGGCCTTAGGGTCAGTGACCGAAACTTTCTTGTCAAATGGAACGAGCTCTACATTGAATTCCGTCACTATCTTCATTAGAAGTTCGTCAATCTGAGCTTCCCCAACCATTTCAGGGGGTATGTGTTTGTTGATTTCGTCGTAGGTAAGATATTTTCTGGTTTTGGCCAGATCGAAAAGATCCTTGAACTCGGATTTGAACTTCGTTTCAGGCATAAAACCTTTTCTCCTTTTGACCAATTCGTAGCGCCTACATTCCTGGCGCTGATAGATGAAAATCTGATTAATACACAAATATGCCTAGCGCCTAAACTGGCGGCCTATATTCAAGAGTTCGCGGGCCAGATCATTATATTCCTGATCTCCCGGTTCGCATTTTCTTAACATCTCTTCAACTTGGGATTTTCGTCGTAAGATCTTTTTGGATCTGAGGCGCTCCATTGATTCATTAATTGTGATCTCGCCGTCCACTTCAGCCCTAAGATCATCTTCTTCAGGTGTTGGCTGAAGCCAACTCGCAACCAGAGCGGCCAGATCTGATTCTTCAAGCGCGATACAGAAACTGCGGGAATCAAAGGTCCCTCTTTCTTCTGAGAACCTTATGAGCGAATTCGCTAAACGCGATAAAGTGGCATTTTCTATCTCACTCAAAACTCCCGCTTTCTTAACCTTCTCGATAAATCCTCCGCTGAGAATCATCCCCCGAACAACATTTCGCTCGTCCGCGGGAAAATCGAAAAGACTCGAGCCGCGTTTTCTTGAAGCGCCGCCTTGAACAAACTGACTAACTCCGGTATTTCTTATAGCCTTACGTAATTGGTCTTCCCTGACCCTGATGCGCGAAGCAAACCTTTCTATAAGATAATCCCGCTCAGGTGAATCGGCAATCTGTCTCAATAAAGGAACACATTCTTGGATTGCCTGGTTGCGCCCTGATATTCCGGAAAAATCGTACTGCGACTGAATGTGATCCAGAAAAAAATCAATCATAGAACAAGAAGACTCTATCAATCTTTGGAATCCGTCCGTTCCAATTCTGTTAATTGCCGAATCCGGATCTTTGTCTTCATGGAGGATGACACATTGCGGTTCAAAACCCTCAGCCAGCAGTATTGGCATGGATCGCTTAACTGCTCGTATTCCCGCTTCGTCTCCATCAAAGATAGTGATTACACGTTCCGAAAAACGTTTTAACAGCTTGGCATGCTCGCTTGTGAGCGATGTGCCAAGCGGAGCGGCGACGTTTTCTATTCCGCGTATACGAAGTGAGATTTGATCAAAATAACCCTCAACCAGAATGAGGAATCCTGATTTCTTGATGGAATCCTTTGCCGCCTCGAGGCCGAATAAAATGGTCTTCTTCTTGAAAACCTCAGATTCAGGCGAATTGAGATATTTAGGGTCGCCTTCGCCAAAGATTCTTCCCCCAAAGGCTATCAGTTCTCCGTTCAATCCACGGATGGGGATCATTATGCGGCTTCGGAAATAATCATAATAGCCTCCGCCGGCTTTTTTGCGGATGAGCCCTGCGCTCAAAGCTTCCGGTATTGGGGCTCCCAGGGCGGACAGACGATTACACAAGCCATCCCATTGGTCCGGGGCGAAACCTAATCCGAGCTGGCTGATCCATTCACCGCTAATCCCTCTTTCAAGAAGATAATTAGTAGCCTCTGGAACTTTATTTAAGCTCTGCACAAAGTAGGAACGCCCTAGTTCAAGAATTTTGAACAGCTTCTCTCTCGAATCTTGCCTAGCTGGATTCCCATTTTCCAAATCAAGTCTTACGCTATAACGTTGAGCCAGTAGCTTTACAGACTCTACAAAAGACAAGTTCTCAATTCGCATTATGAAATTGAAGACACTGCCTCCCACTGCGCAGCCAAAACAATGAAAAATGTTCTTCTGCGGTGACACATACAGAGAAGGATCTTTGTCACCATGAAACGGACATACTCCTCTGTAGTCCTTCCCCGCCTTCTTTAGCTCAATGTAGCTCGATATGACCTGAACAATATCGGCTGTAGAAGCGATTTCAGCGATTTTAGATTCCGGAATTCTCATGTCCCTACTCCGGCCTTAAATCCACTATCGTCGCACCAGCGCCACCTTCCTGTGGGAGCCCGCTTCGATAATTTAACACCAGTCCATGAGTAGACAAATACTCGACAATTGCCTGTCTAAGCCGACCGGTACCTTTGCCGTGAATTATTCTCAGGGAGGTTAATCCGCCAAGGATCGCGTTATCTATGGATTTTTCGACCACTGGAATGGCCTCATCAACGCGCATCCCAATAACATTGATTTCCCAACCCGGCGTGGCCATGGTCAGTGGGCTTTCTACCCCAATAACAGAATTTTTTGAAGGTTTTTTTTTGTCAGTGGGTCTTTTAATTAGAATTAAGTCGTCTGAATTGACCCGAACTGTGATCTTTCCGACCAGCACATCCACTTTACCCCGGTCTCTCGCTGAGGTAATCACACCCTGTTTGCCCAGAGATTGGATGCTCACCAGAGAACCCTCTTCCCAGTTTTGTCGTGACTTGGCTAGAGGAATCTGAAGTTTCTCAACTATTTCGGATTTTACCTCATGAAACTTTTCGTGGATTTCCTTTCCTGAATTAATGTGTCCGGATTTTATCGACTGTCTGAGACTGGAGAGATCTCGCTCGGCCTTTTTTATAAGATCTGAAGCTTCTTTCCTGAATTGCTCCACGAGTTCCTTTCTTTTTTCCGAAGTTTCCATTAATTCTTGGTTCAGTTTCTCTTTGAGGCGTTCATTCTCCTCGCGCAACAAGTCCAGGACGATGAGTTTTTCTCTCAGACCGGCGATAAGGGCTGTGCTGCCTCCCGCGGCGTGGTCAGCGTAAATTCTCGCCTTCTCTATCAAACTTTTAGGCAACCCCATGCTTTCGGCAGTGGTAATTGCATGGCTTTCCCCTGGAAGATTGTAAAGCAACTTGAAAGTAGGTTTTAGCGTAATTGGCTGAAATTCAACGCTAACATTTTTTACGCCGGATTTAGACAAGGCATAAGCCTTTAATTGAGTGAGGTGCGTTGTAACCAATACATTGGCGCCATTGGCTCTGAGTTCGTCAACTATCGCCATTGCCAAGGCGGCTCCCTCGTCGGGATCCGTAAACCCACCCAACTCGTCGAGCAAGACTAGATCCCCAGGTTGCGCAAATTCCAGTATCGCTTTGATTTTAGCGATGTGGCCTGAAAACGATGATACCTTCCCTCTTATATTCTGTTCGTCTCCAATATCCACCATGATGCAAGAAAACGCCCGAATCTTAGATCCTTCTTTGGCAGGTATCAGCAGACCGCATCTGGCCATTAAAGGGAATAATCCCGCAATCTTAAGCGCTACTGTCTTTCCCCCCATGTTGGGACCGCTGATTATGGTAACAACGGTGTCGGAATCCATAATAATGTCCATGGGAATTACATCCGCATCTTTTGCGGCTAAGAGCAAAGGGTGTCTGGCCCCCATTATACGGAATCCGAGCGGCGCCAGTTCAGGTGCGTGGCAATCCATCCGGATGGCGTATTCAGCTTTGGCCTGGCACGAATCCAATTCAGTTAAAGTATCAATGTTTTCGTTTAGTTCATCTATGGAATTTCTAATTTCTTCCGTGAGCCAGCGATAAACCTTGAGAACGGCGTCTCGCTCCTCATCGGCTAAAGAAGCCATTCGATTGTTGTCCTCAACCACCTCAAATGGTTCGACGTAGACTGAGGCCCCGGATCGAGAGTGGTCATGGACTATCCCATTTAACAAACCCTTAAATTCAGGCCGTAGTAGAATGACGTATCTGTCATTTCGCAGCGTAATATAATCCTCCTGAACAACTCTGGCCAGATCCTGGTTTTTGATCATGGAATCAAGGCGCTTGTTAATTTTACCCCTTTGGCCCACAATTTCTCTGTGAATCCGGGTCAATTCCGGGCTTGCGTCCGGCCGCACAGAACCGTGTTCATCCAATGTTTTCTTAAGAGTAGCCCTAAGTGTTGGAATAATATGCAAGTGATTTTTAAAATTCTTAAGCTTCTGGAAACGATCATCAAGATCTTCGATCCCATTTCTGGTTGAATGTGTCATGTTGAGCATTTCTCGGATAGCCAGTAACTCCTCAGCATTCAGCAGATAACTCACACCACGGAGTTGTTCGAAAACACCCTTTAAAGGCGCAAGTCCTGAAAACCCAAATAAGCCTCTGATTGAAATGGCTTCCTTCATCTCACGGGTAAGATCCAAATGGTCCTTAATGAGTGATGCGTCTGTTTCCGGTTTGGAACGCTTAACACTAAGCTTACCGGACATGGACTGAGCAAAAACAGCCACTTCATCCAAAACGGCGGGTAATTCCAGCGCTATCATGCTGTCATTGACGACATCCGACATCTATTCCTCAATTCTTTGCACAGGGGTTAGCAAATTCAGGTGGTAAGGAAAAGGGCAGCGCTTTAAAAACCTTTCACGGTTAAAAACCTATCAAGCAGGCGAAGAGAGAAATCAGTTTTCATTTCGGTCACAAGCGAACAGGAACCCCTTGACTTGCCAGGTACTTTTTCAGTTCCATAATGGGGATTTCACGAAAATGGAATATAGAAGCTGCCAGCGCAGCGTCAGCCCCTCCGTTGGTGATGGCGTCCCGGAGGTGCTCGGCCGATCCGGCGCCTCCCGAGGCGATTACAGGAATTCCGACCGTACTGGTTACCGCCTTGGTCATAGGGATGTCGTAACCCTCTTTTGTTCCATCAGCGTCCATACTTGTCAGCAGGATCTCTCCTGCTCCGAAATCCTCGACCTTTAGCGCCCATTGGATTAGGTCAATTCCCGTCATGGTCCGTCCGCCATGGATAGATATTTCGAATCCCGACGGAGTATTTCCTGTCTTCTTCGCGTCAATCGCAACAACTATGCATTGACTACCAAACATTAGCGACGACTCTCGAATGATGTCAGGATCGTTCACAGCGGCGGTATTTAGAGAGACTTTATCAGCGCCTGCGTTCAGAAGTCTCCTTATGTCCTTCGTCGTTCTTACACCACCCCCTACGGTTAGCGGCATAAAAACCTGGTCCGCCGTTCTGGCCACAACGTCTAAAATGATGTCCCGTTTCTCGTGTGAAGCTGTTATGTCCAGAAAAACTAGTTCATCTGCGCCCTCTTCGTCGTAAAATCGCGCATTCTCAACCGGATCTCCCGCATCTCTAAGGTCCACAAAGTTTACACCTTTTACGACTCTGCCCTGATTAACATCGAGGCATGGGATTATTCGTTTTGCCAGCATCGATTCACTCTGTTAACGCAATCGCTTCTTTGAGATCTATAGAGCCCTCGTAAAGCGCCCTGCCGATTATAATACCCGTAACTCCATCTTTTTCAAGCTCCAAGGCATTCTCGACATCACTAATTGTTGTTACACCGCCTGAGAGAATGACAGATGTTTTGAGAATTCTGGCAAAATCACGAGTAGGCAAGAAACTTGGCCCGTTCATCATGCCGTCACGTTCTATGTCAGTAAAAATAAAGGCCGCAGGATTAAATGGATCATAATAAAGTCCCAGTTCACCGGCATCCAGAGAGGTGGCTTCGGTCCATCCTTCTACAGCCACTTTCCCTCCTTTTGCGTCAATTCCAATGGCTACATTTTCTTTAAACTTTGAAAGAATTTCTGCAGTGAGTTCCGCGTTCTTGGCAGCGATGGTACCTAGAATGACCGTGTTTACTCCGGCATCCAAATACATCTGAACTGTTGCGAGATTTCTTATTCCACCCCCCAGTTCAACCGGCACGTTAATAGATGTGACCATGGACCGAATTAGAGAAAGGTTTTTGGGGAGACCGCCAATTGATCCATCGAGATCAACTATGTGGATTATCTTAGCCCCCATATCCTGCCACTTCATAGCCTGATCGACCGGGTTTTCGTTAAAGGTTGTGGATGAATCCATGCGCCCCTGTTTAAGGCGGACACATTTACCATTTTTGAGATCAATAGCAGGAATTATTATCATTGATTTTCGTTGGGAAACAAAAAGCCCCCTTTTTGAGGGGGCTTTTTGTTTCAGTTTTGGATCTGCCCTATATTATTCAACCGGCAGATAGTATACGAACGGCGGCCAAGGCACGATGAACTTCCACATTGGCACGGCCACAGGGATTGGGGGTGGCCCGCAGCTAACGGGAGCGCACACCGGCATTTGAGGAGCCGGATACTGCATTTTAACCTGGATGGATGTTGTCAGCTTCTTCGGTTTCTGGGCTTTCACCACTTTGGGAACCGGAGGAGGTGGACAGCCACCCACGCCGCAAGCAGGAGCCGAAGCCGGCATAATCATGGGCTCTGGCGCTGCGACTGCGCCCGCAAATGTCTCGGCCCACACCACACCCGCCGATGCAACGGCGACCAGGATGAAACCGAGAATCGCTAACTTTTTAACCATACCCTTAATCCTCCTTTCGAAACACTCATTATATCTTAGTAACTCTAAAGTCATGGTTTGCGCTCGTAATGCCTACTTCTTGACCTTGCAAGGCATTGGAGGCGGAGGCGCCATTGGAACGCCACAAACTGGTTTCATCTTGATGTAGTTCGCCTTCACGTATACGCAACGCGGAACTTTAACTTCCTTGCAGCAAGGATCCATCCAGGTATCAAAGTGCTCAACCTTGATATCGGTTACCGGCACCAGCCACTCATAGCGACCAGGGGCGACAGGATTCGGAAAAGTTTGGGGGTTGCCAAAAAATGCAAGGGGGGTGCGCGGCCACGCTACTCCCGCTAGATAAGGAGCAACCACCCTAACTTTTCTCAGCTGCGCTGGAACAGGGGTAATCACTTCCGTTACCTGGGAATAATTTGTGGCTGCAGGACCACACACTGGTGGCAATCCTGGGGGGGGCGGCATACAGGCGCTACCTCCGCCGGGACCACCGGCGAACGACATCGTGTTAGCGCCGCACAGCGCGAGAACCAAAAGGCTCAGAAGAAACAAACGTTTAACCATACCCTAAATCCTCCTTTCAACAGTTCCTCCCAACAACCGCTCGGGAGACCCGTAAAAAACATTCCCGGTTGAAATCCGATATATTCCGGAATGTATTTTTGGTATCAAATCGCATAGAAAATGTCAAGCTATTTTTTGCCTGACGCCTCTAGCCATCGTGCCAATTGAACCCTTTGGACTACCTTTGGGTTCAGTTCAACATTGCGGTCATAAAATAAATCACGGGGCGACCGCCTCATAGAAACCCTTTTGTATTCAAAAGTTTATTGACGCTAACGATTTTTATCAAAGGTTGTGAACTAAGTCAAGGTTTTTTTGACTTCCCGGCCAAATGATTATGATTCATGCTAGGTCATACCGTAACCACCGTCCACACAAAGCAACTGCCCAGTGATATAATCCGACCCGCTCGAAGCCAAGAAAACAAAAGCAGGGCTTATGTCTGAGGCCGTAGCGAAACGCTTCAACAAAATTCGATTCATGTAGATCTCTTTTAATTTTTCGTCGCTCCTGATCTTCTCAGTCATGTCCGTCTCAACTATTCCTAGGGAAATCACATTCACACTGACATTGTAACGCGCCATTTCCCGAGCGACGCTTTTGGTCAGGCTGAGGATTCCGCCTTTGGCGGCCGAATAGTTTACCTGCCCTACTGTCCCTACTAATCCTGCAACCGAGCTGACGTTTATTATCTTGCCATACTGTTGTTCCTGGAAATACCTCGAAGCCGCCTGAATACACAGAAAAGGTCCCTTTAGATGCGCGTCCACCACAGCGTCCCACTGCTCTTCGGACATTTTTGTCAACATTGCCGGCCTTGTAAAACCAGCGTTGTTCACGACTATATCCAGACGCCCAAACTCCTGTTTGGCGGTGTTCATCATGTTCTCGACTTCCGTCTTGACAGCCACGTCGGCTTTAACAGCGCAGGATTTTCTTCCTATGGCTCTTATCTCATTGACGACATCCAGCGCCGGCCCTTCACTGGATGCGTAATTCACCAAAACGTCCGCCCCCTCTTTTGCGAAAGCTAACGCGATACTACGTCCAACGCCCCTACTGCTACCCGTCACTACCGCCGCCCTGCCCGCAAGTTTCATAGCGCCTCCTGAAAAATCGACCACGTGATTTACTTGTTACTGGTAACGCAAAAATTAACAGAGATACGTTCAAAAAAAAAGCCCTGAGATATTCTCAGGGCGTAAAAGGAGGTATGGATATGGGTTTTCGTGTTGTTGCTCGTCCCAGCTCTCCCGCACGGGCTTTAATCTGCAGGTAATTTTTGAATCTTTTTGGATTCGCTTTCCACTTAACCCTTATTAAAGGGGACAGTAGCATGCACGAAAGGTTCCAGAGTTTTGCTCTTGCCCGAGAAAATATTTAAATTTCTCACATGTGGTAAAACTCATGGGGTAAATACCACTACCAAAAGCTTTGAGGTCTTAGAACTCAAATTTCTTAAATGATGCGCCACGCCAGAATCAAAATGGAGATTCGCCCCCTTTTTGAGTTCATGAACGATTTCCCCTACCTTAACCTCTACCCGTCCTTCTATCACAAACATGAATTCCTCGCCTTCATGCTTGTAAGCAACCATTTCGTGTTCTTTCTTGGGATCCAGAGTGACGAGATACGCCCACAGATGCTTGTCATCAGCGTCTGGTGTGAGACTTTTGTATGAATAAGCCTTGGTTCTCTTCAGATGACTCTTCCGCCTCTCCACTTTCCTGTCTTCGGAAAGCAGGGAAGCAGAATCCAGCGCAAGCGCTCTAGAAATCTGGATCAAATTTCCTACCGCGGGCGAAATGGCTCCCTCTTCAACCGCCTGCAGATAATCGACTTGATATCCTGTCTTCTCAGCCAGTTGATCCAAAGCCATTTTGAGATTTTCCCTCATCTGCCGGATCTTGTCGCCAACGCTAAGGGTTTTGCTAGGCTTTTTTGCCATGAATGGTCTCCCCTCAAATTTTATTATTTCGAACTCAGTACAGGCGATCAAGCAAAGATCAATAAAGATCTGGTCTCTTTGCGCCCTTCGTCTTGGTTAACTCTCTGGCTATTACAATTCGTTGAACCTGATTTGTTCCTTCAAAAATTTGGGAAATCTTGGCAAATCTCATATACATTTCCACCGGATATGATTTCATATATCCGTATCCTCCCAGAATCTGAACGGCTTCCGTGGTTACGCGCATAGCCATATCAGTTGCGAACCTTTTCCCCATGGCCGCTTCCAATGCGCATTGTTCCCCTTCGTCCATTAAAGAAGCGGCCCTATAGATCATAAGTCTGGCGGCTTCGATTTCAGCGGCCAAGTCCGCTATGAGGAACTGCAGGCCTTGAAAGGATACGATGGGACGACCAAACTGAACTCTCTTTTGCGCATAGTTCAACGAGTAGTCAAAGGCCTGCTGGGCCAGACCCACAGCGCAAGCGCCAATTCCTACTCGACCACCATTGAGCGCCCCAAGAGCCATGTTGATTCCCTTACCCTCTTCTCCTATCCGATGGCTCTCGGGAATAAAACAGTCCTGAAAATTCAGTTCGGTAGTGGGCGAAGCGTTCAGGCCCATCTTGGGTTCGTGTGGCCCGAACGAAAAACCGGGGGTTTTATTTTCTACCAAGATAGCGCTTATTCCCTTTTGTTTTTGGCTTTCGTCAGTCCGTACCATTACAACGTAAAAGTCTGCAACACCGCCGCTGGTGACATAAAGTTTTGTGCCGTTAACAACATATCCGCCATCGACCTTCACAGCCTTGCAGCTCACATTGGAGGCGTCCGATCCAGCTTCAGCCTCAGTCAGGGAATAGGCCCCCAATTTCTCTCCCATCGCCAGGGGCTTCACAAATAACTCCCTTTGTTCCTCGTTTCCATACTGGTAAACCAGATTTACCACCATGTTGTGAACACTCATGTAAACAGCGGTCGCAAAACACCCTTTCGCAAGCTCTTCAAAAATGAGGGCTGCGGTTAATCTGCCTACTCCAGTCCCGCCATACTCTTCTGGAACATACAGACCAGCTAAATCCAGCTGTCCCATTTTATCAAAGACGGCTCTGGAAAAGGTGTGCGACTCTTCCCATTCTCTTGCGTTGGGAGCAAGCTCTTTTGTGGAAAAATCTCTTGCGGCTTTACGTATCAACCGCTGTTCATCGTTAAGCTTAAAATCCATGAAGAATCTCCCGAGAAGTGTTGTGGATTGTAATTACTCATTTTAACCGACAGGACTCTCAACCTAGGCTTGAAGGTCCGTGTCAGCCTCCACTGATTTGGGGCCCGGGGCCGTGACGAAAACGAGTTTGGACCAGAGGCAAAGTTTATGTTAACGTGATTTGCTTGATATCTGTCTCGAAGACACTATGATTTTCACTCAATTATTAGCTATTCTTTGACCTATGAGTCAATGAAAATTAAAAGATTCGAGCTATCTTACAACTCACATTTACAACGAGGCATTTTTTATGAAAAGTCCCTATCAATCGTTCAGGTCTCTTGCTCACGATCTTGGGGTGGAACTTGAATATACGGATAACTCGGGAGAGACTTTCCCAACGCAAGTGTCTGTGATGAAGGACATACTTGAGGCAAAAGGGGTTAAGCTGGCCCCACATTTTTTTGAATCTAGCCCCGAGACCATAACGTCGCAATGTGGATGCTGTATTAACGAAATTTCTTTTTTCATGGAATTCACGTCTGATCTCATTCCAAAGTTGAGACAAAAAGGTTCACTTACATTCAGCGAAAGCTCAGGGAAATTTGTCAACTTCTCGTTTCACGGAGAAGATGAGAGGGTTTCCCTGGAATTCGATGAGCACACGGGATTAACCCGCTTCACGGTCCCTATCCCTTCCGAAGTGGCCCCAGGTGATTATCTTGTCAGGGTCTGCATAGCCATGGACTCGTACGCCTTGTCCGGGGAATTCAGACTTATACTGGGGCCAAACAGAGCCTATATGCCTACGCCACTCACGAAGGGGCAAAAGGTGGCGGGGGTAGCTGTGTCACTCTATGGTGTGAGATCCGAATCGAATTGGGGAGTTGGGGACTTTACTGATCTGCGAGCAATTATAGACTGGGCAATTCAAGATCTCGGAGTTCATTTTGTAGGATTAAATCCACTGCACGCGCTTTTCAACACTAGTCCTTATAACTGTAGTCCTTACATGCCTTCAAGTCGTATTTTCTACAATTACATCTACATAGATGTTCAGAAGGCCGCTTCGTTAATTTCAGAGGTCCTATCAGATCAGATATCGACCAATCCAGATATTATGGAACGCGCGCGTAAATTAAGGGAGGTTGCACATGTTGATTATCATGGTGTTTCCGGCCTCAAGATTCAGGTTCTTAGGCAAATTTTCGAGCATTTTTTTGCGAACAGGGAGTTGGAAAGTTATTCATTCAAGTGGAGGGAATTCGAACATTATGTGAAGATCAAGGGGGACGATCTAGAAAGATTCGCTACATTTTGCGTCCTCCGAGATCATTTTTTTGACGAATCACGTGGAATTCATAGCTGGAAGGACTGGCCTCAAAGCTTCAGTCACCCTGAATACGACGCTGTCAGGCTGTTCAAGGTTGTTCATCGCGTGGAAATCCAGTTCCAGCAATTTGTCCAGTGGATAGCTGAGACTCAACTAGCTGAGACTCATTCATACTCTTTAGACAAAGGGATGTTGATCGGTCTATATCATGATGTCGCCCTGGCTGTTGATCCGAATGGCGCGGACAGTTGGTCAAAACCCGAACTTTTCATTAAGGGTTTTCGCGTCGGAGCGCCTCCAGACTCGTTTGCTCCAGAAGGACAGGATTGGGGATTTCAGGCACCAAACTCTGATGAAATTAAGAACTCAGGATTTTCTACGTTCAGAGAAAGCCTCAAAGCAGCTTCTAATTATGGCGGCGCTGTTCGTATAGATCATGTAATGCAGATTCACCATCTTTTTTGGATACCGGAGGGTAAAAAGGCTAAAGACGGAGTCTATGTAAAAGACTGCGAATCCGATCTTCTAAATGTCCTGACTTTGGAAAGTTCTCAGACCGAAACAATAGTTGTGGGAGAGGACCTGGGAACATTACCGTTTAACTTCCGTGAACGATTGATGGACAGGGGAATACTTTCATACAGGATCTTTTATTTTGAAAGAGATGGCGGCCTTAATCAGATTCCATTTTACCATTACCCTGAGAGCGCACTAGTCTCACTATCCACACACGACTTGCCGACACTAGCCGGGTTCTGGGAAGGGTTGGACATAGACACCAGAATAGCGATAGGGGCATTGGCGCCTCAAGAAGAGACAAAAATCCGTTCCGAGAGGAAAGATCACAAGGCTAAGATAATCGAGAGACTGGTCCGCGACGGGACTCTGCGCGCCGAGGTGGCGCATCATGCGTGGGAATCGGTAACACTCACCCCTGAACTGCGCCAAGCAGCGCTCCTGTTTATACTCAAGACCCCTTGCAGGCTAGCCCTGATCAGTTTCGAAGACCTCTTTATGGATACGAGGCAGCAAAATCTCCCGGGAACAACGTCTGAGCATCCCAACTGGGTGACAAAAACCAAATTTACCATCCAGGAACTTAAAAACCATCCTGAAGCAGTTAGAATGGCTTCAGAATTTAGAAGACTCGTTGAAGAATCAGGAAGATGTTTTTAGCTGGAGTGTAACATTACATTTTGAACCGGATCTCATCAATGTGACTTTTGAAAATGCTCCCGAACTGGAACCAGTAGTCTGACTGTTCCAGAGGATTCCGATTTCTCCGACATCTACGCGCCAACGCTCTATCTTACGTATTGCTTCAGCTTCCCACGGCAACCATGCTCCCCGTTTCCTTATTCTAATGGATGCTTCCAGCTCTGCCGGAACTGGTGGTGTAATAGAGCCGTTCTCCAGATCATTCGGCTGACTGAGATAATCAGAGAGTATTCTAACCTGTCGCCGGTTCAACTTATCACGGAGTTGACGAAGTCTCTCTTCGGCCATGAACTCGAGTCCCATTGACGCAATATTGTTTTTTTCTTTGCATTCTATCAATTCACTTAGAAATTTATAGTTTTCTCTAAATTCTGAGGGAATAGAAGACAGGTCCATATCCTGGGCGGATTTGTCCATTCTCATGGCTGCTCCACTAGCTATTAATTCTTGGGATTTTAATGCGCTAACTGACAGGATCCGGGAATCCGGCGTCGAGGAAGGGGTTAACACACCTCTTATTTATTGTCAAGTATTGGTTTTATTATTTTTGTCAATACCCTTATATTATTAAATATCATTGACATTATTTAGTGCCGTACAGTTCCTTGTGACGCCGTAATACTTCAGGATCAATATGAATTTGGCCTTTAAATTTCTCCTTGAACTCTTGCAGATCCTTTTTTTCCTGATAAGAAAATACCGTAGTCTCGATATTTCCGACCAGCCACTCACCGTATGGAAGTTCGCGAACCAACGCAACCCCACTCATAACAGTAGTCTGGTTGACTCTCTGGGCGTGAATAAAACATCCGAGCAAAACGCCTATTCCGGCCAGCAGGAAGAAATATATCACGACAAGAAATTTGCGAATCATTTAATCCCCTCTGTAATTTGTGATGGCTCGAAACGTTGTTGGAAATTCAAAACCGATGCCCATCCCTAGCAATACATGACATAGATACACGACAATAACCACAATGTCACACATACCAGAAGGGGAGGATCAGTCAGTAATAGAGCAGTCGGGGAACCACCATCTTTCTTATGATAAATCAGGTAAAGGTATCTGAATATCCCATAAGTTACAAATGGGATTGTTACCATCATTTTTTCCGACTGTATGTCTGTTCCGGGTCCTGCCTTTACCGAGTAAAGGCAATAGAAAATGAACGTAGAAGTTGTAACAACCTGAAGAAGCTGATCAAGAAAACCGACGCTGTAACTTTCCAGCACCGGCCTATGGCTAAAAGCCTCTCCATTCAAAAACATGACTTCGTGCCTTCTCTTTCCAAAGGCTAAAAGTGTGGCAACAGAGAATGTACAAAGCACCAACCAGCTCGACACTCCAACACTCAGCGCTGATGATCCGGCAAGCACGCGGAGCAGAAATCCTGTCGAGATTACCAAAACATCTATGATCACAAAGTGCTTTAGTTTCCATGAATATAGCCAATTCAGAATCACATAGCCGACGAGGACCCCAATCGTAAAAAGTGGCAGTCTGAATAATAATGAGTTAATCAACATCAATATTATCAGGACGGCGCAGACAACCAGGCCCATAGTCGGAGAAACTGCGCCGGAAGCCAGTGGACGCTTTTTTTTCAGGGGATGGATTCTGTCCTGGCCTATGTCCATGTAATCATTTATAATATAAACTGCAGACGCTGCTAGACAAAAACCTATGAAAACACCAAGGGTCTTCACTGAATCATAGGGGCAGAAGAGTCGCCCACTGAATACCAGGGGCATCAGCACAAATCCATTCTTGACCCACTGCTGCGGTCTGATTAATTTGATCAATGAAGCTATGCTGTTCATCTATTTTATTTCTCGACTGTTCTGCGCATCCGAATGAGAGAGTTTACAACGCGCCAATTAAGTTCGAAGCTTACTATCACACTAGATTCCGATAGTAAATGTAAACTCTAATGCAACGTCTCAACTCATTGAATTTCCGATACTCTCTCATTTGAACAAATATTCATGTGACATGGTATCGATATTGCGAAAGTTTTTTACGAGTGGCCGAATGTTTTTCAGTCCTGATCAGTAACCATTTACCAACATTACCTTTTTAGTATGCGTTGGAATACAAGAACAAATAGCGTTTGTCTAAAGCGCCCCTTATGAATTATTTTATGGGGGCCTGAATTTGATCCCGATACTATCAAAAATTTTGAGGAAGCATCATGCAGGACATTGAACTTATGAAATCGTTGACACAGGCTGGAAATACAAAGGCAATACTACTTGTACTGGATGGTTTAGGTGGATTGCCCAGGGAAATTGGCGGGCCAACTGAGCTGGAAGCCGCTTTCACTCCAAATATGGATAAACTTGCCAGGGAGTCGTCAGTCGGGCTCATCAACACTGTAGATATTGGTATAACACCTGGGAGCGGACCAGGACATTTTGGACTGTTCGGTTACGATCCTCTTAAACATCTTATTGGTAGGGGAGTTCTGGAAGCTGTTGGAATAGGCATGACACTCACAGAACAGGACGTGGCTGCGAGAGGCAACTTTTGCACAGTCGATGAAAACGGTTTAATAACAGACAGGCGTGCAGGGAGGATTTCAACGGAAGAATGCGCAAGGATGGTTTCACTCATTGACGACATAAAGCTTCCGGGAATTGAAGTTATCGTCAAGACCGTTCAGGATTACCGTTTTGTGTTGATACTGAGGGGGCCACGGCTGTCTTCAGCCTTGAATGAAACGGACCCGCAAAAGGTTGGTATCAAACCTCTCAAGCTAAGGCCTCTTGACGGTTCACTCGAGGCGCGCAACACCGCTGATCTGGTGAACCAATGGGTTGCCGAGGCTTCCGAAAGAATCAGGGACCAGAAACCGGCAAATATGGTCACTCTGCGAGGATGGTCAAGTGAACCAGGCCTACCCAAGTTTGAAGATGTCTTCAAGATGAAAGCTGTCGCTCTTGCTGTTTATCCGATGTACAAGGGACTAGCCAGCCTTGTGGGAATGACTTGTGTAAATGGACTCAGAAACCTAGATGATCAGCTGGCGGTCCTGGAGCAAAAATGGACTGAATTTGACTTCTTTTTCTTCCACCATAAATATACTGACAGTCGGGGAGAAGACGGAGATTTTGACGCGAAGGTCAAAGAGATTGAAAAAGTGGACGCCATAATTCCCAGGATACTTCAACTTTGCCCGGACGTTCTAGTTATTACCGGTGATCATTCTACTCCGGCTGTTTTGAAATCTCATAGCTGGCATCCTGTTCCCATAATTCTCTGGGCTCCTGGGATGACGAGATCTAATCCTGATGTCACAGGTTTTGGAGAGTCGCAATGTCTCAAAGGCGCGCTCGGGCAATTTAACGCGTCAAATCTTATGAAACTTATTACCGCTCACGCCTTACGTCAGGTGAAGTATGGAGCCTGATGTTTTTTTGACAACCGAAGTTTGAGCAACATGAGCGATCATTCAGAAATCAGTTACGGAAATTCGTGTTTGTCTTTTTGCATGGGATAGACGGACGATACCTTGACGCCGATGACCCAAGATCTTTGTAAGTAAGGCAGGAAATGGATGTCTCGTTCAGATGTTCACCCATTCCATCTTTTTGAACCATGGCAAGTTTGGCCGGGATCGTACGACAACCCTGCCTGTGGCGATACCTTTGTTATGGTTCCGTATTGTGGTCCCAAAATATCGAGAACCACCAGGATAGCCTCCATGGGTTCCTGCTTTGCTCGGGAGATAAAGTCCGAATTGCTAAAGGAAGGTTTCGCTTACATTACTGAGGAAACTGGCCATCCCGCTTCCAAGCACGCCTCAGCCGCCTGGGAAAGATTGTACAATACCTTCTCGATGCGTCAGATTTTTGAATACACATTTGGAGAATTCAATCCAGAAGTCCGGTGGTGGATAGCGCCCCAGTCGGAAACAGTTCAGGATCCGTACAGAAGAATAATTCTGTATGAATCGGAGGCCGAAGCGCAGAAGGATTTTAAACATCATGTCCAGTGTTCACGTCGTGCTCTAGAATCGGCTGAGGCTCTTATACTAACGCTTGGACTCACTGAAATATGGCAGGACAGCGTTGATGGTTCGGTAATTTGTCTACCATCCGGTCCTTATGTCAACGAGGGTGGAGACATGTGTCGTTACGAATTCAGGGTATCTCGCTACCGGGAAAACCTAGAGAACTTGGAACGCATCCACGCCCTGCTCATGAAACACAATCCACTGTGTCATATTTTTCTAACAGTCTCTCCCGTTCATCTTTGGGCTACATTCAGAGACGACTGCGACGTCGTTACCGCAAGCTGCAATTCGAAATCCACATTAAGGGCGGTAGCTGATGAATTCACTTCTTCGCACCCCAATGTAACCTACTTCCCAGCATTCGAGATGGCTTCCATTTTCAGACCTATGAGGGGGCACAACATTTACGTCGAAGGTAGAGAGAATTTTCATGTAAATCGTGATACGGTAAGGTTCATCATGAAACATTTCTTTGAAGCGTACTCACCGAAGGAACGATGAAATCAGAGATTAAGTTAGGCGGTAGTATGACCATTTCGCTCTTCGTTTGCCTATTTTGGACATTATTCCCAATTTCTACAGCAATTGGAAGCTCATTAGATCAGATCCCGAATGATTTCAATGTTTCGGTAAGAGACACGCCCGCAACAAAGTACTCAGACAAAGTTAGAACTCAAAATATCGAGGAGAATACTCGGAAAGATATTGAACTATACGTTCTCAAATGGACCAATCAGGAACGACAGAGAAGGCGCTTACCCATTTTGAAGATCAATCCCACGTTGGGAAAATTGGCGCAAATCCATTCTCGTAATCAGGCGACGTCTGGCGTGATGGCGCACGATTCAGAGAATTTCCCCAAGGGCTGGAGAACTTTTGAAGAAAGAATGAAAAAGCTCAAATTTGTTCCACCGATGGTCTTCGGCGAGAACGTCTTTTGGTCTAGCGCTAATCTTCCTTCCAAAGCAACGGAACGAAATGACTATGCGAGAAAAATGGTGCATGCCTGGATGACTAGCGAGAAACACAGAAAAAACATACTGCATCTGAATTTTTCCAGAATGGGGATAGGCATTTTCAATGGCTATGTGACTCAGTTGTTCGCGTCTCGAGACCCGAGTGAGTGAACACCTCAAATCCTGCCGGACCTGCAAAACTATGGCCTCTGCGTAAGATCAAACAACATTCCAATTCACGGCTAATCGGATTCTGTCAGCTCTTTCGCCGCTTCAATAAGCAAAGATATCGATAGGGGTTTTTGAAAGACTTTTTTCGCTCCAAATTTTGCAGCCATCTGTAAGTAAGAATGGGGCTCCAGTCTTCCGCCTCCAGATATTGCGATGATCTTCACATCGGGATCTATTTCCTTCAAATCCATTATGGATTCGAGGCCTTCCTTGTCAGGCATTATTATATCGGTGATCACAAGATCGATTCCACCTTCACGAAATGTCCGAACCGCCTCCTCCCCGTTAGACGCTTCAATAACTTCAAAACTATTCATTTCAAAAGCTTGACGCAACAAACCCCGTATCGAAGCTTCATCGTCAACGATTAATACCCTAGTCATTATGGAACCCCCCTTTCAATATTGATTTGCACGAAACGACCCTCAGATATTGGCTCATTGAGGACAAACACTTCAGATACAGCCCCAACTTGCTTACAGCCTCAGAAAAGCATGCGACTTATTCTTATCACATTGTGTAGAATTGTATCAAAGAATATCGCATGGATTCCACAAAATCCCAGAATCAAATTCTCTTTCAAAGATTTGCTTAACAGAATACGGGGGACCTGCCGTGCAAGGTGTCCAGCAGATTTTCATCGGCCGGGTAGCGAGTTCTGATAGGCAATTCCTTTCAATGTGATTCAACAGCCTTCTGCTGAAAACCCGGGGATCTTTCCTTCATCAATCTCACGTAGTCTGACATTTCCCGTCCAAAATCAGAAACGACTATCGCGCTATCAAGATTGATCTGCGATGTATTCAAAAACTGTAAGCGTAGATAATCGCCGTCCTTAAGATAAGGAATAACTCCCGAAAAGAAAAGGCCCATCGACTCGAACTCCCCTGCGAAATATGGGGTCAATGCGCTGGACAAGGGTAGGTCGAGGTATACGTATTCTATTTCAGATTCTAGAAGAGCTTTTATTTTAGATCCAACAAGTCTTATTGTGTCAGGACAGTATACATTAATGGTGATCGCCGCAGTGCTGATGTCATTATTTACTTTTAGATCAAAAGCGGTATCTCCGCATGAAGCGCCGGTAGGAAGAACGTTTTCAGGCTCCAATATCCTTTTAAGATTTAAATGCAAATAGATCTTCTCAATCATCGACAGGTGGTTCTCCGGAATAAAAACTCTCTTACTCCCATCGCCGTTCGACAAACCAAAGAAATAGACCATTGCCATTTGTCGCTTCGTAAAAGCTCCTTCCGATATTTGCCTGTAATTCGCTGGAGGCACGTAACCCACCATTATGGCTGACTCCTTTCCTGAAAGAGCAAGACAGAGGCGCTGAGAATAAGGGTGGAGTGTAACGGCTTCGCCAAAAAGCCCATCCAGTTTCAGCTCCCTGGCCTGTTCCAAAAGGTGCGAATGAATTTTTTTTGCCAGACCTAAGTTGCGATAGGCGGGATCTACCGCTAGAGAAATCAGTTCACCGATTCGAGGTTTAGTTTTGTCAATCCTTATAGCCGCATGGGCGACAAATTCGCCTCGGGAATCGATGGCCACGGCGGACACCAAAAGTCCTTCTTCAACTAGGGATTTAAGAAGTTCTGGGTCATAGACGTAACCAGGTCCATAAGTGTATCCATAAACCCTAAAGAAGCAGCGAGACAGATTGAGCCCTTCAGATGACTTGATCAACCTTATCTCAAGTGGTCGGTCATTCTTTGATTCGTCTGTTTCGCGATTTTTGGGTTTCCTGTTTGTTTCTCTATTAACGGGCTCCAACATAAAATGAGGAATAACTTTTGATAGTTCAAGGCGTTGGCCTGACTTTCCGAGATTTATAAGCCGAACGTGGTCGATGGCTTTGGATTGGACGGATAACGCAAAAGCTGACAAGTTGTCCGATACGCCCTCTTCAATTTCCACTGGAACACCCTTGTGCTCAATCGCTATAACAAGTTCGTTGATTCTAATAAATAGGTTTAAATTTATTGATTGGTTGTTATCTCCATCTGAGCTAAATTGCGACAGTCGAAGGGCAAGGCTTTGAATCAGATCTCCGAGTTCGGCCGAGTCCTTTTCGTTGAACGAGATAGACTCGGCCACTGATTTCACAAAAGGCTTCAGAAAGGCAATGAAATTACTTTGAGTCGACAGCGTCAAAGAGGCGATCGGTTCTTCCACCATTTCACAATCCTTACCCGTTTTATTACTAAAAACCGGAAAACAAATATCGGAATCGCCGCCCGGTCAAAATTACGCCCTGGGCTCCCGATGCCCAAGCATGATCAGTTTTCTCTCGGTTGCGGCATCCAGTCGGCTTGACCATTCCGTCCACCTTGATCTGAGTTCTTCCAATTTCTGGGACAGTCTAAGCCATTCGTCTTCAATAGACATCCGATCAGACTTATCCCGTTCGAATCTGCGCAACTCTATATCCTTGATGTCTGCTAACGTGGCCCGCGCCGCACTTTTGATAAGGCGGAGCTGATCAAGGATTCCCTGCTCTTCAAATGTCAGGGCCATTTTGGGTTTGCAGTCGCAACAATCCTGCGAAACAATCGACCCTTCGTTATTTAAACAACCACCCCCTTCTTCCGACAATATTATATTTTCATCCATTACTACTACCTCCAATACGATCTATTACATATAGAGACCGCAGCAACAGAAAGGATTCACATCGCAATGTTTCCTTCAAAAACCAGCGGAAAAATACCTTGTAGGCGATTCCCTTTTGAAACTTTGACCCCCGACCGGTATGCCTGCTGTCTGGACGACCAATCAAGCTTTGCAGTGAGATCCCGATTCATCATCAGCATCAGGTAAGAAGTTTAGTTATTCACTTGGGAAAGGGTATAGGAGAGAAACGAATCCTGAAGACACGACGGATTCACAGGCCTGAAGTTAGGAATAATAGCCTAAAACTGTTTTGGAGGGGATTCGTTCAATAGTGGCCGATCACATGTTCCATGAGGGTGTTCATCATTTCATGGAATATTACTTTGTAACCTCCTGGCCACGTATGTCGAATCGGAGGAGGCGGCACGTAACCTTCAAAGGGTTTAGTGGGATTTTGAGGTGGAGTCTGACTGTGAGAAAGCGTAGCGGCCTGTGAAGGAAAGTCCTCCGCGCTGGCCGAAAAGCCCGAAAAAACGACTGCCAGGGTAATGATCAATAAGGTAATTGATAATTTCTTCATTCAAGACTCCGATGTGAGTCATTGTAGCGTCCACAGCAGAAAAAAGCAATTTAAAAAAGTTCAAACGATGTCCAGAAAAAAAACAAACTAAGGGACCCTCGGAACACGATTGCAAAGAAGGGTCTTTCTACCTTCCTTAAAGATGACGACCATCTTTTCAGCCCCGGTAATTTCCAGGACTCGGCCTACCCCAAATATGGGATGTTCAACAAATTCCGTAATCGCAAAGGATTCTGTGACCATATATGGGCGAGCCTGGTGTTCTGGGGCCTTCTCGGCCATAAATACATTCCATTCACTTTCCACTCTTGACGCACGAGGCGTCTTCCCCTTGGAAGCCCTTAATGGCACGTCGACCGCATTCCGGGAAGCGCCTCTTTCGTTCTTAGCGCCTGGAGCCGACTTATAAGCGTGAATGGCATGACAAGTTAGACACTCAACCTTTTTTATCTGGCTGCCGACAACAGCAATTATTCGATGGCTCATCACCATGAGGCATTTTCCACACCAGGCGTCGACATCGTCGCCTGGCCCAACAGACAGAGGCGCCATACCTAAAAAACCTCCCCTATAACGCTGGAAGCCAATAAATTAAAAACCCCCGCTCCGTGTTAAACGAAACAGGGGTGAAGGATATCCCGGCAACGACTTACTCTCCCACGCAGTTACCCAACGCAGTACCATCGGCGCTGGAGGGCTTAACTTCTGTGTTCGGTATGGGAACAGGTGTTTCCCCTCCGCCATAGTCACCGGGAAGCTGAAAAACAAAGGATGATAGCAATGCCGACATAAATTGCCGGCGTATATATCAACCAAATAGGAGATCGAGGACACAACATACTTTTTTTGGGAATCAAGCCTCACGACCTATTAGTACTGGTAAGCTCCATGTGTTACCACACTTCCACACCCAGCCTATCAACCTCGTCATCTTCGAGGGGTCTTTAGGGGCCTAAGCCCGGGATATTTAATCTTGAGGTCGACTTCCCGCTTAGATGCTTTCAGCGGTTATCCGATCCGAACGTAGCTACCCGGCTATGCCGCTGGCGCGACAACCGGAACACCAGGGGTCCGTCCATCCCGGTCCTCTCGTACTAGGGACAGATCCTCTCAAATATCCTGCGCCCGTGGAAGATAGGGACCGAACTGTCTCACGACGTTCTAAACCCAGCTCGCGTACCGCTTTAATTGGCGAACAGCCAAACCCTTGGGACCTACTTCAGCCCCAGGATGCGATGGGCCGACATCGAGGTGCCAAACCTCCCCGTCGATGTGAACTCTTGGGGGAGATCAGCCTGTTATCCCCGGGGTACCTTTTATCCGTTGAGCGATGGCCCTTCCACACGGAACCACCGGATCACTAAGACCTGGTTTCCCACCTGCTTGAGATGTCTCTCTCGCAGTCAAGCTCCCTTATGCCTTTACACTCTACGGCTGGTTTCCAATCAGCCTGAGGGAACCTTCG
>CAJBEZ010000074.1:0-5000 GCA_903952205.1 uncultured Desulfomonile sp. | reverse complement strand
CATCCCACGCAGTCTTCTTTAAACACGTATGGCTTCGGCCATTCAGATCGTTTTATCTTCTCAGGTTTGGCGCCTTTCTCGTCTCGAATAGCTCCGTAAGGACAGGCTCGACCACAAACTCCGCATTCGATGCATTTTGTCACGTCGATTTCATGCGGTTTCTTCTTTTCTCCGTTTGAAGCCCTCTGAGGGCAAACGCGCGCGCATGTTTGACAGCCGCGACACTCTTCCTGAACGATTCGGTATGGCATCAGTTCGCTCCTCCCTGTTGCATATGATTCTTACTCAAATGAGTGGATCTAATTGACTGATTCAACAGACTTTACAGCCGGGACTCTTTCCTTGAGAACTCTTTCGATACCCATTTTCAAAGTCATCTGGCTCATAGGGCATCCACCACATGCGCCCTTAAGTCTCAATTTTACAATGCCTTCGTCAGTTATTTCTACAATTTCAGCGTCTCCGCCATCGGCCTGAAGTTGTGGCCTAATTATATCAAGCGCGGCCTGGACTTCTTCTTTCATTATGATCTTGCTCCTTTCGGTTAGTCGACGCGCTGGGCGCAGGTTAACTTAGTCACCATAACACAGAGAAATTCCCAAGGCAGCCAAAAACTTAATCGGCCCCGGGAATTCAATTGAAAGCTGATTGCCTTTTCATGCGTCAAATCCGGCGTAGTGATCGGAGATACGCTGACAAACAGATATCGACTCCCGCCAGCGCACAAACTAGCCCATAATTTACGGAACTTTTGATCTGACGCAGGAGAGCAAATCAGGCGGCAATTGAAAAACCTACGCGCATCCCCACTCACAAAATTACAAGCTTCGCATGAGCTTCCATTGATCGATTGACCTCAGAAGATCGTTCTCAGTCAACTCAACACCATCCGGGGCAGCGGCCTCTTTTTCCAGTAACAACTTTGCGGCGCTGAGAATAGCCCTTCTGCAAATTTCTTCCAAATCGCCGCAGGATAGGCCTTCCCCTTCCCTAACGAGAGATTCCATTTCGCCGGAATAGCGAATTCTTTCCCTAGACAAATATTTCCTGAATATCTCTTCCCGATCCGTTTCTTCAGGCAGGCGTAATGTCAATTCCTGTCCAAATCTTCCCGTGGAGCGTAAAGCCGGAGGAACATCATCAGAACTCACCGCCGTCGCCACTACAAGTATAGGCTTTTCCGATTTGATCGAGTTCATTTCCAGCGCCAGCTGATTCACGATCCTATCTATCACTTTTGAATCGGACCAGCCCGAAGTTGCGAAAGAATCTACACTGTCTAGGATTAGCACCGTGGGCGCCAACTCCCTGGTCTGACGGAAGAGTTCACGAATGTTCCGCTCGCTTTCACCCATGTATTTGGAGAGCAGTTCCGGCCCGCGTATCTCGATCACGTTAAATCCGCTCTCCTTCGCAATTGAACGTGCCATAAGAGTTTTTCCGACACCTGATGGGCCTGTAATCAACAGACCTGAAGGACGGCCAACCCCCAATTTCTCAAGGAAACCCACGTTTTTGAGCGGCCAGAGAATGCTGTCCACCAGGAATTCAACTTCTCTGGAATACCCACCTACATTGTTCCAACCGGCGTCATTAAGGTTTACCTCAAAGCGTCTTCCCGCCGAAGGCCGCATTCCTTTGAAAGCGTCTTCGAAGTCGCCGGCTTCCACGACAATCGCTTCGAGAAAGTCTTCCGACAGTTGCTGGTCCGTGTCTTCCAAGCCAGGCAGGGAACGTCTCAGGGCTGCATACGCGGCTTCCTGACAAAGCGACTTGATGTCGGCGCCTACAAAGCCGTGAATCCTATGGGCAAGATCGTCCAGGTTCACTGGACCCAAGGGCATGGACCGAGTATGAATTTCGAGTATCTCTCTTCTTCCTGGAACATCGGGAACGCCTATTATGATTTCCCTGTCGAATCGGCCGGGGCGTCTAAGGGCAGGGTCCAAATTGTTCGGCAAATTTGTGGCCGCCAGGACCATTACCGCTCCCCGGTCTTCCAGACCGTCCATAAGAGCGAGCAATTGAGCTGTGACCCGACGTTCCACCTCGCCTTCCGACGTATCCCGTCGAGGCGCCAGCGCATCTATTTCGTCAATAAAAATTATTGCTGGAGCGTGTTTAAAGGCTTCTTCAAACGCGGCGCGCAGTTTTGCCTCACTCTCCCCGTAATACTTTTCCATTATCTCGGAACCTACGACGCTTTTGAACCAGGAGCCGGTTTCTGCCGCTACCGCTCGAGCTATCAGGGTCTTCCCCGTACCTGACGGCCCATGCAGTAACACCCCTCTTGGCGGATCAATCCCCAGTCGGTAAAATATCTCTGGGTGTTTCAATGGAAGCTGAACAACTTCTCTCACTTTGCTAACTGCGTCTTGAAGGCCACCTACGTCCTTGAAGTAAGTTTCCTTTGTCGAACTGTATTCTTGACCGTCCTGGTTCACCAGCCTGATCCTTGTGCTGGGACAAACCTTGCATATTTCGTCCGGCTCTGTCTCGACGATCCTGAACCGGATTGTTTCCCCCCGGTTCGTCTGAAGGCTTAGAGAATGGCTCCCGGTCAGAATAACCCCGTCAACCTTGTCCATCATCGAACGGATCTGCTGCCGGGTCAGATCCACGCCGTCCGGGGGCTGAAGAGTAACTGTCTCAGCTTCAACACATACGGCCTTACGGAGCTTTACCTGGCTAAACATCTGAAAACCGGTCTTTTCCATTGTGTCCCGGTCAAAGGATACCATACGAGTATCTATCCACGAATTGGGATGATTTTTGGCCTGCACCACGCAGCCGTTCGGCCCAAGAACCTCAACAGCGTCTCCATCGCCAAGTTTGAGACTCTCCATAAAAGTCTTGGATATGAATACCACCCCAGCTCCCGGATAATCTTCAATTACTTTGGTCACTACGAACGCATAAGTTGGGTAATCATTATTTTGGCAGTCGCACCCTTCATGAGAATGCCAGTCTCCCGGCAAATGGTCTTTACAATGACACTCCATAGAAGCCTCCTAAATAAGTCAAAGGCCGATATAATATTAGCCGGAAGCTAACCAAATTCGCTTATTAACTCGTCACACGCTTTTTGCGGCTTCAGTCTTTAGCCACGTCCGCAAGTCTTCAGTTATTCCGCATGCCCTGTTTTTACAAGCGAAATGACTAACAGAGGCGTCGATAAGGTCTTGGGGCGCCTCCACTTCAGAAACCAGTTCATAGTTGCTATGACTCTGCCGGACCAGCATAAGCCTGGCAGGAGAAGCTGTAGCGTTTATTTTAAAGTAGGCGCTCTCTTCGTTGCAGGATTTGGCATGGCTCAAACCCCTTGACCAGTTAGTTCCCCATTCCAGATATCTAGTCACAGCGTCAAACGGATGTAAATCCCAGTCAATCAAGCGTTCTATTTCTTTATCATTTAAAATGTCTCTTATGTTTTTCACTGTTATATTCCTCCGATTCACTGGCATTATTAACCTAATGTCTTTTGAGATGCTGCAAAAAGACAAAAGTTTCAGGGCTTATTTGATAGAACCCTGGGAAAGAGGTTTCCATGGCAAGTTACCAAAAAAAAAGACCCTAAACAGGGTCGATCAATACAATCTCAAGAATCGGGCAAAAATAGAGAACAGCCTTCGAATTTGAAGTCAACTCCTTGAGGCTTATGTCATCGCCATCATGAGTTTACCCCTTGGTCAACGGATACCGGTTGTATCCTCGAAAATGCGGGGTTGTTTGCCCACCAGTCGATACCGATCTCCTTGGCTTTATCGACCGAGCAGATCACCAACCTTATTTGAATCGTCAAGAGTTCCACATCCACCAGTTTGATCTTTATATCTCCAGCTATGACGATACCCTTGTCGAGCACTCGCTCAAGCAGATCCGCAAGGTTCGTGCTTTCCAACGAATGACGAGTATGTTGTTGAATAGGCATTTCTAGGTCCTCCTTACAGCAATTTGCCGAGCGGACCGAGGTCGAGATTTAAGTCTTTTTCCTCAAGACTGAACTCCTTACGGAGTCTTTCGATCTCTTCAGCTTGCTTCATTAAAGTTACACCGATGTTTTCAATCTCTGAATCAGTAAGTGATCCTGCGTCCATTCTTCTTATAGCCTGGCGTTCCAAGAGTTCGTGCAAAAGCTTTACCAAGGTCAAAACCAGTTGTCCCAGACCGTTCTTCACCTTTTCCGGATCCAGGTTAATTTTACCTGAAGCGTGTTTGGTTTCACCCTTTAAGTCGCGCGTTGCCGACATAATTCTAGCGAAGTCCCCAATGGCGTTTGAATCTACAGTCTCTTGATGGAGATCCCCTGTGGAAGCAAATTCCAAGGCCTCGTCGAGGTCTTTCACTTTAACATCGCCACAGTTTGAAACGGCCATAATTTACACCTTATAAGGGCTCTCTTGAATCCTTTCACACCGGAAATTGATCATTATCATGTTTCGAAGTCTGTCGCATACCGGGGGCAGTACAGATAGAAGAAGCCCGGTCCAGGTTTTCGGTATTCACGTTTCTTATCGTGTCTATCGAGCCAAGGAGCAGGTTTAGCCCAAGGTATATCAGGTCGACGTTGGCCACCGATATGGTAACTTCACCTGCTATCACAACTCCCTTGTTCAGGATCCTGTCAAGGGCCTCGCAGAGTGTTACCTGATGGAGATCGTCATTGAGCAAATCGTTATCGCGCATTAGGAGTCTCTCTCACAAAGACGCAGTACATGTTCACCGGCGTCATTCACTCTTGAGTGTGGTTTTGATAGTGTGTATCTCTTCACCTTCCTGTTCGTGGTCATCTGTGTCGTCGCCTTCTCCCATTACCCGAATTACTGTGTCTTCATCTTCAGAATCCATGCCTTCTATACTGTCGAGCCGATCGAGAAGTTTAGACTCTCTCGCTTCAAATTCTTCTTCAGTAATCGAGCCAGATTCCAGGCTTCTATATAATTTCTGCAACTCTACGGTAATATTATCGGCTTCATGCGCTTGGTCTTGCTCGGCGGCCT
>CAJBEZ010000073.1 GCA_903952205.1 uncultured Desulfomonile sp. | reverse complement strand
ATTGAAGGGAACGCTTGTTAACTTTCTCAGTCCTAATCCATATCTTTTCTGGTTGACCATTGGAGGGCCCAAGGTTGTTGAGGCATGGATGGACAGCGCCTTGGCGGTGGTTGAGTTTCTTGTCGGTTTCTACGTGTGCCTGGTCGGCAGTAAGGTAATCATGGCTATTGTCGCCGCCCGTTCAAAGCGCTTACTTGCTGGTAAAGCTTATCGCTACGTGATGCGCATCCTTGGAGTGGCGCTAATCATTCTGGCGTTCGTTTTGCTGAAGGAAGGACTGGTGTTCCTTTCTGTGCTTAAACCATAGACATCTAATCGCCAGTTTGATTGGGACTTGAGAGGGGGCAGAAATAGCCCGAAAAACCTAAGCTTTGAATTATGGTTGACCTAAGATTAGGATTATTAAAACATGTGAAATAGCTATAGAAATAAATAGATAGTAAATTGAACGGAAACTTATGCAATGATATTGAAGGGTTGAAAATGCGAAGGTTTGGGGAAAAAATTACGAACATGGAACTATTCACTCCAAAATCGAGGGGCGGGGGTAGGGTTTTTCAGGCATAGGGGTATGGCCTATATTGTTGTTTTGATTATATAAAAGCATCTTACAACCGAACGGTTGTGATATGCTTGCATTATCTTATTGTTTTGATTTGCTTATTTTTTAAATGAAAACCAACATTTACAACGTGTATCACAATTGATACACTTCGTTTTTAAATCGGATTGAAAAACAAAACGAAACAGTTTATCCAATTATTATCTTTCCCTTTTCCTCCATTTCCATAATCTTCTTTCAATTATCTTTTCTCTATATTCAGTAGTCATATCAATCAATCCTAATTCGAATCAATTAAGCCTCAAGACTTTGTCCAGGTCAATCGTCTGGCGCAAAACAAAAAGAACACCAGAAAATGTCTGGTGTTCTTTTTAATCGAATCGAATTCTTTAATTGGTTATTCCAAAATCACTAAAATAATTAGACTTGATCATGCGAAAAGCTTTATTTTGAGATATTTGACAAAAGTTATAATAAAACAAGTCATAAGACCAAAACACCGAATTGTCGATTGTTTCTTTTTGTTGAAAATATTTCATAGATTCAAAATTTTCATGATATTTTGTAGTTTCTGTATTCCAGACAAAAGCATTTACCGTCTGGTAATCGAATCTAATCTGAATTATTCCGCTGCCGTCAAGTTGAACTTCAAATCGAATTTTTTCAAAAAACACTTTTGTCGTTATTGGTCTGATCAAACAGTAGTCTATTGATTGAATTGTCTGCCTTTTAAAATTATTGAACAGGTTGACGTTTAACGGTACTAAAAAAGACTTGTCAACTTCATAAGGTAATTTGATTTTTGATTTTGTTGATATATCGATATACATTGTTTTCGCTCCTATTAAAACGCCGGTTGTATGTCGATCATGTACCAACATTTGTCCAGGCAACTAATATCTTCAAAAAGATTGTCCTTTTCTTTTTGATAATATTCTGCAATGTTTTTTTCGATAAAAAGAGTTGAATCTTCTATCCTGATCCATAATTCTTTTTTCTCTAATATTTTTTCTAAATCAGACGTTAATTCATCAAAACAATGGCATTCATAAGATTCAAGGTCATTACGTTTCCAGATTCTATATTCTTTTTTCAGCGCATGAAAATCTGATTTAATCATATAACGAGCTAACAAGTCCCATAGTAATTCAATGTTTTCATCTTCATTTCTTTGGTCCAATTCATAGAACTCGACAACTTCAACATTTTCATTGTCTTCATAATTTCTCATTGTTTTTCTCTTTTCTTTTTTCTTTTGGCAAATCAGATTTGCTAAAAGAATTATCTCATATTATTTTTATAGAATGCAAGCTAAACATAGCAGATGTAAATAACACGGTAGATAGCCGGAAACCTTTATAATAAGCTAATATATGTAATCTGAATTGAACAAAGACAACAACTATAATAGATTTAATTTGATATGAAATATCTAAGCACAATACAAAGCTTGATACGCGCAATAAAGTTATACGCGTTATTGGTATTCTTTATTTTAAGTCCAGATCCAGGTTCAAGGCCTGCGTCTTGTATCCAGGTCCATGTCCAGATCCACGTCCAGGTTCAAACTTCAACTAAATTCTGTTTAGTCCTCCTGTAATTATCTCGCTTTCCATATTTTCACCGCCGCCACTGGCAGGCCGCATGATCAAAAAGTAGCCTGGACAAACCTTTTATCATACCCATAGGACCGGACGTGTTTGGAATTGAATTACACAATACCTTGAAATCAAACCAGAAAAAGCAATAGTCTAGTATTTTATGGCAAACCAACAACAAAGAGCTTGCAGATAACAATAAACTGATGTATAATTCACTCATGTTGGACGGAAAAGAAAAGAAAAGGGGAAAATCTATGATTAGGCCAAATTCTAACGGTATTGACGAACGCTTGGAGCGTTACAACAAAGAAAACGCCGGTTACGGAATTGAAGCGCTATATGGCTCCCCATATCGGCATCATTATTGGGGTGACATCGTAGCACTCTATGTCAATACCGGAGATAGTTATTCTGAAACACTATCTTACATAGTTGACAATGATGAATGGATTGTAGGCGGTTGTTACGCCGATTTAGTTGAAAAACTTCCCGAAAACACAAGGACTATTTAGGGGGCGCCCAAATGGAAAGACTTGAATTATCACGTTATGCGGAAACCGTCTTGACGGCGGTTAACACGGTTAAACCTGTAACAGTCAATTCAATCGAAACAATAACTAAACTGGAATATTGGAACGTAATTTCGGGCCTTTTGGAGCTGGAATTATTGCAAATTATCAAACAACTTCCAGGTAAACAATTTATTCGGATTGAAGGAGCGGTCTAGTGAATACAAGTTTTTTAAAAACGTCAAAACATTTTAGTGAAACCGGAAAAACCTATATAGAAACGGCCGAGCCGTCGAACGTAATTGTAAACGGCGCCGTGGAATGCCCGGACAGAATTATTCGGAAAGTGAAACGGATAGCAATTGAGGGTGACACTGATTTTTCAATCCCTGCGGCTATTCATTACAAAGGGAAAGCCGTGGCCGGCTTCATTACCGGCGGTAATTGTGACAATCCGGAATATCGCTTCATTCCATACAAGTATCGTAAAAACGGCGGTATTTTCCATAAAAACATCGATTAACCTTTTTGCCACGCCCGAAAACATTTCGGGCCTCAATAAAACATAAATCCGGCAATTCAAGAAAAAGAAAAGAATAGAAAAGGGGTAAACGTCATGGAAACACGTTGCGAAAAAGTTTCGCTTGAAGACGGCGGTTTTGTTGAAAAGGTTACGGTAATTTTTCAAGGTCGAGAATTTACCGCCTCCGGGGCGTCTGAATGGACTGACAAAAGGGGCCGCAGGTGTTTCGGATTGTATATCGATTGGACGCCGGAGAGTGATGTTGATTGGTCAACTTCGGCCACGCTAACAACTTCCAGCGGCGATCAAAAGTTTCCTTGTCAATTGAGCCGCCCGTGGCGTTCAAATTTCGGAGATAAACGTCGGGCAGTTTACATGCGTTACATGGGTAAAGAATATTCAGGGATTCTTTATTCAGAAGACTGGAATATGTGGGTAAAATTAACCGAACGCAAAAACCAAAGATAGTTTAGACCGTGGCCGGGCCTCCAGCCAAACAATAACTTGAAACAACCTTAAAGGGAAAAAATGGAAACCAAAATCCATGGACTAGAGGTTTATCCAATGACAAGCAAAATGAGGAAATTAATCGAGGACGCTACAAAATCTGCCGCATTTCGTGGCCATAAGCTAGGGAAATGGATTTCTCATGACAGAAACACTGCGGAAACCGCCTGTATGAAATGCGGAAAATGGATTCAAGTTGAATCTAATCCGGCTCCGAATGGAATTGATATCGGCGGCCCGGCCGTTGCGCTGAATTGCATGGATAACAGTCAACTAAAAGGGGGCGGATTATGACCAAAAAACATTTTGACGCAGTTGCCAAGATTATTGCCTACGAAATGATTCGGGTAAATCACAAGGACAATCCGGATTCAAGGACGGATTCAATTAAGACTATTGCCATTGACCTTGCAAGAAATTTCAATGGATTCAATGAACGTTTTGACAAGGCCCTATTTTTAAGGGCCTGCGGCATGGACACTCAAACAATATTGGAAGGGTAACCTTAACTTTCCATATCATGCCCGGAAACATTTCGGGCATTAATGGACGGTTTATTAAGCCGGTCCTGAAAAGAAAAGAAAAGAAAAAAAAGAAAAGGGGATTGAAAATGAAAAAATTGGAAGTCACTAGGGCGCTTGAATTCTTGAACAACAAGACCGTCGACAAATTTAACAGGCTGTTTTGGGTAAGCGGCGCCAACATCACGGGCCTCAGAGAATCGATCCAGGTCCCAGGAACGCCCTCAAATGTTACCGGAGCGGGATTTGACATAGTTGAGGCGCTAAGAATAATCAAACTCCTGGAAGGCCCGGAAATAGAATTCACCAAGGATTCCGTGACTGATGGGACTGAGAATTTGCCTCTATTTCCTCAACAGGAAGGGTCAATTCCGGAATTCCCGGGTGATTACGAATACTGTTACGACGGTGAAAAAATCCTGGACGCCGTCAAGAAAACAAAATTCGCAGTTGGAAGCGAACCCCGGTTTAATCTGAATAATTTCTACATTGAAAACAATATGTTCATAACCACGGACGGTCATCGCCTGGCGTGGTCCGACGTTTCCGCCTCTGATAACAATCCATGTACTTCGTTAATGCCCCGATCCGTAGCTGTTGCGGTAGAAAAGTTCAAACCCGAAATGGTTTTTATTTCGGTAAGAGAAAACAAAAACTATTTTTGCCTGGTAACGGAGGCGGCGGCCGGAGAAACAATAACAGTCGAAATCATGGGTGAAAACGGCGATTATCCCGATTATAAAAGGGTCATGCCGGATTATGGCCCGGATAACTGGTTCGCCGTTGACCGGAAAGATCTTCAAGCCAAATTGGCGCCGATTGCCAAGATCCTTCAACCCGAACAGACAAGAGGAACTTGCGTCGTAAATGGATCATTAAAAATAACCGCCAACCTAATCGGGAAAACAATAGAATTCCCAATTACCGACAAAGCCGGTGAATACGCCGGGCCGACAAATGAAGGTGTTTTTCTCTTAAACCTCAAATACCTGTTACAGGCTGTAGAGCAAACCAAAAAAGAAACGCTTTATATAAGTATGCCGTTCAAAGAAGACGGAGAGGCTTCTGGCAAGCCGATGGTTCTTCGTTTTGACGATCCTTCGGCCCAATGGAGTGAGCTAAATGAGGGTTCATTAATCATGCCTTTACGCAGGTAATTAAATTTGTTGGGAATTAAAATTTGGGCCCGGAAGTGTTTGTTTCCGGGCTCGCAAACAGTTTTCAACTGAGAAGGAAAGAAAAGAGGAAAATATCATGGAAGCTATAATCGACAAAATGACTAAAATCATTAAGAAAACTATCACGGAAATTGACAACCCTTATTGCACACGTTGTCTTCAACATGACCTTGGCATTGACATAGAATACCTAAAGGAAAACAAACCTTCCCATTTTATTTGGGGCGTCAGGGACTGCGGGACTGAAACAATTTTTGGCCCGAAGGATATTCACAATTTCATGTATTGGACCAGGGAAAAACATTACCGGCGAGTCTTTTCAATCAAGAACAAAAAATTCAGGAAAGTAAAAATTGAAGACCTGGACGCCGTAACATGGCGTTTCACTCCGGAGGTTACAAAGTGAATAGCAACAATTCTTGGCCGTGGCTTGACCAGTTCATTAAGGGAGCTTCTGTTAAAACAAACGAAGTTGTAAACGATACAATCAAAGTAAAAGACGTTTTGAAATTCATTAAAAACATGCCCGATTCTGACAAGGCCATTTTCAGGAATGATCTATTAAAAATTGATTTTAAGCATGGTAACACTCTAGCATTTTTACGTGATTTTGCCGAAAAACGCAACATCAGGGGGACCAGATGAATGTAACTGTGTTTTCAAAAGGGAAACGGTTTTTATCACGGATAGAAACCGCCGCTGGAAAATTTATCCACCATGTTCATGGATATTCCCTTGAGGCAAAAGAAGTTGGACGGGACTTTTTCGTTTATTACGACAAATCCAGACAAGTTTGGGCGGTCCATGATTATTTGACCGGCCAAAGGATTGCGGCGGCGGAAGACTATGGCGCCGCCCTGGAAGCGTTTAAAAAAACCGCTCGAAGATTGAACTGGAACGCCCTGGAAAGTCTTCCGGCGATAAATTGTGATTAAAGGAAAACCTTGGATTCAAGGCCCCGGCGGAGTCATGGAGGAACGATGAACAAAACTTTAGGCTACATTCGTGTTTCAGGTAAGAAACAACGTGATGACGGATTGTCCCTTGGTGTTCAGGAAAACATGATCAGGGATTATTGCAAAATGTTTGACCTGGATTTGATTGACGTGAAATGCGACACGGTTTCCGGCAAAAACATCAAGAAACGCCCGGCCCTTAAAGAAATCCTGGAAATGGTTTCCAAAGGAAAAGTTGCGGACCTTGTTATCGTAAAATTGGACCGCCTGGCCAGGAACGTACGACAAACCTATGAAATAGCGGAACTGCTAAAAACCAACAACTGTAATCTTCACGCCGTAACCGATAAAATCGACACGTCCACGGCAATGGGAAAAGCGTTTTTTGGGATTACCGCCGTATTCGCTGAAATGGAACGTGAATTGATAGCCGAACGGACCAAGATGGTTTTGGACGGTAAAAGAGCGAATGGCGAAGTTATCGGGACAATTCCTTACGGTTACAAAAGGGAAGGAGAAAAGCTGGCGGTAAATAATGACGAACAACAGGTTATTGCTCGAATAAAAGATCTAAGATCACAAGGATTGTCATTCGCCAAAATCAGTAAACAACTAATCAAGGAATCAATCAGGAATCGAAATAACACGCCGTTTCCACCAATGCAAATCAGGGCCCTGATTTTACGTGTGCAATAAATACCTTGTCACCGACTAGTAATTGATTGCTATTTGAATTAGCATGGATTATAATTGCTGACATTGAATCAACGGGGCGGGAAACCGAAAACCCCATGTCGGTTAAGGCATGGGGTTCCCAAAAGAAAAAGAAAAGAAAAGGGGACAAAACGCAAAACGTTATTGCCGACCTTCGCCGGAAGGATAAGGCATTTGTTATCAAAAGTCAAAAGGAGGATAAAAATGTTTCTGACCGCAAAGGATATCCAGAAGTTGTGTCCCACCGGGACCGACGCCGACATGGTGTCTAAGCCATTCTATATCACCAATGACGCCTGGGAAGACCGAATGGCATTTATTGAAGGCAACAGGTTCGACATAACCGTTGAATCAATTTGGCTTCCAGACCCAGACGATAACGGCGGATTTCTGGGTGTGGATTCAAGACAGACCCCAAAACTGGTCCAGCTTCCAAAAAGTGACAAAAATGTCTGGTGGTTGACACAAGGCTTTTATCACATTCTTGCCGGGGAAGTTTTTAACATGCCCCACGACATATTCGGGACCGTTAAGCCACGACGGACTACATTTGGATTCAGCAGTTTTGTTGTCGGCACTGATATCGCCCCTGGATACAGCGGCCAGATTCACTGCGGTCTGGTTGTTATGGCTCCAAAACCCTTCCCTGTTACTCGCGGCGCACGCTTCGCTTCTGTCCGATTCGCAAAATTCACTTCCGAAGGAACAATCCCATACGAAGGGATTTGGGGCGGAGCCAAACTTTCCACTAATGGGATTGAGAGGGCGTTTTGATGTTCATAAAGTTTGAGGAAGCGGTCAAATTGCTTGGCGTCAGCAAATATGTGTTTAGAGGCTGGGTAAGAAAAGGACTGGTTCCCGTGCGCCGAATCGGAACGAGTCAATATATTTTTCATCGGCAAAAGCTATTGGATTGGTGGAAATCTGTGGAACATGTTCCAAACATTAAAAAACGAAACATATTGGAGGAAATTACAAATGCTTGAATTTGTGTGGGATTGCGTAGTCTTGTCAATTAAGGCGGGCATTGGAGGTTTGTTGCTTGGATTGGTTATTCTAATCTTGGGCGCTCCATTCTTTCTGTTTTTTCAATACCTCAAGGATTACAGCGAAATTCGGACTTTTGATAAAGGTTTTGGACGGTGGGACAAATGATTATTAATGTAACATCCTATGATCCCTGGAAGAAAGTCAGGGCCGAAGTTTGTTTCGGCAACGTAGAGCCGTCCGTACAGCTTCAGGCGATTACATCGCACGCCGTCAGCATACATGGCGCACTTCCTGAATATGTTGCTTTTGGATTAACTGAAGCGCTTCCGGCTCTCTCAGCCGGAATCAGTTACGACAAAATAGCTAACAATAAACCTCTGATGGACCTTCATAAATTAAATGAAAAACTAATTAGGTTGAATCATTTAACACCCCTGGAATCAATTCAGTTCAATTTTCTTGTTTCCGGGATATCCAAAGCCTGTGGGGCTCAATTGTCACGGCACAGGATCGGCCAGGGGCATGTTTCCCTGAGCCGCCGTTACACTCAACAAAAACCCGAATTCGTTTATCCGATGCTGGACTCTGTTACTGATCCTGAACAGGTGAAACCAATTTATGGTGTCTTTTCAGCGGGAATCCAGGACGCCTATGAGCGGTATCAGCAACTGCGGTGCCCTGTAATCGGTGTCCAGAAAGCCGACGCCCGTTATCTAATCCCGGTCGCAACATCTACGTCCCGGCATTGGTGGATTAACGCCAGGGCGTTGCGTGATTTCTTCCGGCTTCGATTACAGCCAACCGCTGAAAGCGAAATTCGTCGCCTGGCCGGAATGCTTTATAACGCCGCAATAGCAATTACGCCAAGTCTGTTTAAGGATATAGGATTGACCAGTGAACACAACGATAAAGTTGCTTAATGACAAATAAACAGGAAAAGAAAAAATGACCAGACAGGAATTTTATCAGAAACTTCATGATTCAATGTCGAGTAAATTCGATTCACTTAACGAAAACTGGCAAGCCATAACAGGTTCGTTGGTAGAGATTCAGCAAGGTGGCACGGTGTCCAATGAACTGGCAATCACATACCTGGCGCACTCTGTTCAAATGTTGGGACTTCGGCTTCAGTATCTTCAATCAACGATGAAGGCCCTGGCCGGAGGTCAGATAAAAACCGACCCCAATGAACAATAAGCCGGAACGATCTGGCCTGAGAACTAAACTGACATACACGATTTTTTATAATTGCGGACCACACGTCACGCTGGAATCTGCGGGTAAGGGGGGTAACGCCCCCCAAAAACACCAAAAAGCCTCCATGACATTTACAGGAAAATTTATCATGAACATTTACGTCGTCACGTCCGGAAACTATTCCGATTATGGGATTCGCTCCATATTCTCAACCCGTGGCAAAGCTAAAGAGTTTATAAAACGGGAAACCAGAAATGCCCTGTATGAACATTACATTGGCGACGATTACCGGATCGAAACCTGGGAGCTTGATAAGCCCCTGGAACCCAAAATCCCGATATTTTTCTGTTACTATTACCCTGAAAATGATTCATGGAAAGTATCTGAAGAGGATGAGAAGAATTACGGGCATGAGTTTAATAAGGTCCAAAAAGAACCGGATTACGGCGAAACTGACAACACTAAAGAAATAACCTTGCCCGTCAGCGGATTGAAAGCCATAATTGGGCCCTATAAGGAGGAATGACATGGCAGGCTTAATTTATGTTGATGCACCCTGCTAGTGAAAAAAATAATCACTTTTTCTCCAGAAATAGATATAGTATATATGTCTTTTAATATCTGGTT
>CAJBEZ010000072.1 GCA_903952205.1 uncultured Desulfomonile sp. | reverse complement strand
GGCAGCTCGTCTGCTTGGGATGTCACGACCCGCCCTGGGCCGTCACATGGTCAAGCTTGGCATCAGTGACCAATAACGGTCAAAGAGAACTCTTTGTGTCCATTTTTGAGCATATCAATTTAGTCACTATTTGTAAGCCTTGTTTCCATTTCCTATAAAATGGCGCCCGAATATGGTCATTTAATGGATTGCAACTTCCTTTCTGTTGCGTACCTTATAGTTGGTCACGCCAAGATAACCCTTATTAACATAGCTGTTTTAATTATTCTAGAGCATAACGTACGAATTGGCATGATGTGTGCTTAAGAAAATTAACTAGGATTCGACAGTTAAGTGACGGCGAACAAATTAGTCATCCTGTGCCATTCATGATTGGCGCGTAATCTGACAAACAAGGAATCTTGCCATGCAGGAGCGATACAGTACAAAAGATCAACTAATTGAAAAGCTTATGGATATGCGGCGGCGCGTGACGGAATTTGAAGAAACTATTGGGCCTGAAGCCTGGGGATCAATAGAAAACTCTTCGTTAAGACTCCTGGAAATGCTTGACAAAAGTAACCAGGCCTATCTGTTGATCCGACACGGCAGGTTTGAGTTTCTTAATCGGGCTTGCGTGGAAATGTTTGGTTATTCTCATGTGGAATGGTCGTCCTTACCATCTTTGTTCGAAAAAGTGATTCACCCGGATGATCAGGAGATGATCCGGAAATATTACGCAAACCGTACCGGGCCGGCCACATCCCACCATCGATATGTTTGCAGGATCATCTGTAAAGATGGATCATTGAAATGGCTCGATATCCAATCGTCGAGTATTCTGTGGAAAGATGAACCCGCCTTTCTCGCTGTAGCCACTGACATCACTCAATACATTGAGCTTCAGAAGTCCCTGGAGGAAAAAACACACAGTCTCGCCAAAAGGGTCAAAGAGCTTGATTGCCTCAATAGGATTTCCGAACTTATTCATAACTCTGTTTTGTCGCCGCCGCAGATCTTTGACAACATTGTGGATCTCATTCCACAAGCCTGGCAGTACCCCGAGATTACATGCGCTGAAATATGCGTCGGGGATGACGAGTACAGAACAGGCAACCATGACGCCTGCGTTTTCAAGCAATCCGAGAAGATTATTGTCGATGGCGCCGATGTTGGCGCCGTAAGGGTCGGATATTTGGAAAAAAGAATGGAAAGTGATGAGGGGCCTTTCCTCAACGAGGAAAGGAATCTTATAAAGGCGATCGCCAAGAATATCGGTCAAATAATCTTACGCAAGAGAACGGACGATGAAATTCGGGATCGGGAACAGAGATTCAGAGCTATCAGTGATTCAGTTTTTGACCCCATTATCCTGGTGGATGACAAAGCGGAAATTTGCTTTTGGAACAAGGCCGCAGAGCGAATCTTCGGCTATAGCTCTTCAGAGGCGATGAGTAAAAACGTCCATGAACTGCTTGCGCCGTCGCTCTATCACCAAGCGGCTTTTTCCGGTTTTAAAGATTTCACGCAAACAGGAAGAGGAAACGCCACAGGAGAGATTTCAGAGTTGATTGCCCGCAGAAAGGATGGCGAGGAGTTTCCTATAGAACTCTCGCTTTCCAGTTTCCAGATGCACGGGAGGTGGTTCGCTTCTGGAATAGTGCGTGATATCAGCGAGCGCAAGCGGTCAGAGGAGCAAATCAAGCTAAATGAGACTAGATTACAGAGTCTGTATGAGATTTCTCAATACAGGGCCAAGACCATCCAGGATTTTTTGGATTTTACCCTTGATCATGTCATAAGGTTAACTGGAAGCAAAGTGGGCTACATATATTATTACGATGCGGACAAGCGACAATTTATCCTCAATACATGGTCGAAGGATGTAATGAAACAATGCGAGGTCGTTGAACCCCAGACTGTCTACGAACTCGAAAAAACCGGTATATGGGGCGAGGCTGTCCGGCAAAAAACAGCCATTATAATAAATAACTTTCAGGCTTTTAATCCGCTAAAGAAAGGATATCCTTCAGGGCACGTCGAACTCCTCAAATTTATGACTACGCCAATTTTTCAGGACGGTAATATAGTCGCTGTTGTTGGCGTTGCAAACAAGAAATCGGATTATGATGAGGCCGATGTAAGGCAGGTATCTCTCCTTATGGATTCAGTCTGGCGAATGATCGATCGTCGTCAGGCCGCTGAACGGGAACGACTGCTATCCACCGCTGTTGAGCAGGCAGCGGAGTCTGTGATCATTACTGACGCATCGGGGATAATTCAATATACAAACCCGACTGCGGAGACCATTAGTGGATATAGCAGTGATGAACTCATCGGCCGGACTGCCAATATTTTGAAGAGTGGCAAACAAGACGACTTTTTTTATAAAGCGCTTTGGGAAACTATTAACGCCGGAAGAATGTGGTCCGGGCGGTTTATTAACAAAAAAAAGGATGGGACTGAATACCAGGAAGACGCAAGTATATCTCCTGTTTACGATAAGTCAGGGAAGCTGACGAACTTCGTAGCGGTGAAACGCGACGTAACCAAAGAGATCGAACTCCAGGAGCAGTTGTTTCACGCCCAGAAGCTGGAGAGTCTCGGCGTAATGGCCGGTGGCATAGCCCATGATTTCAACAACCTGCTCCAGGTGGTCTTGGGTAACCTTGATATTGCTCTCGATGATATTCCCCCCGATTCCGAGGCAAGACAAAGTATACTGAACGCCATCAAGGCGTCTGAACGATCAGCGGAACTCTCTGGCCAGATGCTGACCTATGCCGGAAGCGCTCTCTATCTCCCCAAGGATATTTATCTCGACGATTTGCTGAATAAAACCAAAAGCCTACTGCAATCCTCCATTTCCAGACATGTTGCCCTCGACTTCGACATTTGTAAAACGCTCCCACACATTGAGGGAGAACCTAATCAAATACAGCGTTTGATTTGCGCTCTTGCCGTCAATGCCTCTGAGGCTATTGGCGCCAACGCTGGCGGGGTGACCATCAGAACCGGGGTTATGGATTGCGATGAAGCGTATCTGAGTCATAGTCACCTTGAGAAGAAACCGGAATCAGGCCGGTTCGTATTTCTTGAAGTTTCGGACACTGGTTGTGGAATGGACGCTGAGACACAACGCAAGCTGTTTGATCCTTTCTTCTCAACCAAGTTTTGGGGTCGTGGTCTTGGCATGGCTGAAGTAATGGGAATAGTCAAGGGGCATCATGGCGCTATAATGGTAGATAGTGAGGTTGGCAAGGGGACCACAATCCGTGTTCTGTTCTCTGCGCCTCAACAGGCTCCGACCTCGACTGTTCACCCCATGGAAGCCGTTGAGACTCAACCCGCAGTATCCTATCCGGCGGTTCTGCTGGGCGAAGAACCATTCTTGTAGTAGATGATGAAGAAATGGTCCTTAGCCTGGTGACAAGGCGCCTGGAGGTTCTAGGGTACCTCACAATTACCGCTTCGGATGGGGAGGAAGGAGTCCGCATTTTCCGGGAGCGCCTGAACGAAATAGATCTTGTGCTGCTCGACTTCGCAATGCCAAAAATGAACGGAGTTGAGGCCTTCGAGGAACTGATACGCATTAAGCCTGAGGTTAAGGTTATCCTCAGCAGCGGTTACACCGAGGACGCAGTGATGCAGAGCTTTCCAGGGCAGCGTCCCGCAGGTGTTCTTCACAAACCCTACAAGATGGAAGACCTGGAGACCCAACTGGAACGATTGTTGGGGACCGACGGTTAAGACTGTCTTCTGTCCTTTGGACTTTTGGGAGAATAGATGAAAAATAAAGACGCCGCTAGAATCCTGATTGTGGATGACCAAATCCATGCGCTTCGGGGTGTGTCAAGAATCATGAGGGGAGCGGGATACGAGACCTTCGAGGCAAGCAACGGCGCTGATTGCCTGAAAATGGCTGCAGAACACAAACCGGATTTGATTCTCCTGGATGTTGTCTTGCCGGACATTGACGGTCGGGAGGTTTGCAGGCGTATCAAATCTGATCCTGAAACCGCGGACATCTTTGTGGTTCTTTTTTCCAGTACGCATATCGACTCAGATAGTCAGGCCGAAGCTCTTGAACGAAGGGCGGATGGTTACATAGCCAGACCCATACCGAATCGGGAACTCCTCGCTCGAGTTAAGGCTATACTGAGGCTCAAGTTTGCGGAAAACCGATTGCGTGAGAATGAGGAGCGCTACCGTCGCATATCTTCCCTGACCTCCGACATCGCCTACTCCTGCATCAAGTCAAACAACACCGCCTATTCAATTGACTGGATAATGGGGGCGGTGGAACGAATTACCGGTCACTCGGAGGAAGACATCAAAGCGCTTGGTTGCTGGAGCGCCTTGGTGATCGACGAGGACAGGGCTATTTTTGACAATAAAGTCATTGGTATTACTCCAGGCTCCACCGGTTCCTGCGAACTTCGGCTATGTCACAAGAGCGGCAGGATTGTGTGGGTCAGCTCGTTGTCTGAATGTGTTTTGGTCTCTGGGAATCCGGACGGTCTTCGTCTTTACGGCGGCTTGGTGGACATAACTGAGCGCAAGATAGATGAGGAGACCCTACGCAAAACCACCCAACAACTCAGTGAACGTGTCAAGGAATTGAATTGTCTCTATGCTATTTCCACGCTGGTAGAGAAATCCGACTTGTCGCTAAACCAGACACTTCCGAAAATGGTTGATCTCATTCCATCATCCTGGCAATACCCGGACATCACCTGTGTAAGTTTGGTCCTACAAGGTCAGGAGTTCAAGACGGAGAACTACAAGGCGCCCGTCTCAAAGCAATCTGCCGACATTATCGCCAGCGGCGAGCCTATCGGTTGCTTGGAGGTCGGCTATTTTGAACAAACGCCGGAAAGCCACGAGGGTCCATTTCTGAAGGAAGAGAGAAACCTTATAGATGCTATCGCCGGACGATTAGGCAAAACCATCGAAGGCTGGCTGGCTGACCAGGACGTCCGAAAATTTAAGGCCATCACTGACCTGGCCAGTTACGGCTGTGTCATGTCGGACCTCCAGGGATTTATCACCTATGCGAACGAGGCTTTTGCTCACATGCACGGGTTTTCGCTGTCGGAAACGATCGGGAAGAACCTTTCAGTGTTCCATACTGATGAACAGATGGAACATGTTGATCGACTTCTTGAAAAACTGGTTCGGGATGGCGCATTCGAGTTCCAGGAAGTCTGGCACGCGAAGAATGATGGCGCCGTCTTTCCTACCCTTATGAACGCTACGGTAATAAAAGATGACAAAGGAACCCCCTTATTCCTGTCTGCAACGCTAATTGACATCACCGACCGGAAGAAGGCGGGGGAAGCCATGAAACTCCTGTCTACCGCCACTGAGCAAGCTGCGGAGGCTGTTATCATTACTGACGCTAACGGTATAATTCAATATGTCAACCCTGCACAGGCAATTCTCAGCGGATATACTCTTAATGAACTTCTCGGACAGACCCCCAATATTTTTAGGAGCGATAAACACCCTGCAGATCTTTACACCAACATGTGGGCGACCATAAACGCTGGGAATGCATGGCAAGGGCGGTTTATCAACAGGAAAAAGGACGGGACTGAATACCATGAAGACGCTTCCATCTCTCCGGTTTACGATGAGACAGGGAAGCTGACCAACTTTGTGGCGGTGAAACATGATGTAACCAAACAGGTTGAACTTCAGGAACAACTGCTGCAAGCCCAAAAGATGGAGGCCATTGGAACCCTGGCGGGAGGTTTTGCGCATGACTTCAACAACAAGCTCCAGGTTATTGACGGCTACGTGGACTTGATGCTTTTCGAAAAAGATCTGCCGGAGACTGCAAAATCGAAATTGGAAGTCATAAAGCAAACTGTTCACAGTAGCGCTGAGCTGATTAAAGGGATGATGGTGTTCGTTCGCAAGACACCCCTGGAACTGCGACCCATTGAACTCAACAAGCTTGTTGCGCAGACCAGGGCCATGCTGAGCCGATCCATGCCAAAGATGATAGAAATCGATCTTTTGTTGGAGGATGATCTTTGGACGATAAACGCTGCGCCGAACCAAATTGACCAGATATTGATGAACCTTGCGATAAACGCCAGAGACGCTATGCAGGATGGCGGAAG
>CAJBEZ010000071.1 GCA_903952205.1 uncultured Desulfomonile sp. | reverse complement strand
TCTAATGAATCAACAGAAACTACCCCCCAAGATAAATTAGGGTCTATATTGACTTCAGTTATTTTGCTTAACTTTTTTGCTCTTTTCAAATATTTTTTTGCTAAACTCATTTTTAAAACCCCGTTTTCTTAGCTACTCCTGCACGACAAGCGGTTTTTTCCTGGATACGCATTTTGGCTCCAATGGCAAACCTCTAGCTTTTAACCAGATATTAAAAGATATATATACTATATCTATTTCTGGAAAAAAAGTGATTATTTTTTTCACCTCTCTCACTCCTGTAGGCTACTTTTTAAGTTATGGACCTCAGAAGTTTTTCTAAGTCACTTGCTCTGATATCGTTCTTTCCTAACGCAATCGTAATTGATGGCGGACACTTAATGAGGAAATCACATTGGTGGCCCACTGGGTTGTTTTGCCATCTTTTCCTGGAGTTCTTTCATGGTAAGGATTTTTTGCCCGGTTTTCCCTTCAAAGTCCGATATCATTCCAAGAAGGTCCACTGCCAGCGTCTTGGCTGTGGTAAATGACATTTGAACTACTGTAGGCTGTGTTCCGGTAGATTGAGCGATAACAAACATATCACTGATTGTGTTTCCCACAACAGTCCTATTTACATAGAGTTTTTGTATCTGTGGATTGTTAAGAACGGTAGAGATGTCCAATCCCTGATTCTGATCCGGTTTAGGCGTCTCAGACATATTAATTCCTTTCTGTTCTAATTCTTGAATCAAGGTGTAACCCCAGCGCCAATCAAGCGTGATGATTCCCTTATCAATTCTTTGTCGAATTTTATTAGGATATTGTCGCCCTTGCAATCCAATTCAGGTAATTAGTAAAGCTGCCTTTTGACATGTTTACCGTTATCTGGGGATTTAACTGGTTGTAAGCACCTTGATGTACTTCATTTCCACTTGATTGGTTATTGCTAAAAAACAAGGTATTGGGTCCGTAAGTGAAACCTCCGTTAGCATTGTTTTCGACCAATGAAGCTACTTGTTCTGATCTCGGTTGTTGCAATACTCCACTGATAGTGTTTTCCATGAATCCGACATTATTCTGGCTGTTAGTTTGTCCCGGCTGTGGTGTTACAAAGACTGCCTGCTGTCCGATTACTGGTTGATCGCCAGCATGGCCCTGTTCAGTTATTTGTTGTTGTTGAACAAACTTCTGGGCTGATTGCTGTTGTTCCTGAACATTAAGTCCCTCAGCCATCATCGCAGCGGCGACTTGGGACGGTGAATTGCCGGCAGGCCCTGGAGATGATTGCAAACTGTGTTGTTCCATACCAGGAGCGTTAAACGACGGATTTCCAGTTCCATTTCCAGACCCGATATCGACCGAGGATGGCCCATACACATTGTTGGACATAGGGTTCAATGTAGTAGATAAAGGCGCATTGACCGGATTGATATCTGTGGGCATTAATGAATTCGGGGGACCAAATATAGGGATGTTATGTGGTGTGTTTTCGTGGGATCCAGGAGGATTAGTCGTTGGGGGATTGTTTGGCGGAATCCAGGGTTGCACTGGATTATTGCCTCCTGCGCTGTTTACAGTCAATCTAATGGAAAACAGTCCACTTGTATCGTTCAAGCCTCCACCATTGTCTCTGGCATGAAATGTAAACGTATCCGATCCGTTGGTGTTTGCTTTAAAAAAGAGTGTTTGATTACCGCCATTTGAAATAGCGGTTATGACTGACCCTGTATGTAACTCATTCACTCCTGCTTGGGCATCAGATTGACTCAAATGCAGGGTGCCATTTGAAGGTGGAGTGTCTAGAATCATTGTTACAATCTGATTCTGAAATAAATCACCATCATCGCATGTAAGGACGATTCTCTCTATTTGTCCATTTGGAACATGGATATTTGAAGACGGACCTGAAACAAGCGGAGCATCATTTACATCATTTACAGTTATCGGAACACTGACAGCGGATGCAGTGTCAGTTGCGCTTGACGTCTCACTCTTGGTTGTAAAAGTGAACTCAAAGTTGTCGCTGCCAATGAAGTTAGCGTTTGGAGTGTACGTGTAAACCTTGGAGTAATGACCAGCGCTGTCCTTTACCATGTCTCCAGCAACCAAGGTCCCGTTATGAACATCAGAGGTAACGGCAAAGCTCACGTCAGACAAAGCAGGATTATCTACATCTGTTCCGTAAACTGTTATCGACACCATGCCGTCTTCATTCAGCGATGTTGTCGCTACCGGACCAGTTGCCTCAGGTAAATCATTGACCACAGTCACAGTAATCGGAACACTGACAGCGGATGTTTTGTCATGTACGCTTGAAGTTTCGCTCTTGGTTGTAAAAGTAAACTCAAAAGGATCACTGCCATTAAATTTAGCGTTTGGAGTATATGTGTACAACTTGGAGTAATGACCAGCGCTGTCTAACTCTGTGTCTCCAGCGACCAAGGTCCCGTTATGAACATCAGAGGTAATAGCAAAACTCACATCGGACAAAGCAGGATTGTCTACATCAGTTCCATGAACCGTTATTAATACCGAACCATCTTCGTTCAACGTAGTAGTCGATACCGGACCAGATGCCGTCGGTGCATCATTAACGGCCGTGACAGTTATTGAGCCAGTCTGCGGAACCGAATCAAGCCCACCTTCATCTTGAATTGTCCAGCTAACGGTTCGGGAATTGGTATTAGGATCGTCGCTGCTGTTGGTGTAAGTAACATGCGCGAGTATTGACTGGTAATCAGCAGTGTTAGCCAAGCCGTTCAAGGTCAACTCACCCGTCGACCCGTCCCAGTTGGCAGTGACTCCGGCTGGCAAGGAGTATCCAGAGGCAATGCTAAGTGTATCCTCACTGCTCTGGTAGTTGCCGGTGATTTGGATCTTTGCAGACGACATGTTGTCGCTGTCAATATCAGTTAATGTGATGGTGCTGTCGAAAACTTGCGCACTGGCATTCTCAGTGTAATCCGAGTGCGACGCATCGTAACGAGCAAGAGCAAAGTTGCCACCTGTTTGCCCGGCTACTACTATATTGCCATCTGCCTGGATAGCCACTGAATTAGCATAGTCATCCGAGCTGCCAATAGCTGTGGTTAACTTGCCGTCATTGTCAAATGTCGTATCTAGGCTCCCGTCGCTGTTGTACCGAGCGAGTGCAAAGTCAGCATTTGGGTATTTGTATGAATCCCCGGCTACCACTATCTTGCCATCAGATTGGATGGTCACTGACTTCGAATAGTCCCAGCCCGCAAAATCAGTGTTCAGCTTGCCGTCACTGTCAAATGTCGTGTCGAGGCTACCGTCACCATTGTAACGGGCGAGAACAAAATCACTCCCAGAGCCTAATGAATTCGCGGCTACCACTATCTTGCCATCGCCTTGGATGGCCACAGAATTAACCCAGTCATTCGACCCGCTACCGCTGAAATCAGTGTTCAGCTTGCCGTCACTGTCAAATGTCGTGTCGAGGCTACCGTCACCATTGTAACGGGCGAGTGCTAAGTCATTATCTCTACCATTGTATGTTCCCCCGGCCGCCACTATCTTGCCATCAGACTGGATGGCTACGGAATTCACCCAGTTCCCAAGTCCACCGAAGTCAGTTGTCAACTTGCCATCGCCGTCGAAGCTCGTATCCAAACTACCGTCACCGTTGTAACGAGCGAGCGCAAAATCATCATCTGAGCCGTTGTAAGAGTACCCTGCCACTACAATTTTGCCGTCAGCCTGGATGGTCATATCTGTAGCCCCACACCAGTCGCCTAACTTGGTGGTTAGCGTGCCATCACCATCAAATGTTGTATCTAAACTCCCATCGGAATTGTAACGAGCCAGAGCAAAGTTATAATTTGAGCCATTGCGTGCGTATCCAGCCACCACAATCTTGCCGTCAGCCTGGATGGCCACTGAGCTCGCACCAAGAGCTTCGCCGAAACCAGTAATCACCTTGCCGTCACCACTAAAGCTCGTATCCAGTGTTCCATCAGTGTTATAACGAGCTAGTCCAAAGTCACCGCCTGCATTCCCTGCCACCACTATCTTCCCGTCGGCCTGGATGGCCACAGACTTCGCATTGTCATTCGAGCTACCCAAATCAGTGGTCACCTTGCCATCAACAGAAAAAGTCGTATCCAGTAAACCAGCCCCATGACTGAGGCTTAACGTAGGGGGATGATCCACAGTCACACTTACGTTCGAATCCGCCGTTAACCCTTGAGCTGTCAATGTCTCAACAACATGCCCTGATATGCTGTCAGGCCCATAATAATTAAGCGAAGGAGTGTAAATCATTCCACTCAGCTCATGTGTTACATCCGCAGGTAATCCCGTCAGCGTTATGCTCAACCCTGTCTGAGTTCCCACCGTTAAGGTTCCATGGCCCGCAGTCAGGGTGACACTGACCTGGTCATTCTCAGTGTCCTGTATCGATATAACATTCGATCCGGTTAACGATATCGAAGTGTCCTCGGCAGTCGTTAGAGAGGTAGGACCAGTTACAGTAGGAGCGTGGTTATCTCCGGGGAAAGATGCAGAAAGACCAGCAGGCCCCAAGGTTGCCCATCCGCCAGTCGGGCCTTCATCATACCATTGACCAGTAATGTAATCGTATTTAAACTGACTCAGATTCAGACTTGAATTGGTCCAATAACCTAATCCATCACTGTAATTGTATGACCAGTTGCTGTCTAACACACGTGTGTTTCCGTCACCCATGAACCTAGACGACAGACTACCAGAGCCCAAAGTTGCCCAACCGCCAACTTTACCTTCGTCATACCACTGGCCGGCGTCGTAATCATATTTATACTGGAGGAAACCGAGGTCAGTATTGAACCAATAGCCATAATGATCGCTCGACATGTCATACTGGTATTCGTAATGGGTACCCCCCATGGTCCCAATATTGTGCCATGCGCCGTCTCCAATGAAGGATGCTGAAAATCCACTAGAACTGTCAAACTCCGTGGAGCCATGAATGTCATAACCCCACCAGTGTCCAAGTTTGTAGTTGTATATAAACCAAACGCTTGGACTGATCCAAGCACCGGATCCACCTTGGTAATCGTAGCTGTATTGGTACTGCCAGTTGCTGTCCAGCGTATTTGTGCGACCGTCAACACCAAGAAAAGATGCAGAAAGACCAGCAGGCCCCAAGGTTGCCCATCCGCCAGTCGGGCCTTCATCATACCACTGACCAGTGCTATAATCGTATTTAAACTGACTCAGATTCAGGCTAGTATTGGTCCAAAAACCGACTCCACCACTGTAATTGTATGACCAGTTGCTGTCCAAGATGTGCGAGGATCCGTCACCAAGAAAAGATGAAGAGAGACCAGCAGGCCCCAAGGTTGACCAACCGCCAGTCGGGCCTTCATCATACCACTGACCAGTGCTGTAATCGTATTTAAACTGACTCAGATTCAGGCTAGAATTGGTCCAATAAGCTATTCCACCACTGACATTTAAGGACCAGTTGTCGTCTTGCGTGTTCGAGACGTTGATCGTAGCATTAGTCGCGACGCTTGTGTTCTCTCCACCATTAGCAGTTCCTCCATCATCTACGACAGTGAACAGGAAAGACGTGGCCCCTACCCAGTTGGCATTAGGCTGGAAGATTACATTTCCTCCAATTACGTCAGCCCAAACAATGGTGTCGCCAACCTGGAGCGCCACACCATTATCGAAAAGTGAGCCATTCACCGGTAGGCTAGAAATCTTCACATGCTGCGGATTATTCGCTGACGACCCGCCGGGAACCGAGTCCTTGCTGTCGTCAAACGTCCAACCCGTCAAGACCACGCTCGAATTCTCGGAAGTAGTTGCAGTTAAACTCGTCGTCGGCATGTCGTTTACAGCAGTCACAATAATCGGAACAAGGACAGCTGAAGTTGTGTCGTTGTCAGTCGAAGTCTCACTCTTGGTTGTAAAAGTGAACTCAAAAGGATCGCTGCCATTGAAATTACCGTCTGGAGTATATGTGAAAACTTTCGAGTAATGGCCATCGCTGTCCTTCGCCATGTCTCCAGCGACCAAGGTCCCATTATGAACATCAGAAGTAATGGTAAAGCTCACATCAGACAAAGCCGGATTATCCACATCAGTCCCAAAGACTGTGATTGAGATTGAACCATCTTCATTCAACGATGTTGTCGCTACCGGACCAGTTGCCGCCGGTAAATCATTAACTGCTGTCACAGTAATCGGAACACTGACAACCGATGTTGTGTTGTTGGCGCTTGAAGTCTCACTCTTGGTTGTAAAAGTGAACTCGAAGGGGTCACTGCCATTGAAATTACCGTCTGGAGTATATGTGAAAACTTTCGAGTAATGGCCATCGCTGTCCTTCGCCATGTCTCCAGCGACCAAGGTCCCATTATGAACATCAGAAGTAATAGCAAAGCTCACATCGGACAAATCAGGATTATCTACATCAGTCCCAAAGACCGTGATTGAGATGGAACCATCTTCATTCAACGATGTTGTCGCTACCGGACCAGTTGCCCCTGGTAAATCATTGACCGCTGTCACAGTAATCGGAACACTGACAACCGATGTTGTGTTGTTGGCGCTTGAAGTCTCACTCTTGGTTGTAAAAGTGAACTCAAAAGGATCGCTGCCATTGAAATTAGCGTCTGGAGTATATGTGTAGGCCTTTGAGTAATGGCCATCGCTGTCCTTTGCCATGTCTCCAGCGACCAAGGTCCCATTATGAACATCAGAGGTAATGGTAAAGCTCACATCAGACAAATCAGGATTATCTACATCAGTCCCAAAGACTGTGATTGAGATTGAACCATCTTCATTCAACGATGTTGTCGCTACCGGACCAGTTGCCCCTGGTAAATCATTAACCGCTGTCACAGTAATCGGAACACTGACAACCGATGTTGTGTTGTTGGCGCTTGAAGTCTCACTCTTGGTTGTAAAAGTGAACTCAAAAGGATCACTGCCATTGAAATTAGCGTCTGGAGTATACGTGTAAACTTTGGAGTAATGACCAGCGCTGACTAACGAGGTATCTCCCTCAACCATAATCCCATTAGACACATCAGAGGTAATGGTAAAGCTCACATCGGACAAAGCCGGATTATCTACATCAGTCCCAAAGACCGTGATTGAGATTGAACCATCTTCGTTCAAGGATGTTGTAGCTACCGGACCAGTTGCCGCCGGAGCATCATTAACAGCATTCACAGTAATCGGAACAAGGACAGCCGATGTTGTGTCTGTGGAGCTTGAAGACTCACTCTTGGTTGTGAAAGTAAACTCAAAAGGATCACTGCCATTGAAGTTAGCGTCCGGAGTATACGTGTAGACCTTGGAATAATGACCAGGGCTGACTAACGAGGTATCTCCCTCAACCATAATCCCATTAGACACATCAGAGGTAATCGTAAAGCTCACATCAGACAAATCAGGGTTATCTACATCTGTTCCGTAAACTGTTATTGATGTCGTCCCATCTTCGTTCAATGTCGTGGACACGTCCGGACCAGATGCGGTTGGTAAGTCATTCACGGCTGTTACCGTAACATTACTAGCCTGTGCTGTAGAATCGACGGTGCCGTCGTTTACCGTCCATGTTACCGTTCTGGCGTCGGTATGCGGATCGTCACTTCTGTTGGTGTAAGTCACATGCTCAAGCATTGACTCGTAATTACCAATTGTAGACACACCGTTCAGGGTCAACTTCCCCGTCGAAACGTCCCAGTTTCCAGTGACACCACCCGGCAAGTACTGAGCGTCAATGCTAAGTGTATCCTCACTGCTCTGGTAGTTGCCGGTGATCTGGATCTTTGCAGACGACATGTTGGTGCTATCAGAGTCAGTAAGGCTGGTGGTGTTGTCGATAACCTGCGCACCGGCGTTTTCGGTGTAGGCCAAGATGTCCGGCCCAAGGTACCGTGCAACCGCAAAGAACAAATCGGTTCCAGATCCCTTGACACACGATGCTGTTCCAGCCACCGCAATCTTGCCGTCAGACTGAAGAGCCACTGAGTGCGCAGTTGAGAAACCCAAGCCGCCAACATCGGTGGTCAACTTCCCGTCACTGTCAAAGCTCGAATCCGGGCTTCCATCACTATTGAAACGAGCAAGCCCAAAGTTGCCACCTGCGGTCCCAGCGACCACGATCTTGCCGTCATTCTGAACTGACACAGAATAAGCGTAAGCGTAGAAGGGGAAGTCGGTGGTCACTATGCCATCAGTGTCAAAGCTACTGTCGAGGCTTCCATCACTATTGAAACGAGCAAGCCCAAAGTTATTGCCTGCGATCCCAGCGACCACTATTTTGCCGTCATTTTGTATGGTCTCGGAACGAACATAACCAAGCCCGCTTCCGTCAAATCTGGTATCCAGGCTGCCATCACTGTTGTAACGGGCCAGCTCGGACGACCCTGCCACAACTATTTTTCCATCCGCCTGGATGGCCAAACATTGTGCAGAATCGCTTATTCCGTTGACGTCAGTAGTCAGTATACCATCGCTGTCAAAACTGGAATCTAGGCTGCCATCGGTATTATATCTTGCTAGCTCAATGACATACGCTCCGATATTTGCGGTTCCTGCCACCACTATTTTACCATCTGCTTGGATGACCACACATTGTGCAGAATCGTTGGTGCCACCGAAATCAGTGGTAACTACCCCCCCATTGCCGAAGCCCGAGTCTAGACTACCATTGACGTTGTATCGAACTATTGCAAAGTCGTAGTGCCCAATCATGTTAGTGTACCCAGCCACTACCATCTTTCCGTCAGATTGGATGGCCACGGAATAAGCACCGGAAGTGGATAAGGCACTGATATCTGTAGTTGTTGCTAAGTCTAGACTTCCGTCACAGTTGTATCGAATGAGCCCAAAACCGGACTCGCCATTGTCAGCTTCCCCTACAACTACAATCTTGCCATCGGCCTGGATGGCCATAGAATAAGCATAGTCAGACATGTAGCCCGTAGTCGATGTTGTCACAATTCCATCGCCGCCGAATGTAGGGTCAAGGGTACCGGCCCCATGATTTAGACCTAATACCGGAGCGTCATTAACAGCATTCACAGTAATCGGAACGCTGACAGCCGATGTTGTGTCTGTACCGCTTGATGTCTCGCTCTTAGTTGCGAAAGTAAATTCAAAAGGATCGCTGCCAATGAAGTTAGCGTTTGGAGTGTACGTGTAAACTTTCGAGTAATGACCGGGGCTATCTAACGATGTGGTTCCAGCAGCGAGATTCCCGTTATGAACATTAGATGTAATGGCAAAGCTGACGTCAGACAAAGCAGGATTATCTACATCAGTCCCAAAGACCGTGATTGAGATTGAACCATCTTCGTTCAAGGATGTTGTCGCTACCGGACCAGTTGCCTCTGGTAAATCATTAACCGCTGTCACAGTAATCGGAACACTTACAACGGATGTTGTGTTGTTATCAGTCGAAGTTTCACTCTTGGTTGTAAAAGTGAACTCAAAAGGATCGCTGCCAATGAAATTGGCGTCTGGAGTATACGTGTAAACTTTGGAGTAATGTCCATCACTGACTAACGAGGTATCTCCCTCAACCAGAATCCCATTAGACACGTCAGAGGTAATCGCAAAGCTCACATCCACCAAAGCAGGATTATCTACATCAGTCCCAAAGGCTGTGATATTTATGGAACCATCTTCATTCACTGTAGTTGTCGTTGATGGACCGGACGCAGCGGGAAGTTCGTTGACCTTTTCAACGTCGATTGAAACGGTAGCCGCCGCAGATGATTCGACTGAACCGCTATTTTGGATTGAACCATTATTCGGGTAAACCCTGCTACCCCAACCCCAACTTCCGACTACTACGTCAGTATACCCATTGTTATCTATGTCTCCTAATGCTATAGACTGCGTACCACTAATATTGCCGCTTACATTCTGACCAGAATCAAACCCACCTGAACCGTTTCCAAGATAGACCTTGTTAGTGGCGTTCCAGTTACCAGTAATCACATCCAGGTTGCCATCGTTATCAACATCAACCGCTAATATGGAACGGGTAAAATCAGCATCAGAATCAACATCGTTTCCTGAATCAAATCCACCCAAACCATTTCCCAAATAGACTTTGCTATTTTGAAGATAAGTTCCTACGACAACATCCAGGTTGCCATCGTTATCAACATCTCCTGCTGTCAAGCACTGATTGTTATTGGCAGTTGTGTCTATATTGATTCCGGAACCAAATCCTCCTGTACCGTTTCCGAGGAATACCTTCACTGAACCGTAGTTGGCTGCCAACACGTCGAGATTGCCGTCATTGTTGACATCGCCAAGCGCTATTGAACGAGTGTCGTCCCTGTTTGCTACGATGGAATGCCCTGAATCAAATCCGCCCGTGCCATCCCCTAAATAAACCTTTATACTGTCGTAATTCCCAGTAACAACGTCTAGTTTACCGTCTTCGTTCACATCACCTAACGCTATGGAACGTGTATTGTCGGTATCTGAGCTTAGGTCACGCCCTGAATCAAATCCACCGAGACCATCTCCCATGTAAACCCTGGTAGTCTGCCCATCATAGGTTCCGACAACCACATCCAGTTTGTTGTCGCCATTGATGTCTCCTAGAGTTATGAACTGTGTGAAGGGTGTATCTGATCCGACATTGCTTCCTGAATTAAATCCGCCGGTTCCGTCCCCTAGATAAACCTTGGTAGTTTGCTCCCAATTACCGGCAACGACGTCCAGTTTACCGTCAGAATTTACATCGCCTAAAGATACAGATTCAGTATATCCGGTTCCGGCTATTTCTTGGTAAGGCGCAAGTCCCTCCCACAAATCTCCAGGGGTTTGAAACACGAACTGAAAGTTGTCTGAAGCACTGTAATATGTGTTAGGCGTGTAATTGAAGTCCTGATAATAATGTCCAGGAGATTCGAGAACCACTAGTCCTGCTGGGTTAAGACTTCCATTGGTAACAGTTGCAGTAATTTGAAATGACACATCTGAGACGTCAGGGTTATCTATATCGATTCCTTTAACCCTAATGGTCACTGTGTGATCCTGATATGCAGTGACGTCTTGCCCAATTACTACAGGAACATCATTAACCGCTGTTACAGTTATTGGAACACTTACGGCCGATGTTGTGTCTGTGGAGCTTGAAGTCTCACTCTTGGTTGTAAAAGTGAACTCAAACGGGTCACTGCCATTGAAATTAGCGTCTGGAGTATACGTGTAAACTTTGGAGTAATGGCCAGCGCTATCCAACACCATGTCTCCAGCGACCAGGGTCCCGTTATGGACATCGGAGGTAATGGTAAAGCTAACATCAGATAAAGCTGGATTATCCACATCAGTCCCATAAACCGTTATGGATGCTGAGCCGTCTTCATTCAACGTAGTGGTGGTCTCAGGACCAGTCGCCGCAGGAGCGTCGTTAACTGCAGTCACCGTGATTGTGCTAGTCTGCGTTGCAGAATTGGCGGTTCCGTCGTTAACAGTCCAACTCACCGCACGAGGGTCAGTGTTCGGATCGTCGCTGCTGTTGGTGTAGGTTACATGCTCCAGCATAGTGTCGTAGTTCGCAATCGTAGAGGATCCAGTAAGCGTCAACCGACCAGTCAACCCGTCCCATGTTGCAGTGACACCGATTGGCAAGGAGTATTCAGTGGCGATGCTGAGCATATCCTGAGCGCTCTGGTAGTTGCCGGTGATTTGGATCTTTGCAGACGACATGTTGGAGCTATCAGTGTCGGTGAGCGTGATGTCACTGTCGATTACCTGCGCCCCAGCGTTCTCGGTGTAAGCCAAGTGGGACGCATCGTAACGAACGAGCCCAAAGCCAGGGCCTGCTTGCGCTGCTACCACAATCTTGCCATCAGGTTGTATCGCTACAGAACTCGTATTCGAGCCACCAATGTCTGTGGTTAACTTGCCGTCACCGCTAAAGCTCGTATCCAAACTCCCGTTGCTGTTGTAACGCACTAGAGCAAGTTCATCACTTGAGGAGCTCTTTTGTGAGTACCCAGCTACCACAATCTTGCCATCAGGTTGTATCGCTACAGAATTCACATAATCATTGGAGCCACCAATGTCTGTGGTTAACTTGCCGTCACCGCTAAAGCTCGTATCCAGACTCCCGTTGCTGTTAAAACGAGCAAGCCCAAAGTCCATATCTGAACCGTATGTCCACCCTGCGACGACTATTTTGCCATCAGCCTGGATGGCCATTGATTTGGCCCCGTCTGTATTATCGATGGTCACCATCCCGTCAGCGTCAAAGCTTGTGTCCAGGCTCCCGTCGCTGTTGTAACGAGCAGCCGCAAAATCTCCATAATTTGCACTTCCGGAAACCACTATTTTGCCATCAGCTTGAATGGCTACGGACTTGGCCCAGGAAGAACCCCCACCAATGTCTGTGGTTAACTTTCCGTCGCCGCTAAAGGTCGTATCCAAACTCCCGTCACTGTTGTAACGAGCTAGCGCAACCTTAGAGTTTGTAGAATTGTCAGCTTGCCCAGCAACCACAATCTTGCCATCAGTCTGTATGGCCACTGAATACGCTTTGTCAGTCGAGCTACCAAAATCAGTGGTCACCTTTCCGTCACCGCTAAAGGTCGTATCCAAACTCCCGTCACTGTTGTAACGAGCTAGAGCGAAATCATAATTTGAGCCATTATATGCGTCCCCAGCAACCACAATCTTGCCATCAGTCTGTATGGCCACTGAATACGCTTGGTCAGTCGAGCTACCAAAATCAGTGGTCACCTTTCCGTCGCCGCTAAAGGTCGTATCCAAACTCCCGTCACTGTTGTAACGAGCAAGGCCGAAATCGCCGTTTGCCCACCCGGCCAATATTATTTTGCCATCAGCCTGGATAGCTACTGAACGCGGATAGGCACCTGACTCTCCTATATAGGTGGTTACCATTCCGTCACTGTCAAAAGTCGGGTCAAGGGTACCCGCACCATGGTTCAGACTTAATACTGCATTGACATCACGCACATTTATGGCAAGCTGTTGCTCGTAAGATGCCCCATGTAAATCGGTTGTCCTAACTCTGACTGAGTAAGCATCCTTACTCTCATAATCGAAGCTGGCGTTAGTCTTGAGAGTATTACCTTCTATTGTGAACGATCCATTATCTGTAGACCCGGCTCCTGACACAAGCGAATATGTGAAGGTGTCTCCGCTGTCAGTATCCGTTGTAGTAAATGTGCCAACGGTAGTACCGGAAGCCAGGTTCTCGTTCACTGAGTTGTTGCTAAGAGTAATATCGGTAGGAGATTTGTTGAGCAGATTGTACAAATAGGCCGAACCCTGTTCCCCGTTCGACTCTATATCGTCTCCATATGCTCCGACAATAGCGTAATTGTCACTTATCGAGACTGCACCGCCAAACCAATCCACCATAATCCCGTCGGTAGCTGTAAGCTTAGTCTTGTAAACCCAGCTACCACCCCAAATCTCGTAGATATAAGATGATCCTTGGGAAACGTTCGTATCTATAGTGTCCCCTTCCGCTCCAATTATGGCGTAATTCCCGTTGATTGCGACCGCATTCCCAAAACAATCGGACGCCGCTCCATCGGTAGCTGTAAGCTTAGTCTTGTAAACCCAGTTTCCACCTGAAAGCTCATAGATATAAGCCGATCCCTGGCTGGCGTTCGTACCGACATCATCCCAGCCTGCTCCAACAATAGCGTAATTGCCACTTACCGAGACCGAACTGCCGAAATGATCATTCGCCGCCCCATCGCTAGCTGTAAGCCTGGTCTTGCTGACCCAGCTTCCGCCCGAAAGCTCGTATATGTAGGCCGACCCTTGGTCCGTATTGCCGACATCATCCAAAGCAGCGCCAACTATTGCGTAATTGCCACTTATCGAAACTGAACTGCCGAAATGATCATTCGCCGCCCCATCGCTAGCTGTAAGCCTGGTCTTGCTGACCCAGCTTCCGCCCGAAAGCTCGTATATGTAGGCCGACCCCTGGTCTGTCTTGTTCACATCATCCAAAACCGCACCAACTATTGCGTAATTGCCATTTATTGCAACTGCATTCCCAAAATAATCGGACGCCGCTCCATCGGTAGCTGTAAGCTTAGTCTTGTAAACCCAGTTTCCACCTGAAAGCTCATAGATATAAGCCGACCCCTGGCCCCAATTCGTGCCGATAGTATCACCATTCGCACCAACTATTGCGTAATTGCCATTTATTGCAACTGCATTTCCAAAATAATCGGACGCCGCTCCATCGTTAGCCATAAGCTTGGTCTTGTAAACCCAGGTTCCGCCTGAAAGCTCATATATGTAAGCCGATCCTTGATTAGAGTTCGTACCGATATCATCTCCATGCGCACCAACTATGGCGTAATTCCCACTTATCGCAACGTGAAGACCAAACCAATCACTCGACTCCCCGTCTGGGGCTATAAGCTTCTGCTCACCTTCCATAACTCCTTGATATAGTGGAAGGCGGTCTGCAGAAAAATACACCGGCCCTACATCTATCCCATCACTCTCCAGCACCCAGTCACCGCCGTATTGAGTGTTACCCGTTGCGTCATCAGAAGCTGCGAAGTTGCGGCCAACCATGGATTCAAGTTGCGAAAGCAGCAACTTTCCAGTTTCGTTTGAGCCAAGTCCGCAAGCAAGCAGATCTATCCTGCCATTATCATTTACTAACGAACCGACTTCTTTCCAAAAGTGTTGGAGTTCAGGAGATCCAAGCAGCGTGCTCGAATTCACCGAATAATCACCAGTGAGATAGAACTGGCCAGGACCCTGGTCATGTGTCGCGAAAGCTATCGAATCAGCCTTGTAACCTGAAAGCGCCGCCTCAATCTTTAGAAGTATATTGTCTGGTGAATCTGTCGTAGGATCATAAGTGACAGTTAGCGCTCCGTCCGCCGCAGCATGAACAAGTTGATCCGACGACTGGATCGCTGACGAAACTGCCAACACATGAACGCCTTGTCCCGCTTCGAGCGTGCCGGTGTCAATCGAGGCATACAACGTTCCACTAGAGGAACCGTCATCATTCCCACGACTATCCGACACATGAACCAAGACCGTGGCCTGGCTTCCGTCTGAACTGTTCCAGTCATTAACAAGAGCGCCGGTCAAATGGTTCAAGGTTTCATTAACAGCGGATTGGGACCCTTCGATTGTGATGATGGATGTGTTATGGCCGGTAACCGTAGCGCCGGTCTGAGCGACAGCGTCCAGAGTTGAAAACCCCTGATTCGCCGTGAGCGTTACAGTAACGGTTTCATTAACGTCCTGATCCTTGATCGATACTAGATGACTCAAGTCAACAGGGGTGTCTTCCGCTCCGTGGGCAGTCCCACTAATTGTAAGTTCCGGAGCGTAGGGCAGATCGGTATGTATGTTTGTCAGATATTGGGTGTCCATTAAAGACTTGAGAGCAACAGTAGAATCTGAACCGTACTCGAGGGTCCAATCACCTTTGTCCCCACCCGTATTGTCATCACTGGCATAGACATCAGCACCCGTCAGTTTTGCGATAGAATCAACGAACGCCTTACCTGAAGCGTCCTTAGCCAGAGAACAGGTGAAAAGCTGGATCTGGGCCTGATCGCTCAGAGCTTGCCCGAGTGAACTCAATTCGGAGCTGAAATGCCCAACATTAGAAAAATCAATCCTGTCCGTCCCAACCCTCATGGCGTTTTCAGCGCCGTGCCCTATGATCGCCAAGTTGTCAATCTTTTGACCTGCGGTCTTGCTGACTTCCTGTAGTTCACCGACGATCGTTATGAGATTGTCGTGCAGCGCATCATATGTAATTACTTTTGCAGCATCCATAGCCCCCTGGCTGATCTCTGGTATCTTGTCCAATGCGTTTGAGATAAGCACCACATTCAGATCTTGATGGAAGACCTCACCGGCTGGGGTTGGTGGTGGAGGAAGCGGCGCCACTGTGACGCCTGCCGCAAGATTGACTTGACTTTCATGCTGTTCCAGTTGCTGTGTATTCGGAGGTTCGGGATTATCGAGGATAGTATTGGTTGGCTGAGGTGTCACAGCAGCGTCGAGAACAATTCGTTCTTCAAGCTGCTCAAAGAGGATTCTTCTTTGATAAACTTTGGGACTGGACCAATTCTGAAATAAACGCATTGTTCCCCTCCAGTAAATAATATCCCCTTGAGTTCAGGATATTAGGGAAATTGGTTTATTCCTGAGGTTCTTGTCCCCTGAGAAATTTCACCAGAGTTTGGAAAGTCTTACAATTTGCACAATTACAATACTTGCGCCAAGGTTAATTCAGGAATATTAATAATACGCTACCAGCTTACTAACATGATTGTAACCGCAATCTATCTTAAAAAACCGCAATCTGTACTATGATGATCAGTCACATCCGATATCATTTGATTTGATTAGCTAATCGACACTTTCCCTCAGTAGCCGTGTACCATAAATGCGCCAAATTCAAAACGGTGATTAGCTTCATATTCAATATAATAGGATTGTTAGTGTCAAAGACTGAGTTTATGTCATTTATCCATTGCTGACAGTCTCTTCCTAACTTTGCGGCTATCGGTTTACAAAAATCCTCTCGCTCATTCACATCTGCTGACTTCCAGGTAAATCCAGTATCTTCCATAGTTAAAGCATGACAGAATGAAATGGTTAAAACCACCATAAGCAGAACTATTCCGGCATTTACTATATGTTTGACCACCATTACCTCCCGCCTTAAAACAACTAGTGAGGTGTTCCGGTAATTAATTTACATGGATGTACTCGCCTTACTATTTGAAGGTACAAATGTCCATCCAAGCGGAGGAACGCTACACCAGCGCTTACCTTGAAGGTGTAAAAACACCCGCCGAACACGCCAAGGCAATGGGTGCGATACTTGCGCCTAACAGCAGTAGAAGATACCACCTAAGACACTCAATTCTCTCGTCACCCATACCCACCCCTGAAAATTAAACTCAAAGATTAGCTTTGCGCCTTACGGTAAGTTTAAACCTCTCAGATTTTTTGTCAAATAAAATGTGTGCAAAATATGACATTATTTGTGATTATATTTATTAATACCCATCTTGGCCATCTGACGTATCAAGGTGAATCGAGATATGCCCAGCAACTTTGTTGCGCGCTAAATCTGGCATCTAGTCTTACGGAAGGAGTTTTCAATGTGGTTCATCTCGCAGTTTTTTGAGACATCTGGGAGTGTGCGGAACATCACGGCCTGGATTTATCAAATCTCTAAGCGATTGAAATAATGTGTAGTATTTAATTCGGCTTTCTCTTCCCATTACTATTGTTTTGACAATAGACGCGAAGAGCTGTAACGATATACACGCCTAATATGTAAGCATATTGAAGGTCTTCCGGGGATTAACACGTTTTGTGGTCGTTGGACCACCTGTCCTTTGGGGGGGCTTCGTTTAACCAAAAGCTGTTTCGAGGGGTGATATCCGTATGGGTAGGTTGTTGGTTTTTGTCGTCACGCTTGTGGTGTGCTTGACTCCCTGTTCCCTTTTCTCAGCTTCAGAAGCTGACAAGATTACCCCCCTGGTCGAAGAAGCCGGTCAGAGTTACAAAGCTCCGCCCGGTCCGCGAACCTCATCGGAAAACAAAGAGTTTGATATTGACCGTCTCGATCGTATAGAAGCCGCCGTGGTCCATCCTTTCAAATCCGCAAACGTTGGAACTGAAGTCAAGGGAGTGATTGATAGAATAAATTTTGAGGAGGGGGATCCTGTTTCCAAGGGCTCTGTTGTGCTTTTGATCTCTCCTGACCGATACAAACTAATGGGGAAGAAGTCTGAGGAGCGAGTGAAGGGCCTTGAATTGTCGCTGAAGAACGCCGAAGAGGACCTCAAGACAAAAGAAGAACTCCTTTCTCTAAATGCTGGCACGCAGCAGGATGTTACAAAAGCTAAAACCCAGATGGATATAGAACGGCACCGTCTCCTCGAGGCCCGTGAAGAACTGAAACTTGCCCTCATGGATCTTGAATCATGCAAAGTTACGGCGCCTTTTTCCGGATACCTGGCTGTCCGTTACAAGCAACCGGAAGAAGTAGTCAACCAGTATGACAATGTGTTCGCCCTGGTTGACAAATCAAAGGTTTTCGCAGTGGCCAATGTGCCTGAAAGCCAGGCTCCAAAATTCGTTAAAGGGGCGCGGACGACTTTCGTGCATGGGTCGGGAAAGAAATACGAAGGGACGGTAGACAAAGTGGGTGTCCTCGTAGACCCCCAATCCAAGACGCTAAAGGTCCACATATTGATAGACAACTCTAGTGGAGACCTCCAAGTAGGGACCACCGGATCGCTTGAACTGGTCCAGTGAGGTCTGTCGTTGAAGAACCGGTCTTTCCATACCCCAAGATATTCTATTTTCCTTACAATGGTCGCATTCAGCGCTCTGCTGGTGTCGTGCCAGTCGCATCTTGGAGAACGAGTCAGGTCCCCATTCCCATCTTTGAAGGCAATAAAGGATGGGGTTGTAGACCCTATAAGACAAGGTAACGAGGCCAATATTTCTCTCATGAAATCAGCAGCGGCCTTGGCGGATAAACGAATCAGACCGGCCACTACCGTGATAGCCAAGAAGCAGTTGACTCTTGCGGATTGTCGGGCGCTAGCGCTGGCAAACAACCTGGATCTCCGTACAGCCCAATTTCAGGAACTCGCCAAACGCTCCATCGAGTACAGCTCAAAGACCAAGCTTTTACCCAACTTCCTTGTATCGACGGAACTCGCTGAACGTGACAACATCGCATATACCTACTCAGATCAGGGCGGGAACCAGGGTCTTCCTCCGGGTTTTGGAGGAGCTGGCCAGGTGAGTAACTGGGCAGTGGGTCATGAACGAAGCACCTTTCGCTTGCTTATGGAGACAAATTGGAGCCCAACCGATGCTGCCCTTGCGTTCTATCTGTCGCGGAGCAGCATAAATGAAAGGTTGAGGTCTCATTACCAGCGGGTTCGTGTAGCTCAGAAGGTCCTGGGAGTCGTTGAATCGTCATATTTCAGGCTGCTAAGTTTACAGGACGCATTACCCAAGGCTGAACGACTGGTTGAGCTTCGAGATCGTCTTATACAGGATGGAGAAAAACTATTCGAGCGTCACCTTATAAATGTTGAGGACTATCACAGACATCGGCGAAACCTCAGTAAGGCGAGAAACCTTAAAGAAAAATTGATTAACGATATCCACCGTCAGCGAAATCTTCTGGCGTCGGCCCTTGCGTTGTCTCCGGATACCTGCGTGGGTGGTTTTAGTGTCATCGGCGCACTGGCGACTCCAATCCCAGTTTGTGCAAGTGAATTGGAGATGGTTGCTATTCAGAATCGACCGGAAGCCATACAATCCGGTTTGAATCATTTGAATTCCGTCAACGATTACAAGCGAACACTTGTCAAGTATCTGCCCAGGCTGAACGTTTACTGGCGTCAAACTCATGATAAGGACAAGTATCTCTATAACAAGGACTGGAAAGACGTTGGTGGCCAGATGCAGTTTGATTTTGTTCAGTGGGTTGCCAATCTGAATGAATCCAACGCTGCACGAGCACTTGTCGCAAGCTCTGAAACCGAAATAGGCAACGTTGTCATTGGCATAGCTTCACAGGTAAGGACCGCTGCACTAGCTTATCTGGATGCAGTTGCAGAACTCCGACGCACTCAGGATTCCTTGGACAGTAGCTTTCGTGTGTCGAGAATAGTTGAGCAGAGACATACAAAAAACGCCACAGATAAAATTAGTGTTGACGAAGCCAGAGCAGACACAACAAATGATGAGATTGAGAAGATGAGGGCTTTGGGTGAAGTTAACGCTACTTTGGCGGAACTCAATAGCGCTACGGGCGTTAGTTATAACGAACCAGCGCCGTAGCAGTTACTAACTCATCGTAATTGCAGATATCCGGCGGACCAGAAGGTCACGCTCATGAAAGAACCCTGCCCCAAATTTCGTCCTGATCTTGAATCATCTCCTATACACGAGTCGGGAGGAGAGAAGAATATCGTCCTCAAAGACCCCGTCTCAGAAAAATACTTCCGTCTATCCAGATGGGAATACGAACTTCTCAAAATACTTGATGGAACAATCACAGCAGAAGAAGCGGTCACTCGATTGAAGTCATCCGGTCAATTCTATTCAACGGAAGACGCTCGTTTGATAATCTCTAAAGCGGCTCAAGCAGGGCTATTGCTGGGTACTGGATTTGGAACGGTCAAGTTTCAGAAAGAGTTGGGACAAAGATTGGTTGATGCCAAAAGATCCAGAAGATTAGCCGGAATGTATTTCATGTTTATCCCTCTGTTCAATCCAGACAAGTTTCTGGAGAAGACTATCCGGCTATACAGGTTGGTTGCGAATAAGTGGACAATCTCAATGCTGGCTCTTCTGGCCCCTGGCGCTGTTTATATTGGCCTCCTTGCAGCCATGAGCAAGGACAGTGAGTTTCTGTTCTTTTTCAATTTCCATAATCTTCTATACCTGTGGGTCACCCTTGGGATAACCAAGCTGGCGCATGAATTTGCACATGCTTACAGAGCAAAGAGCTTTGGGTTGCGTGTACCCCAGATGGGTGTAGCGTTCCTCATCTTTTTCCCATGCCTCTATTGTAATACCACGCAGGCCTGGCAGTTAGCGGACCGCAAAGAACGCATTTCGATAAGCGTCGCCGGTATTGTCGCGGAGGGGGCGCTTGCCATCCTGGCTTCTTACGTCTGGTATTTTTCTCGTCCAGGTGTTCTCAACTCTCTAGCGTTTTACCTTATGGCGGTCTCATTTGTGTCGACTGTGCTCTTCAATGCAAACCCATTGATGAGATATGACGGATATTACATCCTTTCGGATCTACTGGGAGTGACAAATCTGTCGTCCAAGTCCCTGTCCTACATGAGGTTCCTGTTCATGAAAGGGGTTATGGGTCTCCAGGGCATACAGAATCCTGCCGTTACCCCTAAAGAAACCCTGATATTCACAACCTACGGGATAAGCGCTTTACTCTATCGTGCGTTTCTATATTTTGCCATTGTCATGGGGGTTTATTACAGATTCAACAAACTGATCGGGGTAATACTAGCGTTAATCGGCCTGCTCGCTCTTGTCCTGCTTCCTATGGCAAGGGGTATAAAGAACCTGTACCTCAAACGAGCGGAAATCCACATTAACCCCAAGGGAGCGGCAATCTTCTCTTCCGTATTGTTAGTCGCGTTATTGATTCTCTTGAAGCCCATGTCGAGTAAAACAGTTTATCCGTGTTACCTGGATTCAACACTCAGTCAAAAGATTACGGTTCCATTGCAGACATCGATTAGCAAGGTCCATATCAGGGACGGGCAACCCACACAAAAAGATTCTTTACTGTTGCAACTGGATCCTACGCTGCTTGAACTCGATCTTTACAAGAAAAGAGTAGACTGTTTAACCACAAAAATTCAGGTCGAATTACTGTTACTTGACGATAAGGAGATGTCAAAAGCCGCTGAGAAGCTGGTCGAATCTGAGCAACTCGAACACGAAACAAAATTGTTGGAAACAGACCTTGCCCTCGCTAAGAGCGGAATTGTAGCGCCCTTCTCAGGTGTGGTTACCAGATTGGATTATCGAGTTCAGAACGGTTTTCAGCCGGGTAAAGGGACCGTCGTTGGTGAACTGAAGTCAAACAAGGACTGCGTAATAAGAATACTTGTTCCGGAATCAGACCGAAACAAGGTCTTCAAAGGTCAGACCGTCCATGTATGGTTTCCTGTGAGGTCAGGTCGAATATACTCGGACAAAGTAGAGCAAATCATGCCATACAGCGAAAAGGATCTCAGGAACTCACCATTTTCCAGTCGTTTCGGTGGAGAAATAGCTACCGAGCCGAAAAGTGAAACACTGAGAGACGCCCCGCTGGACGCCCAATATGTCTGTAATATTCCTTTTGATAACAAAGATGGTTTGCAGTTAGGTCTCACAGGAAGGTGCGCTGTGGAATCGCCTCGGAAAAGCCTGTTGAGTAGATTCCTGTCTTCAGGGGCCAGGGCTTTTAACCGTGAGTCCCTGTTGTAATTTAAATGTAATGTTATTCCTGAAACTTAGGTAATCGGCATGAACCAATCAGAAGCCAAAGATATGAATGACAAACACGACGCACCTGCGCCTCAAGATATAAGAGAAAAAACACTCGCATTAGCTTTTGAGATTGTGAGGAGAACAGCCTTACAGAAAACTTTTTCTGATTTGTGTCTTTTCCTGGTTAATGACCTGAGGGCATTCATCGAGTTTGACAGGTGTTTCATAATCATGCACATAGGTGGTTCTTCCCGGGTTGTCGCGATGAACCACCAACCGTCAATTGAGAAGAAATCCGAATCTTATTCGAGGATGAATGATCTGGGGGCAGGAATAAAATCATTAGGGAAAGGTTTGTTGCTGTCGTGTGACGGTGATGACTGTGATTTTGGTCTTCATGGAATAGCCGACGACATTAAGACAGCCGTTAAATCTTATACTGAATTTTCGAAGTGCCGCTACTTTCTAAGCCTGCCTCTGGTCGATAGTGATCAACCTGTGGCCCATATTGTATGTGAATTCTTTGCAGACAAAGCGCCTCACAGACTGCCTGTTGTTGCGTTCATAGAAGCCGCTCCACTGTTGGCGCCCATCCTTCTGGAGAAATGGTTAATCGAGCAAAAACCTGGACTGGTCAAGTTGTTAGACCCTGTTGAGCCTAGTAGGAAAAGGTTCGAAGCGTCGGATCGGCGTTTGTGGATTGCAGGGGCCATAGCCTTGACGCTCATTATCTGGCTGCTTTTTCTTTTCCCAATCGATTACACCGTGGGTGGTGAGACTTTAATTGTTCCGTGGGAGAGGAATTTTGCGTTTTGTAAGATAGAAGGTTTGATAGACAAGGTCCTTGTAAAGGAGGGCGCTCACGTTAAGCAGGGTGAGGTCCTGGCAGTTTTAGATCCAAAGGAGATTAAATTCAAGATCGCCAAGACGGAGAGAGAAATCGAGATAATGGCACGGCAAATAGAGCGCCTTACACGTGAGGCCGACAAGACGCCTTCAAAGTTAGGGGAGAGGAAAATCGCCGAGCTGGAAAGGCAGAAAAAGATCGAGGAACTGAAGTTCTTAAGATGGCAATCCCAGTTTCTAACCATCAAGGCGCCAACCGGTGGCATCATAATGACCAAAGACGTGGATAGTCTCGCAGGTAAAAAGATAAGCGCAGGGGAACCGTTCTGCGAGATAGCCGCTCATGGGGAACTTGCAGCCGAGGTCCTTGTCCCCGACAACAAGGCTGCGATAGTCAGACAGGGGCAGACTGTTAATGTTTATCTCAACAACAACCCCCTCACGAGCTACAAACTCGTAGTTAACGAGGTTGCCCCAAGCGCTGAAATTATGCCGAGGCAAGGCAATGTCTGCCGGGTAAAGGCCAAGTTTCCACTGGCCCCTGAGTCCGCGATGGTCGGGATGACCGGTATAGGAAAGATACACGTGGAGCAAACTAATCTTTGGTCTATTATTGTAGAGGCTGCCGCTCTTCGGTGGAACCAACTTTCGCTTTACTTGTAGGATGTGAGACAAGAACCGCTAAATTAGCCTAAGCCTCATTACATGTTCCTGGATATGAAATCCTCAATTATGTCGGTCAGGTCAACACCTGAATCCTGAACCAGGCCCTTGCTGAAGATTTTGTGATCTCGAACCAGCAGTTGACCACCGGCCAGTTCCCCGATAGCGATATTGAGCAAGGGAAGCTCCCTCATCTCTCCCTGGCGTCTAATTTCTTTGAAAAGGGGATGGGATTCCCTGGCGTTGATGTCCGATTCCGGAGAAATTTCAGTACGCCATTGATTCCACAATTCGTTCCAGTTCTCCCCTTTAATTGGAAAACGTGTATATGAGATGACTGGACCGCGGTCAAGTTCACCTGTGACAAGGTGCACCATGATACCCTGTTCCGAGGCGTCGTCGGCTATCAATCTGTGTATGACCTCTTGCCATGTTCCCTTGGGACCCCAGGGCAGGGCGGGGTGGATGTTGACCATGTCAAAGGCTTCAAGCTCCGGTCTACCAATGATGAGCATGTATCCGGCCATCACCACCAGGTCTACAGAAGGCAACATATCGATGACGCGCACAACTTCCCGACCAAAAAGGTCACGCCATTCCTGAAGAGAAGGAGACGCCATCTCAGCGGTGGCGCTTTCAGTTATGCCTTTCTTCCTCAGTTCCGGTAGAAAATTTACGTAGGAGAGAGTCGCTACGGGTATGTCAAGACCTGCGGCCAGATCGAAAAACATTTCTCTCTGTTTATATTCTTCGCTAAATGGCGCGTCCCCTGTTTCTCTGGGACAGAAAATCCAGGAGATTTCGACTGGCGGTTTCTCTGCGGTTATGTAATCGCAAACAGTTTTGAGAAGATTTCTGGCCGCTGGATCCCGTCCAGAGGAAAACCATCCAATTTTAAGAGCCATACCAATTTACCTCAAACTAGAAAATTCGTTTCCCCTTAGCGTCTAAGTCTCGGGTCCAGGGAATCTCTTATTCCCTCTCCGAGCATATTGTACCCCATGACTGTAGTCAAAATAGCCATGCCCGGATAAACGGAAAGCCACCAGGCTATTTCGATGTTATCCTTTCCTTCGGTAAGCATGTTGCCCCAGGATGGGTCAGGGGGTTGGACTCCAATACCAAGGAACGATAGCCCGGATTCAATGAGCACCGCAGACGCGATCCCAAGAGTGGCGGCCACGAGAACAGGCGCCAAGGCGTTTGGTAATATGTGCAGAAATATGATGCGTCCATCCCTGGCGCCCTGACTTATCGCGGCCTGGACGAAATCCCGTTCACGAATACTCAGGAACTCGGCCCGGACAAGGCGCGCCACACCCATCCAGGAGGTTACGCCAATGACAATCATGATGTTCCATATACTCGGTCCCACAAAGGCAATCACAGCCAATATCAGGAAAAACGATGGAAAACACAGCATCACATCAACGAATCGCATCACAATGCGATCCATCAAGCCTCCATAATAGCCTGAGACAGCCCCAAGTATCATGCCTATAAGAGTAGAAATCCCAACGGCGACAAAACCAACGCTTAACGAGACGCCCGCTCCATGTATCATTCTTGATAACACATCACGCCCCAGGACATCAGTTCCTAATGGATGACTCCACGTTGGGGGAGCAAGAATATTGGTCGTGTCTATATGAGATGGAGGATAGGGAGACAATTGATTCGCAAATATTGCCACACAAAACAATACTACCACGATGCCAAGGCCCGCCATAGCCATGCCATTTCTTCGCATACGTCTTACAAAATCGTCGTTCAGAAACATGATCCGACTTCACATGACAGCAAGCCTGACACGATTACTTTCATAAACCTTACCAGTGTAAAATTGTCAGATATACTCATTAATCGCTGACCCGTATCCTGGGGTCGGCCCAGGAATAGAGAAGGTCGGCCAGGAGGTTGCCAAAGAGCGTGAGGGCTGCGCCGATAACAAGTATTCCCATTATAGTCGGGTAATCCCTCATCATGACTGACTGATAAAATAGCTGTCCCATTCCTGGGATTGCAAAGATGGTTTCAAAAATTACGCTCCCACCAATCAGTCCCGGGACTGAAAGACCAAGAATTGTTATAAGAGGGAGCAGGGCATTCCTCAGGGCGTGCTTGAATATCACTGTTCTCTCATCCAACCCTTTTGCCCTGGCGGTTGTGATGTAGTCCTGCCGGATGACTTCAAGCATGTTCGAACGCATATAGCGGCTCATTCCTGCAAGTCCGCCGAAAGCCGACACGAAAATTGGCAGGACAAGATGTTTACTGATATCAAGAATCTGGCCAAGGGGGGTCAAATAAGAGTAGTTCAATGAACGGAACCCTGAAATCGGAAGCCAGTCGAGTTTGACGCCAAAGAGAATCATTAGCAACAGCGCCAACCAGAAAGTGGGAACTGCGAATCCTATGAACACAATTAGCGAAGATACCCGATCAAAAAGAGAGTCCTGTTTAACAGCGGAGAAAACGCCAATTGGTATTGAAACGGAAAAAATTAGAATCAACGAAAGAATGTTGATCAAAATGGTTATTGGAATTCGTTCGCTGATTTTGTCCAGTACGGGTCGGTTGTCTGCGGCGAAAGATTTACCGAAGTCAAGGGCAACCATGTTCCCGAGCCACTTTATATATTGAACATGCCAGGGTTGATCAAGCCCATAATGGGCCCTGATACGCTTCACTGCCTCTTCGTTCATGTTGGGGTTAAGGTCTGTCATGAGACTCGTGGGGTCTCCCGGCGCCATCTTCATGACTGCGAAGGAAATGATCGTGATCCCTATCAGCGTGGGGATCATTAAGGCTATTCGTTTAATCAGGAATCTCATGTAATTTTCATCAGGGTTGAATAGTATATTTTTGTAAAGCTTTAGGAACGTACCACTTAACGAAATTGTACCCAATTCCGATAGGCGCCGGTTCTATTCCGTGGAAACGTGAATTTATAGTCGGCAGTGAATATTGTACGAACAAGAAAGTGTAAGGTTGTTCCTCTGCAATAATCTCCTGGAATCTGTCGTAATACTTTTTTCGTTCCTCTTTGTCGTAAGTGGAAGCCCCCAAGTCGAGTAGTCTGTCAACCTCCGGATTTTGGAAATTGACGAAATTCAGTTCATTTTCGCCTGTCTTCTTGGAATTCCAGATGTCAATCTGGTTGGGATCGACTCCTATGCCCCAGCCCAACAGGCAGGCCTCAAAATTGCGTTTGTTGATGAAGTTTTTCAAGAAAGCCGCCCACTCGATGACGCGTATTTTAACCTCTACGCCGACTTTCTTTAAATCTCTCTGGATAATGGTGGCGGCGTTTTTCCGGATGTCATTTCCGTGGTTTGTTATGATAGTAAACTCAAAAGGTTTTCCGTCTTTGTCCAGTATCCCATCCCCGTCGGTATCTTTCCATCCGGCCTCAGCCAGCATTTCTTTAGCTTTCTCAGGATCATACGGAAACTTAGTGACATTTTGATTGTACCAAAACGAATCAGGCTTGTAAGGGGTATCCGTGACGGTCCCTAACCCCAAAAGGACTCCCTGCACAATACTTTCTCTGTTGATAGCTGTTGTCAGTGCTTGTCTGACGCGCTGGTCCCTGAATTTCCAATCTTGCAGATTGTACCCCAGATAAGAGTAACCAAACCCCAGGTATTTGTATTTATTGAAATTATCTTTAAACCACTTGGTATCCGTTTGACGCACATATTGTAGAGGTGTCAGCCCCATCTGATCTAGAGACAATGCCTTCAATTCCAAAAACATTGTGGCCAGATCAGGTATGATTCTCGTCATTACCCTGTCGATGTACGGCCGCCCGTCAAAGTAGTCATGGAAGCTGTCCAGAATAATCTTTTCCCCTGTTGTCCAATCCTTGAATCTGTAGGGGCCTGTTCCCACCGGATTACGTTTCAGAGGGCTTTCAGTTATATCCACTCCCTCCAGAAGATGCCTGGGCAACATTCCCTGACCCCAGGATCCCAAAGCGGGCGCATACGGCTTTTCATAAACGACTTCCAGCGTGTAATCATCCAGGACCCTGAATTCCTTAACCCTCAGGAAATCGGTGGAATAAGCCGTCGGTGTCTTTGGGTCGACGTACACCTTGTAGGTATATTCAACGTCTTTAGAAGTAAATGGTTTACCGTCATGCCATTTGACGTCTTTTTTCAGGAAAAAACGGATGGTTAATTTATCCTCCGAAATTTCCCATTTCTCAGCTAGTTCGCCGATAAGATTAATATCTCTGTCGTATCTTACGAGACCGTTATATATAAGGCCATTGATATCACCGCTGGCAGAGTCGGAGGCCAGAACAGGAAGTAGCACGGAAGCGTCTCCGATACTCCCGATAATTATCATGTCTCCGTATGCGGGCTTCGATTCGGCTGCGGGAACCGGTGTCGGCTCTTTCGTTTCATGGCCTTTAACTGGATTCTCCGTCTGAGCGGACTTATCATTACAGCCGGCCAGGAATCCTAGAATTATCATAATGATCACAAACAAGTTTTTGTTAATTCGCATCAGGCCTCTTTTCGTTGGGTTTCTCTGTCCGCCGTTACCGACTACCGCGAGGATGTTAGGATGTCAACCTGTTGGTTGCTACATTCAATTATTATTCTATTATTGGGTATTAGCGCAAGTTGGTGGTCAAGATGACACGAAACCATTGATCAAGCTAATAATAATTTGATAAGTTGCGTCAAGTGATTCAAACCAAAAACGCAATATCGGATATTTCTGAACAAGCGAGGGAAGAATTGAACGAAAATGATTTGACTCCTGGACAACTCAAGTGGCTTGAGACCTCTAAGAAAATAGGTCCTGGCTCAATTACCCCGACTGAGCGACAGACTCTGGAAAAGCTTTACGCGGAACTGCTGCCGCAAGAGCAGCAGGAACTTTTCGATTACATAAAATCAAGGTTTGGTAAAGACAACGAAACCGAAACGGAACAAGGGGATGATCCTGTTACGAGAATGGAAAGAATGGTATGGTCAACTCCGTCGGATAGCCTAAAGTCTGCCTTTAGGAAGGCTCAAATACCCAAGAATCCCCCTCGAAAATAGTTTCTAGGGCCTTTTGAATAGAAATTGGAGATCTGGATGTTAGATATCGCATTTATTAGAAATAATCCCGAAGTTGTCAAGGAAGGTGTCCGCAAGAAACGTATGAAAGTGGACATAGACGAAATATTATCAATCGACAACGACATTAGATTTCTTAAAACTGAAGTTGAAACACTGAGGGCTGATCGAAACAGAATATCCAAGGACGTTTCGAGGGCAGACGGGCCTCAACGTGACGAGTTAATCTCCCAGATTAGATTTATCAAGGAAAACTTGACGGACAAGGAGCCTAAACTCAAGGATTTGGAAGAGCGTTTCGAGCAGCTTATGCTTTTCGTTCCCAATCCGCCTGCTCCTGAAGTTCCCGAAGGTGATTCCGATGAAGACAATGTTGTTTTACGTGAAGTCGGAAAGCCTCCAACGTTTGATTTTGTCCCCAAAGATCACCTTGAACTGGCAGAGAGCCTCGATATAGTAGACATGCCTCGTGCGGTAAAGTTTGCCGGAGCGAGAATGTATTTTCTAAAGAACGAAGGCGCCCTGCTCGAATTTGCGCTTTTCAAGTTTGCGCTGGATCATCTGTTCTCCAAGGGATTCCAACCGATGATAGTTCCTCAGTTGGTCAGGAGAGAGGCTATGGTTGGGACCGGTTTTTTCCCCCTTGGAGAAGAGGACACTTTTTTCGTGAGTAAAGATGATCTTTATCTGGTAGGAACAGCGGAAGTTCCACTTGTTTCATACCACATGGATGAAATACTCAACGAGGCCGAGCTTCCGAAAAGATATTGCGGCTATTCGACCTGTTTTCGTAGAGAAGCCGGTTCATACGGTAGAGACACGAAAGGGTTCTACAGGCTTCATCAGTTTAACAAAGTTGAACAGGTTGTGATCTGCGCAAATGACCCTGAGATCTCCATGATGGAGCACAGACTGTTGTTGGAGAACGCTGAAGAAATTATGAAAGCTTTGGAGTTGCCATACAGGGTTGCCCTTGCTTGCAGTGGTGAGATAGGACAGGGGCAAGTCCTAAAACATGAGATAGAAACGTGGATGCCGAGTAGGGGAAAATACTCGGAAACCCATTCCTGTTCGACGCTTCATGAATTTCAGTCCAGACGTCTTAGGATAAGATACCGCGGCTCTGATGGTAAGACTAAACCGTGCCACACGCTTAACAATACCGCCGTTGCGTCTCCTAGAATTCTGATCCCGATCCTGGAAAACTTTCAGAATCAAGACGGAAGCGTTACTATACCTAAAGTTCTAAGGCCGCTCATGTGCGGGATTGAAAAAATAGAACCGAAAAGAATCAAGTAGCTTGCAAAAGTGTTAGGATCAATCCGAATTGATAAGACTCAAAAAACAGGCAGACAGAAAAGTGAGGAAGGGAGGACTCTGGATATTTTCCAATGAAATCCATGAGCCGCAAGTACGGGACCTGAAGGTTGGTCAAACTTACGAACTCAGGGATTTCTCGGGAGAATTCCTTGGTATCGTTTACGCAAATCCTAAGAGCCTGATTGCGGCTAGGATTATCTCTAGACGGAAAGCCGAGTTGGATGTCGACTTCTTTCAGCAAAAGCTATCGAAAGCTCTTGAAAGCAGGCAACCATTTTGCGAGGATCGGGAAGCCTACAGGATCGTCTTTGGAGAATCTGATTTCATCCCAGGCCTCGTGGTGGACAAGTACGGCCCCCATATAGTAGTTCAAAGCTCCGCCGCCGGAATAGACAACATGCTCGATACCATAGTCGAAGCCATCGATAAGCTACTGTCTCCAGAATCCATAATTGTGAGAAATGATTCCTCATCCAGGAATCTTGAAGGAATCCCTTCCTACACAGAAGTTAAAAAGGGATCAAACGGCGACTTAATACATTTTAGGTCTGGAGAACTTTCATTCGCCGCTGATTTGCTTGCCGGGCAAAAGACAGGATTTTTTCTGGATCAGGAGTTTAACCGATCGGTTTTGAAAAGATATTTGTCGCGAAATTGCTCGGTTCTAGATCTATATTGTTATTCCGCAGCTTGGGCCATGCATGCCCTTAACGCGGGAGCCGGTTCGGTTACAGCGGTTGATTCGTCAAATCTCGCCCTCGAAATTGCTTCGGAAAACGCCAGGATTAATAACTTTGAATCGAGGATGAGTTCGGTCCGTGAAGACGCTTTGCATTTCCTCAACGGCGCTTCAGCGCAATGGGACCTCATCATTCTGGACCCGCCGGCTTTTATTAAGAGTCGTTCAAAGGTTCGTGAGGGGACACAAGGCTACATTGACGTCAACAGAAAGGCCTTGGCCAAACTGAAAAAAGGTGGATTGTTGGTTTCCTGCTCGTGTTCCAGCCATCTTGGACTTCCTGATTTCATGGACGCCTTAAACATAGCGGCGTACCGAAGTGGGAGAGCTTTGAGAATTCTGGAGGTGGCGGGACAGGGACCTGACCATCCTTCCCTAGTTTCCATGCCTGAAACCAGGTATCTAAAAGTTGTTTTTGCTCAGGCTGTCTGATTTGACGAATCAACAGGAAAAAGCCAACAGGAAGACGGGAAAGGATGGCTCATGAGAGTTGGACGTTCATTCCTGATGACAACAGCTTGGCTGATCACTATTACCCTCACCGGTTTGGGTCTGTTTTCGGGGCTTGCTGTTTCACATGAAAGTGTGGAACAAGAACGGACCCTGTGTATGAAGGAATGCAAAGACAGATACGGAATCGACACCATGTGGGGAGGAAGAGGTGGAGGAGAGACGAGTAACTGGCGGCTCTATTTCATGTGCATCGACAATTGCGAAAAAAGATTTTGGAAGGAATGGCAAAAAAACACAGACGAAATAGATGATTGATAGCTTCAGACCCGTTCGAGCACAACCATTGCGCAAGCCATCCCCGCTGCATGGGATATTGATACACTGCATCTGTTAACTCCCATGGATTGCGCAACGACACTGGCTCTGTCGGACAAGCGTATTATTGGGCTTTGTTTTTCCCCCTGGTCTACGATGATCTGCACAGGCGCCACACCTCCCGAAAATCCCGTTCCAAGAGCCTTGACCATGGCTTCTTTTGCGGCGAACCTTGCGGCGAAAGCTTCCTGGGGTTTCAATCGCTTGTTGCAGTAGCATATTTCCGAGGGGGCGAATACGCGTTTCAAGAATCTGCTTCCCCAAGGCTGGTTTAGGGTTTTTTCCATTCTTGATACGCTCACAAGGTCTATTCCAATCCCAAGCACCATGGTTAGATTTTTTCTCTCAGTATTGCGTCAGTGACCTTGCAGACCTGTACCGCCGACTTGACGTCGTGGACTCTGACTATAGAAGCCCCTCTGGACACGCACATCGATACCGCCGCCATAGTCGCCAGGTCACGTTTGGATGGTTGAGGTTCCTCCACTATCTTTCCGAGAAAGGCTTTGCGAGAAGGGCCAAGCAGTAAAGGTCTTTCCAGTTTGAGGAATTGGTCCAGCCTGTTAATCAGTGTCAGATTTTGATCGAAAGTCTTCCCAAACCCAATTCCTGGATCGAGAATTATTTTCTCTGGAGAAATGCCGATATTTTTAAGGCTGGTAATTCGTTCTTCGAAAAAAGAGAAAATGTCCTCGGGGAAAGATTCGTAATGGACATCCTGTTGCATGGTTCGCGGGACTCCAAGCATGTGCATTACAATCAGGAAAGTCCCTGCCTCACGTGCAAATTGAGCCAGTTCCGGATCGTCCCTAAAACCGGAAACGTCATTAATAATAATTGCCCCGGCCTGAACAGCCGCTTGCGCCACAGCCACCCGTCGGGTATCTACCGAGATAATGGCGTCAGGTCTTTGGGAGCGTATCCCGGAAATTACGGGACCGATTCTTCTGATCTCTTCCTCGATGTTTGTGTAGACAGAGCCAGGCCTTGTTGATTCACCCCCGATGTCGAGTAAGTGGGCCCCATCATCCAGCATCGAAAGACCATTGCGTATGGCGACGTCAGGAGAGAGGTTAATTCCTCCATCTGAAAATGAATCGGGGGTCGTGTTAATGACCCCCATGACCTTTGTTCGGCGCTCATCAAACAAAAGTTGCGAAAACTTTTGGATCAAGGAAGGGTTTGCTATCAAACCAATATCTCCAAGGTTCAGGCTTTTTCCGGATCAGCAGATGAAGACGCTTCTATCACAGGTTGGTCTTCTCCTGTCTTGTTTCCACTTGATTCCTGACTCCCGGATGACGATTTCCCTGATTCACTTTCCAGTTTAGGTAGCTCTTTCCCTTCGATAATAGCCTCAACCTGGGCGGCGTCTAGGCTTTCTCTCTCCAGCAAGGCGTCTGCAATCCTGTTTACAGTATCCTGATTTTCGAGAATAATTCTGTGAGCTCTCTCATAATTCTCAGTGACGATCTTACTAATTTCGTCATCGATCATTATGGCCGTTCGTTCAGAATAATCACGGTGACGGGTCAGCTCTTTACCCAGAAAGATTTGTTCTTCCTTCTGTCCCAGGCTAAGCGGTCCAACAGACTCACTCATTCCCCATTGGCACACCATTTTTCTGGCCAATTCGGATGCGCGTTCGATGTCGTTACCGGCCCCGGTGGTCATGTGCTCGAGGAAAATCTCCTCTGCGGCCCTTCCTCCCATTAGTACGGAAATTTGGGCAAGCAAATAATTCTTCTCGTATGTGTGCCGATCGTCTAGAGGTAATTGCTGGGTAATACCTAGAGCTCTACCTCTAGGTATAATGGTTACCTTATGAATTGGGTCGGTTCCCGGTATCATCCTGGCCACAAATGTGTGGCCCGCCTCATGAAAGGCTGTATTGCGGCGTTCTTCCAGGCTTATGACCATGCTGCGGCGTTCCGCTCCCATTAGGACTTTGTCTTTGGCAAATTCAAAATCGGCCATGACTATAACGTTCTGATTGTGCCTGGCGGCATTCAAAGCGGCCTCGTTGACAAGGTTAGCCAGGTCTGCTCCAGAAAACCCCGGTGTTCCTCTACCGATGGAATGAAGGTCCACATGTTCGTCTAAAGGAGTTTTACGAGTATGGACTTTCAAAATGGCTTCCCTGCCGCGCAGGTCAGGTGGTGGAACGACAACTTGTCTGTCAAATCTTCCCGGTCTCAGCAAAGCAGGGTCCAACACATCAGGCCTATTGGTAGCGCTGATCAGAATGACTCCGTCGTTGGTCTCAAAACCATCCATTTCAACCAACAACTGGTTCAGTGTCTGTTCTCTTTCGTCATGGCCACCACCAAGTCCTGCTCCCCTGTGACGCCCCACTGCGTCAATTTCATCAATAAAAATTATACAGGGAGCGTTCTTTTTTCCCTGAATGAACAAGTCTCTAACCCTGGACGCTCCAACGCCCACGAACATTTCAACGAAATCTGATCCAGAAATGGAAAAGAATGGGACTCCGGCCTCACCCGCAACGGCCTTGGCAAGCAAGGTTTTGCCTGTTCCTGGTCCACCCATAAGGAGAACGCCCTTAGGTATTTTCCCACCCAGTCGAGTAAATTTCTTTGGATCCTTCAGAAATTCTATGATCTCCGCAAGTTCTTCCTTGGCTTCTTCAACACCGGCAACATCCGAAAACGTAAATTTATTCTGGTCCTCGGAAATAAGTCTGGCCCTACTCTTTCCGAAGCTCATTGCCTTTCCGCCACCGGCCTGCATCTGCCTCATGAAGAACGCGAAGATGGCTATAAGGAATATCATTGGCAACCAGGATATGAGAGCCGTCAAGTACCAGGGATTGTCATCATCCGGTTGAACCTGTATATCTACTTTGTTCTTCATAAGGGATGGAATCAAATCAGGGTCTGTCGGAGCTAAAGTTCTGAATGCGCCGCTACCGTCGAGATAGGTTCCCTTAATCCGGTTTCCTTGAAGCGCAACAGATTTTATGGCCCCCTGGTCCATGTCCTGTCTAAATTGACTATACGAGATTTCCTTTTGAGGAGATTTTGTTTGATTAAAAAGGTGAAAAAGGAAAATCATCACAAGAAAGATGACGAGCCACAACCCCAAATTTTTGTATATGTTGTTCAACAAAAACTCCGATCCCAATGTTTCTTAAAAAGTTTATCGGACGAACATCACCAGTGAATTTGGCAAACATTAAATCTATTCATAGTGTTAAAATGGGATATTGTGGTCTGATTGTCAAGCTTTGAACCCTGTCCACATTCTTAATCTACTTAAACGGAACAAATTATGGCACAAGAAAAACTTCAACTTCGAATACGGAATTCAGGCGGCGGTTCCCGAAGATTCGCCGAGCAGCTTGTTCGGGAAGGCCGAGTGACCGTGAATGGGCAAATCATTAAGGAACCCGCTTTTATGGTGGATCCACAAGCAGACTATATCAAGGTTGATGGTAAGTTGTTACAGCAGGTAGGGTCCTCCCAGCTTATAATCATTTTTAACAAACCTCGTAATGTTGTCTCAACCATGAAGGATCCGGAGGACAGACCGTGCTTGGGAGATGTAATTCGTAAAATCAAGGACCCGGTTTTTCCCGTGGGTCGCCTTGATTTTGACGCCGAGGGAGTTATGATTCTAACAAATGATGGTCAAATGGCACAGGCATTGACCCACCCCTCGAACAGAATTCCGAGAACTTATCTGGTTAAGGTCAGAGGAGTGCCGGATGAAAAATCCCTCAAATTGATTAGAAAGGGTATGCCTCTCAGTGATGGAGAGCGCGTTGGTGACATCAGTTGTTCTTTCCTGCGCGCTCAAGACACCACATCCTGGCTTAAAGTAGTCTTGTTCGAGGGCAAGAGAAATGAGATCAAGAGAATATTCTTCAGAATTAATTACCCAGTGAGAAAACTTAGAAGAATCAGCTTTGGTCCCATCGAACTTGGTAGCCTCGAAACGGGAGCCTGGAGGCTCGCTACTGTCCAGGAGAGACGGAAATTGACCGCATTGGTTGACAAAACGAGACAGTCAGTGAGAGGCCCTGAAAGGCCTATGATTGAACGACAAGGGACCTCTCGTCATAAAACAAAACCTCGGTCCACATCGCGTCCGATTCGCCCCGACAGTGTCTGAATTTATCTAACCCACACCCTCGTCTTGGTGTGAAAAAGATTCACTCTACGCAATGTGAAGCAATAGTTTTGCCTATACGATAATGTGGCGTTGTTCAACTTGCGTTGTTGACAATTCGACACCTGATTCTCTACTCTCTTTAATGGTGAGGCAAGCTAGTCAGGAGGATATTATGCCAGGACGAGTTGCTCGAGTCAGTGAGGTAATTGCGGGTTCTCCTAACAGCTTTGATGAAGCGGTTAAGCTGGCCTTTGAACGCGCAAACAAGACTTTAAGGAACATAACCGGCATGAAAATTGTCGATATGACCGTCATGTGTGAAGCGGGAGAAATACAGGAATACCGAATTCGGGCTGAGGTGATCTTCGTTCTAGAATAGGTATTGCGTCTATTCATACCAATGTCTCGGCGCTGCCTCACCAAAAACTATTCCCCCAAGATCTTTGACCCTTGCAATATGTTTCTTTTCTCCATCTCGTGATTCAGGAAATTTCTTACCGCTGTTTTATCCAGCATCCATTTTGGAGCCACCAACTCCTCCCAGTGGGGATCAGAAGTCAGTCGGTGGATAACCATATCTTTAGGCAGGACTTGTATTACCGACAAAGTTGCTTCTACGGATTCTTCTAGGGTCATTGGGACATACGCCCCGGAGCGATACATTTCCTCCAGAGGTGTTCCAGAAATAACATATAGAGGATGTAACTTGACCCCATGAATCCCCGCTGAAGCTACCGCCTCGGCTGTCATCAACATGTCTTCCAGGGATTCGCCCGGCAATCCAAGGATAATGTGAGCCACGACGCAAAGGCCTCTACTCATTACCCTTCGTGAGGCTTCGAAGAAATCGCGGGAGTTGTGGCCTCTGTTGATTAATTCTAATGTCCGATCGTGCGCTGATTGTAGCCCAAGTTCAACCCAGACAAGCTTGATGTCGGATATTTCAGAAAGCACGTCCAGGACACCATCGGAGAGGCAGTCTGGTCTGGTGCCAATCGCCAAACCAACGATTTCGGGCCGCTGCAGGGCCGCCCAATAAATTTGTTTTAGATATTCAGGGGGCCCGTAGGTGTTAGTGAAAGACTGGAAGTAGGCGATGAATTTGCTGACCTTGTAGCGTCCGGCTAAGAATTCTATGCCCCTGTCGACCTGATCCGACACGGACAAACCATTTTTTGCCGCGTCAGTTCCAGATCCGGCGGGATTACAGAATATACAGCCACCAAATCCTACAGTTCCATCTCTGTTGGGACAACCCAAGCCGGCGTCTAAAGCGATTTTTCTCACTGGTTGCGAAAAAAGCGCCCTCAGCCACGAAGATAGTGATCTATATCTGGGAGCCATAACGCCGAATCTACTTGGCAATTCTCAACCCATGCTGGAACAATTATGAAACACTACCATGATCTGCGTAGAAAACAAGTGACAGACGTTGCCAGCGATCAATAGAGACAATTAATGCTGTATATGATCAATCAAAGATTTAACGCGTCTCATGGAATCTGGGTTACAATGACTGCACGGTGGTTATTTTGAATCGAAAGGAAAGTCGCGAGTGGCCAACAAATGGATCTATCTGAAGTCAATATTGGCGCCAAGATAAGATGGTATCGTAAACGTAAGAATATATCCTTGGCTCAGTTGAGCGCTGTTACAGGTATAGCGGCCTCCAATCTTAGCTCTATCGAACTAAACAAGACTTCCCCAACATTAAACACTTTGGCGAGAATAGCCGACGCTTTCGGAGTTAGAATCGGAGAATTTCTGAACGGCATACTGTACAAGAAGGTCGTAATTTGTGAGCGCAATCATAGAACGCTACCTCAGAGACAGAAAGACAATGTTGAGGAATACCTTCTAACTGCTGACGTGATCTTGAACAGGATCGAGGCCAAGATATTGATTTTTCCTCCCAATACCGGACCCATCCCGGTTTCCCCTGAGAATTCCGACCGTTTTGCCTTTGTCCTAAAAGGGACACTTCTATTGATTACTGACGAGGATGACATCCAATTGACTGAGGGGCAGGGCGTATATTTGGCTCCAGATTCAGCCGCCTCAGTCGAAAACAGAGGAAAGACAACTGCCCGGATGTTGATGACTCACACCAGAACATTGTAGATGGCCATTGTTTATTTCTTTTTGAATCCACCTGATTCCAGGTGAGCTAGAAACTTTTTCGAAGTTCCCTTTGGAACATGCACGGTATGTTTAACAACAGTCCCTCCATCTCGAGCCGGGAAAACACCTTTTTCGAAAGGTATTTGGGAATTCAGCAGCCAGATTGCCCTGGGGGTTGTGTTAAGCATCCTCGCCACTTCAGCAAAGCTGAGATCCTTGGACAATTTCACATGCTCGACGGTATCAAAAGAGGCCGAAGCCCCCAGCTTAACTCGGAGACCGTAGAAGTCTCGGTAGCGACTGATGAGCCCTAGCGCAATCCAGCGAGGAACATATTTTTCGGTTTCTGAGGGAAGGGGGGCGTCCCAATAATTTGTGGTCTCAAAGGCGTTGAGTCTCTGGAGAACTCTCGAAGGGCCCGCATTGTAGGAAGCGGCAGTCAAGAACCAGTCGTTGAATCCATTTCTGTCAAGGCGCCCGTTGAGGTTTACCTTTTTCACTCTGTTCAACCATGCGAGATAACAAGCCGCTGAGTGAGTCGATTTGATGAGATCGGCGCGTTCATCCTTCCAATTGTTAATTACTCTCTTCCAGTCATAATCTGGCGATCCAACCGGTCCAGAGAGAGCCGTAGACTTTATGAATTGCCAATACCCAAAAGCGCCGGCTGAGGAGAGCGCTCTTCCGTTGTAATTGCTCTCTATGGCTGCCAAGAATAGGAATTCCTGGGGAATTTCATATTTCTTCAGTATAGGTTCTATGATTGGCTTCAAGGAGTCAGAGCGTGATAGCCAAAAGAACACTCGAGATCTTCTATCCAATAATAAGTAATTGATCTCTTTGAGAATACGACGCTTCACCTCTGGACGGTTGAGAGGAACGTCTTGACCTGCAAATCTAAACCCGCTTTTTTCAACCTGAGGGGGAAGATGATACCTCAATCCGTCAGACGAGAAACTATTCTTCAACGAAGGAGTTTCGGCGAGGCCGACATTGCTGAAGGTTATCAGTAAAAAGGCGACACATGGTATGAGGACAAGAATCAACGATGTTGGTCTATGGAATGGCATGTCAGAAGTCCTGAAATTAGGAGCATTTCTCTAATAACGCTTACTTATGTTAAAAAGACAACTAGCCAGAGAAAGTGGTTCACATTTTTTTATTTTTTACTGCTTTATTCAAAATGTTCGAACTTGGCAATCGACACTTACTTTCAACCAAAAATAAAACAGGGCTTGAAGCCCTGTTCCTGGAGGTTAATAGCTTTGGGGTTGAAATTCACTAGAATTGAAGGGCGAAATCCAGATACGGTCCCTCCACGCTTACGTCGGCGAACAACCTTGAACGATTTCCATCGAGTCTCCATTGCTTGTAGCCAAGCTTGAAGCCTGCGTCAACATTCCTGCTTATTGGAGGAGCTATGCCTGCAGCCATGTCCCAAGTGGACAACCCCAGACCATCAAAGCTCATCCAGCTAAACCTAGCCTCCAAGTAGGGCTTGAACCATGAAAAATATCCCGTGTAGGCCGGTTCGTAACGTATGTGAGCTCCAAGGGCTGGTTGCAGGATGGTCTGCGAAAAATCCATCGACACACCCTGTTCTTTTGACACTCTCTGTGTCCACTTTATGATATTCAAATCTACGTTAGGTCCGAAAAAAAGATCCCTGCCGAACGCCACGTCGTAGTCACCGCCAACCGTAAAAGTTGTGATTCCCAGATCTGATTGAATGGCGTCACCGCTCTTCAAAGCCATTCCGGCGAAATTGGCGTCAATTGGGATGTGGCCAGGGCCAGACCAGGTCCATGGGGCGTATTCAATTCGAAGGGCGATTTTGTCCCATAGCCTGAGGTGCGAATAGAACTCCCAGAGTGTTTTGTCGTCAGGTAACCTCAGATGTCCATGCAAACTCAGGAAAGAACCCTCTCCGCCTCTACTCACAGGCTTTACCGAACCTGTCAACGAAGTGAAAAAAGGCCTCATGCCTAGACTGAAAGCATACCCGCGCTTGGGACAAAGTATTTCAGCTCGCGATTGACCGGCCGCTACATCCCAGCTTGACGATCCAATCCTTGGAAAAGCGCTGGTTGAGACAACATTTGGGTCAAATAAACTCGCATCCGAAACATTAACTTTTACTGGATAGCGGTGGGTCCGATCCAATGCTTGCGCCAGGGTTGACAAGCTTAATAGGATCAGGACTATTGTTAAACAACAAGGAATATAGTTTTTGCCCCTTGCTACCATAAGCATACCTCCAGCCGGTGATAAACCGGAGTGTCTAAAACCGCTTGTTACAAAAGCTCTTACTTATTTGAGTCTAGGTTTTAGTTCTCCCCGGGCCGCACCATTTTTTCCCCTAATGTTTGAAACTTCGCTAAAGCGAATTTTCAAACTATGCCTATGATGCCTAACCCAAAAACGGAACAAAGTCAAGTTAAATATATTTAAAAGAAGGCATTATTTTAATATTTTAGAATAAAAAGCTAATGTGAATACTTAACAAAAGTCCTGTCGTTTTAGTGATCTCGATATGAATAGATAACTTTCCAATAATCTCATTACAGTGGCCCTCAACTACGAGTGACGCCCAGTCGTCAAATCTTTATTCAGGCTCACTGTCATTGCGCCATGTTGTTGATCCGTGAGTAAAAAGGAATAACAGGGCTTAACGATCTGTAGATAAATGTACTTATGGCGTGTTATCGGGTTCAATTGCGTCCAACAAAATTTCAATAACCGATTTGATTTCCACGGGCATCTTGTAGCGGGCCTGGAGATCCCCTAGCTGGGAGAGACAACTCTGACAGGATGTGGCGACAATTTCAGCTCCAGTCCTAAGTATCTGGTCTCTCTTCATGGTTGAATGCTCAAGGCGCTTCTGTCCCATGTCGGAGTTTTGCATTACACTTCCACCGCCCCCACAACATATCGAGTATTTTCTGTTTGGCCACATTTCAACGAAATCTTCACACACGTATTTAAGGAGTTCTCGTGGCTCCTCGAATATCCCAACTTTTCTGCCCACATTGCATGGGTCATGATATGTCACTGATTGCTTGATTGCCCCTCTTTTGATCTTCAGCCTTCCTTCTTTAAAGAGTTTATGAGCCAGTTGGACGATAGACATGATCTCGAAATCTATTTTTTCCCCCAGCCAAGTCTCTGCGTCCTTTTTCAGTATTTTGAATCCGTGCCCGCACTCGGTTGAAAGGAGTATTCCGGCCTTGAGTCTACGAGTTTCATCTACCATGGCTCTAACCAGAGCCACAGCATCATCATGAGCGCCCAGGTAGTAGGGCCAGCTCGTTATGTCATACACCTTGGACGACATGGTCCATCTCACGTTAACGTGAGCAAAGAATTTCAGATAGGTTTCAAGCAATCCAGGGTTGGACGTGTACTCTCTGGGATTTGGCATATAAAGAATTTCAGCCCCTTCAACATCGAAAGGAACCTTAGATGAGTCCTCCAGTATTTCTTCAAGTTCTTCCTCACATTCCTCGGCTACCCACTGGGCGGTCTCCTGAAACTCTTCTGAATCCATTCCAACGTTGTTTCCGAACTCTCTTATTTTTTCTACACCTTCACTAAGCCGAACAGGGGCTTTTCCCTGGGCCCATGCCATTCCACGAATTCTACGAATGATTGTGTCCATGGAGAGTTCCTTCGGACAATCGGTAGTGCACCTAGCGCACATGGTACAAGCCCAGATAAATTCTGAATCTATAATCTCCTGTTCCTCTCCGAAGAAAATCTTTCGAATAATTTTTCGAGGATTAATTTTGGGATAACTTTGGTTGAGAAAGCATCTTGATACGCATTGACCACAGGTGAAACACATATTGAGATCATCAAAGTTTGTTGATTTAGTGTTCGTATTTGAAGTTGATGACAAATCTTTAACGTACTCCGATTCCATTGCTATCTCCCTTGATTGATCAAATCCAGATGCGCGCGACTCGAAAACGATCAATCACATGTCTGTTTGGTACTTCCTACAAATTCATTGACAATTTTAACCATCCTGGCTGGTTCATTTGCCGCCAAAGTTTGGTAGGATACAATTACAGAATTGGATAAAACAGAATTCAACCTGCCGCAAATTGATTCCACCCGTGCTTTGGCCCAGTCTGTTCCGTTGTTTGACCGACAATTACCGTGATGACAGCCAAGAACAAGCACTCCCCGAGCGCAGGCGAGAACCGTAGCGGACAGGATAGACTCCGACAGGCGACCGGCACACGAAACCGGAAAGAAAATGGCTTCTTCATGCAGTTGCACAACCGACATGGCGCGTCCAGCCGAGCGATAACATCCAAAGACTACGACATGTTTGCCGGCGCCTTCGTCTTGCAACCTCTGCAATAGTTTTATGAATAAGCCCTCCGAGAAGGCGTTCAGATCGAGAGCGGTCATCGGACACTCGGCCACGCATATTCCGCACTCTAGGCATCTGGAGCTCGAAACTATCACGCTTGACCGCGATGTCTCAGCTTTCAATGAAATGGCCATATGCGGGCAAAGACGCAGACAGGTAAGACATCTGACACATTGATCAGAGACAGTCATTATATCTTCGCGCATGTTATGAACAATTTGTTCGACCCAAAATTTTGCATCCACTGCGTTGGTAGCCGCCGCATTAAGGGTCTGAATGAGATCGACGCACCCGGATGCGGGGCCGACGCAATAAACGCCCCTACGAAATGACTTGCCCGCAACGCAGTGAACACTGTCTTGAATTAAGCTTCCGTTTGTGTCTGTTTCATCTGACAGAAGTTTTTTGAAAGCTGCCGGAACATTGGTCGAAATGGGGTTAATAGCCGGAAAGATTTCATGACACTCAACAATAATGTCATCTCCGTTCTGTATGATGTCTTTTACTTCTATCCTAAAACGGAAAGCAGCGTCCTTTGAATCGTTGACCGAAAGTATTTTAGGTTGATGATCACCAAATCTAATGAATTTGACGCCGGCTATTCTTGCTGATTCATATAGCGATTCTCCGAAGAAACCTTTTACTGGCGTATGTTGGAGAATGACAACAGACTCACCTCCAGCAAGTTGGTTGTCCAGAGCCGTTCTAATCGCGCTTAGTCCGATGGCGGGATCAGTTATTTCTTTGTAGTCGAGCAAGAAACAAATTGACTGCCCTGGCAGGCTGTTTTTGATTTCCGGTTCAAACACTTTGGCTTCTTTGGGAATGCCTTCAGGAAGCGGGGCCGGTAATGTGTCCACGGCCAAAAAGACGCATGAGAAGGTCCGTTGGAGCCCATTGTCAAAAGTCACCGAAAACCCGTGGCCATTTTGGGCTATTTCTAGTGGCGTAGCGTTCAAGCTCGTCCGCGACAAGAAAGAAGCTTTTGATAGAGGCTCCAGTATACTCTGTAGAGATGCCTGGTCACAGCTATGGAAGAGTCCAGAATAAGGTGTAATGTCGTCAGTATTGACTGCGCATAGGCCTAAAGCCTCTATGGCCGACGTTACAATACAAGCTGTTAAGCCTTTCCCCACTACCAGGAGCGACAGCTTTTGGGTCCCATAATCAATATTCTCGGTTTGAAGTTCGTAATTAAGCATATAAACCTCACCTTGCCTCATTCATGTCGGCAATTATGGCTGATACAACTCTGCCGGCGCTCAATACTGAGTCCTCAATAGTTGCCGGACCGGAACAACTTCCCACAACATATACGCCTCCAACTGCCGATCGCGCAGGGTCAGCCAATGTTCCAGTGTCGAAAAAACCGAATTCGTTCAGAGGGGCTCCTAAAATGTGCGAAAGGAGCGCGGCTGAAGATGGCGGCTGTTGGCCAACTGAGAGAATTATGCGGTCGAACTCTTTTGCGACGTTGATTCCATCGACCTCCAGAAGCACTTGAAGCTTACCGTCTTCTGCCTGAGAGATTTCACCGGGGACCCCCTGCAGAAAACTGACACCCTTGGCTCTGGCTTCGTCCATGAGTGAGGGTAGCGTCTTCCCAGGTAACTGAAGGTCAATGTAAAATATCGTAAAATGGAACTCCGGCCGTTCGTGAATTAGTTTCAGAGTGGCCCTAATCGCCGCTCCACAGCAATATTGCGAACAATAATTGCATCCTATGGATTTGTCGCGTGATCCCACGCATTGAAAGAAGGCCAAATCCACCGAATCTTTTTGGCTTGGATTGAGCTTTTCTGTTTGGTCAAGCCGCATAATAATATTGAGGTCCGCCAATGTCATCACTCCATCGATTCGCCCATAACCCCAGAAAGACTTTTCCTTTGGGTCAAAGACATCAAAACCCACTGCTATGACAATGGAGTAAACCTCCAGTTCAGTTTCGTCTCCGTTTTGAATGTTTCTTATTCTTACCTTCTGGTTACCTTTAGAGGATCGTTCAACATGCGACAGTTCATGGCCAAGATATATCTGACCGATTTGGGACGAAGACACTTCATCGTCATAGTCGTAAACGAGGCAACCATGGCAACTCAAGCAACCCTCGGTGGCCATGCAAGCCCAACTCTTGCTGTGACCTCCCAATTCGTCCGTTTTTTCAACCAAGACAAAAGGGATGCGATTATCTGAGAGTGACTTTCCAACCGCCAATCCAGCGATTCCGCCTCCTATAATCATTATTTTTCTCTCATCAGTTCTTAACATAAGACAGGAAACCTCTCATTTCTAAATCTCAGGAATTGGAACGAATCAGACACTATTACCACTTCGACCCCTCAAACAATGAGGGAGGCGATGAATTAGGAGAGGCCGCAGAAATCTCCATTGCAGCATTCAGATCTTCAACGGCTTCTTTATTTTTGTTCAGGTGGGAAAGGGCCACGGCACGGTTGTTGTAGGCGCTGGCAACGTATGGCGCAAGGCTGATGGAAAGGTTATAATCCACTACTGCGTTTTTGTAATCCCCGAGAGTGGCCAGAGTGTCGGCCCTTAGTTTATAGAGTTCAGAATTAGAAGTGGATAGATAGATCGCGTTGTTGATGTCTTCCAATGCTTTGGAAGTTTGGCCCGTCAATAGGTAAGCCTTGCATCTTTGCGCTAATGCCGTCACTGAATTCGGCTTAATTTCCAAGGCGGACGTGAGTTCAGGTATAGCTTCGTAAAAACGGCCATTGTCCAAAAGGGCCAAACCTCTTTTCAAATAGTAATTGGCCTCTGTTGGGTCAGGGTTGTTCTGTTGTCCGCAGGCAGGATTGCACATTGACAACCCGACATAGGCTAACGTTAGGAAAATGATCAAACTTGATGCGCCAAATTTTCGCATAGAATCCTTTCCGTTAAACTTTTTGATGAGACAGATTTCTTTGATTATACGTTGAACAACACGATTAATCAATTATCAACGGGATCTTGACTTGCTTAAAGAATCGGTGTTACCTAAAAACGTAACTGATTTTTTGTGCGCTTCAGAAAAATGGAGTGAGACATAATTAAGATCAAGAAGGCGGCTTCAATGCTTACGTTTCAAGAGTTGATCTTCGGTCTGGAAAAGTTCTGGGCAAATCATGGTTGTGTGATTCAGCAGCCGTATGACGTTGAAAAAGGGGCTGGAACAATGAATCCGGCCACTTTTTTAAGAGTCTTGGGTCCGGAGCCTTGGAATGTAGCTTATGTTGAACCATCCAGGAGACCTACGGATGGCCGATACGGAGAAAACCCGAATCGGCTTCAACATTATTATCAGTATCAGGTGATTCTGAAACCTTCGCCATTGGAAGTGCAGGAACTATACATTGAGTCTTTGGCTTCTTTAGGGATCGATCCTCTCAGCCACGACATCAGGTTTGTTGAAGACGATTGGGAGTCTCCAACACTAGGGGCCTGGGGAGTTGGATGGGAGGTTTGGTTGGATGGGATGGAGATCACCCAGTTTACATATTTTCAGCAGGCTGGAAGTTTCGATTTGACGCCGGTGTCTGTGGAATTGACCTACGGGCTCGAGCGAATATGCATGTTTATCCAGGGAGTGGAAAGTGTTTACGATCTTAAATGGACACAAAATATTACCTATGGAGATGTACATCACAGATCTGAGGTAGAGGGTTCCTTCTACAACTTCGAACGAGCCGACGCTGGAATGTTGATCAAACTTTTTGACATGTACGAGGGAGAAGCCTTAGCTCTGTTGGACTGCGAAGACCCTCTTGCTCTACCAGGATATGATTATTGTCTCAAATGCTCCCACGCTTTCAATATACTGGACGCAAGAGGCGCAATCAGCGTTGCGGAAAGGACCTCCTATATTCATAGAGTTAGAAATCTGGCCAGAAAAGTAGCCCAAGCTTACCTAAACCAGAGGGAATCCATGGGATTTCCGTTGCTGCGGAAGACGTCCGGTTTCCGATATGAAGGGTTGTGACATGAGAGGCGAGTTTTTACTTGAGATAGGAATAGAAGAGATTCCAGCTAGTTATATCAAGCCTGCGCTAAGATCACTTTCGGAGATCTTTTCTCGCTTTTTGGAAAACTCTTTAATTTCCCACGGTCCCATAGAGACATTCGCAACTCCGCGGCGTTTGATAATGACCATCCTAGACGTGGCGCCGGCATCGGATTCAAGAACTATTGAGAAAACAGGGCCGCCAGTCACTTCAGCGTATGACCATTCAGGGGCTCCAACAAAGGCTGCCGAAGGCTTTGCCAGGAGTCAGGGTGTTTCCGTTAATGAGCTTTTGAAAATCCAGACTCCCAAGGGTGAGGTAGTTGGAATTGTACGAAGACAACCAGGCAGACCAACTATTGAAATTCTGTCCGAAGCCATACCTGAAATTCTAGAGAAAATCTATTTCCCCAAGACTATGAAGTGGATGGATCTTGACGTGAGATTTGTCCGTCCGATTCACTGGATCGTCGCAATGCTGGATGGCTTAGTAGCGCCATTCAAATTTGGAAACATTTCAAGCGGATCTAGAAGTTTTGGCCACAGGTTTTTAAGCCCCGAAAGTTTCGAAGTAAAGTGTTTTAGCGATCTGCGGAATACATTGGCTGATCAGGCAATTGAAATCGACTTCGAAAAACGCTTAGCCATGATAAGGAACCAAGTCAGAAAAATGGCTGAGACGGAAAACCTGACTCCATTCGAGGACGAGGCTCTATTGGAGGAGATTTCGTTTCTCGTTGAAAGTCCTTACCCAATCATGGGAACCTTTTCTGATGATTTTCTGGAGCTTCCAGCTTCGATCCTTACTACGTGCATGAAAAAACACCAGAGATATTTTTGCCTGCAGGATCGTGGAGGAAGAATAACAAACAGATTTATTGCTGTAAATAATACGCCGGTAAGAGACGAGGACGTATCCAGAAAGGGTCATCAACGTGTTCTGAAGGCGAGACTGGAAGACGCCAGATTCTATTTTAGAGAAGACAGGAAAAAACCTCTCTTTAGCAGGCTGGATGCGTTGAAAGGAGTGGTTTTTCATTCAAAGCTGGGGACCGCGTTCGAGAAGGTTGAACGGTTCACCACCATCGCCATGGCCCTGGGAGATCTATGGGCGCCTGAAAACAAGGATGTTATTGAGAGGGCTTCCCTGTTATGCAAGTGTGACCTCGAAACTGGAATAGTTTATGAATTTCCAGAACTTCAGGGCATCATAGGCAGTTATTACGCTCGCATGGATGGTGAGTCGGATGAGGTCGCTACAGCCATTAGAGAACACTATCTGCCTACACGCGCTGGAGATGATTTGCCGAGCGGCGCCGTGGGCGCTCTGCTTTCGGTTGCAGATCGTCTTGACACAATCTGCGGGTGTTTCGGTGTTGGTTTGATCCCCTCCGGAGCAGCGGACCCCTATGCCTTGAGAAGGCATGCCTTGTCTATTATTCAGATTCTGATCAGCCATCAATGGAAGGCGGATTTGTCCTGGTTGGTCGGGCAGTCAGTAGGACTCATTGAGCCAAAGATATCTAGGCCGCTGCCCGATATAGAATCCGACATTCTGGAGTTTTTCAAGACGAGATTTGTCAACTTCCATTCAGGTAAGGGGTTTTCTCTCGATCTTGTTGAGGCGGTTGTGCGTGCGGACTTTTCCGATGTTGTAGATGCCAGGTTACGATTAGAAGCGCTATCCGAGTGGGAAAGACGACAGGATTTTGAACCCATACTAGTCGCATTCAAGAGAGTGATGAATATTTTGAAGGGCCAAAAGGTTGAAGAACTGATTTCAGAATTACTGCAAGATCCATCCGAGTTGGTTCTGAACGAGGCCCTGAAGTCTGTCGAATCAAGATGCGAGGCAGCCCTCGGGAAAGGAAATTATTTCGAGGTATTGGAGACTATGACCGAACTGAGGGACCCCATAGACACTTTTTTTGATTCAGTGCTAGTGATGGCGGAAGACCCGGAGATAAGACAAAACAGACTGGCGCTTCTAAAAAGAATTTCTAAACTGTTTACGCGCGTTGCTGATTTTTCGTTTATTGGCTCTACTGCAAAGGCCCTTTGAGTTTTGGCCAAAAACGCTCAACAGATCCTTAAACCGCTCCCTCAAGTTTCACAAATGTATATTCCACCCAACCTGCTTTTCCAGATGGAGTGATCACCCTGAACCAGATTTTGTCGCCTGAGACCTTTTTTTCCGTAACCTTTATCGGCTGGCCTGACATCAATCTTTCGACGACAGGAGCTTCTTCGTTTGGGTATCTTCTCACGCGCAGGTGGTCAGCAATGGACTTCCCTTTTCGACTCAAATGCATAGATGAATTATCTGTTGCTTGAGTATCCTTGTCTTTTGTATCCTCCGACACTGAACCTGAAGAAGCTTTAGCTTCCTGAGCAAAACCATTTTGCAACGAGGCGGATTTCATAGTCCCTGCTTTCGATGAGGAGGATTCCTTGGAGGCGGGCTCGCCCTGATGCATTCTAAGATCGTTCGTGAGTTTGTTGGATTTCATCTGGTTGAACTGGTCTTTCCCAAACACCTTGAGCGCCTTGAAGTTGAGTTCTACGTCACGACCAAGTTTTTCTACAATTCTCTTCATTTCATCGATGTTGCGTCCCTGTTCATCCACCTTGGTGTACAGGGTTTTAAGTTTGGCGGTTTCTCTATGATCATTGATGGATACATAAAGAAAGTGCGCCTGGGCCAGGCCGGTGATCAGGACTACACCACCAAGGATCCATGAAAGATAACGGAACGGGAAGAGGAATCTGTCTTCATCTTCAATGAGAAAGGATGACGCCAGTTTTTTTCGAATCCACATCCGCCAGAGTATAAGAAAGGCTGCTAGGGATGCGATTTGGACAATAGAGAATATGATCTGGAGTGTCACGGGCAGCACCTCTTGTGTATTATTTGTCGGAATTATCATTACAAATAGATAAATGCAACAATATTCAATAAAGGAATTTATTAAATTAATTTATCATCTTGATATTATGATTTAAACTCTACAAAATAAAATTATAAAAAATATCTAAATAGAGTTGGGTAAATGTCTGGTAAGTTTGGCATGTGTATTGCAAATAAAAAGTGACTACAGAAGAAATCAAACCATACCTATTAAAGCCCCTTTTGAGGGCTTTTTTTTTGACAGAGTGCAAAGTAATGGTTTTCCAGGACAATCTTGGTCGATTATGCGGCAACACATTTTACAGATGACAAAAAGGCGATCAATCGCTTGCGAATTTTTTTCACACCACATTCACATTACGGTGAAATTTTTTACAATATGCCATGTTTCCTAAATCTCTCTGTTGGAATTCCTGTGGAAACTTGCGAACAAAAAACAGGGCTTGACTTAGCTGTCCACATCTGATTCAATTACTCTTTTAGAAATAAGTCTTAAGGTTGGTGATTGAACAGTGAAACGGACATTTCAACCGAGCAATCTGTCTCGAAAAAGAACTCATGGTTTTAGAGTTCGCATGAGCACCAAAAATGGACGCCTTGTCCTGCAAAGAAGAAGAGCCAAAGGCCGCAAGCGGCTTGCTGTCTGACAATAGCGGTCGGAATTTGCATAAAGCGGACCGAATACGCCGATCTGGAGATTTTCGAAAGGTCATGGCGGAGGGGCGCAAGCTTAGGGCACCTCATTTTGTTGTTCGGTGGTGTCTTAATGGGCTGGGCGCAACGCGACTGGGACTCACAGTAAGCAAGAAGGTCGGAAACTCTTGTGCTCGCAATCGGGTGAAGAGAAGATTGAGGGAATATTTCAGACACAATAAATGTAGGCTACCTTCAGGCATTGACGTGGTCATAATTGCCACCAATGGCTCGTCGGACCTGAAGACTTGTGACATCTTTGAAGAGCTCAATGGAGCTTTGGGTCAAAGGTTTTAAATTTGGCCGGTAAGATTATCATCGCAATAATACGGTCTTATCAGATATTCCTGTCACCAATTTTCCCTTCGTCCTGTCGTTTCGTTCCTTCTTGCTCTGAATACGCATTAGAGGCGGTGCTAAGGCATGGGGCGCTTAAAGGGGCCTACCTTGCGGCTTTTCGTTTGTCACGCTGCAGACCGTTTGGCCCGGCCGGCTACGATCCGGTACCATAACTTTTAAAATTATTGAGTTAAATGCTTACTCAATGGACCATGTAAGGCGGGAAATCCAATAATGGATCGAAATTTACTTTTAGCCATCGTTTTGTCGGTGTTGATAATTGTAGGTTTTCAATATTTCTTTCAATCATTTACTACGCCTACTCCAGTCAACGCGCCATCAAAAACTGAGCAACTTCAAAAAGCCACAAAGGATGTCCCTCATACTGTTGAAAGGGCCCAAACTGCGAAAGAAACCACCAAGAGCGAATCTGAAATTATATCAACAGGGAATACATTGACGAAGGATGGAAAATCCGTTTCCACCTCCGAACCTATTGAAGAATCAAAAATTAAAATAGAAAGCCCGATTTACGAAGCTATCGTAACTAATATCGGAGGAAAGATAGTTTCTTTTAAGCTCAAAAACTTTACGAAAACGATTAATGGACCTGAGCTGGTGAATCTTGTTTCCCCTGAAAGCGGGGACACTGCGGCTCCGTCGATAAGGTTGACTGGTTCAGATGAAGTATTCTCGGACGCCAATTTGGCGTATTCTTTAGAAACTAAGGATACCGTCATCAATCTGAGCAAGCCTGATGATCAGAAAACGATAATTTTTAGAGGCGTCTCCCAGAGTGGATTGATAGTAATAAAGAAGTTTACATTCCATGCTGAAAAATACCGAGTTGACCTGTCATATGTTTTCGAGAACTCTTCAAATCACCCCAGGGACTATCTGATAACCTTTCCTCTGAGGAAGAGTTTTTACGATGATTCTCAGCAATTTAGTTGGAACAGCGTCGAAGTATTGCTGGACGGAGTGTTGAAGGACTATTATTTCAGAGACATTAAAGGCGATGAAGAACTTTCTGGGGTCGTGGAGTGGGCTGGACTAGGTGAGGCTTATTTCCTCAAGGCGTTGATTTTTGCTCAGCGCCCAGCGGCAAAAGTGACATTGCTGAAACCTTCCAAGATTGATATTGCAGAGATACTTGTCCGATATGGATCGATAGAAATACCTGTTGGAGGAAGATCCACCGAAACCCGAGTAGGGCTTTATCTAGGTCCGAGGCAAACGGATGATCTCAATGCCGCCGGAGGAAATTTGGGGAGGGCCTTGGTCTTTAGCAATTACCAAGTGCTCAACATAATGTCCGTGTACCTCATGCATTTTCTGAGGTTCATCAATTCGGGTTTTTCGTTTATGGGACTAAAGATTCCCGGGACAGGAAATTTCGGTGTTGACATAATTATTCTGACCTTGCTGATAAAAATCCTGTTTATTCCGTTGACTCATAAGAGCATGAAGTCAATGAAAAGGATGCAGGATCTTCAGCCTCAAATAGCAAAACTCAAAGAGAAATTTAAGGATGACAAGTCGGCGCTCAACAAGGCTACCATGGAATTGTTCAGGGACAACAAAGTTAACCCCTTAGGCAGTTGTTGGCCAATGTTTCTTCAAATTCCGGTGTTTATAGCGCTTTATCAGGCTCTGTCCTATGCAATTGAACTGAGGCACGCTCCATTCGTGTGCATTCCGTCAATATATCTTTGTATTCAGGATCTGTCAGCCCCGGACCCCTATTATGTGACCCCCATACTGATGGGAGGCACAATGGTTTTGCAGCAGTGGATGACTCCTTCGGCCGGGGACCCGATGCAAAAGAAAATGATGCTTTTGATGCCGGTAGTATTCACTTACATGTTTCTGAGCTTTCCTGCGGGCTTGGTCCTGTACTGGCTTGTCAGCAATGTCCTGTCCATTGGCCAGCAACTTCTCACAAACAGGTTAAGCCGCTAAGGTTAGGAATTTAGGGATGAGTCATATGGAATTTACTGGAAAAACCGTAAGAGACGCAATTGCTAAAGCCTGTGAAGAACTGGAAGTTGATGAGGCGCTTCTGGATGTTGAGGTACTAGAAGAAAGCGCTCGGGGTTTTCTTGGATTGGTGGGGCATCGAAACGCAAGAGTCAGAGTGCGTAAACGTGATGTCCTGAAAGAAGTCTTAGAGGTCGAAAGGCCAGACTCTCGCTACACCAACATAAAACCCCAGGAGTTCTCCGAGATTGAATCTTTTTCTAAATCAGGTTTGGAAGATGGGAAAATAACTCAAGAGGGCGCACTGTCAGAAAATATTGACAAATCAGAAATTGTTTCTCAGGCCAAAGAATTTCTTGAAGGAATACTATGCAGAATTCCTGTAGAGGCGGCTGTAGAAGTCTCCGTGGTGAATGGCTCTATAGAACTTGAGATTACCGGAGATCGCAGCGGACTCTTAATAGGCAAGCGGGGCCAAACGCTGGATGCATTACAATATATTCTCAACAAGTCTATAAATAGGGAAACTCCTCTTGAAGAAAAGACAGAGATAATCGTTGACACAGAGGACTATCGAAGACGAAAACAGGAAATTCTTCGCGACATGGCCTTGAGAATGAGCCAGAAAGCTAAGAAATCCCTTATGCCCGCTGCTCTAAATCCAATGCCCGCCAATGAAAGACGGATCATTCATATGATCCTTTCTGAGGACAAAGAGGTTTACACCAAGAGTTACGGCGAAGGGCCGCTCCGCAGGATCATCGTTTATCCTCGCAAAGCGATGCCGAATAAGAGAAGACGGAGATAGTGGTTATTTTTGCTCCGGCATCTGAATATCCGTGTGGCGATTAGCTGTGGAAACCGCAGAAAAGCCCTGGTTTTCTTGCTCTGTATGTTGAATTGTTTAGCGCCATTCATGAATTAGCCGCGCAAAGCCCCGCCGAAACCTCCCAAGGGGCAGCCTCGCTTTTTATTATTCGCTGATGTTAATTTGCGCAGATGTTGCATCGCAAGATCCAGTCTGCTATGAGAATCGATCACGGACTAAAGATAGCGCCGAATAGGCGGTGAATTCCTCGACATGCCAAACCCAAATCTTATGTGTGTTCTTAGAAAGGCCTGTTCATCATTTCTCGTCGTCTTTCTTGTGTCGATAGGATCTTCACAAGCTGAAGTCCCAGCCAAACCGGAAGAAATTCCAAAGTTGCTTTATGACAGGGGAAAAAATCTCTCTGCGTTTAAGGCTGTGATGAACGTGACAACCATGAATGAAATCGACAAATCACGTCAGGAGATAAGGGGGTTTCTACTATATAGGCGCCCAAGTGATTTTCGGTTTCAAGGATTGGGCTCTGGAGGCGCCACACTTTTCGAGCTTGTGATGAAATCCACTACATTTGAACTTTATGTTCCTCAGGAAGGCAAGATAATCAAAGGAGACAGAGATTGTTTTGCCCGAAGATTTCCCGATGTTGCGGAAATCGAAGGCCTTATCCCAATGGTTTTGCTTCAGTGGAGAGACGTCCGTTTCGATAGAGTTTTGTCAATAGATCAAGAGAAAGTAGTGATACGGATGACTTTTCAGGGAAGAGTTTGGGGAGCTACGCTTGATGCTCGTAGTCTTAATCTGGTACGACTGGTCAGAATTAATCATCGAGGAGACATTGATCTCACTGCTGATTTTGGTGATTTCAAGCAGGGTGAAAACGGTTGGCTGCCTGCCAGATTTGAAGTTGCTTCTCCGGTTGGAGGATGGCGTACCATTGCGAAGATTTCCAAAATTGAACCAAATCCTTTCCTTTTAGAAAAGAATTTTCAAATAGAAACTACTTTTTCGGTCAAAACCGAGACCTGCCGGTAATGTTTGGCGATACCTCACAAAATGGTTCGTATCATTTATAACTTCTTCGTTCATACATTCGGAGTTCCAATTCTAGTCGGTTATTATTTACCGAAAATCATTTTCTCGGGGAAATATCGCAAGTCTCTGGGTGGAAAAGTGGGACGATTGCCTGATGGTTTCCCCAAAATTGCCATGCAGAAACCTATTGTCTGGTTTCATGCGGTCTCGGTCGGGGAAACGGTAGCGCTAGCCCCGGTGACGCGCCAGTTCAGAAAACTTGCCCCAAATTGTACTATGATCGTTTCAACCGGAACAGAAACAGGACAGGAAAACGCCCAAGCAATAATGACTGGAATAGATTATTTTATCTTCATGCCAATCGATCTCCCAATATTTGTGAATCGTGTCACCGATCGAATAAAACCTGACCTATTCGTGTTGATGGAAACCGAAATCTGGCCCAATTTACTTTACAGCCTCAGAAAGAAAGGCTCCAAAATAGTTCTTGCCAATGGGAGAATCTCTGATCGTTCATTTCCAAGATATATGAAGATACAGCCTTTCGTTGCCAAGATATTGGAGCTCATTGACATGTTTCTAATGGCTTCTGAAACTGACAAAGATCGTATAAGTAGAATGGGGGCCCCGGCGAACAGGATTAGTGTGGTGGGAAATACAAAATTTGACGCCGCTCTTCGAAGTGTTTCAAAAGACGTCGAAAAGCAAGCACGATCCATTCTGAACTTGAAAGAAACCGATAAAGTTTGGATAGCGGGAAGCACTCACCCTGGCGAGCATGAAATTGTGCTCGATTGTTTCCAGAGGCTTGTAAAGATTTATCCGGAGCTGGTTCTAATCATAGCCCCTCGGCATACCGAGACAATTTCGTCAATATTGTCGGCTATAAATGAAAGAGGTCTTGAAACGCCATTTATGAGAAGCTCCTTTGATTCCGGTCAACGAAGACAGTCACAAAACATTGTTGTTCTTGATACCACCGGCGAACTACTTAAATTCTACTCTGTGGCTTCGGTTGTTTTTGTTGGTGGGTCACTTGTGCCTAAAGGTGGACAAAACATATTGGAGCCGGTCGCATGGGGGAAAAAAGTGCTGTTTGGTCCGTCAATGGAAGATTTCCGTGACGCTCGTGATTTGCTGTTAAAGGTCGGAGCTGCCGTTGAGACATCAAATGGGGAAGAACTATTCGATTTGGTTGCTGAATCTTTGGATGACATGAAACATTCAGCGGCAATGGGTAGACTGGGACTTGAAGAATTGGCCGGACATTCCGGGAGCGCAAAGACCGTAGCACGGATGTTGTTCAATATTATAAGTCCTGAAGGAAAGGCGTGACATCTCCTTTACCTTCTCTAATTACCATAGGAGGGCCATCAAGAAGGCTTATCACAGTTGAGGGTTGTGGAAAGAAAACACCGCCATCTATGACCAAGTCGATTTGACCTCTGTATATACGCTCAATCTCTCTCGGGTCATCCAAAAGCTGATCATCCGGCAATCTGACTGAGGAACTCAGTATTGGATTTCCCAATTCGGCAAGCAGAGCCTGGCAGATTCGGTTGTCAGGAATCCTTATGCCGACTTCCTGTTTTTTTGTCAGGACAATTCGAGGAACGAGCCGGGTAGCCTTAAGGATAAAGGTGTATGCTCCAGGGAGATATCTTCGTAGCAACTTGTAGTCATTGTCAGTTACCTGTGCATAAAGGGAGATTGTTTTTAAGTCGGAAAAAACAAAAGAAAGATGCCTCTTGTTGTCCATCTTCTTTATTCTACGGACTCTCTCAAGGGCTTTCCTACTTGCGATGTCACAACCAAGACCGTAGACAGTGTCAGTCGGGTAAGCTATTACCCCGTCTCGTTTGAGTATATCAACCACTTTGGAGATATGCCTGGATTGAGGATTAACTGGATTTATTTGTAGTATCATCTTGGTCGCCTGGATAAACGACTTTTCCTTCCACAAGAATGTCCGGCCCTATCCTGGATGATCGCATGTCGACCAACCTAGGGGCCTGTTCCAATCTATCTATACCGGCCCCAGAGACTCCACTGGGAGCAGATTTTCCACCGATGATGATTGGAGCGTAAAAAAACATGCAGCGATCAACAATTCTGGCTTCTAAAGCGCCCCAAGCGAGTCCTGCTCCGCCTTCAATCAACAATGAGGTAATTCCGATTTGATAGAGGTTCGTGAGTAGGTCTTTGAGGTCCACTTTGTCCAGGCTGGCTGTTTCGATCACTCTACACCCTTTTTTCTCGAGCCTGGCCCTGAGCCTTGAAGGCGGATTTCTGCGAGTTGCTATTATTACTCCGGCTGGAGACATCTGGTTGAAAATGTTCGCCTCCAGAGGAGTTCTTAAATTGGAATCCGCTACTATACGTACTGGGTCTCTGCCTTCACGACCATTCAATCTTGTCGTAAGGAACGGGTTGTCGGCAAGCACTGTTTTTATTCCGACCATGACAGCGGTCACTCTGTCCCTCAAACGATGAACTCGCATTCTTGATTGTTCTGATGTAATCCACTGGGAATGCCCGGTCCTAGTCGCGACCCTACCATCGAGGCTCATAGCAAGTTTCAAATAAACAAACGGTCTCTTGAAAGTGACGTTTGTAAGATACATGTCATTGAGGGCCCTGCATCTGTTTTCCAAAACTTGTCCTACTACCTCTACACCCGCCTTGCGCAAAAACTCCGCCCCACCTCCAATTACCGATGGATTGGGATCGTCGATCCCATAATACACCTTTTTTATCCCTGCCGCCATGATGGCTTGAGTACAAGGCGGCGTGCGTCCATAGTGATTGCATGGCTCCAAAGTCACGAAAAGTTCCGCTCCTTCAGTCTGAGCGCCTGCGGCACGGATAGCGTCAACCTCGGCATGTGGCTCTCCCAAGGCGCGATGAAAACCTTCTCCAACAATCTTGCCATTTTTGACCACAACTGCGCCAACCATCGGATTGGGGGACGTTCTTCCCAAACCCTTTTGGGCCATCCGGATGGCTCTAGACATAAATTTTATGGCTTCATGAGAGACCTTGCGGTAATTCTGATTCATCAGGTTGTCCGTGGTCTGGTTGCTGTTCCTTTGATTCTTTGAGTTCATATAGTTCTTTTATCTCGTTGACAAATTCTTCTATGTCCCTAAAGGATCTATATACAGAGGCGAACCTAACATAAGCTACTCCATCCAGTTGTTTCAGAGCTTCCATGACCCTTTCCCCTATATAGGAAATATGAATTTCTTTTTCCGATCTTTCCATCAGATCTTGTTCAATACCGTCCGCTACGGCTTCTATCTGTTCAACGCTTATGGGTCTTTTTTCACAAGCTCTAAGCATTCCTTCGATGATTTTACGTCTGTCGAACGCCTCTCTTCGTCCATCCTTTTTAATTACAAAAGGCACAACTTCTTCAATTCGCTCGTAAGTGGTGAACCTTTTCATACAATTCAGACACTGTCGTCTCCTTCGAATTGCAGTGTTGTCTTTCGCCAGTCTGGAGTCGATAACTTTATCTTCGATTTCGCCGCATACTGGACATTTCATTGTAGGCCGCCTGTAGAGCAAAATTGCCGCGAGAACCCAATTTAACAATATCTATATTGAAGTTTAGTATGGTGCAAGTTAAAATTAATTAATGGTTTGAGTTTGAAAACTTTACTATTGGATATTTAAAATAATATCAGTTAAGTGAGACCCGGAAATTATTTGTTGGCGCCCTGTGGATTTGGGTATAGGTGGCGCTATAAATTAACGCATCGCAGAGAGTGGTTCTGGTGTGGTCAAATTATTAGCGGAAGCCTGCTTTGTTCAAATATTTTAAACTAGGAGATTATCTGCTGATTTTATCGCTAGGACTCTTAGCCATAGTCCTGATGATACTTCTTCCCGAAAGAATCATATCAAGTGGGAACACGGTGCTCATCGAGTCTAGGAACAAACTTGTGGGGCGGTATTCCTTGAACCAGGACCGGATTGTTACAGTAGATGGGCCACTCGGGAAAGCAAAGGTGAGGATAAAGCGAGGTAGCGTGGCTATAATAAGTTCCCCTTGTCCGAACCAGTATTGCGTCAACATGGGAGAGTCGCGTTCGTCAGGTAGCGCACTTGTATGTGTGCCCAATGAAATAATAGTACGCGTAGGCGGTAACGAATCAAAAGAACTGGATGCAATCAGCAGATGACCGTGACGGAGAGAACCAGGAAACTGTCCCGGTTAGGTCTGCTACTGGCGCTTGCAACGGCCATTCATTCTTTGGAGGCCCTTATTCCATTTTCGGTAGGCTGGTTTCGGTTTGGATTTGCCAACATAATTGGATTGGCGACACTGTATGTTTTTGGATTCAGAGACGCGTTTCTGCTTACAGCTGGAAGAATTCTCCTTGGCGGGCTCATCTCTGGACAGTTTGGGTCGCCGGGGTTTTTACTTGCCACTGCAGGTGGGTTGAGTTCGATTGTGACGATGGAATGCGCTCGTCAGTTGTCGGGCGAGCGCCTGAGCGAACTAGGAGTCAGTGTCATAGGCGCAGTGACTCACAATTTGGCTCAACTCTTGGTGGCGTATGTTATGCTGGTCAAGAATGATAGTATTCTACTACTGGCCCCAGTAATGATTCTCTCTGCGATAGGGGCAGGTGTTGTCAATGGAATAGCGGCCAAATTCCTTATAACTAGAATGCGATCTTCAAAATTTTGAGTTAAACACCTTTTTGAGAATTTTCAACATTCTGTTGCAATCGTAATTAGCAAATATCAGCAACGAATTGGGTTATGCCTAAATAAATATTAGTAGCCCATCAATCCGCAACATCGGGAACAAACGGGCATCAAGCCTTGGGATGATAGGCTTTTTCGAAATTCCCGGTATCTATCTGAATTCCATAACTCGGTTATTGTTTGCTCTTTGACATTTCCCACGACATAGTCATGATAGTCGCGGCAAGGAGACATGTCCCCATTGGAATTGAGTTCTACCGCGCTGAAGATCGACAGACATTTATCAAAACCAAATCGGCGACTGTGATCAGTGTAATAGGACTCCAAATCATCTGGTTCAACCAATGGAGGCATAATTATAACTGCCGGGCCTGATAAATTCTTTGCCTTCTCGTTCAATCGTTTGAGCTGTTCGGACAGCGCCAGAAGATCAGGTGGTCTCCAGTTCCCTATCCAGCCGTAATGCTTCTGAGGCTTGAATCCAAATCTTGCTTCGAAATCTCTGGTGTGCTTTTCGGCTGATTCTTCGTCTATCCACCAGGCAAGGTAGAACACACAAACGTCGACTCTATCCTTGAAAACCTCATATATATCAACCAGCCTCTTGTAATTTACATTATTGATGGTGGTGAGGGATGCTATGAGTGGCAGCCTTTGTCCCTTGTCTTTCCTCATTTGTGTCAATGTATCGATGGCTTTGTTGATGGTCCTGAAATTGTTTACGGAGGGCGCAGCGCCCGGACGACTTTTGTTATGGGTGGTCTCGTCCGGACCGTCGACCGAAATCTGCACCACGAACATCGGAGCGCTTACCAGACGATCAGCGTGTTCATGTAGACCCGTTCCATTTGTAGCTATACTTGGTGGCATTCCTAACCGGGCCGCTTCTTCGATTATTTCAACTGAACCTTTATAAAGCATGGGTTCGCCTCCCCAGAGATAAACCGAGGGAGTATGTCCGTGCTTCTCAAGGTCCCGTAAGAGATAAATGTATCTTTCCGGCGAAACCTCGTGATCCTTTAATTCTTTCAAAGAACATGAACGTAGAAATCCTCTGTCCCCCCACTGACCACAGGTGTGGCATCGAAGGTTGCAATAATCTGTAATCCGAATACTGCACTGCCTAATCTTGTTCGCTGAACCCTGGTCCGTCTTATATGACAGGTTTCTTAGGAACTTATCCACCTGTATCATAGCTATATTCTTTGCGTATTTTGGAATTTCCAGCAGCTTGGGGGCTGTTTTTATTATGGTTGAAATGGGTACCCAACTTTGAGTCATGCGAAATTACTCTCTCCCAAAAAAAGATATAAATAGTCTACACAATTTGTTTGAGGGTTGGAAGACCGTAATACGTACTTCTTGAAGCAACCAGCGACAAACATGTTCAAAATTCAGTCCCTTGTCAGAGCGGGATCTTTCAGGCCATCGATCGCTGAATGGACTAGGAAGGGAATTGAAGGGTGATTCGACAGATCAAACGATAGACGCCAATTTCCTGTAGCTTCATGAAATTGGCATTGGTTAAGTTGATTGAAATTGTGGACTTACATCATTGTTTGACATTATGTCTCGGACGCGTCGAAACTCATCCTCGCAGACCAGGAAGGCGTCAACAATTTCCGGATCGAAATGCTTTCCACGATCTTGAACTATAAGTTGCAAAGAATCTTCATGGGAAAAACCTTCCTTGTATCTTCTTTTTGACCTCAATGCGTCATATACATCACACAATGCGACAATTCTTGCAGAGAGGGGAATCTCGAGTGCGCTTAACCCAAACGGATAGCCGGAACCATCCCAATGCTCATGGTGATAGTAGGCTACCTCTGCTCCAACAGTTAAGTAGCTTTGAGATTCCCCTGTTTCCTTGGCCGCCTCAAACAAAGCTTTGCCTCCAAGCAACGTATGCTGGCGCATGATTTCCATTTCTTCCAATCCATATTTACCCGGTTTAAACAATATTTCGTCTGATATCACCATCTTTCCGATATCGTGCAAGACCGAGCATTGAACCAGATCTTCTATAAACTCTTCAGTCAACAAGGGCGCATAAGTTGCCCTTTTGCTCAGACTCCTACACAAAACTTCGCAATATTCCCTTATTCGTCCCAGATGAGCTCCTGTTTCCCCATCACGGGCTTCCGCCAGTTTTGCTAGGGCAAAAATCGAAGCTCCCTGAATTTTCCTTATTCTGATATAGGACTCGAGCAATTGCTGATGAAGCCGATATTGTTCTGTAACATCTTGTCCCAGCCCAACCACACCCTGCATACGACCTTTTCTGTCGAGCATAGGAGAAATGGCAAGAGAAAGAGTAATTTCTTTCTTATCCTTGGAAAGTTGCTTTATGATTTTCTGCGCGCTTCCCAATTTGCTTTCCAGAGCTTCTCGAAGGGTATTTTGAATTGAATCTTCATTAGCTGACGATGGATAAAGACTGACTATGGACTGGCCAATCATTTCATCTTCATCATAGCCAAATATGTTTTGGGCGCCTGAATTCCAGAATACTACCTTTCTAGCGAGATCAGTGACCACAATAGAAACGCCTCTGGAACTTTCCAGTATGCCCCTCAAGAATTCATTCGCTTTGGCCAACTCCTTGGTCCTTTTTTCAACCTGAACTTCGAGGCGGTGAGTATATTCTCTTTCTAGGAGTTTAAGCCTGTAATGCTCAAGCCCCGTCTGAACAGTAGAAACTAGTATTTCAGTGTTGATGGGCTTAAGTAGAAAATCGAAGGCCCCGAGCCTGAGTGCGTTGATTGCGCTCTCCATTTCACCAAAACCAGTTATTATGACGACAGGGATCATGTCATCAGACTCCCTGATCAACTTGAGAAGTCCTATTCCATCTAGACCTGGCATCAACATGTCTGTGATGACAAGATTGGGAGCCTTTTCTGAGAAAAGACTCCAGGCTTGCTCACCAGATTGAGCCATGATGACCTTAAAACCTTTTAGGGAAAGCAACTCTGAGAGGTTTTCCAAAGAAATAGGATCATCGTCGACTACCAGGACAGCCGGTGTCGTAGCTCCATCATCTTTCAAAACAGGAGAATCCATGGAGAAGGAAACCACTAGGCGCCTCTGCGAGATTTGCTAAAGACCGAATAATGTAAATGGCAAAAACAACCATAATTGATCCGCATCGCCAGGCAATGCGTTAATCAATTGTCAAAAGGAGCTTCAACAGCTCTGATCCTGCCCAAAAAAGTACGTTTGTAGATGTTCGTTCCAAAACCTATTTCCTCAGGTCATAAGCCGAAAGCCGCTACGGTAAGAACACTGTTAACTCAAGTATTATCTTCGATCCTAATCATCATGGACGGTTAAGTCAAACAGAAACTCAACAAAACCGTTCCCGGATCAATTGACATACTACCTCCGGCGCCTTAACTGTGATTCACTCAATTTTTTGTCGTGGCGGACTTTAAAAAACAATTTAACCAATTCATACAATTCTCACTTAATTTTGGGCTTAATCATTTAAACACAACCTTTGGAACCTAGATCCTGTCCGAGGAGAACAGAACATGCGAATGGATAAATTCACACTTAAATCCCAAGAGGCCCTAGAGTCGGCTCAGGATGTCGCTTCTAAAAGGGGGAATCCCCAGGTCGACACAGAACACCTTTTGTTGGCGCTACTTTCCGACGATCAGGGCATTTGCATGGAAATAATCAAGAAACTAGGGGCTGACCTTGATCGGATAAGAACCGAGACACTGGAAGCCATAGAGCGATTCCCGAAACAAACAGGCGCAGTAGCCGATAGATATTTTTCCAACAGTTTGCGGGCCGTCCTTGAGAGCGCCTTTAAAGAAATGGAACAGTTGCGTGACGAATATGTTTCCGTAGAACATCTATTGATCGCTGTGTCTCAGGCCTCCGGAACCACCTCCGCCAAAATTCTGAACTCTAAGGGGGTTTCTAAAGATAAAATATATACTGTCCTAACTGATATCAGGGGAACCCAGAGAGTAACCGATCAGGCTCCGGAGGAAAAATATCAGGCACTGAAGAGATTTACCAAGGATCTTACAGAGTTGGCCAGCAAGGGAAAACTGGACCCTGTTATCGGTAGAGACGACGAGATTCGAAGAATTATCCAGGTGCTATCGAGACGAACAAAAAACAACCCGGTCTTGATAGGAGATCCAGGTGTAGGTAAGACCGCTATCGTGGAAGGGTTGGCCGGAAGAATAGTCTCTGGAGATATCCCTGAAACACTCAAGGGAAAGCGGGTTTTGTCTTTGGATGTCGGTCAGCTTGTGGCAGGGGCAAAGTATCGAGGAGAATTTGAAGACCGACTAAAAGCGGTCCTTAAAGAAGTGACCAACGCAGCAGGTGAGATAATCCTGTTTATAGACGAAATGCATACACTCGTAGGGGCAGGCGCGGCAGAAGGTTCCATGGATGCTTCAAACATGCTGAAACCAGCTCTGGCAAGGGGAGAACTTCGGGCAGTCGGCGCAACAACAATTAATGAGTACAGAAAATACATAGAGAAAGACGCTGCTCTTGAGCGTAGATTCCAGCCGGTCTATGTAGCTGAACCTTCAGTTGAGGATTCGATATCCATCCTCCGAGGTTTGAAGGAGAGATATGAACTGCATCATGGAGTCCGCATTAAGGACGGGGCTATCATAGCCGCGGTAACATTATCGAATAGATATATTACGGACAGGTTCCTGCCTGACAAGGCTATAGACTTGATTGATGAGGCGTCATCACGTCTGAGGATCGAAATAGATTCGATGCCGACGGAGATTGATGAAATAGATCGAAAAATTATTCAACTACAAATAGAGCAGCAGGCCCTTAACAAAGAGTTGGATCCAACCAGTAAAGATAGGCTGGAAAAAGTAAAAGAAGAAATAGGGCGGCTTTCCGCAGAGACGGAAGCGCTCAAGGAAAGATGGCGCCAGGAAAAAAACGTTATCAGTCAAATCAGACAACTCAAAGAACGCTACGAACATGCAAAAGTTCAGGCAGTTCAGGCTGAACGTGATGGTAATCTTGCCAAGGCGGCCGAATTAAAGTACGGCATGTTGATCTCACTGGAAAAAGATGTTGCGGACAAAAACGCCGAGCTTGAAGAAATCCAGAAGGATGGAGGACTTCTAAAGGAAGAAGTTGGGCCAGAGGATGTGGCGGAAGTTGTAGCGAAATGGACTGGCATACCGGTGGCTCGCATGCTCGAGAGCGAAGTCAGCAAGCTTCTAAACATGGAGGAGAGAATAGGACAAAGGGTCGTAGGACAAAAGGAAGCCATTGTAGCTGTTTCAAATGCCGTCAGGAGGGCTAGGTCCGGTCTGCAGGACCCGAACCGGCCTATTGGGTCTTTCATATTCCTTGGTCCGACAGGGGTTGGAAAGACTGAGTTGGCAAGGGCGCTGGCTGAATTTTTATTTGACGATGAACAGGCGATGGTACGAGTTGACATGTCCGAGTATATGGAAAGACATTCTGTTGCAAGATTGATTGGAGCCCCTCCCGGATATGTTGGGTATGATGAAGGCGGATATCTAACGGAGGCTGTCAGACGTCGTCCCTATTCAGTAGTTCTTTTTGACGAAATCGAAAAGGCTCACCCGGAAGTCTTTAACGCCATGCTCCAAATACTGGACGATGGCAGGCTCACTGACGGCAAAGGACGTACTGTGGACTTCAAAAACTGCATCATAATCATGACCTCCAACATTGGATCAACTGAAATAAAAGACTATTCGGCGCAAGATGAAGATTCAATGAAAGAGCGCGTCCTCGACGCGCTTCGTTTCCACTTCAGACCGGAGTTCTTGAATCGTCTTGATGACATAATTATCTTTCACCCTCTTAACAGGGAAGACATCAAGAAAATTGTCGACATTCAGATGAAACGCCTAAACAAGAGACTGGCGGATAACAAGCTGACTCTTGACCTAAGCCCTGAAGCACGGGAAGTGCTCGCAGCCGACGGTTTTGACCCCTCATACGGCGCTAGGCCTTTGAAGAGAGCTATTCAGCGACTGATTGAGAACCCACTGGCGTCTGAGATATTGAGTGGTAAATTTAGTCCTGACGACAATATAAAGGTGGTATCCGCTGGAGATAAATTCCAGTTTGTCAAATTAAGCTAGATCCGCTATGAATAGCGATCAACCCGTAAACATGCCGGCAAAATATATTGCTTGCGGGTTGATCGGTCTTGGCGGTTAGCAAGCCCACTTAAGATCCTATAATTTTGATCAAGGCTCTTTTTCGCCTACCACCATCGAATTCCCCATAAAAAATTTGCTCCCACGGTCCAAGATCCATTTTGCCTTCAGTGATTGCCACGACTACTTCTCTACCCATAATTTGCCTCTTGAGGTGGGCGTCCGCATTGTCTTCTCCCGTTCGATTATGAAGATAACGGTTTATAGGCTCGTGCGGAGCGAGCTTTTCTAGCCACTCCTCGTAATCGCCGTGTAATCCTGACTCATCGTCATTTATAAAAACAGAGGCCGTAATGTGCATGGCGTTGACTAAAATCAGCCCCTCCCTAACACCCGATTCTAAAAGGGCTTTTTCGATTTCTTTGGTTATGTTGACGAACTGTCGCCTCTTGTTTATATTGAACCACAATTCTTTTCTATAACTTTTCACGAAAGCCTCCAGCAATAATTGTTTTCATTTTTGGTGAGGTCAAAGCATATCATGTTTGACCAGGTTCAGTGACATCAGGGCTTAGAAAATGAAAAGTTGGTAGATAACTAAAATGGAGTTGTATATGCCAAAAGCTTCGGACATAATGACTAAGGAAGTTATCACAGTCACTAGGGATATCTCCATCAGAGATTTGGCTGAAATTCTCCTTAAAAAAAACATAAATGGGACACCAGTGGTTGATGAGCTGAACAAGGTGATCGGAGTAGTATGCGAATCTGATCTTGTAGAATTTAACAAACCGTTGCATATCCCCACTGTATTCGTAATCCTCGATTCCATTATTCCAATAGAAAACCCTTGGCGGTTGCATAAAGATTTCAAGAGGATATCTGCTACAAAAGTGGGGGATATTTATTCGCATCCTGCAACGGTTGTAGATCCGGATACAGATGTCTCGGAAATAGCGAGAATAATGTCCGATAACAAATATTACACTATTCCCGTAGTTCAAAACGATATGCTTGTTGGAGTCATAGGGAAGGTAGATGTTGTTAAATCGCTAACCCTTTTGTAATGAACTGTGAAGCGCGGCAATTGTTTTTGAGGTCAAATCAAGCTATGGAACTATCCATCTTAATATACGGATACGCCACTTTGATGACACTGTAAATTATGAATATAGATTATTCCGTGGTCGCTCATGCCTATCAACACCAGGCTTTTATGACGAAGTCCCGCTTTTGATCATCTTTCTTAGGGGCTTTAATTGTTAGTCTCAGGCGAACAAAATTGAACAGAGAACGTCTTACCAACATCCTCGAACTTGTAAGAAACAAAGAGTTGTCAGTTGATAAAGCCTCTGTATTATTTCAGGAACTTGAAACAGAAGACATCGGTTTCGCAAGCATAGATCATCACAGAGCCATCAGACTGGGGTTTCCTGAAGTGATTTTTGGAGAAGGCAAGACGCCTGAACAGATTCTCGAAATTTTTCAGAAGCTGTCAGATCGTAACAATACAGTGCTGATGACAAGAGTCGATCCTGCAAAGGCCGCCTATGTAATGGAACGGGTACAATGCGGCATGGAATACAATTCGCTTGGCCGCACGCTTCTTTACGCACCCAAAGGTATTGGTGTTTGTGGTCAGGGACTGGTGCTGATTGTTGCGGCCGGAACCTCAGATTTACCGGTAGCTGAAGAAGCTAGAGTTACTGCCCTAGCTTTAGGTAATCAGGTCAAGACGTTGTATGATGTGGGTATTGCAGGGATTCACAGAGTTCTTGCGCACATCGACCTTATCAATTCTTCATCTGTTATAATTGTAGTTGCAGGGATGGAAGGAGCTCTTCCTAGTGTTGTAGGAGGTCTGACCGATCGTCCCGTGATAGCAGTCCCCACTTCAGTTGGGTATGGAGCGTCTTTTGGAGGCATAGCCGCTCTTTTGGGCATGCTCAATTCTTGTGCGCCTGGTGTAGTCGTTGTCAACATAGACAACGGATTTGGGGCAGCCTATGCGGCAAGCGTCATAAATCTGGCTCCAAAAGGCAATTACGATGTTTCCAAGGCACCGATAGTCCAGTCGTCATTCGAACAAACTACTTGAAATAACGGAGAAAATTCTGCGCTTTTCGAGGACCTATCCCTTTGACTCTGGAAATTTCCGAAGGGGATGAGAACCCACCAACAGAGTTTCTGTACTCGACAATTTTTCTCGCCAAGGTCTCTCCAATACCGGGAACATTTGCTAAGTCAGTTTCACCTGCCTCGTTGAGATCAATTCTTTTTCCGCATGCTAGAATTTGAGCGCAGGAAAGCCTCCCCACAAGAGAAATCTGACCATCGGTGAGGTCAATTACAGATCCGCAAGGAAAAACTTTGGTCAATTCCAAGTGATAACGGTTTTTCTCTCCAGCTTGAAGTAATATTTCATCAATTGTGGCTGGCTCAGCAAGGAACATGGTTCCCACTATTTTCGTGTTTTTGATGAGACGATATCCGCAATCGCCTGAATTAATTGAAGCGGTCTCCTGGTGATGGTCGCCGACGTTGTTGAAACTCTGAAGGCCGGGGAAAATCGCAAACGTAAACACGACAGCTATAAGGGCCAGTCCTCTTGTGGACTTTTTCCGAGAAGTGTGAATCGAGACATTTTTCTCAATTGGTCTTGGCAAGATCTTTCTGAAGCTTGTAATCAATGCTATCTACCAGAGCGTTCCACGAAGCTTGTATGACATTTTCGTTAAAACCTACCGTCCACCAAACATCTTCTCCATCCGTGGATTCAATGAGCACACTCACAACGGCTCCGGTCCCCGAGGTACCCTCAAGGACTCGGACTTTGAAGTCGGTAAGACGTACCTCTCCAACATTTGGATAAAAATTGGTGAGAGCTTGCCTGAGCGCATTGTCTAATGCGTTAACCGGCCCATTTCCTTCCGCGGCCGAAAACTCCATCTTGTCTCTCACAACGATTCTAATAACTGCGTCTGAATAGGTTTTTGTGTCACCTTTTCTCTTGGAACTGGTAACGCTGAATCCATGCAACGTAAAGAACTTCCTGTGGAGCCCTAGCATTCTTTTGAGCAACAACTCGAAAGAGCCGTCTGCAATGTCATATCTTGCTCCTTGCGCTTCAAGGTCCTTGACTATCTTTAGCACTTCTCCCAGCCGTGGATCATCCGGTGTCAAGTCTATCCCGAATCCGGCGGCCTTTAGAGCCAGCGCAGCGCGACCCGCCTGTTCGGAGATCGGCATATGTCTGACAGCCCCGACTAGATGAGGGTCTATGTGTTCATAAGCTGAAGGCATTTTGATGACGGCGCTCGAATGCAATCCGCCTTTGTGAGCGAACGCCGCTGTCCCTACATAGGGTTGAGCCTTGTTAGGAGTTCGATTGGCCATCTCATCAACAAATTCTGATAGGTGTTTTAGTAACTTGAGCTTGGCTGGTTCGTACTCCAGCAATTTCATCTTGAGACTAAGCGCTGGAATTATGGAAATTAGGTTCGCATTTCCACACCGTTCTCCAATTCCATTGATAGTCCCCTGAATCTGCATAACTCCCATTTCTACTGCAGCGAGAGAACAGGCCACAGCGGTATCAGAATCATTATGATTGTGAATTCCTAGAGGCTTCAGCGTTTGTTCCTGAACGACTTTGATGATTTCGGCGGTTTCCGATGGTAGTGTGCCGCCGTTTGTATCACAGAGACAAAGCAGATCAGCCGAAGAAGCCGCGTGAAGAGTGCTGATGGCATATTCACGATTTCGTTTGAATCCATCGAAAAAGTGCTCAGCGTCAAACACCACACGATCGAAACGTGATCTCAAGAATTCTATAGTGTCCCGTATCATCTGGAGATTGCGTTCCAGGGGAACAGCGAGGATTCCATTGACATGAAGGTCCCAGCTCTTTCCAACTATTGTAACAGAGGATGTTTTTGTATCCAAAAGACTTTGAATCTGAGGGTCTTTATCTGGGGCAAGATCGGCCCTACAGGTACTTCCAAAAGCCGTGATTATGGAATGTTTGAGGTTAAGTCTTTTAGCCTCTTCAAAAAATCGTCGATCTTTTGGGTTGGAACCAGGGTAACCTCCCTCGATGTAGTCTATTCCAACATCATCCAGTTTCTGAGCGATTCTGACTTTGTCATCAAGCGAGAAGGTAATACCCCAAGTTTGGGCGCCGTCCCGCAAGGTAGTGTCGTAAAGTTCTATTGAGACCAAATTCATCCTCCAGACATGATTGCATTAAAGGGGCTTTTCGAGTTCGAAAACATCGTGGAGGACGCGCACGGCCAACTCTGCATATTTCCGTTTTATTACACACGAGATTTTGATTTCCGAAGTTGATATCATCTCAATGTTGATGCCTTCCCGAGCCAGAGCAGCAAACATTGTCGACGCGACACCCGTGTGAGATCTCATCCCAAGCCCTATGATGGAGACTTTGGCCATGTCTTTGGACCCCGATAATCTATCAGCTCCCAAGATTTCTCTCACTCCCCGGCATATTTCCAGTCCTTTTTCCAGGTCTGACTGCGGAAGGGTGAATGAAATGTCAGTTTTTCCTTCCTCACTGGAATTCTGAATTATCGTGTCCACAACCACACTTGACTCAGCCAGCGCCATGAAAAGCTGTGAAGCGGTCCCTGGAACATCCGGGATCCCCATGAAGGTTATCTTGGCTTCCTTCGTGCTGCATGTTACCGCTCTGACCGATTCTTTTTCCATATCTGAACTCTCCTCTGTGACTAGGGTCCCCTCGTTGTCATTAAAACTTGATCTCACAATCAATGGGACTTTATGTCTCATTGCAAATTCAACTGCTCGGATATACAGGACCTTGGCGCCCAACGAAGCCATTTCCAGCATTTCTTCGTAAGCTATGGTTTTAATTTTTCTGGCTTCTGGGACGATATTTGGATCTGTTGTATAAACACCGTCTACGTCTGTAAAAATCTCACACACGTCCGCCTTTAGGCCTGCTGCGACTGCAACTGCCGATGTGTCGGACCCTCCACGACCCAAGGTGGTTATTTCGCCATGGTCGTTTACGCCTTGAAATCCGGCTATTATAACTATGTAGCCATTTCCAAGGTCTTCACTGATCCTGTTTGTGTTTATGTTTGTGACTCGAGCCGCTCCGAACGCACTGTCAGTGGTGATGGGCAACTGCCATCCACAATATGATTTGGCCTTGAGCCCTATTCTTTCGAGGGTCATGGCTAAGAGGGCTATGGAAACTTGTTCCCCCGTTGAAATAAGGACGTCCAATTCCCGATCGTTGGGAATTGGAAAGATCTCCTTTGCTAAAGCAATGAGTCGATCGGTTTCTCCGGCCATGGCGGAAACCACGACTACAATATCGTTTCCCTGATCTTTACGAGCCGCCACCCTGCGAGCCACATTAGCAATTCTATCCAAAGACCCCACGGATGTTCCCCCGTACTTTTGAACGATTACCGCCATATTTTCTCTCCAAGCAAATTCAAAGATACTTCAGGAATCTTCAACAAGAGAGAGTCTTGTTAGCGTTCCTGTGTCTGACATTTGATTGATCTGTTCTTTAAAGAATCCGGGAATCTTTCATCCCAAGCCCCTGAAACCAAGTAATTCAATTCGAGAAGTCTGTAATTGTCATTTTCGTCACTGAAAAAGAACACCCGCAGTTCAGATTCAGATACAGGCTCCTCATCAGAAGCCCATTCTATGAGCAAAACTCCTTGCAACTCGAGGACCTCCATCAATCCAAGCTCTTCTAAGGCATCCCTTCCCACTCTGTAAAGATCTGCGTGATCAATTGTCAGCGAACCCTCATATCGGTTCACAAGGGTAAAGCTTGGACTGATCACTTCATCAACCTTGATTCCCAGGGCTTCCGAAATGATGCCTTTTGCGAGTCGGGTTTTTCCGCATCCGAGATCACCCAGAAGAGTAATCATGTCCCCTGGTCTCAACACCTTGCCAATCGCCCTGCCGGCGTCAATGGTGTCCTGTTCGGAGAGAGTTTTGATATTTACTGTGTTCTGCATTTTTTTACGCGCAAATAAACTGGACTTTGAATTAAAAGACGATCCAAAGCATAATCTTAAATTATACAAGAGGCTTGGCGTCTCATCAAGAACAATATTTTTCATGTAGCGCCCATTTAGTTGATGGTGAGACTCAATTGTGTTGATACCAAAGGTCAATCTTTGATATTATATTGAGTTACAATTATCTTCATGTTACAAGCACACCTCGGAGAACATGGGATGTGACATTATGTTGACAAATATGCGGTTATTATGATCATACGAAAAATGATTTTTATTTGTCGCCAAAGATTTGAACCGTTGTGTCCCCAACCCTTTTCGTAAGAGCTATGGGATGATTATTGCGCTGATCAAAAGTTTAAGAAACTTTTATGAAAATACTATGGTCTTAAAAAAGAGTTGAAAGACCAGACTAATTCTTCGTTTAGACAAGAGAGGAAGGCGTGACGCCTTAATTACTCAACTATGGATTTTATAAGGCCTTTGCTAGCACTTGCTCCAGATTACAGGAAACGCAACAAGAGACCATTTGTTACTCTTAGCTACGCTCAGAGCCTAGACGGCTGCATCTCGGCGCGTCCGGGGGAACCTCTAGCCTTAAGTGGACAACGGTCGCTAAGGTTGACGCACCAGCTCAGAGCCTCTCACGACGCAATCCTGGTAGGGATTGGAACCGTTTTCTCAGACAACCCTCGACTTACAGTTCGTTTGGTCAATGGATCCAATCCGCGACCGGTAGTTGTCGACAGCTTCTTAAGGATCCCCTTGGACTGCAATGTTCTGACTGAAATGTCGCGTGAACCGATTATTATCACTAGCGACCGGGCTGATGAAGACAAACTGGCAGTGTTGAAGCGGATGGGGGTCTCAATCTTCAAGGTTTCTTCCAGCAAAGACGGATTACTGAACCTTGGCGAGATGTTGGCCATTCTGGGCGATCTTTCTATAAACAGTCTTATGGTTGAAGGAGGCGCCCGCATTATCACAAGTTTTCTCAGAGATAAATTACCGGATTTTATTGTGTTGACGCTTGCCCCAATCTTAGTTGGTGGACTGAGAGCTGTTAGCGATTTAGGCGAATCCGATCCCCGTCATTTCTTAAGGCTGAGAAATCCTGGGCACCGTTGGCTGGGAAAAGATTTGATTCTTTGGGGAAATCTCATGTGTGATTTCGAAGCTAGTTCCGAACTTCCCACAGCGGTGGGAGCGAACCGCTTTTAGTAAGCTATTGAAAACCTTTATAGAAAGCCGCTGAAATAAATTGAGTCATTCAACTTCAAAAATTCCTGTTAAATCACTATTTTTTGAGGGACCGGGGCGCGTGAAGATAAGGGAAAGCTCCATTCCAGGTCCCAACTCAGGTGAGGTAGCCGTAAAGACGCTGTTTTCAGCCATAAGCGCCGGAACCGAATCATTGGTTTATAGAGGGGAATGGCCCCAGGATTTGACGGTGGACGAAAGCATTTCAAGTCTGCGGATGGGCTTCTCATATCCTCTAAAATACGGTTATGCGGCGGTTGGTCGAATAATCCAGATTGGAGAAAATGTATCTCCAGAATATCTGGGGAAAAACGTATTCTCGTTTAATCCGCATGAAACAGTTTTCCTTTCGAGGACTGACGATTTAGTCTTAATTCCCGAGATCCTGTCTCCTGAAGCCGCCGTTTTCCTACCAACCATGGAAACGGCTGTCAGCCTTGTTATGGATGGTGAGCCTATAATAGGAGAGGTGGTAGCCATCTTTGGGCAGGGGGTTGTGGGGTTGTTGACATCCGCTATTTTGTCAAGAATGAATCTTGCAAAGATAGTGACTTTTGATAAATATACTCTTCGAAGAAAAGCTTCCTTAGGCTTAGGAGCGGATTTGTCTATCGACTCGACAACCGATTTCGGAGTCGACCGCTTCGAGGGCTTTTTCAAGAATTCATTGAGTAATGATCACAGAACTGATTTGACATACGAACTTTCCGGTTGTCCGGAAGTCTTGAATCAGGCGGTCTTGATAACAGGATTTAACGGTAGGATCGTCCTAGGGTCTTTTTATGGTTCCAAAAAGGCTGATATTCAACTTGGGAGTTGGTTTCACAGGAGCAGAATAAAGCTTATAAGCAGTCAGGTGAGTTCAATAGCCCCTCACTGGAGCGGACGCTGGAATAAATCTAGACGATTGGGATTAGCTCTCAAAATGATAGAAGAGATCGTACCTGAGAATCTAATTACGCACAGAATTAATTTTTGTGATGCCGATAAAGCTTACAGGCTTATTGATGAGAAACCCGAAGATGTCCTTCAAGTAATTTTCAATTACGAGGAATCCTAATGAGCCATCATGCCGGAGACTCAATTTATACGGTAGCTGTTCAACGAAATTTTGTCGCCCATCATTTTCTGTTTGGAGGTGATTGGGGCTCGGAGAACGAGATTCACTCTCATCAATATCGCGTGGAAGTTAGACTGGAAGGTAGGGAACTGGACCAGCACGGTTATCTGGTCGACATCGTAGAAATAGAAGAATTACTTGATAGCCTTGTGGGTAAGTTTCGTGACCGGTCGCTAAACGAACTCCCGGAATTTATGGGATTGAATCCCAGTATAGAGCATTTCTCCCGTATTTTTTGTGAAGAATTCTGCGATAGTTTGAAGGCCCCTAACATTTTAGCGGTGACTTCAATAATCTGGGAAAATGAAATTGCCTGGGCTTCATTCAGAAGAGAGCGTTCTTGAGAGTTGGTATTGTAATCTACGGAAGCCTGGACATTCTCACCGGCGGCTTCATTTATGATCGAAAATTGGTCGATTATTTAAGGGGTGACGGAATATCAGTGGAAGTATATCCACTTCCCTGGCGTAATTATGCGTCTCACCTTACAGACAACTTTTCGTTTAAGTTCATAAAACGATTAAGAGATTCCAGGGTTGACATACTTTTGCAGGATGAACTGAACCATCCATCCCTGATAGCGGCAAACTCTTTTTTGTTTCGCTCCAGGGAATACCCCATAGTGTCTATCGTTCATCATCTTAGATGCAGTGAATTACGATCCAATATGGCCAATCGTCTATATCAGACCGTAGAGAAACAATACCTCACCTCTAATGACGGGTTTATTTTCAATAGCCAAACGACTCGAAAAACTGTGCGCAATCTGGGAATAAGAACCAAACCGTTTGTCGTTGCTCACCCCGGAAGAAACCTCCAAAATCCCGATGTTGGACAGAGGTTTATTCGTGAAAGGGCGGAACGAAGCGGCCCCATAAGATTACTGTTCGTTGGAAGCCTGATTCCAAGAAAGGAATTGCACACTCTTCTGGAGGCCCTTTCGCATATTCCAAGAAACGAATGGACGCTAAAGGTCGTGGGCAATCTTGAAACGGATAGGGTATACGCCGATTCAGTTTTAGCCAGTATTAAACGCCTAGACTTAAAGGACAATGTAAAACTGTTGGGCCCCATGGCCAGCAAAGATCTTGAGCTGGAATATATGGCCAGTCACGTTCTTGCGGTTCCCTCTTCGTACGAAGGTTTTGGCATTGTCTATCTCGAATCCATGGGATTTGGCTGTCCATCTTTGGCAACTACCGCCGGAGCCGCCCACGAAGTAATAACAGACGGAGTGGATGGTTTTCTTGTTTCACCTGGGGATGTAGACGCTATTGCCAAGAAAATACTTCTTCTCGCCACTGATAGGAAAATCCTTTCCCAGATGGGGATTGCAGCTCTGGATCGTTTTATGGCTCACCCGACATGGCGCCAGAGTTGTGAAAAGATTTGCGATTTCATGAAGGAAATGGTCCACACTAATCATGTTTAATGAATTAGATTACTCTTTTGCACGATATCTTTCCGCCAAAAAAAGTGTTGATGATCGGGCTCTAAACAGGTGTGTATGGGATAAATTCCGGGAAACTCTTGCAACCTTCGACAGATCGAGGCCCCTTAACATACTGGAAATCGGTTCTGGGATTGGGACTATGTTTGAGCGCTCAATCCAGTGGGGGCTTTGCGACGCCGCTCAATACACAGCGTTGGACTCTATGCGGGAAAATGTTCTCGAAGCAAGGTTGAGGCTTCCTTTGTGGGCCCAAAAGATTGGGCATTATTTTGATGATATTTCTGAAAACAAGTTCAGATTTCATGGTTTGGGAATAGACATGATACTAGATCTGCGGACCGGTGATTTTTTCGAGTTCGCTGAACAATGCAGGCCTGATGAAAAGTGGGACGTGATAATGGCCAACGCTTTCATGGACTTGGTTGATGTTGGAAAGACCCTGCCAATTATGCTGAATCTATTGAAACCACAAGGATTGTTGTTTTTGACAATTAACTTTGATGGAGTCACCATATTTGAACCGGGGATAGACCGTGTTCTTGATGGTCTTATAGAACGCTTATATCATCAGACCATGGATGAGCGTATTATAGACGGTGATGTTTCAGGGGACAGCAAGACCGGCAGACATCTTTTTGAACACGCCAGGAATAACGGTCTGGAGATTCTTGAGGCTGGGTCTTCAGATTGGACAGTATTTGCGGGGAAAGACGGATACCGTGAGGATGAAGCCTATTTCCTTCATTTTTTAATTCACACCATGTATCTCGCTCTAAAGAACAGACCGGAAATAGACCAGAAAAGATTTAAAGATTGGATTGAGAACAGACACTCTCAGGTCGAACAGCGGGAGTTGGTTTTCATGGCGCATCAGATTGATATCCTGTGCAGGAAATAACTAAAACTGGAATAACCAGTATTATTAAGGGTTAAGCTACATTTATCAACCAAATCTATCATCCGAGATCCTGGTTCTTGCCTCAAGTTGCCTTTCTGTCAGCCAGCCATCTTTGGTTTCATATCGGTTATCAAAACTCGAAACATAGGGTTTGATGTCCAGAAGCGGCGTTTGATCAATAATATCGACATCCTCTATTTCCAGCCTATTGCCATCCACACTGACCAGTTTCACTATTGAAAAACCAATTGGATTAGGGCGCTTAGGGGCCCTGGTGGCGAAGACACCTCTTAGCTTATCGTCCAGAAAAGGCTTAACGAGGAGATCGCAGTTTTTTGAGAGGTGGAAATGATAAATCAAGATGATATGTGAGTAACCATCAATGTCCTGCAGTCCTTGCTCATATTCGGTGAACAACTCCACTGAACCCCGGATTCCCGCTGCGGCCGCAGACTGTATGGGCATTCCTTCAATGTCTTTGAAGGGTGAGTGTATAATGCCTATGGGACAATATTTTATTTCTGTTACCATTTTCTCCGTCAAAGTGCTGGTGACCTAAGCCAAGAGACGTCTATTTGACGCCTCCTGGCGCCTAAGTTTATAATTGTAACAAATCAAAAACCTTCAAAGTGAGTCCGGTGGTGTATCGCTGTCCACGTTCTTCGAACGGGAGAACAGCTATAGAGTGCCGGCAATCACAAGACGCTGGATTTCGTTGGTTCCTTCGTAAATCTGTGTGATCTTGGCGTCACGCATCATGCGCTCAACAGGATATTCAGTGCTGTATCCAAAACCACCCAAGACCTGAACAGCCTCTACTGTAGTCCACATGGCGACATCAGAACAGAAAGCCTTAGACATAGAGGAATGCCTTATTGTTTCAGGTGGGATCTTGGACATATCCTTGGATACCTTGTCCAATAGAGAACATGTTTTCCACAGGAGCGCACGCGCTGCGGTTGTCTTCATGGCCATGTCGGCAAGTTTGAACGCAATGGCCTGATGCTTGATAATAGGCTTTCCAAAAGCGATCCTTTCTTTTGCGTATTGAGTGGCGTATTCGAAGGCTCCGGCAGCGATACCCAATGCTTGCGCCGCCACGGATGGACGACTAAAATCAAGTGTTTTCATCATGATATGAAAACCCATGCCTTCTTCTCCGAGGATGTTTGCAGCGGGAACTTCTACGTCTTCAAAGACCAATTCCCTGGTGTCTGAGGATCGAATACCTAGCTTGCTTTCTTTTTTTCCTATCGAAAAACCGGCCCAATCTTTTTCAACTATGAAGACACTCGCCCCCTTGTAAGGTGGTACATCGGGGTTTGTTATAGCGTAAATGCTGAATGTGTCTGCGATGCCACCATTCGTAATCCACATTTTGGAGCCGTTCAGGATGTATTTATCTCCTTTTTTTACGGCACGCGTCTTTAGCGCCGCTACATCGGAGCCTCCCTTAGACTCGGTCAGTCCAAACGCCGCCGTTTTTTCACCGCTGGATAGGGGAGTGAGATATTTTTCCTTTTGCTCGTGATTTCCCGCAAGAATAATCGGGAGAGTTCCAAGTTCCTGGACCGAGGGTATCAGGGCTACCGAAGCGTCTGCTTTAGCCAGTTCCTCTACAACGATGCAATGAGCCAACATGCCTGCTTCCATTCCACCGTAGGCCTCCGGAAAATCTACTCCCATTAATCCGTTTTCTTTCATGAGTTCGAGCATGTCGTAAGGGTACTCACCCTTTTTATCTCTTTCTTCAGCGGCAGGAGCGACCTTTTCTTTCGCCAGACGCCTAACCATATCCTGAAGCATTTGCTCTTCTTCAGTAAGTCCAAACCTTTCTACTTCTTCCATGTTTTCCTCCACTAGTGACTTTGATCAATTATGTGTAATCGTAAAAGCCTTTTCCACTTTTTCTGCCAAGCCGGCCTGCTCGAACCATTTTCTTGAGTAGTCCAGGTGGCCTGTACTTTGGATCTCCAAATTCTTCATAAAGATGTTGTTGGACATGCAGCATAGTGTCCAGCCCTACCAGATCGGCCAAAGCAAGTGGACCCATAGGATGGTTGGCCCCGAGTTTCATTCCTTCATCAATCTCCGCGGCGGTCGCTAAACCCTCCTGAAGGACAAAAATAGCTTCAGTGATCATCGGAACGAGTATTCTGTTAACTACAAACCCGGGAGCTTCCAGCACCTCTATGGCTGTTTTGTTCATCTTGTTTGCGACTTCCTTAGTGATTGCAACGGTTTCATCCGATGTCCCGTAACCTCTTATAACTTCCACCAGTTTCATCACAGGAACCGGATTAAAGAAGTGCATGCCAATGAACTTGTCCTGCCGGTTTGTTGCGCCGGCCATCTCTGTTATGCTCAACGCTGATGTGTTGGATGCAAAAATAACTTCCGGGGCGGCCAAGGAATCCAGTTCGCTGTACACTCTCTTTTTGAGATCCAGATTCTCGATCACAGCTTCAATGGTCATGTCCGCGTCTTTTACCAAATCCGCCAAAGTCAGACACGTTGTGATGCGACCACGAATGTCTTGGGCGTCAGCGCTGGTGATGACACTTTTGTCGACCATTCGTTTAAGATTTTTTTCGATTGTGGCAATGCCTTTTTGAATGAATCTTTCCTCAACATCCATGAGATGGACTTCAAAACCGCTTTGAGAAGCCACCTGCGCTATGCCGGAACCCATCAACCCTGCGCCTATTACGCCGATTCGCTTGATTGTCATTCACAATTCTCCCTTCCCAATGGGAATTATAAGACGAGAAGATCTAGAAATTTTAAAAGATAAATGTTTAACTTGATGTTAAAGATTTAGCAGAGAGGAAAGGTTTGTTCAAGCGTTTCCAACAAAGTTGGAATCCTTGTTCTATACACTTGGATTGCTCGACCGCAGCCTGTGTGTTAACATTCTAAAACTTCATAAGTGAGTAAAAATTCCTGGACGAGGAGGATTGGATGCCAAAGGTAGGGGTTGTAGCCGTAGGACAAAGCGCATTTGTCCGTTCATATCCTGGATCGATTCGTGAACTCGCTTTTGAGGCGTTCAGAGACGCGCTCAGTGGATCGGGAATTAACGCGAACAAAATTGAGGCTTCTTTAATTTGCTCAGCGCCGGAGTATGACAAACAAAGGACGCCTGCTGGTTTGATAGCTGAATATCTGGGCCTGAACCCTCAACCAACTTTTTACGTGGAAAGTGTATGTTCATCGAGTTCAAGCGGTTTGAGAACAGCCTATGCGCTAATAGCGTCAGGGCTTCACGACGTAGTGATGGTGCTGGGTTTTCAGAAAATGTCTGAAATATCATCCGCTGAGTCCCAGGAACGAATGGGCAGAGGAGCGGACATTCAATGGGAAGCGCCATTTGGAACCATGATGCCGGCTTACTACGCCATGCATGCAAGGGGACATTTTACAAAATATGGAACAACTGAAGAGGACCTGGCCTTGATAAGGCTAAAGTCATCTACTTACGGAGTGATCAACGAGAAGGCCGTTTTCAGGAAATCACTGACATTGGACAAGATCATGGAACCTAAGTATATTGCGACACCTCTTAAAATGATGGATTGTTGCGCAAATGCGGATGGTTCATCATGCATTATACTAGCATCTGAAGACAGGGCTAAGGATTTATGTGAAAAGCCTGTCTGGGTTAAGGGCGTAGGTATGGCTACAGCTCCGATTAATATGGCTGGGCGAGATACTTTCAGCGGTCTTAAGTGCGCTAATTTAGCGGCCAAAAGAGCTTACGACATGGCGGGAGTCGGGCCGAAGGATATCGACGTGGCCGAAGTTCACGATTGTTTCACAATTGCGGAGATGATGGCTTACGAAGATCTTGGGTTCGCTGAACCAGGTCAGGGCAAAGAATTGATCAGAAACAAGGAAACTTACAAAGAGGGACGAATACCTGTCAATGTAGATGGTGGGCTGCTTTCAAAGGGGCATCCAATCGGGGCCACTGGTGGGTCCCAAATCAGAACAATAGTGCTTCAACTCAGAGGCGAGGCAGGAGAAATTCAGGTGCCCAACGCCAAAACAGGGCTTGTTCACAACATAGGTGGAGTTGGAATCTATGGTAACGTCACCATCTTTGGCGTCGATTGACATCTGAGTTGTGATGAATCAATGATCGATCTCGTGGAAAATTCTGCGTTGGAAACAAAAGACACCCCAAAACCCGGCGCTGAGAAAAAAGCCGGAACGACAGAGATTGAAGCTGAGCCTGATCCAAACTGTCAGAAGGTTTTCTTCGGCCTCAAACAATTGTGTCGTTCAAGTTGGTCAGTCGAATTTGCCAAAAGATTCGGTCCGGGTTGAAAGTGAACCGGTGACGCTGGATGTGTCCCGTTCATGATAAATGTTTTTAACTTACCGCATTGCAAATATCGGAGGAACAGATGGGCTTTGAACAATTTGGCGTTGTGAGCTTCACTGCTACAACCAAGGCTGAAAAGTTCGTGGATTTTCTCAGGGAGGGAAAAGTATGCGGCACAATCTGCAAGGCCTGTGGCGCGAAATTCTTTCCACCTCGAAGTGACTGCAACGTTTGTTTAAGTGATGACATGGAATGGTTTGAAATCCTGGGTGATGGTAACTTGTTGACCTATACCGAAGCGATGTACGCCCCCGCCGGCTTTGAAAAGGATGTTCCCTACCTCCTGGGTGTAGCGGAGTTTAAAGATGGGAAGGTGTTCGGCAGGCTGGACAAGTCAATGTTGGAAGATGGCATAACCCCAGGGATGAAGATAAAACTGAAGGTTGTAAACCTTGAAGAGGGCCGCGTTAGTTACGAGTTGACAGCCGCTTGATCGCCAACCGGCCAACTGAAAAGTTTTGTAGGAATATTCTGAGGCTACGCCGATTGCAAGGAGGACTCCCGATCCTTACATCGTTTTGTTGTTAAAAAACCGCGGAATTCTCCAAATTTCCTTAATTTTTCCGAGACATGTCCTCAACAGATGTTTTGTATCAGAGGACATGTCTTTAAAATGCTATTGAAAACTTTCTATGAGCGACAGCAGTTCGAGTGTCTTCTGTTCCAATAACGCCTTGTCGTTTCTTGTTTCTAAATTTAGTCTTATCACCGGCTCTGTGTTGGAAGGTCTCAAATTGAACCTCCAGTTGGAGAATTCCATGCTAAGGCCATCAATGTGGTCTGTGCCAATTTCTGAGCCCTTGTAATGTGACTCTATCCTAGAAATTACACTATGTGGGTCAGACACGGTCCTGTTGATTTCCCCGCTCACCGGATACTTCTCCATCCTCGATCTGACGAGTTCGGAAAGGGGTTTACCTGCTGCGCTTACGGCCTGTGCAAGTACCAGCCACGGAATCATTCCGCTATCACAGTAGGCGAAGTCACGGAAATAATGATGAGCGGACATTTCCCCACCGTAGACTGCATCTTCAACCCGCATCCGTTCTTTTATGAAAGCATGTCCTGCTTTGCTCATCACCGCTGTTCCACCGTTTTGTTCAATTATCTCGACTGTGTTCCAGATAAGTCTTGGATCATGGACAATTCTGGACCCGGGATTAGTCTTGAGGAATTCCTGAGCCAGAAAGCCCACAAGATAATATCCCTCAAGAAATTCGCCGGTTTCATCGAAAAAGAAGCACCGGTCAGCGTCACCATCCCACGCGATACCGAAGTCAGCATTATGTTTCAAAACAGCGTCAACAGTGCCCTGGCGATTCTCGGGCAGGAGAGGATTAGGGATACCGTTCGGGAAACGACCATCCGGTTCCGGGAAGACGTTCACGAACCTTAGCGGCAATCTGGATTCGATTTTCTTCAGGACAGGGCCTGCGCAACCGTTTCCACAATTGGCCACTACCTTCAGCGAAGCCATCCTTGACACATCCACGTAGGTCAATAGGTGGTCCACATACTCGTTCATCAAGTCAACTTGGCTAATCTGGCCCCTGTGGTCACTCTCGCTATCAAACTCGTCGTTGACCACCATGTTTGCGATATCCTTGATTCCGGAATCGCCACTTATAGGTTTGGACTTTTCCCTGACCAGCTTCATACCGTTGTAGTCCATCGGATTGTGGCTTGCCGTAACCATTATTCCGCCATCAAGGTCCAGGTGGGAAGTGGCGAAATAGACCATCTCCGTCGGACAAAGGCCTATGTCGACTACGTCGCAACCTTGAGCATTGACGCCTCTGGCTATCGCAGAGGAAAGCGCCTCACTTGAAAGGCGAACATCTCTTCCTATACAAACCTTTTTGGGTTTCAGCAGGGTTGCGTATGCGCGACCTATCTTGAAGGCTATTTCTTCGTTAATTTCGTCCGGGATTCTTCCCCTGATATCATAAGCCTTGAAGCTGTTTCTTACTCCTGATGTTGATTGACTCATGGCCCCTCCTTTAAGCGGGTTGTGATGAAATAATAATTGGGGTCTAAAACATCAACGGTTCATACGCTCAGCGCACCGCATGAGCGCCGGCGCAAATATTCCGCTTGGTTGACAGGTTAACAGCGGTTGCGCTTCTAAAGCAATCCCTGGTAACCATGTTTCACCAACAATTGCTGAAGTTGCTTTATGTCTTGCGCCTTGTCCTTTCTGCAGACAAGTATCGCGTCCGGGGTGTCTACCACTATTAGGTCCTCGACCCCCACCAGGGCTGTCAGTTTCTGTGGCGAAGAAACGACGCATCCCTTTGCGTTGAGACTGAGAAATTTCCCCTTGATGGCGTTGCCTTCTTCGTCTGTGTTCCAAACGTCCTGAAGCGATGTCCAGCTACCTACATCGTTCCAGCCTACATCGACAGGAACGACCAGCACATTGTCAGCCCGTTCCATTACTCCATAATCTATGGAAATGTCCGGGAGAGATTCGTAAACCTCGGCGATGGCCTTGGGCTCATCGGGGGTGTCAAGAAAAGGAGTCAACGATTCCATGGCCTTGCTCACCACAGGCAGGTACCTTTGGAGTGCGTTTACTATGCTGGAAACTTTCCAAATGAACATGCCGCTGTTCCAAAGATAGTCTCCATGTTGAAGATAAGATTGAGCGGTTATCAGGTCGGGTTTCTCTACAAATCTTTCAACCCGGTGAGCTTTAAGTCCACCGAATTCGGCAATCATAGGCCCTAACTGAATATATCCATAACCGGTTTCCGGCCTGTCGGGAATAATTCCAAAGGTTATAAGGTCCCCAGTGTCGGCTGCCAATTTCGCCGCATCTCTTAGGACGGAACGAAATTCTTCTTCTTTCGTAATCAAATGATCAGCGGGCAATACCACCATTACAGCTTCCGGGTCCCTTTTTGCCAGCTTGTAAGCTGCAAGCGCCACACACGGGGCTGTATTTCTCCCCACAGGTTCCGCCACAATGGAGTTTTCAGGCATCTCAGGTATTTGTTTGTGGATTTTCTCGCTATGATGAACACCAGTGACTATCATGATTTTGTCGATAGGCGTCAAAGGAATCACCCTATCCACAGTTGCTCGAATCATTGTTTTTTCACCCACGATATTCAAGAGCTGTTTAGGTCTGTGTCTACGACTTTGCGGCCAGAAACGAACTCCGCTGCCCCCGGCCATGATCACCGTATGTACATCCATTTGCGTTCCTCCAAACTCAATTCCTGAATGAAATCCCAAGTCCTTCTTCCGTTGGTCAGGAAAACTGATAAGAGGGTTTCCAAAACCCGTTCCTACTTATTCAGGCCCATTTGTATTTTGTAATGTTCTTGGAAGACACTGAAATAAATTTCTGCGCTTCTTGATCCATGAATCTAGCACGCGTAAGTCATACTGCAAAACTAAAAGATTCTTGACTTCCGTGAAAGAAAGAATTCTTTGGCTTCAAGGCGCCTACTCAGACGCCTCTGAGTTTGTTTTCTTTGCTCGCTCTATCAATTCAAGAATGCTATCCATTCGCGATTTAGGAGGGGTTTGAAAAGCAAGACGAAACTTTTCCGGTCCGAGCCTACGCTGAAAGAGAGAAATTGCGTCGAAACGATGACTCCAGCACATAAGGGCCCTAGAGCATGGAAGACTTACCGCTTCCACGAGACAGTAGGCAAAAGTTACGGGGCCACCCAACCTGGGGCACCTGATCTCAAGGTCATCAAAACAATTATCCGTATCGTCCATTTCAGGAGGCTTTCATAGAATTTGTTTTACAGATGATGGGAGACGCCGAATTTTCCAGCGGCGTCTCTCTATAAAACAAGATCAAAGTTTTGGCTTGGGAAAGCCGTCGAGAGCCCGAAGCGCACACTCAATTTCTTCCATAGGCATTTCATAATCACATAGCTTGCCCTGGAAAAAGGCGTCATAGGCGGCTAAATCAACCAGTCCGTGGCCACTCCAATTTACGAGAATCACCTTCTCTTTGCCTTCTTCTTTAGCCTTCTTTGCTTCCTGAATGACAGCGGCCAGGGCGTGATTAGTTTCCGGAGCGCTTATAAAACCTTCAGTTCGGGCCCATGTGACCCCTGCGTGGAAGGTTTCCAACTGATAAACCGCACGTGGTTCTACAAGACCGTCAAGTATCAATTGGCTTACGAGAGGCGCCATTCCATGATATCGAAGTCCACCGGCATGGACGGGCGCGGGAACAAACATATGTCCAAGAGTATGCATTGGTAAAAGAGGAGTCATTTGAACCGTATCACCGAAGTCGTATGCGAATGGTCCTTTTGTCATCGTTGGGCATGAAGTCGGCTCTACGGCGATAATCTGAATCTGCTTGCCGGCGATTTTATCTCGAATAAACGGGAATGATATCCCTGCAAAGTTGCTTCCGCCACCCGCGCATCCTATTACGATGTCGGGATAATCTCCCATTATGGCCATCTGTTTCTGAGCTTCTAGGCCGATAATGGTCTGATGCAGAAGAACGTGATTAAGGACACTCCCAAGCGCATAGCGAGTCAACGGACGCCCGTGGGCTTCGCTCGTCACAGCGTCTTCCACGGCTTCACTGATCGCTATACCCAGGCTTCCGGGCGAATTCGGATCCATGGCCAGAATTTTCTTGCCCGCTTCGGTCTCTGTACTGGGGCTAGGCACACACGTAGCCCCCCACGTGTTCATCATGAGGCGGCGATAAGGTTTCTGCTCATAACTGATCTTGACCATATAGACCTTAGCCTCTAGTCCGAATTGTGAACATGCGAAGCTCAGGGCGCTGCCCCACTGACCTGCGCCGGTTTCAGTCGATATCCGCTTTACTCCGAAAACCTTATTATAATAGGCTTGAGGAATTGCCGTATTTGGCTTGTGGCTGCCGGCAGGGCTAACACCTTCATTCTTGTAATAGATCTTTACAGGGCAGTTAAGAAATTTCTCAAGATGGACTGCCCGATACAGAGGAGTAGGGCGCCATATGAGAAGCTTTTCCAAAACCGGATCTGGGATTTTTATCCATCGTTCAACACTCACCTCTTGCTCGATGAGGTTCATTGGGAAAACAGGCGCCAGGTCTTCGGGGCCTATAGGTTGATGAGTGCCAGGATGAAGTGGAGGCTGCAGGGGAGTGGGCATATCCGCTGCTATGTTGTACCACTCCCGTGGGATCTCGTCTTCTCGCAAAAAAACTTTAACCGGCATTTGATTCTCCCTTTCAAATTGTGAATCAATCAAACCCTGATGGGCCTTACAGGCAAACATCTTATTTTCAGAATGAACCATTTGCTATTTTATTCGAGCCCGGAAAATGTCCGTCCACTTTTTTCTACTTTATAGTTGAACCGGGGGATATTTCCTCTCCGAAATCACAGAGTACGATTTTTCCTTCAGGGGAACTTGCAGCAAGGACCATGGCTTCACTGGTTCCAAACCTCATTTTACGAGGAGCGAGGTTGCATACTACCGCCGCCTTTCTGCCGACAAGATCTTGAGGTGAGTACGATGACTTTATGCCCGCGAACACTGTTCGAATTTCCCGACCGACATCGACCCTAAGCTTTAGGAGTTTGTCGGATCCCTCAACTTCAGAAGCGGAGAGAATCTTGCCTACCCTGAGGTCTATTTTTTCAAAATCATCGAAGGCAATTTCTTCCTTAAAATCTGGAGTATCAGTTTTTAGCTCTTTTACCGCGAGATCGTCCTTCGAAGCCTCAATGAGCCTGGTCATGGCACCTGGTTCAAGCCTTTCTGCAAGTTTCTCAAAGACATTTACCGACCTCTGCTCCAGATCAAACTTTATATCTTCCCATCTAAGGTCATCCAAGCCTAATATTTGCTCGACTTTGACACTGTAGGACGGCACGATGGGTTTGAGCAATATTGCCAATATCTTAGAGCAATTTATTGCAAAAGTCAGGTCGTTGCGGGCCTTTTCGGGATCAGATTTAATCGTGGCCCACGGTTCATTCTGCTGGACATAATTGTTGGCTATGTCGGATATTGCAAGAATATTCCTTACCACGTTGGAGTATTTAAGAGCGTTGTAATCATCTAAACACTGGTCGGCGTGAGCCAGAACATCCTTGACAAGTCCTTCGCAGCCTTGCGGGACTATCCCAAGTCTCGAATCAAGCCTCTTGTTGAGGAAACTCACAGATCTGCTGATGAGATTGGTGATATTGTTAACAAGTTCCGCATTTGTCCTGTTGACAAACTCTTCAAGGTTCAGGTCTATGTCGTCAATCGTAGATCCAAGTTTAGCAGCGTAGAAATACCTCAAGAACGAGGGATTGATCTGGTCGGCGAATTGTCTCGCCGTTATGAATGTGCCACGGCTTTTCGACATTTTACGCGAGTCGACGGTCAGGAACCCGTGAACATGGACTGCGGTGGGGATTCTATAATCAGCGGCTTTTAGCATAGCCGGCCAGAACAGAGTATGAAAGTAGGCTATATCCTTGCCTATGAAATGGTGTATTTCTGTTTTGGACGCATGGTCTATCCAGTATTCCTCGACAGATACATCGTCTTTGCCTGCGCAGTAGTGCTCAGTCGCCCCGATGTAGCCGATAGGCGCGTCCAGCCAAACGTAAAAGAATTTGTTGTCTTCCCCTGGAATCCTGAAGCCAAAGTACGGTCCATCACGTGATATGTCCCAGTCTCTCAATCCCTGGTCGATCCATGTGTGAACAAATCCCTTCACTTCATCCTGTAAATGGCCACGTTCAGATGTCCATTCACGAAGAAAATCGTTGAAATCAATCAACTTGAAAAACAGGTGCAGAGAAGACCTCATCTCAGGTTTTGCGCCGCAAATCGCGCAATGGGCGTCCTGTAGTTCCGTAGGCCTGTAAGTTGCGCCGCAAGACTCGCAAACATCTCCGTACTGGTCGAGAGTTGAACATTTGGGACATGTCCCTTTTATGTACCTGTCAGGGAGGAATCTTCCGCATCTTTCGCAATAGAACTGTTCGATATCCCGAGAATCAATGTGCCCCTTTTCCTTGGCTCTGAGGTAGATAATTTCGCAATGTTTCTGATTTTCAGGCGAATCGGTGGTGTAGAATTCGTCGAAGCTGACCTCAAATCGGCTAAAGTCAGCCTGATGCCTGTCGTGGAATTCCCCCACAAGTTCTTTCGGAGTCATGCCTTTCTTGGCGGCGTTTATTTCAATCGGAGTTCCATGAGCGTCCGAGGCGCAAACATAAAGGACGTTATTACCTATAAGTCTTTGGAACCTCACAAAGATGTCCGTCTGTATATATTCAACCAGGTGCCCAATATGGATGTCCCCGTTGGCGTAGGGTAGGGCGCTCGTGACAATCAATTTGCTCAAAATGATCTCCTGACCTTCAATCCAATCAGATTCCAGCGCCACCCACCGGCTGGCATGAATTGCGAAGCGCTGCGTAAATTCTGCGACTATTCCTTAACTATTTCGAGGGCTTCTAGGTTAGGATCTTTTTCCTTATCAACTTTAAAGACCCTGGCCTTCATAACTATTGTTTCCATTTCCTTGAGCGAATCCAGGACGGTGGCTTTTTCCTTCTTTATCCAGACTTTGTTGAGTGTTATGTAGCTAACTCTGTCTGCGATGATAAAGTTCACATAATCGTCTCCCAGTGGAGAGGGGAGATCACTTTTTTTGTAAAATCGGACTGAAAAGACGAATTCTTTATTTAGAAACCTGCTAGGATTTTCAGTGAGGCTTACTATGGTGAGGTCTTCGTTAAGATTCCTGTAGATGCCGCCCTTCATGTAATTTAGAGGGCTGCACCCGATAAAGAGCACAGATAGCAGGGCGCCTGCCAGAATCAATTTGTGTATAGTCATAGAAAGCTTCACAGCGTACTTCTAGCGGAACACCCTATTTTACATGAAACACATTCTAAAGTCAAAAAACGATCCTGTTACAAAGTCTCCTGATTTACACAATCTCCCAACTCACCGGCAATGCCCGTCTGAACGGCGTCTTTGAAGTCGTGGGGGAGCTCCAAGGGAAAAAATGCAAAAATTGAGCCTGTGGCCATAGTCACTGAATGGCGCGGACGAAATGGAAAAAGGCGGCCAGAGACATCTCTGGCCGCCTTCAGCGTTTTCCAGGATCAATATATTAAACGGTTATAGTCCAAAGTCCGCAACAGCGCCTAACGGGCCAAAATCTTGGGTCATCTCTGCGTATACAGGCTTGCCTACCAGAAACGAGTAGATTTCATCAGCTTTTTCAGGCAAATCCACATCCTGGAATTTCTCAGGATACAGGATCTTCCCCGCGGCATAGGCGTCCGCTATGGCCGTATCCACATTTGTGACGTAATAATTGAAAGGATAAAGCACGTAAACCTTCTTGTCATTAAAAGCCTTGAGTCCCTTATAATATTCAGGCTTTTTCGCAATATCCTGCTTGATAAGGTTGAGTCCCCCGCCGTCAACAAAGATTATTGAAGGATTCAGCGTCAGAAGTTGTTCTTTGTCAACGAAAAGATGCTCCTTCTTATCAGTGATCTTTTTCACAATGTTGTTGGCCCCAATCCACTCCAAAGGGGTGTAACCAGGGTCCGTACTCTCTATGCCCTGAACACCCTTGTATCCTATGGCTCCAATGTAGACTTCGGGTTTAGTGGAATCGTCAATGCCCGTTGTCCTGGTCGCCAGGTCTTTCCGGGAATTTTCGATGAATGCGATGACCTTGTCGGCTCTTTTTTCTTTGTTAAGGATTTTTCCTGCCACTCTGAGCGAATCATAAACAAGTTCGTCAAACGATGCGAAGCGTCCATGAGTAAGAACTACTACCGGGATGCCGATCTTCTTTTGAAGTGCGTCGGCGTTGCTGGACTCCATGTACGATATGAAGATAACATCCGGTTTGAGCTGAAGCACCGCTTCCATGTCCGGTTCCTTGTTTATGCTTCCAGGTCCACCCGGCCCAATTTTCGGCAGTTTTGTAAGTTCCTGATGGGCGATGATGTAGGGTCGAGCAAAAGACCTCGTTTTCTCGAAATCCTCGATCCCCACTAAACGATCAGTGGCCTGAAGGTATGTAATCAGCCGAAGAGTTCCGGAACTCAGAGCAATGATCCTCTGGGGATCAAAGGGCACTACAACCGTGCGTTTGGCCATGTCCGTAACCGTGACTGTCTTGCTTTCAGAAGCCTCAAGCTTACCGACGATGATTCCGGTCACACATGCTATTGCAAGGAAAAACGCCAATATCTTTCTCATTAAGCGACCCCTTCCATTTCATGATGTGTGCAGCAGTGTAACGGAACCACGACAGAATGACCGGCCACCTCTTTAATCAACGCCGTCACACCGTATACCTCCTGAATTACCTCAGGTGTAATCGATTCCCTGTTTTCAATTGCGTAAACCTGTCCCTTTTTAAGGAAAAGAACCGTATCCGCAAAACGGAGAGCGAGGTTCAGATCATGAATGGCAATCATGGCGCATACCCCTCGATGTTTCACCGCGTCCGTAACAAGACCCATAACTTCCAGTTGATTTCTGACATCAAGGTTGCTGGTCGGTTCATCGAGCAAAAGCACATCCGGTTCCTGAGCAAGCGCCCGTGCAATGACAACTTTTTGAGCCTGACCCCCGCTCAGCGTTTTAACCGGTCGAAGGGAATGCTCAGCCAATCCCATCACCTGGAGCACGTTTTCGACAACGGAGATGTCATGACTCGTCGGTCCCCATTTCATGTGTGGTTTGCGCCCGAGGAGAACCGCGTCAAATATCGTAAGGCTTTCCTGGTCGTAACGCTGGGGAACGTAGCCAATCCTTTTGGCGATTTCATTGCGTTTCAGGCTCAGGATTTCCGTTTCGCTCAATAGAACCGTTCCCATCTGCGGTCGTAATATCCTGTTGAGGCATTTCAAAAGGGTTGACTTGCCCGCTCCATTAACACCCAGGACCCCCAGAATCTGTCCGGGATTCATCTGGAATGACACATCCCTCAAGATACTTGCGCTGTTGTAACTGAAATGAATCCCGTTGACTGATAAAATCACCTGTCATACCCCTTAATAAGCAGATAAAGAAACAATGGAGCGCCCATGAAGGACGTAAGAACGCCCACGGGCAGGGTGCCGGAACCTACAATGGTTCTGCCGATAGTGTCCGACAGCAGGAGAAGTAGAGATCCAATCAGACAGGACACCGGAATGAGGAATCTGTGGTCCGCCCCGACGAGACGCCTTCCGATGTGAGGGGCTAGCAGGCCCAGGAAGGCTATTACCCCGAGGAATGCAGTCACGAGCGAGGCCACGAGGGCCGTGATGAACATCCCCACCAATCTGATCTTTTCTACTTCTATCCCCAAGGCCAGAGCGGAATCCTCTCCGGCTGAAAGAGCGTTCAAGTCCCAGCGCTTCAACGTAAAGTATAAAGTGGCGACAATTGTTGATGAAGTCATCCAGAAAATCTCAGTCCAGTTCGAACGACCCACATCTCCAAAGGTCCAGAAGACTACAGAAGCAATTTCAACTTCTGTCGCAAAGTACTGAACCAGTATGGTCCCTGACACAAACAGCGAAGACAGGGCCACGCCCGCCAAAATGATGGCTTCAGGCGCCATCTTCTTCAATCTCGCCAGCGCCAAAATTGTCCCGGTCGCGAGCAACCCCCCCATAAAGGCGCAAAATGTCACAGAGTACAAATTCCTTATAGTCATCGGCCCTGAAGAACTTACAGTCTGAACGATGCTCGTCTGCGCTGAACTGCCGGCGGCGCCGCCGGCGCCCAGCGCAACTATAGCAAACGCCGCTCCGAACGCCGCTCCCTGGCTGATTCCAAGGGTGAACGGTGAACCGAGAGGGTTCCTGAGTAAACATTGTATGACTAGGCCGGAAAGCCCGAGGGCCCAGCCCGCGACCACGGCCGACACTATCCTGGGGAACCTTATGTTCCATATTACAATCGCCGCCTGAGGCTCATCATAGCCGATCAAGGCCGAGACAACCTTATATACCGACAATTTGTACACGCCCGCTGTCAAGGAGTACATGGCCAGAGCAACCAGAGACATAGACAATATCCCAAACAGAAGCGATTTACGCCTCACGTAAGCTTTGTACTGGGAAACGATTGCGGTTGGTTTACCGGAAGTCACTTAATCAGCCGCGTCCGTGAGCAAAGCGCTGTCGGGGCATAGTTGACGACATTCGGACTCCGTCCTTGCTTATGGTGTGCATATAAGGTCACTGGAAGCGGCAATGCGCCTTGTCTCGAAAAAGGCTTAAGTATCAAGAAATCGCCTACTTTGAGTAAAATCTGTCAAACTGGCAAAAAATTGCGGACAAAGCTCTAGTAATACACGCCCATAAAACATAACACTCAACATGTGTTACGTCAAGGCCGTAGTGTAGCAAGATGCTCACACGTCGAGCCGCATCCAAGTGGTTTTTTGGCATTACCTAAATGTAAGTGTAGTTTTTCGTCGAATAAAATAGAGTGTAGTTGTTTCTGAATGCGTTTCCAAAAGCCGAGCGTTGACAGGTGGCATGAATGTAATTAAGATGCTATTAGGTGTCTCGCGTCTGAATTTTAATTATTAAGGAGTCGCCCATCATGAAACGATCAGCTTTTGCGGCATTATTGCTCCTATTCGCCATGGTCGCAGTGTCATCAGCGCACTTTGCCATGGTAATACCATCCAATGATGTGGTTGGGAAAGAAGACAAAAAAGAAATAGGACTACTAATACAGTTCACTCACCCATTTGAGGGCGGGCCCCAGATGCAGATGGACAAACCCGAGAAATTCGGTGTCGTTCAGGGTGATAAGGTAATCAATTTGCTTGACACGCTCAAGGAAAAGAAAGTTGACGGAAAGTCTACATGGGAAACCTCGTTCAAGATTACCAGACCGGCTGATTACTCATTTTTTCTTGTGCCAAAGCCTTATTGGGAGCCTGCTGAAAACAAGTTCATACAGCATATTACAAAGGTCATAGTGGACGGCCTTGGGGCTGAAGAAGGAGGGGACAAGCCTATCGCGAAGGAGGCGGGATTGCCATGTGAGATAGTACCTTTAACCCGCCCATACAGCCTGTATGCTGGAAATGTCTTCACCGGCCAGGTTCAGAAAGACGGCAAACCCGTTACTGATTGCGATGTTGAAATCGAATTCTGGGGAAAGGGAAAAACCAAAGCTCCAACGGATTCCCATGTAACCCAAGTGGTAAAAACGAATGAGAATGGCTATTTCTCATTTGTAATGCCCAAGGCCGGATGGTGGGGCTTCTCCGCAATCATGGAAACCGACAAGCCTATAAAATTTGAAGGTAAGGACAGAAAAGTGGAGCTTGGGGCAGTCATGTGGGTACGCGCCTACCCCATGGAATAATCGTGTTCGTCCGCAAGGCGACGCCTGAACTATCCCGAAGCTTAAATCGCTTCAATTGGATGGGTTACAACTTATTGCAGATCAGCCGGCGTTTTGCCACGCGAGCTAGTTTGATCTCATTTATAGTTACACAGGGAGGTTTTCAATGAACCGCATAACAAGAAATCTTAAGATGGTGGTTGTCTTTTGCCTTTTATTGTCGATTCCGGCTGTAATATTGACAATCGGGGCGGGTGAATGCCAGGCTCACAAAATCAACGTTTTCGCCGTAGTTGAAAAGGACTCTCTAATGGTGGAGGGATATTTCCCCGGTAATGTTAAGGCCCAGAATTCACCTGTGAAGGTTTTGGACCAATCCGGCGCCAAAGTGGCTCAAGGTCAGACCGATACTACAGGTGTCTGCAAGATAAGCCTTGCTGATCTAAAACCCATAAAGGGCGATCTGAAAGTGGTGATCGCGACAGGCGATGGTCACAAGTCCGAATACGTGGTCAAGGCCGCTGAAATCCCATCCAGCTTCAAGTAAAAAAAGGAGGCTTACGCCTCCTTCAACTTACATATCAACTTAACGGGGAGTTTAACAATTGAGGCCAACACATTCTGCATACAAATTTATAGGCCTGGCTAACCTATCCATTAGTCACTACATCCCAAAGACGATCAAATCCACCACCTTCGTCGTCTTTCTTGTCCTCATCTTCCTTCTCTTCTTCGCCGTCCCCACCATCTTTGTCCTCATCAGCGTTTTTGGCGTCAACTGCGTCCCTGGCGAAGCGGGTGTACATGGGGAGCATTAGGCCTTGGTCACCCATAGTTGATGTGCGGATTTGGTAGGATTCTGAACTAATCGTTGCGCTCGAAGCGTCAGCGCTCAGTGTTCCGATTTGGAATATGACCATCGCCGAGATGACAGCCAGTAGCCACATAACCGGCGAATATGTTCTCATTTGGGAAACCCTCCTCCCTCCATAAATGAGCAAACGTCATGAAACAACAAAGCTAGAACTCAGCCGTTAGGTTGTACATGCCGCCGATTACCGGATCTATTGAACGATCGTGCGTCCCGCCATTAGGCAAATTGTTTTGATCCCAGTTGACCGCCGATCTGTCAATGCACGCGTAGCTGAACCATTTGCCCGGAACCCAGTAATTCACGTTTATCCCGCAAGTCCAGCCTTCAAGAAGTTTCCAGTTAAATCCCAAACCAATCTCGTAGCCCAGGGCCCTATCAGTAATGTTTGGGGTGTTATTGTTTTGACTCATATATGGGCCAGTCGAAACACGACTGAAATCAACGTTACCGTCGGAAGGCTCGGTCGCGGTGGCTGGGGTGGGTTTCAAGCAACCCCATTCATATCCGTCCGAATTCCTTTGCGCCCAGAAAAAGCTGCCGAACAGGTTCAGGTTCGCCGCAACCGCATAGTCCAGCCTGCCCGCAAGAACAAACGCGTCCAAAATGTAACCATCGCCGCTAAGGTTGTATGCGTGAACGCCAGAACCATAATTGTAGGCGAAGATAAAACTGTAGGGTACGATGAGGCTGTAATTTCCCAGACGGGTGTCATAAGTCGGATGCCTGACAAACGCTGCGGGCTGGTTGTCAATATACATCCCGTTGCGTCTGTCCGGTCCCGGAGACCAGAGGCTGAGGAAACTGATCTTGGCTGGTCCTGCCAGGATTCCGGTTTCTATGGCTGCCTTCAACTGGGCTATGTATCGGGTTTGAGGCGCCGCCAATGTAGTGGGCGGGCCATTTGGAATTACCCAAGTCAATGGTTGGTTGGTGGCCGGGTCTGATCCAAAGCGATCTGTCCAGTAAAGCCATGCCAATTCTGAATTAAGGAAGAATCTTCCATTGTTGTATTTTTCGTATAGTGTGCCGTGGAATAAATCTGAATCCAACGGAACGACTAGACGTGTTGTAGATGTTTTGGTCTGAAGGAGCGCCTCTGGTCCAATATGATAGCTTCCATAAACACCAAGGATTCCTGCAGAGATAGGGCCATTAGAATAAGTGACGTAGGCTAGAAAGTCGTTAGAAAAAGATCCACTCCTGTCAGCGTGACTATAATATTCTCCAGCGACGGGAATCGTGCTGCCGGTATCATTATAAAAGGGAAGGTCATACGGATCAGCAAATGCATGCACGTTGCGGTTATTTCCGCTTATCACCCATATGCGCGAAGTGCCGGCGTACCTGAAGGGATAGTAGGCTATACCGATGTCGAAAGGGCCGTATGGGACGGTTAACGCCATGGACTCAGTTGTCGACGAATCTGACCCGTCGTATTGAAGACCGGTACCGAATTTCCAGGGCCTTTTACCAATAGCGAATACTCCCCATGGCAAGTTCGCTGCAACCCAAAACTGGGTCCACTGGCCTTCGCTGAAAGAGTTCCTAACACCCGGAGCGTCTTCAGTAACGTACCACGACGATGCTGGATCACCCCAATTTCCCAGGCGATAATGGCCGTAAAGTCTCAAGGCGGAATTGATCTTTATGGTCGTGTCAAAATCAACCATAAAATAAGACCATGCGGCGTTCGCCCCTGAAACAAAGTTTGTGTCGAACTGACCGCCGTTCCAGAAGTTCAAATTTGCGGTACCCTGATTAGCGTTATCAACGTTGTAGTTGCCAAAGAAGCCTTTTGTCCCCTGCTGGTTATACCATTCATACGACCACGCGAAAGCGCCTTTGAGTTGAAACTCCCATGCGAGAGCGGGGCCCGATAGAGCGACCAACAAAATAGCCATCAGGCCTACGTAGGTAAATCCCCACTTTCTAGGCATTTCATCCTCCGAATCCTAAATATGACAAAACAAAATCCAAGAGAACAAGTAACACGCAACATACAAAAATGGCCACGCTGGCTTTTTTCAAATAAAACCGGAATTAAAATCGCCGCTGTTGAGGAAACCAAGTTTCGAAACTTGTTATTAGTTTTAACCATAAATTTGCTCGATTTGAAAATTACAAAAGAGGTTAACTTGATTTCATCTTATTAGATTACCCGGTTTGTAACTAGCGTGGAGAAGACTCAATTGCCCTGTATTGACAGGTATAGTATTACTTAGTAATACTATACGCCCTGTTCGATAGTCAAACACAAAAGTGGAGGTTTTTTATGACTTGTAAATGCCTGATAAGGCTAGTTTTGGCTGTCATGCTCGCCATGTCGTATAGTGTGGCTTGCGCGGCGGAAGGTAAGCTTGCAGAAAAAATCAAAGTGTTCGTGAGTATTGATCCAGTCGCGTATTTTGTTAAGCGCGTCGCCGGTCCTCTCGCTGATGTAAATGTGCTTATTGGATCCGGTCAGGATCCGCACACATTCGAGCCCACACCTAAACTCGTTGCCAAGTTGGCGGACGCTCAGGTACTTTTTAAGATAGGGTTTCCCTTCGAGGAGGCGCTCATCAAAAAGGCCGGATCCACTTTCAAAGATTTGAAGGTCGTTGATCTTCAGCAGGGAATAAAATTGCGGGCGATCTCAGAGGAGAAGGAAGATGGTCACCACGGAGCGAGCGGCGGCCACGGACATTCCCACGAAGCGGACGGTCTTGACCCACACACGTGGCTCAACCCGTTGCTGGCAAAGATCCAGGCTGGGACTATAGCAACTGCTCTGATTCAAATAGATCCGGCTCGCAGGGCGATTTACGAAGATAATCTGAAAAAATTTGAAGTTGATTTAGACAACATCAACGCTGAACTCATAAATTCTTTAGCGCCAATCAGAGGCAAGAGTTTCTTTGTGTTTCACCCGGCGTTCGGCTATTTCGCAGATGCGTACGGTATAAAACAGGTCGCAGTGGAAGTGGAAGGGAAAGAACCCACGGCGAGGCAGCTCACCCGATTGATAGAAGATGCGAAAGCCCAGGGGGTAAAGGTCATATTCGCTGAGCCCCAGTTTCCCCAGAAAGCCGCAAGAACTCTGTCTGAATCAATTGGCGGAGTGGTAGTCTTAATTGATGATCTTTCGCCCGACTACCTCAACAACTTGAGGGGGATCGCCACGAGTGTTGGGTCAGCCCTCAAAAGTCAGTCGAATTGATTCATGCCGAAGGTTTGGTGGGTGAATTTGTAACATCTTAGATTCTTTATCAATAGGTGGCTCTGACCTGATTGTGAGTCTTAATGACTTTCCTCGTCGATACGTTGCTAAACCGCCATTAGGAAGCGTTTTGTCTGAAAAGGTTGATTGTTTCCATAGTCGCACCCCCGGCGGTGATCATTCGTGTGATTGCGGATCGTGTGAACCCGGCCCAGGCGGTAAGAACGGTCAGACCTGCGAGTCAGAGATCTTTGCGCACCACACAAGGCCCTCTGTAATCCCTTTGATAATTGAGGCGGCCTTCCTGTTGCTGTCTGTAGGGTTGCTCTTGATGGGCGATTTGTTTGGTTTGCAGGCGGTTGTAGGCAACCTATCCATAAGCTTTGTGGCAATAATGGTCGAGGCCATGCCATTCCTGCTGATTGGATCGCTCGTAGGGGGATTATAGAAAAGTTTGTCTCAAAAGAAATATTGGGCCGTCTCTTGAGTGGGCGACAACGGTTCGCGATATTCTTAAGCGCCGGGTTAGGGTTGATAGTTCCGTTGTGTGATTGCGCTATAGCGCCATTGATCAGAAGACTCATAAACAAGGGGGTTCCTCTGTCAGTGGCCATAGCGCTCGTTCTGGCAGGCCCTATAGTGAACCCAATTGTAGCCGCTTCCACGTGGTTGGCCTATAAAAATGATTGGAGCTATTTGTTTACGCTCATGCTTTTTGGTTATTTGGTCGCTATCATGGTTGCTTGCTTAATGAAATTCCTTTTTAGGGGAGGTGAAACGCCCTTAACTGGAACTCCTTTGAATTCCTATCCTCCATGTGATTGCTGTGGGTGTGGCCATGGGGCTGAAAAGAAGGGAAAGATCGAAGAGCGTTTTTTCTTGCGCTCCAACACTCGTGCAACGACTTTTTCAACATTGGCAAATTTCTTGTCATGGGGGCGTTTATCGCCGCGTTGGCCAGAACGGTCATCGGCGTTAACGTGCTGCAGGGGTTGTCCTTCATCGCCTGTAGCGGCGATTATCCTGATGATGCTTTTGGCTATGGTTCTGAATCTTTGCAGTCAAACGGACGTTTTTGTGGCGGCGGGTTTTCGGGGAATATTGCCTGATACCGCTCAAATGGCCTTCATGATTTTTGGCCCCATGCTGGACATAAAGTTGTTGTTACTGTATCCGACCATGTTTCGGAAGCGCGTGATTGTTGCTCTGGTCACATTAACTTTTCTTACGGTCCTCACGAGCATGATTTTTCTGGAATATGGATTGGGAGGATTAATTGGTGGATGGTAATCTCAACTCGTCTTCAATGAGCCGATTCATGCTCTTGATCGTTTTGATAGCGGGGATAGCAGCTTTCTGGATAATTATACAGCGAATTGAGGGAACACCTCTTATTTCCAGATTACTACGCCAGGAATATTGGTGGTTGGTAGATGTTGGGACAGGAATCCTTCTGTTATTCTTGCTGTCATTGGTCTACCCTGATCCCCATTGCGCCGGGCCACACGGAATCAGATTAACGCTACAGGTGGGAATAATGATATTGCCTCTTCTGTACGTTCCAACGGCTGTCACATCACGGCTAAGTCCAGACGCGTTAAACAAACGTTTATCTCTGGCGCAACAGAACTTCAGGCTGGAGCAACCGGCTGTGTTTAGCTTGTTGCAAACTTCGAAAGTTGAGTTTACAAATAGAAGCCCAATCGGATGAAAAAGCAACATCCGTATGCTGGAAAGATTTTTTTGGTGGGATTCCAGGAAAGGAGACAAATTTGCATAACATTTGTGAGACCTCGCCATTGTCCCGGATACCGTCCCCTGGATTTGTCAGGGGGGTGCTTATAGCCACTTATATCGTCGGTATTCTATTCGTTTGCCCTCCTGTTTGGGCTTCTAATGACGGAAAACCTGTCGATGTTTTGCTGGAAATAGCTGAAAAAGGGGATCCGGAAGCGCAGTACAACATAGGAGTAATTTATTTTTATGGCAAAGGCGTTCCACAGAATCAGGCTAATGCCTTCGCTTGGTTCAACAAAGCGGCTGAACAGGGATACAGCGCAGCCCAGTATGCCCTTGGCAGGATGTACTATTACGGCCAGGGAGTACAGAAAAGCGGCGATCAAGCGATGGTGTGGTTTCGTAAGGCTGCGGAAAAGGGCTACGCCGACGCCCAGTTTGCATTAGGGGTGATGAGTCAATTTGGCAAATATGTGGCGAAAGATCTTGATGAGGCAGTCAGGTGGTATAGCGCAGCTTCGAATTCCGGCCTTGCGGCGGCTCAGTATGCGCTCGGCGCAATGTATAGTTTGGGAGAGGGCGTTGAAAAAGACCTCGTAAAGGGCATTGAATGGCTCAAGAAGGCCAATGCCCAGAACTATGAACCGGCTGGCCAGACGCTGCTGATTATTGAATCAGGGACCCCTGATGTTGAAATTAAAATCAAAGAGGTCCAGAGTAAGTTACCGGATTCACTATGAACTATGGTAGATTTACAATTACCTCGGGTGGTGAATCAACAATCTGGAATATGTAGATGATTCAAACCCTTTCATTGCAGAATCCCAAAATCGTAAATTTACGGATTGAAAATATAAAACCGGCTCACTCGCACTTCGAATGATGATCATAACCATAGAATGGATTGCATAGTATTCGGGTCGCGAACTCTTTCAAGTGATGCAGTTATTTCCTGACGGTCACTAAGTATTTTTAGGTCGTTTCGCTACTGCGACTCGGTAAACGTCATATACGTCGTAGAGTTTAATGTCGGAAAACGCGGCTCTGGTCAAATTTTCGAGGATTTCCTATATAGCGCTGCGCAGTGAAACCCAATCCTAAGCGAAAGATGTCAGGACGCTTATCAAAGCCACAGGATTTACCTGAAAGCGGTTGAATCTTCTGAACAGGGGAACTGTTACGATAATGCTCCGATTGAAAGCTTCTGGGGGATATTAAGAGTGAACTGGTTTTTCATCGTCACTACAGAACCCCGCAGGAGGCCAGTAAAGACATCACGGAATACATCGAGGTTTTTCATAATCGTCAGAGAAAACAGAAAAAACTTGGCTATCTCTCTCCCGTGGCCTTTACGAGTCGATATTACGAACAACAAAAGGCAACTTAAACAATTGGTGTCCACTATTGACGACCGACATCAAAACACAACATTTTTCTGGCATGCATTTATTGTCAGCGCAATAACTTTTTTCTGTTGGTATAATCTGCATATACTAATGTAGACAATTCCTAAATTGACCAAGAATGACTCCTCAAGCCGGAGAGAAATAGTCGTCGATACCAGGACAGTCATAACCTGGTGTTATTCGCCTATGCTAAAGACTGCGGTGAATTGATCTGACATGGTGTTATAGACTCGTCCGTCGGTAGCGGCATCCCTTCTGGAAGAGACGACGAGGAATTCAGCTTAGTTTCTTCAAAACATGCTCCACAATTAAGGCTGATGGCGACTACGTGAGGTTCCATCACGATCGAAATTTAAGCTCGATCTTCAAAGGAACATCTCCGGCCAACTCACGGGCCGCGGACTCGATTCGAGCGTACTCATCGGAATTGTGAACAATACCTCGAAGAGCGAGTTCCGTGTTGGTGCAATGCACTTCCAGGGTAGGAACGTAGAGACGAGTGTCTATGATGAGTCCTGCTCTGACTTTGGCCGCAGCGGCTCTCATTCGGAGGAGATGTTGGGCCTCCTGGGTTTTCAAACTGTCTCGCGCCAACAAATTCTCTCTTATAATAGTGACGATCTTTTCCGCGGAGATAACTCCAGTGTCAAAAACATCGTCGTAGTAATGAGGATCTTTTATGTCCTTGCCGTAGAGAGCGTGTACAAATCCCGCTCTTTCACGATCAGTCTTTTTCGCAATACTCAGTGCGGTCTGACGATCGACTGACTCCCATACTGAGATTCGTTCGATTCTTTGCTCCATAGGAGCCACAAAACGGACTTTGTAAGCGTGTGCGACACCTTCAAGGAGAAAGTTTGACCCTCTCCCCGCCAGTATTACGTTGTCATCGATGGTATAACTTAGCATCACGCTTTGAAGAAGCGCCCCGAATCCTTTGAACGACCAATCCAGCCTTTCCCATGTACTTGGAGAACTTTGGTCGAATTCTGTGGCCCATTGCTCCCATTTTCCCCCTTTCGCCGCTATATCGCTGAGGATACATTTCTTATCGACATACTTGTAATTCAATTCTAGGGCTATTTCGAGGCGTATCTCTCTTATTCCGCTTCCGAACTGTCTGGAAATAGTTAAGATTGCCACTGGTACCTCATGTTCTTGGTTGTTGATTCATCGAGGCGCTAATAACGTAACCCGACTTCGGGGGGACGCTCGATCCACAAATATGGGGCGCCTTTGCCCATGTGTCGTAAGATCCACTAAACATTGAATTTTGATCATTGTAATTCCGATTTCCAATCCTTACAACATTTTTTGTCAGTATGGTTTTCATTAACGTTGGAGGTGTTGTCGTGCCATTGTCTCCGATTCGTTGTTACGGGCTGTCCCCGTTTTATGCGGGCGTATTGTAATGCCCCTATATAAGTTATCCTAAGGCAAAATGGAATAAATACGGAGCGCGTTAATTGTAGACTTTTCCTCGCGCCATCAAGACCCAATTGAAATAAATTTGGCGCTCGTGTTTTTTCTCTTGAGCGCTCGGTTCATCCTGATGAACACGATAGTGCTTGTTGCATTTGAGTTCCACTGATAACAGTGTGCAGGCGCCGGCGAAAATCTAATTCAAGATTTGGGATAAGTGACTCCAAAAAAACTTGATGTATTCGTTACATGGTATAAATTTAAACACGAAGCGCTATGGATTGTGATCGTTGTTCCAGTCTATGGATTTTTGAAATGTTCGGGGAAGAAGCTCAATTTGGTTTTTTCACCGTGATGAACTTTTGGTCGGGACAGGTTTCGTCTTGAACGCATTCGAGACGTCAGCCAAGTTAGTGATGACTCCCCTGGATCACAACGAGTTTTGAAATATGTAATCCGGTTCCGGTACCCAAGGTTGAAACCGTAGTCAGATATAGCGTCTTACTGAAAGAGAGGCATTCCGGTAATGGATCTTGGAATACTAGGCACGATAAACTTCAACTGGGAATTCTTGACAAGTCTTTTTAGCATTATCATGATCAATGTGGTGCTATCTGGGGACAACGCTGTTGTCATTGCAATGGCTGTGCGCTCCCTGCCTAGAGTTCAACGACAAAAAGGGATTCTGATCGGGGCCGCCGGAGCGGTATTATTACGGATCATCATGACTTTTTTCGTTGCCCGGTTTCTCGAAACCCCCTACCTTAAGATTATAGGGGGACTGCTCATCCTTTGGCTTGCAGTGAAACTTTTCGTTGACGTGAACCCTGAAAATGAGGCGGGTCGAGAAGCGAGCACGATTTGGCAGGCGTTGAAGATAATAGTTGTTGCGGATGTTACGATGTCTTTGGATAATATGTTAGGCGTGGGGGCAGCTTCAAAAGGCAATTTGCTTCTGTTGATTTTTGGGTTGACTACAAGCATTCCAATAATGATCTTCACCAGTAACCTTCTTTCCATGCTTATGGACAAGTACCCGATAATTATCACTATTGGGGCAGCTCTTCTGGGAAAAGTCGGAGCTGAGATGATTGTTACCGATTCAGTGATGGCGCCGTTCATGCCTCAAGGTGAGTTATTTATTTTCCTGGTAGAGGGTGTAGCGGCAATCGGCGTCATTGTTATAGGAAAGCTCTGGGTGTGGGGCAAATCGAGCGCATGAGGTTTTCGACCCATAGCGTCAAGAAGACGGAGCGAATGTGTTTTCCTCAGGAAATATTTCGAGCGCATTCCAAAACTTTCTAGAAATTGATGAACATTCAACTGCGAGGTTCAAGACGCAGCAGGAAACAAGATGAGTTCATTGAGAAAATACTTTGTCACGACAATAGCGGTTGTTCTTGTATTTACGATCAATTTTCTCGCGTTCGCCGAATCCAACAACCTTGAGAGGGCCAAAGGCGTCATCCTTCTTATAGGAGACGGTATGGGAATCAATCAGGTTAAATCGGCCGGAATTTACGCTCAGCGTATATTGGGCAAGGACCTCGCAATCAATACTATCCAAACATCGGGGCTTACCACAACGCACGCGGCCAATTCAAAGGTCACTGACTCAGCCGCCGCAGCGACGGCCCTTTATTCAGGTCACAAGACTAACACCGGTCAATTGAGCATTCTACCTGATGGAAGAAAAGTTTTTAACGTTGCCTTTGCCGCAAAGAAAGCTGGTTTGTCGGTGGGTGTTGTGAGCACGACCCGTTTGACTGACGCAACGCCTGCAGCAATATACAGCAGTTCTGCCCGTCGCGACTGCGAAGCCTACATTGCGGGACAATTGCCGGAGTTTTCGCCTGATGTGATCTTGGGCGGAGGGGGGGCGTATTTTGTCCCATCAAGTCAACAGGGTAGCAAAAGGACTGATCAGAAAGATATCATTGAACTAATGAAGGGTAGGGGTTACGGATTTGTAGAAAACAACTCAGACCTGAAAGCAGTGAATCCGGAAACCGTCGACAAACTCTTTGGATTGTTCTCCCTGTCGAACATGGCCTACGTAATTGATCGTGAAGGCCATAAGGTATTGTCCAATCAGCCCAACCTGGCGGAAATGACAAAAATAGTTCTTTCCATAGTAGGGAGAAATTCGAAGGGCTTTTTCGTCATGATAGAAGGTGGGCGTATTGATCATGCCTGCCACAATCAAGACATCAAGACCATGATAACTGAAACGCTGGATTTTGACGCTGCGGTAGGATTGGCTTTGAGTTATCAAAAGACTCACCCTGATGTGCTGGTAATAGTCACGGCGGACCACGAAACTGGAGGGCTCATACATCTGCCGGATGGAGATGACTTCACTATTGATCCTCTCCCTCTGGAACCAATCAAACGGAGCCTGACTTACCTTGAAGACAAGATTAAAACGGCTCCCGACCAACAAGAAGCGATATTGAAATCCGCAGGGTTGAACTTGACGGAAGAAGAAGCTGAACTGTTAAAAAACAATCAAACGAAAGTAGTTGAGGAAAAACCTTCTGGAAATGGAGACAAGGCCAAACGCAAGTTTGCCAAGTCTGCGACCCTGGAGGCGCTGAGCATGATAACAAGTCAGCGGGCGAAAGTGGATTGGACTTCATTCGGCCATACGGAACAGCCTGTTATGACTAAAGCGGTTGGCCCCGGAGAAAAGCTGTTTTCAGGAAGTTATGACAATACGGATATAGCTAAGAAGATTGCCGAGATATTAAATCTGTCTCTACCAATACCAGCGTTGGAAACAGATCAAACCTCCATTTTTCCGCAGGCCACTGGAGCGGCGAGTTGCCCATGACGTTTTTAAATGGGCTCACCCCGGTCTGTTGCGTGGGACACGACGAACAGATGATCGGCAATCGTTTCCCTGCATCATTGAGAAAAAAAGACTTGACAGATTTTGGAAGCATAATCTAGGCTACTTTCGGATATTGTACAAATAAACATAAAAGGAAATACTTTGGGGAAGACGGTGAAAGACCGTCGCTGCCCCGCAGCTGTGACCGTAGACGAAATCCGCGTTTAATCCACTGGAATACGTTCTGGGAAGGAGCGGAGAGTAGGGCGAAACGGAAGCCAGAATACCCGGGTATATTCCTAACCCTAAAAAACCTGCGCGGGCAGACAAGGGATCAGGAATTCGTTCTCAAACCCTTTTACCGTTCAGGTAAGAGGGTTTTTTGATTTTGACATGACATAAGGGTTCGTTAGTCTTGAGTTCCGCTGCAACGGAACTCAAGACCGGTGGGAAATAACAGGCGGTTCCCGTTACCAATATTTTCCCATCTACATTCAACCACGTCAAGTCAGGTTCAATAGTGTCAGTCGGATTTAGTGTCTGGTCTGTGGACCTATCGCTAATTCCGACCACTTGAGATGTGTTCTTTTGTGAAAAACTAAATATCACATTATATCAGTAAGTTACTTTGGAATTAATCACATTTTATCGGATATAGGAGGTCTAAATGGCTCAGACACACCAAAGCTTAATAATGAGTTTGTTGTTGCTAATGGTGATCGGATGCTTCACGGAATCACACGGGGTCGGTATTCCTCAGGTCTGCCAACCTACGGGGCCTTCATGTTCCTACCCTGTACCTGCGCCGTGCGGCCCGGATCAATCTGGGGCCTGTCAAAATGTTCCATCGCAATATCGGCTAGCACCCCCTCCTGTTAAAGTTACGTCATGTCAACCGAGGCTAGTCCCCTTAACTTACAGGGAAGAAGGTCCCGTCAGAAGAATTGTGATCAATGCGGTAGGGCTGCTGAAGGCTACAATTCAGTTACCGTTCAGGGCGATTGAGGCGGTTTTGCCTGTCAATCGCTCAATGCCATGCGGTTCGGTATGCGGCAGGCCGCAACCCCCTCGTTGCGGGAATCCCATGCCGCCAAAGTTTTGTCCATCTCCTCCGATCCCGGCGTGTGGTGTTGGCCCGGTCGCCTGCGCTCCGCAGGGTCCTGTCGTGGGGCTACTGCCTCGTCAGGACGCGAATATCGGATGCGGAGGACCTCAACTGCCGCCTCAATTAGTTCAGGAGCACAGATTGCCTCCGGTAGAGCCCAATAATCTTCTGCAGGGGATTGTTAACATTCCGGGGGCCATCGTTCGGGATGATCGTTGGTTTGGGGACCTCTTCCGGGAAAGCCCCAACGGCCCCGACTTACGCGGTCGACCCGTCAGGCCTTAGTTTTGCCGTCAGTCTCTACGTAATGGAGAAACAGTCTCATGAGGATTAAATACAAATATAGCGTTGGAACTTTAATCAGAATGGCTATGGTCTTATTCCTGAGCCTATTAACAATTGACAGGGTTGTAGCTCAGGATGCGGCCCCGGTTCCATCCGAGCAATTGCCGAGTGTGCAGGTGCAGGCGCCTGCGGCAGGTGGCGCATCCCGAGGAGCAAGGTCAGAGGAAGGATTCGGATACGGAGATCCGATACCTTCAGGGCAACCATTTTCAGATTTTGCGCCTACCAGGTCGGAGGTCGTTTCCGCAACTGGTCAACCGCAGAACATTGCCGCAGTCCCGGCTGCGATAAGTGTCATTGAAAATAGAGGGGTGACCGCTTTAGGCAGGACCGGCCTTTCAGACGTGGTTCAGGGGCAAGCGGGTGTGAATTCAATGGGTGGATTTGCCGGAAACGCCTTTGAAGCTCCCATTGCAATTAGGGGTTTTAGCAATGAGACGACGAACAGGACTTCGATTTTGTGGGACGGAGCCAATCTCAACATGCCCAGGAACGAAAGCAACACCAATTTCATATTTCCGGAACTCATTGAGCGGGTTGAAGTGTTGAGAAGCGACGGGACTATCCCGTTTGGAGATAAGGCCATCGGGGGGTCTATAAATGTCATCCTTAAGAAACCCCGGTTAAATCCAGGAACGTATTTTGGCGCTGAAGGTGGTTCCTGGGGCCTGGACAGGGAATGGGCCGCCACAAACATCATTAAGGACTCTCTGGCGCTAGGCATATTCATGGGCAGGTATAATGAGCAAGGTTGGAGAACCTACTATGGCGATAACGGCAATGAAGAACCAATCTCGCGACCCGGTCCATGGTCACTAGTGAACGTTTATGGGAGCCTGAACTGGAAGATCTCGCCAAATTTGACGCTCGACATAAGCCATTTGATTTCGGACCAGCGAGTTCCGAATTACAACGCAATAGACCAGCCGAGATGGCAACGGAGAGACATCAGGGACATAAGGCCTGGTTATTGGGGACAACCACCATTTGACGATCCCCCTGAGCATCGTGGAGACAACTTCTCCATGGTCAAACTCATTTACACCGGGGAGAATCTTGGAAACCTTGAGATCACATGGGCAGGGCGGACATACGATAGGAGTATTCCATTCTATTTCACGGATACGGTGGGTTCCGACCAGCGGTGGACGGACTCAAGCCTGTACTTCAAATACACCCGCACCGACCAATACTCATTTCTCCGCAACGATCTAACCCTGGGATTAGACTATTCAAGCGGCCGATTTGTAAGGGAAACACGTGCAATCAAAGCAAATCGAATAGGTCTTGCCCATTCTGGATCCACGAGAGGTGATCGAGACTCAGTGGGGTATTGGATGATGAACCAGACACGATTCTGCGACCGGCTTATTCTCACTCTTGGATACCGGACAGAAGACTATGATCTCAAAGATCTGTATTCAGAGACAACTTTGAGTCCAGGCAATACGGTAAGAGGGCGAGTCAACCCCAACAAGAGCGCTGCCCAGTATGGTCTAGGTTTTGTATATGATCGTGAATTAGGTTCTGACATATACTTCAAACATTCCACGCCATATCGATTTCCAAATTTCGATGACATGATCAATCTTAGGTATGGCGGTTTTCAAGTTCACCCTGACCCTATATGGCTTTTGCAGCCGGAAGACGGTACTCTGGAAGAAGTAGGAATCAGACACTGGTTCACACGGAACATCTTTGTTGGCGCTACATATTATGAGCTGGACATGAACAATGAAATCTTCTGGGGGCCTGACCCGAATCCAGCAAAGGGCGGACTCAGCAGGAACGTGAATGTTCCGAATGTATCACACGCAGGGGTTGAGATTGAATCGTTGATCAGGATAACGCCCCGTTGGACAGTTAAATCCAACTACACGAGACAGAAAGTATACTTTGGGTCCAACTGGCAAACCACTGACGCTTTGAGCCGAACGACTCTGGATAAATGGCTGACTCTAAACCCGAGCGACATGGCCAACCTCGAGTTGATTTACAACAACAGGGAATGGGGATTCTCCGGCATGATAGCGTATCATTATGTAGGAAGCCGTTTCCTGTTGAATGATATCTTCAATGAGCAGCCTGATCTTGAGGCATGCAAGTGGGGCGACATAAGTTTTTCACAGAAATTCTGGGGTGATCTGGCGGAACTGTATTTTGGTGTAAGGAACTTTAGCGACCGTCAATATTCGCCGCAGGGCACATATTTACCACCAGATAATTGGGTTCCTCCCCCATTTGATATCCTGTATTTTTCGGCCCCAGGAAGGACATACTTTTTTGGTCTAAAAGCCAAGCTGGATTTCGAAAAAATGAGAATGCCCACTGTTTCCGATCTCACAAGAATGAGTCAGAGGCTTTACGGTTCAGTCTCCGATGGATTTCCATCAACCCTGGGAGCGGCTACCTGGATGCGTGGCCTGACAACATTCTAAAAAGCGGGAGTCCGATTATGATCAAAAATATAGCTGTGATAGCATCCTTGATAGTCTTGACTTTAGCGCCTACTGGAGCTAATGCCGGACAGCTTTTCCCTCTCGAAAATTCAATTGAGATAACCTGTACTGATAAACCAGTGCAACTGGGTTTCTCCGGTGGGGTTATCTTCAGGGCCACCTGTCCTGGTATCTGGGCCATAACTCACCAGAGAATCGACGAATCCTCTTTTAGGCGAAGGTTCTTTTCCTACAGGCATTATTCGTTCAAGGGCTATTGGCAAGTCAAGGACCAGGGAATGATTGAATCGGTTCATATTCCGAGCAGGGAGCTTTTCATGGTCTTGCCTGAAGATCTGATTGAATTCAAGCTGCTGGAACCTGATTGTTTTACCCGGATTGACGTAAAGAACATCGGGTATGTCAAGAAAGGCTCCGTATGTGAGTTACAGGAGTGGCTGGCTTATAACTCCTACATGGAAAGAGTCGATTTCCCAAATATAGGAGGAAACCGACCGGTTCGATAACGACCTCCATCAAGATCATCCAGGAATATATAGCTGGACATGCGTCTCGTCAATTTATGCGTCGCCGGTAATCCGAGCGTCACCATGTGGAGAATTCTATGCTTTTGAAGAAATTTCAGGATTGGATCGAGATTCATCGCGAGGAGAAAATAATTATTGTCAAGATGCTCGAACTGTGCGCATCCATTTCAACGTGCCGGGTTGGGGGCGGTTACAGGGACGACTTAAGCTTTGTATGCAATCACCAGTGCTGCGAGCCTCGTGACCATCTGGATTTTGTGGACTCCAAGATTATCGATGACCCGGAAAGCTATCACAAGTCAATATGCGATTATTACAACCTTCCTTCGGACAGAACGGCCATTCTGGAAACAGCCGCCAACATGAACAACGCCTCCATTGAAACCATGCAATTTCGAGATGTTGAGGTTACCGCCGTCTGCACTGGTGGTGTGGAGTGCAATTCCATGGCTGCTGGTGATCCTGCGGCGGTTTATGAAACGGACGACCGTTTCGAGATCATCGACGGCAACGATGTCCCCCATGCCGGAACCATCAATCTGATGCTGTTCATAAATCACAGAGTCTCCGCAGTCGCTCTGCTGGATTGTGTCATGACTGCGACCGAAGCGAAAGCGGCCGTATTGAGGGAGTTGGGAATCTACTCCCGTTATTCTGATTCGATGGCCACAGGGACGGGCACTGATCAAATCCTGGTAGCCTCCCGAGGGGGATCGGGGCTCATGCTCAGTTCCGCCGGCAAACACACGAAGTTGGGGGAATTGGTAGGGCTAGTTTCTCTTAAGGCCTTGAGGGAGACGTTGATCTGGCAAAATTCACTGTCTCCAAATGTTCAGTGTTCCTGCATGACTCATCTTGGTCCCCTGTGTGCGGACGCAGAAGTTTTTTGTGAAGGGGTAGGGCGGTTTCTTACGTCTGAACAGGCGGCATTGTTCACGAAAAATTTGTCGAGCATAGACTTGGACCCTCCGACGGTCGCAGCCTTGGCCGCACTGATTCATGTCAGGGAAAAATGCATGTGGGGTGTGTTGCCGACAGGTTGCGTGAAGGAAATGCTTGTCGCCCAGGGGGCTATGGTTGCGGCTGCGGTGTCTGGCAAATTCTGTGAGACGCCGGCCTTTATCCAAGAATTATCGGTCGAATATGTCTCCATCGACGCTCAAGAATTTGCATCCTTTGTATACAGGTCCTTCGCTTTGGGTTTCGATGCAAAATGGCGAAAGTAGTCTTCAAAACGGATTCTAGATCTTTGCATAGGGAGTGATTCTCGTGGCCTTGGTCACAGGATTTATATCCACCAATGCTTTCACCTTGAACGCTTCGGCCAGAGAGTTTTCTGTAATGACTTCGCCTGGAATCCCCTCAGCGATGATTTTGCCTTCACTCATCAGTTTTAGTTGATTACACGCCTGACACATGAAGTTGATGTCATGAGATACCATTACTATGGCTATGCCCTCCATGTTGATATTCCTCAGCAATTCTCCCAGATTCATCTGGGAGAATATATCGAGATGGTTTGTAGGCTCATCAAGAATCAGGATATTTGGTTCCTGAGCCAGGGCCCGCGCAATTCTGACATGCTGTCTTTCTCCCCCTGAAAGAGAATTTACATCACGTGACGCCAGTCGCTCCGTATGAGTTCTCCTCAGGGCGTTGAGAACTATTTCTCTGTCACGTGAACCCTCAAAGTACAGGCCACCATGATGAGGCGAGCGACCCAGCGCAACGTACTGCTCAACATTGAATCCGAATTCCGAGTTTTCTTCCTGAACAACTACAGCCAGTTCTCTGGCTATGACCTGTCTTGACAAAGATCTAAGGTTGATATCGCTCAGATTTACATTTCCTGTATCAGGTTCCAGTAACCCGCTCATAACTTTGATCAATGTAGACTTGCCGGCTCCGTTAGGCCCTACAATGCCCAGGAAATCTCCTGCTTTGATGGACAGGCTCACTTTATCCAGAGCGACCAGTTCATTGTAAATCACGCTCACAGATTTGCATTCTAGGACGTTGGCCTTCATTGAAGTGGTCTCATGGTCAAACATTTAATACGGGCATGCCGAGATCATCAGAGTCTAATGTTTACAACCGGCTGGGGACTCTCAGTTTTGATTCCTCAGCAAGAGGTAAAGGAAAAATGGCCCCCCACTAAGCGCCGTAACTACCCCGACAGGAAGTTCAACAGGGTAGGCCACAAGCCTGGCCACGGTGTCCGAGATGACCAGGAATATGGCGCCGCCGAGGAACGCCGTCGGCAGCAATATCCTATGGTCCGGTCCAAACAATAGTCTCATGGAATGGGGAGCGACCAGGCCGACAAAGCCGATCGTTCCAGATACGCTGACAACGGAGCCTGTGATTAATGAGGCTATGGTCATGAGCAAAAGCCGGCGCTTTGTAACATCAACACCGAGAGTTGAGGCGAATTCATCTCCCAGAGCCAAGACATTCAGCCTGTTGGCGTTCAGGTAAATTAGCAGAAAACCCGCTATGACTATCGGCCCTGAGAACATTATCTGTTCATAGTCCGCAAGGCTAAAATCACCCATTAACCAGAACAGGACCCGTTGTAATTCATGAGAACCGCTGACCGACATTATCAGGAGCATAGTCGCGTTCATAAGGGATCCTACAATTATGCCGGCCAGAATCACGGTATTTATGTATGTTGAATTCTTTCGCAATAAAGTCAGACCATAGACGAGAGCGACGGCAACCAAACTTCCCACAAAAGAGGAAATGGATGTCATGAACAACCCGTTTGATTTAAGCAGGCTTATTGAAGTCACCGCGCCCAAGGCCCCACCTGCCGCTATTCCTATAATATAGGGGTCGGCAAGCGGGTTTCTCAAAACTCCCTGAAAAACCACTCCGGAACAGGCCAGCCCGGCTCCCGCAATACATGCAAGTAAAATTCTGGGCAAACGGTAAGAAAAGACAATTGTGGAAACTCCTGTTGAACTGGTTTCATAAAGGGTGGAATTCAGCAGGTCCCAAAACCCCACACTGGTTGTTCCCTCCAATAATGAAAAAAGGATAGAAATCAACAGGGCAAAAAACAGGAGAGAGTTTATAACAAGGGTTTTTCTCAGAATGTTAGGTCGCATTGTTTGTGATGAACGCTCTGTCACTGTTTCCTGGCGCTGTTCCGGCTTTCTTTGAAGATTTGAGGCGTCACAAAACAGCCGGGTGTAACAGGTTCGACAACTTCTCCAGTCCTTCTATTGTCCTGACACCTGGCCGGCTCATTAGGTCAGCGTCCAGTTCGTGAATTCTATTTTTTTGAACAGCTTTTAAGTGAATGTGATTCTTCCATTGATTGAGACAGTCTTCACCATGGCATTCCTTGTCCAATATCAGTATTACATCAGGATTGGCCCTGATGACTTCCTCAATACTGAACTTGGGGTATTCAACATCTACGCTCTCAGCTATATTTACGCCACCGGCCTCTCGTATGAGTGAGCCAAGAAAGGATTTCGAACCGGCCACAACCAGGGGTCTAATTCCAACGACAAAAAGCGCTGTTGCTTTTTTTTCTCCTTTGACCATTTCGTTAATTCGATCCCGACGGGATTGCATATCATCCACAATCTGCGTCGCCTGGTTTTCTTTCCCCAACAGCTTGGCAATATTGATGATAACATTTCGTATATCTTCAATATTTAAACTGTCATCAACATACACCGGTATTTTTAAATTCCTGAGACGATCGATCAATTCAGGTCTTATACCAGTCTTAGGCGCTAGGACCAGATCCGGCCTGGCCGCTACAAGTTTTTCAAAATCCGGCTTCATGTAAGCGCCCATGTCCGGAACTTTTTTGGCCTCTTCCGGAAAATTGCATCTGGTGGTGCGCCCAACGAGACTCGAACCCGCCCCAAGTTCAAATGCCAATTCCGTGAGACTTGGAGCTAAAGAAACTATTCTTTTCGGAGTATCGTTTACGCAGACCTGCGCCTCCATGGAGTCTTTTACGCACAGGCGATTCGCTGATTGGCCCCAAACCTTTTCCACACTCATGCCTGGATACATGGAGAGCATTAACAGACCCAAAACAAATCCTCGTAGAGCCATTCTATGATTTTCTCCTGAATGTGATCGGGATCACGTAGTTGAGTTTATTGTGTCCCAGAGTTTCTGGAATTGGAGGAAAGTGTGATGACGCCTTTTCGACGATCCGAAGCGCCGCTTTGTCAAGAGATTCTGATCCTGATTTCCTTACGACTGATAGATTCTCTATGGAGCCGTCGCTGAGAATTGTGAATGACACGAGGGTTTCTCCAAACTCTCTCCGATGCAATGCGCCTTTTGGATAGAATGCGACCTCATGAATGGCGGTCAGAATCATTTTCTTGAATTGATGGGCATCCTCTCCTTGTGGGGCAGCGGAACGAGTTTCTTTGCCGGCCGTAGACGCCAGGCTGGCCACAGAATCCATCATGGAAAGGCTTTCGAAATTCACATCGTCATTTTTTTCAATGGTCTTGGATCGAGATGAATCTTTTTCCACAAATTTGACACCTGCTCCATCAGCCGTCACAGCTTCTTCATTACCCTCACAACCAGGGGCCTTTCCCTTGTCAATCTCTGTGGCCGATTTGGGCTCAGGATTTACGGCTTTCCGCTCGCTTTTATCGTTCTCCCCTTTTGAGCGTTTGGCTATTGATGGACAAGAGGCGGCGGAATCAACTGAGGCAAGGCTGCTCTGTTGAACGATCAATGAATTGGGGTCTATCAATCTAACAAATATCGGCTCAGGAGAATTTCCTTGTTGACCTACCGAACCTGTGGGATTTGATAGCACGAAGGCAAATATCACCACCAAATGAGCAATAGTGGAAAAAACGCTTGATAGAATGTTAGTTTTCTTCCGGTATGAACCCAGATCACAAGATTCTGAAATCGTGGGAGCGTTGAAATCAATTGAACCATCAATTATGTTTTCGACAAACGATTCGTCTCTAAGGCCGGCAAGAGGCTCCAAGTCTATTACGGGAGGGCTGGTTGCCCATACGGCGCCGTCGTATTCAAAATCATCCGAGATTCGGCTGGATCCTTGACAGTTTCCTCCCAGCGCCATATTGGCGGTTCCGAATGAGCGATCCATGGCAATGTCGATGGTTGGGTTTGTTTCGGCCTCCGCCTCTTTGGATATGAACAGGGCCCCCACGTAGGACATCAATGAATGTTCAGGGAAATTAAATTGATCCAATTCTAGGACGCTATGGTTAGGAGATGCATTCATAGCCATTTACCTTTTGTTGGAATCGATTTGTTGAAGTGAGCCCAAAAATAAAAAACCCGAGTCATGATATGACTCGGGAATGCGCCCAGTTTTCTTGTCCCCAAGTGTTCGCTGTTCGTCGCAGCATTTTTCTCGCAGGCAGGTCTTCTGGCTTCCGGATCATCCTATTTGCCTGCGCCTTCCCATCCCGTTAATCGAGACAGTGGCGTAGTGCGGGCTTTCGTCCCCGGATACAGCGGCGGGACCGCGCCGGAATCAAACCGGCTTCCCTATTAAGCTCTAGGAGCGCCTACAGTTAGAGTGTAGCTAAAAAAAAATAGCCAGTCAACGCCGGCCAATTAGATTTGAGGTAAGAAATCGAAATAGAGCCCGTCTCTGTAAGGTGGTTTCTCTCCACTAGTCTACATCACTCAAATGTTGCAACGACTTCTAGATGCATGATCTGTTCACAGGGAAGGAGTAAACTACGCGTTAAAGGCGGATTTGGCTAAAGCAGCCGCTTGATGACCACCATCGAGAAAGTTCCAGAAGATACGGCCAAACCAAGAAAGAATACAATCCATTGAAAATGGTGTGGAAATCCGCCGGCCATAATATTGGGGTAGTCCCAGCAAAAGGATATGATGACTATTATTCCACCAGTTACAAGAAGAATCCAGTCTCTCCACCGCAAGGCCAATGGCTCGTTTTTACCTTCGAAAAACAGTACCGTTAGACCTGATACTATGAGCGCTATTGAAATGATGACAGGGGCTAGAACCGGGGCCACCCAAGGAACAGGGACGAGGAAGAGCAGGTCCCAAGTCATCATGCCGGCCGGCCAGTCAAGAAATATCTTAAGCCACACGTAGTAGAAAATATCCCAGACCCCAAAGGCAATCATGAAATACGCCCACGCTTCCCTTCTATTTCGGGCAGCGATCATTCCAACAGCGACGAGCATTAGCAATGTGCAGAGTTCCCTGACGACTTCAATCTTCAGGCGTTGTGTGTGTTCAATTCCCATTATCTGAATGAATTCGAGCGTTAACGCTGGAAATTGGAATCCTCCTGAAGACAGCGGGTAATATATGGCTCGCAGATATTCGACCACTGAAGCTTCCACGAACGCAAACGCCATGGCCCAGATGCTTATGATAAGGGCTTTTCTTATGATCGGTGTTGATCCTTTCTCACCCATCAGGCCTTTCGGTACATACTACCATCAACTCTGTTTCGGTATCTTGGTGTCCCTGGAAAGTCTTAATCATCTATTAAAACTAACATAAAAACGAATTTAAGTTGACTCATTGAAATAAGTGATATATATTTTAATTGATACTTAACTTGTATTTCTCCAGTCGACCTATTTAGGGTGCACGGGCGTTATGCGAGAATTAAGAATGTAAGACGTGCGGCCCGTGCCGAGGATACGCTGCTTTAAGATCCAGTCGATTTATCCCCGTTCACAAAGACCCGCTTTCCGTCAACCTAAACGCACTCTCACTAAAATGTGTAAGGCGAAATTGCAAAAGGAGCTAGAGAATGAGTATTAACATTTATGTAGGAAACCTGTCCTTCGATGCGAACGAAGGCGAACTAAAGGGTCTGTTTGAAGAGTATGGCGCCGTGGATACCGTCAAGATCATCTCTGATCAGTTTACGGGACGGTCAAGGGGATTCGGATTTGTTGAAATGCCAAATCGCGAAGAAGGCATGAAAGCCATTAAGGAACTCGACGCTAAAGATTTTCAGGGCCGCGCTCTGAAACTGAATGAAGCTCGTCCCAAAACCAGCGGCGGCGGTGGCGGCGGTGGCGGCGGCCGCAGAGATAACCGTGGCGGCGGCGGCGGTGGTTCGCGCTGGTAGTATATATTTCGCGCTGTTAATCACCTAATTGATTTACAAGAGCTTGCTTCGGCAAGCTTTTGTATTTTCAGTATAGGATTTTGACAGGAAATCATCAAGCGCCGGCATGACGGGGCCCTAAGTGTTAGCTATACTTAACTATAAAATCCACTTTCAGGCCCGCCGACATGCCCCATGTTAATCCTTCAGCGCAGTGGTGGGGGATCTCCAGATGTTGGAATCAAGCCCGATCTTACGCCTGTGATCTCTTTATTACGGAAAGGGGAATAAGCGTTTTGCCTCGACCAGTGGCCAAATTCATCACAAATTCCCTGCCGGTGACGGGAGGGAGCTTTCGCTCCGATTCCGGTTTGACCTTCAAAGATATGGCGTCGGTCGGACAGGTTGTGACGCACAAGCCGCAACCAATGCACCGGTCTCTATCTATCTGAGCCACTTCGTCAATCTTGATGGCCTCCATCTGACACCTGTCCATGCAGGTTTCGCATGCTGAACACGAGTCCGGGTCAACTTCGGCGTAATAACTGGAAAGCACCTTTTCAGCAGGTTTTGGGTGTAGCTTGATGGATCGCAGTATGCCGCAGCAATCGCCACAGCAATTGCAGATTCCACCCGCTTCCTGTGATATGAACGGCTGGGGCACAAGGCCTTCTTCTTCGCATTTATCCAGTATTTCCAGGGCCTCATCCTGTGATATGTAACGGCCCATACCCTTGTCGACGTAGTATTGCGCATGGCTTCCAAACGAAAGACAAACTTCCAGAGGCTTATCGCAGCCTTTGTCTAATAGCCTTTGTTGAGTTCTACACACGCAGTTGGCTACGGAGATCTGGTCCTTTTTCTTGACGATTTCTTTCAAATCTTCGTATGGGGCTACAGGCCACTTATGGCTGATAGATTTGTTCACAGGCACAGTTCGAAGTGGAGAGGAAATCGCCAACCCCTGTTTACCGAAGGCTTCTGAAAAGTAACGTTCGAAAAGCTCGGCAAATTCCCTGTCCATGTTTTTTACCTGGTGCTCGAAAGACCCAATTACAAACGGTTCAGCGGCGTATTTGCGAATGTCTCCTTTTCTCACACGGAAAATAAGGCCCTTTTCGAACATCTTTTCGAGAATTTCACTAATTTGTGTTGTATCCCTTCCCAATCTTTTTGCCACGTCTTGAGGCGTTTCCAGCATCATACTGAGATTGAGATACATCTCCGCTTCTTCTTCGGTGAAAAGCTTTTTCAATATCTCCATTTCAACCCCGGACTCGGTTGTTGGAAAACCCACTGAATATTGATCCATCTGCTCACGCAAATCAAAGTAAACCTTTGCGGTCATTTTTTTCTCCTGTGTTATAAAATAATTTCCGGATTTTATATATTTCCCGAAAACTGAAGTTCCCCAGGTTGAGGGACTTTTAGGATATCAATGCTTGATGTGGTGTCTAAAATATCTTGCATGCTAAATTGATCTATCCGCTAAAACTGGACGGGACAAATCCTTGAGCAATCTTTTCAGAAGAACCCTCTCTTCAATGGAAAAGTCTTCGAGGATTTCATCGTTGGAACGCTCTCTTACGCCCACCATCTCCTCTTGTGAGGCTTTAGCTTGTTCTCCCGGATAGAGCCTCAAAGATCTTCTGTCCAGGGGGTCCAGTTCCTTGATTATCCAGTGCCTCTCAGTAAGCCTGTCGAGTATTCCCGAGAGCGTAGCGCTGTCCAAAGAAACCTTGCGGCCAATTTCCGTAGCTGAAAGACCTTCCTCCCGGCTAATGGCTTCTAGGACAAGATATTGGACTGGGGTCAGTCCGTAAGGCAAGAGATGCTTCTTCAATTGAAAATGTGCATGCTGGTAGGCCTTTGCCAGCAAAAACACGATGCAATCACCATAATTGACCACGACAAACCTCTTGTATACAAGATAACTTCAAAGAAAAAATTGTCAACCAAAGAATTGACACCAAAAAATCAGGAATTATAGAAAAATTGAAATTAAGTGGCGGTTAAGTCCGTTTCTAACAATCTCAATAATTGGCCACCTCTGGTTCCTGTTTCTTTTCCAGTAGTGGACGAACATCATCAGGCAGTATGGTGACCAGATCAGAGTGGGTAGAGTCGGATATCGTTTCAGCTATGCGGACTGATTGATTTCTCACTATGCTCTGAAAAAGATTTCGTACCAAACGCCCGTTTCCAAATGTTTCATCACGGTCACGGTATTCATTATTCAGTATATAAGAAACCAACTCAAGAGCGGCCGATTGGACTTCGTAATTCCCTTCTTTGCAGAACAATTCAAATATATCGAGAAGTTCCTTAGGAGAATAGTCAGGAAAGCGAATAGTAGTTGAAAAACGGCTTTTCAAGCCTTCATTTGACTGAAGAAATTCGGCCATGGGTTTTTCATACCCGGCAACGACCACGACGAAGTCGTCTCTGTGGTCTTCCATGCGTTTCAGCAGAATGCTGATTGCCTCACTGCCGTAATCCAGTTGAGTATCTTTCCCCTTGTAAAGAGAGTAAGCTTCATCGATGAAAAGTATTCCGCCTAGAGCTTCGGAGATTTTCTCATCAGTTTTTAACTCGGTTTGTCCCACATAGCCTGCTACAAGCCCAGATCTATCGGTTTCGACAAGGTGACCTCGACTCAACAATCCCAGGGCTTTGAGCATCTTGCCATAAATTCTTGCCACCATGGTTTTTCCTGTGCCGGGGTTTCCAAAGAAAACACAGTGCAAAGACAGTGAGTCCGCTTTGAGCCCCTGCGAGTGCCTCATCTTTTGTACACGCACAAATTTTATCAGTTGATCAATCTCATCCTTGACTCTCTGCAGACCCACCATTTTGTTGAGTTCCGCAAATAACAGTTCCAATGACTCATTTGAGTCTTTAGGGAACTTTCCACCTTTTTTTCTGCCTTTCTCAGATGAGGGTCGCCGTCTTTTGATTTTCAGTTGGCCATCGACCTCCCTCAGATAAGCCTCAGATCTGGAATCTCCTTGTTGCGCAGCCAGCTTGAACCATTTGCTCGCCTCCTTGACGTCCTGTCGAACACCCCAGCCATAAAAAAAGACCACACCAAGATTGCGTTGGCCTTCAGGCAGTCCTTGTTCCGCAGCCTTATCAAACCATCTTTTCGCTTCGCCATAATCCTGGCTGACTCCCTGACCGTGAGCGTACATAGATCCCAGCCTTGATTGAGCGTCTGCCAGTCCATGATCTGCAGCTTTACGATACCATTTGAGAGCCTCTACGTAGTCTTGGGGCACTCCCTGACCATTTTCACACATGACTCCGAGGTTGAATTGAGCGGCTGGATAACCCTGATCTGAAGCGCGTCTGAAGCACTTTACAGCCTCATTGTGGTCTTGCTCAACACCAAAACCGGTCTTGTACATGAGACCGAGATTATTCTGAGCATCGGGAAGGCCCTCTTCTGCAGAGATGCGAAACCACCTGACCGCCTCAATATGGTCTCTTAGAACACCAAGACCGTTCTTGTACATAAGACCGAGATTATTCTGAGCATCGGGGAGTCCTTGGTCTGCGGCGAGGCGATACCATTTGAAAGCCTCTCTGTGATCCTGAGTTACCCCCTGGCCGTTTTCGTACATTAGGCCAATGCTATTTTGAGCAACGGCGTGTCCCTGATCAGCCGCCTTCCGGTACCACTTAATAGCTTCGTCGTAATCTTGTGACACGCCAAAACCATTTTTAAACATAAGTCCCAAATTATTCTGAGCATCGGGAAGTCCTTCGCCGGCAGCCTTATTATACCATTTGAGAGCCTCTACGTAATCTTGAGGCGCTCCTTGGCCATTTTCATACATTACACCGAGATTGAATTGGGCGACTGTACATCCCTGTTCAGCAGCCAAACCATACCATCTCATAGCCTCTTCATGATCCTGACGAACTCCTATACCGTTATCAAACATAAAACCAAGATTACTTTGAGCTCCTGAGTGTCCCTGATCAGCCGCCTTTCGGTACCACTTGATAGCTTCGTTGTAATCCTGGGGAGTTCCAAAACCGTTCCTGAACATAAGCCCCAGATTATTTTGAGCGTCTGAGAGTCCTTGGTCTGCCGCCCGACGATACCATCTCATGGCCTTTCTGAAGTCTTTGGGAACACCAAATCCGTTTTCGTACATTCCCCCCAGATTGAATTGAGCAACGGAGTATCCCTGATCAGCGGCCAGTCGATACCACTTGACGGCTTTCTTGAGGTCTTTTGTGACACCTAGACCGTTATCGTACATGAACCCCAGGTTACTTTGAGCAACAGAATATCCTTGTTCAGCGGCCAATTGATACCACTTCACGGCTTCCTCGTGGTCTTGAAGGACCCCTAAGCCTCTTTTATACATTAGCCCCAGGCTATTCTGAGCATCCGGCAAACCCTGCTCAGCGGCCAAACGATACCACTTGACGGCTTTCTTGGGATTGTGTTGAACCCCCTGACCGTTTTCGTACATAACCCCCAGATTGAATTGAGCCTGGGAATGTCCTTGTTCAGCGGCCAATCGGCACCACTTTACCGCCTCGCTATGGTCTTGGCTCACGCCCAAACCGTTATCATACATGTAGGCCAGGTTGAACTGAGCCGTAGAATGTCCTTGATCCGCTGCAAGTCGGTACCATTTGCCCGCCTCCCTTAAATCCTGGGGTGTGCCTAAACCGTTTTCATACATAAATGCGAGGTTACATTGGGCCATGGAGTGTCCCTGATCGGCGGCCAGCTTGTACCATTTAACCGCTTCAACAAAATCTTGAGGCGCTCCGGAGCCGCTCTTATACAATGCGCCCAAGTTGTTTTGGGCGTCTGCTAAATCCTGCTCAGCGGCTAACCGGTACCATTTTAGAGCTTCAGCAGGGTCTTGAGTCAATCCTTGACCGTTTTCGTACATAACCCCTAGGTTGAACTGCGCCACCGCATATCTTTGCTCAGCCGCAAGCCTATACCATTTCGCCGCTTCATTAAGATCTTGGGGCATTTCTATACCGGCTTTGTACAACATTCCAAGGTTGCTTTGAGCTTCCGCTAGTCCTTGTTCGGCCGCCATTTGGAGCCATTTTACAGTTTCACCGAGATCCTGTGACACCCCTAGGCCATTTTCGTACATGACCGCCAAATTGAACTGTGCCGCCGGATATCCCAGCTCAGCCGCCAACCCATACCATCTGACAGACTCGCCAAGATCCTGGGTTACCCCAAAGCCGTTTTCGAACATAATCCCCAAATTATTCTGAGCATCAGGCAACCCCTGTTCAGCGGCTAATCGATACCATTTTACCGCCTCAACAAAGTCCTGAGTTACCCCTAGGCCATTCTTGTAAATGAGTCCGAGATTGTTTTGAGCGTCCGGTAACCCTTGCTCTGCGGCTAGCCGATACCATGTGAGGGCTTCAGCAAAGTCTTGAGGGACACCGATCCCAGTATCGTACATCCCTCCGAGGTTGAATTGAGCTATTGAATATCCTTGTTCAGCGGCTAATCGATACCATCTTACAGCTTCTTCATAGTTCTGAGCGACACCCAAACCATTGTCGTACATGAACCCCAGGTTACTCTGCGCTATGGAGTATTTCTGCTTGGCGGCTAATCGATACCATTTTACCGCCTCAATAAAGTCCTGAGTTACCCCTAGGCCATTCTTGTACATTAATCCAAGATTGTTTTGAGCGTCCGGTAATCCCTGCTCTGCCCCTAGTCGAAACCATTTGATAGAAGTATTATAGTCTTGGGGCGTTCCTAGGCCATTCTTATACAATAGTCCGAGATTATTTTGAGCGTCCGGCAACCCTTGTTCCGCTGCTTTTGTGAAACACTTGAGCGCCCTTACAAAATCTTGCGACGTGCCTAAGCCGTTCTTGTACATGGAACCAAGATTGTTAAGGCCTTCCGGCAACCCTTGTTCCGCTGCTTTTGTGAAACACTTGAGCGCCCTCACAAAATCTTGCGGTATGCCAAGGCCATTCATGTACATGGAACCTAAATTGTTAAGGGCATCGGGTAACGACTGTTCGGCTCCTTTATTAAAGCACTTGAAGGCCTTTATAAAATCCTGAGGAATACCGAAACCGTTTTTGTACAATAGTCCGAGATTATTTAAAGCATCAGGCAAACCTTGGTCACCGGCGAGTTGGTAGTATTTGACAGCTTCTTCGTAGTCCTGTTCTGTGCCTAACCCATTTTCATACATCACTCCGAGATTGAATTGAGCAACACAGTAACCTTGATCGGCGGCCAGTTGATACCAACTAATCGCCTTTTTGTAATCTTGAGGGACTCCTGTGCCATTTTCGTACATCACTCCCAAATTACTTTGTGCGAATGAATACCCTTGTTCCGCTGCTTTTCTATACCATTTCAATGCCTCCATAGGGTCTTGTTGGACTCCAAGGCCATTCTTGTAAATCAACCCCAGATTATTTTGCGCATCCGGCAATCCCTGTTCGGCTGCAAGGCTGTACCACTTGATGGCTTCCTTAAAATCCCGCTGGACCCCTTGTCCATTTTCGTACATGACACCTAGATTGAATCGGGCAACTGAATATCCTTGTTCGGCTGCAAGGCTGTACCACTTAACAGCTTCCTTGTGGTCTTGCGGCACGCCAAAACCATTGTCGTACATAAAGCCGAGATTACTCTGGGCTACAGAATATCCCTGGTCAGCGGCGAATCGGTACCACTTGACCGCCTCCCTGTAATCCTGCTGAACCCCATGGCCTGTCTTATACATCGATCCCAAACTGTTTTGCGCATCCGGCAAACCTAAGTCAGCTGCTTTTCTATACCATTTGAGAGCCTCCAGGGGATCCTGTCGGACCCCTAGACCGTTTTCGTACATTCCTCCCAAGTTGAATTGAGCGACCGAATATCCTTGTTCAGCCGCCAGTTGATACCACTTAATGGCTACATTAAAGTCTTTTTTTACCCCAAACCCGTTATTGTACATGAAGCCAAGATTGAACTGAGCCATTGGGTCGTTTTGAGCAACAGCCATCCGTGTGATTCGCTCTAATTCAGATTTTACCATCCGAGAATCCCGCTCCGATGTTGTAATCGTAATGTCGTTAATTATAAGTCGCCCTAATTCGAACCAAGTAATTGAACCATCTCAAGGAAAAGTTCCAGATGAAATTTCCGCGCTTCCTACATGCGGTTTATCTAATTGCATAGTCGCTCCTTAACCTGGGCAGGTTGAGCCGGAATCCCTGAACAACTCCGGTCTGCTGAAACCATGCAAAACATGTGAAGCGTAGCCGCCGCATGGCGCCAGATTACATGAACGTCGAATTGAAAATTCCCCTGCAGCAGTGTAGACACAACGTCCATTTCATCCGTCTTACCTTCATTGAAACGCTGAACTCTCCGTAGAAGCGGCTTGTAGATTGAAGGCGATCGCCACCTTATGTGATCCACCACTTTCATCCATGCGTCCACGTTGCCCTTGTGACTCCCATCATAGGCGGGCAAAGTGAAACAGGCGTTGTTGAATTCAAATGCCTTAATCACGTTCATCTTAAGTCCCTGAGACGAATTGTCGTGTAGAAGAATGGGTTTTCCCCTAAACCATGTTGCGTCCTATCATTAACTCAAATAAATTTCAATAATTAATTGTTAAAATAACATGTTGTATATATAAATTAATATTTAACTCGAATAAACTAATTTAGTAACATGTAATATAATATATATATCCTAGTTTATATATAATTGACTTATTCAGACTCAAAATGGTGTCAGCCTGCGCGATGATCATGCTTCCAGAACAAACAATGTGATTTGGTGTGGCTTTGTGTTATTTGTGAGTCAGGAGATTCGCCAACGCCTAAAAATGAAACGGTTGGCCCCATGAAACGAATCCGCTCTTGGTGTAAGAAAGGTGGAAGCGTGTGGCGCAATTTCCGAGATGAGTCTCATTGAATCCCTGTGGCGGACCATTATCGTTGATATCATAGGCGGGTTAAATACATACAGGGAAAAGATCTATCTTGGCTCTTACCGAAATGACGTTCTCCCTTGGGAGGTAGGCAGTTATGTTCAAGATCGTTTTAACCGCAATAATGACGCTGGTCATGGGATGGCTCGCCACTCCGGAGATATATGCGGACCTGCGCGAAATCAAGGAATCCGCGGTCTTGAGGCACCTGGGAGTCCCTTATTCCAATTTTGTGACAGGCGATGGCGATGGCTTGGACGTGGAAATACTCAAGATGTTCTCATCCGAGCTTGGGGTCCGATATGAACACGTTCCAACTTCCTGGGAAACCGTAATTGGTGACCTCTCCGGCAAAAGAATCATCCCCAAAGGTGATGAGGTGGAAATCGTTGGGGAAACCCAGGTGAAAGGGGATATTGTCGGGAACGGGTTAACTGTCTTGCCGTGGCGCCGGAAAGTAATTCTTTTTTCGGACCCGTATTTTCCCACGGCCATTTGGGTGCTAGCGAGGGCTGATTCGGTCCTCAACCCCATAGCTCCAAGTGGCGATCATCAAAAAGATGTGGTCCTGACGAAGGATCTTTTAGTTGGGCGAGAGATTCTGGGCATTCGAGAGACATGCCTGGATCCGGATCTTTACAACTTGCAAGAGTGCTCCTCCATATATAAAGAGGGGCTGCAGCTTAACGACCTACCCGCTGCGATTGTCAAGGGAGATTGCGAACTGGTCCTCCAGGACGCTCCAGACGCTCTTTTGGCTTTGTCGAAATATCCTGCAAAGGTAAAAGTCATTGGCGCCATTACCGAGCAACAATTCATGGCTTTCGGCATTTCGAAAGATTCTCCAAACTTGTTGGAATCCTTTAATAATTTCTTGAAAAAACTAAGAGACAATGGCACTCTCAGAGAATTGATCATTAAATATTATCCTTTAACCACAAATTATTTTCCTAACGCAGGAAGGTAGCTCGCGGCCGGTGGATTGATGGCTCAATCAAGAAAAACCCTGGAGACAAATCCCCGAAGGTTTGTGAAGCTATACTGGCTTCTGGGTGTAATGCTGTCTATTCTGGTCTGTTTCCTGGCCTATCTTTTGATCAGGGTATATAACACCTCGAGTTCACTTGCCGAGGCCAGTCGTCAGTCCTTCGCGAATCACAGCAAGACTCACCTTTCGATTCTCGATGAGTATTTTGAGAAACGAATCAGCGATACGGAAACGCTGCTGAATAGCCGGGCCCTTCATGCTTATTATCATAACAAAGCGCTCGGGATGTCTATGGAATATGGGCTGGCGGTCGCTGTGGCCGAAATGCGGGATGAGTTCGAAAGGTTTCAGAGGAGCGTCCGCTCCAGGGATCTTGCTGTCTTTCAACAGATTACCTTTATTGATGCGAAGGAGATGCGAGTTGTCGCTGAAACCAAGTCTTCGTCAAATTCAAGATGGATAGACATAAAGCAACTGGAAACAATCCTAAAAAGTTCCGAACCTATACCGACATTGGGTGTTATGGAAACCGGATCGGATCTGGCGATATTCACTTTCCAGAAGTTCATTCACAAGGATCAGGTAAAGGGCTATTTGCTAATGAGGCTGGACACGGGGACCATCCAGGCTCAGATAGAGCGACAATCCACTCCCAAGAGTAATGAATTTCACGGTGTTGCTGATTCTCGAGGCATTTTGGTGGTTGGTCCCCAGGAACTCCTTGGAAAGACTGTTCTAGAACTTCTTGGAGTTTTGCCATCGTTACTGGAGGGATCCCCGGTAATTGAGACTTATGATCACCTGCTTGAGCCGGCGTCTAAGCCTTTGTTGATTTCCGGAGGAAAGATCCCCATTTCTCCCTTTCACCTGGTGAGCGTCGCCCCAATTTCAAAATATCTCGGTGAACATTCGGGATCGTTGTGGGGAATGGTTTTTGCGGCTTTGATAGGCGGGCTGGCAATAATGGCGGCTGTCATTTTCAAGGGCCTGAAGGAGCAATCCAAAATCTACGGGCAACTCGAGGAAGCTCGGGACACGCTCGACATTCGGGTCAAAGAAAGGACGGCGGAACTTGCTGAAACGAACTCGAGACTTCAAATGGAAATCGACCAGAGGCAACGCACCGAAGAAACACAGAGACTCTTAACCACTGCGGTTGAGCAAGCGGCAGAAGGCATAATGATAACAGATGGCTTAGGAAACATAGAATATGTTAACCCGGCGTTTGAAGGGATCACTGGCTATACTAAAGATGAAGCCATAGGTCAGAACTCGCGGATATTGCAGAGTGGCCACCATGACCAGGCATTCTACAGAGAACTTTGGGGAACTATTGAAAATGGAGAGGCCTGGAAAGGCCAACTCGTAAACAGGAAGAAAGACGGAACGCTATACAGGGAGGACGCCGTAATCTCACCTGTTAAAGACCGTACAGGCAGGATTGTCAACTATGTGGCTGTAAAAAGGGACAGAACCGTAGAGATCGAACTTCAACAACAACTTTTCTGGGCGCAAAAAATGGAGGGTATTGGCACTTTGGCCGGGGGCATAGCCCACGACTTCAACAACCTGCTCCAGGTAGTGTTAGGCCGCTCTGAGATTATGCTCAAACGGAAAAAAGAAGGAGAAGCTGACTATGCCGGTATTCAGCAGATATATCAGGCCGGCAAACGAGGGGCGGATCTTGTAAAGAGCCTGCTCACTTTTAGCAGAAAGGTTGAACCGAGGCTTTGTCCTCTAAACTTGAATCAGGAGATACTCCAGTTCCAGGCCCTTATATCCAGGACCATTCCAAAGACCATAAAGATCGATTTACATCTAAACGGAGACCTGGAATCAGCCCAAGCCGACTCATCACAGGTAGGACAGATTCTTATGAACCTTGCCGTGAACGCTAGAGACGCCATGCCGAATGGTGGGACATTGACCATCACAACCAACAACGTTGAACTGGACCAGGAATATTGTCGCCGGAACCTTGGCGCCAAGGCCGGGCGTTATGTGTTATTGGCTGTTTCAGACACCGGTCACGGTATGGATAAGGAAACTCTGGCCCACATCTTCGAGCCGTTCTTTACTACCAAAGAAGCTGGCAAAGGTACAGGTCTTGGGCTCGCGACTGTGTATGGCATAGTTAAGCTTCATCAAGGCTACATAGTCTGTTACAGTGAGCCTGAAATGGGGACGAGCTTCAAGATTTATCTTCCTGCAGTCAGTTCGGCGAATGATTTAGAATCTCCATCAACAGAGACGGATATTTCAGGTGGAACGGAGACCATTCTTTTGGCGGACGATGACAACAGCGTGCTGGACCTCACCAAAGAACTTCTTGAAAGTTACGGGTACGATGTCATCACGGCCGTTAACGGCAAAGAGGCGTTGAAAATATTCCAAAGTCGAGGGGATAGTATTTCTCTGGTAATCTTGGATTCTATCATGCCGGAAATAGATGGCAAACGATGTTCGGCTGAGATACTTAGGCTCAACCCTCAAGCCAAAATTCTTATAGCCAGCGGTTATCTAGCCAATGGACCGTCTGAAGGTGTTCCAGCTTGCAATGTAAAAGGATTCGTTGAGAAACCATACAATACGAGCCAATTTCTAAAAATGGTTCGTGAGGTCCTGGACGAGTCCACACATGGTCAGACCGCAAAAAACAACCAGTGAACCGTTAGGGAACATAATCGAAACCCGGCGGGATTTGGTGGAGCCTGTCCGCTACACTTCAGCAAGAATTGAAGATTTCTAAAAGAGGTCAATATCGGAGAAACATGGGTTAAGCGTTTATCTGGCTATCATCGCCCGCATCATGTCGGAGGAGTTCTCAAGGTGATCAGCGATGTCTCCCGTGGTTTCCACCAGTTTGCACGTAAGGAAAAATGTCCTGGGATCTACGGATTCATCTGCGCATAATCTTATAAGAATAGTCTTTTCGAGATCATCTGACTCTTTTTCTCTCCAACGTATTTCCCTGATGATGTCTTTAACCAACTGTCTGTCTTTCTCTGCCCGGCTGTTGAAATAAGAGTGAGCCCTAAGGACCATTTCGGGCAATAGTCCTAGATAATCGCCGACTTCCTTGGCTAAGGTAATATAATCTTTTTGTATATATTCCGGCAGGACCAGATGGTAATATGACATCCAGTACAGAGAGTTTTTTATGCAGTCCACCACCTTATCAGCTTCCCGCAGAAACGCGAAGAAGACCGACTTGTCTACCGGCATAAGTAGTGAAGCCGGAAGGTGGGCTCTGATGTTCCTCTTGATTCTGTCGGCCTCTGCTTCAAGGTCCCTTATTTCATCCTTGCGGATCTCAAATGTGTCCCTGTCTCCGCCGAAGTAACTTTGTACCGCTGTTACAAAGAGCGGTCCACACTGCGCTACTCTTACCGAGTGCTTGAATGTGTTCTCGAAGGGGGAAACTCTAAACAGAGAAGTAAGCGGATTTCTCATAAATCACCTTCACATGAATATTAAGGAGAGCAACAAGTATATGATAGCGCACGTGACCGCGGAGACGGGCACGGTGATTACCCAGTAAAGCATAATTTTCCATAATACGCCGAGATCGAGGGCGGCAAGGCCCCGGGCCAATCCGACTCCTATGTAGGCCCCAACAGCGGCGTGAGTAGTGGAGACCGGCAAGCCCAACATTGAAGCCACGAGAATCATGGTGGCCGCTGAGAATTCAACAGTAAAGCCCCTGATGTTATCAAGTTCCGTGATTTTTGAACCAACTGTTTCTATAACTCTGTAGCCCCACGTGCAAATGCCGACGCAAATCATAGCGCCTCCAAAAGCCAGCATTCCCACAGGGATGGGCGATGTTTCGGCTGTGGTTCCAGTGGAGTAAATGAAATAAACCCCGGCGAGCGGCCCCATTGCGTTGGCCACATCGTTTGCCCCACTTCCGAAAGCCACGTAACAGGCTGTCATGATCTGGAGATACCGAAAAATGTCGTTACCAGATTTAAAAGCTTCCTGTCGTTCGCTGAGTAACCGAGCTATTACGAACACACAGGTCAAATAGCTGGCGAGGCCTACGCCGGCCGACGCTGCAAATGCTCCGGGAACACTCAAATGAAGTTTAGTTCCTAGCGGAGTGTCAAGAAACAAGGAAAGGCTCATAACGCATAAGGTGGAGGCGATTAGTATGGGTGTGGTTCTTACGAGACCTCCCGAAGAATCCATACGGGAAAGCACCGTCCTGTCTATGAAGCGAAATATCAGGAAAGCCGCGCTGGCGGTCAACACAGGAGACAGAACCCAGGACAAGACTATGAAAAGAACCTGTTTCCAGTTCACAGCGGAAAGTCCCCCCGCGACGACACCGAAACCTATCATGGCCCCGACGATAGAATGAGTAGTGGAAACAGGTAGGTTTTGGTAAGTGGCCAGGCATACCCAAAGAGACGCTGAAAGAAGCGCCGCAAGCAACCCCAAGAGAACGATCTTGGGATCTCCTATGATTTCAGAATAGACTATACCCTTTCTGATAGTCTGAGCAACATGTGAGCCAACGAGGCTTGAACCGAGAAAAGTGAGAATTGTGGCGAGTACAAGGGCTTGACGAAGAGTTATAGCCTTGGCGCCTACTGAGGAAGCCATGGAATTAGCGACATCGTTTGCGCCGATGTTCCATGCCATGTAGGCCCCGGCAAAAATGCCCAGAGCTAGGAGATAAACGTCCGTCATTTTCTACGTAATTGCTCCTGATGAGCCTTCCCTGACGACTGAAATTGCCTAGGCCATGGTATGAAAACCTGTGCGTTAAGCGCCGGGATACTCAAACTGCCGCAATAGGCGTCGGAAATAATAAATCATAATAGCAGGATTTAGGTGGATGAAAAAGAAGAAAGTTTCCAAAAGAAAACTGTCGCGAATATAAGACTCAGCGCTGTCTCACAAAACCCTAAACTTAGGCAAAATGGCGTTTTACATGCCCATAGATTCCCCACTCCGGTCTGCCACAAGCTCAATTCGCCTTTTTCTCGATTACTTTGGACACCGGAAATTTTACATGAAAAGTTGTTCCGATACCTTTGGCCGTATTCACCGTTATGACCCCACCCCATTTCTTTACCATTCCGTAACAGATGGAAAGCCCCAACCCTGTACCTCTTCCAACAGGTTTGGTAGTGAAAAAAGGATCAAATATTCGTGGCAGGATATGATCCGGTATCCCCGGCCCGTTGTCGGAGACATCCACCACAAGTTGATCACCCTCCAGCCTTGTAGTTATCTTGAGTAAACCGCCTTTGAATTCTAGCTCATCGAGAGCATTATTTATCAAGTTCACGAAAATCTGTTGAGCCTCTGAGGGGGAAAGACGAACGGGCGGCAAACCCTCTGCAAACTCGGCTCGAATAATGTTGGACCCGGATGGGACCCTATGTTCACACAAGGCTATAGATTCTTGCACTACATCATTTATATTGACTCTTTTAGGAATAGGGTCGGTTTTCCTCGCAAAACTCAAGAGTTTATGGGTTATTTGTTTGCAACGAGCGCCCTGGGCCTTTATCTTGTTCACCGACTCCTCAAATTCTTCCACCATAGGTATTGATCCACGTTCGGAGTCATCAATGATGTCCTGGATCCATCCCGCCTCTTGAACCATCACAGCAACCGGGTTATTAATCTCGTGTGCGATCCCCGCTGCAAGTTCTCCAACTGAAGCCAACTTGCCGGCCTCGATAACCTTTTCATTCATCATCTCTTTTTCTAGATCGGCTTGCCTCATCCGAGACACAAGTCTCCTGGACAGGACCACCGCAACGATAAAAATCACGGCGACCCCTATGAAGAAAATCAGTACAGTTACAGTGCGGATTGAATAGAGCCCCTTGTAAGCGTCAGGTTCTGTTTGTTCAAACGCAAGCGCCCAATCGCCACCCTTCAATCTTGACATTACAAGGATATGACCAGTCCCAAACGCTTCAGAATACTCAACTACCGTGTCCTCTTGAGCAAGGAGAGCTTCAGACGAGAGGAAACGGATATAGGGCCCCTTGTAATTAGGAGCTTTTGCCTGAGGTTTTGTTTGGAATTCGCCCTTCCGGTTCAGTATGAAGGCCGATCCGGTTTCTCCAATCCGAATGTTTTCGACAAGAGAATTGAATTTGTCAAAGTCAACTGTAGCTTTCAAAAGCCACTTCGATCCATTGCGCTCTCCACTCACGGTGACTATGAAGTGAGGGGTGTCTCGAAATCCCTGAAACACATCGCTAATAAAGCTAGGCTTCTCCAAAGCTTCTTTGAACCATAGAGTTTGGCCGTAGTTGGTATTCTTCAGATGATATGGCCCGGCATAATGGATTTGCACGCCTTGATCATTTATGACCCCCAAGTCCACCACGGCGTCATTAGAATTTTCCTGTAGGCATTTTAGCTTATCTTTAAGGAATTCGTCATTCGCAAGCTGTTCAAAGCCTGCGCAGTTCTTTAACAATGAGATGTTGGTCAATTGCTGATTCAGAAAACCGTCTATGTTTTCCCTATGCTTCTGGCTAAGCAATTTATAATGTTTTTCGATATTGTTCTTGAAAGATATTATCGAATAATGCCGGAAAGTGAGTGTGATTAAAATCAATGGGATGACTGACACACCGACAATTATCAATACAATGTTTCTCGTCAATGAACTGTAATACGAACTGCTTATTTTGGGATTGAACATTATTAAAAACCTAATGACATGATATTTCTTTCAGCATTTATGTCACTCTAAGCATTACATTAAAGGCAAGCGAATTGTGAAAGTTACGCCGTTGTTTTCTTCTGTTGCAACCTCGATATGTCCTCCAAGTTTCTCAACGATGCCATAACTGATTGATAGGCCCAATCCTGTCGCTTCATCGCTTTTCTTGGTGGTGACAAATGGATCAAAAATCCGTCCCAAGAGATGCTTAGGTATGCCGGGGCCATTATCCGAGATCTCAATCATGATTTCACTGTTTGCGCCCGATGTAACACTTGTCTTAATTCCTATAGTTCCAGACTTACCAATTGCGTCGATGGAGTTGTCAATAATATTGAGAAATACCTGCTGAAGTTGCGTCGGATCTGTGGTGATACGAGGGAGTAGTTCCTCGTAATTGGTGTTGATCTCAATACCTCTAAAAGACGCTTCACTCCTAAACAAGATGATAGTGTCAGACAGAATCTGGTTTATGTCGATCGATTCCTGTATCGGGGCGATTCGGCGTCCAAATTGCAACAAATGGTGGGTAACGGTTCTACAACGGTCTATTTGGTCACGTATTTTGTTGACGCATTCCTGAAGCTCTTGAAAGTTTTCACTGTTTGAAACGTCTTCTTCATCAAGGAGGTCCTTCATCCATCCTGCTTTTTCACCGATTATCGCTAGAGGATTGTTTATCTCATGGGCTATTCCTGCAGCCATCTTCCCTAGAGCAGCCATCTTACTCGACTGGATTATTGGGTCTTGAATCTTAGAAACTTGTTGCAACACACGAGCCACGTCATTCGTGATGTAAAGGTTTAGCATAATTGCAGAGATAACCACCAACAAACTAATAGAAATAACGATGGGAATTTGCAAATGGGTACCTTTGAAAAGGCCGCCCATCGCTTCCGGAAGATCTTGCCTGATGACTAGAACCCATTTGGGGTTGGTAAGCTGAGCTGCGGCAAAGAGGCATTCCCGGCTCTGTTCAATCATCTCCTCAGACCTTACGCCAGTCGATGACGAAAAATCCGGCGGTGTCGGATGCCCGAATATTTTACCGCTAAAAGAAGGCTTTGTTTGAAGCACATTGTTGGCATTGACAACAAATGCGTCACCTCTATTTCCTACATGCCCTGACCTGACTATCTCGTCAATGATATCCGATCTTATCGCCGCACGTAGAATCCAACTTCCATTTTCATCCCATTTCGTAACACTTATCAGCAATTGAGGAACATTGGCAAAGCCTGAGAAAACGTCACTGATGTAGACCCCGGACGACATGACTAAATGAAACCAGGCCTCATTCTTATAACGAAGTGTGCCGTTTGGTAGCGGTTGAGTCCCTGCGTAGGCCAGTCGGTCTCCGTTCTGATCTATAACTTCGAGGGCCAGAAACACATTCGACTGCAACTGTACCATGTTGAGAAAAGTCGCTAATTGTGACTCGTCTCTGATTCGTTGCAAAGGCTGTGTCTGGGCTATGCTGTTTAGTTGAGCGATACGATCATCAAAGAACCGCTGTAAAACGTTCTTCCTATTCTCTGCAAGCCGGGTCAACGCCTCAATGGCGTTGTCTCTCGCCGCTTGGTTGAACTGGCGATAGTAAGTGATTCCCAGAACCAAAAGCGGCGCAATCGACAAGAGCAGCGCCGTGACAATGAGCTTCAGACGCAACATTCTGAGAAATCTTTTATCCACTAGATCCTCTAATTATGATCCAACGCCTCGCCAATCTTTTCGATCAGTTTTTCTATGTGTATTGGCTTAATCAAGTAGTCAAAGGCTCCAAGCTCACGGCCTTCCTCCGTTGTGCCGAGTCCGGTCAGCAGAATCACTTGGATGTTCGGGTGGTCGGCTTTGACACGCTTAAGAACCTGCAAACCGCCAATTCCAGGCATCAGAACGTCAAGCACGATAACCTGGGGCTCAAAGGCTTCGATGATACGAAAAGCTTCTTCTCCGCTGCCGGCTTCATTGACTGCAATGCCTCTTCGACGCAACCGTTCTGCGAGGGTGGAACGAAATTCCTCTTCATCGTCCACTAGAAGCACTCTCCAATCTTTCATTGTATTCCTTATGATGTGATCACGCTGCGGTTACTAAAGATATTATTGCACAACAGCCCACCACATTTCCAGAACAGATGGCCATCATCCAATTGTTTTATTGATCGCCGGATGGTAAAATAATTTTAAGAGACTTCAGACTTTTATAGATCTCTGAAAGGGGCAATCATGCGCCTAAAAATAGTGATCACCTTTTGTTTGGCCCTACTTCTCGCTTTGATTACGAGCCAGTCTTTTGCCGTGGATTTGGAGGTAGTAGCCCGACTTGACGTAGGACCCGGGAACATTACCGTGACACCCGACAAACGAATCATTCTAAGCCTTCACCCGTTCTATTCGCCCAAGGATCGGGTCGTGGAACTTCTCAAAGACAATAAACTGGTTCCATTTCCTGACAAAAGCTGGAATCGGGGCAATACAAAAAATGCTGGCAGTTCCTTCGACTCTGTATTGGGTATTCAATGCGACACCAATGGTGTTGTCTGGATGCTCGACACCGGTCTAAGAAACTTGTCGGACAAGAAACTGGTCGGTTGGGACACGGTCAATAATCGGCTCCACAAAGTTGTCTATCTGATCCCTCCGAAGTCTGAAAACAAAATTGCTTTGCCTGAAACGGCATTTCTTAATGACCTGGCTGTAGACCCCATCAACAGGGTTTGTTACATCTCCCACAGCGGAGGGGCTAGAAATTCAGCGTTAGTGGTTGTTGACCTGGAAACCGGAACCAGTCGGTATGTCCTCCAGGGTCACAAAAGTGTTCAGACTGAAGAAATCCCTTTGGTTATGGAACATCGAAAGCTTAATTTTACACTTCCGGACTCCGGAAAACTGGCGATGCTCATAGGTGTGAATCCCATAGCCTTGGATGCTTCGAACGAATGGCTTTACTATGGTCCCATGAACGGGACGAGCATGTATAGAATCCGCACAGCCGATCTTCGTAACCCCAATTTGACTTCTTCAGAACTAGCGGACAGGGTTGAGCGTTACAGCGACAAACCTATCTGTGACGGTATTTCCATAGACAATGGAGGGAACATATATATTAGCGACCTTGAAGCAAACGCCATCGGTGTAATTACCCCGGATCGCCAGTATAAAGAGTTGATACAGGATGCCATTATTTCCTGGCCGGAGTCATTCAGCTTTGGTCCTGATGGTTATCTGTACTTTGTGGCAAGTCAATTGCATCGGTCCGCTCCCCTTAATAATCTAAATGAAACGGCCAAACCACCATTCTACGTATTTCGGATCAAGGGACTCGCTCCCGGAGTTGTGGGTAGATAGTGTTTGGATTGATCTATTCACCAGAGCATTCTATACCCGGGTTAGCTATCCAACCATTCCACGACGCCGCTGCGAATATCGTAACATGCGCCTGCAAGTTGAACTATTCGGTTTGCTGAAACGCGATATGAAACAAAATGACATATTATAGTACAAAATGAAATAGCCTTCTTTCGAGCCGCCCGCCTACCTCAAGATAGTTCCCGGGGTAAGGGTCCCCGTCCTGAAACAGTCTACAATTCTTTCGCAACTGCCTACCACGGAATCAATTACACGAACTTTCTTCCAGGTTAAGTACTGGAAAAATTCTTCTTCAATCCCGCAACAAACTGTTACATCAACTTTCTCCTTGAGGATCAACTCACATAAGGACTCAGGGGATGCGTGCGCCATTACCATGAGTCTCTGTTCAGCGATTTCTCCATCATCGGTCACAGTTACAATCATTACCTCCGGGGCCAGGTCAAACCGGGGGGCTATTTCATCACCTTTGAGCGGTATCAGAAGTCGTTTCATTTCTAAATCTCAAACCTTCTTTACATTCAGCCTGCGTCCACCATCAAGGAACTCAGGGCACTATTAAATAGTTTTTCATTTTTCTCCAAAGAGTGCTTCTTCCCAGGCCGAGTAACTTCGCCGCTTTTGCGCGATTGCCTCTTGCCTTCACAAGAGCGTCCATTATCATTTCACGTTCCACGTGCGCCCAATCCAGATTCAGGCTATTATGAGAAGTTTCAAGAACGATTTCCTTTTTTTCAATGGGTGGATTTGTCTCTGCTTCAACTTGAACTGGAATAGGGGTCTTCAGATAGGTTGAAAGATGTTCCGAACGAATAGTGTCTCCATCAGAAAGGTTTACTGCAAACTCGATAATGTTTCTGAGTTCTCTTACATTTCCCGGAAAACTGTATTCCAAGAGGATTTTCCTGGCGCGCGGACTTAGACTTTTGATCTTCTTCCTGAACCTGGCGTTGAAGTGATGCAGAAAATGGTCGATCAACATATTTATGTCTTGGCCTCTTTGTGAGAGCGGCGGCAATTGCAAGCGAATGACATTCAGCCGGAAAAGTAAATCTTCCCTGAACCGACCCTGGCGGGTCATGCCTTCAAGGTCCCTGTGAGTTGCGGCGATCACTCTCACATCCACATGGATTCCTCTGGACCCTCCCAATGGATATATGACCTGATCGTCAAGAAACGAAAGGAGTTTAACCTGAAGGTTTAGCGGGAGGTCACCAATCTCCGTGAGGTAAAGTGTGCCATTGTGAGCGAGTCTGAAACGGCCGGGCTTGTTCTCGATCGCCCCGGTGAAAGCCCCTTTCTGATGGCCGAACAATTCTGATTCGAGCAGGCTTTCCGGTAAAGCGCCGCAGTTGACTTTTACGAAAGGGGATCGTGATCTCTGGGAGGCGTTGTGTATGGCTTCTGCGACGAAATCTTTACCAGTTCCTGTCTGGCCGGTAATAAGGACTGATGAATCTGTCTGGGCTATGGCCGGCAGTAGCCTGAGTACCCTCTGCATTTCGGGACTGTTTCCTATCAGGTTTCCAAAAGAGAACCTGCCCCCGGCGCCATCCGCCTTTTGCAGGTAACGCATATCCTCGACCGATTTTGTGTAACCGACAATCCGGCCTTTTTCTCCTATCAAGGCGGACGTTGTGACACGCACCGGAATCTTCTCCCTGTTTTTATTCAGAATGTTGGATTCCAGACATATTGATCCTCCCTGTGGGGTCAGGTTTTTCACGGGGCATCCGTCAAGACACAGGTTGGTTCTAAGTACAAAGCAACATGGGACCCCGCTGACTTCTGAACTCACAAAACCGGTGAGTGCCTCAAGCGCCCTGTTCATAAGGACTACTCGCAATTCCGGGTCCACGACAAGGATGCCGATAGGCGCTTCGTTGATGAACTGGGAGAGCGCAATTGGCTGTTCCAGAAGTCCGTGTACCTTAGCGGATTGAGAACTGGTCATTATAGAAAATTTCCATGCATCTTCGTTTGAATCCATCTCGCACTAAAACTTAAAAATAATAACGCAACCTTGAAGCATACGCAAATAATCCCATTCTCCCACCTTGAGACTAAACACCAATTCTTTCCAGAAATTAATTGACACGTTGTCGCATGGCTATATAATAAAAAAATACGCTTCAAAAAAGGCAATTTTTAAATCAGTCACAATATAGAGTTCTTGTGCGCCTAATGCGTTGGCGGATCCCATTTATAAGGCGTTCGCTATATGTTTGTATCGCCAATTGCGCTTTTCTAGGTCAGAATCAAATAAGTCCGCAAAGGAGTGCTGCGATGACTGGCAAGAAGAAGTGTACTGTTGTGTCTGTTGTCCTTTTAGCTTTTCTATTAATGGTTTCAGCGGTTTATGCCGAGAAACCCATAATTATCGGGGCGCCTCTTTCCACTGCGTTCCTCTACGGCTGGGCAGCCGAGAGAGGTATCAAGCTTGCGGTGGATGAGATTAACGCTGCCGGTGGCGTCAAAGTGGGTAATGAAAAAAGGCCCTTTCAGGTGGATGTTATCGACACGCGTGACCTGGAGCCGGGGGTTCCCGTCAGTGAAGCGCTTCTGGCTGTCGAAAAACTCATTCTGGAGAAAAAGGCTGATTTTCTAATCGGTGGACCGGTCAGGTCCGAGGCCTCTCTGGCTGCGATGGCTCTGCTTTCCAAAAACAAGAAGATATCGATACTGACAACGGGGTCTCTTTCACCCAAGTATCATGAAACAGTCGGAGAACAGCCTGACAAGTTCAAATACTGTTTCAGAATTTCAGGTGAAGCCAAATGGATGGTGACCGGAGAACTGGTTCCATGTCTTGAGTACATAGGAAAAACCTTTGGCCTGGATCGCCTCTTCATTATGGTTCAGGACGTGGCTCACGCTAGAGCCGGCGGCCAGATGCTCGCCAAAATCATGGATAAAAAAGGCTGGAAAGTTTTGGGAGAGCCTGTGGTTTATCCTACCGGAGCGACCGATTTCTCAATGGGTCTTCTCGACGCGAAAAAACAGGGCGCCCAGGTTATCATCATCTGGATGGATATGCCCGAGTCCGCGATTCTTCTAAAGCAATGGCACGATATGAAGATCCCGGCCCTTCCATTTGGGACTATCATTGCGGCGGCGGAACAGCCCGGGTTCTGGAACGCTACTGAGGGCAAAGGCGAATACGCTCTTGCGAACGTCGTTAACGCTGGAAATACGCCATGTGAAGCCACCCCATGGACCATGAAATTCGTCGACGCTTACCAAAAGAAATACGGTTTGGAACCGGAAGGATACGGCACTTCATCAAGTTACATGGCTGTTTACGTTTTAAAGGACGCCATAGAGCGGGCTGGTTCGCTTGATCCCGACAAGGTAGTTGACGCTTTAAAGAAGACTGATCTTGAAGGAGTTTATGGCCGAGTCAGGTTTGATCCTAAGACCAACCAGATCATTCCCAGTCTTGACCCGAAAGAAGGCGCTGTCGGAACCATCTTTCAGTGGCAGGCCGGCAAGAGGGTGGTTGTGTTTCCCCAGAGTATCGCCAAAGGGAATATACTTCTTCCCCCATGGATGAAAAAGGAATAGCCGTCAGTAGAATAATTTAAGGGGCCGCTGTCCATCCAACCTTACCTGTGTGTTGTAAGGAGAGCGGTCCCCTAGAGGCGTTTCATGGATATAATCATCTACGGGATTATCAACAGTGTGTCTCTGGCGCTCATGGCCGTTGGTTTTACACTGGTTTATGGAGTGAGCCGACTACCCAATTTTGCTCACGGCGCTCTATATGTCTTAACAGGCTACCTGACCTGGCTGCTCATGTACAGACTTGGATTAAACTATTTTCTGGCGGCCTTGTTGGCTCTCGCTTTGACCGGGCTGATCGGAGCGGCGATGTATCAGCTAGTGCTGATACGTGTTAGAGGCATGCCGATTTCAGAGATCATCGCATCTTACGCTATTGGACTCGCCATTCTGGAAGGATTGCGCTGGGGAGGGCTCAAAGGCGGAACTTTCAGATTACCCCCATTCATCGAGGGTAGTGTTTTGATCTTCGGAGTGTCTGTGGATTTTCAGAGAATATTTGTAGTGGTTCTGGGATCAGCCTTGATGGGCGGGCTTTGGCTATTTGTGAACAACACCAAGCTAGGTTTAGCCCTAAAAGGGATGGCCCAGGATGAACGGGCGGCCCTAACTTTGGGGATAGATTCCGATAGAATGGCCGTAGTCGCGACAGCGATTGGCTCCATGCTGGCTGGAGCGGCGGCGATTATCCTGCTGCCGTTGGGGAGCATAGTCGTGGAGTCTGGATATCATGTTCTGATAATGGCGGTCGCTGTATGTATCGTCGGAGGGCTTGGTAGCTGGACAGGAGCTGTATTCGCCGCATTCATCATTGGTTTCGCCCAAATAATCACAGTAGTTTTTCTGGGCGCCCACTTTCAGGTTGTAGTAGCTCTTTTGGCTATTGTCGTGACCCTCGTTTCACGCCCGAGCGGATTGTTCGGAAGGCAAAAAGAGTTGGAGGAGCGAGTCTGACATGTTTGGCTCAAAAGGGGATCGTCGTAAAGAACGGCTGGATCGTGGAATCAAGGTAAGGTCTGACGGAGTCTACGCCATTTCGTCGTGGCGGGAAATAACCTATCTTATAGCTCCTCGTCTACTTTTCATTCTGGGACTCGCATTGGCGCCGCTGGCTCTTGGGGCCGCGCCGTACTGGCAGCGGGTTATCTCTATCATCTGTGTTTATGCGCTGCTGGCGATAGGTTTCGACTTTCTGGCCAATTACGTGGGGCTTGTTTCCCTCGGAGGAGGATTCTACGTAGGAGTGGGCGCCTATGTCTCGGCCCTGCTTAACACCCATTATGGTATTCCTCCATTGTTGTGCGTTCCGCTGGCGATGATTTTGGGCGCCGTAATCTGCACCATACTCTTTCTGCCGTGTCTTCCGTTGAGAGGCGTATATTTCGCCATCGTAAGCCTGATGTATCCCTTGCTGGCGGCCAGAATTATTGAGGCGCTGGACATCTTCGGCGGCACGGACGGCATACTCGGCGTTGATGGTTTTCCGAATATATGGTTGGAACAGTATATTTTAATCCTGAGTGTCATCGTAATTGTGTTTGCGCTCAGAAGGCTTGTTGAAGAGGACGTCGGCCTTGTTTTCAGAGGGGTTAAAGACAATGATCAGGCTGTCAAAGCCTCTGGAATCAACATTACAGTTTACAAGGCGCTCGGCGTTTTCATAGCGTCGTCGTTGGGATGTTTGGGAGGGGCATGGTTGACTCACATGTACATGTGGGCGGGGCTGTCCCAGTTTGCCCTGGATTTTTCGATAATACCGATCGCCGCGACCGTCGTTGGGGGCGGTGGGACCCTTGTGGGCCCTGTAATAGGCTGCCTGATTCTTGTGCCTGTGTCTGAATTGCTTCGAGACTTCGGTTCACTGAGAATTGCGGTCTATTCTATAATACTGACTGCGTTCATTGTCTTCAAATCTGAAGGCATAATGCCCTACGCCGCCAGAAAATATGAACAGTTTGAGAGATGGGTCGAGATCTGATCCGCCTTGGTTACGGCCAATCTCTTTTTAGACGTTTAGCGATATAGTATCCAAGAAGACCTCGCATGGAGTTGACAATGGGTTCAGAGCCGTTGCTGTCGGTTCATAATATCAGCAAGAAGTTTGGAGGGGTGTTAGCTCTGTCCACTGTGAGTTTGGATGTGTTCCGTGGTGACATTGTAGGAATAATCGGCCCTAACGGGTCAGGTAAAACGACGATGGTCAACGCGATTACCGGATTCATTAGAGCTGACTCCGGAACGGTGCATTTTGACGGACACAACATAACCAATTGGCAACCGCATAAAATTGCGGCGGAGGGACTCACCAGGACTTTTCAGGTCATGAGGCCGTACTTTAGCCTTCCAGCCTACAAGAACCTGATTGTGCCACTCTTTTCACCCAGGGCTAGAAAAACAGGAGGGTGGAGAGGCGGCGGCAAGATGGGCAGTCGAGATACAGTGGCTGTAGATATTCTCGAGGAGATAGGTTTTGAAAGAGACTCCTATGTGCCATTTAAGACTGCGTCTTCACTTCCTACCGGATACCTCAAACGCCTGGAATTGGCTCGATGTTTAGCTTTGAGACCCGAATTGATAATATGCGACGAGGTCTTTTCCGGACTCAGCATGAGTGAAATGGCGAGTATGGTTCCGCTGATTGAGAAACTCCAGATGGAAGGCATTACTCTGGTGATGGTCGAACACAGGCTTCGAGAGCTTTTTAGATTAGCGGGAAGAGTAGTTGTCCTCAATTTTGGCTGCAAGATCGCTGAAGGCACCGCAGAAGAAGTTATGCAGTACCCTGAAGTCAAGGAAGCGTATTTTGGGTCAGAGGAGGTGTATGATTATGTTTGAAGCTGAAGGCCTCATGGTCTTCTACGAAAACATGCTGGCCCTTAATAATGTGAGTCTGAAGTGCGAGGAGACCCAGATAGTCGGAATCTTTGGAGCGAACAGCGCGGGCAAGTCGACGCTCATGTACACACTATCCGGAATCATACTGGACATTCGCAAGAAAGAAGAGATGGCTGGTGGTGAACGAATCACCATCCGTGGTCGCGTCCAGTTCAATGGTCGGGACATTATCTCCGACAAGCCGTCCAGCAGAGCGCGTGCCGGCATAATCCTTTGTCCCGAACGCCGCAGGATTTTCCCTGAGAGCACGGTCCTTGAGAATCTCCGAATCGGCGGATACCTTGCCACTTCTTCTCAGGCAAGGGAGACTCTTGATTATGTGATGACAATTTTCCCCCCGCTTAAACGTATACTCAAAAGGCTGGGCGGTTTCTTGAGCGGCGGCGAGCAGCAGATGCTCGCCATTGGCAGAGCTCTAATGGCTCAACCCAAACTACTGTTGCTTGACGAACCTCTCCTGGGGCTGAGTCCGGCGATTCAGTACCTGCTTGCAAAGTCCATCAAGGAAATCCGGGATCAACGCGGCATGTCGATCATTGTAGCGGAGCAGTACGCCCGTCCGATTATTCCTATAATTGATTACGGATACATACTTGAAAATGGCGCCGCAGTCGTCGATGGGGGGAGGCAGGAACTCATGGACAACCCAGACGTCAAGTCCGCATACTTCGGAACCTGATGAGGAATTCTTTTTATGAAACCCGAATATACTTTCACGAGATTTGAGCAGGCGTGCGTCAAATATCCCAACAACACGGCTGTAATCTTTCTTGGGGACAAATTTTCATACCGGAATCTGAAGGACAAGGTTTACCGGTTTGCCACCGGCCTTAGCCAGTTGGGCGTAAAAAAGGGTGACAGGGTTTTACTTTATCTGTCCAATTCAATCCAGATGGTCATCGCTTACCTGGCATCCCAGAAAATTGGGGCTGTGGTGGTTCTGGTGTCTCCGATTTACACATCCCATGAACTTGAATATATGATCAAGGATTCCCAGGCTAAAGTGGTAATTTGCCATGACACCAACTATGGCTATGTAGTCGAGACAGTCCCGTCTACGGGTCTTAAAAACATAATTTGCACAAATTTGCTAGACCTGGTTTCTTTACCCAAGAGAGTAATAGCCGCTCTTTTTGACAAGAACCCGCATGGAAACGTCAAACGCGGCCATGGGGCGATCCCATTCTGTAAATTGCTCAAGGCTGAGCCAAATCCACCCGATGTAGAGATCGATCCAATCAAAGACCTTTCCTACATTCTATACACGGGCGGCACTACAGGTTTTCCCAAAGGGGTGGCGGGAAATCATTGGGGACACACATCATACGTGAATGACATCACCGATGATGTTTTTTCAGGGCGTCTCAAGTTTGGGGACGATGTTTACATTGCCATCAATCCACTTTTTCATATCATGGCGCTTGGGCTTTTCATGGCGGTAGGTCTGAATTGTGGAAACGCAACGGTCTTAATGCCCATTCCTCAGGTAGACGCAATCCTTTCAGCAATTGAACGGTACCACGTCCGCTGGATGCTGGGTGTCCCCGCCCTCTACAGAATGATTCTCGAAAATGATCGGCAGGACACATACGAATTGAGTTCCCTACGATACAGCTACTGCGGTGGGGACGTATTGCCCAGAGAGGTCCTGCAGCGCTGGAAGGACAGGGTAGGTTCTCCAATTTACCAGGTCTATGGATCGACGGAGGCGGGCCATGTCAGCTACAGCCGAATTGACGACGGCGAGCCCAACCCGATGTCCATCGGCAAACCATTGCCGTCCAGGACCGTCAGGGTTGTTGATCCCGACACTCTGGAAACAGTTCCGGATGGAGAAGTTGGCGAACTTCTAGTCACATCTCGTTATTCGATGAAGGAATATCTCAATAAGCCCGAGGAGACGATCAGGTCATTCGTGGACATTGATGGCGAAAAATATTACAGGACGAGCGACTTCGTAACGCGGCAAAGCGATGGTCAGATAGTATACGTGGAGAGATCGGCGGATATACTGAAACATAAGGGATATCGGGTCTCAGCGTCGGAGGTTGAAGCTGTCCTACAGGACCATCATGTGGTCGTTGGGGCCTGCGTAGTCGGTGTTCCGGATCCGAAAGTCGGTGAGCGCATTAAGGCCATTGTGGTGCTAAAGGATGACGCGAAAGGCGTTGGAGCGGCGGATTTGATCGCATTCTGCAGGGAACGTCTGGCCCCGTACAAGATTCCTTCATACATAGAGTTTCGCGACATGCTGCCAAAATCCAAGGTTGGGAAGCTGCTTCGGCGAGAAATAAGGGACGAGGAGCAACGCAAGGCGCAGAAAAGCAAAAAGGCCTGATCTTTAGGCCTGGTAATGATACAACCGGATTCGTTCTCCTCCACTTATCTTCACGGAGTTTTAGGCCTAGAAGATCATCATTATTTGATGTTCATTGGTTGGCGGCGAACGATACCAAACTCGCTTCAATAAGAAATTCACCCTGGGAGTCGGCGCCCGCTCTAATATGCGGGCGTTTGCGAACTCCATAGGGATAAATGAGGGGTAATTAAACGCACCCAGTCGGTTTAGGCAAGCCGGCCACTTTACAGGCGCCTTTCGCTGGTCCTGACGGAAACAGCTCGTAAATTTTCTTCAGCTTGAAGCCGGTGTCCTTACAAACCTTGCGGATCATAGGCGCGATGTTGAATTCAAGATAATAATTCCTGAGATAATGAACAACTTTCCAATGCTCTTCAGTCATAGCATCGATACCTTCGGTTTTTGCGAAGAGATGAGCGACTTCTTCGTTCCATAGATCGGGATCTTGAAGGAAACCGTCTTCGTCGACATCAAAGGACCTTCCTTCGATTTCAAGCGTAGGCATATTATATAGCCCTCCTTTATTCAAGTTAGCCGGGACAACACCGGACAAATTGTCTAATCTTGAGAATGTTATCACTCAAGAGTGGAAAAAACAAGTTCCAAAGTTTTTATCTCACACTCCCGCAAACAACTACATTAGTCAAGACTGAAAAGCAACTACAATCGGCGTCAATTACCGGTCGGCTTTCTAAGTTTGGCTTCCATGTCCTGCATATATTTTTGCAACAATTTCTTTGCCGGAGCACGTTTTTCCCTCGAAAAAGCATCTTTATACGCCTGGAGCGCGGACGCGTAATCTTTTTGAATTTCGTACAAGAGTCCCATCAAGCCGTAGGCGTCAGGATATTCAGGATTGAGTTGAATTGCCTTCTTCAGGTCGCTGATACTCTTGTCGTATTCTCCCTTTTTCGAATAAGCTATTGCACGATTGTGATACGCCACAAAAAAACTGGGGTTGTCCTCGATGGATTTGGAAAAAAAATCTATTGCACGGTCCCACTTTTCCACACGCAGCGCAAACTCCCCTCTTTCATAGTAATCAAGGTAGTCCTCCGCAGTGGTGTACCCAGCGTCAGCGATCACCATGATGACTAAAATAATTGCGGAAATTAAACGCTTCACTGTCTCCTTGGTTAAAGCCTCCAGTTGATGTTCCATGTTACAAGGTAATGTTATCACACAACTATGTTCTTAGTAATAATGTTTTTGATTGAATCCCTTTATCATTCGACGCGTTTGAATTTGCCGGCGTTGTCAGGTTGAATCCTGCCCGTTTGTTCATTCGCCACTGCTTGACCGGATAATAACATAATGAAGTTAAGGGCAATATCCTGTTTTTTTAATCAGCGCTTGTCCGACATGGTCTGGTCAAACATAATGAAATTAAGGCCTAAAGAACACGCCGCCCGAATTGATCGAGCGACGCCGCCAAGCTTCGGCATCTCCCTATCATTATCTCAAATGTAAAAAAAGAAAGGAAGCGTAGCATGAGCGCTGGTGTAAGCGATTTTCTGAAACTTTGGACGCAAAGTGACCAGACTTCAGAACGGAGGCTTCAGAAATTTCTTCTCATGGGTCTGGACAAGATAGTTCAGGAACAGAGCGATGTTCTGTCGAAGATTAAAGTCGGGCCACCCGCTTCAGGGCCGGTAGTCAGATGGATGGAAGAATGGGGCTATCCATCGCGCATTACGGCCAAACTTGAGGAAAACGCCATGACTTTTTCAGGTAAACTCTTCGGCAAGCCCCTGGAAATTGACACCATGAGGAAGGTTATACGCGAAGGCGCAATACTCGAGAGACCGTCAGACGGCGCGCAAGTCAAGGTGAATGAAATCAACGGTCTGATAGCCTCTGTGTCCGCGTATGGAGGCTCTTCAATCAGTGATGACGAATTAGCCGACTCATGGGATATTATAGCTGAAGTCTGGTCGGACTATCGTGACGCGGACGACCCTAGATCTCTGGACAGGGTATTCCGGGAAGTCGGCACACAAATCCACGCCGAAACATTTGAGATTCCCAAAACGAGAAAAAACACCAAATACGAGATAGTGGGCGACGAAGTCGAACACCAGATCAGTTCCCTGCTGGACAAACTCAGACGTCAACTCGCTTATGCAGTGTTGAGATCACGTCCATTCCATGACGGTTCCGGATTCGTATATGGCAACAGGACGGAGGAATCCACCATGTGCGGTCTTTGTTCATGGCCTCTTATTACCCAGTCGGAAATCCCAAATCCGAAAGTATATGTCAACAAGTCAGCGCAGGCGCTCACCAAAGAGGATCTCGACAATCTGGCGCTAAGCCTCTGGCTCGATGAACAGGCCGACCTGAACAAGGGACAGTGGTGGATTGTTTGCCATCCGCTGATAAGCCGTTACATACACGACTTTGATATTAGCTACAGGCGGACGGAAAGGACTGATACGGGTGTAGGGTTTCTTGTAGACCATTTTGATTCAAAGATTGGAAAGAGTTTCCCCATCCTTTCAGACAGGTACATGAGGCCCGACACTTTAATAATGGTCAACTTCGACGCTGCGACTTACGGATATTACGCCAATGACCGTATGGACAGAAAGGAAGTCTCAACTCAGGGCAGGTATCAGCGATGGCTAATATCATTCCAGACTTACGGGGTAGTCATTCGCAACCCCAGAGCCAACATCGGAATGATCTACGGGCTTGCCGCCTAGCATTTCACGCCGGTGCCGGAGTCCTTTCGGAAGAGAGGTTCTCCGGCTGACATTTTCATGGTTGACTTGTATGACGAAGCTTTGTAACCTAATAGAAGTGGAGGGCGTAGCTCAGTTGGCAGAGTACAGGGTTGTGGCCCCTGGGGTCGTGGGTTCGAGCCCCATCGCTCTCCCCACTTCTGTTTATGTTTTTGTGCGCCCGTAGCTCAGTTGGATAGAGCGCCGGACTTCGAATCCGTAGGTCGCAGGTTCGAGTCCTGCCGGGCGTGCCATCATGTCAATTTTTCTAATACCATTGCGCAATAATTTTTTCTGTGATCCGGCGAGTATGCGGGTTCATGTTCGCTATCCATTGGCGATCTCTCGTTGGGGCTGAATATTACGTTCTGTCCGTCATGCGCTTGTAACAAGACGTTATAAGTCTTGTCTGGCGCTCCTGTAATTCTCTCGAGTCCTCTGCGGAGCATCTTCCCCTGACACGTATTGACTCCGCTCTCCAATCTTTTCGTGATCCATCGTTGATTACATCCTCGTCTACTGATTCTTTCGGCGCACCAGTGTTATTTTGCCAACAATTTTCAAAGAAAAATTCATGACCAAGAAAAATATGTCAATACCCTCGCCATTTTTATATAGCCATATATATCAAGTATGTGGAACAATAACTCGATCAATATCGGAGACACTATGGGCGGTAGGATAAATGGCCAATGCCCAAAAATGGCCGGGACCGCAGTAAGTACTTTGTCGGAGGGGATCAAGCTGATTGACAAAGGGCATTTGCAATAGGGGACAAGGTTATGCAGGATCATGAAAAAACCAGGGAACAGCTTATAGCGGAACTTGGGGCAATTCGGGAAAAAATGTCTGAACTCGATCAGAGGCAAAGCCCACTCACAGATTCCGAAACGTACCTTCAGGACGATCCGCAAACCATGAGCAGGTTTCTGGATGTCGCACAAGATCCTGATGTTGAGATAGCGACGGACGACATCGCAAAATTCATAGATTTTCCTCAGCTTCAGTCATTAATGGACGATTTTTACAAACTCACCAAGATCGGGATGGCCATCGTGGATCTCAAGGGTAACCTTCTGGTCGCTACTGGATGGCAGGACATCTGCGTAAAATTCCACCGGGTTCACCCTGAAGCGCTTGAAAACTGCATTGAAAGTGACCTGAAACTGTCGGCGAATGTCAAGGAGGGGGAATACCGTATCTACAAATGCAAGAACAACATGTGGGATATGGTTACGCCAATATTCGTCGCTCAAACTCATGTCTGCAATCTGTATCTGGGGCAGTTTCTTTTTGAGGGTGAGACCCTGGATCTAAATGTATTTTCAGAGCAGGCGGAGCGTTACGGATTTGATCGAGGCGCATACCTCGCCGCGCTCGAAAGTGTTCCACGATGGGATCGCGAAAAAGTGGATACAGTGATGACTTTTTACTCGAAGTTCGCATCTCTAGTCGGTCAACTGAGTTACGGTAATCTGAGGCTAGCCCGGTCACTAGAACATCAAAAGATACTCACAGAGTCTTTACGTCAAAGCCGGAATACGCTCGAAACTATCCTGTCGGCGTCTCCAGATGGTATTGGTCACGCAAAGGGCCGGATGATCATGTGGGTCAATGAAGCCTGGCTCAGGATGTTTGGATTTGAGAGTGAACAGGAGTGCATAGGCAAAAGCGCCAGAATAATCTATCCATCGGATGAGGAATTCGAACGGGTTGGAGCGGCCCTCTACTCCGGCATGGAAGGGGAGAAGGTTACAATCGCTGACGCCATCTTCCAGCGTAAAGACGGTTCGACCTTTGATGGTCATATCAGAATCAGGGCTGTCGATTCTGACGAAAGTTCAAGGGGTTCCATAGCATCGATTTCAGATATATCGGAACGTAAGAAAGCCGAGCGGGAAATCAGAAGGAGCGAAGAACGTCTGCAGTTAGCTCTGGATGGCGCTAACCTTGGTATGTGGGACTTGAACCTGCTGACGGGACGAGCCGTAATAAATAGTCGTAGCGCTGATATTATAGGATATGATCTGGAAGAAATCGATCCAACGATGGATTTCTGGAAGACTATCATACATCCGGAAGACCTCAACCATACTCTGGAATTATTAAAAACGCATATCGAGGGAAAAACGGATTTCTTCGAGCACGAATACAGGGTCACGACGCGCCATGGCGAACAAAGGTGGATTATGGGCCGTGGCAAGGTTATTGAGCGGGACGGTCTTGGGCAGGCGATACGAATGGCCGGAACTTTCATGGACATAACCGACAGGAAAGAGGCCCAGGAAAGGCTGCGGGAAAGTGAGGAACGATTCAGACTGTCTTTTGAGAACGCAAACGTAGGAGAGTGCCTCGTGGATCTTGGCGGTCGAATAATTGAAGCCAATCAAGCTCTATCCGAGATTTTAGGATACAGCCGTCAAGAACTTGAAAAGATGACGGTGAATGACATCGTCTATCCCGATGACGCGTCAGTCAGCCCCACGTTTATGACACGGGCCACATCAGGGGAAGTTGCAAAGGCCAGCTTCGAGAAAAGATATTTCCACAAAAATGGAAATATAGTCTGGGGAAAGGTTTCGTCTTCGCTTGTCCGGGACGCCAAAGGAAATCCGATGTATTTCGTTTCCCATGTTCAGGACATTACAGGTTTAAGAAGGGCCGAACAGGAGAAGGAGGCCCTTTACGAGCAGCTTCTTCAGGCCCAGAAGATGGAAGCCCTGGGCACTCTTGTCGGTGGAATAGCGCACGATTTCAACAACATGCTTCAGATAATAATGGGATATTCGCAGATCCTTTTGATGGACAGGGATCAGAACGATAAGGATTACAAGGACCTTAAAAACATTCTTTTCACCGCCCAACAACAGGCCGACCTTGTTAGTAGACTGCTGCAGTTTGCGAGGAAGGCCCCTGTAGATCCCCGACCATTGGACCTCAACCTCAGGATAACTGAGTTAGCCACGGTAATGTTCAAAACTTTCCCAAAGATGATCAATACAAGACTTGATTTGGCCGCGGATCTCAAAAATGTCATGGCGGACCGGATTCAAATGGATCAGGTTATAATGAACCTTGCCATAAACGCCAGGGACGCAATGCCCAATGGAGGCCTGCTCAAAATAGTGACGAAGAATGTGATTCTCGGCGCCGGCGGCTACCGTGCAATTCAAGGAATGACGCCGGGTCCCTACATCGGTGTTTTCATATCGGACACGGGCGGCGGAATAGGCGAAGATGATATCAAAAGGATTTTTGAACCCTTTTTCTCCACTAAGCAAAGAGGATCGGACAGGGGCACTGGGCTTGGGCTTTCGGTGGTCAAAGGAATAGTGGAACAGCATGGAGGTTATATAACCTGTGATAGCGCTCCGGGGCGTGGGACCGAGTTTACGGTTTTCCTGCCATCCATAGAGGTTCCTTCATTTGCGGACTAAAAACAACAAGGTCTGTGTCGGTCTACAACGCCTGACACTGACTCACACTTGAACGGAGGGTGTTCAAATGTCCGGCTGCATATTCTGCAAAATAATTGAAGGCAAGGTCCCGGCGAACATCGTATATGAAGATGAAATGGTGGTTGCCTTCTGGGACGCGAATCCGGCGTCTCCGATTCATATCCTTATAGTTCCGAGGAAGCATGTTCCAACGCTGAACGACATCCCTGACGGGGACGCCATATTGGGGCATATCGGAGATGTGGCCAAAAAGCTGGCCAGAGACCTTGGCGTCGCTGATACCGGTTACCGTTTTTTCATCAATGTGAACCGTGGTGGAGGACAGGTGGTGTTTCACCTGCATGCCCACCTTGTTTCGGGAAGGGATATGGGCACGAAGTTCATCAAGGCGGCGATATTCCTCGCCGTAGGCTGGAGAAAGCTGTTGAAGAAATTAGGATCTAATGGTTGAAAAACATAGTATAACATGATATGATTACACTACTTTTAAGTTACTATAATTGATACATCAATGATAATGGAATGATATATGAAATCCTATAGAGGTTGGTTGATATTTTTGTCATGCGTGGCTGTAATGACGGTTATTGGCTGCGTTTCCGCACTTAAGAGCGCGAAACCACAGCAGGACACGCCAGGTAAAGAGGCCGACAAAACCTCCTCGGAACAGGCCAAGGTGGATCAGGCGATCAAAAAACCGACCGACGAGGATGTCAAGAAGCTGCTCGCGCCTCCTCCACTTCCGCAATACACGCAGCCACCGGGCGGAGACCTGAAGGGCGCCGCGGAATCGGTGGTAGATCCAGTGGAAAAGGAAGAGGTGAGCCAGGCCGCCCTGGAATTCGCCGGCCACATGAAAAACGTGATTCATGTGAAGATTTGCTATTCCAAGTTATATGGCGGCTGGTACCTGATGCTCTACCTTCAGAAGGGCAAGAAAACAGCGCTCGACCAGTATTCCTGGAACAGAAAGGCCAGAGAATGGGAGATCGTGTACCACCTGAAGGAAATACCTAAGAAACAGGTCGATTTTCATCTGAAAGGCGAGGTAGGCGACGAAAAATGTTTTGTGCTAAAATAATCGCCGACGCCTTTACCGGGTTCATTCGGTGATGATCTCTACCTTCGCTCCTTTCTACCGTCGTAAGTCCTGTCAGGGCCGGAATCGTATTTTTCCAGTAGCGCAGCCGCTATTGGGCTGGTGATAGGGCTTAGCAGCGCAAACGGCACATCCAGCGCATAGGCGAGTCCATCTTCAAGGACTTCCAGAGCGGGCTTCGGAGCTTTGCAGACCATGACGCACTGGTGTTCGGCATTATAATTGGTTACTCGCTTGATCGGCTTTTGAAGGGTAAGTTCAATGTCGGCGGCGCATACGGCGCCTGCCATGAATAAGCAAAACAAAGTAATCGAGAAAAACACGGTCAGTGCTTTCATATAATCATCCTCCGGAATTTTTTTACGGAACGCTTTATTATATCAAGAACTGACCGTTATTTGAACCCTTTACTGTGGGAAACGCCTTTTTGAGTGTTTCCCCTGGTTGATAATTCCTGGAAAAATCCTTCCGGCGCAGTTCAAAATTCCATTTGATGTTGACACGAAACACCGCTAATCGTATTATTTTCTTTTTAACATTCCCCTGCCTTGCTGGAAGGATCCGCGGATGAGAGTAGGTCTAAAAATATTTACCGGCAATTCCAATCCTGCTCTGGCTCTGTCAATCACAAAATACATGGGGATTCCCCTGGGAAACGCCGAGGTTGGTCATTTCAGCGATGGTGAGACCCAGGTGGAATTCCGGGAAAATGTGCGTGGCATGGATGTCTTTGTCGTTCAGTCAACGTGCAGTCCTGTGAACGACAATATAATGGAATTGCTTGTTATGGTCGACGCCCTGAAAAGGGCTTCGGCAAGTAGGGTCACCGCTGTCATGCCCTATTACGGATACGCCCGTCAGGACAGAAAAGTCGCTTCGCGGGCCCCTATAACAGCTAAACTCGTTGCGGACATAATCACGGCGGCGGGAGCGGACCGCGTTCTCACCATTGACCTGCACGCCGGGCAGATCCAGGGCTTCTTTGATATTCCCGTTGATCATCTTTACGCAAGTTCCATCATGGCCGACGCGATCATGAAGGACCACAATAGCGATGAATGCGTTGTGGTTTCTCCTGACGCCGGTGGAGTGGAAAGGGCAAGGTCCTTTGCCAAGAGGCTTGGAGCGAATCTGGCCATCATAGACAAACGCAGGTCAAAACCCAATGAGTCCGCTGTAATGAACGTTATTGGGGATGTTTCCGGTAAGGATGTGATAGTGCTGGACGATATGGTCGACACAGCCGGAACGCTTGTTAAGGCGGCGATTGCCCTGCAGGAACAGGGAGCGCGCAAGATCGAGGCCTGCTGCACGCATGCAGTCCTCTCCGGCGCTGCGGTGGACCGCATCAACGATTCGCCGATATCTAATCTGTATGTTACTGACACTGTCCCTGCAAATTCCAAGCTTGAGAAGTGTCCAAAACTTAACGTGCAATCAATCGCCCCCCTGTTGGGGGAAGCGATAGGTCGCATACATAGAGAAGTTTCCGTCTCTGAACTTTTTTTGTAGAATAATGAGGATCCCGAGTGAAACTAGAAATCACGCGGGTTATCTTCAAATGGAGGAACAGTGAACAAGGTTACTCTGAACGTTGAACAACGTTTTGAAACCGGCAAAGGCCCGGCCGGAAGATTGCGCGCCGCAGGTAAGGCCCCGGCCATCTATTACGGCAAGAAGACTGAGCCTATGAATCTCATCGTTAATATTCATGAATTTCAGAGGGCGGTCGAGAAATCGGGCAGCAACCCTCTCTTTGACCTCCGGGTAAGCGCGGACGGCGGGACAGAACTTACCCTTCTGGCGCTACTCAAGGAACGGCAAATCCGGCCGGTCGATGGATCGCTTGTTCACCTCGACTTTGTTCAGGTTTTCATGGATGAGCCTATCGAAGTCGATGTTCCAATCGAATTCACCGGCAAGCCATTAGGCTTGGAACACGGCGGGATGTTCCAGATAGTCATCAGGGACATTCGTGTTTTGTGTTTACCGGGAGAAATCCCGGACGAAATAGTGGTCGATGTTTCCCATCTCGAAAGGGGACACTCCATTCATGTTGGTGAAGTCACTCTACCGGCGGGAGCGAAACCCGCTATGGACCTTGGCATCGCATTGGCAACCGTCATAGCTCCAAAGAAGGACGAAGCGGTGGACGTGCCTGAAGTCGCGGAAGAGACCCCAAAGTAATCAGTTTGCTCAATTCAATTGAGGCGCCCGTGTGATTCGAACCTAAAACTCGAAACGCACGGGTTTTTTATTATTTATGACCGATTCCTTCCCATCATATTCTGATACTGTGGCCGCGCTTTCCACCGCGCCTGGATACGCAGGTGTGGGTGTCATAAGAATGAGCGGCGACTGCGCAATCCCCATACTTAATCAGGTGTTTACCCCAAGGAGCCGAACCGACTCCAAATTTCCCGACAGGAAGGCCGTATATGGGATTTTTGTAAATCCCGCTGATGGGACGAAAATTGACGACGGTCTGGCTGTGGCCATGAGGGGGCCGAATTCATACACAGGCGAGGATGTTGTCGAAATAAGTCTTCACGGAAGCCCGGTAATTCTTGATGCGGCGCTGAAGGCAATTATCTACTGTGGCGCCACGCCGGCAAGACGGGGTGAATTCACCAGGCGCGCGTTTCTGAATGGAAAACTGGACCTGATCCAGGCAGAGGCGGTAGTAGATCTCATAATGGCCACTACGCCGTCAGCTCTGGAAGAGGCTAGGGGGCGTCTCGACAGGCGTATGTCGTCCCATGTCGAGGAAATAATCCATGATCTAACTGATATAATAGCCGAAATAGAGGTCGGTATCGACTTCAGCGAAGACATTGACCTGGAAACGCCTCAGATGGAAGGGCCTGTGGGGCGGGTTCTGGAGAAGCTTCAATCTCTGCTCGAATCGAGCGTGTCCGGAAGACTAAGACGCGAAGGCGTAAGGGTCTCTATTATAGGCAAGCCGAACGTTGGCAAATCGACTCTTTTCAATGCGCTGCTTGGCGCCGACCGCATGATAGCCACGCCTTTCCCCGGCACGACACGTGACGCCGTCTCGGAGAGGGCGGTGGTGGACGGGATGACTTTCATCATCTGTGACACCGCTGGTCTCAGGGACAACCCGGAACCGATCGAAGAAGAAGGAATTCGCAGGACCAGACAATGGCTTGAAAGTTCCGATGTGGCTTTGCTGCTGGTTGATTCGAGCCGACCGCTTGATTATCAGGACGTGGCCGCTTACGATTCATGCCGGGACATTTTCACAATTCCAGTGTACAACAAGACTGACCTTCCAACGGCGAAAGGAGAAGTGGCGCCTCCCTGGCCTGAAAGGCCGGCGCCCATAAAGGTCAGCGCTCTCACGGGCGAGGGCCTTGAGATGTTAAAGGCCGCTTTAAGCTCGGCAGGCGCTGAAATACTTCGGTCTTCGGATTATTCCACCTCATGCGGGCTGAACCAGAGAGGCGTATTGCTGGTTGAGGCCGCCGCTCAAAAAGTGTCGGTAATACTAAGCGCTGTCAGGTCCGGTCATCCTCCTGACCCGGAAATACTCTCGCTGGAACTGACTTTGGCTTTGAAGGACTTGCGAGAGATAACCGGAGAAAATATTGATGAAATGGTGCTTGACCGGATATTCGAACGATTCTGTGTAGGTAAGTAAAAGATTCCATGCCACGAACCGTAAATAAAAGTAATGGTCCGCATCCCAGAGACGTGTTTCGCTCTCATGGGCTCGCTCCCAAGAAATGGATGGGACAAAACCTCCTTATAGACACGTCTTATCTGGAGATGATTGTCGACGCCGCAGGAGTCAAAGAGGGCGACAGCATAGTTGAAATAGGGGCGGGTCTGGGCGCCTTGACGAAGAGTCTTGCCCGTCGCGGCGCGATAGTTTGGGCGATAGAAATTGACGCCGGCTTTTTCAGGCAATTGGAAGCTCGTTTCGCCCGTTCTCCTCGCATAAAACTGATTCATAAAGATGTACTGAAGTTCGATTTTCACGAGCTTGCGGCTCAATCCGGCAAACTGAAAATAGTGGCTAATCTTCCATACAACCTTTCGAGCAGGCTGGTGTTCATCTTCCAGGAAAACAGTTCTATCTTCGAATCGGCGGTAGTGATGCTGCAGAAAGAGGTGGCGGAACGTTTTGTCGCCAATCCCGGCACAAAGGATTATGGCGCCCTTACAGTTCTGTTGGCAGCCAGAGCCAGGTCCAACGCCCTGTTCGACATACCCCCCGAGGCCTTTTATCCACGGCCTGAAGTCACATCCACCCTGATTCGTATCGTTTTTCCTGATCCCCCGCCGCATGATGTGACTGATCATAACTTGCTTACGAAACTTGTGAAGGCGGGTTTTTCGTCGAGACGCAAGACCCTGAGGAATGCGCTCAAGGCGCTGGTCACTCCCGAGCTTTCTTTTGATCAAATAGCCGAGGCCGCTGAGATTGCCGGCATTGATCTTGGTCGACGCGCTGAAACACTTTCCCCCGAAGAATTCGTCAGCTTCGGAAACACTATGTCGAGACTTGGCGCCTAAATTATACCCGCGGGAATGGCCCAGGTTGTTGGAGTCAACGGGAGTGGTTGGTTGACAAGACAAATGAGGCCCCCTGGCCCAACCTGGGCGTCAAGCTTTGCCAGAGCCCCGAAATACCTCACAGCGTGTCTATTTGGGGATGCGGTTTTTTTGAACTCCAGAGGGTATATTGTCCCATCCTGCTTGATCAGCAGATCAATCTCCTTTTGATCTTTGTCCCTGTAAAAGTAGAAAGGGGCCGGGCGGCCGCTGTGGCGCCAACTCTTGAGAACCTCACCCATGATCCAGGTTTCAAGGATAGGCCCGGACATGGCCCCGGCTTCCAGTGTTTTGGGACTTGACCATTCAGTTAGCCACGCGCACAGGCCGGCATCAGTGAAATAGAGCTTTGGAGTCTTTACAAGGCGTTTTGTGACATTCGCGCTGTACGGTTCAAGCAAGTAGGCTATCCCGGACGCCCTCAAAATCGAGATCCACCGCTTTGCCGTGTTTGGGGCGATATCGGCGTCCCGTGAAAGGTTTACCATATTAAGAAGTTGGGCCGAGCGGGCTGCAGCGGCGCGTAGGAAACGCAAAAAGGCCAGTTCGTCTCCGACTTGCGCCAGGTCCCGAACATCCCGCTGAAGATAAGTCTGGGTATAAGAACTGTAGAATAGGTCCCGATCCGCTTCATCGTTCAGAGCTACGGCAGGGAAGGAACCACGCCAGATAATATTGTATAGCTCCTGTAATGAGAGGCTCCCCGCTGAGTGTTCCCTCTGGCTGATATTTTCAGGAGTGGGGATAAACGGTGTGGAAATGTCTCCTTTACCGCTCAGTTCCCAACGGGATAAGCCCATAAGTTCAACGACGCCGACACGTCCGGCCAACGATTCAGACACGCCCTTCATTAGGTGAAATTGTTGCGATCCTGTCAGCCAGAACATTCCTGGCCGCCTGTCATTGTCAACGCTCATCTTGATGTAGGGCAGCAAATTCGGCGCATATTGGATCTCATCAATTAAAACCGGCGGTTGGAATCTTTGCAGAAAGAGCGCTGGATCTTCCCTGGCCAGGTTCAGGATCAATGGGTCATCGAGTGTGACATATTTTCTGCGCTCTTCCCTTAAATGTTGCAGAAACGTAGTTTTCCCGACTTGTCTGGCGCCTGTGAGCAGCATTACCGGAAATTGTTTAGTGGCCTTCAGGAAGAAGTTTTCAAGAGTTCTGGTTACGTACATATCGAACCTACCGTCTATAATGCATTCCAATTGCATTATAGACGATGATTACGTTGCATGCAAGTACTCTCAGGAGATCTTGAGCGAGGTTACAGACGGGACGTGAAGCGGCAGATCCCGGCGTCGCCGTGGGTAGGCGCCGGGTTATCACAAATCCCCTCGTCACATCTCCACAGTGTCGGCTTGTTGATCCAGGTTAGGCAGAGAAAGCCCCCAACGAATGGCCGCCAGTCGTATGGCGAGGGTTACGGCCGCGCCCCCCAGCATTGCTCCGTTGTTTGGCATGGCTGCGGCAAGGAAAGCCAGGTAAGCCACCCCGCCCACCAGGCAGGCGGTGGCATAGATTTCCTTGCGAAAGAAGAGGGGAATTTCACCTGAAAAAACATCCCGCATGATCCCGCCACCTGATCCGGTCAGCATTCCCATGATCACAACTATTATTGGATTGGCGTTCAAAGACAGCGCCGTCTCACATCCAATCACAGTAAACAGTGCGAGTCCGAATGCGTCAGCCACATTGAGATATTTGAAAGGAACATAGGAAAGCCTGCGAAAACTAAGAAGAGCGAAAGTCACCGTTCCATAGATTACCGCAATCACAATCCCTGATGAGTCGGTTACCCAGTTGACCGGGCTCACGCCGAGGCAAAGGTCCCGGAGCGTCCCGCCGCCCATAGCCGTCAAAACTGCGGCAACCACAACGCCGAACAGGTCCATGCCCTTGCGGGCCGCTGCTAGAGCGCCTCCAACAGCAAAAATGGCCGTGCCGAGGAGATTGAGGTAATACACCATGTCGTAGGCCGCTCCTTGATAGGAATTGTCGGATGTCTATCATTTCGGGCTGTGAATTTCCAGTGTTACTCTTGTGGTGGTATATATATTGATGACAGCCATTTACTATCAGTTCCGCAATTATTTTATCTGCTTTTTTCTTGACTTATATTAGTAAATTAGGCTAATATAGCAATACAGCACTATAATTAGCGCAACAAATAAAAACATAAAAGACTCATGGAGGTCCTGTGGGTTTTCCTGAAGTCGTTAAACGAATCGAAGATCTGAGAGATGACAGTGTTCAGTTTCTTTCGAGGATCTGCTCAATACCGGCGCTTGGTCCAGAAAACGCCGGTATCGGCGAAATGGCCAAATATATCGTGGTAAAGGATGAAGTCCTCAAATTGAAGCCGGATGAGATCATTGAATTGCCCGCGCCGGACAATCGAGTTCCTGATGGCGTCCGCCCGAACCTCCTGGCGATTTTCAATGGAAGGGATAGGTCTCGCACGCTTTGGATTTTGAGTCATGTTGATGTCGTCCCTGTAGGTGAATTGCGACTGTGGGACGCCGACCCTTTTCAACCTCATGTCGAAGGCGGGTATCTTTACGGTCGAGGGGTTGAAGACAATGGGCAGGCGTTGGCAGCCAGTGTCTTTGCCGTCCGGGCCGTGAGGGAAACGGCTGAATTCGCTGTCAATGTGGGGCTGGCCCTTGTCTCGGATGAGGAAAACGGCAGTCTGTTCGGGCTCGATTACGTGTTGCGGACCCGGCCGGATCTTTTCGGGCCCCATGACCTTATTCTCGCCCCTGACGCGGGTTCCAAAGACGGAGACGTCATCGAGATATCCGAGAAACACCTCTACCACGTGAAATTCACGGTGAGCGGCAAACAGGGACACGCGAGTCGTCCTGACAAGTGTCTGAATACCCTTCGTGTCGCGTCTCACATGATAGTGGCCATTGACGAGGCCCTTCACAGGCGGTTTCCCGACACGGACACTTTCTTCAGTCCGCCGGAAAGCACTTTCGAGCCTACAAAGAAGGATTCGAACGTTCAGAACGTAAACACAATTCCCGGTGAGGACGTTTTCTATTTCGATTGCAGGGTATTGCCCCAGATAGACCTTGCGGACGTGCTGGCTGAGATGAATTCGACCGCCAAATCCGTGGCCGAACGTTTTGGAGCGCAAATCAGGATTGAAGAATTCCTGAGGAGCGAATCACCGCACGGCACGCCGGCCGATTCCCCGGTTGTCATTGAGTTGGCCCAGGCCATTCAGGAGATTTACGGAGTCCAGCCGCGACCATGCGGGATAGGCGGCCAGACAGTGGCGACATTCTTCAGGAAGAAAGGCCTTGCGGCCGCTGTGTGGGAAAAGATTGAAGGTTGGGCGCATGCGCCGAACGAGAGGATACTTGTCGATAATCTTGTAGGGAATACCAAGGTATTCGCCCGCTTGATGATCTGACCTGTAATTGGTTTTTGTGAGGCGGCTGTCGCCGCCTGGTTTTGGGTTCATTGAGAAGGTTTAAGGATTAGGTTTTTTAGGGAGGCCCGTGGCCGCCGATACGTAGGGGTTCAAAATCCTGAACCCCTACGGCGCCACAGGCGATGTGTTTACCCTGGATCGGTGTATGGCACTGAATCGGCGGGTGTAAACCGCCCTACGCTGGTTCTGCTGGTTTGAGCTGTAATTATTATGTTCCTCAGGTGATTGCGCGGCATGTCGGCCGTGTGCGCTTCAGGATATTGATGGAGGTTCCATGGGTATGGTCAGGTTATGGCCCGCTAGCCATCTTCTTTTGGCCGCGCTGTTGTCGCTTCAGGGCTTGATAGCCGCTGAGACCGGCTATGCGGCTACCGTATTCGGTCTGGCTGCCGACACTGAATCCTCTCAAGTGAAAGGTCGTCCCGACACATCAAAAGGCAGTTCATCCCAGGTCCCTCCCAAGGCGTTAACGATCGAGAAGAAGACCGATACGGCCTTTCCCAAGGGTTCTGAGGATAAACCCTATCCCACCTACAGGAACAACGATCCCAGCCTCACTTTGAGTCTTCCGCAGGCCGTGGCCATCGCTGTCGCGAGAAACCTCACGATGGCTGATTCGAGGCTCGCTGTGGATGAAAAGGAATACCAGCGCCGAGAGGCCTACTCCGACTTCTTTCCGTCAATCGATGTTCTGTACAGTGGGACGTTCGATAGGTATCGTAACTCGACATTTACTGGCGCCCTTTCTTATGTGCAGGATGCTCGACATACCGGTAGCCAACAGTACAACCTTCAGTTTGCTACGCCTAATCCCACAGGTACTATTGTCTACCCTTTCCGCATAGATCCATACCGTCAGTTTGCTGGCCAGGTAACGATTACTCAGCCGATATTCAGCGGCGGCAAGCTGATCAACGATTACAAGTACGCGAGGCTGGGTGTCGACTACACCGCAATCCAGTTCGAAGTCAACCGCCAGGACCTGATACTCAGTGTAAACCAGGCCTATTTCCAGATGATGCAGGCGCAAAGGCTGTTGATGGTCGCCAATCAGGCCATCAGATCCCTTGAGGCGTTACGTAATCAGACCATGGAGTTTTACAAGGCAGGGGTGGTGCCGAAGGTGGATGTGCTATCCACTGAAGGTCAACTCGCCCAGGCACGGATACAAAGGACCCAGTCACTTGCGGACATAGCCAAGAACCAGGCCACGCTGAACTATCTCGTCCGGAACCCTCAGGACACCCCGACCCATATAATAGAAGACCTGTCATACCGCCCGAGTGAATACCGGCTGCCCGACTCCTATGCGATAGCCGCCCAGAACAGGCTGGAGATCAGGCAGGCCAACATATCGGTGGATCAGGCGCTGGCGCTGGTCAAGTCGGCCAAGGCCGATCTTATGCCGAATGTCAGCGTGCTTGGGACTGGCAAGCGGGTAAATGACGACTGGAACATCGTTGACCCTGAAGGGAATAACAGTTGGCAGATCAAGGGTCTGCTCACCTGGACTTTCGACATGTTCAAGAGGCGATCCGTGGTTTCGGAAAGAAGGACAGCCGAGGCCAGGGCGTTTGTAAACCGTGAGCTTCTCGTTGAAACGATCATGAATGAAGTGAAGCAGGCTTACGAGGACATGAAGCGCTCGGAGAAGGACATCGCGGACAACAAGGCCGCGGTCGAGTTCCGCAGTGAGAACTTCCGCATCAACCAGGAGCGTTATAAAGAGCAGGTCGCCACGTACGTCGAGGTGCTTGACGCACAGCGCCAGTTGTCGTTATCTGAAGGTGATTATTACATCTCACTGATGGGTTACAAGATAAACACCGCGATTCTACAGCGGAAAATGGGGATATTGAGGTGATCTCTCTAAGGTGTAGGAGATTCCCTGTCCGGAAATGTCATTTCGAGGAACAACGTGACGAGAAATCTTAACCCAGCGGCGAGGATATATTGCCCCTTAAGGTTGAGATGGTATACAGTGGTGGATAAAATGAATAAGAAAATATTTTCAGGAATATCCATAAAACCAGTCCGGATGGTTTTTGTTGTTTTTGTAGCGCAGGTCCTGTCTCTTTGCCTGGTATCGTCAGGTAATGTATTCGCCCAGGATTGGGCAATCAACAGGTCGTGGAACAGCACGAACAGCGCGGCAGCGACGGCCGCAAGGAACGCTCCGTCTACCCCGAGCACCCTGTCAATAGAACTTAACTCCCTGTTGCAGCAGAGAAACACCCTACAGCAGTCGGTGACGGTTGCCCAGAGATGCATAAAGAACAACACGCTCTCCGAGGTTCTTCGTGATCCGGAAGGTAACCGCCGCGTTGTTCCCAGCACGGACGCCATAAACTGCATAAGGACCCTCAACGCACTTAACAGGCAACTTACGGCCAACCAGCAGGCGATCAACAATCTCAACCAGGATGTCCAGTTTCGTTCCCTTCAGATTGTGAGGAAAAGGGACAAGGCCTTATTTGACAAGCGAATCAACGCTGCTTCAGGAGATCAATGAGCGGCAAGGACGGAATTACACAAGATCAGCTACAAGAACTCGAATATCTCAGGAGACGGGTGCGGGAACTTGAGAACGAACAGATCAAGTCTGACGAGGATAAATTTGAGTCATTCGCCGAAGCTTCTCCCTTCGGTTTGGTTCGGTTGAAATCCGGCGAAAACCTCAATGTGACGGAAACCAGGGCGGCCGAACAGGCGATTATGAGGGCCAAGGAGGAATGGGAACTCACGTTCGATTCGGTCCAGGATTTCATGTCAATCCTTGACCCTGATTTCAGGGTGTTGAGGATGAACGCCGGCATGGAAAAGATAACGGGGGTCAAAGAAAAAGACGCGATCGGCAGGTCTTGTTTTGAGGTGATCCAATGCTCCGAAGGGTCTATCGAGAGTTGTCCTTTACACGCCATGATCCAGGACCAGGGGCAGGCGCTGGTCGAACATTATGACGCCGGCAGACGGAAGTCCCTCGAAACAAGAATGTCGCCGATCGTCGACTCGGTCGGAGTTTTAAGAGGCTATGTCCACCTAACGAGAGACATTACGGACAGGAAAGAGCTTGAGAAAGAACTGGCCGAGGCCATTGAAGACCTCAAGCAGATCGACCTCGAAACAAGATCGATGCTGGAATCCGCAAGGGCGTTACTGGAGAAGGCCGACTTCGCTGAGGCGGCCAAATCGATACTTGAAAACGCAAGGCGCCTTGTTGGTTCCGAAACAGGCTTTCTGTCGGTTCTTGATGAAGACGGCGCCAAACAGCGGGTGTTATGTTGTGACTCTGATAGTTCAGAAGGCAGTTTACAAGCCACTGTGGATATTCCACTGACAGGCCTTGAATCGCTGGCCTGCAAGGAGAGGCGCACTGTTTACAAAAACGATGCGGCTTTAGGCGCGTGGTCGGTCCTTGTTTCTGAAGGACTGCAAAACCCCAGGAATATCCTCATTTCTCCATTAATTGTCAGGAACAGGCCCGTCGGTTTTCTATGTTTGGCGAACAAGCCGAGGGGATTCTCCCATAGAGATGTCATCCTTGCCGAATCCCTGGCTGAATTCGCGTCCATCGGGCTCATGAATTGGCGAACCTCACAGGAACTTCAGCGAAGCGAAGAGCGTTACCGCATGATCTTCGCGTGTTCCCCAATGGGTATAATGCACTACGAAAGAGATGGCGTAATAATCGACTGCAACGAAAAGTTTGTGGAGATTATCGGATCCTCCCGTGACCAGCTAGTCGGTATGAAAATGCTTGAAAGGCTCAACAACCGGGAAGTCATAGAAGCCATAAGAATCAGCCTCACAGGCGAGACCGGCTACTTCGAAGGCGACTACCTATCTGTCACAGGCGCCAAGCTGACGCCGATAAAAGGGGTTTTTGACCCGGTCAAATCCGATGACGGTGCGTTTATAGGGGCGGTATGTATCATTGAGGACATGAGTGGTTTTAAAGCTGCGGAGGAGGCGCTTGTCCGGGCTGAACGCGTCAAAGCGGTAGCTGATCTGGCGAGTGGGGTAGCCCATAACTTCAACAATCTCCTTCAGATCATTACGGGCACGCTGGAACTGGCCGTTATGGACATGGAAAAGGGCAGGATAGATGAGGCGATGCGGTCCGTCGATAAAATCAGGGACAGCGCCCGTCTAGGGGCGGAGACGGTTCGCAGACTCCAGACATTCGCCAGGGTCAGGGTCGATGACCGCAGGAATGACGCAAAGGTATTCGATATTTCAGAGACAATCGTCCAGGCAATAAAAGTGACGACGCCGCTGTTCAAGATTGACGCCCGGGATCCGAAGCCACAGATCACGGTCCGTAAGAAGTTCGAAAAAGGGATCATGGTTCACGGTCGGGACGATGAAATATTCGAGGTTGTCGTAAACCTTATAAAAAACGCTGCTGAAGCATGCCCGAAAGGCGGCGCCATTGATGTTAAGCTCTATTCCGACATGGACATGGCTGTTATTGAGATATCCGACAATGGGGTCGGGATTGCTGAAGAGGACATTAAGAAGGTATTCGACCCATTTTGGACATCACTCAAGTCCAACATAGGCACGGGTCTCGGATTGCCTCTCTGTCACGGTATAGTCTTAAACCATGGCGGTTCATTGACTGTTACCAGCATGAAGGGCAGGGGGACCACATTTACTGTCAGGCTGCCGTTGTCGATGGAAGAGTCCGTGGATAAAAAGCCCCCCGAGCAGGCCGTAATGGATCTTCCCATGACGGTTCTGGTGATCGATGACATGGAATCCATAGTTGAAATGCTGGGCGAGGTCATGAACGAGATCGGACACACTGCTTTTACCGCCACTTCGGGCGATCAGGCCATTGAAATTTACAAGAACAACCTGATTGACGTGGTTGTTTGCGATCTCGTCATGCCGATCATGGATGGATGGCAAGTTGGAAGGACGATCAAATCCATTTGCGCAGCCAAGGGCGTATCAAAGACGCCGTTTGTGCTTCTGACAGGTTGGGGCGGACAGGCGCTGGAAGAAGAAAAGATTCGAGAATCAGGCATTGACTCTCTCCTTGAAAAACCCATAGACATAAAAAAACTGCTCAATGTTATGAGCCGGCTGGTTACAACGCCGATAATATGACCTTCACTGCGTTTGGTTTGATGGGGGTCTGGCCTGTTCACTTCAAAAAAGTGAATTGACTCTCCAGTATTACTTTGTAATAATAACGCCCTGAGGGATTAGCCCTTCATCCAGGGGATAATGAAATGAAAAAGGAAAAACAGGAAATTATTACGTTCAAGGTGCCTGAATCTTTAGGGGACGCCCTGCGGGGGTTGCCCAACAGGTCTGAGTTTATAAGGACCGCTGTTGTCACCGCTCTCGATAATGTCTGTCCCCTCTGCAGAGGCGCCGGAGTAATTATGCCTCATCAGAGGGAGCATTGGGACACGTTTCTAATGGATCACCACATAGAGGAATGTCGCTCCTGTAACGCTGTGCTTCTTATATGCGACCGCGATACAGGCCTAAAGAGGGAAAAGGATTGACGAGAAATGCCTGATTCTGTTCCCGTAAATGGGAGCCATTTTCCCGCCGTCATGATCTGCGGCCTAAATTTCTCCTATGATGGCTATCTGGTCCTGGAAGACGTCAACATTGAAATCCAACAGGGTGATTTTGTATCGGTTGTTGGGCCCAATGGTGGAGGAAAGACTACCCTGATCAAGTTGATCCTGGGTTTGCTCACTCCTTCCAGCGGCGCCGTTAAAGTATTCGGGCAGGACCCTGACCGGGCTAGGACCAGGATGGGGTATATGCCGCAACATTCCCAGCTTGATTTCCAGTTCCCTGCCACGGTGATGGATGTGACGCTGATGGGACGGCTCGGCCATGGAAGCCACTTTGGTTTCTACAGCAGGGAAGACAGGGAAATAGTTTTAATGTGCCTGGAAAAGGTTGGGTTGGCCGCAATTCGCACGAAATCTTTCGCCGAGATCTCCGGCGGGCAGCGCCAGAGGCTTTTTCTGGCAAGGGCCCTGGCGTGCGAGCCCGATATGCTGCTGCTAGATGAGCCTACGGCGAATCTGGACGTGGCCATGGAGGGCGACCTCTACAAATTGTTGCAGGAACTGAACGAAAGATTGACAATTGTGATGGTGTCTCACGATCTTGGGTTTGTTTCCCAGGTCGTTCGGACCGTGCTATGCGTAAAACGGAAGGTCCTGACGCATCCGACGACCGAGATCACAGGAGAAATCATTAACGAGATTTACGGGTCTCCAATGAAAATGATAAGGCATAACGGCAGTGGGGAGGGCTGTAATTGTACGAGTTCCTGACCGACCTGAGGCAATATCCATTCCTTCAGAACGCCCTTCTGACCGGGCTGCTTGCCGGTGTGGCCTGCGGAGTGATAGGGACATATATTGTTGTGAGGCGCATATCGTATATTGCTGGTGGGATCGCTCATAGTGTGCTGGCGGGCCTTGGGGCGGCCTTTTACCTGCAGCGGGTACACCATTGGAGCGCCTTGCAGCCGGTTTACGGCGCCCTTGTTGTGGCTGTCATAGCCGCAATAACAATCGGGTTGGTAAGCCTGAAAGCCAGGCAGAGGGAGGACACCGCCATAAGCGCTCTTTGGGCCGTAGGCATGGCGATCGGAATAGTTTTTATCTCCATGACTCCCGGTTACAATGAAGAACTGATGGGTTACCTGTTCGGAAACATACTCCTTGTTTCAAGCTCCGAACTCTGGATGCTGGGCGGGCTTGACGTAATAATAGTTGTCCTGGGGCTTCTCTTCTATAATCAGTTTCTGGCCGTCTGTTTTGATCAGGAGTTTGCTCGTCTGCGAGGCATGAATGTGGAATTTTTCTATCTTCTGCTTCTGGCGCTGGCAGCGCTGACAGTTGTTATTCTCGCTACCGTAGTAGGGATTGTTATGGTGGTGGCCCTGCTTACTCTGCCGGTGGCTATCGCCGCTCTGTTTTGCAGGACACTGTGGATGATGATGATTGTCTCGACGGTCTTGTGCGTAGCGTTTACAACATCGGGGCTGGCGATAAGTTACTCTCCTGATTACCCCACCGGAGCGACCACCATCCTTGTCGCCGGGTTTGCTTACCTTTTCGCTATAACATTTCGATGGATCAGTGACCGGATAAGAGCCTGAGTTTTGGACACCCGCGAAAAAACCACATTGCCCCAGGGAGGGCTATCCTGGTTGTTCCTCGGATGAAAAGTCGGCGCCTTTCCGATTTCCGGGCAAAAGGCTGTAGACCTGAGTTTCCACTGAGACATTCTTGAACCGCATCAGCCCTCTATCGTAAAAGACCATCTTGTTCCCAATCCTGGCCACTGTTTCGGGCCCGACGAGGATGTCCCCATTAGTGGCTCCGGACGCAAGTCTGGCCGCCAGATTTGTGACGGGGCCGCTGGCTGTGAAGGTCATACGGGTCCCGGCTTTTCCCTGGAAACGTGACATTCCAACCGCCGCGACGCCGGAATTCATCCCCATGTTGATATCAATTGGCTGAAAACGACCACTGAGTTCCTCGTTTATCTCATTTGTTCGCCTTCGGATGGCGAGCGCCGCACGGGCCGCGTTCATAGCCGTTTCACCCGGATCTCCCTGGAAGATTACCATGAGCCCGTCACCCGCTGTTTCATTTATGTCGCCGGAATGTTCGTAGAGTATGTCCAGGAAACTTGAGAAATATTTTTCTATGATGAAGTTGACCTGATCCTGGTTTAGGGATTCGCTTATTTTAGTGTAGCCCGCCACATCCAGAAAAAGCACGGTGATTTCCGTCTCAATTTTGTCCAGTAAAGGGGCGTCAGGATTTTTCTCCACGATATTTTGAACCGTTTGCGGAACGAACGGACGTAAATGGCCGAGAATCCTGTCAAGTGTCATCTTTTGCTTTGACATCTGCCAGTGGCTGCGAGCGTTGGTAATAACGTTCGAAGCCAGATCCGTGAGGTCTTTGAGGAGAACGAGGTCCTGCTCTGTAATGGGAGTGTTTTCTCCGGCCACGGCGTTAAGGACCGCAAGCGGCTTTCCTTCGTGATACACTGGAATTGCCACCTCCAAAAGGCCACCAATCGGGATTGAGGACGACAATATCTCAGATCCACTTTCCCCCGAAATCATGCACAGGTACGGGGCCGGGTTGTCTATACTTGCCGTAATGGTGCTTTTCCCTCTCTTGCATAGCTGGCAGTTGATCGATGACTTTGACATTGCACAGTGCAAGGGCCGTGTGTAGTTAGCGGCTTCAGGGTCTACAAGGAGCAAACACGCTTCCTGAAGGTGGGGTATTGAAACCTTCGCTTCATCCCGAAGGGTTTCCAGAATATCTGAAATATTAAGGGAAGAGGTAATCTTGAGAGCAACCCTGAAAAGATTTTCAAACCTTTGCTTGTACACTTTGGTGTCCTTTTTGAAGGTATTGTATGTATACTATGCGGTCAGAACGTATTTTGTAAAGATTGTCCGGACGTTTTTCAATTTTGAACCGGTCCGACTATGATTTGGACGAGGCCGGATTCATTTACGGTCAAGGATCTTTCTTATTAACCGCAAAAATTCGTCTGTTTTGAATGGCTTGGATATAAGCCCCTTGGCATGTTTCGCAAGCCTTTCTTTGGTTTCAGAGTCAACCCAGTATCCTGTAGCGATTAGCGCTTTTAGGCCGGGATTTACGGCGGCCATGGCTTCCAGGCATTCAATACCATTCATTATGGGCATGTTGAGGTCAAGTATGACGAGGTCTATTGTTTCGGCTTGTTGGGAATAGATTTCAAGGGCTTTCAACCCGTTTTCCGCTGTCATGACGGTGTATCCGATTATTTCAAGCATTTCCCCGGCAAACTTTCGGATCATTTCCTCGTCGTCGACAATCAGTATGGTTTCATTCCCTTTGTGATCGGGTTTTTTAATCAATCCGTCTTTGGCCTCTTGAACTTCTTCAGCGACAGGAAAATAAACACTGAACGTAGTTCCTGCACCGGGTTGGCTGTGGCAGGTTATGTGACCCCCATGCGCTTTAACAATGCCGAAAACCATCGAAAGTCCAAGGCCGGTCCCACTTCCCGGATCCTTGGTAGTAAAAAAAGGTTCGAAAATCCTTTCCTGAATGGATTTTTCCATTCCTGTCCCGGTATCGGAAACAGACAACTCCACGTATTCGCCCGGGCTAACCTCGAGATTTCTTGAGCAGAAATCTTCATCGAGGGTCACATTTCCGGCCCGCAGGGTAAGCGTTCCACCCTCAGGCATGGCGTCCCTGGCGTTTATGGCAAGATTCAGCACGATCTGGTCAATCTGGGTCGAGTCGGCGTTGATCATCTTCAATTCGGGATCCAGGTCCATCCGGATTTCAATAGTCTTGGGGATAGTCCTGTCGAGTAAACTCACCTCATCTTCAATTTGCAGGTTGAGCTTCATGGGCGCTGGATTTGTTTCGGAAGCCCTGCTGAACGTCAGCATCTGTTTGACAAGATCAGCGGCTCTGAACGCCGCTTTTTGAATCACCTGCACAGAAGCGTAATGTTGGTCTGTGGTGCGCAGACTCATGAGAAGAAGCTCGCAATAACCGGTGATCACTAGCAGTATGTTGTTGAAATCGTGAGCTATGCCACCGGCCAACGTCCCTACCGCTTCCATCTTCTGTGCGTGGATGAGTTGTTCCGTCTGAGACTTCAGAGACACCTCAGCCTGCTTTCGTTCAGCGATTTCTATCTTAAGCTCGGCGGTCCTTTTTTCAACTGTGGACTCCAGTTCTCTTCTCCATTCAGCTATTTTGTCCAGAAGCGAATTGAAAGACCCTGAAAGGATCCCCACTTCATCATTCCCCCGAAAGGGCGCACGTACGTCGAGGTTTCCTGAATGCGCCCTTTGGGCTATTTTGGTCAGCGCCCTTATAGGCGCTGTGATCCTCTTTGTCATCCAGTAAGCCAGGACTGAACCGGTAATCAGGACTGAAAGAAAAACCAGCGCCAGAAAGAGTTTCAATCGTCTTGCGGACGCCTGAATCTCTGATTCATCGACTTTTACAACGAGTCCCCATCGCTGGAACGGGTTAAGTTCGATACTCCGGTAAGCGGCAAGCGTTTCCACGCCACGATAATCCGGCGCTGTCAATATCCCCTCATTGCCTTTAAGAGCGAGAGTCATCTGGGTTGTACGTATTGGAAGCGAATCATTGGGACGCCCGGTTTTTGTTATGTTGGCCAAACGTGGGGCCACTATTGTTTCGGAAAGATCATTTACTACAACCACCTCCCCTGTTTTGCCTATGCCCCCGCCTAAATTCATTAATGGTCTGAGGATATCGTCGACTGACAAATACATGACCATCACTCCATCAGTCCTTGAAATCCCCGACCTGGGTTTCCAGCTTTCCACATTTATTGTGGATGATATCGCGAGGAGAGGTTTCCCGGAAACCGAGTCTCTCTGTAATTGAAACCAGATATTGTTGTCCGGATTTGTCTGTGATCTTAGTGACGGCAAGTCCGAAAGCTCTACGCCAAGGTCCTTTCTCTCAGTTGAAAGCATAATCTGGCGGGTCCCTGGATCAACAATTCTAATTCTTGAATAATTTCCTTTCAATTTGATCCAGTCGTTGAGGTAACCCTCAAGTGTAATGAACGGTGGTTCCTCCGACAGGGTTTTAAAAACACTGGAGATCGATTTTCCCAGTCTGGATTCTTCCTGAAACGCTTCCCGGACCTGTTGAGTGGCGCTTTGAACAAACGCTGAACCGGTCAAGATGGTAATGTCGTCCCTGCGTTCCTGTATCCAGAGTTTAAGTCTCTCCTTTTTGAGATCAGCGATGAGTTCAAGATTACTCACAACCTTTTGTCTTTCCTCGCTGTAAATTCCTGGAAAACCGAGTCCCGGAACGCCATAAGTCATCAACGCGTTGGTTACTATCAGCGCTGATGCAAGAAGGACCAGGCAACCCGATATAAATTTGGTCGCCAGAGGCGCTGTCTTGATAAAATCCAGAGAGAGGCGGGATTTCCCGTCAGTCTTCCGCATTGCGAAGATTCCTTGTTGGTGTAAGTTCCAAAACAGACACTATGGTATCTTTATTGGCGCGTACATGAATTATTACATGATTAGCTCTCATTGCGCCATAAAACTTGAATATACCGCGTTTGTTAGATTCAATTACAGCTATAAAATCAATAATAATATTATATTCATGTTAAAGTTTCTAGACAGCCTAAGGTCTATTTAATATATTCAATTACGTTATGAGGGCATATCTCTGGAATTACGACCGTAAAATAATTTATTAATTAAAGCTCGTTGTCTGAATTATGAGCCTACAACTCGATTACACACTTTTTGTTAATGGGCTGAGTTGCATAGTCCTGGCGCTGATCTGCTCGATCATGGCCCAGCGCCGATCCGCCCGTCTGCCGTTTTCATGGATGGCTCTCTTCGCTGCGCTTCACGGAGCTTACCAGATAATGGAAATTATGGCGTTAAGCCTACCTGACCCTTTTCTCCTGAAGGTGGTAAGGCTGACGCTGATGGCGGGCTCCTTCGCCGCTCTGCTGGAATTTGGGCGGAGAAGCGCGGCGATTAAGACGAAAGACAATGATCCGGGACCTTGGGTATATTATCCTCTCGTATTTCTGGGGTGCATAGGGGCCCTGGATGGTATGACGGGAATTTTCGCGACGAGCAGGTATTCTCTGGGGCTTTCAGGCGCCATGATTGCCGCTCTGGCCTTCTGGCGGGAAAGTTCCTGCGCAATTCCGAGGGGTTCCATTTATCTCAAAGTGGCCAGTGTGGCTACGATCTTTTTTGGTCTTACAGCAGGACTGGTTCCGGCTGAAGCTTCTTTTTTCCCGGCTTCGTCCTTAAACGAAGGATGGTTCCGTTCCAGTTTCCATATTCCGGTTCAGTTGTTAAGAGCGGCGTCCTGCTCGACTATGGCCTTTGGCGTTTGGGGTTACGTCGCTTCCGAATGGGCCGGCGGTTCAGTGACCGCAAATGAACAGATTCGCTCGGGTTTTACGGGATCAAGGTTATTGGCCGCCTTGGTTTTAACGGTTATTGTAGGCTGGGGAGTTACGGAAATTGTCGGGCGAAGGGCCGACAGTAGCCTTCGCAATAGTCTAGCCGTTCAGGCTGAGATGGTTGCGGGTGGCGTCGATATTGAAAGGTTTCGCGAGTTACGCGGGGATGTCGGCGATGTGGACTCGACACAGTACATGGATATTCATCGCCAGTTCAGCAAAATACGAGCGAGCGCTCCGGAATGCCGATTCATCTACATGCTTGGTTTCAAGAATGGAATGGTAATTTTCCTTATGGATTCCGAACCCATGGACTCCAAGGATTTCTCCCCTCCAGGCTGGGTTTATCAGGACGCTCCTCCATCAATAAAAGCGATTTTTCGGGATGGAAAGAAGATCACCATAGGCCCTTACGCCGACCGTTGGGGATCCTGGGTCAGCGCATTTGCGCCGTTAATGGACCCGGAAACTCCGGGTAAGGTCATGGCGATAGTTGGCATGGATCTGGGGGCGGGAGCCTGGATAAAGAGTGTCGGCCTGGGCAGGTTGTTCCCTATATTCATGACACTGGTCATAGGAATGCTTCTTACAGGATTTCATTGCGCCCAGGTAAGGTCGGCTGAGTCTAAAGTTGTAATCAGGGCCTCCGAGAGAAGGCTGAGGCGTGTATTCAACTCGGCTCACGACGCCCTGGTCATTCAGGACGCGACAGGGCGAGTAGTCGGCTTCAATGACATGATGTTGAGCCTGTTTAAAATGACGCCGGCGCAGATAATGTCCACCACAATCGAAACGGAGTTGCCTGGGCCGGCGAGCCCTATTGAGACGATACCCGAAATCTGGCGTAAAGCCCTTCAGGGTGAAGACCAGATCTTTGAATGGAAGGCTAGTCGATCCGACGGAACACTCTTTGACGCTGAAGTCATTCTAAAAAGTTTCGAGGAAGCAGGAGAAAAGTTCATCCTCACAGGTCTCAGAGACATCACCGAAAGGAAGCGATCAGAAGAGGCCATTCGAATGGCCAACGAAGAGGTTAATAAAACCAACGAGTTATTGCGGGAGTCGATACTGGAAGCCGAAAGACTTACAGTAGAAGCGCAGGCGGCGAATATCGCAAAGGGCCAATTCCTTGCCAACGTAAGTCATGAGATCAGGACCCCCCTCAACGGCGTGATTGGAATGACCGATCTCCTTCTGAACACTGAACTTGACGGTACGCAACGAGATTACGCTGAAATAGTCAGAGGTGGGGGGGAGGCTCTTCTTCGTCTGATCAATGATATTTTGGACTTCGCAAAGATAGAGGCGGGGAAACTGACTATCGAAACAATCGACTTTGATTTGAGGGCTGCCCTGGAAGACGTATCCGATTTGCTGGCGGTAAGGGCACAGGAAAAGGGTCTGGAGCTTGTATGCCTTATCGACCCGGATGTTCCTTCGTTTGTCAGGGGTGATCCCGGGAGAATCCGGCAAGTCCTCATCAACATTATTGGGAACGCTGTAAAATTTACATCCTCGGGGGAAGTGTCGGTAAGGGTGGAAGCGGTGGAAGAACTCGACGACAAGGCTGTCATCAAGTTCACTGTCATGGACACCGGAATAGGCGTCCCGGAGAACAAAATCGAATCACTGTTCGCTCCTTTTACCCAGATCGACGCTTCGGACACCAGACACTATGAGGGCACAGGGCTGGGACTTTCCATATCGAAGAATCTCGTGGATATGATGGGCGGGGAAATTGGAGTAGAGAGCCGCCTAGGTGAAGGGTCGTTATTCTGGTTTACCGCAGCTCTGGAAAAACAGCGGATAGCCCGGTCGTCAATTACGGCGATGACCCAGGAAATTACAGGTCGTCGCATCCTCGGGGTTGATGATAACGCCACCAACCGTCGCCTTCTTGGAGCATACCTTGAGTCCTGGGGATGCCGGTTCGACCTTGCGCCTAGTGGTTCCATGGCACTGGCTAAACTGCAGGAAGCGGTAATATCCGGAGATCCCTATGAGATAGCGATACTGGACATGCAAATGCCGGACATGGACGGTGAGACCCTTGGAGAGATAATCAAGGCGGACCCTATGATGCGGGATGTCGTGCTTGTAATGATGACATCTCTTGGCAGGAGGGGAGACGTCAGTCGTCTCGAGGAAAAAGGTTTTGCCGGGTATCTTACAAAACCGGTTCGTCAAGCCCAACTGCATGATTGCCTTATGATGTCGTTTGGACAGACCCGCCTCGAAGAATCTGCGGGAAACAGGCGTATCGTGACAAGCCACACCATCTCGGAGGCCAAAAGGAGGAAGGTGTCCTTGTTGAAGGTTCAAGGAAAAGAGACCGACAAGAAAATTGCCGTGTCTATCCTGGATAAATTGGGCGCCACGAGAAATGAAGACAGCGAGATATCTATTCAGGCGGGAATGGATAATTAAATGCCCAAGACTACGGAACTTACATCACTATCCTGAACTATCCCATCTTTACAACTATGTCGCTAATGATGTTCGCCGCCTCGTCAACCCTGTCGGCGCTGCGGTTAAAGTGGCGATATATCTCCCGATAGATAAGCATCTGCCTTATGTTATTCCCGGCGAATAGCTGGTTAAGGGCAGCCAGGAAGGTGTCATTCATTTTATTTTCCAGTCGCTTGGCCCGCACAACATATTCAATGGCGACATTCGGGTTTTTCTTGAGGTGTTTTATGGCGTTGGTGAGTTCTTCAGCGCCCTTAACCAGCAGTTCAGCCATCTTGATAAGGAATTCGTTGGCGCTGACCTCGAAGACTTCCATTTCCTTGACGGTGTTGTAAGCGTGATCAATGACGTCGTCGATGGCTCGCGACAGCGTAAAAATATCTTCACGATCCATTGGAGTCAGGAAGGTCTGGTTGATTTCATCGATCAGTATTCGTCTTATGTCATCCGCTTCCTGCTCCAGTCTCGACATTTCGTCATGGTCGGCGGTATTGTCAAGATACTTCACCAGCGCTTTACAACCAAGCAGCGTCTTCTCGGATTGCTCCACCAGGAGTTCATAAAAATCGACCTCACGCTTATTGCCGAATATCTTCCAGAGGGCCATGATTGAAACCTCAGCCTATAGGATAAAACAGCCAGGTCAGGAGACGGCAGAAAAAAGCTCCGACCAGCATGGAAGCAGGGAAGGTGAAGACCCACGCGTACGCAATGTTCGCGGCGGAAGACCAGCGGACACCACTGGCCCTTCGGGAAGCGCCGACTCCCAGCACTGATGAACCTACTACCTGGGTTGTGCTTACAGGCCCACCGAACACGGAAGCTCCCAGGATTATAATACCAGACGATAACTGAGCCGCAAAAGAGTGGACCGGTTCCATCTTGGATATCCCGAAACCAACCGTCTTGACAATGCGCCATCCACCAGCGAGCAACCCTAGCGCAATAGCCGCAGCGCAACTGTAGACGACCCATTGCGGCAGTATCAGTCCATTTTCAACCTCGTGGATCCTGGCTGACAGCAGGATTGCGATCACTCCCATGGATTTCTGGGCGTCGTTGGATCCATGGGCGGCGGCCAGCGTTACCATTACAGGTCTCTGAAGAATGGCGAAAAAAAAGCCGGATCTCCGGTGAGCGGCCCTGAAGATCGTTCTTATTACAGAAAAAATAAAGTATCCAAGGAAGATTCCGAGGATGGGCGATATGAGGAGCGGCAGCAGAACGCTCGAAACAACCTTGTCGATTACTATGGACTGAACACCCATGCCCACTATCCCAGAGCCTACGAGACCACCTATGAGCGCATGTGAGCCACTTGAGGGGAGACCGAAATACCATGTAGGAAGCTTCCATGTCATAGCCCCGACCATGGCGCTGGAGACAATGATGTTGAGAAGATGCGGGTCTATCGCTTCAACCATGTCGGGTTTCAGCACACATGAGGACATTGTCCGGGCCACAGCGGTTCCAAGTAGAAGCGGGCCGATAAATTCAGCCGCCGCCGCATAGAATAGCGCCCTCCACGGGTTCATGGAGCGCGAACATATTGTTGCTGCGACAACGTTCCCTCCGTCGTGGAACCCGTTGACGAAAGCAAAACAAAGGGTAAGACTTATCGCTATGTTTAAGAAAGGTTCTGGCACTTCGACCACACGAATCCGCAATCATTTGACATGTTAAACGGATGGCCATGCGCTGGTCAACAAATTGCTTTGAGGCTCATTCGAAAAAGGCCGATTATCGGCCTTTCAATGGACTCACGTATGGATAGCATTAATCGTGCCACGGCCTATTGCCGCGCTGATAACTATCGATAAACCGATTTATATGAGCATGGATGCTGTGGGCGCACGGCAAAAATAACCGAAGACGGCAATTTCCTCGAAATCTTCACCGAAGAAGATGTCAACAATGTTAACAGTATGAAAAGATTTCCGGTCTAATGGGGGATATCATTATCAGATGGGAAGAGTTGGTGGAATTTGCTTTTGGCTGAACGGGAACAGGTCCTGAACAACCGCATGTAGTTTGAGAGTAGTTTTTCACGTCCTATGGCACGGATAACGTTCTAGGTTGTCTAGGTAAGTGTCAGGAAATAACTGGAATAGGATATGACTGGAACCGCACAAGCCCCCGATTCTCAAGTTTCACTTGAAAGCCAATCAGGTTTGCCGTTGGACGCAACTTCTCCAGATTGTATTACGACCACGTGGTCTGCCAGAGAAGATATCTCATCTGTAGAATGACTGACATAGAGAGTCGGTATAAGAAATTCCTTCTGCATTCGTAAGACAAAAGGGATAATTTCAGACTTACGAGCTTCATCCAATGATGAAAGCGGTTCATCCATCAACAGGACGGAAGGATTTGTCAGAAGCGCCCTGCCTATGGCAACCCGTTGCTTTTCACCGCCCGACAACTTTGCCGGTCTCCTGTGTAGCAGTGTCCCCAGGTCCAGCACATCGACCGCCTTATCAAAGCTGACCCCTTGTTCGTCTTTACGTGTAAGTTTCATACCATAAGTCAGATTGGACTTTACTGACAGGTGTGGAAAAAGCCGTCCGTCCTGAAACACGTACCCCAGGCGCCTCCGGTTAGGAGGAACGTCAATCCCCCGCCGAGAATCAAAAACCGTATTGCCGTTGACTGAGATTTGCCCCTGGTCCGGTTTCAACAGTCCTGCCACCATGTTTATAACCGAAGTCTTACCCGACCCTGATGGGCCAAAAAGAGCCGTGATTCCCGGGGCCTTGACCAAAAAAACCACATTAATTGAAAACGAGCCCAATTTTTTCTGAACATTGACTTCGAGCATGTCTTAGCCGCGAATCCTTCCCAATACGTACCTCGAACTGAATTCAGACATTATGAGCGCTATGAAGGCAATCATTATGGAGATTACGCATAATCTCAGCGCCCCGGCTTCGCCATCGGGGACCTGAGTCAGAGTGTAAAGAGCAAGAGGAAGCGTCCTGGTCTGGCCAGGGATGTTCGAAACAAAGGTTATGGTGGCTCCAAATTCACTCAAACTCCTGGCAAAAGCTAATATTACGCCAGTTATAATACCTGGCGTGATCAGTGGGATCGTGATTGTGAAAAAGGTCCGGACGGGGCCGGCGCCAAGAGTTCTTGCGGCTTCTTCCAATCCCGCGTCGACGTGTTCAATGGAAAGCCTTATGGCCCTCACAAGCAGAGGAAACGCTACTACAGCGGAAGCCACAGCCGCTCCTTTCCAGTTGAACGCAAAACTGACACCCAGATTTTGATAAAGCCACGCCCCTATGAGCCCTTTTCTCCCCAGGAGTAAAAGCAGCAAATAACCGGTCACAACGGGCGGCAAGACCAGGGGCAGATGAGTGAGGCCATCCAGAAGCGCTTTGCCGATGAATTTTTTTCGAGCCAAAATCCATGCCAAAAAGATTCCGGGAGGGAGACTGCACAAGACAGCCCAAAAGGCTACCCAAAGACTTAACCTGACAGCCTCCTTCTCGATGGATGTTAGTGTGATCAGATCAATCACTTCACAGTGAACCCATATTTTGTGAAGACCTTCCTGGCTTCATCTCCTTTAATAAAATCAAGGAAGCTGCGGGCGGCCGGATGGACGTTGGCGGCTATCAAGGCTATCGGATAAACAACTGGAGAATACGAGTCGGGAGGGAATTGCCCAACAATCTTGACTTTTTTTGTGATTGCGGCGTCAGTGGAGTACACGATTCCGTAAGCGGCCTCACCTCTCTCGACTAGAGCCAATGCCCCCCTGACATCACTAGCGCGAGCCAGTCTGGGTTCAATGTCCTTCCAGATATTAAGTTTGACTAACGCCGCCTTTGCGTACTTGCCGGCGGGGACGTGATCCGGATCGCCGACAGCAATCCGGCCGTTTCCGACCAAACCGACAAGTTCTTTTCCCACAGTGATGTTCTCTTGAGCGGCGCCTGACGCCGGAGCAATAAGAACCAGAGAGTTTCCGAGCAGATTAACGCGGCTGTTCTCTGCGATAAGCTTGCGCTGAGATAGGTAGTTCATCCAGTCCTCATCCGCCGAAATAAAAACCGACGCCGGCGCTCCTTGTTCTATCTGTTTAGCCAAAGTAGATGACGAAGCGAAGGATGAAGTAATCCCAGCTCCTCCCTTTTCTTTGAAGAGGGTTCCAATCTCGTTGACGGCGTTGGTTGTAGAAGCGGCGGCAAACACCATCACCGGGGTGGCTTCTTCAGCCTGAGTAATGGGAGCGATGAACAAAACAACTAATAGGGCGACAATTAATGCCAATTTGATATGTTTGGCGAAATATTGCCACATGATTGCAATCCTCCTGTTAATCACGGATCGAGGGAGTAAATCCATTTTCACATTCCAGAATCGCTGATTCCAGCCAGGAACAGGTGTTCCTTATCACTTTGACACGGTAATCCGTGGCCTGTTTGAGTAAATCATTCGACGCTGAACGCATGAGTTCTTTGAGCCTTTGCTCCTTGGCTTCGCAAACTTTGAGTTGAGCCTGGAGCAATTCCAATTTGTCTCGAGCGGATCTTTGTCCCGCAAAGAAAAGTTTGATAAAAAAAACTATTCTGAAATCCCTGATATGATGAACCGGTTCCAACGACCAGGCTTCAAAGGTTTTTCTTCCATCCGGGGTTAAATCAAAAACTTTTCTCGATGGGAAATTCCCGTGTTGCTCGTTTTCATGGTACACAAGTCCTTCGGATTCAAGCCTGGCCAGAAGCGCGTAAATCTGGCTCTTTCCGAGCGAGCAGACGCCGAAGAGGTTCTCTTGAAGGAATGGTATGAGCTTGTATCCGTGCGCTTTTCCGAGCGCAAGGGCGCCTAGGATAGCGAGTTCGGCCGGGTTCCGTTCGGGACAGGATTCTGACTGGAGGGGGTGACTAGTCACAATATGATCAATCCTAGCAGACTTCCCTCCGTTGTCAAGCAAATCCTGCAAATACGTTTACCCGCCCAGTCCCCAGTGAATGGCTGGGTCAGACATGAATAAAGGCGTTCATTTCTGAGATTGGATCACACTGCCCATTGGTACCGAAACTCCATAGATAGCTCTTGCCAAAATGATAAAATTTCGCAATTGTTTAAACTGTTTTGGTTTTAATAGATGGGATCCCTGAGCGGGAAGGTTTTACAGATGAATCGATCAATTGGCGCCGGTCAAAACATTTGGACATACCGCAAGATCCAGCCTTTTATCATTTTAATGCTCTCGTTGCTTCTCACAGCTTGTGTTTGGCGCCTCAGCGATAACTTCATCAAGAGCCAGACCCATCAAAGGTTTCTTTTTCGGGTTAGCGACATTACCAAAGCGATAGTTCAAAGGTTGGATGATTACAGGATAATACTTGCTGGTGGAGTTGGCTTGTTCGCTGTTTCAGGTGACGTGAACAGGGAGCAATGGCGCACTTATGTTAACAGTCTTCGACTGGGCGACAATTTTCCAGGGATACAGGGTGTCGGTTTTTCAAAGCGTATCGGTCCTCAGGAAAAGCAGGACCATATTCTTGGTGTCAGGGCCGAAGGATTCCCGGACTATACCGTTCGACCTGAAGGCGCCCGTGAGGAATACACGTCCATTATCTATCTGGAACCTTTTGATTTCAGGAACCAGCGTGCGTTTGGATATGACATGTTTTCCGAGCCCGTGAGGCGGACTGCTATGAAAAGGGCAAGAGACACGGGCGATGTGGCCGTGTCTGGAAAGGTTATACTGCTCCAGGAAACAGATCAAAATATTCAGGCGGGTTTTTTGATGTATGTGCCGGTTTACAACCGGCATAGGCCGATAATCACAGTTGAGGAGAGAAAATCCGCCCTGTTGGGGTATGTTTATAGTCCATTCAGGATTGGAGATCTGATTGAAGGGATTTTCGGAAAAACACCACCGGATATAGATCTTGAAATATATGATGGATTTGGGCCGTCCAGAAACGGTCTTATGTACGACAGCGACTCAGACCCTTATGGATTGGCCTTAAACAGGGATAGATTGTTTTCCAAAACAGAAATCATATCAATATACGGCCAACAGTGGACTCTTGTCATTTCTTCCCGTTCTTCTTTCGAGAGAATTGATGAACACTATCAACCGATGGCAATCCTGGGATTCGGGCTGGCGATCAGTCTACTCTTGTTCCTCTTTACAAGATCCCAGGAGGTAACCAGGGAAAAAGCGGTCTCACTGGCTCGTGATATGACTTCAGTCCTTCGGGAGACTGAGCAAAGGACCAGATCCATCGTCGAAAATGTCGTAGATGGAATCATTACCATAAATGAAACTGGAATTATCCAAACCTTCAACCCTGGAGCTGAACGAATATTCGGATTCGGGCCCGACGAAATTGTAGGCAACAAAATAAATGTACTCATGCCCGAGCCACACAGGGAACTTCATGACCAATACATTCAGAAGTTCCTTGCGACAGGCGAAGGCAGCGTAATCGGAAGGACTCGCGAAGTTACCGGGCAAAGAAAAGATGGCTCAACATTTCCCGTGGAAATTTCAGTCAGCGAGATGAAACTGGAAAATCAAATCTCCTTCATAGGGATCGTCAGAGATATTTCCCAAAGGAAACAGATTGAGCAAGAGCTTATTCAGGCTCGTGAAACAGCGGAAAAAGCCAATCGGTCCAAGAGTGACTTCCTGGCTGTAATGAGTCATGAGATACGTACGCCCATGAACGGCATTCTAGGGATGACTCAGGTCGTAATGGACAGTGAACTCACACAGGAGCAACGTGACAACCTTGAGTTGGTTAACTATTCAGCGGAATCCCTACTTTCGTTAATCAATGACATCCTCGATTTCTCAAAGATAGAGGCCGGCAAACTCGATTTGGATTATAGCGACTTTCGAATCAGGGAACGCCTGAAGGAAGTAGTTCAGTCGCTTAACGCAAGAGCGTCGCAGAAGAATTTGGAACTAATTCTGCGGGTTGCGCCGGATGTTCCTGAAGTGGTAGTAGGAGATCTCGGGCGAATTCGGCAAATCATAGTGAATTTGATTGGAAACTCAATCAAGTTTACTGAAGAAGGAAACATAACTCTGGAAGTTAGGCTTGAATCTGAGGACAAGGATCGAGTCGAACTAAGGTTCGATGTTACCGACACGGGAATAGGTATGCCACGTGAGAAACTGGACTTAATTTTTAATCCGTTCACTCAGGTGGATTCCTCCAGCACAAGAAAATATGGCGGCACAGGGCTCGGTCTAGCTATTGTCAGTCAACTGGTCGACCTCATGATGGGCAGGATATGGGTGACTAGCGAGCTGGGGAAGGGCAGTTCCTTTCACTTCACCTGTCGGTTCGGCGCTGGAAGAGTCGTCGGTGAGGATGGCGGCGCCCACGATCCGGACCTACTTAACGGGCTGACGGTGTTGGTCGTTGACGACAACGCCACCAACAGGAAAATATTCCAGAAGATCCTGGAGAAATGGTCGATGAAATGCATAGTGGCTAGTGACGGACACGAGGCCATTGAAATCCTTGGTTTCGCACACGCGTCCGGGAAAAAAATATCTATTGCGCTGATTGACGTAATGATGCCTGGAATGGATGGATTTGGACTAGCCGAGAAGATCCGTAATGATCCGGATTTGTCCGGGCTGAGGATAATCATGATGACCTCGACCATGTCTGAAGGCGGGTCCGAACGGTGTATTGAATTAGGCGTTGAGGCCTACCTGAGAAAGCCGATCAGTCAGGCTGATCTTTTTCACACCATGGCCTTGTATCCGGAAAAATTGAGCTTGCCCATGAAGGATGATCAATCCGGCGCTCAGACTCTGAAACCCCTGGCGCCACTAAAGGTGCTTTTGGCGGAAGATAATCCGGTCAATCAGAAAATGGCGAAGCTGACTCTTGAGAAAAAAGGACACATTGTTACGATTGCCGAGAATGGTCGGCAGGCTATGGAAAAATCGGGAACCGAGGAATTTGATATAATTCTTATGGATGTCCAAATGCCGGAAGTCGATGGGCTGGAAGCGACGAGAGCCATTCGCGAGAGAGAGAAAGTCTCCGGAAAGCGAATACCGATTGTGGCCATGACAGCGCACGCCGTCAAAGGAGACGAGGAGATGTGCCTAGACGCAGGCATGGACGGATACGTTTCAAAGCCGATATCTCGGTCGCAGCTTTTCGAAACGATTCGAAAAGTGATTTCCAAGGACAAAAATTAGGGTTATATATGAACAGAGTGGGGAAGACCTATCTCAGGGCGGAAATAATTGAACGCTTAAAGATTATTGGAGCCGTATTAACAACGGCATCCAATTATTGGAATGAATTGGGCCATTCTTGGCCGTTTTAATTCCCAGGATGACGGAGAAAACAACATGCCTCTGCCGTTGGAAGAATCAGTAAGACTTAAAATGCGAACTCGGGGGATTTCGGAAGCAGGGATTGAATCGTTCCTTCGCATGGTACACCAGGCTGGTCGCAAGTCTCCATATATTCCTCTTGACGAGGTCTGCGCTCCTTCAGAAGAACTGCTTCTTCAGATTCCGGAGAATTCCGAGGCCTTTTCACAACTGGAGGAGGCAGGTGAGGCGCTGTTGAAGAAGGCGGTAGTAATAAAGCTTAACGGTGGAAGAAGCACCACGATGGGTGGCGAGGTACCAAAGGGAATCCTGGTCGCCAAAGACGGAATGTCCTATCTCGAGATAATACTGGGGCAAATGAAGGCCATTAGGAATAAATGGGCCATAGACATTCCACTTGTGCTGATGAACAGCTTCTTCACTCAAGCGCCGACCATGGAAGTAATAAATCAGCTTGGATCAAGTGTCAGGACTATCGAACAGAAGCAGGTTCCACGGCTGCTGAGAGACTCCCTGGCCCCTCTTGAGACCGGAACGGACGATGATTGGGCGCCGCCCGGGCACGGTGATGTATATGAAAGCCTGGCTGAATCGGGACTGCTCGATGAACTTCTGTCTGAAGGATATCAATGGGCTTTCATATCAAATGTCGATAACTTGGCGGCAAACCTCGAACCCTGGATTCTGGGGCTTATCCGAAAGCATGACGCGGGTTTCCTGATGGAGGTCACTGATCGAACCAATGAAGATCGCAAGGGTGGGACACTCGTAGTTAGAAAAGGAAGGCTCGAGCTATTGGAAATAGCGCAGGTAGACCCGGCGTCCAGCCTCGAGTTCATGGATATAGACCGTTTTAGGGTCTTTAACACAAACAACGTATGGATAGATTTGATAGCCTTGAGAGCGATTCTTGATCAAGGGTTGCTGAAGCTTCCGATAATTCAGAATCACAAAAAAATCCGAGGCGCCGACATAGTACAGCTTGAGACCGCTATGGGAAGCGCTATAGGTTCTTTCCCAAGGGCCAGGGGCCTGAAAGTCAACCGAGATCGTTTTTTCCCGACTAAAAAGGTGGAAGATTTGTTTGTGTTGCAATCGGACGTGTGTTTGCTTGACTCAATGTACAGGCTAAAGAGAAATTCGTCTCGGCCCGCTTCGCTTTCTCATGTTCCGGCGGTTTCTTTTGGTCCTGATTTTCTCGACACTCCTCTTAAAATGCCTGAAAGGTTTGAAGATTCCACGACTATTTCTCTGCTGAACGCTGAATCCCTAAAAGTATCTGGACCGGTATTCTTCGAACGTGACGTGAAAATAGAGGGCAATGTCTCGATTGAGGTCCCACCTGGTAAGACTTTAAAGATTGAGAGGGGCGCCAAACTCAAAACAGGCAAGTATTCCTAACCCGTTACCCTTTCAAAACGAATCGGCGCATAAACTAAACTTATAGAGCGCTTTTTATATCATTTTTGATTTTATAGCCGCCCAGACCAATGATGTCCGAGTCACAAAAACCAGCTTTCCTAAGAGGGCTTATGATGTCGTTGAATAGGTCGGGGACCCATGATTTCACTATTCTCATCGAGAAGTCTGATGGTTCAACAGTGAAGGGGCCCATGTGAGCGGGGATAACAACAGTGTCCCCCTGCTCCAGGGGTTGGTCGTCCCAAGAATCACCCCTGACGATCTTTCCTGATCCCGATATTACGTTGAATATCCAAAACGCCCCGCGATCGGACTCCATTTCGATTTTTGCTCTAATATCCCACATGCACGCCGCAAAGTGACTACAGGCGCAAAGGAAGCGACAATCGCCTCCACCATGATTTACCACCAGGGGCGAAATATGATACTGGGGAGTATGGGTGAAGTCGAGCACTTGAAGCGCCTTTTCAATGTGAAGGTCCCGGAATTTCCCGGACTCGTCCGGACGGTCCCAATCATAAATTCTATATGTTATGTCAGAATTCTGTTGTATTTCCAATATGGTGAGACCTGGTCCCAGAGCGTGAATGGACCCCGGGGGTATATAAAAGACCTGGCCGGGTTCGGGGTGAACCACGTTCATTATGTCGTTGAATTTACGATCTGCGATACTGGCTGTTATGTCCTGTTTCGTCAGGCCTTCTTTCCAACCCACGATGATGAAGGATTCAGGTTTGGCCTCCAGAACAACCCACATTTCTTCTTTCCCGTTTGAATTCTCGTGCTTCATAGCATACTCATCGTCAGGGTGTACCTGTACCGAAAGCGCCTGAGACGGGAATAGATACTTGATGAGCAGGGGGAATGGTCGATTGACATACTCCTTTAGGCGGTCACCCAATAGGGCCTGCTGAAATTCCTGAACCATTTCGGACAGAGATCGCAGCCGGTATTTTCCGTTTGTTATGACACTTCCATTATCACCGTCGTAGGTTTCCCACAATTCTCCAATCCTGGGAAGGTCATCAATTTCCCTTTTCATGGCCCAACGGATTGAATTGCTGCCCCAGACTTTCATCAGGAAAATTCTGCTTAATAGAAGAGGATACAGTTTATATTGGGTTTCCATCTTAAATTCCTAACAATTGAGACTTAAAATATTTTCAGTATACTACCGACAAGATACGCCAGGGTAAAATATTTATCCAGAAAGAAGATGATTTCAAGATGCCTCTGTCTTGTGTGTTTCAATGTTGACAGGGGGCCGGTTCAAGACTAACCTATCTAGTATCTCTAAATCAGTTATGAGGAGGCGCTCCGTTATGAGATGGACACTGAGGCTGATTCTATGCTTCGTCATGGGATTGCTTATGGCTTCGCTGTGCCTGGCCGATCTCGATGAGATCAAAGCAAGCGGAAATTTGAGACACCTTGGCGTCCCATACGCGAATTTTGTCACTGGTGACGGTGAGGGACTGGACACCGAGATCCTCAAGCTATACGCCAATAGTATCGGAGTGAAATACCAGTATGTGAAGACGGACTGGGACAATGTCATAGGTGATCTGTCCGGCAAAAAGGTTACCGTAAAAGGTGGCAAGCCTGAGGTGATTGCAAATGTTCCCATCAAAGGGGACATTATAGGAAATGGACTGACAGTCATTCCGTGGCGTCAGGAGATCATTGACTATTCAACCCCGTATTTTCCTAATGTGATTTGGGTTGTCGCCAGAGCCGATTCTCCGCTTCACCCGATCAAACCCACCAAGGATCTGAAAAAGGATGTGGAAGAGACCCGGTTGCTTTTGAAGGACAGAGATGTTCTTGGTATAAAGAATACCTGTGTGGATCTGAGCCTTTACAATCTCCAAGACGTGCGGCCTGTTTACAAGGAAGGCGTTACTTTGAATGATCTGGCCGCCGTTTTAGTCAAAGGCGCCGCTGAGATATCCATTTTGGACGTTCCTGATTCTCTGGTTGCACTGAGCAAATTCCCTGGAAGGATAAAAATTCTTGGCGCCATTACTGAAAAGCAGGACATGGGATTCGGCATTTCCAAGGATTCGCCGAAACTTAGAGAGTCGTTTAACCAATTCCTGGCGGAATTAAAAAGCAGCGGGAAGTTAAGCGAGTTACTTTTAACCTACTATCCAGGAATAGAAAATTATTTTCCAGAAGTGACAGCGCGTTGAGCGATAAATTGAGGTAATCTCTTGAGGGAGACAATAGGCGAGGAAAACGGCTTCAAAGGAAGGATCATAGCTTTTGTTGTGGTCCTTGCGCTTCTCTTTGCAGCCAATGGATATGTTTTATACCGACTTTTCATAACTTCTCAGTCCCTGGTTGACGCTCGAAAAGATACCTTTGTCAAGGAGTTCAAAGGTACCGCCGATGTTTTGGACGAATATCTCAGCCAACGAATGGCTAACCTTAACACGCTTACAAATAACCTGGTGATATCTACTTATTATCATAATCAGGCGCTGGGGATGTCGAGAGAATACGGCCTCAATGTGTCCCTGAACGACATGCTTGATCAGTTCAGGAGACTGCAGGAAGCAACTGTTGAAGATGGTCAACTGGCTTTTTCCTGGATAGCCTACTTTGATCGGGACGCCAATGACATCATCGTGAAGACCGGACATTTGGCGGGCGTAGGCGATTTTCCCAGCCTGGTTTCCACATTCGACGACGCTCATTCCGGATCGCTGATAGCTGTCAAAGGTTCAGGCGACAAAGGCGAGTGTTCGCTTCTCCTTTATGGGCCTGTCCGGTACAGGGGGGTGGTCAAGGGATATGTGATTATGAAACTGGCGGGTCAGCCTCTCCGGAAAAAACTCGCTAACGCTCATGAGGGGCTGGATGATTTTTCAGCCATTATAAGTCCGGCTGGAAAAGCTTTGGTAGGTCCAGACTCTCTTCTCAAAACCGATGTAAAGTCTTTACTTGGGTTGCCGACCGCATTGCCTGATCATGGTTTGTATGAATCCGTGAAACCTACAGACAATTCGATGCCGAGCCTAATTGTCGCTTTGAGAAAGATTTCCGCGGGCAATCTCTACCTGGTCACCGCTGTCCCCAGGTCCCATTACTTTGCGGGGCATTCCCCGTTCCTTTGGATTATTGTTGTAATAAGTCTCATGGGTAGTCTGGCTCTGATGGTGGTTCTGATTCTGAAGGGATTCAGTGACAGGCAGACCATGTTCAGGAAACTCCATGAAGCTCACAATACTCTTGAAACGCGGGTTCAGGAGAGAACGGAAGAACTGGCGGCAAAGAACAAAGAACTTTACGATGAAGTGGTTGAGCGCAAGAGGGCCGAAGAATCATTGAGTCAGAGTGAAGAACGTTACAGGCAGTTTGTGGAAAAAGCCTCAGACATTATTTATCGAACTGACATGGCCGGTGTTTTTACATACATTAACGCCGTTGGAACCAGGGTAACCGGTTTTTCGGAGAATGAGATCCTGGGTAGAGATTATCTCAGTCCAATTCTTCCCGAATATCGGGAGATGGCAAAGCGTACTTACGAAGATCAGGCCAGGAAAAGAATACCTAACACATATTTTGAGGCGCCAATCAGAACGGCCCGAGGAAAGATAGTCTGGATAGGTCAAAATGTCCAGTTACTTCTCGATGGGGAGAAAATAGTCGGCTTCCAGGCCATAGCCAGGGATATCTCCGACTTAAAGATGGCGATGGACAAGCTGCAAAACTCTAACGCGTTTCAAAGAAAAATATTGAAAACTGCGGCTACAGCTATTTTTGTAACTGATGTCGATAAAAAAATCATTAGTGTCAACGATGAATTCTCCCGAATCACAGGGCTAAGTGAAGATGAGGTGGTGCGGAAGGCGTGCTCTATGTTCTGTGATGAGCCATGCCTTACGATGTGCGGGCTTTTCGAGGATTATCCGACGGAACCCATATTGAGAAGGCAGTGTAAAATTCGATCAAAAGATCAAAGGATATTAACCGTACTCAAGAATGCCGATTTAATTCGAGATGACAGGGGAAATGTGACCGGGGGTATCGAGTCATTCATAGATATCACTGAACTGATAAGCGCAATGGAAAAAGCTGAGGCTGCAAGTGTCGCCAAGAGCGAATTCCTGGCGAACATGAGCCACGAAATCAGAACACCGATGAATGGGATCATCGGAATGACTGAGGTGGTCTTGAACACTCCTGTTACTAATGAACAGCGGGAATATCTCCAGGCTGTTATGTCTTCGGCTGATTCCATGATGATGATTATCAATGATATCTTAGACTTTTCAAAGATCGAGGCTGGGAAATTTGAACTTAATTTCCTGGACTTCAACATTCGTGAGCAGCTCGAAGATGTCGTGAACGCTCTTGCCGTTCGTCCTCAGAGGGAAAAGGATCTCGAAGTTTCGTGTCATGTGAGGCCTGAGGTTCCTCACATGCTGGTAGGAGACCCCGCCAGACTGAGGCAAATTCTTACCAATTTGATCGGCAATGCGATCAAGTTCACGCCAAAGGGATTTGTCACTTTGACTGTGAGCGCCATCAGCCGGTTACAGGATGAGGTGATCCTGAAATTCTCCATTGCAGACACGGGCATTGGGATTCCTGATGAGAAAATAGACAAAATATTCCTGCCATTTGAACAGGTTGACGCTTCAACGACTCGCCGGTACGGGGGGACCGGGCTTGGACTGGCCATAGTTTCACGCCTCATCGAACTGATGAATGGAGAAGTCTGGGTCGAAAGTGAACTGGGTAAGGGAAGCATTTTTCATTTCACAGCCATGTTTAGTCCATCCAAGAAAAAGACGGTGAAAAAATCAGCCGATCAATTGGCGGGACTTAAGAATCTACGTGTTCTGATTGTTGATGATAACCCAACCAACAGACTCATCCTGACCGAAACCCTTTGCCACTGGGAGATGATTCCCTTCGAAGCCAAAGACGCACATGAGGCCATTGCAATTTTGGAGAGATCCAGGGATGAAAAAGCTTCATTTGATATAATACTGTTAGACGTGCAAATGCCTGGAATGGACGGATACCAGTTTCTGGATCACCTCTGTCAAAACCCTGGTCTTTATCAGGGGCCTACAATAATTATGACTTCATCCCACGCTTCCGATGATGGAGACCGGTGTAAGGAGTTGAATGTGGCCGGTTACCTGACAAAACCAGTTAAGCACTCGCAATTGCTGCATGAAATAATTGTGGCGCTGGGAGACCAGGATGCTGTGAAATCGCGTTTTGTGAGGACGGAGGCGTCCGTTGTGGACTCCGAACCCGAACGCAGTCTGAGAATTCTCTTAGCCGAGGATAACCCGGTCAATCAGAAACTCATGATTCTAATGCTAAAGAAAATGGGACACTCAATCGTCCCTGTCTCCAACGGGAGGAAAGCTGTGGACGCCGCAAAGATGGAGGAATTTGATCTAATCCTGATGGATGTTCAAATGCCGGAAATGGATGGTTTTGAAGCAACTGCGATGATCAGGGGACACCAGAAAATCACAGGAACGTTCACGCCCATAGTAGCGCTAACCGCTCACGCTCTAAAAGGGGACAGGGAAAAGTGCATATCAGCGGGGATGGATGATTACATCACCAAGCCGATACAATCCGGAGAACTATTGAGAATCATTAATTCCGTGGCAGATTACAAGGGAAGTTTGGCCTGCGAAAAGGAAGAAGATTCCTAGCGAATTAAGAGAGCTTTTTTTAAATTGAAGACCTAATCGGAACAAATCCAGATGAGGTCATTCCAGGAAATAATATGGAAAAACATGATCTTCAGCAGGTTATCGATCGATGTGGTAAAGACTACGTCTCCAAAAGGCTCCAGATTCAAGTCGAACATTCGGCCCGAGCTTTGGGACCCGGTCTAGGAAGATTTCACTTTGAGAACCTCGAATGGGCTTTAGATGCCTTTGGTTGGTTTGTCAAACTCTTCAGAGGATGGGATAAGGGTTTTTCGAATATTAAAGACCAAAAAATAGTTTTCAACCGAGTCGTTGCAAAAGATCTTCCCGAAGCTCTCAATGGGTTTAAGATCCTGCATTTGTCCGATTTGCATCTAGATGTTTTCGAGGGCATGGGCGCTCATATCGGCAGGCTTTGTTCGACTTTGAATTGCGACGTGGCCTTGATCACCGGGGACTACAGATTCCACACCCACGGAAATTATTATCCTGTATTCAGGGAGATCGAGACCCTTACCAAAAATCTGAACTGTGAACACGGATGCTATGGAATCCTCGGGAATCACGATTTCCTGGAGTTTGTTCCCAAATTGGAAGCCCATGGAGTTCGCATGCTCTTGAACGAATCGTCATGTATAGAAAAGGATGGAGAGAAAGTCTTTATCGTAGGACTGGATGATGCGCACTTTTATGGACTTCATGACTATGAGAAGGGATTTGCTGAGGTCCCTGACGGCGCTGTGAAGATACTCATGATTCATTCCCCTGAAACCCTTGAACAAGCTTATAGCCATGGCGTGGACTTTGTAGTCACCGGTCACACTCACGGCGGTCAAATGTGTTTGCCGGGAGGGAAAGCGTTATGGCTCAATGCGAGTTGCAAGAAAAAATATTGCAGGGGACCTTGGGAATACAAGGGAATGCCGGGCTACACCTCACTCGGAACCGGAAGTTCGGGGCTTCCACTAAGGTTCAACTGTCCGCCGGAAATCGTGGTTCATTACATGGTGAGCGGCGACTAACTCCATTTCGCTCCCGGGTTAAGTAAAATTGCCGCATACCGGTGTTCGGAAAGTTGTAGGAACGCAGATAGACTTATTCGCTTCTTCGTCGAAGCTTTCCGAAGATAACCCTCTTGATGTAATTGCCGACGAGTCTCATGTCGTAGCTCGGGCAACCCATTATCGAATAAACCGCTTCAGCGGAGTAGAGTTCTTCTTTGGCTGGCTGCGGACCGTAACGGACAAAGGCTTCTGTGATGATCCCCGCCTTTGATCTCAGGTAGAGAGTTTTCCAGTCTTCTTCCAGGTTCATGATATCTTGACTACTTCTAGGAGATATTCCAACAAATCGCATTTCTCCTCTGGCAACATTTATCAGGGCTGGCAGGAATCGATAGAAAAGCTCAACACAATGCCTCTCTGCAGAGTTTTGCCGAGACGTGTCGGGAAATGGTCTAAAACTTATGAGTTGAAACGTCTTCCAAAGAAACTCATCTGAAGGAGCGGGCAGTCTTACCACTTCTTTTGTGAAAAAAACCGGTCCGTTTCTAAATAATTTGAGAAAGAGGACAATTACCAGCAAGAACGGAGAAAGAAACAAGAGCAGAGCGATGCCGACAGTCCTTGAAGCAAGACCCTCGATCCGGCGTTTTTCGTACCTTCCTGTGAGGCCTCCGAGGATGAATGAATCAGTTACTGTAACTTCGGTTCCAATGCGAACATTGAACATCCAGTTTTTCTCTACTACTACATTTTTCAGATCTATTTTCACCCCTACGTACGTGTTGGGACAGATTACGGCGTCACTTACTGTGGAGTCCTCATCCACGATGCAATTTTCGCTTATTACCGCAAATGGACCGACCCTTGCGCCAGCTCCCAAGTGACTGTTTTCTCCAACAAAAACCGGCGCCGACAGCTTAGCTGACAGGTGCGCTGTTGCGTTACGGGAAATCCATACTCCATGGCTTCTCTCTCTCGTTTCCGGAGCAAAGTCCCTGAATTGTCCTGAGAGAAAAGTCCGATTAGAATCAAGGAGACCCTGATATGTTCTAATATCAAGTAATTTGTCAATTTCAACTATACGAATACGGTGATGGGTAGAGGAAAAAAGGAGCGACTCCAGGTCCTGTTCATTTATCCCCAGTGGCAGTTGCGCAAGAAACGTCGGGGAGACCAAAGCCCAACCTGACCACTTGGACGAATGCAAGGATTTTTCTGTAATGACGTTTGTTTCTGCGAGGCGAAACATAACCGCGTCACTTTCCCTAAATTCTGAGACAAAAGCCTTTAGATCAACATCTGGTAGGCGGTCAGCGTGGGCCAGTAGAATTGGACTTGATTTATGTTCAAAAGAAACAGACTTGAGAGTGTCATAGGGTTGGGATGGATCTTTGGCAAGATGAAACGTAAAGCGACTACCAAATTTCGAACCGTCTCCAAGAAGTCTTTCTATTTCTTCAGGAAGATGGCTGAGGACTATTTCTGATTCGTCTCCGCCCTGATCGAGTATGAACTCCATCACGTGCTGTATGAATGGTTTGTCTACCAGAGGCAGCATTGGGGTGGGCCATCTTTCGTTGATACCCCTCTTGGCGACGGAGATCCCGTGTGAAATAATTACTGAGAGCATTTTATTAAGCGTTTCTTCGCCTTCCCGGAAAAAGTTTTTCCTTCAAGACCCTAAAAAGGAAAACGCAATTTCCTATCAGATAACGCTTCCATAGACGACCTGGTTCCTGAAGCATCCTGTAAAGCCATTCAATACCAATTTCTCTCATCCACAATGGAGCGCGGGGAAGTCGGCCGGAATAGAAATCAAAAAGTCCACCAACACCTATGGCGACCCTGGTTCCTGTTTCTCCAAGACGCCGGTTGATCCAAACGTCCTGCCTGGGCGCTCCGAAGGCTACCAGAAGCAAATGAGCCCCGGAGTCTCTTATGCTTTCAATAACTTTATTTTCGTCATTCGGATCGAAATATCCGTGGTGATATCCCGCTAACTGAACTCCCGGGTGATGCCTGCTAATCCAGTCCACTAGTCCTTGAACTACCTCAGCCCTCGCCCCCAACAAGAATAATTTTACGTGAGTGCCGGAAAGACGCTCACAGAGGATGGGGAACATATCAGTGCCATTGACATTTTGAGCTATATCCTGAGACAGGATTTTGCCCGCCAGTTTAAGACCGACTCCATCCGCCAGGCAAAGATCGGCGCCGGTAAGGACTTTAAGGTAGTCGTTATCTTTATACGCAATGTTTGCGCAATCAGCGTTGACGAAGCAGACCTGTTTAGCCCCTGGCTCGCTGAGCCATTTCAGGATGGTGTCTACGGCCTGTTCCATAGTAAGGTTATCTATTGGGATGCCCAGGATTCTTAACTCTTTATCAGAGGAACCGACTGCGTCGCCAAGTAATATCGCTGGGATGGCTCTTAGGAGAATTCCAATGTCGCTGAATAATCCCTGATTATCGATGTACTCCAGATCAACAGCGATCTCTGTCCCATAATTGATGTTAGCCCGCCGGCGTATCCACCAGAGAGAAACGAGTCCAGGCCTGACGTCATGACGCCTGCGCATCCCCCTATCGAGAAGATTCACATCTTCGGGGGACATCGGGCGAGGCCCCACGAAGGACATGTCTCCACTGATGACGTTAATTAAAATGGGCAGGTTGGTCAAATGAAGTTTCTTGACAAGATCCCCCCCCCGTCCATTTTCGATTCTGAAGGAGAGTTCGTCATAAATTAAGAGCCCTTTTCCATATCTCGGGATACGATAAAATGAAAACCGCGAAAATATGAACCCCAGCATCAGGATAGGGGAGAGAATCACAACGGCGGATAATGATAATAGTAAGTCAAAGCATCGTTTTGGAAGGGGTTTAAGTTTCATTTTAATGAACCATGATATTGAGCGAAAATATCTTCTCAGTTTTCTTCGAGCGGCTCCAAGACGAGAATAGTGACTGTTAAATGTCTCTATTTCTTTTTCTCTGACTCGGTTTTGTCGGCTATCATCTGTCATAGACCTTATACTCTTCCGACCAATAACTTACGGGTCCGATCTACCAGTCTGGACAGTTCGTTGAAAGGAAAAATATTGCAAATTCATACTCAACGAGAAACACCTGATTCATGCTCATTATACAAATCCGCTGTTTCAAGTCGAATTCTTCCGGACACAAGGGAGGCGGCTTATTACGGATTCCGCTGAATCTTCAATAGGGTCTGTTCCACGAACCAGGATGTCGGCAAAGCGCCTTGTGGGAAGCACAAATTTACGGGTCATGGGTTCGACCGTTGTTTGATATTGATCTATAACCGATTGCCGCGTCCGTCCTCTTTCCCTTACATCTCTGTCAAGTCTTCTGGCCAGTGATTCATCGTCTGTAAGGAAGACAAACACCTTGGTATTTAATAATTGACGAATTTCCTCCCAATATAATACGAAAAGCCCTTCGACTATGATGATGTGGCCTGGAGTGACCTGGATTGAATGAGAGGCTCTGGTGTGCGTGGAATAATCGTATACCGGTCTAAAAATGTCGTTTCCCACAGCAAGTGATTCGAGGTCACGGCGGAGCAAGTCCATTTCCAATGCTTCCGGCACATCGAAATTACAGTTCTCTCTTTCGGAAGGCGTTAATGCTGAGAGGTCGCGGTAGTACCAATCACAAGATATTATAGAAATGCTTTTGCCCGTTAGCCTGTCCCTAATCCTCTTTGCCAGGCTGGATTTTCCAGAGCAAGTGGCGCCTGATATGCCGATGATGTGCGGGCTCTTACTGTTCAAGTGTTATCCTTGTGAACCTGGTATATGACTTCGAGGGTCTTGTGGGCTGCATTGGCCCAACTGAATAGACCGCTTCTTTCAATACCTTTCTGAACTAATTTCCCACGAAGTTCATCATTCTCAAGTGTTTCTTCCATAACTCTACAAATATCATCCTCATCGTAAGGATCAAATAGGAGCGCCGCGTCTCCAGCCACTTCCGGCATAGAAGACACATTGGAACAAACCACCGGTGTCCCGCACGCCATCGCTTCGAGAATCGGCATTCCGAAACCCTCATATAGAGATGGGAAGACAAAAAGATCCGCAGCGCCGTAAAGTGAAGGAAGGTCTGATCCATCCACAAATCCAATAAATGAAATGTCTTCAGTGTATTGGGATCGGGCCGCCGTGTCATAAACTTCTTCCGCTCGTCCCCACGGAGTGCCGGCAATAACTAGTTGATGAGGAATCTTGGTTTTGGCCTTCAACTGACTGAATGCGTTGATTAGGCGAACATGATTCTTGCCCGGATGTTCTATTCTCGACACATAAAGAATATATGGGGACCGAATGGCGTACTTGGCCTGAAGTCTCTCAAGAGCCGAATTCCCCGGTTGCGGGAAATAAACTTCCAGGTCCACTCCATTAGGAGTCACCACGACTTTTTCCTCAGGGATGCCGCAAAAGCTCACAATATCTCTCTTGCTGTTCTCGCTGACGGTAAGCACCATGTTGAGCCTACGAATCAAAACCGGGGTATATCGCTTTATAAAAAACATTCTCGCTTTGTCGTATTTGTCTTCAACATGAGTGCTCGAGAAGTCGTGCACTGTTCCGACTGATGGACATGGAAGCCAGAATGGGGCCCTTCTGTTCGCCGCCGGTAGAAACAACACATCGTAGCCCCGCTTTTGGCAAAGACGGGGTAGGCCAACCAGATGCCATGCGAGATTGATTAGTGGATTATGTAATCTTTTACTGAAACAGATAGGCGCCATTTTATCGCCGGGCGGAATAAATAACGATTTCTCATCATCGTACACTATGACTTCGAATTCCGGCCCATTTGGAATCAAGGCCAACTGCTGAAGAAGCTTGATGATATACTGGCTTAACCCGGACTTTCCACCGTCTGCGCCGAATGTGTCTATCCCTACCCGCATGAGATGTTCCTTTCCTTTTCTGGTTTGGGACGTTTCATTCAAAGATCTCCCAAAGATGGAAATCCGGCACAATGTCCACCCCCGCAAAATACTTTAACAGATAAAGAAAAACAAACAACAACAACAGGAAGGGCAACGATACGAGTAGGGCAAAAAGTATTCCTCCGAGCCAGGAAGCTTTTTTTCGCCTCATGTGTTCCTCGCGTTCCATTACCGCTCTCTTGTCACGCCCAATAAGGAGAACAAAGAAATATCTCGCGAAGTACAGAGGAATAATTCCCCGTATGTCGATGGGACGAATCTTTTCTGGATTTCTGATCGCCGCAATTATTGCTGTGACCTGAGTTGTGGTAAGAGTGTCTCTTATCTTGGGGTCTATACGACGAATTATGTTGTCGGTAAACGGATCAACTTCAATTCTTGGTTTCATATATTTCAACCCATTCTATGAACAGAGTTTCTCGACCATGATTACGACTGACCCATCAAATGTGATGTTATTTGAGCTAAATAATCTTGAAACGAAAATTTGTTTTTAAAATTGGCAAAGGCCGTCCGTCCCATCCGCCGGCAGGATTCCAGATCGCTGAGAAGCCTGGTCAGCGCCTTCGCCAGGGCGTCTATGTCCTGTTCAGGCGCCAGTAAGCCCGTGACTTCATGTTCCAACCAATCCGGGATTCCTCCAACATCAAAGGCGACAACCGGCCGCCCATGACTCATGGCCTCGAGTCCTATCATGCCGAAGGGTTCGGGCCACCGGGAAGGAACCGCAACAATCCTGGCCTTGGCGTAAAATTCACCAAGGGACTCGTTAGCTATCCAACCCTTAAAGTGAACACGCCCTTCAAGATTCAAATTTCGACAGAGTTCTCTGAGATGTGGTTCAGAATTGCCGACGCCTATGACCAGGGCTTTGAAGTCCAAGGATACCCGTGCTAACGCCTGAAGCAACAGATCAACGCCTTTGCCTTTGATCAACTGACCCACAAAGAGGATTACCGGCTCTTGGGGAACCTGAGAAGGCGTAGAGTATTTCATGTCCACATTAGGAGGGACAATGTGAACCTTTTCCTGGGGAAAGCCATTTTGAAGAAGCTCATCTCTCATAAAACGGCTACCGACTAGAAGGCGGTCAAGCTTGTAATTGACTCGCATCTCACGAAGTTTCCTGGAAATACTGTCGAATTTCGGTATTGGTCCCAAGTGGGAGTCTCTGGACAGGAAGGCCAGGTCCAAATAACAGCGCCAGCCCGCTTTTTTCTGGCAGATTCTGCTGTTGTGAAAGAAATATTTATGTCTTCTGGGACAGCAAAGGTCGTGATCATGGATCATTCTGACCGTTCTCAATTTGTTTAGGTAAGGCAGGCAGAAATCTACATGTGGAAACTTGTGCAGGTAGAGGACATCCGGGGAGAATTTTTCCACTGCCTTCTCAAAGGCGTGAGCGCCTTGTTTACCTTTTTCAACGCAAAGCTCATCACATTTCGAGGCCCCATCGAAAAAACTCTCATAGGTCGAAAGATCGGAGCCTAAACTGTCTCCGTGAGCCAGAAAACATTGATGGCCTTTCAATCGGAGTCCCCTGGCCGTTACGGCGATGTTTTGCTCAACGCCCCCAAAATAACCGCACTTTTCATTTACGAAAAGGATTCTCACTGAGGGCCTCCTCATAAATTTTTACAAGACGGGATGTAACAGAGTCCCAACTATATTGGGACGCAGCTTTTTTCCGTCCGGCCTCGGCCATTTTCGTCGCTGTTTCAGGGTGATCAATCATTATTCTGAAAGCTTCAACAAAAGATTCCTCCTTGTTTGACTCGAACAATAGGCCGTCTTGCCCAGGAACTACAAAAGAAGGAATGCCTCCCACTCGGCTGGCTATTACAGGGAGACCTGACGCCCAAGCTTCCAGTATAACTATTCCAAAAGGCTCGTGAACGGACGGAAGCGCAAAAATATCGGCGGAGTGAAAGGCGTCGGTCAAAGCCCGGCTACCGGCGTCCAACCCAGCAATTACCGTTACGACCTTTTTCAGTCCGCGTTTCTCGATGAAATCTAAAATGCGATCATTATACTCTTGATTGGTTACCGGGCCTATGATGAGACAATGCGTTTTGGGATTGATATTCATCAATTCCGGAAGAGCCTGCAAAAGAAAAAGCTGATTTTTCTGGGGATCGATACGGCCCATGGTTAAAATAACACAGGCGTCGGAGGGGATGCCGAACTTGTGTCGGAATGCTTTTCCATCGCCTTGCGAGAAACGTTCTGGGTCGACGCCATTTGGAAGATGAACGACTTTCTTGTTTGGGTAACGGGACTGTGTTTGAACTTTTTCTTCTTCACCAACACAGATTATCGCAGCCGCATCGTCCGGCACACTCCTCGACCCAACCCACCAACCTAATAACTTTCCCCATTCAATAGCATTGCGGGTAGGTTCGGTCCAGGTCGCCGCCTCCTCCGCCGGGACATCAAATAGCCCCCCATGCAAAGAAAGCACATAGGGTATCTTACGCTTTTGCGCAACGTATCTTCCAATTCCTCCGAGTCTCTTCGCTGTGTGCAAATGGATTAGATCCAGTTTCGGTTCTTTCATGAGCGCTTTCATGATTGAAAAAGAAAAAAGATTTCCGCCTTTAAGGTCGAGTAGTCTTTTGGATTCCTTGCTAAGTCCGAAATATGGGTAAAAATAAGGTTCCCTTAATATCTGCACACCTTCGATTACTTCCTGACTCTCTTTTGCCAATGCGTTGGGGCAAAGTATATGGGGTGTGTGTCCCATCCTCATTAGGCGCTTACAGGTCTCCAGGATTACGGTTTCTGTTCCTCCCCAGTGGCTTTTAACGAAACGTCTAGGCACGTGTGTAATGTTCATGATTTGCAGATCCAGTTCCCTACGATTTTGACAGCTAATCTTTTCATGTCCACTTCAAGTAAAGTGGATCGATATAATTGACGACAAAACCCGCCACAGGCGTCCCAGTACCCCGCATACGTTCCACAGACTTCTTCAAAACTGAAGAAACGCATGATCGACTTCTTACGACAAAGATCATTGCGTCGCAACACTGAGCTATCAGTTCGGCGTCTACTAAGGTTCCAACTGGAGGCCCATCTACGATTATAAAGCTGAAATTTTCCGAAAGGGTCTCCATAAGCTCTTTCATTCGCATGGAACTCAGGAGATCAGGAGACACTGCGGCCTCCAGCCTTGGAATACATTCAACCCCCGCAAGGACGGTAGGCCATATCATTTCCTCAGGACTTAGGACGTCATAAGACAACCATTCTCCCAATCCTTTGAGAGGCTTGTCATGCTCGGCGATCATGTATCTGAGATCCACTTCGCTTTCCATGGAGCGGATCTGAGCGTCCATTACCAGAACACGTTCGTCCTGACGTCCCATGCAGGCGGCCAGGTTGGCGGCAACCATTGTTTTGCCTTCCCATCTTTCGGCGCTTGTAATCATTATGCGGACCCCGCGCTTGGGATAATGTCGACGAACATTTAGTGATATCAATCGGAAAGTTTCTATTAAAGGGAAGTCGTCCATATCTGGGAAAACCCCTGCCTGATCTTTCATGTCCGGTATAGTTCCCAAAACCGGTCTCGAAAATTTGCTTTGGACTTCACTTCCCGATTTGATAGTTTTATCGTTGAGTTCTGAAATCACTATAACAACAAAACCAATTACGGTACCGAGAAAAGCTATAGCCCCAAAGAAAATCTTTTTGTTGGACTTAATGCTCTGCAAAGGAACCGGCGCCTCGGATACCAATACAAAACCCGAATCATTGGACTCATAATCCTTGCGTAATTTTCCCAGAGCTGATTCAAGCTCTGACTTTTGCGCATCCCATGTCGACACTTCCTTGGAAAGGGCTGTGTGTTGTCGCTGAAGTCCTGATAGGACCTCCAACCTGGCCTTGACCCGTATGATCTGGTTGTTCACAAAGTCCACTTTCTTCGATAGAGAAACCTGTTGAAGTTCCATATCCAGGAGTTTGACTTGAAGACTGCTCAACATTTCCTGAGTAGGGCTTTTGAAATTCTCCTTCTCCGGAATTACCTCTCCCTCCAGGACCTTCAACTGTCTTCTCCATTCCTCAATTTCTTCGGTGTCGACAGCGTCAACTTCCTTGGCCTCAAACTCAGCCTTGGCTTTTTCGAAGTCCTGCTTGGCTATCAATCCCTTGTCCAGAAGTTCTTTAGCTCTCAAATAGGCAAGTTCATCTTTGCTCATCTCGACCGTGTTCTTACGCTTCACTTTATCATCGTGTATTGCCCTGCGAAGCCTCTCTATTCGAATATTGAGATCCGCCAGACTCTTTCCCGCTTTTGAGACTGACTGCTCTTCGACGACTTTGGCCTTTAAATTTGTGATCCTTTCCTGTATATTGAGCTTCTGGGTTTCAATCGTGTCCTCCTCGTTTTTGGAATTGGAAAGCAGCGACTCCATCGAGGCTATCTGGTCCACGTTCCATTGAATCTCCTTGTTCAAATCCACTATTTTGTTATCCAATATAAACGTCTGAAGTTTTTGATCAGCATCCTTGAGATGGCGGTTTACCACTTCAAGCTTAGTTTCAATACCGTCAATTTCATTTTTTACGTCTGCTCTCATCATCGCGACCTGGTTGGCGATGAATACTTCACGCATGGTGTTGGCAATTTTCGCGACCTCTTTTGCCGTTGACCACTGGGCCGTAATGATTATGAGAGAGGTCCTCTTTTCGACTTTTACCTGGATGAGCCCGGCCAGTTTCTGAGGAGCAAGGCCAAGTTTGAGTTTTTCGCTGACTGCTCTGAGGTTGGATGGAATCTTGAGCATTGTCGCCCTGTTGCTTACCGATGGATTTCGGCCTCCAGCGTCATCTTTTTTATCAGGTTCCTTGTAGAAAATTATTGTTTCCGTCTCAAAAGTCTCTTTGCCCAATAGCTTGGCCGCTACTGCGCCGAGAATCAAAGAAAACACCAGGGCGATGACAACAATCTTCCATCTCAGGATGAGTCCAACGAGTAAAGTCAGAGGATCAAACGGAAGCCCGGAAGATGAAGGTGTTTGTTCAGTTGGAGTTGTCACTGCAATCCCGATGTTGTGATCAAGGTTAGGGCTTTGTTGTCCGGCCCTTTGGTTTACGGCGTGTCACTGCACGTCGTATCTTGTCCATGAAGTAGGCCCGTTCTTCCCCATCAAAGCCTATCAACCAGTAAATAGAGCCGAAAAAGACCATCCCAATGGTTTGGAGAATAGCCACCTCCACGAGGTTGGTCAAGTTAACGAAATTCAGCACTCCAACAAACAGTCCTGTCATGGCCAAAGCCGGTATTACACTCGGGAACAACGTAGCCCTGTAAAAATCCCAAAGGGACTTGCCATGCATTCTGGATGCGTATACCTGAATAAAACCGATGTAGATCGGTACTGACGCGATGAAAGTGGCCATGGAAACGCCCGCGATTCCTAAAGGGCCAATCAGGATAACAGAAAGAACAAGGTTGACGATCTGACCGGCCACAATGCAAATTGCCGTATACTTCTGATGCCCGCCCATGGCGAGAAGGTTTACGGTATTGCCATGGATTATTGCGACCATCGCTGCCGCCACCAGCCATCGGCAAACAGGGACCGCCAAATTGAAACTCGGTCCTGTCCATGCAACGATTAAAGGTTCGGCAAGAATGGCCAACCCAAGGAGCAGGGGTGTGGCGAATGCGATTGTAAGCTTACTACCCCTGTAGAGAGCCGCTTTTACATTTGACTGGTCATTGGCTCCGTGAAGTTCGGCAAATACAGGAGATAATGCCCTAGTCAAATGTGAACAAAACATGGATGCTTTTTCTGATAGTCTCATCCCGATGGAATAGATTGCAACCATTTCCAGTGGAAGAAAAAGCTTAATTACCATGGTGTCGGATCGGGTTGCTATCATCCCGGCTATTTGGGTCAGAGAAAAATATATTGAAAACGAGGATAGTTTTCTCATTAATGATTGCTGAAAATGTTTGGGGTTGAGAGTGAACTCGGGCATGACCTTTCTCACGTGAATCATCATCGCAAACATTGGGGCGAGTCCGGTGATTGCGTTCAGCAGAGCCAGGACGCGAATGTCTGGGATCAAAGGGAGAAAGATCAGGACGGAAACCAGATAAAGCAAGCTTGAAAAAACCTTGTATCCGTTGGCCACGTTCAATTTCTGAAAACCGACAAGAACCCCCCTGAACATACCGAGAGGAAGATAGAATGCCGACCGTATGCCCAAAATTACCAGAACAGCATTGGCCATTTCGAGTTGATCGGCCGGGATTTGAAAAAGCTTGTTAAAGAACAGAAGGCTTACCAAAACTCCTGTGCCGACCACTCCCCCCAGGAACGCATAGATCCAGAAAAGAGTGCAGACTATATTCTTCAGACTCTTGTAGTCATCCTTGCCTCTAGCGTCAGCGACATATTTTATAACCGAAGCCGCAAAACCGAGATCAGCAAGTTCAAATATGGCCAGAAACGCCCAGATCAGTGACCACAACCCGAAACTCTCTTTCCCCAATACGTGAATGATGAAGGGGATGAGAACAAGAAAAGCCACAGTGTCGACAATATCCCTGCCATAACTGGAAACTGTATTCATAAGGATATAGCGGGATCTGTTCTTCTTCGCTGGGTCGGCGCCGCCCGAGTTTTGACGCTCCGTCGGGTTTTGTTTTGCCAATGTCGGCTCCTTATTTGACTTTTGGGGCCTGTTTCGCGACATTCCCGGCGCCGACCATGAGGCCCGTCAAAACGCAAAAAAGGAAAAAAACCTGCGTCTGACGGAAAATCCATTCCAGCAAACCCTGAAGGTGCAATGTCGAAAAACCAACGAACAGGCCAAGTAAAACAGCCTGATAATAATCATCCCGAGTTCGAAGGAGGAGAACCAGATTATGAAGATAGTATCTGGCCAGAAACATAATGAAGATTATCATTCCAGGCCAGCCTGTTTCAGCAGCGAAAAGGTAGTAGATATGATGAGCTGTCCCCAGGCGACTCTCTCCCTTCTTGCTTTCCCTGAACTCGTCTTCGTCTTTTACCTCATCCCGTTCTTCTGCGTAGACATACCAATAGTAATCCGTGTTGGCCAAAGTCCATGAATAGGAGTTCAAACCCATTCCGAACAATTTGTCGGCAGCCATGGCGCGCGCCGCATTGTTGAAATATACCCGAGTCATCTCTGAGGCCTCAGGGGCCTTCTGGAATCTTTCTATGATTTTGGGCGCGGCAAAAACACCCATTATGGCCACCATCATCAATCCGACGAGAGCTATGCCAATTTTTTTACCGGTAGGTTTAAGGATGATGGAAAAGAAAGTCACCCCGCCTAGAGCGGCGCCGGCTATTATAAGGGCCGCCCTTGATTTTGTAAAAACTATACATAACAGGCCCCCCAGTATTGCAATCGCCGCCCATTTGGTTTTGCTTTTTGGGAATTCACCGGCAAGCAGAATGGCCAAAGTCATGGGAGTTATTAAATCGATATACATTGCAAGACTATTAGGATGAGGAAACGCTCCCAATGATCTGTTGACCACTTTCTTGGTAACGTATTTGTCGAACAGGACAATCCATGTCTGAAGAATCACTGCGGCCATTACACCGTAAACAACGGCCTCAACATCCTTTCTGTCGCGCACGAGGTTTACAACAACCCAGAACAGTAGGTAACCTCGAATAAGTTTGTGTATCGTGAACAAACCATAGTAGGCAACAGGGGAACCCATCAAGGAAACGAGTGAGACCAATATAAGGAGTAGCCAGAGAGTGGTGTTATACGGCCACCAGATGATTTTATCTTTCGAACCTCCAAAAACAATCCACAGAAAAAAGCCGAAAAGCAGTAGGTCCGTAATGGTGACGCCGAATCCGCGATCAACTCCCCGGTACGGCACAAAGAAGATCTCCATATACAGGGGTTTCTTGACGTAACAGGTGGCGAAAGCCATGATAGAGAGTAGGGGCCTGCGAAGGTTGGGTTTGGAATAGAGCAATGCGAGGACAGAGGGGACCCCTATCAGGAATGTTAGAATGCCCAATAGGGACGCTACGGTCATGGCATCATGGTCTCTGGCGCAGAATGCCTTGCAAAGGTCAAAAGCCCTCGAACACCCTGCATAAAATCAACCGGGTTCCTCGACGTGAGTTTGAGCATGAGCCAGCGTCGACGGTGATATTCGTAGTAAAAGCTTTTGACTGGCGGTGAAAAATCCAATTTACCCATGCCCAGATTGAAGCCTTCAAAAAGCTCGGTCTTGAAGCTTTTAGGCAGTATCATGTTCGCCAGAGCAAAACGTAAGTTATAAATGTCATTCAGTGGATGACTCAGTGAATTGGCGTTTGCAAAATCGATCAGACCCAAACGTTCGTCCTTGACATGAATGTTTTTGAAAACCAGATCTCCGTGGATGAACGAGGGCTCAACATTGCTTTTCTCAAATTCTTTAGCAATTTCAATGGCATCTTCTGACATCCGTTTGAAAAACGTGGCCCCCAAAATTGGCATCTCGTGGAGTCGGTTCGAACAATAGTCAAAATATTCGAAAATGAACGGCGAAGTCTTTTCAGAAGGTTTTCGTGTTTTGTCATATATGGCGCTTATTACTCTGCCCAGTATCCGCATCAACCGGACAGACCTGTCTCGGATAACATTATCTTTTCTCGCCTTATACAAAACATCACTGAATGCGTCCCCTTCTATGAAGCCTATGCAAAGAAGGTTTCTGTCCTCTCTCAAAAGAGGTTCACCGGAATCCATGAGATCAGAATCATTTTGAGCCAGTTCGTGATAAAAAGTCAGGGCGTCAGCCTCAATCTTTACAAGACTGGAGTCCTCACCTTTGTACTTCTTAACTATACGACGTCCGTGGGGAGTATCTGCCACATAGATAATGCAGTACTTGTTTTCTTTTATGAGATCCAGAGACTTCAGGTCAATGTCCAGATCAATTGAATACTGATGACGATCGTTATCGTTCATTTAGTTGAACCTGTCCCATACTCGAAGGAAACTCTCCGTTTTTCGTGGCCAAAATGTGTCATATTTGCCCATAAGACCTAGAAGAGCCGGCAACTCTCGATACAGGGCCTCTCTGGGATATTGGAGACTCAAACGCCGCAACTGAAGGTTTCTTGCCACGTTCCGGGGAAGCAAACGGATCGTATGCTGGTCTTTCTCTCTTATCCCAGGCCATGCGGCATATTCGTCCAAAGAAGACCAGACGCGTCCTGTGCGAACCGATTCGACGTTCAGGAATACGACACCCCACTGCTTGGCTATAACCTTTATGTCATCTTCTTTCATATCTCCAGAAGGGATCTGGTCGGGCCTAAACTTGAATTTAAGCGCCTGTTTGTATAGAGAGTCCAATCCGAAAGCCGCAACTCGTGGTTCGTCCTGTTCAAGTTTTTCCAGCAGAATATCTCTTCCTCGATAAGCCGTGGTGAATCTTTTGTAAGCGATCAGAAGGGAGTCCCCCAGGGCTAAAGCGCACTTATAATAATTCCTCCGCACAAAGTCGGCATCCGGGGAATTTTCTATTTCTCGAACTACTCTCAACGCCCACAGAAGTCCCGCCCCGCGGTTTAGAAGAAGTCGGGTCCCTTCGATAGCGGGAAGAGGATTGCGAAGTGACATCGGAGCATGCTTTGTGAGTATGTCCGAAGGACCGTTAATAACTATATGACCATTTAGAAGATCGTACCACATCAGCCAGCAAGGCCAGTTTTCTATATCGCAAATGGTAAGGGGACGACTGAAATCCACATGAATTGTCAATTCTGAAGCAAAAGAGCTTGAGATGGCATTGAGGCCATCCCAGGGGACTTTTGACTTGCTGTTTACCACAAGCGTGAAGTCAATATCGTTGTACGGCATTTGGCGGCCGTCCTTGACAATCATGCCTCCTTCTCCACGTCCGTATCCACCGCCAAGAATAAGAGCTACCAGGTTATCGCCCAAGACCCTCTGAACTTCGGTTCCTATCCGGAGCATAGTTTCATGCATCCACCCGTTGAATTCAGGGGACCCTTCCGGGGAGTAAGATGGAATCATGGCTTTTTCTCCTTCATACCTGCCTTGAAGCCGTTTCGTCTTCCAATCATCTGGGAAAAACGTAATATCGGAGAAAACATGGCCGTGGCCGGGATTCCCTTGGAAGCGCAATATTTCCAGTCGTTAATAATCTGTCTGACATAGGGGAGCATGGAATACCGCAATAATGACATCTCCCATTTTGTCCAGTCAAATATAATGGCTTCCGCTTGTCCCTCTCCGTAATGTCGCCGGTAGAACTGCGTCAGTGAATAATTGTGGGAATGCATTACAACGGATTCAGACGCATATTTGATAGTGTAACCTCTTTGCCTTGCCTTCCATGTCCAGTCAATATCTTCCGAATATTTGAGTGTTTCGCTGAATCGCTGAGATTCCCACGCCGCTCGTGATATTGCCGATGACGCCATGGAAAAACAGTGTCGCCAGTATTTTTGTCTCGATCCATCCCCATAAGTGTCTTCCGTATCTTTAGCAAAGAGAGGGAGGCAATCTGGACGTGGTATCTGTCTACCGAAAACCGCAGCGATACCAGCTTCCTGATTGAAGCCCGCTAAAAGTTTCGCGAGCCAGTTTTTGTCCTGTGGAGTACAATCTGAATTAAGAAATGCCACGAAATCACCCTGGGATAACTCCATCCCCAAATTAAGGACCTTACCCGGCACATAGGTCCCCTTGGGAATATTAATGATTCGACCCGAATATTTCTTAAGTTCTTCGAGCGTGCCATCTTCGGATTCATTGTCCAGACAGATAAGTTCGAACGGAAGATCCTGTTGGTACAGTTTCTCCAGTGTCTCGGCAATTAGGGGCATGTCATTATGTGAACGCATTACCACGCAGGGTGTCGTCATGACTCTGATACCTTGTTTTCTGGAATCGGCTGCGTTTTTGACCCCCAAAGTTAACAGGCGCATGGACTCACAAATAAACGTGAACGGTATTGAAAAAAGCCCATCCACTCTAATCAGAAAGAACGCACAGCCTCCTCGGATGTGTTGAAAACGTTGAGGAACCGATGGACCCTGACCAGTTCAAACAGGTTTCTAACCTGAATCGTGACGTTGGAAAGCTTCAACTGACTATCAGAAGAACTGAGATTGTTCACGCAAGAAAGGAGACCTCCGATTCCAGAACTGTCGACAAATTTGATTTTACCCATGTCAAGAACAACTTTTGAGCCAGGTTTTAAGATCTTTGCCATTTCAGATTTAAAATCCTGAACGTTGTTGGCGCTCAGCGTCTCCTCGCAGACCTGAGCGACTGTAACGTCTCCGACTTGCTCTAATTTAAGTTCCATTTCATGCTCTGAACGCTGCCTTCCAACGATGCGCCTTACTCAACAATCAGTGCAAGCGGTTGGTTTCAAAAGCTGTTTCAATTTTCCATCTTATCACGAGTGGAGCGGAAATCAAATTCTTATTGTTGGCAAGAAGTTATGAAAGTTTTCTGTCTACCATTTTCTGACCGGACTCTGAGCGACAAGATTGAATACTGCGGCCGCTACCGCCATATCAACGATGGTGAACTCCGACATGGGAACTAGCTCATGAGCGTCAATATAGCGTCTTAATATGGGATAGGGATCCTTTGTCGCCTTCGACGGAGGATGGCTGTTTTTATCTTCCTGGCTCGCAATGTAGTAGGGTTGATTATTTGGCAGGTGCGCCGACGCTCCGAATATTGGCAACCCGGGCACGGGGTCTTCTTCTCCGTCATACAAAGATGGAAGATGGAGAGGGTCTCTCGGATAGCGGTATCCGAGTCCGGTTATGAAGGACATGGAGAGAGGATTGGCGCCCAGTTGGGCGTCCAGATTGGCCAGAGCGGCCACCCAGTATTTGGGCTCTTTTTCCAGTGTCCATGCCTGGAGAGAAAGGAAAGCGTACTGCGAACTCTGGGTGAATTCCCCCCAACCAATCCATTCCGGCACATCGAGTCTAGCTCCATTCCTGTAAGGATTAGAGTAAGTTAATTTTAGTGTGCTGTCGGCTTTAGCTATGAGGCCCTCACGGATTTTCCTTTTTATTTCAGTGTTGGCGCTGGGCCATGGCGCCCTCAAATATGCCCAGTAGGCGCTACGATAGAAATGCCTCCATGCGTTCCATCCCCATGAATGTTCCTGTGTGTTTTTCCACCAGTTTTCAAAATAGTCCCTGTAATCATCTTTCCCCGTTGCCCGGTAAAGTTCGGCCGCGGCCCACAGTCTGTTGTCAATATCTTCCGTGTCGCGATATTCACCTGTGGTGTTACCCGGCGGGTTACGAAATCCTCCTTTGGGTGTTTCTTCCGGATGCTGTTTCAGAAAGTCCCAGGCTTTAAGGGCCCTCTCCATGTAAAAGTCAGACGCTTCCCGGTCATACGGTTTCCAGAGCCGTGATGCGCAGGCGAACACAGCGGCGGCTAAAGCTGTGTCATGAGTAGTTTTTTCAAAGAAATTTCGAGGTACTTCTTCATCTTGAGGCATGCCCTTTACCCATTTCTGCGAAGTCAGTTTGTGGTAGACTCCCCCATCTGGTCCCTGCATACGTGCCATCCAATCGACTTCCCATCTGGTTTCGTCAAGCAGATCAGGGGCGCCGTTTCCACTCTCCGGGATATTCCAGGTCCCGTCGGAGAATTTTGCTGGTTCCATGTCGTACCCGGTGAACAGATACCATAAAGCCGCTGCGGCTGTCGGCAAGTACTTACCGTAATCCCCCGCGTCATGCCAGCCCCCGTGCGCATCAGCCGTCGTTCCTGGTCCTTCTCCACTGTAAAGGGGCGTTCCAGGTAGTGATGGATGAAAAGCCGCGTCAATTTTACGCCCGTTGAGATCATACTCATGGTCTATGGGCCTGGTGAACCGCTTTTCAGAATAGGGTTCAACCAGAGCTGTCCCGCAGCGTTGATAATAGAATGCGTGAGCGGTTGTATAGGCGGCGTGATTTAGAGCGTCGTCTCCAATTCGAAAGGAGTCTGAAACTCCCAATCCGGGTATATACGCCCTGTATGTCCCGGGTGTCTCAATTTCTGAGAAGTTGAAGGAATAAACGTCTTCACCGGAAAGATACCAGTTGGCTGCTTCGAGTTTGAGAGGGACGGTTATTGTAGGCTTATTGGCCGGTAATTCCTCAATCGTGGCTTGAGGCGGCGGGTCGGGCAATCTCATTGCGCCGTGAGACATTGAGAAAACTGCGAAGAGATCGTCATTCGATGAGAAGAGTTCTTTTTTAGGTTTGTTTTCCCCTGAGAGGGAAACAATGTATCCCTGCCCACCCACTGCCCATAGTTCGCGTCCATGCCTGCGTGTTATTCCATAGAGTGGCAAGGTAGTTCCACTTTGCAATGCCGCGAATTTACATTCCCCTGCGTCGGCTTTGTTCCAAAGCAGTCCACTGTCCCCGGAGATCCAGACCCCGCCACTCGGGTCGGTAACAACTGAACGTAATGTAACCGAGGTTTGTGGAACTGAGGAGCAAGGTTTCCACTGGTTGGAATCGCGGGACAGCGCTATGCCGTTATCTCCGACGGCCCAAAGCATATTTTTGTGGCTGCCGTTGATTGACCGGAGATTCAATTCTGTAGAACTCGGTTCTACCGTCCATTGCCCACCATCCCACTTCAGGATCTTACCGTGGTCCCCAACCGCCCAGGCAACGTCTTGCGGACCTGCCCAGACGCTCCTCAAAGTGTCCTTGGTAGGAGAGGTTATCTCAAGCCATTCTCCATTTTTGTGACGGAGAATCGTCCCACCTGAGCCGACTGCCCAGCCTGTTCCCGTGGGGCCAAAACAAACGGCCATCAGGTCGTTGCGAGTTGGTGAATCAACGCGTCTCCAATCGGATCCATTCCAGTGAAGGATGACACCCAAATCTCCAACGGCGAAAATATCGTCATCCCTCAATCCTGAAACCCCCCTTAAAGCGCTTTCGACAGGAACAACGGCTTTTTTTGGAGCAGTCCGTCCATCCCAGTAAAGTGCGGCGCCTTTGTCTCCCACCGCCCAGGTTCCTCCCCCCATGTCTCCTAAGTATCCACCTACATAACCAATTTTGGGCCCTTCGGGTAAATAACCTTCCTGGTTAACCTTGATATTGGGGTTATGAATCCGCCTGTCTGAGTAATCCAGAACGAATTCATTCGGAGACATGATATTCCCAAATTCGTCGGACAAGCCCTTAACGCTAACTGAATAAGTTGAGTTATTTCGGAGCGGATTCGGTAGGCGGATATATACAAAAAACCGTTTTTGAGCGACTCCGCTCGAAGTGAATGAATGAACCCTGTGTGTGACACCGGCGTCCACAGGATGCGTAGGGATAGAATAAAGGGGGTCATTTGCGCTGGATATTGAATAGTTGTTAAGGTCCTTCGCTGTTTTTTCCTGACACCACTTGCTGAAGGTCAGCCTGAAAACAGTATTGCTTTCGGGAAAGGGCCGGAATTGCCCTTCGGTTATAAGGCTTGGCAGTTGTGTCTGTCTAAGTGTTATTTTGTCGACGTAGTAGACGCGGTTCTCACTATCCGGATTCCAGGCCAGGCTTTCAACGTTTCCAAGATCCCATTCTTTTGACACAAGTTGTGCAAGCGGAATCGTTACCTGTCTGAAAGTATTATCGATAGTTCCACCTGAGATATATTTTAGGATGGGTACCTTCAGCGAAGTTTTGTCCCATGTCCTTAGCTCAAATGTGGGGTTTCCAGGATTGGAACTGGGGCTCCGGAAATAGAACTCGATAGTTGAGTAAGGTGTGAAGTCCTTGCGGTTTTTAGCGTCACAGAAGAGTTTTAATATTGGCGCATGCCATTGGTCGGGTGTCAGTTTTAGAGCGTAACCCTTCTCAACACCCTGTAAGTTTTCCTGAACTATGTTCTTGAGGCATTTGTCGGGATATTTACCTGAATAAACTATCTCTCCCTTTTCAGATGCGCCGGCTACGTCTGTGATAGGGATTCCAAGACACAAAGTCATAATAAAGAGGGCCGATATCAAAGCTCTCATGCAAATCAATCCTATCAATCCTGAGCTGTTACGTGCCCTTATGTAAAAGGGAGAAAACACCGTTGCGATTGGAAAAAAACTACACTCCGCTAAAAATACTTTCACCCTAGAGGCTGTCTTGCAGGGATTTCCTTCAGACATTCCCTGAGTTTTTGGACCACTATGGTTGATCCCGGTTCCTTCAGAATGGTTAGATGATTTCCCGGAGCAGAGTATAATCGAACGTCAGGGCACATCTTGAGCCAAAGTTCTTCCACATCAGGAATGTATCCTTCCTTAAGTTCTTCCCCTCGAAACATTCTGACGGGACAGGATGGAACATCCTTCATTCTATACAACGAAACTGCTCCCATGTTTGTTCTGTAAACATTTGAGCGATTGGCCAAAGGTCCGTGATCCAGTCCCAGGGAAAAAAGTTTGTCAAAGGCGCCTTTTTCGACTTTCTTACGATACTCTATCTTGTTCCTGATGTAGAGAACCCAACCCGTGGGACCCATACGAATTAGATTCAAGGCTCGACTCAGGAAGTAACGAGCCCTTCCTCTTTTCATTCGTGGGAACGGGGTCTCTATTAAAACAAGAAGAGCCGCATCACGACCCATGGCGCTCATTTGAACCGCCATCTCCGCCGCCAGGATCCCACCATAGCACCACCCCACGAGAACATACGGCGGATCAGGTTGAAACCTGAACATTTCGTCAACATAGAAAGAAGCCATTTCCTCGACGGTTTGGTGTGTTCTTGTCGCATCCCTCAATCCCAATGACTGGAAACCAAAACACGGCTGATCAGCGCCCAGCATGTTGATGACGTTTACATACCCCAGGACATCACCCGGGGTTGAATGGACAAAATATAATGGCGGTTGTGAACCGTAAGGTTGCAGTTCCACCAGGGATGACCATGTCCCATCCATGGATGACGGTCGAGCGGTTGTCATCACCTGAGCCTGTTTCTCGATGGTTGGGTTTTGTATAAACTGCGCCGGCGTAAGGTAGAGGCCCGCCCTGTTAACCCGGTCAATGATTTGAAGACTGAGGAGGGAATGTCCCCCGAGATCAAAAAAATTGTCCCGAACCCCAACAGAGTCCCTTCCGAAAACCTCGCCCCAAATCTCCGTCAATATCTTTTCAACCGGATTGCGCGGTGGAACCATAGACACCGGGGCTTCAGCAAATGAAGACGCTGATGCAATGAGAGCCTGTGAATCAATCTTGCCCGTTGAAGTTAAAGGAAGTTTTTCAAGAATTACAAAAGTCGAAGGGATCATGAAATCAGGAAGTTCCAAGGTCAGTTTCCCGCGCAATTCGTCTGATTCGATTCTTACTGACGGATTGGGGACCAAGAAAGCGGTTAGGCGCCACGAATTAAAGGCGTCTTCCCATGGAACGACTATGGCCTGTTGTATTTCATCAAAACCTGAGAGGGCTGACTCTATCTCCTCCAATTCGACTCTGAATCCTCTGATTTTGATCTGCCGATCAACTCTTCCAAGAAACTCCAGTATCCCGTCCTTATTGTACCTCGCCCTGTCACCAGTCTTGTAAAGCCTGTCATGAACCCTTTCCCCATAGGGGTCGGGAATAAAACTTTCATGGGTCCGTTCCGGCAAATTTATATAGCCACGAGCCAGCGCTGCGCCACCTATAAACAGTTCCCCCTGGATTCCTATGGGTGTTGGTTTGAAATTGTGATCGAGGACATACGTTCTAACATGAGGCAGAGGCTTTCCAATTGGGACGTGTCTCTTGACTGACAAAAGAGCGGTTTGTCCGCCAAGTTCAACGGCAGTCGCCACTACTGTGGCCTCAGTCGGGCCATAAGTATTAAAAAGCCTGATGTCTTCGCCGACGATTTTGCTCCAGGTCATTACCGTCTCGTACGAAGCCTGTTCGCCTCCAATGATAACAAGTCGGAGCGATGCCGGTAGAGATGTTTCCCCGCGTTGAACCGACGCTACAAGTTGACTCCAAAAAGCAGTAGGGAGATCCAGAACGGTAATTCCTAAGTCACCGCAAGCTTTTGAAAAAGCGGGTAAAGATCGAATCATGGATTCCGAGCGAAGCGTAAGAGAGGCTCCACTGGTGAGCGAAGGAAAGATTTCTTCCAGGCTGGCGTCAAAACCTGGGGACGCGAACTGCAATACCCTGTCATCAGAACCAAGTCCATACAAATCTACGGCTGATTGCGTGAAGGCGGCTAGGGCGCCATGTTCGACTATTACACCTTTAGGTCGGCCAGAGGAGCCGGATGTATATATTGCGTACGCCGCCTGTCCCAGATGAGGTCCAGGTGGATTGGCATGGTCCGCCAATTGAGTCTCGCCCAGGTCAGTATCCAGACATATCACTTCCGGAGAGTGCAGTAGTAGTTTTTCCTCAACGAGGGTTTTTATTTTCGAAAGATTTGCCGAATCGGTGAGAACTAATCGTGAAGACGCGTCATTCAGCATGAAAGAGACCCTGTTAAGAGGTTGGTTTGGGTCGATTGGCAGGTAGGCGGCTCCGGCCTTCATGATACCCATGATTCCGAATATCAGGAAGCGGCCACGCTCGACCATTATGGCCACATTGGTCTCGGGGCCTTCACATCGTTCCCGAACGGCCCGGGCTATCAAGTTGGCGTGGCGGTTAAGCTCCAGATACGTCGTTTCCTTCCGGCGACTGGAATCACCATCCCATTCGATCAATGCGATTTCTTCAGGGGCCGCTCGAACCTGGCTTTCAAACATGTGAGAAACAGCGTGCGCAGGTGGAATGAAGCGATTGTTCTTCCCACTGAAGTCGTTCAGAATAAGCATAGTTTCCTGATTGCCGAGTAACTCAAGTTCAGATATCTTCAATTCAGGATTGGCGCATGCTGCTGAGAGCACATTCCTGAGATGCTCCAGAAGTCTATTTATGGTGTCCCCTTCAAAAAGGTCAGTACTGTATTCCAGGACTATTTTTATTCGGCGTCCATCTTCATAAACCCAGCAGGTAATATCGAAATTTGATCTGAAGGTTTCCAGTTCAATGGGCTGACAATCTATTCCAGGTAGCTCCAACAAAGGTAGAGGCATGTTTTGCAGAACCATCATGACCTGAAACACAGGGGTTCGAGCAAGGCTTCGTTCAGGGTTTATTTCCTCCAGTATCTTTTCAAAAGGAACGTCTTGATTGGCGTAAGCCCCCAGCGTATTTTCCCGGACTTTCCCCAGCAGAGCCTCAAAACTTGTGTCTCTGTCCAAACGAGTCCTTATAGCCACCGTGTTTATGAAAAAACCTACTACAGATTCCAATTCCTTGCGGCTTCGATTGGCGACGAACGTTCCTACGCAAACATCGTCCTGCTGGGTGTAGCGGTAAAGGAGGGCTTTGAAACCTGCGAGCAGGATCATGAACAATGTCGCTCCATTTTTTGCGGCCAATGCCCTCATTTTGTCGGAAAGGTTTTCGTCAATTACCATCGATTCAGAGGCTCCCCTATAACTCTGAATCGGAGGCCTCGGTTTGTCGGTGGGAAGGTTGAGTGGTTTCGGTATTGTTAGGAATCGTTGCCTCCAGTAATTCAGTTGACACTTTATGGAGTTACTTAGCATCCACTCCTTTTGAGCTTTTACATAATCTGTATATCGCGTCTGCGGAGGAGCAAGCTGAACTGGCGCTCCGGACGCAAAACCTGAATAAAGGTCCATCAATTCCCTGATAATTATGCCAGTGGACCAGCCATCAGATATAATATGGTTCGTTGTAAACATGATGACATGTTGTTCATGATCAAGCCTAAGAAGCATGCACCGAAAAAGAGGGCCCTTAAAGAGGTCAAATCCTTTTTGAGACTCTTGAAGACATAGCATGCGAGCCTCAGTCTCCCTGCCTGACGCAGGAATGTGGTGGAGGTCCTCAAATCGAAGAGAAAATGATCTGTCTTCGGAGGCGACTTGCGCTGGTTCCAATCCACGTTTTTCGAAAACGGTTCTCAAACTTTGATGGCGGTTGACTATTTCAGCCAGACTTTCTTCCAGAGAGAAAACGTCCAAAGAACCAACGAGTTTATATGCCAGGCAGATGTTGTAGGCGGGCGTTCCTGGTTCCAGTTGGTCCAAATACCAAAGCCTCATCTGGGAAAAGGATAATCCAGTTTCTTCGCCTCCTATTCCACTCATGACGTTGCCAAGATCGGGGTGATCAGTCTCAGTCGCAGTAGTTTGAATAAGTGTCGCCAGGTCCTCCGCCGTAGGGGTCTGAAAGACGTCAGCCAAGGTAATATTTACGCCATAAGTGTCCCTGATCCTTGACACTAGCTGTACGGCCAATAGCGAATGACCACCCAGCGCAAAGAAGTTGTCGCCAACGCCAACTGAATCGATTTTTAGAACATCTTGAAAAATGCTGACCAAATCGGATTCAATCGGGGTGAGTGGACCCAGGAATACTGATTGGCTACCGCGAATCAGGTTTTCCATGTCCGGTTTTGGAAGGGCATTTTTGTCGGTTTTGCCATTCTGCGTGGCAGGGACGCGATCAAGCTTCACAAAAGCCGAGGGAATCATGTAATCAGGCAGATATTTCTTGAGATGATTCCGGATCAACTCAAGCGACAAAGAATGTCCTTCATTAATGACCAGATACGCTGCGATCACACTGCTCCCCGGTACATCCTCCCTCAAAACGACTACGGCTTCCCTAACACCCCTGATTTTTCTGAGTTGAGTCTCGATTTCACCGAGTTCAATTCTAAATCCTCTTAGTTTTACCTGTTGATCCGTTCGGCCGAGAAATTCCAGATTGCCGTCATCAAGAATCGAAACGGTGTCACCTGTCTTGTACATTCTAGCGTCGGATTTGTCGCTGAACGGATCCCTGACAAAACGCTCAGCCGTAAGTTCTGGTCGGTTCAAATATCCTGCCGCCAGTCCTGCGCCTCCAATGAATAATTCCCCTTGAGTCCCCGGCCCGACCTCTGTTCCTTGTTCATTCAGGACTCGGACATAGGTATTTTGAACTGGGCGACCAATAGGAGTGTTTTCATGTATGACATTGTCTGGACTTATGGAGTACAATGTGGCGCAAATTGTTGTCTCTGTCGGCCCGTATCCATTTATTATCACCAATCCTGGAACCATGTCATGGATTGACAGCAGTGTTCTCTCACGAATGGGTTCAACTCCCACGAGAAGTCTTTTTAGTTTACTTCTTCCAGGATTCCTTTGAACCCACTGGGCGAGGTCTGTGACCATAAAAGGCGGTATATACGCGCTTGTCACCCGTTTTTCATATAACCAGTCCATGAGGTCCGGTCCGGATGATCTTACTGAATCGGGGGCTACGATCAAGCAGGCGCCGCATACAAGGGGCGCAAATATTTCGTAAACAGAGACGTCGAAGTTAAGACTGGTCCACCAGCTACAAATGTCCCCCGGTCCCAATGGTTGACGATTCTGAAAATCAGACAGAAGGTTAGTCACTCCGTTGTGGAGACAACAAACTCCCTTTGGTTTTCCTGTAGAACCAGAGGTGTAAATGACATAGGCGACGGGATTCTCGGCGCTGATATCTGAAGCATTAGAAAGTGGGTTGACGATCTCTTTTTCGTTATCGAGATCGATTATTTTGGCCTTCGAAGAACCGAATAGTCTCGCGAAGTTTGAATCTACGCAGACCACCGGAGCGCCAGTATCGTCCAGAATATCCATTAGTCGTTCTTCAGGATAGGCCGGATCAAGCGGTACGTAGGCGCATCCTGCCTTCATGATTCCCAGCAGCGCCTCGATCACTCTCGGTGAACGGTTCATCGAGACACCTATGAATGAGTTTTGCTGAACGATCTTTTCTTTGATAAGGTTGGAGATGTATGCTGATCTGACGTCCAGCTCTTCATAGGTGAGATTTTCATGATCACTGACAAATGCGGGCGCTTTTGGATTTTTGCTGGTTTGTTCAGCAATTCGTTTGTGGATGAAGACGGATGCGCCGGACGTTAACGCCGGGCCATGCAGCGCCTGGTTTAGGATTTTGTCCATCAGCCTCTCCACGTCCAGTTCTTTCTTCCCACAATGCGATCCAGCATGTAAGGATGATCATCAAATGGAAAATTTGTCCAGATATTTTGGAGACATGTGTTGCCCTGATTTCCGCCTGGAGAATTTCGTTGTACACGTCTGGCGAGTCTTTCTTCCAAAACTTGAACCATACAAAGACCAGTTGGAATCTGTTATTTCCGATGAAGAAAGGGCATGGGCGCAAAGATTTCGATTACCGGACATCAGGTCATCGTTCATATTACGAAGGGGTTTCCTGCGGACTCTTATTCAGAACTACACAGAAATTAGAGCCGACAGGGTAGAATTTTGTCATTCAGCCTGGGGCAAACCCGAACTACTTGGAAGCAAGGAAGTTGGCTGCCTTCAATTCAACACGGCTCATTCCAGGGACAGCATGATATTGGCATTCGGCAAAGATTTGAGTGTGGGGGTTGATCTTGAATACGTAGACAAAAATTACCCGGTCATAAAAGTCGCCACGAGATTCTTTACGCCCCAAGAATCAGCGACCCTTCGAGAGGCCGAATCGCATAGACTTGTTAGCCTATTCTTCGAGATATGGGTACGAAAAGAGGCGTTTCTTAAAGCCATAGGACGAGGCTTGTCTTTACCCCTCGACAGTTTCGAAGTACCCCTCAATACTGCCGGCGCTTGTGCCGAAGAACCTCCAATAAGGAGCGCCACCATGGAAAAGGATGGAAATTTATGGTTTTTCTCCGACATAACTTTCAGCACGTTATATAAGGCTTGTCTGGCTACCTCTCCCCCTCCGTCAGCTATTCGCATCTTTGGGCCTTCCAAATAGATATCCAAGAATTGTGGCATAGTCATGAAATCCATTGAATTACCGTTGATCTGCTATTTAATTCGCTAGAAGGTATATTTTACTCTCCTGATTACGATAAAAATATTTGCCTAGCTGCAAAGTTACGCCCAAACGTCAACCCGATAAACAACTTGACCTCACATGAATAAATAACCTATAATAGTAATTAAACTATGTCTATGTGATCAAAAGTTATTGTGTTTTTAAAACTATCACTTCGAGTGAGGTGACGGTTTTTCAATACAACTATTTATATTAACACGATGTTAGAGAATAAACCATTTAATCATTGAGGAATCTCCATGTAATAGCCGATGTGTTCAGGAAGGTTAGGCGATTATCTGTAACTAGCTTGTAAAAAGTGTAGTGGTGTTAACCGGGTAATCGTCTGAATAATATAGCGGAATCTGCTTTTACCAAATGGTTTTAGCTGTAGGTTGGTTTGCGGAGAAAATATTGGGCTTGCGTATAATCAAACGCCTCGCGGCTCTTGGGCTCATTCTTGTGATCCCGGCCGTTCTGTCTTCCTGCAAGACAACTTTCTGGAAGCCTGCGCTGGACTTCGCTTTTCCTCCTAAGCCGGGGACGGTTCAGCAGAAGGGAGTTAATGGGCCCCCTCCAGTCGGCGCTAGTCCAAACAGCGATATATCTCTTGCCAACGCCCCTCCAAACAGCCTCATAGAAGTTACACTGACACAGGCGGTCCTTGTTGGACTGTCGAACAACAAATCATTCCAGGTTCAAAGGCTAAAGCCTTCGATCACGAGCACATCTGAACAACTGGAGAGATCGGCTTTCGACCCTACGATCAGGTCCACTTTGGAAAAGTCTCGGCAAAGGTCCGACTATTATACTGTTACAAAGGAATTCAAGGCTTCGGCCGGGGTTGCGCAGTTTCTTCCTACTGGAACCACTGTGGATTTTGAAACAGGCACGGAATGGAACCCCAATTTTCCTTTGACCGCTGGATCTGAAGGTAAAGACCCGGTAAAGAGTGACTGGAGCGCCTATAGCAAACTCAGCATAACTCAGGCATTGCTGCGTGGCGGCGGATTGGAGGCGAATCTCGCCGGCTTGAGAAAGACTCGTATCGATACGGCGATATCCCAATATGAACTCATGGGCATAGCGCAGACACTTACTGCGGAAATTGAAAAATCCTATTGGGATTATTTTCTGGCTCTGGGGAAAGTCCACATTTACGGGAAAGCCGTCGGGCTTGCCAAAAAAATGGTCAAAGAGACCAGGGAAAGGATAACTGCGGGTCAGAAGGCGGAGAGTGAGATCTTTTTCCTGCAGGCCGAGGCCGCAACTCAGGAACAATCGCTGATAGACGCCAAGAGCGCACAGGAAAAGACCCGAATTACTCTACTCAGACTTATGAGCCCTCCCAGCATGGATTTGTGGAACCGTCACTTGAGGTTGCTGACCAAGCCCAAGATTCCTGAAGATTCAGTGGAAGAACTCCAGGAGCATGTCCAGGTTGCTATGAGTTATAGGCCTGACATCAACCAGGCCAGACTCGAACAGCAAAAAGGACAGCTCGAAATCGTCAAGACCAAGAATGGTTTGCTTCCCAAGCTGGACCTATTTATAATGCTTGGCCGAACAGGGTACTCCGAAACCTTTGCCGGTTCCATATATGATTACTCGGCCGGCTACGGAGGAGCGGATGTTATTGGTCGTCTGAAGCTGGAAATTCCCGTATTCAATCGAAGGGCGGAAGCTGAACACACAAAATCTGTGATACAGTTGGCGCAACAAAGCGAGGCGGTGGATAACCTCTTACAACTTGCACAGCAGGACGTTCTCCTAGCGTATGTAGAAATTCACAGGGCTAAGGATCAGATGGCGGCAGCCTCACGTGCCCTGAAGTTTCAATTTGAGAAACTGGAGGCCCAAACTGAGAAATACCGGCTCGGAGTTGGAAGCGCTTTCCAGGTGGCCCAAGCCCAGAGAGACATCGTTTCGAGCCAGATATCAGCTCTGCAGGCGCGTATAGAGTATCTTAAGGGATTGACGCAGTTCTATGTGGCTGAAGGATCCTTGCTTGCGCGACGAGGAATTGGTTATCTCCCTGTGGCAAAGTAGCGGCGAGTAGCCTGAATTCAGAGTATTCGACAAGAAATAGGCGAATTCTATGATAAAATGCTAAACTGTAGAGATAATTATTTCATATAACGGGGATTTCAGGTGATACGGAAACGACGAATGAATCGAGGTGGGTAGTGAAAAAAATTGCGATATTCATGTTTATAGACGCTATGGGTTGGGAAATTATCAAGGACAGAAGCTTTCTCAAGGACCTGCTGCCGCACAGATACAGGGTAGGAATGCAGTTCGGATATTCTTCCACGGCGATCCCGACTATTTTGACCGGAGAAAAACCTACGGTTCATAAACATCTAAGTTTCTACTACTATGCCCCTGAAAAATCCCCCTTCAAGATGATGAAATACCTCGGACTTGGCATGCTGCCTTCCTCAATCGCCGATCGCTGGAGAGTGCGGCATATCCTCTCCAAGGTGGTTGCCAGGTATTACGGGTTCACCGGTTATTTTGAGATGTACGCTATGCCCTTCTCCAGGATTCATTTATTCGATTACATAGAAAAGACCGACATATTTGTTCCAGGAGGACTGAGTCCGGTGAAGAACCTTGCGGACACGCTAGAAGCAAACCGGATTTCGTATCACATTTCCAACTGGAGGCTTCAGGAGAGTCAAAATATTGAGGCGCTTACAAAAGATCTTCAGAAAGGTGAAATAAACTTTGCTTTTCTTTATACCGCAGCCATGGACGGCCTCCTTCATAGAGTGACCAAGGACGGGGAGGAAATTGATGTCAAGATGAAATGGTATGAGGATAATATTCGCAAGCTGATGAAAGAAGCGCAGTCGAATTATCAGGATGTGTACTTTACAGTTTTTTCGGACCACGGCATGACCACTTTGGCCGGTGTGGTAGATATGAAACGGGAGGTAGAAAAACTGGGGTTGATTTTTGGAAAGGACTATGCCGCAGTGTACGATTCCACCATGGTGAGACTATGGTTCCTGAATGATTCGGCAAGAGACATTATACTTGAGACCCTTAGTAAAGCGCCGCACTCCCACATTCTGGATGACATGGAACTCAAGAAATACAGCATCGATTTCCATGATCACATGTATGGAGATACGATCCTGCTGATGGACCCAGGATGGCAGATTGCTCCATGCGACATGGGCTTGAAAGCTCTTCCCGGCATGCACGGTTTCGCTCCAGAGCATGAGGATTCATACGCCGCTCTCTTGAGTTCCGATCCTGTTGACACTCAACTTGGTTGCGTGGATGATTATTTCCGCTTAATGAGAGAGAAAATGGACTGGCTCCGGAAATAAGTTTGGCCTTGTTGGGTTGGCTTAATTTTACGAGAATTGTAATCCAATTAGATGTTTAAAGGTTAATCCAGTTTAACACTAAGCCCAGGGATCTTTTTTGTAAGTTCAAGCACGTTTTTTCCATCCGGTTCAGTTCGATAGTGAAGTTCATCCACAAACTGCCGGATGAACCACAATCCCATGCCCCCTTCCGGCGGGGTTTCGAGGTCGGGAGGGGGAACTGAGTCTGGATCGAAACTCTGTCCCCAATCTTCGAAACGAAACTTTAACGTCTCCTCGGCAATCTCGACGATTATGCGCAAACTTCCTGTGTTTGTAGACTGGTAGGTATGTTCTACAATATTGACAAGAGCTTCATTAAAAATTAATTCGGCGGAGTAAAGCAGGCGCTCATTCTCAGCGAAAGGCCACAACTGCCCGAGCAGTGTACGAACAAACTGCACAGATGGCCGTATTATGAGTTCATTTGCTTCTGTTTGGATGGCGATGTATAGTGTTTCCATTTTATGTGACTCCACATTCGACCCACGATAGACGAAAACCCCCCACACATAAACCAACAATTATAAACGAACCCAGATCATTTCCCCAAAACGAATATGTCAACAGCATGTAAGTTCCCTCCCTTTGCGCCTGGAAACGTGCCTTCGTCTGTAAAAATCGCAGACATCCCTCTAGTGGGTTGCGAAGATATAAAACGAAACAGTCCCTGAAAACGCTTTCCTAAGAGAAAGAGTTCACTGCCCCTTCAACATCGTCAAATATCTCAAAAATTCGATGGAGCCTAGTGAGTTCGAATAGAGTCTGGACCTGAGCCGAGGGACGAGAGATTTTCATGTCGCCTTTGTTTTTGGCGATAGTCCTAAGTGAGGCCACAAGAGAGCCACACCCAGCGCTATCTATGAATCGGGTCTTACCCATATCGATGAGAATCTTAAGTTTGCCTTCTTCGGCAAGTTTCTTGACTGCATCCTTAACCTTGGGCGCTTCCAATGCGTCAAGTCTTTCCTCCGTCACAACAACCCATATTCCGTCTTTTTCTTCAATGGTCATGACAACCGCTCCCAATTGCAAAAAAAGGATTAGAATCTACAAGCAAGTTACGATATTTATGAGTTAACTCTAGGGAATATTTTTCTTTAGTCAAGACTGGTCGAAAAGGAACAATACAGCCTACCGGCTACCCTCTGTGAAAAACAAGATTTCTCAGCGATTTCAACAACACTTGCAAATCTTGTCTGAAGGACTGTTGGGTGGCAAAAAAAGTTTCGGCTACAATCTTTTCCTCATCCAGACCGTCGTTAATTAGCTCGGCGTCTACCGGGGTAAAGAGACCCGCGGGTGAGCTAAACCTAGGTATAGTCCAATCGTCAGTGTACGTCAATACGATACTTTCCTCTAGTGGACGCACTCCCACCAACGCAAGCCTTCCTCTAGCCACGTCTATTAGTCCCGGTAATCTTGAAACGAGGCCATTTGAATCATTGAATGTGAGATGTTCCACGTTCCTGCCCCTGGCTAGGCCCGCCGCTCCAGACGAAGAATCCCATTGAAAAAAACTACTCCGGTCGAAGAAGGGCTTACCGGAAATCATGCGAAAAATGCCCTTGATCAACCAGATTGGGCAAGTTAGCAGAAGCAAAAAGATTGCGATGCCCTTGTTGAAAAGTTGAACAGTCCAAGGCGCCAGGATCTTTTCTCTTACGCTTGAAACAAGGAATGGATCGGTGACCGCCACCCAAGTCCCCAGCCTCATGTTCATTACATTGTTATCCGCTACGATGACAAAATTCATGGTCGTCTGCGTTCCCACGTAGACATGATTCAGAATTAGGGAGTGGCTAACATGAGCTTCCTTGTCTATAATTGAGCCTTTCCCAATAACTGCATAGGGACCGACCCGGGCTTTGGATCTGACGGAAACAAAATCACCGAGAAGCACGGGACCAACGGTCAGGGTAGTTGCGTCCACCACAGAATGATGACCGACCAAGACATCTTTGTTGCCCTGGACATTAATTCCGTTCATGAGGAGTGGGAACAGCCCATCCAAACAGGCCATGTTGGCAGACCAAAGACGACGGGCGGAATTGATGGGTATCCACGAACCCGAGAATATCATCCGATTATCCGTGGCGTCGGTATCAGAGGGCGAGTCAATTATGACAATGCCTGAATCTATAGGCTCCTGAAGAGTGTGAGATGCAACCGGAGCCGCTCCTTGCTCCAACTGTAACACAGCTCTCAATCGGCTGGCGCAGAACAGCCGGGTGATCTTCATTTCATGAGATTGATGAAAACTCAGCAAATCAGCGATATTGAAATCGATACAATGCTCTACCGGCAGAACCATAATCCGGCCTTCAAGCTTGTCTGACAGCCGGGAAACGGTTTCCAGGCTCGAGCATGCGTCCTTAAACGTCCAAACCCTGATTGACGCGCCCCAACGCTTGCCATCACCGACAAAGCCCTTTATGGCCAAGGGGTGATCGACAACAGCTATGTCGATATCTTTGAAACCGGCGGAGACGCACATTTCAATTTGGCGTTGAAGTAACGGAATATTTAGTACCGGCAGCAGCGCGACAGGTTGAAACTGAGTCAACGGACCGAACGGTGTCCCGGATTCAAAGCAGGTGAGAATGACTTTCATCTGGCGCCATCCACGACTCAGTATGCTCCTCTACCGGAAAGCACTGCAGGGATGGTCTTGAGGAGCAAGATGATATCCCCTTTTAATGATTGGCTTTCAAGGTATTGAACGTCCAGGCGCACCTGACCTTCGAAGTCAATGTCGCTGCGCCCGGCAACCTGCCACAGGCAGGTAAGCCCAGGCACCATGTCTAGCCTACGACGATCCGACAGTTCATATTCCGCGACTTCGCGCGGCACCGGCGGCCTGGGGCCTACCAGCGACATGTCGCCCTTGAGAACATTCAGGAGTTGAGGCAGTTCGTCTATACTCAGCTTTCTTATTACCCTACCTACTCGAGTAATTCTGGGGTCCCTCTTCATTTTGAATATCACGCCACCTGACTCGTTCTGATCCAGAAGTGTATCCTTCATCTTGTCGGCGTTGACTATCATTGAACGGAACTTGTACATTCGAAAGATTTTGCCCCACTTTCCAACTCGGTCCTGACCGTAAAAAATGGATCCACGGTCTTCTATCTTTATGAGTAATGCGGTTACGAGAAATACTGGTGAGAGAAGCAACAGTCCAGCGGCGGATCCAACAATGTCCATAACGCGTTTAAGAGCCCTGGCGCTTTCCACAACGAAGATCCACAGGCTTTTCTTGGCGAAGAAATATGCCCACTGCCTCCACCCGGAGACGCGAAGCCCTCCTTTGGCGTACTTTGCGTACAGTTTTTCCAGTAGCTCTTCATCCAGGTCAAACTTCTGCCCGTCCCTGGTCATGGTTTCCTAAAACCTCTCAGTGCGCAAAAAATCCAATCAAATTGATTCGTAATAAGCAAGCATCATGTGCTTGAAGCGATTATAAATTACCGGTTAATAAACACTAGAAAAAACTACATTGCGTTCATGTTTTACAGGTAGACGAAACTGTTGTCAATAATCTCCAGCTAAATGTTTGCCTACTATAGTCCAATCCTGTACAATGGATTCCCCAAGACGCTGGTATCTTCAAAAAAATAGAAGGGATGGCCTAATATGGATGAAGGAAAAAACAGGGAAAAAACAGGGGGCGAGAGAACTTGCTCAGAAAACGCTCGATCCAGCTTTACGAAATTTGGATTGGCTCAAGGGGTCCTGGACCATCTCCATTGTCAGCAGGTAAGGCTGCCTGAATCGGCTACGACAAATGACTGGTACATGTCCCTGGCGCATGCGGTGCGTGACCGATTGGCTGAGCGCTGCATAAACACGGACAGGGCCATAATTGTACAACCAAATTTGAAAGTTGTCTGTTATCTGTCGGCCGAGTTCCTAATGGGTCCGCAACTGGGCAACGCAATTCTGAGTCTGGGCATTACGGATGAAGCTCGCGAAGCGATGTTCACTCTTGGGCAGGACCTTGACGAAGTTCTGGACAAAGAACTCGAACCCGGGTTGGGCAATGGCGGTCTGGGTCGCCTCGCCGCCTGTTACATGGATTCCCTTGCAACCTTGGATATTCCGGCGTTTGGATTTGGGATCAGGTACGAATTTGGAATCTTTGATCAGGAGATCAAGGACGGATGGCAGAGAGAGAGAACCGACAAATGGCTCAGGCATGGAAACCCATGGGAGATCAGCAGACCGGAACTGGAATTTGACGTCAAAATCGGAGGTCACACAGAAACGTACTATGACGCGGAAGGACATTACAGGGTAAACTGGAAACCCGCTTTGGTGGTGAAAGGCGTTGCCTGCGATACGCCGGTCCCGGGATACCTTGCCAACACTGTAAACCTCTTGCGTTTATGGAAGGCCGAAGCCTGCGAATCATTCGATTTCCAGGCCTTTAATGTTGGCGATTACTACCGGGCCGTGGATGAAAAGGTACTCTCTGAAACCATAACCAAAGTTCTATACCCAAATGACGAGCCTTATCAGGGTAAGCAGCTTCGCTTATCTCAACAGTATTTTTTCGTATCTTGCACACTTCAGAATCTCGTTAGTCTGTGTCATTCTCTTGACACACCTCTGGAAGAATTTCACAGAAATTTTGCAATCCAGCTTAACGATACCCACCCATCAATCGCCGTGGCTGAGCTTATGAGGATATTTGTGGATGACCACAATATGGATTGGGACACATCCTGGGAAATCGTACAGAAAACTTTTGCCTACACAAACCACACATTGTTGCCCGAAGCTCTTGAAAAATGGCCCCTCCCACTTTTTAAGAGTCTTTTGCCCCGGCATCTTGAAATAATTTATGAAATGAATCATCGGTTCCTGCGTGAAGTAAGGAAAAGATATCCTGGTGACGATTCCAGGTTGGCAAGGCTATCATTGATTGATGAAACCGGCGAAAAGTATGTGAGAATGGCTAATCTGGCCTGTCTAGGTGGGCATGCCATAAACGGGGTCGCCGCCCTTCACACCGAACTGCTGAAACAGGATACCCTCCGCGACTTCTACGAGTTGTGGCCCGAGAAATTCCACAACATCACAAATGGGGTCACGCCAAGACGTTGGGTGGCGCTGAGCAATCCTTCCCTGGCTTCACTGATCTCAAGCCGGATAGGCGACGATTGGGTCAGACGAACTGACCGCAACTTGAAGAAACTGGAGGAGCATGCCGATGACCCGGTTTTCCTAAACGCATGGAGGGAAGTCAAGCTCCAAAACAAGACAAGAATGGCCGCTTTTGTGAAGGAGCGAATAGGAATAACGCTCAACCCGGAATCTATGTTCGATGTTCAGGTAAAACGCATCCATGAATATAAACGACAGGACCTCAATGTCCTTAACATAGTGACTTTATATGACAGGCTTAAAAAGAATCCGGGTCTTGATCTGGTTCCAAGGACATTCATCTTTGGAGGTAAAGCCGCTCCGTCTTACTTTATGGCAAAACTGATCATAAAACTTATCAACAACGTGGCGTCGGTCGTCAATAACGATCCGGATGTGGCCGACAAGATCAAAGTAGCCTTCATTCCCAACTTCAATGTAAAAAATGGCCACCAGATATATCCAGCGGCGGAACTGTCGGAACAGATTTCCACCGCAGGCAAGGAAGCCTCCGGTACCGGGAACATGAAGTTCGCAATGAATGGAGCTCTAACAATTGGCACATTGGATGGAGCCAACATAGAGATTATGGAAGAAGTAGGGGAATCGAATTTTTTCCTGTTTGGCCTGACTGAGACCGAGGTGCAAAAGCTGAAGTCCGAGGGCTACAACCCAAGAGACTATTACGATAGAAATGAAAATCTCAGAAGCGCTATTGGCTTGATAGGTTCAGGTTATTTTTCGGATGGAGACACGAGTCTATTCAGACCCTTTATAGATTCACTGCTTTACCATGACGAATATATGGTATTTGCAGACTACCAGTCTTATGTGGACTGCCAGGAAAGAATATCCCGGATATATCTTGATAAGAACCGCTGGACGAAAATGTCGGTCCTCAATGCAGCCCGTATGGGAAAATTTTCGTCGGACAGGGCAGTTGAAGAATACTGCAATCTGATATGGGGAGCGGGCCCCATCGACTGGAGCGATTAGAAACTATCCGAATCCGTCCGTAGGTTTTCGCTGCTATGAACGGGTCGTCAAGTCATTCTATGGTGGTTGTGAGCGCGATTTTCTTTTCTAACCAAACTTCTCCGGGAGATCCAACCGATTTCCCAAAGGGAGGAACCGCAATGAAAATCGTACGAGTCCCTTTTCTTGTAATTTTTGTATTTGTGGCCATCACGCTGATCAATTTTGCGCCATCAACCGGGCGGGCGGACTCTGAAGAAAGCATCCAGCAGGAGCGTACTCTGTGCATCGAAGAGTGCAAACGGACCTATTGGCCACAGGGCATAGAAGCCTGGAGATCTTACTACAAGTGCATTGACGACTGTGAAAAGACTTACTGGAAACAGTGGAACAAGGACATGAAAGAACTCGAGACAAAATGATCCTATGTGGTTTGCCTGCAACTTTATGAAGTGATGTGTCTGTTGTTGACTTGATCAGATCAGGGGTTATATTCAGAGGGCACGTTAAAAAACTGCCCGTTTTTTTGTGCGGTTTAGAGGTCGGATCTCACAAAGGTCCGGCCTCTATTCTTATTAGACTTGGATCGATGTAGAAATTAAAGACGTTAATCTAGACCTGATGGTGGTTGTGCCGGGGCTGTCACTGGCTTATGCAACGTATTTGAGCGCTATGCGTTTTTATTTTACTTGTAATAGTTTCCTGTTACTAGTATACACTCAACGGTTTAGTAACGAATTAACTGCGGAACGAGCGAGGAGAGAAATATAGATTGGGAAAATATAAACAATAATAAATACAAGCGATCAAGAACCATAAGAAAATTATTGATGAACAATGAATTTTTTGCATAACAAGCGAAACATAATTAAACTATTCATGAAATCAGATTAATAATTTTTAAATAGAAACTTCATCTATTCCTAACAATCCAATGTAAAAATGAGAAACATAGGAGGGAATTTGTGAGAACAATGTTCACTCTATCCGTTCTTGTGGAGTGCAAGGATGCGTGTAAGCCTATAATAAACGTTTTGAAGACAACAAGGACAATATGAAAAGTCAGTTAACGGATTTAGAGAAAAAGTTTTTATTCGATTGTGAGTCAAATTGCGGTAGTGACTTCCCCAAGTGCGGGAACATTAATTGTGAGCATCATCATCGAATGAACCAAACATTACAAAAATGGAGGAATTATAATGAAACGATTGCCACGAAACGCTAAAGTGACCAACCTGACTATAGCCGAACATAATATACTTAAGGTATGTATGAGTAAATATTGCCTTTATGACATGGAAGATTGTCCATGCAATAGTAGCTCGGATTCATCCAGATATTGCGAGTATTACAGCCAGATGGTTAAAGTTTACGCCAAAATTCGTCAGCCAGAGTTTGTCATGAGCATTGATAAAGTGGCTTAGAAACCAGCCTCGGAGTCGTCTTTTCCGCAAGCTTTGAGCACCGATTTTTTATGTTTCAGTAACTGGAGGACAGTGTCTTCGTGATGCTTGTCCCACGACCTGGACAACTCTTTCACCCAGGCCTGCGCCGAATCTATTGCTTTTTTGGGAGCGCCGCTCCACTTTTCAGCGTAATCGGTTTTAAGTTTGTTCAGAGCCTTGTTACGTTCATCCCCCTTGGATGAACGGACTACCTGTGCGCTTGCCCGCATAAATTCGAGCACAGCGTCGCAGGGAGTCAAGTTCTCATTAGGTTTCACAACAGGTTGCGCTGAACCCTGTTGGAAGGGTTGTTCGGGTCCCTTGGCCGGAAAGTCCGCAATTCGTTTCTTAAGTTCCTCGATCTCTTTTGTTGCGCTCTTCAGGTCTGTCATTAATTTGACATTTTCCTGTTTGGATGTCTCGAAATCTTCGCCTAACTTTTGTGACCTTTTTTCAATTGCGGTATTCATAAGTTTTAGCTTGTCAATTTCGACCTTAAAATCTTCGATTTCTTTTTTCCCCTGGGCGCTTTCATCGGTCAGCCTTGTTTTCTCTTGCTGGAGTCCTGCTATCTGATCCGAGAGTTCCTTGTTCTCCGTAGTGACTTTAGAGAGTTTACTTTCGGCTTTCTCCAAATCTTCTTTGGAAACGCATCCCGACGTAAGCAACCCGGGGATCAGAAAAAAGACAACGCACCACCAGGAAAATATAAAACCCGCAATACGATTACGCCAACATTCGGATGCGCCACAACGTTGTCCCATTAATTTAACGGGATGATTACACACCTCTGTAGAGTCTGTCTGTCTCATCTTTCCTCCGTGCTCATGAGCGGAACCAAATTCCTGTGATGAAATAATTATGTCATTTCAATAAAATCTTTGCCGTATTGGCTCATACTGACTCCTGAATCTGAGCCAATCCGCCGGTTTTGTCAATCCTGCTTTTCGGGTCATCATTTGGAAGAGCATTGGGAGACAAGAAGTCGCATTGCGTTATCCCTCACTGTAAGCGTCCTCGGGCGGGGTTGATTTCTTTCTTATAATATGGTCCTGTAACATTTTATGAATATAAATGTCGTAATTTCTACAATACATGTTTGGGAGCAGCATGACACGGTTATTTTTGATTAACGGTACCAGGACATTGGCAAGCCTGTTTCTCGTCATTGTACTGGTATTAGGAAGCCGGCAAAGCAGTTACCCCGCAGAGCATGAAATCAGGGCAATATTAAAGCAACCTTTCCGCATAGTGCTTGCCGCTGCAATCGGAAGCACCGGATATAGCTGGTCCGCCCGGTTTGATGAGGGTTTTCTCAAACTCGAGAAATCCTGGTATGAGAAGCCGGAGTCCAAACTCGTGGGAGCGCCCGGCAAACAAGTCTTCGTATTCGTTCCATTGAAACATGGAAACGCCAAAATAGAAATGCTATTGAAAAGACCGTGGGAATCTTCCGAGCTAAAAACTGAAGTTTACGAAATCTCGATATTGCCCAAGTAGAAGATCTCTGACATGCTTGTAATTAGACTCTAAGGGGAAAAGACCTCGTGTCGTCATACGAATTATACAGTATGAAAGACTTTTGGAAGACCTGTCCGATTTGGCGTTTTTTGCACGGATCCTCGCGCCGAAGAACCGATGAGTCAGGTTAATTATCAAACCATCAGTCGACAGATTCCTGCGCCGTTTGCATCAATTGCACTAAGCGATCAACTGCGGCGCCTGTTTCAGCCCGCCCCAGTCAGGACAAGGGCTTTGAACACGAACAATCCTACCTGCAAAAACTAATTGAAATCCCATTATTCATCTCTGTAAAAATCATAGATCGTTCCGGTAGGCCTATTATTCTTATCGAAGGTAGTGTTTGTATCCCGGTCGTACCATCCCTTCGGGTTGAAGGATTTGTCGAAGAACCTGACCGTGTCTCCATCATCTGTCGCCAAGGCTTTTATTTTCTCCGATCAATCACGGGGAAAATATGGTTTCGAGTGATTCCTGTGATGCCGCCAATTGGCAATATACAATTTCGCAAGTTCCTCCGATTTGATAATTAGCAGATTCTCTGCGTTTCTCTCTTCCGCCGCCTTAGTAAAGTTGAAGCTCCCCGTAATAACTGTTTGTCCATCAATAATCATGATTTTGTCGTGTGCGATCCCGTGTTCGTCATCAATGAAAGTCGGGATTCTTGAATTGGCTAGGAATGTAGCCGCGCTGTATTTCTCCATCCTCTGGCTCTTATCAAGAATAACCGCCACCTTCACGCCCCGTTTATAGGCTCCTAAGAGGGCTTTCGCAATTGGAGAGGACGTAAACGAATACGCCTGAACCAGTATTTGTGATTTGCCATCGGTAATTTCGCCGACGATAGCCTTTGCGCATCCACCATCCGGACTGAAAAACACACGAACAGAGTTGTCGCCCAGAGGGACATGGGTGCTATGGCATACCCACCAGGGTATCAGTATGAGCAAAACAGCTACAATTATGGCTGCATAGATCCACTTCACTCTCATGATATCCCTCCGGTTGCATCGGGAAGAAGACGGGACTAATCGAGATCGACCTCATCGCATGTTCCAAATAATTAGAAAAATCAGTCCATTTAATTTAAGATTGCATAACAGGCTCCTTGGGATAATTGTACCAGCACAAAAAACCTACTTGACCGAGCGCAATTTGCTTTGTTTGGGTTCTGGGAGCCTTTACCTGACCTTTCAGTAAAGGCTGGATGGCCTCTGGTAAAATAGCACAGAGATCATTGTTAGTGGGCGTTTTTAATGTCTTAGATATTCGAACAGCTTGATTCTTTTTGACACTTTCAAAAAGGTTCCTAACCAATCGCCCATTTCTTATTAATCCTAATGTCTCAGAGCCAATTTCATAACCTCTCTCACTACAAGACAGTTGAAAAAACTTCTAACCCAAACTCCCAGGCTCATTGAAATACCATTTGGAGCCCCTGTTGCGGTCGGGGAAAATCATACCAGGTTTACAAATTACTTCAATTCCCCAGGGCCTCCCCTTCATATTGGATCAGTCCATACCCCCACAAGAAAAGTAACCCATTTCTTTACAAATCACCCAGGGGCCGAGAATAGACATCGACAAACCAGTTTCGCAACCTTCGCCCATACCAGAATAAAACCTATTAATTATGACGAATCACTTGAGATTGAAGACTACTCAGACGGCTATTCAAAACAATACCCTTACGAAAGCCGTGATCTTCAAAGCATTGAACCTTCACTTGTCGCCCCTGAATGTCATGACTGGCATCTAATTGGTCCGGGAGTTTTTTTCATTTATACTCTGGAAACCATTAACACCCTGGACACTCAGAAATACTTTACACACCCGCTATACGCTGGCCCCATAATGAGCCCAAGAATTGAATTCATACCGATGTTTTTTCAACCCCGCCTAATATTGCCTCAGACTAAAAAGCCCGCCAGAATTGTCTTATACGTTCCATACGGGATTAAGGTTGAACTTTATTCAATCTTCCCCATTGCCCACCTGTCGATTTTTACCTCACTCCTTACCCCGCCCATAAATGAGATGCTGTCATATACCCTAGCCGAGCCCGACCACGACAATAGTTTTGAGTTGCCAGAAAAATTTAGTAATTTGGGAAATTGCATTAAATAAACTCCATATAATGCTGGTATAGGGGGGCCAGAAATATAACTTGCGCCTCTCCATTTACAGGAGTAACAATATCGCACAAGGGAAAACATCTCCGGATCAATATTACAGAAACTATGGGGGTAAGAAATGAAAGTTATACTCGCCGCAATTATTTTCAGTCTATTGCCAGTAGTCAGCTTCTCATCGGACAGAGACACTCAAGTTCGGGACCGATACGGAAATCTTGTTGAAACAAAAGAAAGACAAGGGGATGACACGACCGTCCGGGATCGCTACGGGAACATCACTCGAACAGAGCAACGTGAAGGCCGACAGAAGATTATCCGCGATCGCTATGGGAATATTATCGGAACAGAAGATGTTGATTAATGGGGGAGATTTACAATGAAGACTGTGGGCGTTCTGATTATTGGATTAATTCTGGTATTCGCTTTCACTGGCTTGCAAGATGTCAGCGCTGATCAAGCCGATGAGGCATACAAAACTGGGCTAAAATATTACTATGGTGACAGCTTGGAAGGCATCAAACCAAATCCCATTGAGGGTATGAAATGGCTTCGTAAAGCTGCTGAGCAAGGCAATGAACGTGCAATAGACAGGCTTTATCAGATTTATTATTACGGTGACGATATCACTGATAAAAATTACGAAGAAGCCTTTAAATGGTCTCGTTTAGGCGCTTATCAAGGGTACGCAGATGCTCAATACTATGTCGGTGAGATGTATGAAAACGGCAAAGGTGTCAAACAAAATTATGCAGAGGCTCTTAAATGGTATGAAAAAGCGGCTGAGCAAGGTGATGACAATGCTCAATTTAACCTTTATTTGATGTATAGGAACGGTGACGGTGTCACTCCAGATTCTGCAGAGGCTTTTAAGTGGATTCGGAAGCTCGCAGATCAAGGTAATGCTTTCAGTGCCTTTTACACGGTCGGAGAGGCATATTACCTTGGTCAAGGCGTCAAGCGAGATTATATCGAGGCTATGAAGTGGTTTCGAAAAGCCGCTGATCAGGGAAATGCCGAAGCCGAATACAATATCGGTGTGATGTATGAAAAGGGTGAGGGTGTGGTCAAAGATAGTGCTGAGGCTATTAAATGGTTTCAAAAGGCCGCCGAAGAGGGCCATCAAAAAGCGGAGGATGCTCTTAAAGCACTCAAATAGGTATCTTAGCCCTCTTAAAATTAGACACCAAAGAGAGGTAAATATGACATGGCAGCAATAGGTGTTCACCTCCCAAATTGACACCTAAGAGTATTTTGAACAAGACCTGGATTGGTAAGAAGAGTAATTAATGACAAAACAAGTTAAACGTAAGGATATTGAGGAACCAAAGTCGCTGACAGAAGCGATAGAAATAACAGAGATTTTCTATTATGACCAAGACACATACCCGAGCAAAGAATTACGTCTAAGGAAAGGGATAAACAAAGATATCGCAGAAGAATATTCGGGTCTTGTGAAACTAGCCCAAGAACATGAGGAGCAACACTGGTCTGTTAGGACTGTTCGCCTTTTCCCCGAGTTTAATCAAGGACCAGATGCTGAAATTCAGTTTTTGGCGCATCCTTCATCTATGATTCAAATCACCTGTGCGAACGAAATAGGTGAACGGTATTTGTTGCGAAGGGAGTTGGCAAATAATCCCCAAAAAGTCGTGTCTAAAATGTACACCGAACACGGTGCCGATTTAGAAGTCAAAACCAGACTTGATAGGATTATAAAAGCTATCGAGGCCAAAGATAAAAAGTTTTATCATGGAACCGATACATTACTTATCATCGAAGACCCAGACCTCAATTTTTTAAAGGATCGTGGTCTCCATGAAAAAGTGTGTGAAAACGTGCAAAAACAAAACCTGGGTTCTAAATATGAGCGAATTTATATCATTTATGGATTACGCATAAGGCGAGTTAAGTAAATTGTTACAAACTAAACTCTACTCCTGTGTCACTCATAATTTTGATTGAAGTGGCGCCATAACAACGTGAAGGCCGACAAAAGATTATCCGCGATCGTAACGGGAATATTATTGGAACAGAAGATGTTGATTGATGGGGGAGATTGGCAATGAAGCCTCTGGGCGGTCTTATTATCGGATTAATTCTGGTATTCTTCTTTAAATAATCGCCATTGGGGCATAAATCCATCCATTAAACCCCTAGAATACTCATTATGATGGTGTTCCAATAGATGTGTTAATTCACGAACTATAATGATGTAATGTTCATAAAACCGTATGATGCGGAAAATTAATAGCGAGGTGATACAAAAACCTGAGAAAGGGTGGAGGGCAATAGTCGTGAGTGGAATGATTCCTCTTCACTTGCCTGGCTCTTGTCTGATAAAGTCATGTTGTGGTTTGGGAGACAAACGATGGGAACATGGTTCGAGTTCAAATGTATGTACTGTTTCAGACATTTCCAGAGAAAAAGGTTGTTGGTTTCTGATTATTGAGTAACCACTCTTGCCTTCTGTTCTGTTTGGCCTTTTCGACATTGTGCCGGTACTGTTCCAGAAGCCTAGTCTTGTTACCGCAGCTATGAACAACGGCTGGTGGATATCCGAACAATGACTGATGTGGCCTGATCTCATTGTAATAATCGATATAGTAACCTATGCTGGTTCTTGCGCTGTCCAAAGATACATAACCATCGTGACAGTAAACCTCTTCTTGTTTCAATGTACGGTAAAATCGTTCCTGACGGGCGTTATCGGTTGGTCTGGCGACCCGTCCAGGTGAAAAAACAACTCCCACTTCTCGAAGGAAAATTCGCACATCAGCCGCCATGTTAGGAGATCCCGGGTCTGTCCTTAGTATGGGTTTTAGGTCACTCTCACCAATCCTCTGGCTCATGATGGCAAGGGCCACCAGGTTCTTGATCTCTGTTTTGGTGACTGTTTTAACGATACCCCAAGCCACTAAATACCTGGAAAAAAGATCCAGTACGGTCAATATATAGTGACGCTGGCCATCGATAACAATACTGCTCCAGTCTTCGCCCCAGATTTGATTTGGCCTAAATGGCTCATAGTGAGCTGTTTTCCATGGGGCCTCTCTTAGAATCCATTCCCATATCAGTCCCTCAGATTTCAGTATCCTGTAACAACTCGATGGGCTCACCCAGACATTTGCATGTCTTAATAATCCACTGATTTGACGATGACACAAATGGGTTTGTTTCTCTTTCATCGAAATAACGCTGTTGGTCTCACTTTCCAACAAAGCGTTGGATGAAATCGGACGAGTCTTGTTGGCCTTCTGGCTTTTCCAGGAATAAAAAGTGGAACGTGGAACCTTTATTCCGCTCAAGATGTTGATAATTGCAACTCCTTTGGAATTTGTCTCCTTAACTGCGTCAAGAATACGTTGCCGCTGCTCCTTACTGTACGACTGACCGGGTTTTCTACCCGTTAAACCAAGTTCATCTTTTTTTTCAAAAGCATCAGTTCCTGCGATAGCAAAGTCACAGTGTCCTTGAGATTTTGATTCTCTCTCTGTAACTCTCTGACTTGTGGGTTCGGCTTGGATCGCGTTCCCTTCAGAAACTCCACGGCCCCCTGCTCCAATCGCTTCCTCCAACGATACAGGGTCATCGGATGAATCCCATAGCGCCGGGATACCTCCACCCCGTTTCCCGTTGAATCCCATTCCCTCAAAATGTCCAGCCTTTGACGGGCCGTGAACTTCTTGCGCTGCTTTCCTTCGATCGTTGTCAGTTGGATGCTCATGCATATCCCTCCTCCAGGTTCCAGGATCTATATTAAGATCCCTTCGGGCAACCAACAACTTTTTCTCTCACTTTTGTCCAACTGGAGCTGAAACATTATAGTACGACATGCGGCTATTCAGCGCAAGTTTCTGGTGGTGATGACGTGGGAATGAACGCTGTGACTACCACAATAGCCTGCAAGGCCTGCAAGAAATTGCTTGACGTGGTTATTTCTGAAGAGCCTTGGGCAGTGACCCTTAATGAACCAGGGCTGTCTTTAAGACCAGATTTTCAGCCAACGATAAGGTGTAAGAAATCTCCTCGTCATAAGGTTGAGAGGTGGACATTCCCCGGACCCTGTCCGCAATGTGGTGTGATGATGGAGCAAGGTGAATTGATGACTTGCTGGGATTGACAAAACTCCCAAGAATGGAGGTGTCACACCGCCTAGCTATGTTCGGCTTATCATCAGGCCCCCCCCTTTTTGCCGATTATTAATTTAATCATCGTCCTCTTCGTCCTGTTCGGTCCATGACCTACGTCCATCCCTATCGTAGTAATCAGTCCTATTCCTGTTTCTGTCTCTAGTATATTCAAGGCGACCGTCCCTGTCATAGTATCGGTTGTCGTCACTGGTCCCGACACGACGACCATCACGTTCGTAGTAATCTTTCTTGGCTTCTGATGGAGTTGTTGTAATTGATATTACCATACAGATTATGACGCACATTATCTTAATCATTGTTGCTTCTCCTTTAAGCGGACAGGCCCATTATCAGCCAGAGCCAAAACATCGAAACCTGAACCGTTTATTGCAGCGGTAGACTGGGCCACTAGGATAATTACAGTGAGAAGTAGTGTGCGGCGCATGATCATCTCCCCAATGTGTGACACCATGATTACACTTGGGATGGCTGTTCCTTGAATTCCTTCAGATGTTTTCCAAACACGTTCCTGAATAAAACCGTCTTTTCGTATAACCAACTAAAATAGTTTTCTTCATGGTTCGGTGCGAACACATCAGTAACTTCTCTAGTTATTCTTATACTAGATTCTACGGGTGCGGCGTGCCATTGTGCTTCGCCAATTTTACCTTCTATTTCGTCTTTCTTGCTTTTTAGAAAATTAAATAACTCTCTATTTTTAGGGATAAACAATGAACAACGAATCCGATTTTCTTTTGAGTTGATTGTTAGTGACACAAGCGCATCTACGGTTCCTAAAGTCACATTATACCAATGCTGGGGGAGCGGCTTTTGTAATTTAATCCCACGGTCTTTTGCTGAAACAAAGTCTTTAAACTTTGTCCAGAAATCAAGCTGCTTAAGTTTTGTCGGGGTTGGAACTATTCCGACTTTAGTCCATTCGTTGGGACTAGCAATTATTGCAAACTTGGGGGCAGGTTTTGACCCTTCAATCTGCCATAGCTCAATCTTAATCAAGAAGAATCCTATCTTTTCCAGTGTATGTTCATTAAGCCAGTCAATTGCACTTCGATGTTCTTCTCTGAAATCCTTCACTATCCAAATAATTATTTCAGCGTCATAACCGGCGGCGTAAGTGATTATTTTGCCAAGATGGTCGTGATTGGTATTCTCCATCTGATTTTCAATGACAATTTTCCTGCCAGTGCCTTCTTCTTCCGCCAGAATATCAACCCTGAACTTTCCTACTTGTGCTTCCAATTGGATAGGTCTGATTTCAATCTCCATTTCCTCGCCCAACAGGTCAAGATTCTCTTGCTTTGAGAGCCAATTAGTAAAATCAAGGGCTTCGTGTTTCCAAGCTTGTCTCAAATCCACTTTATTCAATTTCGCCAGAACTGTGGTCATTTATTGAGATTCCTTATTTGCGTTTGTCCTGATTTAGCAGATATGAAATTATTTGCTGTTTCAGACATCTCCAGGAAACATATTGGTTATCTACATTATGGAGGAGTCTCTTGCAAAAGTGTTTTTTCAGAGGCTAAGAGTTTGTAATAAATGAGCTTCACGGACAGACCCATGGTATAGTGTTTTTGCAAAAAGACTCTTTATCACAGGAGACGCCAGTGAAGCTGAGAAAGACAATATCATG
>CAJBEZ010000070.1 GCA_903952205.1 uncultured Desulfomonile sp. | reverse complement strand
TGGAGCTGAGGCCACCATCTGTGATTGTACGGGAGGGGCCGAGGGCGCACTCTTGGAAACCGCGGCCGTCTGTAGAGACTGATTGGCTGTTTCCACCGGAGTATAATTGTAGACGTAGATTGCCATGATGGTCACAAAAGCAAGGGACGCCGCTCCAACCGGGACCGGAGCGGTTGGGATCGAGTTCAGCAGATTTTTGATTTGGGATATGATTGATTTTAGAGGTGAGGAGTTTTTGTCGATTCTGGCGTTTAGTTGGATCAGGAAGTCATTGGGAGGAGCAATCTGTTCCAGATTCGCCATGCCCTGGATGGTTGCTCCATACCACTTGTAATCTTCCCGACACGCAGAGCAGGATCGGAGATGATCCTTAACCAATTTTTCGACCAGCGCATCAGCTTCTCCATCATAAACTAACCCAAAATACTCGGTAATCCGCTCACAATCCATCATGAAAGGACCTTCTTAAGTTTTTCTTTTACAACCATCCGCGCTCTATGCAGACGGGATTTGGTGGTTCCTTCAAAACTGAAGCGCCGCCTAACACCACACTTGCTACTTTGAGACAAACTATTTTCAGAATTGTTTCAAGGTCTAGTGGCACGAGAAGATTTTTTTGTCTCCATTCAATATGTTTCGTATTTTCTGGGCCAAAAAGAATTGGCCACATCCTTCTTTAATTGACGAGATAATTTTGGTTCCTCACTTGAACCTAATTCCACCAAGAGAGCTAAACTATGGACAAAAAATTACAGCGAGGATACTTTGCTATTCGTTGACGCAACGATTTTTCGTTCTTCAGAGTTGAACAGCGCAAGGAACCAAGAAATGGAAAAAAAAATCTACAAGGTTGACACTCGGCTTAAACCACCTGTGCTCCTTGCGACTTTATCAGGGGCGCTATTGGTTTTACTCAGTATAGTCAAAAGTCATTCATTCCTTTTCTTGATAGTTCTCGCGCCGTTTCTGTATCTGGCGCTCGAAATATTGGTCAGAGAAATAATCGTAGACTCCAAAGGCATTACAATTAGGAAACTTCTTCGATCAAAGCGCCTGGAGTGGCGGGATATTTCAAATCTTGACGGTGTGGTTTCAGGCTCTAAAGTTTTTCTTATTATTGGATCAAATGATGATCGGCCCACGTTGATTACAAATACAATTGCGCAATTCAATGACTTGGTTGAGAATGTTAGCGGGCGCATCCCTGCCGAGAAAATCTCCGAGTCTGTAAAAGAGATTGCTCTCTCGTCTCAAAGAAAGATTTGGCCGGTCATTCAGGCATGGTTGGTCTGTATAATATTTTCCGCAATCCTTGTCGGCAAATTTCTGGAATAGGACTGTGCCTGGAAATGGGTCCACGTCCTGTTGATTTAAATAATGGAGACATGAGAAATATTGATCTTTCAAGTCTATGGGTGATTCCTGCGAGTATTTTGCGCGAGGCGTGGTTCCTACTCATAAAAACGGTAGAAGCCTGGATTTACGACGGCGCAATGCGAATGGCCGCAGCGTTGTCTTTTTACACGATATTCTCCATTGGACCCATTCTCCTGATCGCGCTGTCCGTTGCGGAGACCATGGTTGACGCGGCCGCGGCACGCCTGGAACTGACCGTGTTCTTGAGCAATTTTGTCAGTCCTAGTGATACTAACTACGTGTTTTCTTTGCTCGAATCAGCGAGAGGCAAGATAGGAGGGTCCGGCTTTCCCCTATTGAGCGTTATCGCCGCCATATTTGTGGCGACCGGAGTATTCACTGAACTGCAGAGTGGTTTGAACTCGATATGGAACGTAACATCCCAGAGGGGATCCAGCATATTAAGATACATTGAGATGCGTTTGATTTCGTTCCTCATAGTTCTTGGAATAGGGGTTTTGCTACTCATATCCCTGGCTACCAGCACCATTCTTTCTACTCTGGAGTCTATAATAGCAGAGGCGTTCCCCCATTTCGCAAACAACTTGTTTAAGATTAACTCACTGATATCGCTAGCGGTGATACCCTTACTGGTTGCCTTCTCGTACAAGTTCATCCCTGCGACTAGAATTACTTGGGGGGATATCTTGCCAGGTAGTATTCTGGCTTCTTTGTTGTTGCTAATCGGCAAAATTTTCATTTCCATGTATCTCAACCTTTCCCGGATAAGCTCCCTTTATGGCGCCGCGGGATCACTCGTAATACTCCTGGTATGGGTTTACTATTCCGCCCAGGTGTTTTTCTTTGGCGCCGAATTCACAAAGGTTTACACCTATCGTTTTGGTTCCCGCAAACACACAGCGTTTGAAAAGAATGGCGCTTCACCTCTCTGAAAATTCTTGACACAATTAGGCCTTGAATGTATTTTCCGCTTCAAATTTTGGACAGGCTTAGCGAAAAGAGGTATCGAGTAGTTGATTAAAATCACGCCTCTAGCAAGTGGGAGTTCCGGAAATTCATATCTGATAAGCAACTGTGACAGGTCTATTCTCATAGACGCCGGACTTTCCGGAAAACAGATTTCGGAACGTTTAAACGCTGTCGGAGTAGATCCAAGTTGCCTCAAGGGAATACTGGTTTCTCACGCTCACACTGACCACATAAAGGGTGTTGGCGTGCTGTCCAGGAAATTTAGGCTCCCGGTTTTTATCAACGAAAATACCTTCAAAGTGGCGCAACATGCTCTCGGGAGATTGCATCAGAGGGAGACGTTTTATACGGGCAGAGCTTTCGAGTTTGCAGGATTTAAGATTCATCCTTTCTCTGTGCCTCATGATTGCGCCGATCCGGTGGGGTTCCGTATATCGAATGGCAATGCAAAAGTGGGGATTGCCACGGATCTTGGAATAGTAACCGGCTTGGTAAGGAATTTACTGACAGGCCTGAACGCCGTAATTCTGGAGAGTAACCATGATCCAGTCATGTTGCGGGATGGCCCATATCCGTGGGAGCTAAAGCAAAGAGTTAGAAGCAGATTGGGCCACCTTTCCAACGCACAGAGCGCAGAGCTTCTTGAAAGCATTGTGAATGACGATCTCAAGGTGGTGATTCTTGCTCACATGTCGGAAACCAACAACACTCAAGAACTTGCGGAAGGGTGCGCCCGTGAAAGTCTGAGAGCTTTCACCGCTCAAAAAGGGTCCATCTTTTGCGCTACTCAGAGCAGGGTTGGCCCTACCATTGAACTATAACTATCTGCGTAACTCAACGCCGGTACGGTTTTGTAGTCCTTTCTGCGCTGCCATAATAGTGTTGGTAATCTTATCCTGACAAGAATGTCATTGAAGAGAGAAAGAGGGGAATGGTATTAGTCGCTTGAATTTTTGTGTGGCGTTGACGGATGTTTTTATTCATATTAGGTTCAATATGTAAGGAGGACCATCAAATGGACTTTGTGAAAAAATCACTGGATGGCCCAGTGGCCACACTGACTATAACCAGAGGCAAAGTAAACGCAATAAGTGAACCTGTTGCGGAAGAATTGTGCGGCAATTTTGAAGATCTTCTCGCTGATCTCAACGTCCGGGCTGTTGTGCTGTCTGGGCAGGGACAGTTTTTCTCGTTTGGATTGGATATTCCGGAGTTTATGAAATATTCAAAAGAGGATTTTAGACGTTTTGTAGGAAAATTCGCTGACCTGTACACCTACATTTTCTCATTTCCCAAGCCGGTGATAGCGGCTCTCAACGGCCACACCATAGCGGGTGGTTTCATGCTTGCCACCGCATGCGACTTTCGGGTCATGGTGACGGGTAAATCCAGGATGAGTCTCAACGAAATAACTTTTGGGTCCTCTCTGTTTCCGGGGAGCGCCGAGATGCTTAGATACTGTGTCGGTGAACGAAAGGCCGAAATAATCGCAATGACGGGTGACATGTACTCCGCGGAACAGGCGAAGGACATGGGCCTTGTAGACCAGGTTTCAACTGAAGAATCCTTGAAACAGGATGCCATGGCCGTAGCCCTTGGTTTTGTTTCCCGTTATGGTCAAGCTTTCAGAAGCATCAAGAAACTGCTGAGATCAGATACGGCCGAATTGATGAGACAAAAGGACGATAAATATAGGGATGAAATGATAGACATCTGGTACTCCGAAGACACTTGGGCCAAGTTGGAAAAGATCAAGATAAGAGGGTAGCGTTTAGAAATACGTGGGAAGACGATATGACGTTGAAGAGAGGTGAATTTCTTGTCCTGAGATTGGAGGCGGCTGGCGGATTTGAACCGCCGAATAACGGTTTTGCAGACCGTCGCCTTACCACTTGGCTAAGCCGCCTCTCTTAAACAATCATTACTACCATCAAACTCTCCGATTCGTCAACAAATGGACGGAAAAAAATGAGAACGTTCGGGATTCAAAACAGTATCAATTAATTTTCCCCCAGGACTATGCTAAAATTGGTTTTTAGAATTTATTTAGGAAGAGGTTTTAAAGTGATAATGAAGAAGGCTTTATTGACACTGCTCATCATGCTTTCAACATTAGCGGTCCCAGTAGATGTCATTTCTCTGGACGACGAAGTTGACTGCTGTATCAAATCGTGTTCCTGAGTCAAGAAAAAGCCACAATGTATCAAGACGACTAGATCTGACTGCTTGAGACAGCGTGGCGAGGCAGTAGTTGACTGCATCGTGTGTGACGAATGAGCATAAGGGGGGCTAAAGCTTTTGCCGCAATCCGCAGGACAAAAACGTTATCTGGGCAACGTTCCCTGTGGTCATAGCAAATTCTCTTGATTCAGTTTCTCTGGAAAGCGCTAAACTCAGGTGTTGGTCTCCTAGCCAAAAAACGATTTACCTTTATTGTACAATACATTTGACATTATCATGAACATCCTGATGTTGAGCCGCAATTCAGGCATTTGTAACAGGTACCGTTGCGGACCATAATCGAACCACAATCCTGACATGCGGGCGCGTCCGATTGCGCGTTAAATGCAAATTTAGGAAAGCCGATTCCGCGATCTTGAGTTTCAGGATTGTGATTTTCCGCCATGGACTCTTCTATGGCAAGAATCGGATTCTTTAAGGTCGGCCTCAATCCGGCGATCTCCTGGCTCTGTTCATCTAAAAAACTTGTTCCAAGATAACGAAAAATATAGTCTGTTAAGGATTTTGCTATTGGAACCTTCGGGTTGTTCGTAAAGCCGGATGGTTCAAATCTCACGTGGCTAAATTTGTTTACTAGATCTTCGAGTGGTACGCCATATTGTAACGCAATTGAGGTCAAAGTTGCGATGGTGTCCATGAGACCGGAAATAGTACTGCCTTCTTTTGATATGCGTATAAATAATTCGCCGACTTTCCCATCATCATAAAAACCAGTATGAATATATCCTTCGTGACCCCCCATCTCAAATTTGTGCCTGACGCTCGTGCAGTCCACCGGCAATCTCCGCCTCACGGGACGAGGCCGAGTCTCGCTTTCCGATGAATTGACCGCTTGCAAAGGTTGAGCGGTTTTACAGCCATCCCTGTAAACGGTAATGGATTTCAGGCCCAGCTTCCAGGACAGCCGAAAGATCCGTTCGATATCCTCAACAGCGCAATCGTTGGGTAGATTGACCGTTTTGGAAATAGCTCCGGAAATGAAAGGTTGGACGGCCGCCATCATTTTGAGATGCCCATCGGGAGCTATACACCTCTCCCCATTCGGGGGCCTGAAAGCGCAATCAAATACGGGTAAATCCTCGGGCGCTAGGTCATCTATTCCTTCGGCTGATCCTGTTTCCTGGATCTTTGCAACAATATTCTGTGCTTTCATCGGGTCATATCCGAGCCGATTAAGCGCCTTTTGGGTCATTCCGTTAACTATTGTTAGATGACCGCCTCCTGAAAGGGACTTGCGTTTGATAAGAGACAATTCCGGTTCGATGCCGGTAGTGTCGCAATCCATCATAAAAGCCACAGTTCCAGTGGGGGCTATTGCCGTCACCTGGGAGTTTGAGAAGCCTATATTTTTGCACTTTTCAGTTACCATGCCCCATTTTTGGCGAGCGCTTTCGAGGACTTCCGTGGGCGCTAGTTTTTCGTCTATTAGGGAAAGGCTAGTTTTATGTTTTTGCAGCACTTTCAGCATTGCTAACCGGTTACGTTCGAACTCCCTGAAAGGCCTTCTTATTTCCGCAATCCTCGATGACTGAAGGTAGGCTTCACCAGTCACAAGAGCTGCAATTGCGCCTGCCCATGCACGCGCTCCATCAGAGTCGTACGGAAATCCCAATCCCATTACAAGAGCGCCTAAATCTGCAAACCCAAGGCCGAGAGCTCTGAGGTTTCTTGCGTTACGGGCTATAGCCGGCGAGGGATAGGATGACCTATCTATGACGATGTCCTGGGCGGTGATCATAACGTCAATAGTATGACAGAACGCTTCTGTATCAAATGATCCCGAGGAGTCTAAAAACGAAGTGAGTTTTATCGATGCCAGATTGCAGGCTGAATCGTCAACCCCCATATATTCCGAACAGGGATTGGATCCCGAGATGCGAGCCGTTTCGGGGCACGTGTTGTACTCATTTATCCTGGTATCAAACTGCAATCCAGGATCACCGCACAGGTGGGAAGCAAGCGCAATTTCCCTCATTAAGTCCTTGGCTCTGAAGGTTTCGCACACATCCCCTGACAGTACAAACCTTGTGCTCCAATCAGCGTTCCGCTCGTCGGCCTCCATAAATTCATCTGTTACTCTCACAGAGTGATTGGAATTTTGGAAGGCCACAGTCGAATAGGCTTCACCCTCAAAAGACCCGTCAAAACCACAATCTATAAGGGCTCGGACCTTTTTTTCCTCGATTGCTTTTGCTCTTATAAATTGAACTACATCAGGATGGTCTATGTTAAGTATCGCCATTTTCGCAGCTCGACGAGTCTTGCCACCCGACTTGATTACACCGGCCGACGCGTCCGCCGCCTTCATAAAAGAAACTGGCCCGGAGGCCGTGCCTCCGCTCTTGAGAGGTTCCCTGCCGGAACGTAAATTCGAAAGGTTCGCTCCGGATCCAGACCCACCTTTGAATATAATACCTTCCTGAGCATACCAGTGGAGTATCGATTCCATCGTATCTTCCACTCCCAGTATGAAACAGGCCGAACACTGGGGGGTAATCTCAATCCCCACATTAAACCATACGGGACTATTAAACGCTGCACGTTGAGTTACAAGTATGACCGTCAATTCATCACGGAAAACCTTAGCCTCTTCTTCTGAGGCGAAATATCCCTGGTCCGCCCCCCAACTTGTTATTGTTCCCGCAACACGAGAGACCAGTTCCCTAACGCTGCTTTCCCTTTCGGGGCTACCCTGACGGCCTCGAAAATACTTCGAGGCCACCACCATTACAGCCATGTCAGACCAGAAAGAAGGAGCTTCAACATTATTCTGCTGAAAAATTACCTGTCCCTTTTCATTTCCAATGAGGGCGGATCTCTTCTTCCAGTCAACGAACTCGAAAGGGTCTTTATCTTGGAATGAGAAATATCGTTCGAAGACCAACCCATGTGAAGACATATTTCCGACGCTAAACAAGCTTTCGGTATTGGAGGTTTCAGTGGAATCTGGCTGATCAGTCATTTTATAATCGTCATGATAAACGAGTTCTTGGCTTTCCCGGCTGACTGTACGAGCAGTTTGACCGTAAAAAACTTTGCCATCAAAGATGCAGTATCCATTAAACAGAGCGCCATCACTATAGTTACAAAGAGCCGGCTCGATTATAGCTCAAAATAGATTTATGGCAAGTTAACATATCGATAAATTAAGATAAATTAGTCCAGAGACCACCGGAATGATTCCTGAATCTCGCGCGCTGAGGTGTCTGGAGGAAATCCACCCTTGAACAACTCGTCCAGGCTTGTGATCAGTCTTTCCCCAGACCTGCCTTCAGCAATTATGAGTATATCTCTAGACTGTTGGCGGGCAAATTCCTGCATGTATTGCAAGCATGTTCCGCACGGCAGAAGAGGCGCATAAAGATCTGACACCACAGCCACGGCGAGGAAATCATTGCGCCCATGAATTAGCGCATGATTGATGGCGTTTCTTTCTGCGCAAACTCCTAGAACAGGTATCAGGCATTCCGTGTTACAGCCTTCAAATATTTCGCCGCCTTTTACAAGTACTGACGCCCCGACCCGAAAACGACTCAGAGGAACTGACGCATTTTCTCTGACTGTTTGTGCGGCCTCCAGCAGTTTGTTCATGTCCCAATGAGCTGAACTTCCAGATCTTTGATCGATGGTATTACTAGGTTTCATAATTTACCGGCGTAATCCAATATTAGTAAACAAGCAATATTCAATGATCCGACTCTCAAAATGACCTACTAACCTTAGATGAATCTTTATAGATTATCCCAATCCGCCTGCAGTGTTTTTACCATTATTATCAAGTCGTAATATTTGCCATCTCTTCCTTTTACATAATCTTTGAGCCTGGCCTGCTCAAAGAAGTCAAGTTTCAACGCCGCTTTGATGGCTGATTCATGGATATCCGCCACGAATTCAGCCGCCAATTTTTCTATACCGATATCCATTGCCAGTTTTACTGCAGCGAGCAGGAGGTTTGGCCCCAACGCCTGTCGCCGATATTCAGGGTCGACCATGACCCTGATATGAGCAATGTGACGGAGGCACTCGGCCAGAGGTCTGTGCATCTGGATGTTGGCAATTATGTCTCCATCATCAACCTTAACCGCAACCAAAGGGAAAACCTTACTGTAGTCGAGATTACGAATCCATTCCGTAGTTGCGTTTGTTTCAGATGAGTCCTCCCTGAGAAACCATCTTTCCTGATCCGGAATGCGAGCCAGAAACTTCCTGAGGGGCTCCTCGTCGGAAACCTGAAGAGGTCGCAAGAGAACTGAAATACCATCTTTGGTTTTCAGCAATTTCCTGTAGTCTTCGCCCATATCCCGTCTCCTCATCGCATTTGCGTCATGGATGTAAAATTATTATCAGAGGTGAGGTTCCTGTGCAACGATCTATCGAAAACGGGATGACTTATATCAACATCTTTGTTAATTTTCTGTATAACGATGCGGTTCAAGCATTAATTGATTCACGTGCCACAGGAGTTAGTTCAATGGACGAAAAAGAGAAAACAGTTTTGGACGCGATGAAGGGTGAGGGTAAACCCGTAAGGCCTGGCGACTTAGCCAAAGTTGCTAATATGGACTCCAAAGAGGTTTCAAAGATTATAGATAGTCTCAAAAAGAAGGGGCTGGTGATTTCACCCAAGCGATGCTATTACAGTCCAGTTGAGGATTGATGCTGAGGTATTCGCTGAGCCGCCTCGGCGTGATGGTCATCGTCACAGTCTGAAGAAAGGACTTCACTTGAGAAAGCCTGCTCTAATTAACGCTGGTTTGCCGGAGGATCCTCGTTCGGTCCATCTGGTAGGCGCCTGCGGCGTGGGCATGGCCGGAGTGGCTGGTCTTTTTCTTTCGAGCGGGAGAAATGTAACAGGTTCGGATCAAGCTGTTTATCCTCCAATGAGCGACTATCTGGAGCGAATAGGAATACAGGTTTCAGAGGGTTACGGTCCAGAGAATCTTTCGCCTCGCCCAGACCTTGTGGTTGTGGGAAACGTCATAAAGAAAGACAATCCTGAAGCCAGGGCGATCGAAGATCTTCAAATCCCTTTCGTGTCTATGCCGGAGGCGATTGAAAAATATTTTCTTCGAGACAAGCTTTCTCTCGTGGTTACGGGGTCCCATGGAAAGACCACCATTAGCTCCATGGTTTCCTGGATATTGTATGATCAGGGCAGGGATCCAAGCTTTCTGATTGGCGGATTGCCGTTGAATTTCAACGTCAGTTCTCGCCTCGGCAAAGGGGAACTATTCGTAATTGAGGGGGATGAATACGACTCAGCCTATTTTGACAAACAACCCAAATGTCTGCATTACAGGCCATTTGTTGGAATTGTCACATCATGCGAGTTTGACCACTGCGACATCTACCACAACATTTTGGAAATCCGGACACAGTTTGAAAAATTCCTCAGGCTAGTTCCAGATCATGGTTCAATCCTTGCGTGTAGTGATGACCCGGTAGTTTGTGACATCCTCCAATCCAACAACTTTAGAGCGGAAACCTATGGATTAGGGCCTGAATCTTTCTGGAACCTCTCCGATATAAAAGACACCGGGTCAGGTATGCATGCGGATTTCAGAAAAGATCAGGAGACTTTTATAACAGGAACTTTACCGGTCATTGGTCGTCACAATTTGTTAAACGCTTTGGTTTCTATTGCGGCTGTTTCCAAGGTGGGAGTTGAACCTCGAGATGCCTTTGATTCCCTGAGATCGTTCAGAGGGGTGACACGGCGGCAACAAACATCGTGTATAAATGCAAACGTTACGCTGATCGACGACTTTGCTCACCATCCGTCAGAGGTTCGTGAAACTCTGGCGGGATTCCGCCTAAGGTTCCCTGGTAGAAGGTTGGTGGCTGTTTTCGAGCCTCGAACAAATACGAGTCGACGATCAATATTTCAGGACACATATATTGAGTCTTTTCTTCAGGCCGACCTAATAGCTTTACGAGAGCCTCCAGACCGGTGGAAGGCCCCTCAAGGGGACCTTTTCAGTTCTTTCAAACTTGCGGAAGAGCTTGTAAAAAAGGGAAAGGTCGCCCAAGCTTTTCCAGACGCGAAAGCCATCATCGATTTTCTGGCTGTCGAACTTCAGCATGATGACGTGGTAATTGTGATGTCGAATGGGAGCTTTGAAAACCTGATTGCCCGACTGTGCGCTAGATGGGAGGATCATGAACGATGAAAGAAGCTGCGTTGTATGAAAAAATCGGCTCCAGTACGGTTCGATGCAAACTATGTAGACATTTTTGCAACATCGAGAATGGTGAAAGAGGATTTTGCGGAGTTCGAGAAAATCGGGAAGGAACACTCTTCAGCCTGGTTCATGACAAATTGGTTTCAACGAACGTAGATCCCATAGAGAAAAAACCACTATTTCATTTTGCGCCGGGAACCAAATCTTTTTCTATAGCAACAGTGGGGTGCAATTTCCGGTGCACATTTTGTCAGAACTACACAATCTCGCAGGCGCCTCATGAAACTGGAGAAATCTCAGGGACGAACTTTACTCCTCAAGAACTGGTGTCGATGGCTCTTGAAAGCGGATGTAAAAGCATCGCGTACACCTATACGGAACCCACCATTTATTACGAGTTGGCGCTTGACACAATGATTCTTGCCAAGAAAGCGGGACTTTTGAACGTCTTCGTGACGAACGGATACATGAGTAAAGACGCTCTTGACGGTCTTAGCGGTTTGCTGGATGGAGCAAACGTGGATCTCAAAGCATTTGGCGACAGGTTTTACACGGAATACTGCCAAGCTCGTCTAAAAGGAGTGTTGGATTCCCTGCAATACATAAAAAAGATGGGAGTTTGGCTGGAGGTGACCACTCTTCTAATTCCAGGTCTGAATGATCAGCCAAATGAGATTAAGGAAATGGCTCATTATATCAAGAAGGAATTGGGGCGTGAAACACCTTGGCATGTAAGTCGATTTTTCCCCCGTTACAAAGAGCTCGATCTACCTCCTACAGAAGCGTCCGAACTCAGAAAGGTGAGGCAGGTTGGTCTTGATGAAGGGCTATATTATGTTTACACAGGAAATTTACCCTGGGAACCTGGGGAAAAGACCTATTGTCCCGGCTGTTCTTACATGCTGATAGATCGTGTGGGATATACAATTCAGAAATACGTCATCAAAGAGGGCCGCTGTCCAAAATGTGGGTATATTGTAGAGGGCGTTGGACTATGAAACGTACTCCAGCCCTGAAACAACGATTGGAGATTTCTCATGACTCGCAGGTCTGAAGTTCTTGTTGCTCCGTCCTTACTATCTGCAGATTTCTCAAGATTGGGAGAAGAAATTCACGCAGTTCAGGAAGCGGGCGCTGATTGGCTGCATATAGATGTTATGGATGGTCACTTTGTTCCAAACATTACTATTGGGCCATTGGTCGTTGAAGCCGTGAAACGATCGGCAAAGGTACCGTTGGACGTTCATTTAATGATTGACCATCCGGAGAGGTATGTCGAGGATTTTCATTCGGCCGGGGCAAACATTCTGAGTATTCATCCAGAAGTCTCCGCACATTTGCATAGAACTCTGGTCAGGATTCGAGATCTTGGCATGAAGGCCGGAGTGGCTTTGAATCCGGCTACCAGCTTATGTTCGATAGAAAACGTGCTTTCAGAACTGGACGTTATAATGATCATGACCGTAAACCCGGGCTTTGGCGGCCAGTCGTTTATTCGAACTATGTTTCCCAAGATAAAATCTGTCAGAAAAATGATTGATGAGTCGGGTTACGACATTCTTCTTGAAGTCGACGGAGGGGTGACTCCGAAGAATGCGTCTGATTTGTCTGAGGCGGGAGTAAACGTGCTTGTTGCCGGTAGCGCCGTTTTTGGAAGCCCCCCATACAAAGAGGCGATAGAAGCTATACGAAGAGGCTGAGCCATAGAGTTTAACATCGATATACCGACCGCTTCAGAGGATTAAATGACGAAAACAAATTCCATTGCTTTGCATGTTTGCCTGATCGGATTACTTCTCCTTGTCTGGTTTTCAGTGGGTCTGGCTCTTGTAGGAACGGACGACACCGGAAACAAGAAAACCGTTATTTCGCCTGATATGGACAAGGATCCTGGGTTATTTTTCTTGTTGGGGGAAGAGTCGGAATCCGGAGGCGACAGTGAAACCATGTTGAATTATTTCAAACGCGCACTGGATCTTGACCCTGGTTCAGATTACCTGCATACGAGAATTGCAGCCATCCTGGCTAGGAACCGAAAGATTGCGGACGCCATTGTGATGGCCAAGAATGCCGTGACTTTGAATCCCAAGTCCTCGGAAGCCTACACCATACTAGGCAAAATCTACACTGTAACGGGCGATTCCAACAAAGCCATAGAGGCTTATCAGCGCGCTATGGACCTCAAGCCGGACGATAGGGATCTCTACATATTTCTGGGGTCATTGCAAGCGTCGCACAGGATGCTTAAGGAATCAGAGAAAACCTTTAATCTGATGATAGAGCGATTTCCTGACGAAAAAGAGGGATATTTCTATCTTGGAAAGGTCTTTGTCGAGGATGAGCAATATGACAAAGCCATAGAAATTTTTAGAAACCTGCTCGAACGGAAAGGTGAAAGCGCAGCTCAGGCCCACGTTGAGTTAGGTGGAATTTATGCCATTCAGAAGCAGTATTCCAAGTCCGAGGATGAATATAGGCAGGCGTTGAGCCTTGATCCGTTCAACCTTGCCGCCAGGTTGAATTTGGCGCAGGTGCTGGCAAACCAGAAGAAATTTGGTGAGTCGTATCAAACCCTGGAAGAACTGTCAAAATTGGCGCCGTCAAATCTCGGAATACAAATCAAGATGGCGCTCCTTCTCGCCGAACAGAAGCAGTTTGATAAAGCCAGAGATCTTTTTGACAAAATTCTGCAGAGCAAACCAGGGTGGGACCAGGTTCGGTTTCATCTGGGGAGGGTGCTGAGAGAGCAAGGTAAGTCGGAAGAGGCTGAAAGGGAATTCATTCAGATTCAGAAAGGGCAGCCATCCTTCGTGAATTCACGTATAGTGCTCACCCTTATGTTTTTGAATCTGAAAGATTTCACCAAAGCGCTCAAATACGTTGACGAAGCCATCGAGGAAGAACCTAAAGATCCTGAAATTTATCATATCAAGGGCTCAATCCTGGAAGAACTTTATAGGTTCAACGAATCCATAAAAGAATACAAGAAGGCCCTTGAACTATCTCCAGACAACATCAAGCTCATGTATTCGCTTGGCAATGCCTATGAGAAAAGCGGAAGACGAACGCTGAGTCTTTCTACAATGGAGAAGATACTTCAAGAAAAACCAGACGACGCAAGCGCTATGAATTTTGTCGGATACACTATGGCTATCATGGGACAGGACATGGACCGGGCTGAGAAGCTTGTCCGTCGAGCCTTGGACCTCAAGCCCGACGACGGCTACATCACGGACTCGCTCGCGTGGGTTCTCTTCAAGGCAGGAAAGGTTGACGAAGCGCTCAAGTATCTCGAAAAAGCAAACCAGAAGGTAAAGGCAGACCCAATAATTGCGGAACATCTTGGTGACGCACTGGTAGCCAAGAGCAGGCTAAAGGACGCCAGGGAGGCTTATCAAAGGTCACTGGCTATAAACCCATACAATGTTGTCGTTAAGGAAAAACTGCGCAAACTTGGACCGTAGGATTCATCATCTTTGGACTAACAGGTAAATTCTGGGCCGGTTTTTACGAGAACCAGGAAGACAAAAGAGTGATAATACCCTATAATCGCTTAACTTTAAGTTCTTTAGCCCGGCTGTTGGCAATTTTATTGCTAGTGATGTTTTCCTGCGAGTCTAAAGCGGCTCCAACTCAGGTGACCAAGACAAAGTCGAGCGAAGTTGAATGCCCATATTATCAGCTACCAGAATTATTACTCGCCAATGGTTTCGAGCTTGGGGGGGAGAAAATTCCAATTGCCAGACCAGATGTAAAAGCGCGCATTGAATTCCAGATCAATTTTTTGTTGCTCGACGCGCGTAGTGTGCTTGCCGAGTGGATGAGCGAAAACCGCAAGTACTCATGGATACTTGAAGAAATATTTTCCAAAGATGGGGTTCCTAATGATTTCGCATGGCTATCACCTGTGCTCATGGGAGTTAACAGACCATCGAATTTACGCGCTTCTCCTGTCGGCGTTTGGTCACTGGATAAGCCATGCGGTCCCAGCGAGGGCGTAGAAATGTATGATGACGCTTGGCGGGATGACAGGCTCGATATTCATCTGGCAACGAAGTGTTTCGCTTCTCGCATCAAGGCTCTCAAGGCTGAAGTCGGAAATGGCTGGTTGATGGCTTCAGTCGCTTACATCCTATCGGTTCCGACTGTCAAGGATTTGACCCAGAGGTGGGGTTCTGTTAATGTTTGGGACATACCGTTGCCGGATCAACTTGAAGACATGCTTTCAAGATGGGCTGCTTTCAAGATAATTGGAACGCACAAATCTCTCTACGGCCTGAGAGTTCCTGATCCACCTCCGTTGACGTACGACAATCTAACTGCAATCGAGTTGAACAAGGACCTTTCAGTTACTGATATTGCGAAATTTGTCAATTTCCCAGCTAAACTGATCCTTGAACTCAACCCAAAGATCAAGATCGGCGTCGGTGTCTTCCCTGCAAAAAACAACGGGAAGACTCTGAGGCACTCAATAGCTGTTCCCTCTGGCGCTGGAAAGATTCTGTTGAGGAAGCTTCATGAAGCCGGTTATGTTTCAGGATCCGGGCAATGAACGCAACTTGGCTTGATCAGGTAATATTTGGTTCCAAGAGGAATAGATCAGGTTTGCTCTTGACTATATGAAGAGAACGACTTACTCTTCATTCGAGTCAATTGACTGAACAACATCAATACGTTATAGTTTTAGCCGGAGACTTGATAATGACTCTTGTTAGATGGGACCCATTGAGAGACTTGTTGAATCTTCAGGAGCGGGTAAGTCGTTTTGCCGGTTTACATCCCGAGGATCTTCCATCAAAAAGGAAGACCTGTTGGTTTCCAGCCGTAGATATTCTGGAAACAAGCGACGCATACATTGTCCGAGCCGAGTTGCCCGGAGTTGGCAAGGAAAATATCAACATTGAACTTATCGGAAGGCGCTTGGTGATCTCAGGCGCTAGAATGGAACAGTCGGAGATAAATTCAGCAGCCTACCGAACTATAGAAAGGGTAGAGGGATATTTCGAGCGCAGTCTTAACATGCCTGGTTCTATAGATGTTGACAAAGCCAAGGCGAGATATGTTGATGGACTTTTGGATATGTATCTTCCGAAGGCGCAAGATGATCCGGACCATTGTGTTCGAATCGAGTGTACAGGGTAGTCTAACGTGTATCTTTATCTGAGAGTTTTGGCCTAAAAACAAATGGAGAATACAGATCCTTACAAGACCTTGGGAGTGCAGCGTAGCGCTACTGATACGGAAATAAAATCAGCGTATCGTAGACTCGCCAGACGTTACCACCCGGACCTAAACAAGAACAATACAAACGCTGAATCTCGTTTCAAGGAGATTTCTCTTGCCTATGAGATTCTAAGTGATAAGGAGCGACGACGGCAATACGACTTGTTTGGTTTCGGTCACGGGCCGAACTCACAGGCCGGTTTTGAGGATTTCTTCAGTAATTCATCGGGTTTCGGAGCTGATCCTCGATTCAGAAGACAATATAATTCGGCGAATTTTTTTGGAGCGAGAGGGAATTCAGCTTCGGATGACATATTTTCGGAATTGTTCGGAACCGGGCGACGAGGTCGTTCAACAAGCGCAGGGAATTCAAAGCCCCAAGTCCTCGAGCAGATCATTGAGGTTCGTTTCTCGGAAGCTTACCATGGCGCCAAAAAATCAGTGATCACGCCTTATAAAACCTTGGAGGTCTATATCCCGGCTGGAGTGGACAGCGGTTCTAGAATAAGAGTAGGCGGACAAGGCCATCCTTCAACTAGAGGAGGCAGGGCAGGGGACCTCTTCTTAAACCTGAGTGTTAAGAAACATCAGTTTTTCAGGCGAGACGGGAAAGATATTTTTCTGGATGTTCCAGTTACTCTTGGTGAAGCTCTTTTGGGAGCTAGAATAGAAATACCGGCGCCGGATGGAAATGTAATGTTAAGAATTCCAGCGGGAGTTCAAAATGGGACTTCTTTCCGTTTCAGGGGTAAAGGTTTTCCCTCACTTAAGGATCCGGATCGAGGAGATTTTCTTGCGAAAGTGAATCTCGTGTTACCGGAAAAGATCGACAGTGTTTCCGTTAGGCTTGTCGAGGAATTTGAAAAGCTGAATCCTTTGCGTCCTCGCAATAATTTCTTGAAAATATAAAATCTTTTTCATATAATATTTTGTTTAAACGTGAGTTCCCCAAATTGGAAGTCTAAAGAGGATTGGCATGATGTCGGATTTTGAACAGGAAGAAACACAAGGTTTTAAAGTTAAAGACAGAAGGCGTTTTTCAGCGGACGGAGAATCCGAACAGGGAAACGATCACAAGAAACCGGAGGAAGCTGAAAAAGATCGGGAACCATCACACCAGGAACCTCGAACAGAGGAGCGCACAGTAAAAAGGCCTCCAATGGATTTTTCGACCCTGATTGCGAGCCTGGCTCAAACAGGGCTGTTTCAGCTTGGACTATTTCGTACTTCGGACATGGCCGAGCCAATGAAACCGGACCTCGAGGGAGCTCGACAGACCATTGATTTGATAGCAATACTTGAACAAAAGACCAAAGGAAACCTGACAGAAGAGGAAAAGAAACTTGTTAATGAGACTCTTTTCCAATTGCGAATGGCTTTCGTTGAAGTCTCGAAATAGTTGATCCAAAATTTGTAACGAATTTATAGGAGAGATGATATGTCAAGAATTTGCGAAGTGTGTGGCAAGGGTCCGCTAAGAGGATATAATGTTAGCCACGCTCATAACCGCACCAAAAAAATATCTTTGCCGAACCTGCAGAAACTTAGAATCATTGAAGCATCCGGAAGAGTCAGGAGGGCCAAAGTCTGCACGAGGTGCATTCGCGCTAACATGGTATCAAAAGCTCCCTAAAGGAACTGACCGTGGTGTAAGCGCTTCGGAGGGGAAATAGATATTTTTTTGATCAGACAGTTCCTAGCCTGTCAACCTGCTGAACTCCCTTAACCTTCTTTAAGGCATTGATGATTCGGGTCAGATGTTCAACGTTTTTGACTCCTATCATAAATACGCTTCGAGCGTTGGTTTTGTTGACTGAATTAACGCTCGCCTGAATAATGTTGGAATCGTTTGAAGTGAAAACCCCACTTATAGCCGCAAGCATGCCTGGCTTATTCTCGGATAGCAAGGCGATCCTTACCGTCCGTTCAAGAGCTTGTTCATCGTCCCAATTTGCTTCGACGATTCTCTTGGTATCCGCATCGGGAAGATTGGGGCAATCTGATTTGTGAATAGTGACTCCTCTGCCGCGTGTTATAAAACCTTGAATTGAATCACCCGGAAGTGGATTGCAACACTTGGCGAAATTAACGAGCAACTCTGAAAGTCCCTGCACTTTTACTCCACTTTTCCCTCTGAAAGCTTTAGGTGTTTTAAGCTTCTCCTCAAAATTCAGGCTTTTGTGCTCTTCTCTCTCACTTATTGGAACCAGTCTTGTAACAATTGCCTTGGGGGACTGTCGTCCATGTCCGATTGTCACATAGAGTTCGGCTTCGGTCTTAAAATTAAACTCTTGAGAGATTTTGAGAATTTCACCGTCTTTTTCAGCGCGATTCAGATCAATTTTCCACCGACGAAGTTCCCGTTCTACGGATTCCCGTCCGATTTCCAGTGCCTTCTCTCGTTCCTGAGCCATTAGGTAATGTCGAATTTTTGTCCTGGCCCTTCCTGTTTTTACGTGCTTAAGCCAGTCTTTGCTCGGTTTTTGGTGGGCTGAAGTAATAATTTCTATTGTGTCACCAGTCGAAAGCTCGTATTTGAGCGAAACCATTTTCCCATTTACGCGGGCCCCGATGCAGCTATTTCCGACCTCGGTATGTATAGAATAGGCAAAATCGAGTGGACTAGATCCTCGTGGAAACTCCTTGACTTCTCCTTTTGGGGTAAACACATAGACTTCATCAGGGTATAGATCTACCCTAACATTTTCCAGGAATTCTCTTGGGTCATCCAAATCCTGCTGCCATTCCATCATTTGGCGTAGCCAGTTGACAACTCTGGCGTCTTCCGCAGAAACCGACCTGCCTTCCTTGTAGGACCAGTGAGCAGCTATTCCCTCCTCGGCTATAAGATCCATCTCCAGGGTTCGTATCTGAATTTCAATTCTGTGCCCTTCCGGACCGATAACGGTCGTGTGCAGCGATTGATAACCGTTACTCTTGGGCATGGCCAAGTAGTCTTTAAAACGACCAGGGACCGGTCTCCAAAGGGCGTGTATTAGGCCCAGCACTGTATAGCATTCGCTTACCGAATCAAGGATTATGCGGAATGCGGTGAGATCATGAAGCTGATCAAATTCGAGTCGTTGAGTCAGCATCTTTCGGTGGATACTGCAAATGTCTTTATTCCTACCCTTTAAGTCGGCCTTAATGTTTTCCTTCTCAAGCCTTTCTTCAATTATGCCGAGTACTTTGTTAACGTATTCCTCCCTCTCCTCTACCGTTTCCGCAATACGCTTCTGGATGTACTCGTATCTGTCAGGTTCGAGATATCTGAAAGCGAGCTCCTCAAGGGTTGTTCTCATCCAGTAAATCCCAAGGCGAGCCGCAAGAGGAGCATAAATTTCCATTGTTTCCCGAGATATTCTAACCTGAGATTCACGGGGCATGTGCGAGAGAGTCCTCATGTTGTGAAGACGGTCTGAAAGTTTAATCAAAAGGACACGAATGTCCCTACTCATTGCCAGGATCATTTTTCGGAAGTTTTCGGCTTGACGCTCTTCCTTGGACTGGAAGGCGATCTTGCTTATTTTGGTAACACCGTCGACGAGAGTCGCTATCTCTGTTCCAAAATAATTTTCGACATCTTCGAGAGAGGTCAGGGTATCTTCAACGGTGTCGTGCAGTAGGCCGGTGGCGACAGAGGCTTCATCAAGTCGCATTTGAGCAAGGATAGCGGCTACCGCTACGGGGTGAACCAGGTAAGGTTCTCCTGACATGCGTGTCTGTCCCTGATGTACCCTTGCTGAATAGACGTAAGCAGCTCTAATTAGATCGAGATCGGCGTCAGGATAGTAGGATTTGACCATATCCATTATTTCGCCAAAACGAACGATTCTATTTTCTGTGTGATCCATGTTCCGAGTTTTCAACGGCCTGTTAAGTGAGCCAACCTCCTGATCAATTTGCTCTGTTACGGAGTTTCCCGACGCGTTTCTTAAAGACCAGCTTCAAAGGAGATCCTCCAAAATCGAAAAATTCTCTAAGACGATTTTCGAGAAACCTCCTGTACGAAAAATGTATTGCTTCAGGATAATTGCAGAAGAAAGAAAATACCGGAGGAGCTACCTGTACCTGTGTGGCGTAATAAATTTTGTTCTTTCTGAATCGGTGTTTCATCCCTGGCGGGTGTTTTGCCAAGACGGTCTCAAGAAACTTGTTCAGCCTGCCGGTTGAAACCCGCTTCCGGTACTTCTCGAAAAGGTCGTCGATAAGGTCGAATACCTTGACGCAGCGAGTTCCCTGTAAGGCTGAGATTGAAACTATGGGGGCAAATTCCAGGAACTTAAGACACCTGCGCACCTCCTCGATACATGTGTCAAATGTCTTGGAATCTTTTTGAATGATGTCCCATTTGTTGATCGCAACTATGACGCATCGGTTTTTTTCGTGGGCATAACCTGCAATTCGAGCGTCCTGATCAGTGACAAGTTCCTCCGCGTCGAGCATGACCAATGCGACGTCCGATCTGTCAATGCTTCGAAATGCTTTAAGAACACTATAAGTTTCAACTTGTTCAACGATTTTTGAACGTCTCCTGATCCCCGCGGTATCTATGAAGACATAATCCTTACCATTTCTCCTGACAACCGTGTCAATCGAATCTCGCGTTGTGCCCGGAGTCGGATTGGCCACCAACCGCTCCTCTCCAAGAAGCAGGTTGATGAGGGTTGATTTGCCTACATTTGGTCTTCCCACCACTGCTACTCGTGGAATCGTAAACTCAACAACATGTTCCTGAGTAGGGTCGGCAATGTCGGAATCAATTTCCAAAAGTAGATCGTCGAGAAATTCATTTAGGCCATATCTAGTCGTGGCGCTCAGGGAATAAATGGGTTCCACTCCGAGTTCAAAAAAATCGACCAAATTAGGTTCAGATTTTTCTGAATCGATCTTGTTGACAACGTAGAAAAGTTTCTTATCTGTTGTCTGGAGCTTTCTAACGATCTCACGGTCAGAAGGCGTAAGACCTGCCTTGCCATCGCCAATAAAAACGACAATGTCCGCCTGTTCTACCGCCACCATGGTCTGGGTTCTCATTTGAGCCAGAACCTCGTCGGTGGTCTGAGGCTCGAAACCGCCCGTATCCACAATCTTGAAAGACTTGCCGTCTATTGTTACATCAGCGTAATTGCGGTCACGAGTCAGTCCCGGTGTATCATGGACAATCGCTTTTCTGGAACCGGCCAGGCGATTGAACATGGTAGATTTACCTACGTTTGGTCGACCCACCAGGGCCACTAATTTTTTTGTTTTTCTTGTCATATAGGCTTTGTATCATATCATGAATTGTCATATATACTGTTCAATATTAAAATGTTGAAAAAAATTAAGATTCTTCTTATAATCAAATGTTATGATTTTTCTGGTCTCCTATAAAACAAATGCTGGATTTTCGAATATCAGCCCGCATTCTCTAACTTTACCCAAGAAGCGCGCTTCCTCCTCCCGTTATCCTTCTTTCTCAAAAGGTTATTTATGAAAGTGAACATTTCTTATGAGTAAGCGTTTTTTTGGAACTGATGGTGTTAGAGGCGTTGCCAACACGGAGCCTATCACAGCGGAGACAACGCTGAGACTAGGGAAAGCCTTAGCCAAGATTATTCTGGACACATCCGGGGAAGACAGGAAAAGGATTCTGATAGGAAAGGATACCAGAATTTCAGGCTCTATGCTTGAAATGGCTCTGGCGGCGGGCGTTTGTTCCATGGGATTGGATGTTCTACTTGCTGGTGATATTCCGACACCTGCCGTAGCATTTCTTACGACAGATCTCATGTGCGGCGCAGGTATTGTTATTTCAGCGTCACACAATCCGTTCGAAGACAATGGGATCAAGTTTTTTGACGCCAGAGGGCTAAAATTTGATGACCTACGCGAGTTGGACATAGAAAGTCTTTTAATTTCAGAAAGTTTTGATTCTGATTATTCCATTGATCACCAAACGGGACGGGCACACAGGCTGGAGGACGCTGCAGGGCGGTACACTGTTTTCTTGAAGACCAGCATTCCTAAAGGCCTTAACCTCAAGGGACTGAAAATAGTTCTGGACTGCGCCAACGGAGCTGGGCACAAAGTAGCCCCTCAAGTATTTCAGGAATTGGGAGCTGAAGTTACACCTCTTTTCATTTCTCCTGACGGAAGAAATATTAATCTTAATTGTGGCTCGCTACACCCGGAAGCAATGACCAGGGAGATTCTGAAGAGCGGCGCCGATTTTGGAGTGGCTCTGGACGGAGACGGAGACCGGGCAATTTTTGCGGATGAAAATGGTAACACAGTCGACGGAGATCAAATTATGGGCATGGTCTCTTTAGACTTGTTTGAACGGGGATTACTTAAACATGGCACTCTAGTCGCCACTGTCATGAGTAACCTGGGACTTGAAGTAGCCCTGAAACAGAAAGGTATACGACTTGTCAGGACTGCCGTGGGTGACAGATATGTTGTTGAGGCAATGCTGAAAGATGGATACAACTTCGGGGGTGAACAGTCGGGGCATCTTGTTTTTTTTGATTATTCTACAACAGGCGACGGGATACTCTCTGCTCTGCAAGTAGCGTCGATCATAAAAAGAACATCTAAGTCACTCTCCAGCCTCACAGGTTGGATAAAGAAATACCCTCAGGTCCTTCACAACATTCCAGTAAAGGACCGGGTCAATTTTAATGACGTTCCTGCGGTAAGGAAAGTCATAGCGGATTGTGAAAAACGGTTAGGAAATTCAGGAAGGATTCTGATTCGCTATTCCGGCACGCAGTCCCTTTGCCGGGTCATGGTTGAAGGGGAAAATCAGGAATTGGTTCAGAAGGTTGTGGAAGAAGTGTCTGACGCGCTTGTAGGAAATATTTGTCATGACTAGACCTGTCTTGGACATTGCTAGGGAAGCTCTGGAAATTGAAATTCAAGGTATCCGGAAGGTGAGTTCCAGTCTTGATTCAAATTTCGAATTGGTGGTTGACCTGCTGTATTCTTTGAGAGGCCGCATTATCGTTACTGGAGTTGGAAAATCAGGAATAATAGGTAGGAAGATTGCCGCAACCTTTACCAGTACTGGTTCTCCCGCCATTTTTGTTCATCCAGTAGAAGGTTTGCACGGAGATGTTGGGATAGTAGGCAGAGATGACGCCTTGATTGCTATATCCAACAGTGGAGAGACGACCGAAATAACATCCCTGGCCGCTACCGTCAGGAAATGGGGCACGCGCATCGTCGGAATGACCGGAAATATGTCTTCGACATTGGCTCGTATGTCTGAAATGACGTTGGATTGTAGGGTAGACAAAGAAGCCTGTCCCCTAAATATGGCGCCCACGGCCTCGACCACCGCAACTTTGGCTTTGGGAGACGCTCTCGCTGTAGCCTTGATGGTTCGAAGGGGTTTCAAGAGAGAGGATTTCTTGAGAAGCCATCCGGCAGGTAGTCTAGGGGAAAGGTTGAGGCTGAAAGTCAGTGACATGATGTTGGAAAGCGCTTCAGTCCCGAGAGTTTTTCCAAACTCTAAGATATCTGAGATCGTGGAATCAATTAATGGTAAGAACCTTGGATTGACAATGGTAATTTCCGGAGACACATTACAGGGTATTATAACTGATGGGGATCTTAGACGGGCCTTGGCAAATGGTTCCGATTTGTTCAAGGAGGAAGCGCAAAATCTTATGACCAGAAACCCGCTCAGTATAAAAGCGAGTAGGACCGCAGCGGAAGCTCTGGAAATCATGGAAAGCAAATTGATCACGGCGCTTTCGGTTATTGACCAAGATGGAAAATGGCTGGGCATAATTCATCTGCATGATTTGCTCGGGAAAGGCCGGGTTCCCTTTGCTTCTTGAAAGACCGGCGCAAGAGTTCAGACACCAAGATTTTCATGCTGGGGCTACAATGGTGTCTCCAATTCTATAAATGCGATTACAAACGCATAGAGCATACTTAACCTCAAGTAAAATAGCTGAGGTGAGCCCACGGAGGGTGTTATGAAATTGAAGAAGGAAGACCTCGAATATTTTGGAGGAATTCTACAAAGGCAGCTAGATGAATTGGTACGTGGCGCGGAACGCACGGTGGACGATATGACTGAAGCAGATGGTAAAACAGCTTTTCCAGATCCCACTGATAGAGCATCCCTTGAATCCGACCGTAATTTTGAACTCAGGATTCGTGACCGTGAGAGAAAGCTGATCAACAAGATAAAAAAGGCTTTGGGAAAAATTGAAGATGAAAGTTTTGGATTTTGCGAAGTCTGTGGCGAACCAGTAGATTTTAAGCGACTTGAGGCTAGGCCAGTCACTACGCATTGCATAGAATGCAAGACATCTGAAGAGGAAGAAGAAAAAATAAGAAAAGTATAGAGAGCCACAAAGTTAAACTGTTTTAGGAAATCGAAGGGTTAATAAATTGAGTCAGCCAAGAGAACCGGATCCGGCCCAATTAGTGCTCAGTATACTGAGTTCCAAGGAAAGTCCTGTTCAGCGTCTGGCCAATCATCTTAAATCTGCGTTTGGCAATTTGGAAGAGGTAATTGGTCCACTGAAATTCGATTTCACCAAATACTATGATATAGAGTTGGGCTCCGGAATCAATCGGTGGATTGTTACATTCAGCCGACTCGTTGATCAGTCACGGTTGGCCCAGTTCAAGATATTAACGAATTCCATTGAGGAAGAATTCAGCCGGGAAGGGCAAAGGCAGTTTAACCTGGATCCAGGATTGATGTCGTTGGGAAATTTTGTCCTGGCGACGGGCAAGAATAACGCTCACAGGATTTATCTGAGCCACGGAATCTTTGCAGATTTGACACTGGTTTTTCGCCGAGCGAGTTATCAATCTTTAGAATGGACATATCCGGATTACTCAGATTCTGAGATTATAGAAATACTGAATAAGGTCCGGGAAACGTACAAACAAAAGCTGGAGAAGCAGCGTTGAATGAAAAATTGATAAAGAGTATGACCGGATTTGGCCGAGGAAGTTATCACACTGACGATGTTGAAGTCGTAACTGAAATCAGGACTGTTAACCATCGTTTCTTGGATATGTTTATTAGGCTTCCAAAAACATATAATTGCTTCGAACCTCAAATTCGTAAAATAGTTTCGGAGAAAAACAGTCGAGGAAAATTCGAAATCACCGTAACGCGATCAGGTTCTAGAGGGGCCCTGATGGAGCTATCTGTGGACAGCGATCTTGCTGAACGTTATTATCATTGTCTTCTCGAACTAAAAAGCAGGTTTTCTCTGGCGGGAGAAATATCTGTCGCAGATATGTTGACCATGAAAGAAATAATTTCCACGTCAGAAAACATCGGGGGTTTTGAACAGGAATGGGTTCTAGTTGAAAGAAGTTTGCGATCCGCTCTTGATGCGCTCGATGAAATGAGAAAGACCGAGGGATTGGCTTTGTGGGAAGATATTGAAGCTCGTCTCGTTTCAATCGGGGAAACAATACGTCTATTAAATCCACTTGTCGAGCAGACAGCATCTGAAGCAAGAACGCGACTCGAGAAAAAAGTTCGTGAAATGACTGGTGGTTTGGAAATTGACGACGACAGAATGTTGCAGGAATTGGCCCTTATTGCCGAGAGATCTGATGTGAGTGAGGAACTCATCAGACTAGGGAGCCACGTAGATCAGTTCCTGGCTTTTGGAAAACAAGGTTCACCACTGGGCAGAAAGCTGGATTTTCTGTTGCAGGAATTGCACAGGGAGGTTAACACTTTGGGAGCAAAGTCAGCGTCAACCGACATATCGGCGAATGTTGTCAACATCAAATCAGAAGTAGAAAAGATTAGAGAACAGATTCAAAACATAGAATAATAGATTCCAACGAAAAAGGTGAAAATAATGGCTAGAGTAACTGTAGAAGATTGTTTGGATTGGGTCGAGAACAGGTTTGCCCTGGTAATTCTGGCTTCTAAGAGGACCAAGGAATTAAAGAGAGGCGCCCCTCTCATGGTGCGGACTCGTGATAATAGGGAAGTCGTTATGTCTCTTAGAGAAATTGCCGCAGGCAAAGTCAATGGTTTTCAGCCTTCTTCTCAGGGGACGGCGGTTAAAAGCGACGTAAAAGTGGAACAGAAGAACGATTGAACAAAACACACAAAACCGATACCCCGCCGTCGCTAATTTATGGTGTTCATCCGATAATCGAGACCATAAGGGCGGGGCATAGAAAAATTCACGAAGTTTTCCTGGTAAAAGGGTCGGAATCCGAGAAACGTCTTAGGTCAGAATTTGAGATTCTGAATCTGAACATCAGATTCATGTCCCCTCTTGCGCTGGATTCTTTGACCAGGGACCCAAGAAATCAGGGAATTGCCGCCCGTGTAGACCCGTTCACTTATTGTGATTTTGAATCGGACCTATCAATTCTAAAGCACAAAGACAGATTTGCCGTACTCATTCTGGACCATATTCAGGATCCTAACAATTTGGGGAACATACTTAGGAGCGCCTGTTGCTTTGGAATAGACTTGATCATCTTGTCCAAAGACAGGGCCGCGTCTGTTACCGCTTCCGTTGAAAAAGCCTCAGCAGGTTCATCAGCCCATGTCAGGGTCTGCAGAGTGGTAAATTTGAATCGCAGTATTGAAAATCTCAAGGAAATCGGAAGCTGGGTTTATGGGACGGACGCAAAGTCTGGGACAAACTATTTCGATGTAGATCTTGCTGGAAAGATTACCATTGTGATGGGGGCTGAAGGATCGGGTATGAGGCGATTGGTTCGTGAGAACTGTGATATGATGATCAAGATCCCCATCATTGGAAATGTGCCCTCGCTGAATGTTTCAAACGCTACGACCATTCTTTTCTCAGAAACCTTTAGACAGGTTTCATTTGGAAGTTCCGACATCAGTGGTTCACGATAAGCGATTGGCTACATGAAGCTCGAAATAACGCCCTCTCCAATCAATCCTTTATTTCAAAGTAATCCGAAGATTGTGTTGGTTCTGGAACCAGAAGGTCAATTAGGGGTCTTCTATGAAGAGAATATGGCTCAACCCGACAGGCATTTTCTGCTTGGGCTGGCTCAAATTGCGCTTTTCGCTTTGGAAGAAAATGATCGGGACAGCGTTGAATTTGCCAACCATACTGACTTAGAAATCGAGAAGGGCGCCCAAAAAATAATTTTAAATCCGGACCTAATCATAGTTCAATTAGTCGATGGGACAGTTGGCGTTTTGGCCATCGGCAACAGCAGTATAGCGAGGAAGAATGCGCGTCTGTTGATAAAAACTCTTACCGGAAGAATACGATTGGACGTACCCTAGACCGTAGTTGTGGATATTGATTTATATATGAAAGAAGCTCGAAGAGAGGTTCGGAGACGATGAATAGGGTTTCAAAATGTTTTGTTTTTCTGTTGATAATAGGATGCTGTTCGCAAATTGCTTTGGCCGCAAATATTGCGGGCAACTGGCAAGCGGCCTTTATGGGGAATCAGGTAAAAGCGGTCGCTGAACAAAATGGACAGAAGATTTCCGGGGTAGCGTACCTTTATGATCCCATTGGTCACAAGACCACCTGGCACTTCAATGGGACAATTAGTGGAGACAATGTTCAGGCTGCTCACCACTCGGGACACAGGTTCACAGGTAAGGTAGTTTCTTCTGGAAAGATATCCGGTATTCTTGAGACCAACAACGGGTTTCGCATTCCACTCGATATTTACAGTGTTAGATAGGGACCTGGGTGTCTATGTACAGAACATGGAAAGAACACGCGCCGAAGATTAGAACTATATGGTTCCTTGTAGCCATGATTCCATTGGTAATAATGAGTGGGGCGCTGTGTGTCCTGGTGCTGATAATTGTTTCGCCTCTGACCGCTTATGCCTTTGTCACTAAAAAACATCTGAAACCCCCAGGATCTAAACCCCGTATTGATGACTGACAACATTTCACTGGCGGACAAGTAACATTCTACTTTGGAGGGGAATCTTGCTGATTTGGCCTATTGCTTTCAACATCAACAATGGTGGATGCCATCAAAAGTTCTTGTAGTTTTACCTGAAGTATGCTTGCGGACTGACCGGAAAGAGCTATTTCTGAGACTTTTTCGATAGACTGATTCATTCTCTTTATTTTAGGGTCGTTTTGAGTTAGAAGCGACCAGTTATCAAAATAGGTCCTTTCGGTATTGCCGTTTTGAAAGAAAATTTCTATCAACTGGATAGTTCCTTCATCAGAAAACTTGACCTTGACATTCTTGACGGCCTCAAACTCATTCAAAGCGCCCGGTTCTATATCAAGAACGGTTGCGTCATGCTGTTTCTTTTCGGTCAAATTGGCAAATCTTGATGTGTCGCCATTGCTGAGACTATGGACCAGGAGCATCATCGGGTCGGCAAATTTGGAGAGGTCCCTGTCTCCTTGAGCCTTGAAAAATTCCAGATCCCGGCCATCGTGAACTAGCGCTACAAAGCTTCCATCTGAAAAGATGTCAAGGTTTACATCACCAGTCAATTTTAATTCGAATCGGCTCGGCTTCTGGAAAATCAGTCGTCCAGTTATATGTGTTTCATGCCGAAAGAGATCTGATGTTCTTACCTTGTGGAAGTCAGCTTGAAACTGTCCAACGACGTAAGCCTTTTTCTCAACCATTTGTAACAAAGAATGAAGATCAGACTCCGGGAGCAGAGGGTTCCTGGATGCGCAAGACGTAATTATGGCAGTCACAGCAATTAATACACCAATAGCCGATAAGCTTACAAGAATGTTTCTTGGATTTGATTCCACGGTTCGTCCCAAGCTAAAAACCAATAAACCATGTTTCTATAACTGATCAATTAATAATGATCCACACAGGATCGGGACCGAGAATAACAACAATTGCTCAACATGAAAAGGGGGGTGTTATTTCAAGAAGTTTGAAAATCAGACGCCAGAATTGAGTCGAAATGAGAAAAGAGCTGATTTATCGTGCCGAAGAACAGTTCCGGGAACCGTGCAGAGCAGATAAATGATCTATCGATTACCGAAAAGTTTTGAAAATGACCCACGAATCCCCTCACCCAAAGACAACACATCCTGACCTATTTGCTGAAAGATAGTGGTGGGCTGGTTCTCAAACTGACTGTCCTTAGCGTCGGTTGATTGAATTCCGGAAGTCCTCTTCTGGGAATCACTGAAAGAATCTAGAATTGAGCCGCCTATCAGGTTTCGGTTTTGCAAAGGTTGGGCAGCCGGTAGCTCAGATCGCCCACCTTGAGAATAAACCGAATTCAGTCCGTCGAGACTGTTTCTTTTGTCCGCAGGGTTGTTCAACCCTTGTCTTGTCGCATCTCTTCCTTGCTGTAAAGCCCCTGTCTGTGAGGGATAGTAAGGCCGTGCCACGGGAAGCGGCGTGTGACTCTTCGTAGCCTCCTGCTTGAATGTACCCCGGTCCCTCTTTGCGGCCGGGGATGAACCCGTGATTGGTGGGGCTTGACGCTCTACATGGGAGATGGAAGGATCTGTCGTGTTCGATCCCCTCGAAGGCTGATACCTCTGTGCTTGAGGATCTCTTGACGAACCTGTTCCAGATCCTGTCTTTTTCTTTGAGCGTGTCTTTTGAGTTGAGAGGTTTTCAGGGGTTTCTCCGCCTGCGGTCGGCGGATTTTCCAAGGTTTCATTCCTCGAGGGGGTAGACTTCTTTTGCCCACTTACATTTTTTGGCGGCAATTCCGCTGATGGTTGAAAAGGCAAAGACTGGATATCCTTTTCAGGTGGCTCTAGTGAATCAGGTATTGGCGCTTGCGGACCAAGCGGAGTCTGAACGGGGCCTCTTTTTGTAGGTCCTCCCACAACAGGAGCCGCCTCAGGAGCCAATCCTATGCCCTGACGCGCGTCAGATTCAAAATACCCTCCTTCTCCAGCGACTTGTGGACGAGTAGAATCCAGCATAGATGCGCAAAATCTGTTTACGTCTATTGAGTTCCAGTTGGTCTTTCCTGAGAAGAAGCCTATAAGTAAACCCTCTCGGTCGATTAGGTAACTCGTAGGGAATTGCGGAATTTCGTAAATGGCTACGGCATTCTTATCGGTGACAAAATACGTGGCGCTATCTCCAGCGAATTTTCTTTGACTTACTGAGAAGGATTTATCGGTGTTAAAAGCTATACAAAGACTAGTGGGCCGGCTTTTTAGGAAAACTTTGATCTTTTCAACTGGATCAACAAGATTCAGGGCGATGATTTCAAGACCACCACTCGAATGTTTTGACAACAATCGTTCCAGGGATTCCATTTCAGAAAGCCAGTCAGTCGCGTCGACGGTCCAGAACGTCAGAATAACTAATTTCCCCCGAAGTTGTCTCAAATCAACTCTTTGACCTTGAATCGTGGTGAAATGCAAATTCTTGGCGGGTCGTTCATAATCTGACCCACGAAAATTAGAACTTTTCAGTAAATCAACAAAAACTTCCGATTTCTCCAGGAAAACCTTTCCGAAAGCCCACTGACTCACCAGTGACAAAAATAAAACAACGATCGCGCAAAAACGAATCATTAGCGGGCTCCGCAAAAAATATAACAAATCTATTTAATTATAAATTATAATCATAAGTATTTCAAGCATTTTATAATAATAAACACCTGCTTGCTTTTTCACAACCTACGCGATATAACGCGAATCGTCTGGGGCGGCAAGACGATCGCCGGCGCAAACAGCGCGGGAGGAAAGTCCGAACTCCGTAGGGCAGGATGCCGGGTAACACCCGGTGGGGGTGACCCCGAGGAAAGCGCAACAGAAAGTAAACCGCCTTCGGAAAAGAAGGTAAGGGTGAAACGGTGAGGTAAGAGCTCACCGGTTCTCGTGGTAACGCGGGAAGCCAGGCAAACCCCATCCGGAGCAAGACCAAATAGGGAAGCGATTGAGGATAGCCCGTCCGATGCTTCCGGGTTGGTCGCTTGAGGTAGCGGGTAACCGTTACCCTAGATGAATGATCGTCGTCCGGTTTTCCGGAAACAGAATTCGGCTTAATGTCCGCCCCAGACTACCTTCTAAAGGAGTGAGAAATGGTTGAGCCCGACAATCGTTCAGAAGATTCAAAAGCCCCCAACGAAAACGCCACCGGTCCGGAAAATTCTCAAACAGGGCTATCGCGTCTATCTCTTACCCTTTTGATAGCGGTGGTGATAGTTGCCGCAGCCGTAGTCGCAGTCTTTAGAAATGAAGTAATTTCTACAATTAGAAAAGTATCGGTCAATCTTTTTCCGGTGAGTAACGCAGTTCGACATCCGGAAACTGCGGTTGACACGAAGGCTGGATTCCCATCTGCGCCGGCGGTTTCGGTAGTAGCCCCATCTGCGCCGGGCGCCGATATTGCGCCAGAGACACGAAATAGGCTTGCTTTATCATCCGAAGACCCGGACAAGGCCGAAACAAACATCGATCAAGCCGCTTCGTCATCCAAGGTCCAAATATCCGGGAAAGAGAATTTATCTCCAATCGCTCAAACGTCCTCTTCACATGATTCGAGAAAGCCTGATTCCGCAGATGAGACCGTTGAGGGAGTCGATTCTCAGCCACAAAAACACCAAAAGGAATCAAATCTCGCTAGTGAAACTAAGTCAAATCCGGCGGGGCAGACCAACTCAGTATTTTCTGGTGGAAAATCGTCAAGCGGGCCGTCAGCGAAACCACCGGTCAAACAAAAGAATGAAGCCAAAACCCCTGTAACTAATGACACCAGTGGTGATGTTACGCCACCGGGGCGAGAAAAAACCGACAAGTCAGCCATTTCGGAGGAGTTTCAACTTCCGGGGTCCATACGCGTAAAGATCCATAACTACTCTGGGGTACCTACCCGGTGGGCCCTTATGATACTTTTGGACAACTCAGAAGCCATGAATCGAGAGTCCAAGCAGTGGTCGCCACCAAGAATTAAACTCGCCAAAGACAGTATCGCAAGCGTGTTAGATACGATTGGCCCTGCTTCAAAGATATCTATGAAAGATTTTTCCTGCAAAGGCAATTCCACAAAGGATAAAACCCCTTGTATGGGGCATTCAGTCTTTGAATGGACAGAATATCCATTTAAAGGACTCAAGGAAAAAGTCAACGGAATCGGAGAGGGAAGGCCTGGAAATACTTGCGGGGCAGTTATCCAATCAATCAGAAAAGACTTTGTTGGAGTTGGTCATAACGTTCCCAGACTTTTATTCATAACATGTGGTCAATCTAAATGCCCTTCCAAGGAAATTCGTCATGCGTTAAGTCGCCAGATCCCGGGGGCCAAAGTCAGTGTGGATGTTTTGGCAATGGGAATCCCTGCCAAGCGACTCCCTGTTTACTCTATGTTTGCGAAGAAGACAGGAGGGCTATTCCTTACAGTTCAAAATCCTGCCCAACTGGATGCTGCCCTGGCCAGATATAAAAAAGCACTGAAAGTCCTTACGTTCGAAAAAATCGAGATCCGCAATGACAAGGCCACTGTAACTGTATCTCCCGACGAGGAAATTGCTCTGGTTCCCGGCTCATACTCGGTCGTCTTGCCCAAGATCAAGGGAATAGCAGATTCCCATAGAGCTATATCAAATGTTAAAATAAAGTCAGGACACGTTACGCTCATAGAAGTCAATCCCAAAAAAGGAAAGGCTACCGTGAGAATTCTGGACAAACATCGGTCCACTCCCTGAGAGGCGAACGCAATGAAGGCAATCCCTCAAAGCAAAAAACCGATTGACGTGCGTCCTGCTGCCACCAAAGAAAGAAGGAGCTGAAACAAAGTCGAATGCAAACAAGTTCTTGCAAAATCATGCCGGTGATGTAAATTTACAATGGTAATTTACATTATAGAAGTAATAATGCATGAATATCCCGAGAACTAACTATGTTCCCCGTCTCCTAACCTGCCCCAATCGCTCCTTTTTTCTGTTTGGACCCCGTGGTGTCGGAAAGAGCACTATGCTACGGCATGCGCTTCCGGAAGCCGTCAGTTTGGACCTGCTCGATGCTTCCCTGTATCTGGAACTTTCAAGGGATCCTCATAGACTCGAGGCCATCATAGGCCAGAAGCCAGAACGAACCTGGATATTGCTGGATGAAATCCAGAAAGCGCCGGAACTCCTCGATGAAGTTCACCGCCTAATGGAGTCTCGACGTTGGCGGTTTGCTCTATGTGGATCATCGGCGAGAAAATTGCGTCGAGGTGGGGCGAACTTGTTGGCAGGGAGGGCAGTGACTGTTAATTTGGAAGGATTTTCGGCCAAAGAGTTGGGAACGAATTTTGATCTAATGAGGTCAGTGAGTTGGGGGATGCTGCCGTTTGTCCAAGAAGACCCGGATCAAGCCCCCGAGATCCTCTCAGCGTATTTGAATACCTATCTCAGGGAAGAGGTCCGAGAAGAAGGATTGGTCCGAAGGGTCCCTCCCTTTGTCCGATTTCTGAACTTGGCTGGACAATTCAATGGACAGCAGGTCAATTTGGTAAACATCGCAAGGGAAACGGCGGTGTCCCGCAGTACGGTGGATACCTATTTCTCAATCCTTATTGATACCCTGCTGGGGCATTTCCTGCCGGCTTGGCGTCCTGGGTTTAAAGTTCGTGAAGCCGCCCATCCCAAGTTCTATTGGTTTGATCCGGGTGTGGCACGGGCAGCGGCGGGTTGGCTTCGCGATCCCGTTGATCGGGTTTGGCAGGGAACCGCCCTGGAAACTCTGGTCTACCATGAACTACGGGTCTACAATGAGATTAGTCGCAAGCTTCGGCCGCTGTTTTTCTATCGGACTCCAGCCGGGGTGGAAGTGGACTTCATCATCGAAACAGCACGAAGGCAATTTGACAATCCTCCTCATGTGGTCGCTGTGGAGGTAAAAAGGGCCGAACGTTGGGACCGGAGCTGGGAAAAGCCTCTGAGAGCCATAACTAGTGGTCCCGAACTAAAAATAGACCGCCTGATCGGAATTTATTGCGGATCAAGGACTTATCAATTTGACAACATCACGGTAATGCCGATAGCGGATTTCATAACGGCCCTTTTTGCCGGAGAAATTTTTTAGATTCAAGAAGATTTGGATCATCCGCATCCAAGGCCGTTTCCAGAGCATCCGCATCCCTGCCTGTTTCCCAATTGTCTGGATTTAAGTCTGGATATATTACCCCCTTCAAAAATCGTTTCCAACCCTTCAGCTATAAAACCATTCATTTCAACAGGAACAATGCCGCTTTCCTCGAGAACTTTCCGGGGGGTTTCTCCTATTCCACTCACGAGCACTGCCCTACAGTCCTTGAAAATCCGAACCATTTCATTCCACCGCTCCATACCACCTCCAGTCTCGGGAGCGTCCCTTTCTTCGAACAGAAAGAAGTTGTTATCTTCTTTCCCCCAAATCTGGAATTTGTAAGCTTCGCCAAGATGTTGATTGACCAGCATGCCTTCCAGAGACGCTACCGCTACGTAAGGCCGTCCATCAAGCGAAGGGCCGGCTGTGGTAGCTTGCCTCATAAGTTCATTCGTTCTTTCAGGGCTCATGTCTTTTCCGAGGAGTCCGACAGCGTCGGCCCTGCAACGGGTGCAATGTCGCATCTGTGGAAGATGCTTTTCCGCTTCCTTGCGTATAGCGCCTATTTCTTCCGAAGATGGTTCGGCGATATTCTCAAAGGGTGTACCCTGGTTTGGAAAAATTACCATACAATTCTGAATATCAACTCCGAGTTCAGCCATCTTCTTTGAAACTTCGATCACATGATGATCGTTGACGCCAGGAATCGTAACTGTATTTATTTTTACAATTATGCCCGCTTCCTTAAGCGCCATTACGGTTGCGAGTTGTCGATCCAGGAGAATTTCAGCGGCCTGTCGGCGTCTGTAGATAACTTTGCCGTCCCTTATCCAACTGTAAATCTTTGCCCCGATCTCCGGGTCCACTGCGTTTATTGTGATGCTCATATGTGACAGATTCAGTCGTTTGAGTTCCTGCACATAAGGCAATACATTCAAACCGTTACTTGCGAGACACAGTAGCAGATGCGGAAATTTTTCACGCACGAGATCCAGCGTCTTGATCGTCAGTTCAGGTTTTGCAAACGGGTCTCCTGGGCCTGCTACGCCCACAACGCTTATGTTGGGGACCTCGGCCACAATTTTCTCGAGATAATCAACCGCCTGTTGCGGTGTAAGGATTGCGCTGGATACTCCAGGCCTACTTTCATTGATGCAATCATTCTTTCGATTACAGTAATTGCACTTAATGTTACAGTCCGGCGCTATTGGCAAGTGGACCCTGGCGTAGGTATGTTTAGCCTCAACATTGAAGCATGGATGTAATTTTGTGTTAATTAGCTGGTTCATGGGTAACTCCTTTCTCCGCTCCGCGCGCAATTGAAACCCGATCAGATGTAAGTGTAACCAATTGGGGATCGGTCCTGCGTCGCCTGTATCAATGCGTTAACTGTTATATCAAAAAGGTCTTGAGTCCCTTTGTAGCCTAGTTGACAAATTCTTTGGGCCCCAAAACGGTCGTGAATGGGGAATCCCAAACGCACTAAAGGTATGTTCCATTTTCGTGCGAGTTTATAGCCCTTGCTGGAGCCTAGAAGCACATCTGGAGCTAATTTCTCGGCTGTTTCTTCAATATCAAAAAAATCAATATTATCTAGAGTCACAGGAGTTTCTTCCAGAATGTCCTCTGTTACAGCCTTAATTGCCGTTTGAAAATACTGGTTTTTGGCGCCGGTGGCGCAAAGGACCGGTATAATTCCGATTTCCGTCAGAAAAGACACCAGGCCTACGACCGTATCCGGGTCGCCATAAATCACGGCCCTTTTCCCGGAAACATATTTGTGGCCATCCACGTAAGAATCTATCAATCGACCTCTTTCCCGTTCATATTTAATGGGGACCTTCCTGCAGGAAATCTCTTCCAGCGTATTCATGAAAATATCAGTTTCTCTAAGCCCGATAGGTGTCCCCAATTTCCTGGAAGGAACATTGAATCTATCCGCCAGCACATTAGAAGCCGACATTGCGTCACTTAAACATCGACCGAATTCTATGGAATATGAAGCTGATCCCATGGACTTTATGCTTGCGATCGGTGTTCCGCCAGACGGGATTTTCTCGTATTCGCTCGCGGCCGGAGCGTCAAGGGTCTCGGAAATGTCTGGCAATATGACCGGATTAAGCCCAAAGTCATGAACAATTTCTTTTAAGTAACGAGTGTCCGCCGGAGAAACAAAACCAGGGAACAGATTCAAAGTATTCTCAAAGGCTTGAACATTAGAAGCCACTTGGTCCACGATCGCCCGGACCGCCGAATGAAAACCGTCTATATGAGATCCTGCGTAACTTGGTGTAGAAACATTGACTATAGTAGGATTTCCATGGCCTGCTGTTACTTCGGAGAATTCCTCCCGGAACTCTTTTACAAGCCTGGAAGTGTCATCCCCAATTGTCTCGGTCAAACACGTAGTCGCTACTCCAATAAGACCACAATTATACTTGGACATCACATTCTTGAGTCCGAGTTTCAGGTTAGGCCCTCCTCCATACACTGCGTGCTTCTCTCCCAAAGACGATGAAGCGATATCTACAGGCTCCCTAAAATGGCTGATAACGTAGCGTCTCATGTACGTTGCGCATCCTTGTGATCCGTGAAGGAAGGGAACCGACGCTTCCACGCCCTTGAACGCCAGGCAAGCCCCGAGAGGCGCACACAGCTTGCAACTATCCGTGGTTGCTACGTAGGGTTCTTTCTCAGTTTTTAATCGCTTTTTTTTCATTGCGCACATCCATTTTAGATCGGTTTGACGAAAGCGCCTGTTTTCGAGGGGTAAAACGCCAGACGGGGCTCATGACGGTGGAATAAACTTCTTTGGCAAAATTCAACATCCCCACAAAGCCCTCCAGGGCCTCTTTACGTTCGTGATTATGGTCACAGAACCCTACTCCCAGTTTGTATGCTATCGGTCGCTCCTTTACTCCACCGACGAAAATGTCAACATCCTTTTCTTCAAGAAACGAAGACAATTCAAGTGGATTGGAATCATCCACTATAATGGTTCCAGGATCAGTTATTTCATGGAGTTCCCTGTAGTCTTCTTCAGTGCCTGTCTGGGAACCGACTAGTTCTACGGTCATTCCCAAGAGTCTGAACGCTTTAACTAGAGAAAAAGCCTTAAAAGCGCCCCCAACGTAAATTGCGGCTTTTTTCCCCTCCAGAGCTTTCCTGTATTTCTTCAATTTCGGATACAGTTCACTTAGTTCATCCCTGACAAGGGCCTTGGTTCTCTCCAGGATTTGCGGGTCCATGTCCTTAAAAAAATCTGCGACCTTATAGAGTGAATCAGCCATGTCTTCGACACCAAAAAAGGAAACCCGCAAGAATGGTCTCTGGTATTCGTCCTGAATCATCTTGGCGAGATCTATCGTTGAGCCCGAGCATTGGACCAAATTTAATGAGGCGCCGTGGGCTCGCCGGATGTCCCCGACTCTTCCGTCACCCGTAATGTTGGCGACGACTTGCAGTCCCATTCGCTCCAAATATTCGCGAATAATCCATATCTCTCCTGCAAGATTAAAATCCCCTAGAATGTTCACGCTCAACGGGCTTACATCGTCAACAGCGCCTGTTCCTACGAGTTGAAACATGGCCCTGCATGCAGCGTTGTATCCTGCTCGCTTGTTGCCCTTAAAACCTTCGGATTCCACTGGGATCACAGGGATGCCCTTCTCCCGTTCCACTTTCTTGCACACACCTGAGAGGTCATCACCAATGATCCCCACTATGCATGTCGAGTAAACAAAGGCCGCTTCCGGGTTAATCCTGTCTATCAGTTGAGTGAGCGCCCGGTATAGTTTGTCTTCGCCTCCAAAGATCACGTCGCTCTCCTGTAAGTCCGTGGAGTAGCTGTGACGGTGTAGCTCAGGCCCCGAGGACAAAGCCCCCCGGATGTCCCATGTATACGCTGCGCAACCAATTGGGCCGTGGACAAGGTGCAATGCGTCTGTTATCGGATACAGGACCACCCTGGAGCCGCAGAATACGCAGGCCCTCTGACTTACCGCCCCGGCCAGGCTGTCTTTGTCGCAGGACATCTGAAAGGGCTCATCGCCTTTTCGATGGACCTGATCTTTTCTCTCTGCAAAAATTGAATTAGTCATTTTCGTGACCTTCCAAGTAATAATTTCAGGCGAGGAGATGGGACTCGGCAACACGACCATCTTCTAATGCGTCCAGGATCTCATCCACCACTTTCTCACTATTGACATCACGGTACCACTGTCCCTGGGGATAGATCACCATCACCGGTCCTTCCTCACAAAGTTTTAAACAACCCGTGCTCGATACCATTGCGTTAAGGCCGCGATCGGCCAGCTCTTCTTCCAGGTAGGGTATGAGCTTCAGGGATTCCTTTTTGATACACTTTCCTTTCGCTTCTGTGCCTCTAAAACTGGCGCAGACGAAAAAATGATAATCGGGTTTGTTCATCGAAAATCTCCTTTTGTGCGCTTTTACATCACCAGTTCAAAACTCTCTTCAGGGGAGTCGCGATCCTGTCGATCAAGCATAGCGTCTAGGATCTTCTCCAACAGGCGCATGCCGCCGCGGTACCCAACCGTAGGAAAATAACTGTGTCCGATTCGGTCCAGAATAGGAAAGCCCATCCTGACCAGCGGAATGTCCTCATCACGAGCGATGTACTTCATGTAGGTGTTTCCCATAAGCAGGTCTACCGGTTCGTTTTTGATCCATTGGTGCAACAGGAACAGGTCACCCGGAGCCTTAATATTTATGGGGTATGGAGAATCCTTCATGATTTGACGAATACGGGATTCGAATTTCTTGCCGGATGCGCCGGTAACGATGTGGATCGGCCACATGTCTATCGAAACAAGAAATTCAGTAAGGGCGATCAGGTGATCCGGGTCGCCCGCCAGCGCAACCTTTTTTCCGTAGAAGTACTGATGCATGTCGGTAACGATGTCCAATAACTGACCACGTTCCTCATTCAGGCTCTCCGGCACAGTTATTCCCAGAGTTTTTCTCAGTGTGTCCACGAACCGGTCGGTTGCCTTGAATCCGATTGGCAGATCGAGTATTTCACACGGCACGCCGCATTTAGTGTCAAGCGCTCTTGCGGCTGGTCCTGAAGCCAGCGTTCCCAGACCTATGGTGGCCAGACTGTCGCCTGTGGTCTTTAGGGCTTCCACTGTCACGCCGCCCGCTGGAAACATTTCGTACTTACCAGTTTGAGGCCGATTGAGCACCTTGGACGTATCGGGAAACATCACAACACGTACGCCCATCATTTCAGCTAATCTTTTAACTTCCTCCATGTCGGATGGTTCTACGTAGCCTGGAACAATGTTGATCTGATCAATCTTTTGCCCAGTGGACTCAGAGAAATAATCCACCATTGCTTTAGTCATGTTCGCAAATCCGGTTACATGTGTCCCGACATAGCTCGGCGTATTAACATGTATGACGTATTTGCCTTTAGGGATTTTGCCGTCCGCTTCAGCCTTGCGTGTGATCTGAGGAATGTCATCGCCTATTGTCTCAGATAGACACGTAGTGTGGACGGCGATCACCTCCGGCTCGTAGATGGTAAAAATGTTATCTATCGCCTGCACCAGGTTCGCCTGTCCGCCGAAGACAGAAGCCCCTTCGGTGAAGGAACTTGTGGCGGCCATCACCGGTTCTTTGTAATGGCGTGTAAGAGCGCTTCGATGATATGCGCAGCAACCCTGCGAACCATGACTGTGCGGGAGGCAACCGTGAATACCCAGAGCGGCGTACATCGCGCCGATGGGCTGGCAGGTCTTGGCCGGGTTGATAGTTAAGGCGCTTCGTTCAGTAATTTCTTTTGAAGTATGTCGCAGTAACATTTTTCTATTCCTTCCTTGGGGGCTCAATCGCAGGCGTATTTCGCCGCAAGTTCAGGGCTTTCCTGCCAGGGGGCCTTGATATGTTTCCACACCTGGCTGTTCACCATTCTGTCAATCTCCTGATAAAAATTGATAGCCCCTCTGAAGCCGGCGTATGGGCCTCCTGAATCGTAGCTGTGAAGCTGTTTCATAGGTATGCCTTTCTTTTGTATGGCGTATTTTTCCTTGATGCCTGCACAAAAGATGGCTGGTTTGTAAATTTCAATTAGTTGTTCCGATTCGTACTGGCTTATGTCGTCAATCACCAGGCTCCGATCAGACATCTCTCGCATCATGCCGTCATAGTCCTTGAAACGAAAACCTTCATCCTGGAGCTTTTTCAATTGTTCATCCGTTTTGCGGGGTCGGAATCTTTCAGGGTCAGGGTGGATTTCGAGTTCTTCGATGTTACGGCTGTCTGCGTCAATCTTAATGGATGGCAGCACCTCCCGACCTTCGTAGTCGTCACGGTGAGCGAACTCATATCCGGCGGAAATGGTTTTCATGCCAATTTCTTTGAATAGTTCCTGATAATGATGAGCGCGGGACCCCCCAACAAAAAGCATGGCCACTTTTCCCTCGCAGCGGGCCCTGACTTCATCACGGACTTTGATTACTTCGGTAATCTCACGGGCGATGACCTCTTCAACTCGCTGTTTAAGCTCCTCATTCTCGAAATAGTTGGCGATCTTTCGTAACGATTTTGCAGTGGCCTGCGCCCCGATGAAATTAATCTTGATCCAAGGGATACCAAACTTTGTCTCCAGCATCTCGGCGACATAGTTGATCGAACGGTGGCACATAATTGTGTTCAAGTCGGCTGTATGGGCGTTAGCAAACTGGTCATAGGTGGAATTGCCGCTGAAAGTAGACACTACTGTTATTTCGCAGTCATTAAGGATACGGTCGATCTCAAACCCGTCTCCTCCAATGTTGTACTCGCCGAGTAGGTTAATCTTGTATTTGCCTTCCTTTACGTTGTCATTGAGTCCAACGACGTTTTTAAAAATTCCGTTGTTGGCGATGTGATGGCCTGCCGACTGGCTCACGCCCTTGTATCCCTCACAACTGAACCCGAAAATATTAATCCCGAGCTTTTCCTTCATTTCCCGAGCCACCGAGTGCACGTCATCGCCAATTAGCCCTACCGGGCAAGTTGAAAAAATGCTGATGGCCTTGGGCTTGAAAATATCATAGGCCTCCTGGATGGCGGCACGCAGCTTCTTTTCTCCACCGAAGACGATGTTTTCTTCCTGCATGTCCGTTGAAAAACAGTACGTCATGAAGTTGTCGTCTTCCGGCCCATCCGCACGGGTCTGGTTGCGACGTGTCAGCCAACTGTAAAAGCCGCAGCCGATTGGACCATGGGTAATATTTACTATGTCCCGGGTCGGTCCCATGATGACGCCTTTGCACCCGGCGTATGTGCAACCTCGCTGCGTGATTATTCCTGGGATTGTCCTGGTGTTGGCCCCTATCTCGGGCATTTCCTGTCCGTCGGAGACTTTGTTGACGATGATTTGCTTTGCTCGTTTGCGAGCCACTTTAGTCGGATATTTTTTCAGCAGTTCCTGCTTGACTTTCTGCGGATCAATTTGTTCGGTTTCGAGCGGTAAATTTTTATTCAAAGCTTTCATTATTTTCTCCTAAGAGAGACAGGAATCATAATTCATCGAGGACTTTATCGCCGCCTTCGCCGGTACGAACACTAAAGGAACCACCGATTGGCATTACGAATATTTTACCGTCCCCGGATTTGCCTGTTTGGTTAACCGTGATGATGGTTGTCACCGCTTTACTTTTTAGCTTCTCCGGGACCACCACAAACAGCAGCCGCTTGGGAATCAGGCGTTGACTGTGCCCAAGTTGAGCTATTGCTTCTTCGTAACCTTTTTCAGCGCCTTCGAGTAAACTGTAATCTACCAGGCCCTTGCCTCTACCAAGGACATCCTTTGCGGTCATTGATGGAATTCCAGCGTCAGAAAGCGCCTTTTTGGTTTTGTTCATCATGTTAATGCGGATGATGGCCATAATCGCTTTCATATCTTTACCTCTTCAATTTCACCAGAAGCTGACTCCTTGACGCCCGAACTAATCGTGTAGACTTCATCTACCTGGCTCACGAAAATCTTTCCGTCGCCGTAAGCGCCCTTATCGCCGGTTCGAGCAGCCTTAATGACTGTCTTGATAACGAAATCCTTGTCCGAGTCCGGGATTACGGTAATGAGCATTTCTTTTGGTATTTCATCATAGGTGATTTCACCGATCTTTATTCCTCGCTGTTTCCCGCGACCAACAACCGATATTTTTGTCACTGCCGGGAAACCCGCTTCCATTAAAGCAGCCAGGACGTCGTCCACCTTTGTGGGTCTAACTATGGATCTAATCATCAACATGTCCGTTACCTCTTTATTCATACGTATTTCGGAAGGATGTTCGACCTAGCCCGCAAGTCCGTGCTTGATAAGCAGTTTTTCAAGATCATCCGTGCTCATGGGTTGAGGAACAACATGCATCTCGTTCCCTTCGATCTTTTTCGCGAGGGTGCGATATTCGCCAGCCTGCGAATGGGACGGTTCGAATTCGATGACTGTTTTTCTGTTGATCTCGGCCCGTTGCACCATGTTGTCTCTTGGGACAAAGTGGATCATTTGTGTACCAAGTTGTTTTGCAAACGCTTCAATCATTTCCTGCTCGTTATCGACATTGCGGCTGTTGCAGATGACTCCTCCCAGTCGGACACCTCCGCCTTCGGCAAATTTCACAATACCCTTACAGATGTTGTTTGCGGCATACATGGCCATCATTTCACCGGACACAACTATGTAGATTTCCTTGGCTTTACCTTCCCTGATGGGCATTGCGAACCCACCGCAAACGACATCACCAAGGACGTCATAGAATGCGTAATCCAGGTTTTCCGTGTAAGCGCCCAGTTGTTCCAGTAGGTTGATCGAGGTTATGATGCCTCGTCCAGCGCATCCCACTCCAGGTTCAGGGCCACCCGATTCCACGCAGATCGTGCCCTGGAAACCGACCTTTCGGATGTCTTCCAGTTCAACGTCTTCGCCTTCCGCCCTCAGTGTGTCGAGGACCGTATTTTGTGATAGGCCTCCCAGCAGTAGTCGAGTGGAGTCTGCCTTTGGGTCACAACCAACCACCATGACTTTGCGCCCCATCTCGGCCAGACCGGCTACGGTATTCTGAGTGGTGGTTGATTTCCCGATACCACCCTTGCCGTAAATTGCAATTTTTCTCATTGGAATTTCCTCATGACCTCTAAGTTTATTGAGAGGCTAAGGCAATGTCCGTGCCAACAAACAGCGCAGGAACTCTGTTGTTGTCAACATCTTGATTTGAAAGGATAATATAAATGGGGGTAACGTCGTTGATTAATAGCGGAGAATTCGGAAAGGTGTACAGTATCTTCAGAATTGTAGTGTCATGTTACATTATTGTTAACACCTCCAACTTCGAAAATGGGCTTCGTTGCAGTCTTCCTGGCAACCATGATATTCTTTTTCTTAGCTTGCCAAGTGAGTGCGAAATCATTCCTTGATTTTGGGATGTCCCGGGAGTTTATGGCTGAGAGATCCCGGGCAAGATGCTTCTTAAGAAGCCGTTCAGGAGGGACAATGATGACAGAAGGGGCCTTTATCAAGAATGTTACCTTCTCGGAACCGCAGGTTCTTTTGGATCTGGTGGACTACCAGGAAGGTCAGGTAGTTAGCCGAACCTTTGCGCAAAACAGTGTCATGAGCTTTACCCTTTTCGCTTTTGATCAGGGCGAAGGCCTGAGCGCTCACACAGCGGCAGGTGATGCGTTCGTACAGATTTTGGACGGAGAAGCCCAGATTACCATCGATGGTAAAGAAGTTGTCGTGAAATCAGGTGAGGTTGTCGTCATGCCGGCCAAAGTCCCACACTCCCTGCATGCTGCTACTCGTTTCAAGATGTTGTTGGTCGTAGTGAAAGGCAATTAACTGAGAGGCAACGTCAACACGTTTGAGGTCTGAGATTCTTAAGGAGGCGATCAGGCGACTGGGCTATTGAAAACGATGGAGATACGTTCCGTGAGCCGGTTGCTGGAAAGATTTTCAATCGCGACACTGGGCTTGACTGATCATCGAAAGTTTGATGCCGCGACCTCTGGTATGAATTTTGCTCGGTCGCAGAGTTGGATACGGCTGGGAGGCTTTCTCGGTATCCTTTTAACAACGAAAAGCTTCTTGTGTTTGAGAAATTCTTCCACCGGAACGCTCAGTGACAGGTCAAAAGTCCGGTTACTCCCCGACCACTTTACCTAAGACAGCTAGAGATTCTAAACAAACTGAGTCGGGTTTTGGTAGTCCCAAAGACGGCCATGCTGAAGACGTCATGTCCTTAAGCGCTATTCCGGCGCTAATTGAAATGACTATCCCTGATAAACCTCAAAGCAGTAAGCAGAAATACAGACTTTCAGATAGAGAGGTCGAATTTTTGTCAGGCGGCAAAGACCTGAACGCGCAACGATAGTGGATGATGTGAAAGACCTGCCCAAGACGTATCATATATTATAATAGGATTAACTCAGTTAAATTAGGTAATTGAATAATATTAATAAACTATATTCTCTTATTATCTCATTTTATTTATTAAATAACTTGACAACATATCAATAAAATGGTTGTTTCCTTGCCAGCGACAAACCAAACCTAATCCTTCCTTGACCCGTTACCAGACGGGTCAAACTTTTTATGGAGTATGGAGACATGACAAAAAGGCTACCTCAAAATGTTGATTTGAGCGGTCTGACTAATGCTGAGCGGAGGATACTCAATAAATGCACGGGGACAACTTGCGTTCATGACATGGAAACGTGCCCGTGTAGTAACCGTAAGAATTCATCAAAATATTGTGATAACTACAGTCAGATGGTTAAAGTTTACGACAAGATTCGTCAGCCAGATTTGTTCACGAGTATTGAGAACGTGGCTTAGGGCAAGGTTTTTTAAGATTCGGCTATGAAAGATTGATCTTGAGTCCTAAAAATAGCTTCAGAAACGGCCTGAAGCTTGTATAGCGGGCCTGAGTTCTAGAAACAGGCGCATGCTCTGGATTACTGATGTTAAAACCGGGCGCTTAAACCTCAAACTTGAGGTCTACTTGCAGCCTCAAGCCAAAGCCAAGGCTTCAGCCAGGATCGATATAATCGATACCAAAAACAATATTCTCAACACTTGAATATACCCTCGTTTGTTTTGGACATTATAGGCGATGATGACTCTTGAGTCAATCAAAACAACGCGACAACAAGGAAATCCTCTGCTCTCTTTCCGCACAACTAATTCCCGCACAATGTTTCCCAGATGCTTTCTGAGTTCCCCATACAGTGCCTTTTTGCAGTACTTGAAAATCTACACAACGTGATATCTAAATTGGCTTCACTTGCCAGTGGGGGCTGGGACCAAGGAATATATTGTTTCAATTACTGTTTTTGTCCCCTCAATGGTTTTGTCGTAGATTCTTTCCCCCCATGGCTTGATTGTCAGCGGAGGCAGTGCCGGTATCGCTGGCGGCGGCGCTTGCAGTATCGGTGGTGGTGAGGGATCTAGAATCTCTTCGGGGAATAGATTCCCGTTGGGGCTAATTTTAAATACGTAAATCCTGCCTGGAACGAGCTGGTTGTAAACAACATTTCCATATATTGCTGCGACGCCTATGTCGCTCAACTTGTCTTTATCATGTGATAACTTCCAAATCTCTGACCAAAACTTGTCCTTCTGTGTTGCAAAAAGTGGGCTTACTAGCCGCTGGAAAATAGGCAGAGACTTTGAACTCTCATCCAACAATCCCGAGTAACGCTCAGGTTCAGCCCCCTCAGTCTCAATAGGAAAACCTTGTTAGCCAGCTAAATTATGTTAGGAAACGTATATCATTGATTTCATTTCATACCTATCAACCCAATCCCGATCCACAAGAACCACAGGACAATGTAGGCCGCTTTTTCGGGCCTTGAAAATGTTGTGTTTCTATACAACGCATAAAAACCAACTGGAAAAAACAGGAAGAAGAGTAGCAAGACTACTATAAAACGATTTTCGTACCATCGCCCCGCATTAGCGTCCCTGATTACGTTCTTCTCCAGTGTTCGAAGCCTGGCCCGGAAGTTCGGTTTGACGGAGTGAGGCGACAATTCAACGGCTTCAGCTATTTTACGATGGGCTAGGCCCCAGACGACAGGGATGAAGATTAACATGCCAAGACCCCAGAACGGCGCCAAGAACGCTATCATGTTGAATACTGCGTGTGTGGCTATGCCCAGTCCGAGTCCTTCAACAATGAGCCTATTGCCCGTGTGATGGTCTGTAAACTTGGCTCGTCCCAAGGCATATCCCCACATAATGCTGAAAAGCGCATGGCCCGGCACGCTGAAAAAAGCTCGAAGGATCGTTACCGTGGGGAGGGTCGCAAGGCCCTTCTGGTATGCCTCGTAAAGATAAAAAATGTTCTCCAGTGAGGCGAATCCAAGAGCTACCGCAACAGCGCAGATGATTCCATCCATAGGTTCATCGAAATCTTTTCCTCTGTACGCCACCCAAAAGCATGCGCCAAACTTAAGACTTTCTTCCACAACGGGAGCGACGATAACCGAAGTGAATACCGTGCCGCCGGACTTGAAAAACTGCTCCACGATGATCGCCGGTATAATTGCAGCCATGCCGGCGAGGAAACAGTTACGAATCACATGCAGGGGTTCAGGTTCCAGATCTTTGCTGTAGAAGTACCACAACCAAAAGGCTCCGGGGGCATATGCCAATCCAATCAGGACCAATACCCCACGCCAGTCAATTGATGCAAGTTCGCTCATTGGACCTCCAGATCTGACTAATCTACAATCTCTGCATGTTCGATTTTTACAGCTGTCTTGAGTATTTGTCGATCAATTCACTTTCACCTTGGGAATTATAACTTTTTGAATATTTTCCGCATGAATTTTGATACAAATATAGTGGGACCTTTGATTGATGCCGACTCCTTGCATTTTGTCCCTTGGGTGATAAGTGATTCTTCAGTCTTGATCCATTGGCCCCAAAAAACAAATTTGGCACGAGGTTAATTATAATAAATTCTGTTGTATTGCCAACTAGCCAGCCACACTCTATACTAGAAAACTGTGTGATCATTAAGATGTGGAGTCATGGGTATGGTTCGATCTGTTGAAGTGACAATTGACGAGCGCGAAAAATTAAGATTACGTGAAGTGTTTCTGATCCGAACTGAGTAGGAAGCGTCATGTCTAGAGAAGATGTCTTATCCATTTTGAGAGAATACAAGAAACAAAGGCGCCACCAACATGGAATTGTTAAGCTGGGTATATTCGGCTCCACTGCCCGCGGCGAAGACAGTCAAGATAGCGATGTTGATGTGGTGATTGTGTTTGAAAAACCCGACCTATTCGACATGGCTGGTGTAAAGCGCGATTTAGAGGAAATGATTCATAAGACTGTAGATATAGTATCATATCGTGAAAACATGAACAACTTTCTTAAGCAACAGATTGATAAGGAAGCTGTATATGTATGACAAGGAACTCGTCACTGAAATACTGAGTCAGATCCTGCACGCTTCGTTAACCATAATGTCCCGTTTTGAAGCCATATCTGAGGTATCTGATTTTACCGGCTCTCCGTCAGGTATAGAGAAGATGGATTCAGTCTGTATGCAGCTCATTGTTATCGGTGAGGCAATCAAGAAGCTCGACAAGATAACTGATGGTTCACTTCTGTCAGACTATCCGGAGGTTGACTGGCGCAAAGCAAAAGGGATGAGGGACATCTTGACACACCATTATGCGGATATCGATCCCAATGCAGTCTTTTATACCTGCAGAAACAAGATACCTGCCCTGAGTGAGACAATAAGGCAAATTATTTCAGACGTTTCCTGACCGAACCTTGGATCTCTCGTCGCAAGGCTC
>CAJBEZ010000069.1 GCA_903952205.1 uncultured Desulfomonile sp. | reverse complement strand
GGCGATACGCAGGGCGAGGGAGTGACGCTGAACAACATGGCCGAGGTTTACAAGTCGTTACAGCAGCACCAGATGGCGTTGGAATTCTACGAAAAGTCCCTAGCTATCAAGCAGAAGCTGGGCGATGTTAAAGGTGAAGGCGTCACGCTCAACGCAATAGGCAATGTTTATTACGCCTGGGGCCAGCATCAGAAGTCATTGGAATACTATGAAAAATCCCTAGCTATCAAGCAGAAGCTGGGCGATGTGAAAGGTGAAGGCGTCACGCTGACCGGAATAGGCAATGTTTACTCCGCACCCCAGCACCAGAAGGCGGTGGAGCAATATGAAAAGTCACTGGCTATTAAGCGAAAGATTAGCGATGTGAAAGGTGAAGGTTTCACGCTGAATGCGATAGGCAATGTTTATTACGCTTGGGGACAGTATCCGAAGTCATTGGAATACTACGAAAAGTCTCTTGCTATCGAGCAGAAGATTGGTGATGTGAAGAGTGAGGGCATCACGCTGAACAACATGGCACGTGTTTACGAGTCTTTAAGCCAGCACCAGAAGGCGTTGGAATACTATGAAAGGTCACTGGCTATCGAGCAGAAACTGGAAGATGTGAAAGGTGAAGGAGTCACGCTTAACAACATAGCGGGGGTTTACAAATCCTTGGGCCAGTATCAAAAGGCTCTGGAATACTATGAAAAGTCACTGGCTATGCAAAAGAAGATTGGAGTCCCTTATGACGGCACGGAGGACGCCATCGGCAATGTTTACCTGACAATGGGAGACATCCAGCGTGCAGAGCCCCTTCTGAAGAGAGCTAATCGATGGGTGTCTCTGGGAAGGCTTGCCCTCGTAAAATCCGATTTTAATGAAGCGAAAAGCACATTTGAAATCGGATTGAAAAGATCTTTGCCAAACCGCATTGTTGACGGGCTGTTTGCGGGCCATACAGGGTTGGGGCTTTCGTATGAGGGATTGAGCCAATACGACAAGGCTGCCGAGCATTTCAAGGACGCCATGGAAGTGACGGAGCAGATTAGAGACAGCCTGACACCAGCCCAGCGAAGCGATTTCTACGACGCACAGATTGTCAACATCCCCAGGATAACCCCATACCAGGGATTGGCTCGCGTCCTCTTGAAGAGCGGAAAGCCAGAACAATCGTTCAAGGAATCAGAGGGGACAAAGGCCCGAATGTTTGCCGAATCCTTATCCGGGAGGGCTCAGGGTGTCCTTCCTAAGGTCCCTAAAGTCTTTGCGGGCTGGCCAAACCATGCCACCCTCGGTGCACAGCTAAATCACGATCTCGACAGATTGATGCAGTATCGTCAAAAGGCTTATGAAAGCGGTTCCAGCAAAGATATCAATCGGTGGCACCGTTTCATTGCCGCTAGTCGTGCCACAAAAAAGAATTTCATCGATCAGGTGAGAGAGTTAGACCCACTTTATGCGGCCTCGAAATATCCCCAACCCATGAGCCTCGAACATTCGGCCCTAAAGGAAGATGAGTGGACCCTTGAGTATGAGGTTACAGAGCCAGGTATCTGCATATATCTGGCGAAAGGTAAGAAGATAGTCAAAGGGCTTTTCAAACCGATTGCCAAAAAAGACGTTGACGAATTGGTACGGAAGTTTCGGGAGCCTATGGAACTGCGTTCCGGTGATTCGGCCATAGAGAAGCTAAAAACCTTTGACTTTGCGTCCGGCAAGAAACTCTCAGACCTGCTACTTGGTGACATCCTTTCTGACCTGACCAAAGACACGCCGGTAATCATCGTCCCTGATGGTTCCCTCGGCGTGGTCCCATTCGAGATGCTTGTTCTCAACAATGCGGGCAAGATCGTAACAGAAGGGGAAATGCCCCAGACTTCAGGGGCTGAATTCTTTGGGGACCGCAATCCGATTTCCTACTACCAGTCGGTTACAGCCCTCACATTGGCCCGCACATTAGGCAAGCAAAAGAAACCCGGGGAGAAGACGCTTGCCATGGTGGACCCCGTTTTTACCCTAAACGATCCTCGTCTGCTCAAATACGCCAAAAATGAGCGGGAAACACTTGCGGCGTCACTTCCGACAAAACTTCTAGTGCCTATGGAGGAGCAGAATTCAATCACCTTTCCAAGGGTCAAACTTACAGCCCAACTAGGGGAGTCGTTGAAGAATGCCGATCCCTCCCGGACTGACATCTATGAAGGGATGGAAGCCCAAAAGACTGTGATCCTTGGCAAGGACCTGACACCGTACAACTCGTTAGTCTTTGCGACCCATGGATACTTTGGGAAAGACCTGCCGGGGATACAGGAACCGGTGCTTATACTGACGCTTCTGGGACTACCAACAGGGCAGGACGGTTTTCTGAGAATGAGTGAAGTCATGTGTTTGAATATCAACTGCGACATAGCAGCGTTGACCGCATGTCAGAGTGGTCTTGGCAGGATCATCTCCGGTGAGGGCGCCATGGGGATGGGCAGGGCGTTTCAATACGCAGGGGCGAAATCTGTGCTCATGAGCCTGTGGAGTGTTTCTGAGAGTGCTTCCGTTAATCTGGTTGAGAATTTCTTCAAGCATTTAAGGGAAGGCAAAACGAAACTCGAATCACTGAAACTTGCCCGGGATGAAATACGCAAAGCAGGTTATGACCATCCCTTTTTCTGGGCTGCGTTCATATTGGTTGGGGAAACGCAATAAATACAAAAAACACTGGGTTGGCTTGAAGATGATGTCCTGACGGTGAGCAATTTGACAGCGTGCTTCTGAAATGTAGAAGTTGTGAATCCTTCCGTAAAGTCTGGGATCCAAAATACAAGTCTTGCGGTTGTGGTCCATGTCAAGTTGAGGTTGGCGGCTATTGTAGGTCGTGCTACGAAGACGGCATGGATTAGGCAAGAGGATTGATCGGGGGTTTTCATATTGCGTCTGAAAAGGAGGGAAAAACTTTATAGTTTGGGCGCAGGCTATGGGGTCACTCACCGGGCAAATCAGTTAAGTAACGATGTGATTTTTTCGTCAGATTTTCAGATGGCGATCGAATGGTTAGACAAAAGGGACGCTCGGATTTAAAAGCGGATTTGGTCACAGACCGCACAAGCATCCTGGATGTTCCAACAAATTAAATTTCTGATAATCTGGAGGAAAATCATGTCAAAATCATTAAGGCTGAGATCGGTCATGACTGTTGGAATAATAATCAGTTTGTTTACTCTTATGACCCCATCAAACATTCGGCAAGCCGGCGCTATGAGTACTGTTCCGGGCGGAGATGGCGGCTACACAAAATTTGGAGCTATCGCATACTCCAAATCCACCGGCAAGACCGGATACTCCCACGGCTATAATGACATACAGAGCGCAAACCAGAGAGCGATAAACGGCTGCGGAGAGTCTGACTGTGAAGTGAACGCTGTGTTCTGGAACGGCTGCGGCGCATTGGCCAAAGGCCGGGACAGAGGGACGGCATGGGCCACCTCGGGGTCCCGAAGCGCAGCCGAATCAAGAGCCTTACGGGAATGTAATTCAGTGGATAGCGACTGCAAGATAATATGTTGGGCCTGCTCGGGCAACTGACAAATTGTGTCAATACATTAATTGACCGGTGTCCCTGACCGGTCAATATCTATTTATGTAATGTGGTCATTACAACAGTTACTGTGATTTTAATTGACGATTGACCAAAATTGATGTAACTGACTAATACTTGGATATTTAACTTTAACTAACTTACCCCACTAATAATTCTACGGTCTATCGGGGAACGCGTACTCTTGTACTTTACTATTGTGTTGATTGTTAATCATTAAATTACTTAATCTTATGCGGGTATGGACTATTCAGGACTATGCCGACGGAGCGGATTACACACTTAATTCCAGTTGTCTTTATGGTCTCTATAGTAATATTGGCGACCATGGCAACGGCAATACCTTCGCCGGCAGCCGAGTTGAAGGCCATTCCGCAGCAAACCGGGATACAAAGAAAGGACGCTCGCCTGACTTTACCCGAGCTAATCGCGTTAACACTGAGGCGCAATCTGCGTATGTACGATTCCGCTATGGCCGCACGAGAAAAAGAACATCAACGCCGTTCAGCCTATTCAGAATTCTTCCCGACAGTTGATGTCAATTATACCGCCAGCGCTTACAGATACATGCAAAGTTCTTATATTGGCGGTTTTTCGGCCACACTACCGAGTGTCGACCCTTTCCAGAATTTTTCAGTAGGCGTCACACTAAACCAACCTGTTTATAGTGGCGGTAGATCGACAAACTCCTATAAAGACGCCAGTCTGTCAGTCGATCACTCGGTTCTACAGAATGATGTGGACAGGCAAAATCTAACACTCGACGTAGTTAAGGCCTACTACCAACTGGTAAGAGCTGAACGACTCCTACGGGTGGCTAACGCCTCTATAACAGCCCTTGAAGCCGTTAGAAAACGCGCGGCGAACTTCTTTAGAGAGGGAATGAGTTTCAAAGCCGATGTGTTGTCAGCAGAGGCCCAGCTTGCCCAAGCTGGTGTTAGGCGTACTCGATCGCTCGCAGACATTGACAAGGCTAGGGCAAAATTGAATTTGCTTCTTAGAAATCCTCAGCGAACCGATATTCAGGTGATTCAGAATTTTGGCTTTAACCCTACTTCTTACAAGGAACCCGGTATTTTTGTAGTAGCGGCCAACAACAGGGCTGAAATCCGTCAGGCTGGAATTGCTATAGAGCAAGCGGTCGCTCGTGCGAAAGTAGCCAATTCCGAATTGCTACCAAAAATTTCGGCCCAAATAACCGGTATCAGGACCAATGGGGATTGGAATGTCTTTGACCCTCTTGCATTTAACGATTGGAGTTTACAGGGCGTTTTTTCATGGTCATTTGACATGTTTCGCAAACGTGAAACAGTAAAGGAAAGACGCGTTTCACAAACCAGGAGCCAGATTAAACAAGAGCAGGTCGTTGACGAAATAATGGAGGAAGTAGCCAATGCGTTTACTGAAATGAAGCGCGCCGCAAGTGACATCAAAAGTTACAGCAAGGAAGTAGAACTCAGGCGTGAAAATTTCAGGGTAATAGAATCAAAATACACACAAAAAATGGCAACATATATTGAAATTCTCGAAGCTGAAAGACAATTATTTCAGGCTGAGGCTGACTATTATGGAGCATTGATCGAGCATAGAATAGCCGTGGCTGAATTGGAAAGAAAAATGGGCGTGTTACGGTAGGCTATGACATAGGAAAACGGTTCGTTTTTTTTTGTAAAATGATAGGACGAGGGCTCAAGAGTTCCTAAAGATTATGAATCAGATTGTCTTAGAGGTTACAACAAGCGCACGTGATAGTAATTGAAGACCTTAATAAAGTTTATTCGACAGGCGTGTCTGAAGTCAAAGCTTTAAATGCCGTGAATCTGACAATCAACTCAGGGGAATTTCTCTCAATAATGGGACCCTCAGGTTCCGGCAAGTCCACTTTGATGAATATCTTGGGCTGTCTGGACATTCCCACATCGGGCCGATACTGTCTCGACGGGGAGGATGTATCTAAACTGTCTGTGGTGCAACGATCCGAACTTAGAAACAAGAAATTGGGCTTCGTGTTCCAGGGCTTTAACCTTCTCCACAAGATGACGGCGTTGGAAAATGTAGAATTGCCGCTCGTATATGCCCATCTGAAGGGGACTCAAAGGCGACAACTCGCAACTCGCGCATTGGAACTGGTAGGATTGACTGATCGGGTTCATCATATTCCAACCCAGCTTTCTGGCGGCCAGCAACAACGTGTTGCAATTGCCAGGGCTATTGTGAGTAACCCCAAGGTCATCCTTGCGGATGAGCCAACGGGCAATCTGGATACACAAACAGGAAGTGAAATTCTCGAAATGTTCCGCAAGCTAAATCATGACCGAGGGATTACCCTAATTCTCGTTACCCATGATCCGGATATTGCGGCTCATACTAACCGTCGCATACTGGTCCGAGATGGATGCGTTCAAACTGATGAAACAGTTGATCTGAAAAACAATTGCTGACTCTAAAAGGATTTGAGCGCCTCAGAGGCAACCGGAGAGAGGCTTGAAGTGAAAAGGACATCTCTTGCTATCGTTGTCATAGTGCTGGTCGTAATAGCCGTTGTGTTAGCGATATATCAGTCGCGCGCCCCGAAAGAATCAAAATTTGTTACCGTTCCGATAGAACGTGGAATTCTCAAACTCGAAGTAAGCTCCACCGGGACACTCCAACCCATTAACCTCGTCGAAGTGGGGAGTCAGGTTTCCGGTGGAATTAAGGAAGTCTATGTTGATGTCGAGTCCCGCGTGAAAAAAGGGGAACTGCTTGCATTGGTAGACCCCGCTCCTTTTGAAGTTAAAGTAACCCAGGCAAGAGCGTCCCTGGATGCGGCGAAAGGGTCTCTCCTTAAAACTGAGACCTCATTTGAAGAAGCTATGAAAACGTATAGGCGTAAAAAGGCTTTGCTGGCCGACAATTCGATACCCGAGCACGAATATGACACGGCAAAGACTGTAGCGGATAATGCACGAATTGAAGTTGATATCCAAAAGGCCACTATTGTCGAATCAGAAGGGCGACTGCAGGAATCACTTATAGAGCTCAAAAACTGTCGCATAGAATCCCCATTGGACGGCGTAATAGTCATGAAGAAAGCGGGCATAGGCCAAACGCTTGCCGCCACTTATCAGACACCTGTCCTTTTTAAGATTGCCGAAGACTTAAGCCGAATGCGCATTAACGCGAATGTAGACGAAGCTGACATCGGACTGGTAAAGGTCGGTCAGAATGTTCTGTTCAGGGTCCCGGCTTTTCCTAGGGAAACATTCACTGGAATTGTCCGAGACATCTGGAACGACCCTACAACAAAAAATAATATTGTTACTTATACGGTAGTCATCGATGTGAGCAATACAGATTTGCATCTGAGACCAGGTATGACGTCGAATGTAACCATAGTCGTCGGTGAGGTTGAGGATGCCTTGATAGTGCCCGAGCAGGCGCTCCATTTTTCCCCTGATAACGGTACCAAGGTCAAAACTTCAGTCGTTCAGCCAAACGCCGGCAACCCTGGCGAAGGCTCTATTTGGAAGCTACTTCCCAATGGGACTCTGGAACAGGTAATGGTTAAGATTGGAATGGCAGGCCTGGACAAGGTCCAGATTTTCTCCGATGGAGTCGCCCCCGGCGATCTTGTAGTAGTTGAGCTTGCGGCTGAGAAGAAATCGGAAACCTAATTTTGGAAGTGTTTAGAACTCTAAAGTAATCAGGAAGATCATGGTCGGTCCGACAGAGATAGCGTTTATCGCAGTGAGGGCCTTGAGACTCAATCTCATGCGGTCAATCCTGACCATGCTAGGTATTGTTATAGGTGTAGCCGCTGTTATTGCAATAGTCTCAATAGCTCAAGGAGCTCAACAACAGGTTTCCGACCAGATAAAATCGATGGGTATTAACACGATTATTGTAAGCCCCGATACTCCTGTAACACAAACAGGCGGTGGACCGCCGCATACCCTGAACAGTTTGGACGCTGAAGCCGTTATGAAACGATGTTCAGCCGTAACCGCTGCGGCGCCGACATGGAACCAGTCAGCAAAGGTGATATTCGGTAACAGGAACCACCAAACCTCCATTACCGGAACTACCGGGGATTATCTTGTCGCACGCAAATGGTCCGTTAGATCGGGTCGATTTTTCTCAGCCGACGAAGAGGCCATGGCGGCCAAAGTATGCGTCATTGGTAACACTGTATGGGAAAAGCTTTTCGCAAAGAAATACGCGATAGGTAAAGTCCTGAGAATCGGAGACACCCCTTGCCGAGTTGTGGGTGTGCTACAGAGTAAGGGGCGATTGGCCAAAGGTGATGATACGGATGACGTCATCCTGATTCCGCTTAAAACAGCCCAGTGGAGACTTTTCGGCGCCACATATCCCGATGAAATTCATCAGATTTTTGTCCACGCCAAAGACACTTCGCTGATACCCACGGCTGAAAAGCAAATACAGGACCTGTTGACGCGTCGTCACAAAATCACACGAAAGCAGGACAAGGATTTCTCAATAAGTAATATGAAAGAGATTCTCGACGCCAATAAAGAGACAATGAATATCATGACAGCGCTCCTGGCGGCAATCACTTCGATTTCCCTGGTAGTTGGCGGTATCGGGATCATGAACATAATGCTGGTAACCGTAACGGAAAGGACCAGAGAGATAGGTATCCGTATGGCGGTAGGCGCCCAACCGATGGATATAATGGTTCAATTTGTCATTGAGGCAGTGGCCCTTTCAATGACAGGCGGCATGCTGGGGTTTCTTGTTGGGATAGTGGGGAGTTACGCCTTTTCATATTTCAGTGGCTGGTCAATAGTTATCAGCCCATTAGCCGTTTTCGCTGCGGTAGGTTCTTCTGCGGTTGTCGGCATAAGCTTTGGGCTTTACCCGGCCTTGAAAGCCTCCCGATTGGAACCAATACAAGCTCTGCGATACGAATAGATTCTTGGATTGTTTATGCAAAGCTTGTCAGATTTATTGATGCGGATCGAATTGTTGGATAGTCGTTGTTTGATATGTCCCGACGGGTGATGGTTAAGACAATACTTGAACCTGATTTGGTGGGGCGCAAATTGTTTTTTTGGGGTGGCGGCATGAAGAATGATAAGTCTAGGTCAGCTCAAGGCAATTATTTTTATAATTCAGAAGATAGCGCTGATGATCCGGGTATTGATTCCCGAAGTCCAGTGTCTTTGCTTTCTGATATTTTAGATGAATCGTGTCGATCCGAGGCAATGAAAATTGTAATTGCGCAGATCACCTCAGCGGCCAAATGTGAAGCGCCGGTCCTACTTTTAGGAGAAACAGGAAGCGGCAAAGATTACTGGGCAGATATTATACATCGTAATTCCAAAAGATTTAATGGACCGTTTGTGACAGTCAACTGCTCGGCCCTGTCATCAGAATTGATCGAATCCGAACTCTTCGGACACGAAGCAGGAGCGTTCACGGGAGCAAAGGGCCGCAAAAAGGGTTTCTTTGAGCTTGCGCACGGCGGTGTGCTAGTTCTCAATGAGATTGGAGAAATGCCCTTGTCCCTTCAATCCAAGCTGCTCACATTTCTGGACACCAAGGAATTCTATCGGGTTGGAGGCGAAAAGTCTGTACACGTTGATGTCACGGTCATTGCGGCCACGAACAGGGACTTGAGTAAGGACATAGACACCGGCGCATTCCGGAGAGACCTTTTCCATAGGCTCGATGTTCTGACAATAAGAATACCCCCTTTACGGGCGCGAATGGAAGACATGTGGGGTCTTTCCAAGAAAATATGGCAAGACCTGGTTAAGGAATATCATGTGCCTGAAACATTGGCTTTGTCTCCGGACATTATTCAAGCTCTATCATGTTCTGATTGGCCAGGCAATGTCCGAGAACTCAAGAATGTTCTTCAAAGGCTATTGCTTTGCAATGACTATCAACAGTACATTCTGGGCTCTATTTCAACGTTCACAGACCAGCAGCCTTGGACTCACACGGTACATTTTCCGGATGGAAAATCCATGAATGATATTATTAGGGAAGTCAGACAGTCCATTTTATTCGAGGCGCTCAGGCGAACCGGCAACAATCAAAAAGCAGCGGCAAAATTGATTGGCGTTTCTTATGTTTCAATGCGTCATTATCTCAGGTCGCAAAAACCAGGATGACAAAATTAGTCGGCCACGGCAAGCAGTTGATATAATTTAACAGTATTCTTGTTGTATTTTGCCAATAAAATCAGTTGTCAATCTAATTAATGATAGATTTTATCACTTTGGCGGCCCAATCAAAATCGGGCCAAAAACACTTTCGTAGCGACATGGAATTTGGGATTCCGTATCAGCTTGATAATATTGTCTTTTAACTTGTGCCATTTCGCATACCAGGTATGGCACAACTCTTGCTTAGTGGTTAAAGGACAATTACCTCACAAAGGGATAAATGCAACTACTGAGGCGTATGCCTAAATTACAACTTTATAGGAGGAGTCATGAAAACAAGAATCTTACTTATGGGGATACTTTGTTTAATGCTGGTTGCTGGCATTACTTGGGCTGGGGAAAAACCTACTTCAGAAACTAGAACTGTAGATCAAGTAGTTGATGCCTCGCGCGGAACAGATCAACAAATAGATATTCAGCCTTGCAATGTGGGAAGAGCGATTATGAATGGTTGGTGCAAAAACAAATTCGGAAAAAATACTCCTTTTAAAGATTCATGCGATGGTTCATCGTGGTGCTGCAAAAATGGCAACCACTGTGTCGATTGCAGGAATAAGGCCAATAAGGCAGAAAGGTACTCCACATGGTGGGATCGTTATATTAGATGCATGAAGAACGATAAACGCACCCAGTGCAAAAATATGTTTTAAAAGTAAACTTGTTTACGATAAAGGAAGTTTTTGATTAAAACATTTTATTTGAAGTATGGGGGTCACAGACCAATACTCTACTCGTTTGTTTGCAATGTGGATTAATAAACATCAAAAGATTTCTGTGACCCCAGGAAAGATGTTGAAGAAATTTTAGCGACTTATATTTGCAACATACTAATATTGGGATATTCTCATTTTTCTGACCCCCTTGGGTCGCTGGCATAATCTATAGCTTCACCCGAATAATTTTTTTGTTAACAATTCCCCAAACCGTGGCCCTAATTTGGTGTGCAACCTGCCTCAATTAGAAATACCAAGACATACCCAAAGAGGAATTCGTTTTATGAGGTTTGGCAAATATTTGGTTCCCAGACCATTAATTTTTCTAGTGGCCATCGTTGCTTCAACAGGTTTGGGATGGGGCGCAATTGGCGGCGAATCTTCGACGGCATTGGCATGCGCCGAATCGCGGACTTCATCTGGGATTTCGGTTATCGTTCTACCAGCGCAATCCAAAACAGTCACCTCAATTTGTTTGATTGTTAAAACCGGCAGTGCAGATGAAGGCCCCTCCGAGCGGGGAATTAGTTTTCTTCTTGAGCGTATGGCCTTTGGCGCAACCGAACAGAGAACCGCCGAGGAAGTTGCAACGGAAATTGATGCCCTGGGTGGGGCCGTAAAGGCGTATACCAGTTGGGATGAGACAGTTTACAGTATAACTGCGCCATCAAGTGCAAGCTTAAAGGCCCTAGAGATCCTGACAGAATCAATTCTCAGGCCGCTTCAGGATGAAGAAGGGATACGAGCAGCGAAACAATCAGTCCTGGAGCAAATACTCAGCCGTGAGGATAGTTCCCAAACCAAGGTTTCGGATTTGCTTTTTAAGACAGCCTACCTGAACAGTGGTTATCGTTATCCCCTTGTTGGTCAGAAAGACACCGTTGAGAAGATAACCATCGACGACCTTGTCACATATCGCAAGAAATGGTACGTGCCGGAAAACATGTTCCTGGTCGTAGTCGGGGAGGTAGACGCTAAAAAAGTGGTGGCGGAAGTTGAACGTCTCACAGCGGACCGCAAGCCAACAGGTTTCATAAGACCATCTCGACAGCCTGAGCCGCCCCAGGAAGAAATCCGGACCGCCCTGATCAAAGACCCCCACGCCGAGGAGACACTACTGAATTTGGCCTTTCAAATCCCTTCCGTACGCAACCCGGATGTGAACGCCCTGGATTTGGTGGCTGAGATACTCGGTAGCGGGCCAGGGTCGCGGCTAATGGTTGGTCTCAAGAAGAAAGGACTTGTAAAGGCAATATCTGCTCAATCCATAACAGCCAGAGACTCCGGCCTCATAGTAATTTCAGCTATTCTCGAAAGCCCCGCCGTAATTGAAGAAACCACTAAAGCCATCATGGAAGAGCTGAAACTACTGGGAAACGAACCGCCTTCTGAATCGGAACTCCAGGAAGCGAAGGTGAATGTCGAATTACAGCGTGTCAATACAAGGCAAACGGTCCAGGGCGTTGCGAGAAGTATGGGAAGCTGGTTTTCAGATATCGGGGACCCTGAATACGAACCAAAGTATCTTAAATTGAATTTGGCCGTCACCCCGCGTGACATTTCGACCGTTGTTAAGCGTTACCTTGTCCCACCGAATGTTAGTGTGGCTGTCCTTGTTCCCGAGGCTGATACCAAAGATTTTCAGATAGACAAGTTAGCCGGGATCATGAGGTCTTTTTCGCCGACTTCTCAAACAGGAGGCCAGGATTCCAATGTATTTTTCAAGACCCTGCCCAACGGTATCAGGGCGGTCGTAGCGCCCGATCACACGAACCCGGTTGTCTCGTTCCGCGTCTCTATGCTTGGCGGCAAAAGATTTGAAAACAAAGATAATCCGGGGATTATGGATCTTGTCGGCACAATGCTCACCAAAGGCGCGGGGCAAATGAACGAAGCTGAAATAACCGCTAAGGCCAGATCCATGGGGGGAAGGATCAGGAGTTTCTCCGAATTGGATTCGTTCAGTTTGGCGGGGACGTTTTTTTCTCGAAACGCTGATCAGGCTCTCCAATTGATGGCTCAGATTTACTCCGATCCAACGCTCTCGCAAGATATGCTCGAGAAGGAACGCCAGTCGACGATCGACAGAATTGCGACAGAATCGGAAAACCCTTTATCTTCGGCCTTGCATTTGACTGAGACCATGCTGTTTCCAGGTCATCCATACGGATTCATCAAGGCAGGAACCGTTCAGACGGTTTCACGTTTGACGAGTAAAAACCTCAAAGACGCCTATAAGAGAATCGCAGTTCCTTCCAATACTGTTGTGGCATGTGTTGGCGATATTGATCCCCAGTTCTTTTTTGAACAGGTTGAACGTCTCTTTGGAAAACTACCGGTGACAGATTTCAAGCCACCTAAGAGCCGCGTCGATGAACCTTTGGGAAAAACTTCAGAAAAAAACTTCACCCTTTCCGGCGACAGTGCCGTTTTGTTGATTGGTTTCCGAAGCCCAGCAGTCTCAGACAATGACCGTTATGCGTTTGAAGCGCTCAACCGGATGTTGATGGACTTGGAACAACGTTTTGCTGAGCAAAATCAGAGCGCAGATTCAGTTTTCTCATTTAAATCAATTGTTCAACCAAGAATAGACTCGGGAATCCTTGTTTCGAGTGTGATTTGTGATCCATCCAAAATGGAGAGTAATCTTGACAGACTCTTCAAAGAAATTGAAATCTTCAGGAAAGAGCCTCTAACAAACGCCGAAGTTCAGAAGGCTACGAACAATTTAATAGCCAGTCGACAGTTTGCGCTGCAAACCACTGAAGCCCGGGCAGGCAATTTGGCGTATAACGTGCTTTGTGGCCTGGGATATGATCTCGACTCAAAATACGTTGCCCAGATGTCTCAGGTTTCACCTGAAGACGTGCTTCGGGTTGCGCGAAAGTACCTAGACCCGCAGCAATGCTCGATCGTGAAGGGCTTACCCGGTACAGGCGGGCGAAGAAGCCAATAGCCGAGATTGTTAGGCGGCGTTAGCCATTAAATTCGGCTTGGCCGCATCATGCCATAACCAAGCTATAGCTGATCTAGCGGGGACGCGACATATATCTTCGTGTCGCCCCGCCGGATCTTTAGACGAACGATTTTTTGGGATCGGGCTTCCTCAACCGCCTTATTAAAACCAATCACATCAGAAACAGCCTTTCCATCAACCTCTATAATCACGTCACCAGGCCTAACCCCCATACTGTGGCCTATGAATCCGGGTTTGGCGTCCTTTATGTGTATTCCTTCACCCTTTTTCAGCTTCATTTTCTTGGCCAGGGAATTAGGCACTTTCTCTACCTGGAAGCCCGTTTGATTCGAAACCTGTGAAGAGGGAGGCTTTGGCAGGCTAATAGTCTTGGAGGTTCTTTCTCCAAGCTTCATGCCCAGGTCAAGTTCATCTCCTTGTCTGTAAACAGTAAGTTTTGCCTCGGTTTGCGGCGGTTGAGCGCTAACCATATTCCTTAGTTGTGTGGCGCTGGAAACATGCGTGTTGTTGAATTTAGTTATAATGTCGCCTTCTCTAAGGCCTGATGTAGAGGCGGGACTTTTATCGATTATATTGGTCACGAGCGCTCCCTCAGTTTTATTTCGACCAAAGGATTTTGCGAGAGGTTCATTGAGATCCTGAATGCTCACACCCAGAACCCCGCGCCTAACTCGACCATCTCTTAGCAGGTGATCTACGATCAACCTGGCTGAATCAGACGGAATAGCGAAACCTACTCCCTGACTTACCCCGCTTCGGGACGCTATCGCCGTAGTGACACCGATGACCTGACCGTGGACATCAAAAAGTGGGCCACCCGAGTTGCCCGGATTTATTGGAGCGTCTGTTTGTATAAATTCCTCGTAGTCTATTGCGCCGATGTTCGTTCTACCAATGGCGCTAATTATACCTAGAGATACCGTTTGCTTAAGGCCAAAGGGACTCCCTGCGGCCAGGACGATCTGTCCTACTTTTAATTTTCGGGAGTCTCCCCACTCAACTGGCGTCAAATTTTGAGCGTTAACTCTCACCAGAGCGAGGTCGCTTTCCGCATCAACCCCGATTACTTCAGCGGTCAACAGCCGTTTGTCAAAAAGTGCTACTCTAAGTTCGGCTACATCGCTCACCACGTGAGAATTGGTTAGTATTAGCCCGTCAGCGCCGACAATGAATCCCGACCCTATCTCTGGGGATGTCGATTGATTGCCTGAGTCGGGAGCGTTCCCAAAAGGAAGAGTAAAGCTTCTACCAAAGAAATCCGGTAATAGTTGACTCTCAGATGGATGCCCTTTTTCTCCATTCCTTTTGTCCTGTAGGTCCTCCCTATAAGAACTCAAGCTGACAACACTTGGGATGATTTTTTGGGAAGCATGCACAATTGATGCTTCCAGTTGAAGCAATGTTCCATTGGAGTCAGCCTCGGCCGAGCGCAGCGATACAAAGGCCATCAATGCCACGGCCATCGCCAGCGAAACGATTAGTCGGAATAAGACTCTCGTCATAAGAACTCCCTTTTTCAGATTGTCGCCGCGTGCGATCAGCGTTTGAAATAGGCATATATCTAGTAGTGACAAGACTTTGACCAGTGTATTAACGCTGAACGATAAAGGTTCCTGTCTCATCCAAAACTACAATGAAAGTCTTGTCGAATTTTACACCTGCAGAAGAATCTTTTCGCTGGATCTTCTCCACCATCAAAGGATTATCATTAACACTGATTTCGAATTTTGCGCTGACATCACAACAAACGGCGTCATTCCACAACCAGAACCGGACTTCGTTGGCGCCCCGATGAAAAAAATGAGCAATATCCTCAATGCCTGTGTCTCCAGGTTGATGTCCTATCGGTACGCCACGCTCGCCTCTGCCCCAATTCCCCACAAGTACTTCGCGTCCGTTAATGAATATTTTAGCCTGGTCATCTATTAGAGAAATCCTGGCCTTGACTGCTTGGGAGCCGGTTCTTTTCGTCAGTCTAACTTCCGGTGGTCCAATCTGAGACTCTGGGCCACTATAGTCCTTAGCTAAAGCCATGGGGAACGTTCCAATTATCCTGCCCTCCATCTGAGGGCTTTGGAATCCCTCCGAGGCCGCCTTTGTCTTTTTATAGACATATTCGTACAGGGCTCCAAGTGTTATAATTCCGTCTTGGTCCTTGGTCGCGGCTCCGGCGAGCCCCTCCAGCAAGAAATGGGTAAACAGGCTGTGACCAAGTTTGGGCTCCTCCATAGAATATTCGTCGGAACGAGACGAGGTTATGAATACCCTGCCTTCAGATTCTCTAAACTGACTAATGAATTTGTCTAAAGATGGGGCTAAATGCTTCGCTCCACGTTTCGAAAATCCGCCGGCATGGCACGCGTCGGCAATTATCAGCACTCGTTTGGAATCCAGCCTGTCCATGAACCATTGTCTATTCATGTGGACTCCTCGGATAGCAACATACTCGGGGTCCGCGTCATAGGGCAGAAAGAAAAACTCCCCAGGATTTTTCGGGTCATCTACCCCGTGACCACTCAAAAAAATTATCACCGTATCGTCTTTACCGGCGCGTCTAAGTTTGTAAATGAACTCTTTTTCCAGTTTCTCGCGAGTGGCGTCTTCATTGACCAGCAAAGAAACATGGACAGCATTGAATAAGTTCTTCTGAGTGCTGAGGAATTCAGCGAAACTTCGCGCGTCCTTGTCTGACACGGCTAGGGGGGGCACTCTCGAGTCTTTGTAATTTGAAACACCAACCACGACAGCGTAAAGGTCCCCAATCTTGACTTCTGCGGACGTGGACGCCCTTGTGGAAGTAGAGCGTTTGACGTCCTCGAATCGTTTGTCATCGCCATTACTAATATTAGGAAGGAGCGATAAAATCATAACTAGAAAAAAGCTGGATACAGACACTGAATTTTTGGGGATTGAAACGCGACGTGAATTTTTATCCGCTACGATATTCCTGTTAATTTCGTGGGGTATCCTCCGCAACGAGAGGATCGTGCTCATTTTCACACCAGATTTGCTGGTTTGATTACTCAATATTTCCTGACGATGTTGCTAAATGGCGCTGCATTAATCACTTTTATGCCGCGGAATGCTCTCTTTGCCCTTAATTCAAGAATTCCAAAATATTTTGGAGTCCTGAATTTAGCTGATTTTCGGACATCCTGGTTTCAACTTTTTCTCGGAGTATCTTTCCTGTCCCCGTACTGATCAGTTCGCCTCTAATTTCAAATTCGTGTTTTTTTGGCAGAATATTGATGATAATAACTTCAGAGACGTTTAGCTGATCTCTAATTCCATCGATCAGTTCTTTCTTAGAAGTGCTTTTGACAGCTCCTGAATCGATAAAATTTTTCATTTTTAAGGGAGAAACGAATTCAAATTTTTCCGTCAGTACTTTTGAGGGTTGAAGAGCGCGATAAAGAGAATCTATTCTCTGAGCATTGAAGTCAGAGGAAGAATCATCAAGTAGCACAATAACTACAACTATCGGTTTGGAAGATTCCTCTGGTTTAACAAGAGATTTGAGATTTTGGGAACGGGGCGCCATCAATTTAAGCGAAGTTGACGAATGGTTCCAGTCTTCGGAACTTAACGCCACAATGAATTTTGGTTGACTCCCAGGGTATAATAGGACCACGCAAAGGATCGCAACCGCTGAAGCTGTCGCCAGCACGGGAATCCTAAGAAAGGATAGAGACCAGCTCGGCAATTTCCAAAATGTGGTCTTGGCTTTTAATGGAGCTCTTTTTGGGGCACTTTGCGGAAGCTCCTTGCTAAGCTCGTTCCACATTTGTCCGGGGATCTTTTGATTGACCGGCGCCGTTTTAAAAGACTCGGCTTCGTGTCGGCAAAGACTGCACTCGTTCAAATGGTTGGCGATCTTTTGGCCGGGGTCTTTCCCTGTCTCAATAAACTCGTAAATTTCCCATGGTTCTGGACAAAATAGGCTGGCATTTGTCTTTAGAGCAGTGGTTATCTTTTCCAGTGACTTCAATTCCTCACGACATTGATCGCATTTTTCCACATGGTTCCTGATTGTCGACATTTCTTTTGGGTCAAGCGTCTTTTCCAGGAACGGCAACAATAAATCAACCGGATGGCCCTCATTAGGGGTACGTTCTTTCATGCCTTCACCCCTTTTCTTTCAATTTCACTATATTGGACCCGCAATTCATCCAGGCATCTTCTGGCCTGCACCGTTACAGTGTTCTCTGTGACGCCAAGGTTAGCTCCAATCTGTTTGAACGGAAGGTCCTGTTCATATCTCATTTTAAGAATTTCTCTACATTTGGAGGAAAGCCTCCTGATGCAAATTCTTAAATACTTCACCAACTGCGCTGAAGAAACAAGCTCATCAGGCAGTGTGGCATTAGAAATCAAAGCCGTTGTTTCAAGGTGATCAGAATTTTGTTGATCAAGAGATTGAGTTTTTGCTGATCTTTTCTCCGCATTGCTAAACCTGTAGTGGTCGATGCAAACTCGCTCGGTCACAATGCAAACAAATTTGGTCAGAGAGTGCGACGAATCATAAGTCTTCAGAGCGGTAACGAGTTCCAGTAAAACATCCTGGCACACATCCTCAAGATATTCTTCGAAGAACCGAAGTTGTCGCCTGATTACCGATTTAATAAGTCGTTCGTACTTACAATAAAATTCGTTCCACGCGTCTTGCGAGCCGGACAGACATTCTCTAACTAAATCCTTGTCCTGGCTAGTTTCCCTGCTCACCATCAGTGTTCCCCATGTTATAATTCTAATACTGATTATCGTCTGATATTAGCATGGCGGATCTCTTTTCAAAAGAAATATCTGATTTCAACATCCTAAAAAGATTGCAATATCAAAACATACTAACAATCTGTCATACTAATACAGGTTCCAAAAAATAACTTAATAAGTTGCTCGATCAAATATTCGCAATATTGTTTTCCTTTTTTGTTCAATAAGGTTAAACTGTGACATCCTTGACTAATTAGACCTGAACGATTTTGGTGGGTTCCATGCGTGTTGTCTTTTCGGTGTCGTTACTGATAGTAATGTTCGTTGGCCAGGCGATCGCTGTCTTTGGGCAAGCGTTACCACCGTATATTTCCGTAGAGCCTTCGTTACGCGTTGGATACCTGTTTGGGGTTCACTCATTTCAGGACGCTTTTGCCCCGATGGACGGACAAGAAAGATACTCTATCGATTTAGATTTCAAGATGCCAGTAATCATGGGTATTGTAGACATTTCACCGATATTATTAGCATCCGGACGTTTAAGTGGAACAACCAGCTTTGGGGCGCCGTCGCGCAGCCTGAATAAATCTGCCTGGGATGCAAGTCCGCCTGCGCCTGAGGGCCAAAATCTTGATGCGCGGGGCGGTTTTTGGAGCTGGGAAGCGCTTGGATTGTTTCATGTGTGGCGTGGTGAAGGCCATCGCTTCAGCATTACGGCAGGATACCGACAAGAAAACTGGTATTATTCCGGCGAGAAAACCACTCAGGGGAATTCCAACGCATGGTCACGTGACGATTTACTCACCAGTGGTCCCCTTTTAGGATTGGAAACCTCTTTGACCTACCCTGGCTGGACATCACGGTTCGAGATACTGTTATCCCATTTTATGAACAAAAACATTCAAAGTTCATTTAACCAGCCGGGCTGGATATCTGGCCATGAAGGCAAGGCGCAAAACGGCACGTTAGTTGAAGCTCGGTTACATGGAGCCGCCAATGTTACGCCACGAATCCTGGTAGGCCTTTATGGACGATATACAATTGCGGAATTGTCGGGAACCTTTTCTATGAAGACTTCTGGAAACACTGTAGGATCTTATGATACCCATATGGGGGAAAGCTTCATAATTTTGGGGTCGGATGTTACGATTCTGTTTTGACGATTACCTAACCTTCCTAATTTCCCCTCTCTTTTGTCCTTTCAAACTGCTCCGTTTCGTCACTTTTCCTAAGACAATCACGGAATGACAATTGACAAGTTCTTGATTAAACAGAAGTAAATAAGTTTTTGTCAGATATTTTACCTCGCTGCGAAGGATAGGAGTAAAGCCGGATGAATCGGCTGAAACAAAAACTCAGGAGGTATGAAATGAAGACTCAAGTTATGTTGGTGGTTGCACTGTGTGTGGCGTTGGCGGTAGGATTTACAGTTGCCAATGGAAAGGCTACCAAAGGCTGTGGATGCGGGATGACAGATCAGGTTGTTTCTCTTAATGAAGCCGGAATTCAGGCTGAGGACACCCAATTGACTGGCTTAACCAGCGCATTTCCCAAGTGTAAAACTGCCTGGCAGCAATGGAAATGTCTATATTTCAAGAGTTGCAGCGGATGCAAGAAGTAGTTAACTGACTTGTATGCATTGAGAAACGAAAAGCTATGCGATGCGACAAAACAGTGATCTGTAGGGCTAATCCAGCGGGAATTAGCCCTCTTCCCATTCAACAGTCTTAATGAAGAGACTCGAAGTATTATAAATGATGAAGGACACCAAATAGCAAAGGAACCGGCGAGGTTACTCTTCATAGTCTTGGCTTTTTACCGATTGCCTTTGCTCCGTGAGCTTTGAGGAGATTCGCGACTTCCCGGTATTCTCCAATAGAGGCCTGAATCAACGCTGTCCTGGCATAATTGTTCAGAGCATTGACATCCGCTCCTTTATCAAGGAGAACTTTCACCACTTCAAGGTTACCATTCTCAGAAGCCAGCATCAAAACTGTCGAACCATCATTTCTCTTGGCATTGACATCGGCTCCTCTATCAAGAAGCATCTTCGCCACTTCAGGTCTATTGTTAGTAGAAGCCTCCATCAGGGCTGTCCCGCTATAATTGTTCATGACATTGACATCCGCTCCATTATCAAGAAGGGCTTGCACGACCTCAAGTGCGCCTTTCCAAGAAGCGTCCATCAGACTCGTTTCTCCATTACGGCCCCTCGCATTAACATCTGCTCCCTTATCAAGGAAAAGCTTTACCATTTCAAGCTTACCACTCTCGGAAGCCTCCATCAGTATTGTCCTGCCATAATATTTGTCCTTGGCATTAACATCTGCGCCTTCATCCAAAAAGCGTTTGACTTCACCCCAACGACCTCCCCAAGCAGCATGAAACAATTCCTGATTGATATCTTCAGCCCTGACAATACTCGCGTTAGCCACAAAGATGACGACAAATCCGATCACTGCAACTGATATAATCCCGGCGATATTAATCTTATGTTTCGACATTACAGATTTCCTCCCATCAGTGAGTCTAATAATCTTTTAGCTAAACCAAATCTTAGTGATAATCATGATCGCATTGAACTCTGCGGATCCCTATAGGCGAGACAAAACCTGCTGAGCCTCTGCATGGCCTTGTTCAGCGGCCAGTCTAAACCACCTTAAAGCTTCCTCTCGATCCTGTGGAATGCCTTTGCCTTTCAAATAAAGAAGCCCAAGATTAAATTGGCCATTTGCGTACCCTTGTTCAGCCGCAAGTTTGTACCATCTTACAGCTTCCTCAGAATCCTGCGTAACTCCTTCACCTTCTGAATAGGCGTATCCAAGATTAGATTGAGCACTGGCGAGCCCTTGTTCAGCAGCTAGTCTAAACCACTTTACGGCTTCCCTATAATCCTGCGTGACTCCTTTACCTTGTAAATAGGCAACCCCAAGATTAGTCTGAGCATTCGCATGGCCTTTTTCTGCTGCACGCTTAAACCGCCTGATGGCTTCCTTATGATCCTGAGCGACTCCCCGACCTTCTGAATAGGCATTCCCAAGATTAGTCTGGGAAATTGCGACACGTTGTTCAGGAGTAAGTGGGGAAAACTTGGCCGCCTCTTGCGAATCTTTTTCGGCGCTGGGCTCGTGAGCAGCCAGGAGCTGTATTACTTCGAGTTGGTCTTTATCGCAGGCCATCATCAGCGCTGTAAATCCATTATGGTTCTCAGCGTTGACATCAGCGCCACTATCAAGAAGAAGATTGACCACTTCATGATGACCTTCCTTCGCAGCGATCATCAGCGCTGTCCAGCCGCCGAGAGAAGCGTTAACATCTGCGCCTTTTCCCAAGAGTAGCTTCACTGCTTCAACGTGTCCTTCAAGAGAAGCCCCGAGGAGAGCCGTACGGCCGTCATTGGTCTTGGCATTGACATCAGCGCCCGCTTCCAGGAGACTCATTACAACTCCTGGGTGTCCCTTTTCGCAAGAACTCATCAATGCTGTCTTGCCGTTCTCTTTCTGATCATTGACATCAGCGCCACTGTCAAGAAGGAGCTTGACCACTTCACAATTACCTTCCTGTGCAGCGATCATAAGCGCCGTCCAGCCGCCGTCTTGCTTAGCATTGAGATCAGCGCCCGATTCCAGGAGACACGTTACAACTCCTGAGTGACCGTTTTGGGCAGAAATCATCAATGCTGTCTGGCCGTCCTGTTTCTGATCATTGACGTCAGCGCCACTGTCAAGAAGGAGCTTGACCACTTCACAATTACCTTCCTGTGCAGCGAACATAAGCGCCGTAGCGCCGAAGTCATTCCTCTTGGCATTGACATCAGCACCCGCTTCCAGCAGACTCGTTACAACTCCTGCGTGACCCCTTGCGGCAGAAATCATCAATGCTGTCTGGCCATCCTCGTCCTGATCATTGACATCAGCGCCATTATCAAGAAGGAGCTTGCCCACTTCACAATTACCTTCCTGTGCAGCGATCATCAGTGCCTTGGAGCCAGACTTATTCTTAGCGTTTACATCGGCCCCTCCATCAAGAAGCGCTCTAGCCACTTCAAAGTTGCCCCTAAAAGAAGCCATCATCAGCGCTGTAAAGTCAGACTTATCATCCTTATCCTTAGCGTTTACATCGGCCCCCTTGTCCAGAAGCAGTTTAACCAACTCCAGGTTTTCCTCGGAGGCGGCATAATGGAGTGGCGTCCCTCCATAGCCTTGCTCGTAGGCTTTCATGAACCATTCTGTCGCCTGCTCATAGTCCCTGGGAACCCCTTGGCCGTTGATGTAAGCCAGGCCCATTTCAGATTGTGCGTGTGCATAACCCTGTTCGGCGGCCAACTGGAACCATTTCACCGCTTCGGCATGGTCTTGGGTAACCCCACGGCCCATTTTTAACATTAGGCCCAAATTACACTGACTGATCGGGTGTCCTTGATCAGCCGCTTTGCGATACCATTTCACAGATTCAGCATAATCTTGGCTTACGCCTTCGCCGTTGTGATACATTTGCGCCAAACAAACTTGAGCGTCCAACTCGCCTTGTTCAGCAGCCTTCATGAGCCATGTTACGGCTTCGGAATCGTCCTTAGAGACCCCTTGGCCATTCTTATAAGCCAGACCCAAGCGAAACTGACTTGGGGCGTCACCCACCTGGGCCGCCCTTGTCCACCACTCAACCGCCTCAGCCAGATCTTCGGGGCTATCGTTGCGTTCAGCGTAGTAATGCCCAAGAATCCTATAGGATTGGACCATGCCTTGCCATGCTGCCTTTTTTAACCACTTTACAGCCTCAGAATGGTCTTTGCATACTCCTTGGCCCAGCATGTACTGGATACCTAGGTAATGTCGTGCTACTGATTCACCTTGTTTCGCAGCCTCCATGAACCATTTAGCCGCCTCAGTATAGTCCTGGCCTACTCCGCGGCCTTCTTCGTACATCATTCCCAAACCCGTTTGAGCATGAGCGTTTCCCTGATCAGCCGATTTTCGAATCCACTTGACCGCTTCCGCGTCATTTTGTGCCACCCCTCGGCCAATGGTGAACATGGTCCCCAACCCCCCCTGCGCGTCCGCGTCCCCTTGTTCAGCCGCGCTCAGGAGCCATTTTATGGCATCGGCGTCATTTTGGGGAACCCCGGACCCTTTGAGGTAACAGAGGCCAAGTTCCCTCTGGGCGGTGACATTCCCTTGTTTGGCCTGTTCAATGAACCATTTGGCAGCTTCAACATGATCCTGAGTTTTAATTTTCTCTCCGAATGTGTTAACCATGCCTACAATATTTTGAACAGCCGCAGTCATAAAATCGGGAGCCTTGGGATACCACTTAACTGTTTCGGAGTCATTCCAGGTAGCGTCCTTCACCAATATACTGCGCAAACAAGATTCAGCGTCCGTGTCCCCTTGTTCACAAGCCTTCAGGAACCATTTCACCGCATCGGCGTCATTCTGCGGGACGCCGTCACCTCTAGCGTAGCACATACCCAGGTTGGCTTGAGCATTTATGTTGTCGTGTTCGGCCGCCATCCGAAACCATTTAACGGCTTCAACCTTGTCTTTGGCTACGCCTCGCCCGGTGACAAACATGGCGCCCAGATTGTTTTCACTTCGGTCGTCTCCTTGCTCCGCAGATTTTCTAAACCATTTAACGGCTTCAGTCTGATCTTCGGTAACGCCTTCTCCATACTGACATGCGCATGCTAGGGAATATTGACTAAATGAGTCACCTTTTTCAGCTTCCATTCGTAAGGCGTCGATATTCAGTTTTTTCTCCCCCTTCTTGTCGCCAACAGCTTCATCTTGTAACATAGAGTCGGACAATGCCTGCTCTATCCTGGCTCTGTCTCCAGGCATAGAACCGAAGGGCGGAACACGGGAATGTTTTCTGTGGCGGATGTAAAGCACAGGACCCACAATTACCAAAATTGAAACCAGAACAACTGCAGCAATTAGATTTGTCATCGGATTGATCCTTCCCCCGTAATTATAACTTGAATAGATTCTTGTCCAATTTTATGAGTAGTTTCCATGGGGCCGCAGTTCCATCCTGCGACCCCATGTACTTTCCGAAAAATCTACTGAGTCACTGTCGCCTTGTCCGGAAAGCTCTAACCCGCTCTTGCAACAATTTTTCCCCAAACATAGCGTTAGGTTCAACACCTCGTTCGACAAGAATTTTTCCGGTAACCTCACGCTTCAACTTAATGATCTCTTTTGCAAGCCCTACATGCTGCAGATAGAGTTTTCGCTCATACCTTCCGTCGGACTCCAGGTAAGACAGGCGAAGTTGCTTGAATATGTCGCTGTCTACCAGTCGGATCAATTTTCCCGGCCGTATTTCGTGAAGTTTTTTGATCTTCATGTGCAGTCGCATGGTCCTGCAACCAAAATCCACAAGCCTATTGGGCATCTTCAGCCTTTCCCCTAAAGCTCTCACTAAATGCTCATGGCCTTCATGCCCATTGTGGACCGGTGGATTCTCCGACAGCCCTTTGCCGAGATCATGCACCAGTAAAGCAAAGCGTTCCCTGAAACCATTTCCTCTGTATATTGCAGCCATTGTGTGCTCGAACGCAGTGCCGTCATGTTTGTCCGGCACTTTGATGGCCTCTATTTCCGGGAAATGGACGTCAAGCAGCCCTTCCAGTTCCCTGAAGAACTTGTCAGGATATCTCGCAAGCAAGGCTTTCTTGAGTTCCACAAAAACCCTTTCAGGAGTCAGGGCTGACAGTTCCGGCTTCAATCTCATCATTAAAGCCTTTGTCTCAGCATGGATACTAAACCCAAACTGGGCGGCGAACCTGGCCACTCGATAAACCCTCAATGGGTCTTCAGCAAAGGCTTCACTGGTATGCCGCAGTATGCGTGCCCTTAAATCCGCCTGTCCACCATACGGGTCGACCAGTTCACCAGTCTGAACATCTATCGCCATTGCGTTGATTGTCAGGTCACGTCTCAACAAGTCTTGTTCAATTGTAACGTTCGGGTCAGTGTAAAACTCGAACCCATGATAACCCTGACCGATCTTTTTCTCTTTACGAGCCATTGCGACCTCCACAACCGCCCCGTCAACCTTGGTCAAAAATACCGGAAAATCCTTACCGGCGATTTTAGGAAGCCTTACATCATCTAAATGGACGCCCGTGACAACGTAATCCCTGTCGTGGGCGGACTTTCCTCTTAATTTGTCCCTTACGGCTCCACCTACCAGGTAGAGCCGTCCCCCAATGGTTTCCATCAGTTCTTTCTCAGTCATTTTGTCACGTCCAGCATTGGAGACAGAATGGTACTAATTTAGAATTTCGAGTCTCCAATTTTTGAATTGCCATTTTTTCAGGCTGCTCCAACAATTCGACGTCCCGGAGGAAACCTGACAAGATTATCGACCCCACACTTTTTTGGATAAAATAGATCATGTTTTACATTTTAAACGCCCGCAATGTTCAAAAAGCTTCAAACCTTAATTAACTTAGGAGGCTGCACGGATGTGAGCTTTTTCAAGAAAGCGCCTAGTTGCTAGTCTTGTCCCTGATAGCTGTATACAAAAAGATACTGATCAGATTGACTAATCATTGTGTAGCTCCATAAGCTTTCAGGAGATTCACCATCTCATGACGGCGTGCGTCAGTAGCAGCCATCAGAGAAGTCTTGTGGTTACGGTCCCTGGCATTGATATCCGCTCCCTTGTCAAGAAGCACTTTAGCTATTTCAAGGTGATTTCTGCCCGCAGCCCTCGTCAGCGCTGTACCTCCTGCTTTTTGTTCAAGATTAACGTTGGCTCCGTCATCAAGGAGGACTTCAACTATTTCTAGGAATCCTTTTGAAGAAGCCGTAATCAGTCCGGTCCATCCGTAATTGTTATTAGCGTTGACATCAGCCCCTTTACCAAGAAGCATTCTAGCGACTTCTGCGTGACCTTTCGCAGCAGCCTTTATAAGTGCTGTAGAACCGTTCCTTTGCTTCAAATTTACGTCAGCCCCTTTATCAAGGAGAAGCTTCACTGTTTCTCGATGACCTTTATCACATGCTCTCATAAGTGCCGTAGCACCGGCATTTTGCGCAGCGTTTACGTCGACTCCTTTATCGAGGAGAAGCTTCACTATTTGGCTGTGACCTTCCTGGGCAGCTTTCATAAGCGCTGTCTGGCCGTTATTGTCCTTAGCGTTTACGTCTGCTTCTTTCTCCAGAAGGAGCTTCGCCGCTTCAAAACTTCCTTTCTCAGCGACCGCCATTAGTGCTGTCCGGTAGTAACTATCCTGAGCGTTTACGTCGACTCCTTTATCGAGGAGAAGCTTCACTATTTGGCTGTGACCTTCCTGAGCAGCTTTCATAAGCGGTGTTCTGGCGTAATTATCCTGAGCGTTTACGTCGACTCCTTTATCGAGGAGAAGCTTCACTATTTGGCTGTGACCTTCCTGAGCAGCTTTCATAAGCGGTGTTCTGGCGTAATTATTCTTAGCGTTTACATCTGCGCCTCTGTCAAGCAGAAGCCCTACCAGTTCAAGATGACCGCTGGCAGCAGCTCCCATAAGTGCTGTCTGTCCGTCATTGCCCTTAGCGTTTATATCTGCCCCCCTATCAAGTAGAAGCTTTACTATTTCAAGATTACCTTTCTCAGATGCGGCCATAAGCGCTGTTAATCGGTCATTGTTCTTAGCGTTTACGTCGGCCCCTTTCTCCAGAAGAAACTTTACCAGTTCAAAACGCCCTGCAATGTAAGCTGGAGTAACTATTGTAGCTCCTTTATCGAGAAGAACCTTGACAACTTCAAGGTGATGTTCTTCGTAGGCCCTCGTCAGCGCCGTCCGACCCTCGCCAGAATCAGCATTGACGTCCGCCCCCTTTTCCAGAAGAAGCTTCACTATTTCGAGGTGACCTTTCTCAGAAGCCGCAATGAGAGCCGTCCCACCGCTTGCGTCCTTATCGTTTATCAACGCTCCTTTATCAAGAAGCGCCCGTACCACTTCAAGGTGGTTTCCAGAGGCGGCCCTCCTTAGCGCTATACCTCCGCTACTCCTCTTAGAATCGACATTGGCTCCCTTATCAAGAAGAAGCTTCACTATTTCGAGGTGACCTTTCTCAGAAGCCGTAACCAGCGCTGGCCAGCCGTAGCTACCGGTAGCATTGACATTGGCTTCCTTATCAAGGAGAAGCTTTACTATTTCGAGGTGACCCTTTTCGGTAGCCGCAACCAAAGCGGTCTGCCCGTTGCTATCTTTTGCGTTGACATCTGCTCCCTCATCAAGAAGACGATTTACCACTTCAAGATCACCTTTCTCAGCAGCTTTCAACAGTGCTGTCCGACCGTTCTTGTCTTTAGCGTTGACGGCCTCTCCCCCATTGATGGTTGAGGTGACATTGATCTCTTGCCACGGCATTATGAATTTCCTCCATACGTTAAGTGAATTCGTAATGGAATCTCGAATAAAAATGTCCCCGGAAATCATCAATGGCTGAGGATCAGGAGACGACACGCAAAAATATCAAGCGCCAATTGAAGCATATAGCGAAAGGCCATTGGGATACAAGGCATCACAAGAGATCTCATTGGGGCTTTGTAGAAGGCAATATTCAAAGAGGTAACTGGGGCGCTTGAAGTGATTCTGATAGAAATAGAGCGGCAAAGAGGGCGGAGGCCACTTGCGAAGAAAATGGCGGGAGCTGTGAGCGTCTCTACACAATATATATCCACGACGATACTCCGAAAACCATCCGCATTTACTTATTTCACCCGTGGGAATCCAGATTTAAACAAGAGCAACGCCCTTATTTCATGGACCTGGGAGCTTGGCCACGGGCGCAATTTGGGAATTGAAAACGCCTGGCTCTTGGTATCGAAAAGGTTCTACTTCAGGTAGAAAAAGAAGGTTCCAGTGGTTCACGAGGGGGTTGACAGAGAATTGACGAGTTCAACTGCAATTATCGCCAATATCGGGAGCACCAGAACCTGCGTATCAATTTGCTTGATTGAGCTATGTTTTTTCTGCTATCAGCGCTCTCTTGAGCCCGAAATTCAACCCCGAATCTCTATTTTTGAAATTGCTGAGTAACCTTAATAGGTCGCATTTCTATCTACACATGCTGCTGTCGGCCGGTAACCTAGTTTCATCTTCTACGGAAGTCATCCACGATTACCCGCCTGTTCTCAAATATTTTTGTCTTTATGGCCACCTTACAGGAATCTGGAGCTCTTTGAACAAGTTCGTACAACCGTTGCGCAGGATACGAATCAACCTTATCCAGTAGCTTCTGGCATTGATCAGCTTCTGACAAAACTGGAATAGAAAGGACAAAAGCCAACAAAAAGATACTCGCGATTACATTTTTCATTTCTTGTCTCCTCTATTTTTTCGATCAAGGAATTCTATAATGACCGTTAGATCAGAATATCTATCGACGCCTATGGAAGGTAATCCCTATCTCCTGCTGACTCACCCCTGAATTTATCTTTAGCGACTCCACCAAAGAGGCAAAGCCGTTCCCCGATGGTTTCCATAACTTCTTTTTCAGTCATTTCGTCATAGCCAGCATTGGAGTTGAAGTTGTCTTTGTTCGACGTTTCGCCCTTGGCGTATATCAGTCGCCAATTCTCCTTGCTGCTCAAACAATTCGACGTCCCAGTGGAAACCTGACAAGATTATTGATATAAATTCTGGCGGATAAGTTTGGAATTTTGTGAAACCGAAATGAAGTTGCAAATACATCCATAATACCTTAAAATATTTCATGTGAGAGCCCAACGAAAGGTAAACGTCTCGTAATATGTTACAGACTAAACAGGATATTTCTGGCACGGATCAACTCAAACCTTCTCTTGCAGCCAACGTTATAGGCGAACTCACAGGTTTGCAGGACAGAATGCTAGTCAGGGAAATCTATTCTAATGTTGCTCGAAGAGTAGAATCCTTCAGAGTCGTTCAATCCTGCGATGAAAAAGAATCCCCGGCTTCCCCTGAAACTATTGAACTAGCATATATAGCGCTATCTCGTATTTTCCATGCGGCAAGAGACATGGGCCGTACGCTCCCCGAACCGTATACTTACCTCACTCCTGAAGGGTCGATTCAGTTCGAATGGGAATTAGGGGAAAAAGAATTTAATCTGGAACTAACCTCCCAGGGATCGCAGACTGCATATTCATTTCTATTGTGCCCCTCGCCATCTCCTGACACTTGGCAAGAAGCGTCTGATAAGGTAACAATTACTAGAATAAGTCAACTTCCTTGTGTTCAGACTTTCCTCTCTTGGCTTTAGAGAGCTCAAT
>CAJBEZ010000068.1 GCA_903952205.1 uncultured Desulfomonile sp. | reverse complement strand
GATGATCATCCATATGTTCTTGTCTATGGTGGTGATTCGAACCCCCGAGAAGAGGTTCCTGGCCAACGGTCTGAATGCGACACAACTGGAGTATCTGAAAATCCTCGATGTTTCTAATCGAGTATTCATCGACCCACACGGTTAAAAACGCCTGGGTCATACAAAGAATTGGATTCGTGAGAGACCACAAGATGATCCTCAAGATTCCTGCGTTCGAAGACCACCCGATCAACAGGTCCAGGGCCGCTGAAATCGAGCAGTATTCGAAAATCACCAGGACTACCTTCGCTCATTGGGCGTTCCCAGGCTCACCAAACACGGAGGCTACGTCGATGATCTAAGAATTTATCTCTTTCAGGGTTCCTAAAATGGGGCACGTAAAAACTCTTCACAAAACATCATGCACAGGCGCGGAATGTGAGTTGGATGCACAGAATCAGGAAGTTTCTTGTGAAAACACATCACCGGCGGGAACGCCGAGCCATATTTTCCCACGACGAGCCACAGGCTATTCTGGTCCTGCCCCTACCGGGGCGTATATGGATTACTCTTGAGAGACTTCCCATTAACCCTGAACAGGGTTACACATGTCAGCCCATAGAAACGCTATGGGTAGGGGTAGGCTGTCATCTCGACAGAGCTTTGCGACGAGAGATCCAAGCAAAGAGCTTTTATCTATGTGGTCGGGTATGTACGTATCCAGCGACGTGGCGCCCAGGTCGCTAGATTTTACGCTATTTGTTGCATGGAATTTACAAAATCCCGGCCAGACATCGCGGCAGGTAGCTCTTTGCCGTCCTTTTCATAAATTGATATGGTTTCTTCAATTATGTCACATAGTTCAGCGAACACGGCCTTTGCGTCCGAGCCATGACAACCTCCGTAGAATAATTCCGGGCAACTACCTACGAAGCATCCGTCCTCTTCAGACCACTCAACTATCTTAAGATATTTGTCGCTTCTACTCATTTCCCAGACTCCTGAATAGCCAGTCGGACCGCTCTTGCTTGATAATGTAAGACATCATCGCCTATCTTTCCACAAACAGTCACCGGTCTGCTGACGTTCGGGTGGGTAAAATTCCTGTGGCTTCCTTTCCCGCCTCGTTCCACAAATCCGGCTTTCTTCAAATCTTCTATGAGATCTCGAACTTTTCTAGGCACTCTAAATCCTTATTATCTAGACCACCAATGGCGGTGAATCAATCTTACAGAGTTAGAAGCCTATTTTCAATGGCGCAAATTGAATTCCCTCAATAACACCCCCTCATGAATGAATGTAGATTTTGTAGTGGGAGCGGCCTCCGTGCCGCTCATGTGGTCGGAAAATCGGTGAATCAATACGAATAGACTCCAGAAGATTAACATACTATTATAGGAGAAATTCTAAAGCGGGAGCACAGCCATGCTAATCAGAATTGTGCTGGAACCAAGCGAAGAAGGCGGCTATACCGCAATTGCGCCTTCCCTGCCTGGCTGTATTAGCGAGGGGAATAGCAGGGAAGCCATCGAACTGTATCTCGAACCTGTTGAGGATGAGCATATACTCAGCGGAAACATTCAAATTGACTATTCCAGCGCACAATCCAATTAAGCGGTCCACTCTTACCCACATTCTCAAGCAGGCAAGACTTAACACCGACCAGTTAACCGAATTGTTGTGAAGAAGCCGTGTTAGCGTCTAAGCGACCCACCCCTGCCTGGGGCGCACATGGATTATTCTTGAGAGACGTCCCATTAACCCTGGACAGGGTTACACATGTTAGCCCATAGCAGCGCCACGGGTGGGGGTCGGGGTTGGCTGTCATCTCGACAGAGCTTTGCGACGAGAGATCCAACTAAACAGCTTTTACCTATGTGGTCGGGTATGTACGTATCCAGCGACATGGCACCCACGCACAGTTATGGGTGAATTTTCTTGAAACAAAATTTCAACCACGAAAATATTTCCGGAACGTGTGACCCCATTTGACGCATATCCGGGAGATAATCCGGCCATCATGACGGAAAGGAGCCCGGAATGATGGCTCAAATGATCGAATTTCACCCGGAACTTAAATCTGGCGCAAGGCAAAATGAGGAAAGCTTCTGCAAGGAGGGAATCACGAAACAGATGAACAATTGCAGTTATCCGGGTTCCGGTTTCGGCGTTTGCACAAACTACTGACATAAGGGACAGGGATGGCAGCCTGATCGGGACGAAAAATTTCTGTTGACCAGTTCCAAAGAGTGATACTTTATCATCAAAGTCAAAACGAAATAATAATTGGCCGCAGCAATTCTGAAATATCGGCGGATACGGAAAACGAAAAAATTAATGAGTATGCCGTAAACACTATATTGAGCTGGCAATATTTGGGGTTTGATGTGTCTGTTCCGGAGTGGTACAAGAAGTCTTTGAAGGGATTCCTCGATCAGTTAGACGGATGACATTTTGCTGTTGTAGTATTTTTCCCGTAGGTTCAGTAGGACTCCACATAAAGCTGTTGGTCAGTTAGACCTGGGAAATTGCTTTTGACAACTGACCGAAAAAACAAATATTCGAAAGGTTTCCATGTTTGAACAAGCCTTCAAAAATATCGATGACATTCTCCGAAAAGAGTCTGGATGTACTACAGAACTTGACTACACTGAGCAGACATCCTGGCTCTTGTTCCTGAAATACCTCGACGGACTGGAACAGGACAAGGCTACTGAGGCGGAGCTGGAGGGCAAAGAATACGGCTTCATTCTGGATAAACCATACCGTTGGGAAGAGTGGGCCGCTCCTAAGGGCGAGGAAGGACAGATCGACCACAACAAAGCCGTGACCGGCGACGACCTCCGGGACTTCGTCAACCAGAAGCTCTTTCCTTACCTCCACGGTTTCAAGCTGAAGGCAAGTGGGCCTAACACGATTGAGTACAAAATAGGTGAGATCTTCGGCGAGATCAACAACAAGATCTCCAGCGGCTATAACCTGCGTGAAATCATCGACCATATCGATGAACTACAGTTCCGATCGCAAAACGAGAAGCATGAACTGTCGGCCCTATACGAAGAGAAGATAAAGCGCATGGGCAACGCCGGGCGCAACGGCGGCGAGTATTACACCCCCCGCCCGCTCATCCGCGCCATAGTGCAGGTCGTCAAGCCCCGCATCGGCGAGCGCATCTACGACGGCGCCTGCGGTTCGGCGGGATTCTTGTGCGAAGCGTTCGATTACCTGAAGGCGAACGAGAACCTCACCACTCAGGACGTCAAGACACTTCAGGAACAGACTTTCTACGGCAAGGAGAAGAAGTCGCTCGCCTATGTGATCGCGATCATGAACATGATCCTGCACGGCATAGAGGCGCCGAATATCCTGCACACAAACACGCTCACAGAAAACCTCGCTGACATTCAACAAAAGGATCGCTTTGATGTGATCCTCGCCAATCCTCCCTTCGGGGGTAAGGAACGCAAGGAGGTCCAGCAGAATTTTCCAATCCGCACTGGTGAGACCGCCTTCCTGTTCCTCCAGCATTTTATTAAGATGCTCAAGGCTGGTGGCCGGGCGGGCGTGGTCATCAAAAACACCTTCCTCTCCAATACCGACAACGCCTCGATAAGCCTGCGGAAGCGTCTGCTGGAAAGCTGCAATCTCTACACTGTGCTAGATTGCCCTGGTGGCACGTTCCAGGGGGCAGGCGTGAAGACCGTGGTGCTATTCTTCGAGAAGGGTTCGCCGACACGCAAGGTCTGGTTCTACCAGCTCGACCCCGGCCGTAACTTTGGCAAGACCAACCCGCTCAACGACGACGACCTCACAGAGTTTATCTCACTGCAAAAGACCTTTGCCGACTCGTCGAAAAGCTGGAGCATAGAAGCAACGAGCATCGACCAGACCAGTTTCGACCTCTCCGTGAAGAACCCGAACGGCGAGGAAATAAAACATCGCAGCACTGAAGAGATCATGGACGAGATTTCCGCGCTGGACGCTGAAAGCATGAAGATACTGGCGAATATCAAGGCGCTGCTATGAAGAGTGCGTGGAAGGATATTGGCATGGGGCAACTCTGTTCGATTAAGAGCGGCAAATCTGACACCAAAGACGCCGTCGAAGACGGTGAGTATGCGTTCTTTGATCGCTCACGCACAGTTAAGAAAAGCAGGCGTTACCTCTACGATTGCGAGGCTCTAATCATTCCAGGTGAAGGAACGGAGTTTCTTCCGAAACATTTTATAGGCAAGTTCGACCTTCATCAGCGGGCCTATGCTCTAAATGATTTTTCAAATCTAATTGACCCTAGGTTTCTCTACTACTTTTTGCATCATATGAGTGATTTACTTTCCGCGAGTCGCTGTCGGTGCCACAGTCAAATCACTGAGGTTGCGACACTTTGTGGAACTGCCAGTCGCGATCACTAGTATCCCGGAGCAGCAGCGGATCGTCGGCATCCTAGACGAAGCGTTTGAGGGTATCGCTACCGCAAAAGCGAACGCCGAAAAGAACCTCCAAAACGCCCGCGCCCTATTTAAAAGCCATTTGCAAGCCGTCTTCGCAGAGGTCTGGCAAACATGTAAGTTAGTGACTCTTTCGGACTTAGCAACGGACATTACTGACGGCTCCCATTTGCCACCGCCGAAATCGCTGACCGGCGTTCCGTTCATCACCATTGGCAATATCGTGAAAGACACTTGCAAGATTGACTTTTCCAACACCTTCATGGTGTCGCACGCATACTTCTACGGGCTGAAACAAAACAAGAAACCCAGGAGAGGCGATCTGTTGTACACGGTCACAGGTTCCTTTGGGATCCCCGTTATCGTGGATGACGATGTAGAATTCTGTTTCCAGCGTCACATTGGTTTGATTCGACCAAAGCCGGGGACAAACAGCTCGTGGCTTTATTACCTTCTTTTGTCCCCGCAGGTATTTAACCAAGCAAACGAACGAGCGACCGGAACGGCTCAAAAGACAGTTTCATTAAGGGCGCTTCGCTGTTTCGCGATCCCGAATGTTCCTCTACCGCAACAGAGCGCCGCAGTAGCAACACTAGATGCACTCTCCGAAGAAACCCAACGTCTCGAATCCCTCTATCGGAAAAAGCTCGCTTCACTCAATGAACTAAAAAAATCGCTGCTACACGAAGCATTCAATGGCCAGCTTTAGGAACGTACCATGAACGAAGCTGAAACCAGAGCCGAATATATTGACCCCGCACTTAAGGCAGTGGGCTGGGGTGTCGTCGAGGGGAGCCGCATACGTCGCGAGATGATTACTCCCGGCCGAATCATGGGCGCAGGGAAACATGGCGAGCCGGAGGTCGCTGATTATGTGCTGATGTACCGCAACCACAAGCTGGCGGTCATTGAGGCAAAGGCTTGGGAGAAACCCTACACTGAAGGTGTAGCGCAGGCCAAGGCTTATGCCCGGAAACTGGATGTGCGTTTTATCTATTCCACAAATGGGCAACAGATTTATGGCGTTGATATGCTTACCGGGCATGAAGGGGACGTAGCCCAGTATCCCTCCCCACTTGAACTCTGGAACCTGACTTTCGCCGAAGCAAATGCATGGCGTGATCGCTTCGCCGCTGTTCCATTTGAGGACAGAGGCGGGTACTTCCTGGGACGCTACTACCAGGACATCGCCATAGAGAGAGTCTTGGAGGCTATTGCCGGAGGACAGCAGCGAATCCTACTGACGCTCGCCACTGGTACGGGCAAGACCTTCATCGCCTTCCAAATCGCCTGGAAACTTTTCCACAGCCGTTGGAGCCTTAGTCGTGAACCAAACCGCCGGCCTCGTATCCTGTTCCTCGCTGACCGGAATATCCTGGCCGACCAGGCATATAACGCCTTCTCCGCTTTCCCGGAGGATGCGCTGGTGCGGATTGCGCCTCACGATATCCGAAAGAAAGGCAGGGTACCGAAGAACGGCAGTATATTTTTCACGATCTTTCAAACCTTTATGAGTGGACCGCCCAAAGATGGAAAGCCTTCGCCCTATTTCGGTGAATATCCCGCAGATTTCTTTGATTTTATTGTGATAGATGAATGCCATCGCGGTGGGGCTAACGATGAGAGCAATTGGAGAGGTATCCTAGAATATTTTGCGCCGGCGGTACAACTCGGCCTGACAGCCACACCCAAACGCAAGGACAATGTGGACACCTATGCCTACTTTGGAGAGCCAGTCTACGTCTATTCTCTCAAAGACGGAATCAACGACGGCTTCCTTACGCCGTTCCGGGTGAAGCAGATCTCCACAACGCTGGACCAGTACATCTACACGTCTGACGACCAACTAATCGAGGGCGAGATTGAGACGGGTAAGCTCTATATCGAAGCTGATTTCAATAAGATCATTGAGATCAGGGAACGTGAAGCGTATAGAGTGGGGCTCTTCATGAAGGAGGTTGACCAGCGAGAAAAAACGCTTGTTTTTTGCGCAACTCAAGATCATGCGCTGGCGGTGCGGGACTTGATAAATCAGATAAAAACGTGTAGTGACCCGAATTACTGCCAGCGGGTGACGGCCAACGACGGATCGCTTGGCGAGCAGCACCTGCGCGACTTCCAGGACAACGAGAAGAATATCCCGACGATCCTCACCACCTCACAGAAACTCTCCACCGGGGTCGATGCCCGTAACATCCGAAATATCGTGTTGATGCGGCCAATTAACTCCATCATTGAGTTCAAGCAGATCATCGGCCGTGGCACGCGACTTTACGACGGAAAGGATTACTTCACGATATATGACTTCGTGGAAGCGCACCACCATTTCATCGATCCTGAGTGGGATGGCGAACCAATCGAACCGGAGCCGACTGGACCAAGTCAGCCTAAGCCTGAAGAAACAGGCAATGACGATGACATCGGAAAACCGGATGAAGAATCGGTCCGTCGGCAGAAGGCCAAAGTCAAACTAGCCGACGGCAAGGATCGCACCATACAGCACATGATATGCACGAGCTTCTGGCATCCTGAGGGCAAGCCCATGTCTTCTCATCAGTTCATGGAACTACTCTTTGGGAAGCTCCCCGATTTTTTCAGGGACGAAGACGAACTACGTGCTTTGTGGAGCGAACCGGATACTCGCAAGAAACTTCTAGACGGCCTGGCAGATAAAGGTTTCGGTAAGGATCAACTGGCCGAGATGCAGCGCATCATCGACGCTGAAAAGAGCGACCTTTTTGACGTGCTCGCATATGTGGCCTACGCCCTCCCGCCTCTCACGCGGGGGGAACGTGCCGCGACGGCTAAAATTGGTATCAGCGCTCAGTTTAATAGCAAACAACAGGCTTTTCTGGACTTTGTGCTGGTCCACTACGTGAGTGCAGGTGTGGAGGAACTTGACGGCGAAAAACTCGCGCCATTGCTGCGATTGAAATACCATGACTCCATTAACGACGCCGTAGCTGACCTCGGTCGCCCTGAGGTGATCAGGCATGTGTTCACTGGCTTCCAGAGATACCTGTATCAGCAAAAGACTGCCGCATGAACAACATTGATAAAAAGATAGCTTTAGGGCACTTCACCAGATGGATAAACGTCGAGAAAGGAAATTGGTTTAAGGCGTAAAATATCCTAAACCGACCGTGAGGAAAACGGCTACGAACAGACCAAAGGCAAACTGCAAGAATCACGGAACGTCTTTAAAGACTGAGGTAGCTTTAGAGCAATTATGGGTTGTCAGAAATCGGTTCATAGGCAAACCATTGTACAAAGGAACATGAGATAGGACTGCAAGGGTCTTCCAGTAGGGATTTGCTCTGAAACCCTCCAAATGGAGTTTTGCTGCGGCGTTAAAAGCATTCTCATACCTGTGAGCGGTATCACGGACACCCCAAGCGTGCATGGTGAGCTATTCGTCAAATTCAAGACCGGCTTTTATTCCGATCCCTTGGATGCTGTTTGTAACGCTGGGAATGGATTGAGGGAGGTAAGAGCAGTGTGACTAATGAAAATTTGCCATTGAAAGAAAAGATTCAAACCAAAATTGAGAATCAAGATCTGTTGGAGGACATGGAAAACGTAGACCTTACCTCGTCAGTGATCAAGAATCTCGGGGCAAAGGATCGGAAATTTGACAATGTTAAATTTACCTATGCGCGCATCTATGACTGCTATTTTAGGAAGGCAGCATTTCATGATTGTGATTTTACAGGAGCGAAAATATACGATTCGAACTTTAAGGATGCCACATTCCATTGTTGCCGTTTTGACTACGCAAGATTTAGCAACACGATCGTTAGCAGCGATCAAATGTTAAACAGTCTGCCGGGATATGAAAATGTTCAAAGAGAATTCGTCAGAAGTCTACGAAAAAACTTTGAATCTATCGGAGATGTAGATGGTTGTAACAAATGTATAAGAGCAGAACTCAATGCTACTAAAAAGCATTTACGAAAAGTTGCGCTAAGTGGCGAAGCGTACTACAGAGGTAACTACAAAGGGTGGCGAAGGATCAAGGGGTGTTTTGAATTGGGCAAATTCCTGGTCCTAGAGCTTGTATGGGGTAATGGTGAGAAGCCCATTAGAATTCTAGGAACAATGCTTTTTTTACTTTTCTTATCTTCAATCTGGATTTGTTTCAGCAACTTACCATCTATGCCTAGTTTAATGATAGCAGACATATGTGATTACTCAATGAATGCCGTTCGGGCTGCATTCGAAGAATTCTTGGGGATTGGATCCACTGGGAATTTTCTAGTACCAGGAACCCTAAAATATTTACTCGTGTTCTCAAGATATATTCTGATCGGCATGTTTCTCTTTGTTTTCTTAAAAAGATTCTCCAGGAGATAATAGCAATTGATATATTTGTTCGGATCAATGGAGCGAGGTGATTATGACCACAAATCCGACAAGGATATTCTTGTCATTGTTAGAGGGAAAAAAGATAGAGAGAAAATTCTAGAAAGGTTTGTCGGAGAGCAAGCGAATATTTCGGTTTATGGCATAGATAGGTTACGAGCCATGCATACGCAAGGTCACCTTTTTGTGTGGCATCTTTTCAAGGAGGCAAAGTTTATCGGTGATTCAAGGATGGACGACGTCATCCATAAACTTGGACGTCCTAGCTTATACAAAGATGCTGGAAAAGACATATCTAATCTAAGAGATTTATTTGAAACATGTGTAGGGAACCTGAATAGTTCAAATCCGATTTATGAGAAAGGACTGATATATGTTTCACTGCGGAACACCTCTATTTCTAGCTCATGGTATGCGTCTACTGGCCTAGACTTCACTCGTTATTCTCCTTATTCTAATCAGGTTTCAAACAAGTATTTTGAAATCCCAATCTCGGTGTACGATCACCTTATTGATTGCCGCCTCGCAACGACCAGAGGTATTGAGCCCAAACACAGCGAGATGAACGTCACCAATGCGGACATAGAAACTATGAGAAAATGGTTTGACATAAATTATACAATCGCGACGGAGACATCCGATGGCGTATAATTTCATGCATAGGGTTGCGGCAGAACGAAAGGTACTGAATTTTATCAATTCAAATGGTCGCTTCAACGTCGAATTATATGGCTTATCGAAAGGTGCCATCGAAACGTGGATCGACAAACTGAGCCCACATTTAGTCGGTAAGAACGAATTATTTCAGGATATGTTGGAAGTGGCCGCAGCGTGTCAGAGTCTTGCCGATATAAGCGAGTTCGTTTATACGAGTGCCGAAATGATAAAATACGAAAGACTGTTTGAATGCTTAAACAACTTAAAGTCAAAGTACTGTTGAATGGATCGTAAGAGCTTTGTAGAAGCAATAGTCTGCAAAGAAATAACAACAGGGTAAGAGCATAGCCGAGGCTATTTAGTATGATTGAAGCGTCGAAGATCACAAATAGAAACAAGATAAATGACGGAATGGTGTTCAATGTCTAAGTTGACTTGATTACAGGTTCCCACATTGGGATAATTTGAACTACCGATATCCCAAAAAAATCAGCGCCACGACAGTAGAGGATGCCACAGTTTGAACCTGGTGTTACCTGAAATTCAGCATAGTTTTTCGGGCTTCATGGCCTTGACACAACTTTATGCGCAAACCAAGGATTGTCTTTTTGACGAAATACAGATCGACATGAGCCAGGTCAGTTGTTTTGACGCTGATATGTGAGCAGCCTTCGGGGCCATTCTTTATCGGAAACCGACATCTTTTGAGATAGCTACAGAGGCGGATTCCGCATGGATGGAAAAATCACAATCAATGTTTTCTAAATTGTTGGCAGCCTGGCTCAGCTATTAGGGATTACTCAATAGTTCGAATTGAAGGATCCAGGCCGGACCAATATCTGTTTGAATTTGCTTCCCAGATTCGGGATCTCGTTGCGCCGGATTGCATTTTGTTTCTGTCAGGCTCAATCCGAAACCTGCCTTTGCAAGAAACCAGGGTGAAGGAGAACCTCGTTAAGGAGTTGGCACACTTTAAGCCACTGCGAGCCGTATTCCGTGACAACGGTTTCATATCCGATGCTGTGAAAATTAACGTCGAACAGATCTTCAAGCAGCTTTCGCCGCATACCGAGGTGAAGGCGATATGAAAAGGGATAGAGGCGGAAGGATGAATGACGACAAAAAGCTGATTCGCAACAGCACGGCCGAGTTCCTGATTTTTACGGGTCAGGCGGGAGAACAGAGTATTGAAGCACGCTATGAGGATGAAACGATTTGGTTATCGCAGAAACTGATGGCGTCTTTGTTCGATGTGGACGTGCGAACGGTTAATGAACATCTCAAAAATGTTTATGAACAGCGAGAAGTTACGCCGGAGGCAACTATCCGGAAATTCCGGATAGTTCAAACCGAAGGAAAGCGTGAAGTTGCCCGGAATGTCGATTTTTACAATCTTGATGCGATCATCTCGGTGGGGTACCGGGTCAATTCGGTTCGGGCGACACAGTTCCGCCAGTGGGCCACCCGAGTGCTGCGGGAGTTTGCCATCAAGGGCTATGTGCTCGACAAGAAACGCCTGGAGAACGGCTCTTTTCTCGGTGAGGACTATTTTGAGCGTCTGCTGGAAGAGATCCGGGAAATCCGCCTAAGTGAGCGAAAATTCTACCAGAAAATTACGGATATATACTCCATCAGCGTGGACTACAACAAGGACGCGCCAACGACCCGGGATTTTTTCGCCAAGGTTCAGAACAAGCTGCATTTCGCCATTCACGGCCATACCGCCGCCGAACTGATTATGAAGCGGGCCAACAGAAGCAAGAAAAACATGGGACTGACCTCATGGGAAAACAGTCCGCACGGAAAAATTTTAAAAACAGATGTATCCATCGCCAAGAATTACCTGAAGAAAGAGGAGCTCGAATCACTTGGACGGATTGTCAACGCATACCTGGACTTGGCCGAAGACCGAGCGAGGCGGAAAATTCCTATGACCATGGAAGATTGGGCAAAGCGGCTGGACCTTTTCTTAGAATTCTACGAACGGGAAATTCTGCTGGACAATGGGAAGATTACAACCCAAATCGCCAAGGATTTTGCTGAAAGCGAGTTCGAAAAATATCGGATCATACAGGATCGGCTGTTCGAGAGCGATTTCGATAAAGTCATCAGACAGCTTGAATCTGAAGACAATCAATCGCGATCATCTTCAAACAACAACGCTGGCGGCCAATAAACTGAAGTTCAAAATTATATGAAACGGCTGACATGTCGAGCACATCATATTAACCCTGGGGTTACGCAGAAAAGCCCATAGAAACGCTATGGGCGCTCTTAGGGCAGGTGCGGAGTTCCAGAATTCGGTGAACCCACGAGGGGACAAGGGGACTGTTGGACACGGTCCAGCCTACGCTCGAATTTCGATGTCGATTAGCCGGGCAGGTACTGCGACGCTTCATGAAATAGAGACTTCAGGCGGAGACGCCTGGCACTACTGAAGAGGTAGTGGCATGGTCAATGGTAACGGTGGGAGCGGCCTCTGTTAGGCTCATTGGCTTGTTTGAATAGGGCTGTTTGCCCTGAAGACAAATGACCGGCAGGGACGCCGCTCCCACTACAATCCGGGAGTTTTATATGGAAATCCTTCATGGCACATTCGGCCCCGCTGTCCAGTCTGACCATTTTCGTGACTCTACGAAAATGGTTGTCCGGGTCTTAACCTATTGTTTCATAGGACATAACGGGTAGCAGGCTGTGCCCGCCGATTGAAATCAGATCGAGTCAGCAAAATCCAAACATTGTGCTATTATACCAATGCTTTTTTGAAAGGTAGTTGTCAAATGTGGGGGGTTCATCATCGAGTGAATTTTCTGAGGATCGCTTCCCAATTCTGTCAGTCGCTAATAACAAGGGTCAGTTTGTCATGTAATTGACTTATATGTATTGGTGTGTATATTACTTCCAATGGACAGTAGGCGAATCATACAACTGCTTATCGCCGACGGATGGTTCCAGGTGGCCCAGGAAGGTGACCATCTTCAGTTCAAGCATCCTGACAAGTCTGGGCGTGTTACAATTCCGCATCCAGTGAAATACATTCCTGACGGAACACTAGGGAGCATACGGAGGCAGTCGGGCCTTACCTTACGGGAAAATCTCAAGTCACTGAAAAAGGAAAGGTAATCAAATGCTAACCTACATCGGGCTCATCCGGAAGGATAAAAATAGTGGCTTTGGTGTCGATTTCCCCGATTTTCCAGGCTGTATCACAGCGGGGAACACTTTGGAAGAAGCTTATCGGCGGGCGTCAGAGGCGTTACGGTTCCATATCAAAGGTATGATTGCCGATGGAGAACCTATCCCTGAGCCCAGTTCGCTGACATATATTCTTGAAAATCCTCATAACAAAGGCACCACGCCGTTTTTAGTACCTATTACAAGCATGAGGACCAAGAGAATAAATGTCACAATTCCGGAATCAGACCTGGAGGAAATAGACGCTTACGCCCGGAAGCGTAAAATGTCTCGGTCAGCTTTCCTGCTCGCAGCAGCGAAACGTTCGATGTCATCAGAGGCCAGAGTCGATTGATCCGCTTCTACGGTTCTTACCCGAAAGAGAGAGTGTCCTGGAAATAGGATGCGGTTCTGGTCGTGACGCCGCATTCCTGATATCCAGGGGTTACGATGTTACGGCAGTGGAAGCTGCGCCAAAAATGATAGAGGTGGCCCAAAGTCTTCATCCTGAAATGGCTGGTCGTATCACTCTGGCCAGCCTGCCGCTCCGGGATTCTGACAGTATGTTGTCGCGTCAGTTCGGGGCTGTCGTGTGTATCGGTACCATAATCCATGTGCCGGAGCACGATATCTTTGAGTTCGCTTCCCAGTTACGCGATCTGGTTGCCCCGGAGGGTATTCTCTTCCTCTCAGGTTCAATGCGAAACCGACCTTCGCAGACATCCAGGGATGATAACGGTCGACTGATCATAGAAAGAGTCCCCGAAGAGATCCAGTTGCTTTTTGAGCGCCTGGGATTCCAATTGTTGACCAGGGTCCAGAATGATGACGCCCTTGGCCGCCCGATAAAATGGTACAGTCTGGTAATGCAAAAAGCACTCACAGAACTCACAACTGGATTGTGAGAAGCTTAATGAAATACAAAATTTATGCTCAGACTTTTGGAAGAAGGATATACGGCACGGCGTTCAAGGCTGCGATGGATCTGGAAGCTATTTAGGATCAACAGACACTTTTTGAATCGGTGATTCTTTTATGTAAAGAGACATCGTTTCACATAGAGAAGCGCTACTGTGCCGGCTGCAAGTGTGACCACGCCTCATCCTCCTCAGAACGGTTCCAGTCCTCTGCCAGGGCTGGTTCGCTCAATAAAAGGGTTTCGTCCGCTGTTACAAGTGAAACCTCTTCAAGAATTGTTACGAGAGCACGTTGTTTAGACTGGAGCTGGACAGGTTCACAAAGTCTCACATTTCCGCACTCATCGATTGTGGCTTCAATTGTTCGAATCATGCCCATGCCTCCTTATTTTAGTAATGGTTCGTTGCTCTAGTATAGAATCTACTTTATTAGTTGGCAATACAACAAAGCTTGTCCCAAGAAATGTTACTGCAAAATTGGACATCGCCACAATCCTCTATTGGGAGACACTCAAACAACAGGCTGAAAATCGTTTTGTCGTGGGATTGCTGCCATCGCTCGTAGGATTTTGGGCTATGATCCCCGGAACTGGCAGGATCCTGCGTTCGCCGGTCTGGTCCGCAATATCTAAACATTGGCTCTCCAGAGGGGGTTGATGCGGTGGGAACCGTCTTAGAACAGTTTGCCATTTAATTTAGCGTTTTCGGGTATTCAAAATCGGTCATCGAGCGAAGGCTGTCCGGGTCTTGTTATAATACGCACATCTCACCATTGCCGGCGGATGATTCCCTGTGCCGTTCATTGGCTTGCTTGAATCAGGATGTTTGCTGTGAAGACAAATGACCGGCAGGGACGCCGCTCCCACTACGATTCGGGAGTTGTAGAGGAATTCAATAATGGCACATTCGGCCTCGCTGCCCCGTCTGACCATTTTCGTGACTCTACGAAAATGGTCAGACGGGTCGTAATCTATTGGTTCATAAGACTTTATGGCTCGCCTCATGGCCGTCTTGGTAAGATCTCGTCGCAAACGCTCGCTCGAGATAACATGGTAGGTGGTGGCTGGCCTATGCCAGTAGATCGAATCCCTTCGAATAGAGAAGTAGCGCACAGACTCCAATCTGGCGATCCGACTTTTTGAGACTCACCATGCCGAAACTGCTGGTCTTTTCTATTTTCTGTTTACATCATTATGAAAAATATAATTGACGGCAGAGTGTCAATACGGTAAATCTTCCAAGAAGGTATTGCTCAATGTTTATAATACCTAAAACCTCACAGGGTAAGTTTTACACAAACTAAAGTTTGGCACATGGGGGCTGAATATGGGAGCCTTTATAATCGGAGCTCTTTCTGTGTTGTCTAATTTTCTGACTCTTGTCTCAACCTCTTGGAATACAATTGCTGCATTCATAGCCCCTACTACGTTTTTCTGTTTATATCTATACCTCAAAAAGAAAAGACTCATCGAGCATTTGTCTGTGGCCAGCGAAATGTAACATAAGGCATCTCATCTATTAAGGGACAAAACTTATGAACTTATGCTAATATCAGGTCAACACACTGATAATAATATTTTATTGTCCCAGGTTACCACAGAGTTAGAGAATACCGGGAGGGAATTCGTTACATTGATTTCTGAACTGTTGACGTCTTTGTCCGGTGAACAAGTGAATGTTTGTATTAAAGCTATTGTTAATCCTAGGCAGATTGTCCAAGGAACGGACGACTGGAAGAATATTTTGGTCTATACACTTTGCCGAAGCCCTAAAAGCAAACCTCGTCCAACCAAAGCACCTAAACATGTTCCCATCTCTGAAAACACTGATTTTTTGCAGATAATGGAAAATAAATTTGATGTGGTCGCCATCCCCGATTTAAGGAAGTATGACAGAGACCTAAGAAAGGTAGGCGTTACTGAAGGATACATGAATTCAACCAGAAACTGGTACGATTTTTACAACACTACGATAGTTGCTCCAATTAGAATTGACGCGGCGAGACTAAAAAATTCAGATGCGGGATATGATTTCTTAGGTTTCCTCTGTGCCGATTCTCTGTCTACAGGGGCATTCCCCCAAAGAAATATTTCCATGTATGCTCAACTAATGCTTTCTTTTGGTGACGACTTGTACCATTATTTCAACCAGGCAACAATGATTACCGAAAAATTCGTATCAGAGACAAATACTATTCGACAGACTGGAGACAGATCAAATGACTGAGTCTAAATGGAAAGAGGTCAGGATTCTTTCTAACGCCAAGGATTATAAAAGATTGGAGAGAAGCCAGCCCGCAATGAATGACAAACCTGCTTATCGTGTAAGAGCAATATTGCCGGATTTGAGGTATTTTAAGGGGGAAGAATATCAAGAGGAAAAGTAGAGCGCCCGACTTCAATTACACTTACGCATGTTGGCAATTGATCCCCTGTCCCTGAGGTTAGAGCGGTTCTTAATCCGCGAGCTGCAAGGCAGTTCGCTTGACATACAGCCAGTTCAGGTTCAGATTGTAACAACTTAATAATATTTTAAATTATGTCACTAAACGACTTTATCCCATTGTTTTCAATGTCTCGCTGAACATCTCTATAGAATACTTTGGGTAAATGGCTTTTAAAATGGTTCGGTTGAGCTTCTCATTCAATTTATAGAGATTTATTCTTTCCAGACTTCCTGCTTCATAGACTCGATATTCGACAGCTTTCCTGAGGTCATTCATGGAGCCGAGAACCCTACGATTACAGGTCTTCTGGTAACTGACATTCTGAAATTCAGACAAGACAGCCTCAATTTGTGGTTGAGGAATATTTTCATGAAGCAGGTTCTTGAAAAAATGTTCACTTACGACCTGATGGAAGAACTTAAACTCCTGTTTCGTGAGAAATGGAATGAAGAGGGAAAACAAAGTTGAATCATTGGAGATCATGACACATTTGTGACGCTGAATAAGGAACAGGGTCGCATGACAGTCCATGAATGACTCTGTGACAGGCTCATGCGGTTCTGGATGAGCCTTCAATTCGGCCAACAACTTCTGTGTGCAACGGATTATCATTAGATTCTTATATCTTCACCGCTGCTTGATTTTCAACGAAATACAAGCGGGCTCTAAAGAGAGCTGATTTATTTGACCTAAAACTTGCGTCTAATGTCCCCGGGCGCCGAAACCTCGTCCAAAATGAATTCTCCGCGATTTTGTCCTATTGGAACATTATTTTCCCCGTTACTTTATCAGAAATTTCGTGGAAATCGCGTTAGAGCCCCGCAATATAAAGAATCCCTCAGGAAATACAGCTACTTTTTGAACGTGTCGAATTACAGTCGCTGACCAGGGTCCAGAACGACAACGCTCTCGGCCGCCCTGTAAAATGGTTCAGTCTGGTCATGCGGAATGCATGCATAGAACTCATCACTGGATTGTGATCTGGAACTCGTTTACAATGAAAATCACCAGCAATAATGGAGACTAATTATGAAACTCACGGCTGTATTCCGGAAAGTCCCTGAAGGTTACATTGGTTTTGTTGAGGAATTACCAGGCGCCAATACTCAAGGCGAAACTTTGGAAGAAACCAAGAGAAATTTGCTTGAGGCTATCTCCATGGTAATGGAAGCGAACAGATCTCTTTCCGAGGAAACTCTGCTAGGCCAAGAGGTAATAAGAGAAGCTTTAGATTTGGCGACGTTATGAAGCGGCTTGATTTTATCGCCCATTTAGTAAAAATCGGCTGCGAGTTGTTTCGCGAAGGAGGTAATCACTCGATATATGTTAACCGAATCGCCAAATCAGTTTCAGCGGTACCGCGACATCGAGAGATCAACGAATTCCTTATAAGAAAAATTTGCCGAGACCTACAAATACCAGCGCCCTAAAGAAGAAATGTGCAAATGCCCCTGTAAAATCTGAGATTGGCATTCAAGGCTGGTCTAACTATTGAGGAATTCTTAATAGTTCGAATAGAAATTTTTCCGTGCCGGCAAAGGACACGAGTTTCCCATCAGAAAAGTTTTGTGGTCGAGTTGGGAAGATGGCCCGTAGGATTTTCCGGCTATGATCCCGGAAACTGGCAGGCGCTGGCGTTCGCCGGTCTGGTCCGCAATATCGAAACCCTGGCGTTGCAGAGGGGGTTAATGCGATGGGAACCATAGTGACTCGAAGCTGGCATCAGGAAAAAAAGAATAGGAAATGAGCATATAAGATTGATCCACTCTGACCATAGAAGCAACGAAAATGACAACCCGAAACTAAAAAGGGTGACTTAACACGGTTCACGGCACAGACGCCGGTTGGGGCATCAAGCAAAAGAGCCATTTTCTGAACTTGAGGATCGTCTCTAAGCGCTCGTGACATGCAAAAATCACACAAAGCGCGCATATCTTGTGTACAATGTTTTCAGTTTCAGTTGGAAATAGTATTGGGCGATAACAATGGATTTTGAAGTTTATTGCGATGAAAGCGGACAAGAACTCTTCGGGACAAGACCCACAGGCGAGCATTATGTCCTAATTGGGGGCCTTTGGATCAGGGCAGAGAACCGAAAAGCTTACAAGGACCATATAGAGCAACTCCGGCATAAATATAAAGTGGGCGGTGAATTCAAGTGGAAGCGAGTCAGCCCGTCACGTCTAAATTTTTTCCTAGAACTCGTCCGATTCTTTTTTGATCAAAGAGACGAGATGCGATTCCGTGTTGTCGTTCTTCGGGCAGACGAAATGGATGCCGTTAGATTCCATGAGTCCGACAATGAACTTATATTTTACAAGTTTTATTACCAAGCACTTCATCACTGGATACTGGATTTCAATCGCTATCGAGTTTTCGTGGATACGAAAACCAATCGAGTTCACAATAGAATACAAATATTGGAAAAGTGTCTTAGATCCGCGAACATTTCATCAATCGTAGAAGTCCAGGCATTGCCCTCCCATGAGGTTGATCTGCTTCAACTAGTTGATGTCTTGATAGGGGCTGTCAGCTATAAATTTCATAGAAGGGACACTAGCGCTGCCAAAATGAGCGTTTTGGCTGAGATCGAGAGGTGTCTGGGAAAAGAAATCGTTCCAACTTGGCGAAGCGAGAATAAATTTAACGTTTTTCTTTTCAAATCCGGCGGGGGCTGGTGATGGATCTCCCGCCGCTGTTAGTCCTACCCGACGAAAGCGCTTACAAGGCTCATTGGATTCAGACATATGTGACACCAGGCTCACTAAGAACCTTTGACGGGATAGATGTAAGATTTTTCGAAATGAATTTTGTTCATGCGTTCTTTACCGAGGTTGACAGAGGATCTGGCAAAAAAGACAAATTTGATCGGGTTCGTGCTGAGCGGATGGATTGGATTTCGGTGGTTTTATCTCACGGCACAGTGGAACTGTATCGACGGCTTATGCCGGATCGGAAGCTACGAAGGATAGCGCTGGTTTCAAGCGAGAGTTATGCGGTTATCATACAGGTGGAGCGGAATGTAAGTCGAGCCCAATTTGTTACCGCGTATACTGTCAACAGCGCTGGTGTTTTAGCTAAAATTAGGAGTAACCTGACATGGTGTTAAAAATGGTTAACCGCTGATTTGGTTCAGCGGCTCAAACCTTTGAGGGTCCCAAACCTTTGGTAAAGGACAAAGACAGTATACTCGACAAGACAGCGTTGTCAAATCTTTTGCTGTTTTAGACACCAAATGTACCGAATTGTTCGCCCATGTTTCCCTGGAAAAAGGTTTTGCAGTTGGTCACGCAATCCCTTTTAGTGTGTGGCGCAGTAACGACATGTGGAATGTTTTTCCGGCGGCCACTAAAGTCAATTCATCCAAATCCGACAAACTTGTTTCCATCTAAAAATCGTTTTGTCATGGAATTGGGGCGGTCGCTGGTAGGCTCATCGGGTTATGACCCCGCGAACTGGCAGGGGCCGGCGTTCGCAGGCCTGATCCGCAACGTGGCGACATTGGCGTTGCAAAGGGGGCTGATTCGGTGGGAACCATACTGAGTGGAAGCTGACATCAGGGAAAGAATGAATAGAAAACGAGCGAATAAGATGTTGTCAACTGCCGGGCAGCGGCTTATGCATAGCAGGATTTGAGATCAGTTGATTGGTTCTCCGAAATCTCTTTCTTGTCGGATTCATAATCACTTTGAAGATTCAGCCAGAACTTTTGAGAATTGCCAAACCTTTTAGAGAGCTTTTTAGCAAGGCCTACATCAATAGCTCTCTTACATTCCAGAATGTCAGATATTTCCATAAGAGACATGTTTAGCTGGGCAGATAAATCCTCTTTACCTAAATTCAACGGAATCATAAACTCCTCAAGGAGAATCTCACCAGGTGTTATCAATGGTTTTGTGCCCATTATCTCTTATCCTTTGTGGTAATCCACAAGCTCCAATTCGTATACGTTACCATTCTTAAAAACAAAACACTATCTCAGCCTGTCATTCACCCTAATGGAATATTGACCCTCCCTGTCTGACTGTAGTTTTTCTAAATTGTTCCTTGGCGGAACCCTCAAATCGTTCAAATTTTCCGATGTATTAAGTAAGCGCAGTTTCCTGGTTAATGGGTTAGCAATATTTCTGTAGTTGGGGACATCGCCATTATGAAAAAATATTTCGAGATCCCTCGTCCTAAAACTCTTTATCATAATGGAGAGTTTATGAAAGAAATCTGAATGACTCAAGCTAAAATGTTCGGGAGATACAGTGAAGGTCCTCAAGAAAATGACACCAGCTCATTCATGACCTGATCTCGATGGACCACAGTTAGGTTCGCGTAGAATATTAATGTGACCTGTTAAAAAGACTGCGGACCAACTTTACGGTCAATGAGTCATAGTCATCGTGTTTTTCAATTTGGCTGGTTACGCCGCTGCAGGATACAACCGTTAAGAAATATTTGACGATTCCAGAGGAAAGGCATTTGCTTGGAGAAAACATTCATCTGAAAAACATATACCAAGAAGGTGAGCGTGGCTCAACTATTAAGGATTACTTAATAGTTCGAATGGAAGCATACAGACAGGCCAGACAGTAGCTTTTCGAGTTTGCTTCCCAGATTAGGGACCTCGTTGCGCCGGATGGCATTCTATTTCTATCAGGTTCAATCCAAACCTAAAAGTGCTTTAACCTCTTCGTGAGAAAAAGTTCTTCGAGAGGCCAGCTGGCGGAAACTCTTTAACGCTTCAATATAATCTGACCTGTCCTCGTTAGAGCTTAGCGCATCAAACTCTGCCTGGAGTTCGGAATCGTCAAACTGATGTTTAATCAACTCTTCTTTTGGAACCCTCGATGCTTTACGAGCAGATACGGGCATTTGATACACCTCTACTCAGAAGTTTGGCTCTGATTCTGGTTTATGTCAACGTTCAAGACCAACATTGAAACTCAAAGAATTTGACGGATAACAGGAAGATCATTAAAATTGCCCTGTAAGGAGGTTCGCTACAGTGATTACAGAATCGTCAATCGAATTGACTCTAAGGCTCATCAAATAATCATATCCGGTGTGCGCCACAGAAGAGAAGTTTATAGATAGCACAGAAACGATTCGTGGAATTTGTTCCCGGCCGCCACTAAAGTCAATTCCTCGAAATCGGACAAGCTTGTTTCGAAACGAATACTGATCTAATCCAAAGATCGAATTATCCATTATTGAGAAACTATTAGACAACAGGCTGAAAATCGCTTTGTCATCGAATTGGGAAGGTCAGATGGAGCTTTTAATCTTAGATTCAACACATTATCGTTAGCGCATTATTTTTAACAGCCTTCTTGGCTCCCGCCATATTGTTTTCGCAGTTTGGGTTTTTCTATTTTACCCGTCTCGTTGCGCGGCACTTCAGCGAAGATGACTTTTCTAGGTCTTTTGTATCTGGGCAGGCTTCCGCAATATTCATTTATGGCTTCATTAGTGAGTTCCTGGCCTTTTTTGACCTGAACGACAGCAACTGGAATTTCGCCCAAACGTTCATTAGGAAGACCAATTACGGCAACATCCTGAACCTGTGGATGGGATTGAAGGAAGCTTTCAATCTCAACAGGAAACAAATTTTCCCCACCCATGATGATCACGTCCTTTTTCCTGTCCACTAGCCAGATAAACCCATCTTCATCCTTACGAGCCATGTCTCCGGTTAAAAGCCAACCTTCCTTCATCACCTCCTCTGTAGCCTCTGGGTCCCTAAAATACTCCTTCATCACCCCAGGGCCTTTGACAGCTAATTCACCCACTTCTCCCCGCTGAACCTCATTAAGATCGGAATCAATGATCCTGCTTTCCCAATCCAGTCCTGGTAATCCAATAGCTCCAACCTTATGAATATTTTCCATCCCCAGATGAACGCATCCTGGCCCTGTGCATTCAGTCAAACCATAATTCGTGTCATATTGATGATTGGGAAAAACCTTTTTCCATTCCTGAACCAGGCTGGGAGGAACAGGTTGGGCTCCGATATGCATCAGTCTCCAGCTACCAAGGTCATAATCCAGGAGGTTGATATCCCAGTTTTCTAATGCAAAAAGGATATCCATCGCCCACGGCACAAGGAGCCAAACAATCGTGACTTTTTCGTCGGATATGGCCTTCAAAATCCACTGCGGCTTAACGCCTTTCAGTATCACGGCCTTTGCTCCCACCATCAGGTTTCCAAACCAGTGCATTTTTGCTCCTGTGTGGTACAAAGGCGGAATGCACAGGAAATTGTCACTGTGAGTCTGCTGGTGATGATTTTGTTCAACGTAGCATGCGAACTCCAGGTTCCTGTGGGTCAATAGTACGGCCTTGGGTTTTCCCGTTGTGCCGGAAGTAAAATAGAGACATGCGGAATCGAATAAATTGATATCAATTTGGGGACCTATGCCCTCTCCTAAAGCAACAAAATCCTCATAACAGATTGCAAAGTCAGGTTTCATTTCACCAGGGCCCAGGAATATAAAGTTCTCAAGACCTTTGGAATTATTTTTGACCGAATTGGCATGTTGGATAAAATCCGTTCCAAAGAAAAAGGCCTTGGCCTCGGCTATGTCTACGCATCTTCTTACTGAATCAGGATCAAATCTAAAATTTAAGGGGACAGCCAACGCTCCAGTCCGTAGAATTCCAAAATAAATAGGTAGCCACTCTAAACAGTTTTTCATCAGGTGAACTACCGTGTCCCCCTTTTTGATACCAGCTTTTATCAGTGCGTCGCATATCCTGTTCGCGAGTGCGTCGAACATTCTCCAGGTAATTTCTGTTCGTTTCTCTTTAGCCGGCTCAAGCTCAATTAGCGCAATTTCGTCCCCGTATATCCTGGCATTTTCCGCTAACATTTCCGTAATTAACATTGTCATTCCTGTGTGAGATTTTTACTTTTTTCTAATAGACTTCTACTGAAATCTTTCAAAGCCCGAATAACGAAACGGGCTTTCTCTTCTCGCCCCAAACATCTTGTCCTTAGCAGCGGCTATGCAAAGGAGGAGTTGAATTCAGTTGGTCGATTCTCCGAAATCTGTTTGATATCGGGTGAACTCGCTGAGCGTCCAGGCAACGTCGGTCCCCAAATTATCAATCAATGATTTCTAACAACACTCCAAACAATGACCGAGGGTGGATAAAGGCAAATCTATGGTCACCCCATAGACGTGGGGTTTGATCCACGAGACTAACCGGTTTTCCCTTCAGTTCTTCAAGGGCTTGAACAGTATCCGGTACTTTGAGGGAGAGCAAAAAGAACCCCTCACCCCGGCTCCTGAGGAATTTGGCCACTTCGCCCTCTTCATCCGTCGGAGCGACTAACTCCACTCCCACTTCCCCTATATAATAACGGGCGACGTCTATCTTCTCCTTGTCATCGATGTATCTGAGATCTGGGTCAAGACCAAAGATCTCTTTGAAACGAGCTTCCGCAGCTATTCGGTCTTTAACAGCAATGCAAATGTGATCAATTCTCTCGAGTTTCATGGTCGCCTCCACGACAATTCGTAGCAATAGCCTTTGCGCATGATGTCAAGAAATGACAGGCAAGGGCTTTCTGACACAGACAGTTTACAGCGCGGCGCAGCGCAGTCTATGTGACATTCGTCACGCGCAAGTCGCCCGGTGGCGCTGTAGAAAATAAATAGCCAACCATAGAGCCACTCCTGGGAAAAACATGAAATATCGGTAGTCGTAGGGGACTCCGAACCAGGATGCCGTCAAATCAGGTCTCATCATGTCAAGAGTTACGGCAAGGAGGCAAGGGACTTCGTACCAGCGGTTTGAAGTTACAAACCAGCCCTGGGTCGCCGATACAAACGCCAGAATTCCCAGGACGCATGAAAAGAGGATAAGGACCCCATGGGCAACGCTATTTACACCGATGAGAAGGAGATCATGATTGAAGACGAATATGAATGGCAAAATCGCTGTGCGGACGTGGTACATGAAGCCCTGCAGACCCGTAGCGACCGGGTTGGAACCGGCTATAGCCGAGGCGGCGAAAGACGCCAGGCCGACTGGAGGGGTGTCATCCGCCAGGATCCCAAAATAGAAGCAAAAAAGATGCGCAGCCATGAGCGGAATGATAATCCCGTTGGCCTCACCTAAAAGCGTCATTGCCGGAGCAGTCAGGGAAGCTACTACAATGTAGGTGGCCGTGGTGGGCAATCCCATGCCGACTATTAGACAAGCGAATGCGGTAATCAGAAGCATTAAATAAAGATTGCCTCCGCTGAGACGGTCAATCACCTCGGTTATCAGTCCTCCCAGCCCCAGGGTAACCACTCCAACGATGATCCCTGCGCATGCTGTGGCAATGGCCACGCCGACCATGTTGCGCGCTCCGCCAATGAGGCTGTCAATAAGGACCGCAGCCGATTTCCTTATGCCTGTCAATAATGGCCGTCCCTGCGATAGCGCTTCAATAGGGTGTTGAAGCGCAATGATAAAGGCCAGTGTCAAGATAGCCCTAAAGGCGGCCATTTGAGCGGAATGTCTGTAATAAATCAGTTCTACGATTAAAACGGCGAGCGGAATCAGATAGTGCAATCCGCCTAAAAAGGTCTGTCTGAAACGGGGAATCTCGTCCCTGTCCATTCCCTTGATTCCCAATTTGCACGCTTCCACATGGGTGATGTAAAAAAGTGCGCTATAGGAAACTAGCGCCGGAATCAAAGCGGATTTTGCAACTTCCACATAAGGAACGTTGACATATTCTGCGATTATGAATGCCGCCGCTCCCATTACGGGGGGCATCAGTTGGCCGTCAATACCTGCGGCGACTTCTATTGCGGCCGCTTTCACGGCAGGGTAACCGACTTTTTTCATAAGAGGTATGGTAAAAGTGCCTGTTGTCACTACGTTGGCGATGCTGGAGCCGGAAATCATCCCGGTTAACCCGCTTCCCAGGACGGCAGCCTTTGCTGGGCCTCCACGAAACCTGCCAAGAAGTGACAGCGCTACAGAGATGAAATAGCCGCCGGCGCCAGCCTTTTCCAGCATGGCGCCGAAAAGAACAAACAAAAAAACAATGTTGGCGGATACGTCCAGAGGTATACCGTATATTCCTTCGGTAGACATTGTCATCTGACCGAGAAGACGATTCACTGAAACTCCCTTGAAAGCAAGAAAATCAGGAAGATGACTGCCATAGAGAGCATAGACGATGAAGAAGATGGATATTGCGGGAAGCGCCGGGCCTATGGCCCTTCTTCCAGCTTCGAGGAGAAGGATCAACAATATCATCCCGAATAAAACGTCTCTTTCTATAGGCGCTCCCTGGCGTGAGCTGATTCCGTTGTAATCCAGCAAGATATATATGGCCGCCACACACGCCACAACGGCTATAACCGCCCGAATAAAGAGACGAAGGTCGGGTCGCGTTTGAAACATTCCCCCTGCTCGTCGTTTCCTGAAAGGATAGGCGATAAATACCATAAGCATTGCAAAACCGAGGTGGATAGCCCGGATAGCGAGACTGTCAAGAATGAGCCAGCTTGCAATGGAGAGTTGAAAGATGGACCAGCACAGGGCTATCACGCCGATGAGTGAGCCATAACTCTCCCGTTGGGAGGAAACTTCTGAGAGATAGGGACCTATTGGGTCCGCGGTTTTTGGAGACTCTGTTTTCGAGTGAACTTTCTGTCGCGCCATGATTAGGAGGCTATCTTCCCTCTGCAGTCACGTCCAACCCAACTTCCTTGTAATACTTGAGCGCTCCAGGATGTAACGGAACGGGTAATCCTTTGACCATATCCTCTTTCTTGAGATCCGCAAACGAAGGGTGAAGATTTCTGAATGTTTCAAAATTCTCAAATATTTCTTTTGTAAAGCTATAAACTACCTCATCCGTCATTTTGTCTGTTGTAAGGAAGCAGGCCCTTACACCAAATGTGGGGACATCTCCTGAATTATCAAACCCGGAGTAAAGACTAACAGGTATAGATGTTTTGCTGTAAAAAGGGTCCTTCAAAAGGAGCGCTTCTACATCGGGAAACGGGATAAATCGAACTTTGGTCGCACCGGCAGCGGCTTCCTTAATAGAACCGTTAGGGTGCCCTACTGTGTAGAAATAAGCGTCGAGGCGACCGTCCTGGAGTAACGCCGCTGCCTCTACAGGTTTTAGACTTTCCGCTTGAGCAAGATCTCCGAAATTCAGTCCACAGGTGGAAAGGGCGTCCTGCGCATTCTGCCGGGTCCCGGAACCTGGATTACCCACGCCCACTATTTTGCCCCTTAAATCCGCGCATGATTTTATTCCGCTGTTGACGGAGGCAATGAGACAAACGGTTTCCGAGTTCAAAGAGAACAGTCCTCTAAGTTCTTTTCTCGGGCCTTTTTCTGACCATTCCTCTTTGCCAGTCCACGCATGGGAAGCCTTATCGGACTGGGATAACGCAAAATCCAGGTCACCGGCTCCCAGGGCGTTAATGTTGAAAACTGATCCTCCCGTCGCTTCGGCCGTTACCTTGAAACCGTAAACGTTCTTCTTTTGGTTCATCAATTTGCTTATGGCGCTCCCTGTCGGATAGTAAACTCCTGTAACACCGCCTGTGCCGATAGTGAGGAATTTGTTCGCGGCGAAACCGTATCCAAATGGTAAAAGCGTCAATAGACACAGGGTGATTAGTTGAAAAAGCCTATTCATATTTCCTCCCGCAGGCCAATCCTGTTTTCCATAAAATGGGCAAAAAGCCTGAGAGCGTTTCCACGATGACTTACGAGGTTTTTCGTTTCGAGTGTCAATTCACCGAAAGATAGACCTAATTCTTCATAATAAAAAATTGGGTCGTAACCAAAACCACCTGTGCCTCTGGGTTCCCTCAGTATGAGACCCTCGCAGACTCCCCTGAACAATTTTTCCTCTCCACCCGGAAAAACCAGGGCCAATACACAGACAAATCTTGCTGTCCTGAGAGGATCCTCAATTTCCTTCATTTCATCAAGGACCCGAATGTAGCGGAGTCTGTCATCGGAATTTGGCCCGGCGTAACGGGCCGACATCACTCCCGGCCGTCCTGACAATGCGTCCACACAGAGTCCGGAATCATCAGCCAGCGCAGGTAAGCCCAGAGTGTCGGCTACGAACCTTGCTTTCTTAAGGGCATTCTCCTCGAAGGTGTCTCCATCTTCAATTATATCGGACACATTTGGGAAATCGGCCAAGGATAGTAAATCAACATCTGTTCCGTAAAGAAGCTTTTGGATCTCTACAAATTTTCCTTTGTTTTGTGTGGCAAGTACAAGTCTGTCCAGTTTAGTCACCATGTGTTATTGATCTTTCCCCGTTTGATTATACGCCTAATAAGATAATTAATATTAGCATGTTAGAGCGAGTCGGACCCATCGTTCATGACTGCGTCGAGGAATTCCGAACTGGCGCGATACGGGTCATTGCTTCGGGACATTATATCCAGAACAACTTTGTCCAGGGCTTCTTCTCCCCCGATCTTTTCCAAAGCCCTCTCAATGAGCCCTTCTCTAAAGAGATCCATAAACTGCGATAAGATCCTACTTCTTTCGATTCTTTCCAGTCGGTTCTTTCCACGATCTCCCAAATACAGTTTATGGTCTAGAATTGCCGAATAAACTTTGTCCACTCCGATTTTTTGAGTCGCGACGCATTCCACAACAGGAGGCTCCCATCCCTCAAGTCGTTTTCGTTCATCGTTCATTTGAAGCATAAACAGGATTTCCCGGACCGTCTTGTTGGAACCTTCACGATCCGCCTTGTTTACCACAAATAAATCCCCTATTTCCATTAATCCGGCCTTGATGGCCTGTATGTCATCCCCCATTCCGGGGACTGTCACTACGATGGTAGTGTGGGCGTTGTTGACTATGTCCACTTCATCCTGTCCCACACCCACAGTTTCAACAATGATGACATCCTTACCCATAGCGTCCAGCACAACAATGGCGTCGGCCGTAGACCTCGTAAGTCCTCCAAATTTTCCCCTCGTAGCAAGAGACCTTATAAAGACATCCTCATCCAGAAAATGTCTCTGCATTCTTATCCTATCCCCAAGAATAGCTCCACCGGAGAAAGGGCTGGTGGGATCTATCGCAAGGACCCCAACGGTTTTTCCATCCTCGCGAAATTTAGTTATGATTCGATCGACCAAAGTTGACTTGCCGACTCCGGGAGATCCTGTAAAACCAATTATATAGGCATTCCCTGCGTGTCTGTAGATCTGGGCGAGGGCAGGTAATATTTCCCTGTCTCCGTCGTCGATTCTTCGAATGAGTTGAGCGGTGGCCCGAACATCTCCTTTGAGGACGTTCTCTGCAAGGACGTTGTTTTTTCCCAACTCTTAACGCTCCTTATTGCGGATTTTAGAAGATTTTATTGACCAGTTTAAGAATTACAAATCTTGTTATTGGTAAATAGCTCTATCAGGATTGTCAACAAGAATCGCCGATCATAGAGGGGGTAGAACCGGGCAAGATCCATTCAACACAGGTGATCGGATTGATTTTCAACATTTTTGCATGCCGTTCAAGCTAAACTCGTTCTCGCTGGACCTTATCACCACTGTGATGTATAAGTGAAAATCTCACTAGCGTTAGCCAGGAGAATTGATGTCAGAGAAATATCAACAGTTTCTAGGTTCGACCCCCGGATTGGTGGTGGAGCTGATGAGTGATGACAAGTCGCCTTTTAAAGTCAGAACAGAAAATGGCTTTGAATTCTGGGTGAGTTCCGAAGACTTCCGCGAATATTACCGGGATAAAAAATCTCCTACTCCGGAAAAATGGAAGATATTTGTAACTGAGCCGGTTTCAGGACAGATTGAAACTTTTGTGGCCAACGAGGCTGTGGACATGATCAATCTTTTCAAGAGAGCATTCCAGGATTTCAGCCAGGCCAGACTTTTTTTGAACGGCCTGTTCAAGACAGATGGAGTCAGGGATGAATCAGGAATCCCAAGGATTCGTAAATTGCTTGAAGAATCTGCCAAATTTCCCGGTAATTTGTCGGACCAGGAACTGAAAGAAGTTTTTAAGATAACTCCAAAGGCCGCTGATCTTCTGGCAAATGATGATTTTGCCTTCCTGAATTGGCCCTTGAACAAATCGATTCAAATTGTTAAGAAAGCTACTGACGGCGATGAACAAAAAAAGGATCTTCAAAAGAAACTCCCTGCTAAAGGGACTCCAAAAATGAAAAATGTGGAGTTCGAGACACAGGAAGAAGTCCTAATCATAAAAGTAGACCTTTCGAAAGAATTCGGGCCGTCAAAATCGGGAAAGACAGTTATAGTGGCGTCAACTGAAGGAAACAAGACGCTACCAGGTCGTTCAGAGAAGGTTGGCCTTAACGTTTACAAAGATATCAGCGCTGTGAAAAAATGCGGAAATAAGACATCCTTCAAGAATATGGAAATGGAATTGAGTGGAGAAAGCCTGATCATCAAAGTTGATCTTTCGAAAGAGTTGGGGCCTTCTAAATCGGGAAAAACAATTATCATTGGATCCACTGGCGGAAATCAGTTAGTTTTCGGAAGATCTGAAAAAATAGGCCTGAATGTTTACAAGACAATTTAGAAACTTGACCTTCAATGCCTATTGCCGAAAGCTAGCCCTTGCTTTTGATCCATTGAAAATTTAAATAATAATATGATCGTTTGTTAAGTTTCGATTTTACACGAAGAAGTGAATCGGAGGTTCATATGTTTGTTTTTGGAACAGCGGAGGATGTTTTCACTATGGCGGTCCGCATTGAGGAAAATGGGCACGCCTTTTATGCGGGCGCCGCTGCAAAATCTAGTGACCCTGAAACCAAGAAACTGTTTGAAGATTTGGCCGAAATGGAGGCTAATCACATTGAGTCGTTCAAAACACTGAGAGGGTCTCTTCCGCAATCAGCCTTGTCTGCCGGAGTTTGGGACCCCGAAGGGTTGGCCGAAAGTTACCTCCAGGCCACGGCGGACACTCACATTTTCACTGTAGAGGCTGCCAGTTCAAGGTTGTCCAGAATTACGACATCTCAGGAAGCCTTAAATATGGCTATACAGTTTGAAAAAGATTCCGTTAGTTTCTTCTTGGGAATGAAAGAACTTTTGCCGGATCCCGAGGGCAAGATAGAGATAGATCAGCTCATTAGAGCTGAAATGGAACATGTCAAGATGCTCACAATGGCGGCAAAAAATCTTTCAGAAGCCGGCATTGCGGGTATCGCCTGACTTGATTAAATCCAGATGACGCAGTAATTTTGGTTATCACAACATTATGGCGGTTGACCTCAACCAGGGCCTAACTCACTAATGTGAATGACAGCAAGGGTTTTCAGTCATGATAGCCCGTACGTATTTCCTTTTGGTAAGCAACCTGGTGGCAATTATTCCTGCTTTATGGCGCCCGCCACCAGAGTTGTGTCCATTCTTGTTCCTTTTTTAGGTCCTTCCAGTATTTCCAGACTTGCCAAGCATGACCCGCTCTCGGTCCCAAGACAAGACAAAACCCTACACTTGGTTGGGTTCCCGTCGTCCATGACGTGAACTATATCGCCCCCGCGCAGAAGTTGATCACCACGCAGAGAAATCTGTTTTTCTTTAGGTTTTCTCATATCAACGCCTATGCACTCTCAGGGAATAAATCATTAAATATGTTGTTCACTCTCGATTCCATCTCTTCCATGTGTTCCGAAGAATCATGATCAAAGCCTACTATGTGCAATATCCCGTGGATCAAAAAATAGGTGAACATTTCTTCGATGGTGTATCCAAGAGAATCGGAGTCAGACACCACCCTATCCCAACAAATCACGACATCACCGAGCAGATTGGGGTCTCCTGACGAAATTCCCGCTTCTCTCTGGGCAAATGACAGTACATTAGTTGGTCCATCCTTCCCGCGATATTTAAGGTTCATATCAGCCATGAAAGGCGAATTAACCACGATTATGGAAAGAACTGATTCCTCATCGCAGCCCAAGCTTCGTAATATTTGTTCCGTCCTCCGCCCGCATTTGTTCAGATCCACCTGCGGCTCTATCTGACGCCAATCTAAGACGATTTCCATCATTCTTGTCCTGAGACCCTGAATCATCAGGGTAATCTATTCTAGAGTGAAGCACCCCCTGTAAGGTCCTCACGTAGGATCTTGTTATCGCGTCAATGTCTTTCAGGGTCAGGCTGGATTGATCAAGCTGCCCTTCTGTGAAAAGAGTCATAATCAAACCTTGAACTTTCTTCTGAATTGTGGCCGGACTATGATCGCCCAAGGTTCTGCATGCGGCTTCAGCAACGTCGGCCAACATTACCAAGGCAGCTTCCTTACTATCGGGTAATGGTCCAGGATATCTGTATTTCTCTTCAGCAACAGGTAGATGAGTTTTCTCAGCCTTTTCCAGGGCCTTGTTATAAAAGAACTTTATGAGACCAGTTCCGTGGTGTTGTTGTATGATATCGATAATTGGGGCGCCTAATTGGTATTCCTTGGCTTTTTCAACCCCATTCTTGACATGAGAGACCAAAATGAGAGCGCTCATGCTTGGTTCTAAACGGTCGTGTGGATTTATACCGCGAATTTGATTTTCTATGAAATAGGTTGGCTTTGATGTCTTCGCGATTTTCCCAATGTCGTGATAGAGCGCTCCCGCTTTTGCAAGTAATGGATTGGCTCCAATCGCTTCCGCAGCGTTTTCGGCCAGGTTCCCAACGATCATTGAATGATGATAGGTCCCCGGCGCCTCAATTGCCATCCGTTTAAGTAACGGGTGGTTGAGGTTGGCTATTTCAAGAAGTCTGATGTTTGTTGTAAACCCCAGCCTTTCTAGCAAGGGAGTTAGTCCAAAAGTTATTGGGCCACAAATGACTCCTCCAAGGAATCCCAATCCTATTTCATAGATATCCTCTGGTTTGCGCATCTGGAAAAGCGCCATCTTGACGCTCAAGACCGAAACCATGTTGACCAGTCCTATCACGAGACCTGCCCTGAGTATGGCGGTTCGGTCAGAAACCTTGCTGACTCCATGCAATCCTACGACGCATGAAATAAGGAAGAAAACAAACAGATATACATCCCCCTCCACAGCCAGGGTAGCCACCAATGATGTCATGACTGAAAATAGAAAAGCAAGCCTGGGATCGACCATCAGTGAGGCGAGCATTGCTGAAATCGCGACAGGGGCCGCAAAAAAGGTTGCTTGAGGATTAACATTGTTGAAAGACACTGAAATTGAATTCGAAATATGGGAAAAGATCTTCATCATGAGAATTGTCCCGATAATAAGCACACTGAACAGGACAAGATCCTCGGAAGAGTGCCTGTTTCTTTCCAGGTAGTTTTCCGAAAAATAAAAACAGAACCTGACCAGGAGTATCAGGAGCAGTCCCATGCCAAACACAATCCCATAACGGCTGTATGCAGGATTGGCCTTGTTCAGTCCGTCCAACTTTTTTAAGTGAGCCTCATTCACCGGTTCGCCTTCACGAACTATTGGCTCTCCCTTTGCAACCTGAAAATAAACTGGCTTGACTGATGCAAGCGCTTCCTGACGTAAAGACGACGTTTTCTCCCGATTGTGCGTCAAATTGACGTTTATGAGGTCCGTCGCGATTTTCTTTATCGCCTCCGAAAGTTCGGTGTCTTCGGCGGTGTCTCCTTCTTGCTCATTTATCTTGGCCATGGCCTCCCGTAAATCGTATAGAGCGGCAACATCCTTCAAAGGCTCTAGTTTTTCTTTTGATTTTGACCTTACGAGTATCCCCTGTTTACCATCTCTCAATAGCAGTTCTCTGCTCAGGACAACTCCTCTCAGCAGCAGTGGCACTACCAGCGACTGGAGATCCCGCTGAGTTCTGGGATTGAAACCGGTTGATTTTAGGGCATTGAAACTCGACAACGAGACATCTGCCCCTAAAAGAGTTTCGAACCTTGATTTGAGGTCCTTTTCATCCATTGGCTGAAACGATTTTGGAACTGAACCCTTGGGATCTGCCGGCGGTTTATCTTCTTTCGGTTTGTCGGCTTCCTTCGCCCTATTCTCGGCTTCTGCAGCCATGTAATTCTTCATGAAACTGAAGGCTACGGCTATGCGCGACTGAACGTCATCGACAAGCTCTTCATCAAGATCATAAACCGGCAGAACAGACCTTAGCACTTCTTCCTGACTCTTGTTTGTAGCCGCCTGATCAATCACTTGAAACGTCATGGGCGACAATATTGTTTCAGTAGACGGCTCTCCGATTGTGAGCGAATAGACCTGAAAAGACCTTGGGGCGATCAAAAACGCCGAAAGTAGACAGACCCCTATCAGGAGAGCCCATCTCTTAACTCTCGGATCAAGCAGACGATGAAACCTTTCAGGGAGGAATCTACTAAGGGCGCTATTCCTTTTTATAAAAGAATCCCGGTTCTTTTCCCTAAAAGAGTTCTTTGATGAATTTTTATTTCTCGACGATGTCTCAGGCATCGCTCAATATCTCCGATCCCTTACGTTAGGCCCACTCTTTTCATACGCTTTAATTATTTCCTGAACAAGTGGATGGCGAACCACATCCTGATCAGAAAACTGCACAAAAGATATACCCTCTATATGTTGAAGTATTTCCTGAGCTTCCACTAGCCCCGACCTAACTCCATCCGGAAGATCAATCTGTGTCACATCGCCGGTTATAACCGCCTTTGACGAATAACCCAGCCGGGTCAAGAACATCTTCATCTGCTCCGACGTTGTATTTTGAGCTTCATCCAGTATGACGAACGAATCATTGAGTGTTCTGCCCCTCATGAAAGCAATTGGAGCTATTTCTATATCTCCACGCTCAATCATGCGCGCCACCTTCTCAGAGTCGATCATGTCGTGTAGCGCATCATAAAGCGGCCTAAGATAAGGGTTAACCTTCTCATGCATGTCCCCCGGCAGAAAACCCAGCTTCTCTCCGGCTTCTACAGCCGGGCGAGCCAGAATAATTCTTCTAAGTTGCTTTTTGGAAAAAGCAGACATGGCCATCGCCATCGCCAGATATGTTTTTCCAGTCCCGGCTGGGCCTATCCCAAAAACAATATCAAAGCTCCTTATTGCTTGTATGTATTGTTTCTGGTTCCATGTTTTCGGGGTTACCGGTCTTTTGTTGTCGGAAGTAAAGATGACCTCTTTGAGGACTTCTCGTATCTTGGCACCGGGGTCCATGCACAGCATCTTGACCCCCTGATCTATATCGGCTAGATGGATGGGGTAAGATTCCCTAACAAGCGAGTACAATTGCTTGATGAGGCGTTCAGCCAATTCATCGACAGGAGTGTCTCCTTCTATGCTAAGACTGTTTCCCTTTACAGATATGCTGACTTTTAAAAGTTTTTCTATTCTTTTTATGTTCTTGTTGAACTCCCCAACTAACGCCTGAAAGGCCCCGATATTGTCGAAACTTATACGTCTGGGCGAGTAATTTTTGTCCGTCAATATTTCTGAAGTCAAATGTCCTCCGGGATTAACCCGCCATAATATTTAAAACTCTCAGCTTCGGTACTCTTGCATCATTTAAGGCCATAATACTTTCCAGTCAAGGCTCATGAGGACATAATTAATGATACCCTTCAATAAAGAGCCTGCGTGGACGGCGATCGTCGCCTTTCGGATTCCGGAAATCTGAAAATCTGTTGCTTTGAGTATTATATTAGATTAACAAAGTCGACAACAGGTCCAAAATAGTTTCCACCAACGGGACATGGGCTTTTTAGACTGGAACTGTCCCGAACAACAATACTTATTGTGATCTGATTTAAGATTTATTAAGAAATTGGGGAATAACTTCATGTCCATATCACAATCGAATGAAGAACCTGGTTCCATCTTCGTTCAGATGACGGATCTCATCAAGTCGCTCCGGTCTACGAATGGCTGCCCATGGGACAGGAAACAAACACTCAAGAGCTTTCACCCGTATGTTCTCGAAGAATATCATGAGTTGGCGCATGCGATTAACAACTCGGACAGGGATGATGTCGTGGAAGAACTGGGTGACCTGATTTTCCTGGTAACATTTTTGTGCTGTATGGTTCAAGAAACAGGAAACTCCAGTGTCGGCGAAATATTAGCCAGGGTTGTGGACAAGATGATACGCCGGCATCCACATGTCTTCGGTGACGTTTCTGTAGCTGATGACAAAGAAGTCATTGAAAATTGGACGAAGATCAAAGCGTCAGAAGAAAAGATAAAGATGAGAAAGTCCGTTCTGGATGGGATTCCGCGCTCGCTCCCGGCCCTAAACAGGGCCCAAAAGATATCTTCTCGAGCGTCGCAGGTCGGTTTCGACTGGGTAGACGTCAAAGACATGCTGCCAAAGATAGACGAGGAGATTCAGGAATTTAAGGAAGCTCTTGAAACGGAGCAAATTGACCACATTCGCAATGAATTAGGGGACATACTTTTTGTCATGGTTAATGTGGGACGTAAACTTGGAATAAACTCTGAGGCCTGCCTGAATGAAACTACAGACAAATTTGAAAGCCGCTTCAAACACATTGAACAACAGTTGGCTAAAGAAGATAAAACTTGGCCCCAAACCACCCTGGATGAAATGGAGAGGTATTGGAATGAGGCCAAAGAATTGAAAAAACATGATTTGAAATAAAATTAACGGTGAAACCGGCGCGCCATATATTAAAACCAAATGGTCGCACTAGACACCTGGGATATTTATTATGTGGAGACCGGCTTCTTTTTGTATAATCAGTTCCAGGGAGTCGTTCCGAATACCAAGCGATATTCTTCCCAAGGCATCAGGACTATCCATACCAGCTATTTCTCTTAGGATTTCCAAACCTCTTGCTATGTACATAGACGGCGCTTTGGGCAACATGTAGGTTGAGTCCCCAAAAATAGTAACTCCTCTTTCCCTGTCAATTGATAGCCTTACTGACCGACTCTCTATCGCCTCCAACAAAACCAACGCCAGGTACTTGAGTGGCGCTTCATCACCATCAGTCCCTGACTCCTCGTTCCATCCGGAATTTTCCCAAGCAACCAAGGCATCTTTCGGTTTTACTTCGAGTTGACAATCGATTTGTCTTTGAAGTCTTAAGTGGTAGCTTTCTGTTTGACTCATTTTCTGCGCCTCCGCTTAATAAACATGGGTCTCCGTTCTAATGACAGGAAGCGCATGAGGTCGAAGAGCATGTCCCGCAACTTGATTTTCCTGAACCCGAGGATGATTTGAAATCACCAGCCCCGCTCTTGAAACTACAGCAGGACATAACGCGCTCCACTGGTCCTTTACATTTAGGGCAACAAATATCTTCCGTTCCAAAAACCAGAGTTTCAAAATCGTTATCACAGTTCTCGCATCTGTATTCGTAAATGGGCATTAACATAATCCTCCAGCAGACGTTCTAATTCTATAAGATGCCTCTTGAAGGTCTAAGATGCAACCAATCAGGCATGTATTTTGATCAAATTGATTTATATATCACTAGCTCGACGGACTTCCTATTTGATGTCCTGGTAAATAACCGTCAAACCGTCTTGAAATGTCAGAGTTCCGCCTTTCGGAGTCTCAACATATTTTGCCGGCTTCATAGTATTTTGTTGAACGGCTTTGAGGTCTTTTCTGCTGCTGTCTGGTTGCAGCCGTTTCCACGATTGAGACCCATCAGAGTGAGATAATCTGAAAACCCCGCAATCGTTCACATCACCGACAAAACCTATTCCAGTCTTGGCTATCTTGCCGCCACAAGAACAAAGTACACCGACGCTGAACAAAATCACTGCAAGGCGTAAAAGGCTGAGCGAAATCAAAATTATTCACCGTCCGATCCCAAATCAATCAACATCTTATCATACATCCGGAATAATAACTTAATAAAAATAGATCAACACTTTGAATTTAAACATGATAATACTATTAATGCCAAGACGTGGAGTTAGTGATAATCGTGTGTTCCCAGAATCACCTTGATTCCGGTTTTGGCCTCAACCATCTTCGCCAATTCCTCTGGTTTGAAGTATGGACATTCGGGCTTTGCCGACGCCATGCAGGTGCTGAAATGAATCACATCCGGTTTTATCTCAGAAAGCTTGGCAGCCATCCCCAAAGTTGGAATCACAGATCTACCGGGACATTCGCAACTCACGAACGAAACAACCGAAGACGGCTCTTCAAAGCTTCCTTCACCCATTGCGGCGGCCTTGAGGCATCTCCACTCGCCAGGACAGCCATAACCACTTTCCATGTACGCTCCACAGCCTACTACCGCGACCTTTTTCATTAATCTGCTCCTTTAGCGAAACTTTAGAAGTTATAGTAGCTCAGTCCGATCATTCTAAGAAAGTCGTCTACTCGAAGATCTTCTCTTCGAGTTCATTCGCCGCCTCAGAATCAGCTTCGTAATCTCGTATTTCCTGTTTGACCCTGGTCAGTTCCTTATAATACTCATTGGCTACGATCGCGGACATGACTTCATTTGTACCGGTCCATATTGAGGCAAGCCTGAGATCACGAAAAATTCTCTCGATCGGGAAAACGTTGGTGTAGCCAATCCCTCCCATAACTTGCATTGCTATGTGAGAAACCTTTTGACATGATTCTGTGACAAATTTCTTGGTCTCCGACACCATCTTCCGGACCAGGTTGGGACTTTGTGCTGAATCAACCGCCATGCAAGTCGCATATACGAGCGCTCGGCTCGCATCCAGCAATGTTGAAGCCTCGGCGATCTGAAAACTGACTCCCTGGAACTGGTTTATCGTCTTTCCAAACGCCTTTCTCCTGGTGGAATATCTGGCGGCTATTTCCAGGGCGGGCCTAGCTGCACCTATTGTCATGGCCGCTGTACCCAATCTCTCTGGAATCATCATAGTGTTAAAGACTGAGTATGCTCCATTAAGCCGGCCAACCACATTCTCCTTTGGCACCTTGACATCACGGAAGACAATTCGTCCAGCCCCACCACCGCGGCACCCCATCAAACCGTAAACATATTTGACATCCACGCCTGGACCACGATCAACTACAAGGCAAGTCAGCGCCTTGTGCGGCTCGGCAGTAGCGTCGGTTTTCGCGTAAACAAGAAAATAATCAGCTCCCTCGGCTCCTACAATAAACCTTTTCTGTCCATTTAACAGAAAATGATCGTTTTTGTCCTCCGCAATGGACGAGGTACCGAAAAAATCCGAACCACCGCGTGGCTCTGTCAAGCATTCAGCCGCAAAAATGTCTCCTCGAAGTAAAGGTTTAACATATTTATCTTTAAGAAAATCTGAACCATGTAAAATTATGGCGTCACAAACAAGTTCCGCTCCAACCCCAAATACACACGAAAAGATGTATCCCAGGGTACCAATTTCTTCCATTACCGCCGCTGTTGCGACCCAATTCATGTCCCGGCCGCCCCAGCGTTTTGGATACCTGGTGCCGAGCAAATTTCTCTTGCCCGCTTCTTTTAGAAATTCCGTCGGGAATTTTATCTTATCGTTGTCCATGTCCAGAATCATCTGACGAGGGACCCATTTGACGAGTTCTCCAGCTTCGTCACGCACCTTTTTCTGATCCTCCGAGAGTAAGAATTCAAACATTTTTTACCTCACATTTTGCAAGACTGTGGTTACCCAATGTCCGACGTCTTAGGTTTGAGTAATTTAATCAGGGTGTTGGCTGTAACATCAACCGTTTCCGCCGGCTGCTGTCAATCATAATCTGTAAAAGAGTTTCACCGCATAAATCTAAACCAATCCACAGAGTCTGGAAACCCCCAAATAAAAAAGCGGCTTTTCAAACTTCTGTTTTTAAACTAGAATCTACTACCCTGATAGGGGCGCTCATTTTATACTTTGAGTCCCCGTGTGAGAACACACCTCTGGTTTTAGAATTTTATGCTTCAGAAATCGAATCCATTTTTGCGAAAAGCCCCGAATAAGATGTTCATGGTTTTAACAATCTTGTTTCTTGCGGCATGTATTGACACTATCGGAGCAACCGCCGGAACTTCCCGCGCCGAATCGGGTTCGACAGGGTCCCGTATCTCTCTGTTGATGGTGACGGGTATGCCTGGAGGGTCTTATCATCAACTCGGATTGGCGATGGCTTCGCTCTGGACCACTAAACTGAGAAAACTCGGAATAAGAGTATCCGGAGCGATATCGGAAGGGGCCAGAGAAAATATTGAGGCAATCAGAATTCAGGACGCAGAGCTGATACTGGTTGACGCTCTCTCGTGTTCCTTGGCTTATAAAGGAGCCGGTAATTTCAAGAATAAGATCAACAGTGAGTTGAGAAGTATTACAAACCTCTGGCCTGAAGCCGCTCATTTGATCATTAGATCAGATAAAAACAGGAGTTCCAGCCTTGACGACCTGGAAGGTCTCACAGTCGCCACCGGCTTGCCTGAAAGCGGGAACAGATTCACTACGGAAATGCTTTTACGCATTAACAAGGAACCTAAACATAACATCAAGCTGAAATTCATGAATTACGGTTCCGCTGTTGAATCTTTGAGGCTTGGGACAATTCAGTCGGCTGAGGTGACTTCAGCGATTCCATCGGCGCTAGTGACAAATCTTCTGCAGCCAAGTCCTCAATTGTTCAGCTTTATTGAAATAACAGACACAGAACTCCAGGCCGTGAAGGAACGTGGCTGGACAACCTGTCAAAGGATTGTGATTCCTCCCGAAACATATCCTGGTCAACGCATACCGGTGAACACCGTAGGACAGAACACACTCCTTGTAACAACCTCATCACTGGATTTGGAAGTTATCTATGACCTGACAAAGAGCCTCTTTGAAAATGTTGATCAGTTGGCCAAATTTCACCCGGCATTTAAGGGCGTATCATTGGAGAACGCTCTGGTCGGATTGGTAGCTCCATTGCATCCTGGAGCAATCCGTTATTACAGGGAGAAAAAAATGCAGATACCGGAAGCGCTGCTTCCGCCAAATGTCGATTAGTTCAATTTTTGGAGGTCAATCTTATGAAAGAAGTTGTAATTGTGGACGCTATCCGCACCCCTGTGGGATCTTTTGGCGGAGCGTTGAAGACTATTCCCGTGGTAGAACTCGGATCAATAGTGGTCAAAGAGATTATTAAACGAAACAAGCTGGACCCTTCCACTGTGGATGAACTAATTTTTGGGTGCGTGCTTCAGGCTGGACAGGGACAGAATGTCGCAAGACAGATAGTCATAAGATCCGGCATCCCTATGGAAGTTCCTGCAATGACAATCAACAAGGTTTGCGCTTCCGGACTGAGAGCGGTATCTCTCGCTTCCCAGACTATTAAGGCTGGTGACGCAGAAATAGTAATTGCCGGGGGCGCGGAAAATATGTCGGCCGCCCCTTACGCAACGGCCGCTGCGAGGTGGGGAGCGAGGATGAATAACACTCCTCTGGTTGACTTGATGATTCAAGACGGTCTATGGGAAATATTCAACAATTATCATATGGGGATGACCGCAGAAAACGTGGCCGACCAATATGGACTAACCCGTGAACAACAAGACGAGTTTAGCCTTCGCAGCCAAACCCTCGCGGAAAAGGCAGTCAAGGAAGGAAGATTCAAGGACGAAATTGTTCCGGTTCCGATTCCACAAAGAAAGGGTGAGCCCAAGATTTTCGACACTGATGAACATCCGAAATTTGGGACCACAAAGGAAGTCCTAAGCAAATTGAAACCCGCTTTTAAAAAGGATGGTTCGGTTACTGCGGGTAACGCTTCCGGTATCAACGATGGAGCCGCCGCCTTATTGGTGATGTCAAGAGATCGGGCGGAAAAAGAAGGCTATAAACCCATCGCCAGAATAGTCGCCTATGCTTCAGCAGGGGTTGACCCAAAGATCATGGGCACCGGTCCCATCCCATCCACACGTAAGGCTCTCGCGAAGGCCGGCCTTAAGATCGAGGACATGGACGTCATAGAAGCCAATGAAGCTTTTGCCTCTCAAGCCTTGGCGGTCGCCAGGGATTTGAATCTGGACATGAACAAGGTTAACCTGAATGGTGGAGCCATTGCGCTTGGTCATCCAATTGGCGCTTCTGGAGCCAGGATCCTGACGACTTTATTGTATGAACTCAAGAAACAGCCAAATGCGAAATTTGGGCTGGCCACGTTGTGCGTGGGTGGTGGCATGGGGCACGCCCTTATAGTTGAGAAGATTTAGAGAACTGGTTTAATCGAGTTTCTCCTGGGCTTTTATAACATTGAGTCGTAGAATTACTACAATAATTCTTCTGTAAAAGCCCGGAGAAACAAAGACAATCATCCATTCCCAGAGTTCCCACTCTTTTCGAAAGACATTCATATTCATGTCGGACTGGGAGGCACGCCAACATTGGCGGTCCCTTTAAATTACAGCATACGGAATCTGTCGAACAGAAAGTTTACAACCATTCTGACCGCCGGAGGAATGGCATTGGTTACTTTTGTGTTCTCGGCGGTAATGATGTTGGCGGAAGGATTGGAACAAACTCTTGTGGATAGTGGTTCGCCCAACAACGTTATTGTATTGAGGGGCGCTGCGGAAACTGAAGTTTCAAGCTCAATAGAGAGAAAACAGGCTGACATAATAGAAGTTCAACCGGAAGTCGAAGAAGACTCAAAAGGAGACCGAGTAGCAGCGAAAGAAACTTTGGTGCTGGTGACCTTGCCAAAGAGAAAGACGGCAAACCCGACCAATGTTGTAATTCGCGGAACGTCAAGACATTCCCTTGAATTACGCCCACAAATCAAACTACTGTCAGGTAGGACTCCCAAGCCCGGCAGTTATGAAGTTATGGCCGGTATGAACATATCGAAAGGGATTGAGGGAGCTACACTTGGAGAGATGTTAAGATTAGGAATGGTTTCCTGGAAAGTGGTCGGGATCTTTGACGCCGGCAACACCGCATTTAACAGCGAATTGTGGGCTGATGGCGACCAAATCATGTCTGCATTCCGCCGTAACAGTTATTCGGTGGTAGTAATGCGCGTCCCTGGTCAGAAGAGGTTCAAAGAACTGAAAGACCAACTCGAGAAGGACCCGAGACTCAGTATACAGGTAAAACGGGAGGTAGATTTTTACAAAGAGCAGTCTGAAATGATGTCCAAGTTCATCAGGTTACTCGGGTTTGCCATGACTCTCTTCTTTAGCGTCGGGGCTGTTCTTGGCGCCATGGTTACAATGTATTCAGCCGTAGCAAACCGTACACGAGAAATCGGAACTCTTCGGGCGATTGGGTTCAGCCGTCACAACATACTGGTAGCTTTCCTGACTGAATCCCTTTTCCTCGGTATTCTTGGAGGATCCTTGGGAACAATTGCCAGTTCTTCTCTTCAGCTTCTTACGATATCAACGCTAAACTGGGAAACTTTTTCAGAGATAGCGTTCTCTTTCAGACTGACCCTGCCGGTGTTCATCAAGAGTATGGTTTTTGCCACGGCTATGGGGCTGGTTGGGGGTATGTTGCCCGCGATTAGAGCCTCTGGAATAAAAATTGTCGACGCGTTGAGATAGGAACCGGCACTCCCTATCTGTCTGTCTGCCTGCCCTGATCCGCCCTCACATTGGCGGCTTTTTTCCTGGCTTCAGAGATCTTCCACTGAATTATTGAGCGCCATTTCGAATCCCGTATCAATGGAAGGGCCCGGTTGTACACTTCGAGCGCCTTTGAATGCTCATTCTTGGTTTCATAGAGACCGGCTAAATATTCCATTGCCAGATAATAATCGGGCCTCAGTCTCAAAGCGGTTTCATAGTCACGTATAGCGTCATCGACCCTGTCCGTCATCTGATAGGCTGAAGCCCTCTGTACATAAAATCCTGGGTTATCAGGATTAAGATCTATCGACTTGTTGAAGAGATCTATGGCCAAATTCCATTCCCTCTTCATGGAGGCTACATAACCTTCGCGGAAATAATCCTCTGCGTTCGAACACCAACAGCTTTGCGGGATAACAATCGAGACCAGAGCTAGAATAAGAAAGCATTGAAATAACCGCGTTCGCATTTCCGTCCCCTTTTGAGCAGTTCGCCAAAAGGAAAGAACTACTCATTATGAAGAGCATACTTTCTTGTTACATTATCACAAATCACGATTCGTGACAATTTTACCAAGTTACTGTGACGTTGTTTCCTTGGCTTAAAAGCTCGACGCCAATATTTTCATCTTTGGGAAACAAACGATGTGACTCGTTGTCACCGAAATAAGTTATGGCAAACTTTGAGCCCGTTGCAGCGAAAGGAAAACAAATACGACCCTTTCGTGGGGCCATGTAGACCATGATCCTAAACTTCAGAAAAAGGATTTCGAGAATGGAAAAACAGAACAGTTTTGGTAAAGTCGTGGCTATTTTTACAGCGATTTTTTTCTCGGTTGTTCTTGGGCTTGCGATACCTCATTTGGCAGTTGCGGAACAGGGAAACGTCAAACTTCCTGAAGCCACTATGCCCCCTGCTGATCACAAACCTGCGCCGGTTGACACAAAGAGCAAGAAACCTCATTCATCCAAAGGAAAACACACTGACCCAACCGAAATGATGAAAAATGGCTCTGATACATTCATGCAAGGCTTTGAAATTGCTCATGGCAAAAAGGATAAAGCCGGGATGAAGATGATGCTGGAAGGGCATAAAATGATGGCCAACTGTGAAGGCGCATGGGCCAAGAAGGACAAGGAATTTACTGGTTCCAAGAAATCCATACATGAAGGACACGCCATGATGATGCGCGGATATAGTATGATCAAGAATGAAAAAGACACTTCAGAAGGCGTAAAAATGATCGAGGAAGGCCACAAGAAGGTGGCTGACGGGCTGAAGACCCTTCAAACAGAGGCGAATTCAGTAAAAGAAAAAGACAAGATGTAGCCAACCCGTCGATCTTTGCTTGCTCGGAATGTAATAGACGGGACGTCATCCGACAACATAGAAATGTCAGATTTGGTTCTAGATATTACATTTCTGAGCATCCCTGATGTCAGTACACATGAAGAGACTATTTTGGTTTTTTGCCAATCGAGAACGCTTTGCCAAGATGCCGACCGACGGCGTAATAACCTCGATGAGAGTCAGGGGCCCACATAAACGGCTTTATCTTTTCGATCTCAGGGCCCTTTTCACCCAAAACCTCCTCGTCCGCCTTTATGTCCAGAATTTCACCAATGAATTGTGTGTGGATGCCAATCTTGTGGTAATGGATAACCTTACACTCCAGGACCAAGGGAAACTCATCAACATACGGAGCGTTTACCACGTCGCTTTTCATAGGTGTAAGTCCCGTCGCTACAAATTTGTCCGTATCTTTCCCCGATACCAGACCGATGAAATCAGCCTGCTTCGCGTAATGCTCCGGGGGGATGCTTATCGTGAAGGCTTTCTGTTCCATGAGGCTGCCGTAAGTGTAGGTAGCCTCCCGAACTGATATGGAGACGCACGGTGGAGTGGTGCAGCAAATCCCACCCCAGGCGACGGTCATGACATTAGGCTTGCCGGTCTTATCGTACGTGCCAACGATCAAAACGGGCGTAGGGTAGAGAATGGTTTTCGCCCCTATAGACTTTTTCATGACATTCCTCCTGATGGTCAGGCCACAAGTGTTCCCAACTTAGTGATACCCGATGATTGGTTCTGTATAATCTGTATAGCTGAACACAAAGCGTGATAAAATTCAAACAGAATATTTGTCGTGACAGTAACCCCTGAGTTAAAATCAAAAAACGCTTTTCCAAGTAAAATTTATGTCACATCTTTGGCGCTCACTGAGGTATTAGTATACCAAGAATGCATTGAGAGAAACGGAAGAATAGAAACTATACCTAGAAAAGTTGGCAGGAGTACAAACAGAGATCCTCATTTCGGCCCGCACTTCCTGTCTAACTTTCGGCCCAAGGTCCACTGGAAAGATGCTTTTTTAGCTGGACAAATTCTTAACGCCTTTGGCCTGAACTCGAACGGCATGCGGTGTGGAGTTTTAAAATGAAAAAACAATCGGGAAAAATGGACGCCATTAATCCGCCGGCCGGAGCCGTGGGCGATGTTCAGGCCCGCATCGACAGGTTCTTCCTTATGATTGCCGTATTCTGGACCATTGTAATTCTTGCGACTGCTGGATTGCATTATCGGGAAGCATATTCATCTGCCATGGCAATCGCCCGGGGAGGACTCTTGCACAGTTACAGCAAGGAACTGGCTTTCCGTAGCTGGGCGGCCGTCCACGGCGGAGTTTACGTTCCTGTTACGGCCCAAACGCCACCCAACCCTTACCTGGCGCACCTTCCGGAAAGAGATATCAAAACCCCTTCAGGGAAACAACTTACCTTGATGAATGGGGCCTATATGACCCGCCAGGTCCAGGAGTTGGGAGAGAAACAATATAGCCATAAAGGTCATACTACCAGCCTCAAGCCTTTGAGACCCGAAAACGCTCCAGACGATTGGGAAAAAAAGGTTTTACTCGCATTCGACCAGGGACTACAGGAAGTATCATCCATTGAGCCTATAGGAGATGAAACTTATTTACGTCTCATGCGCCCGCATTTTGTGGAGCAGGGTTGCCTGAAATGCCACACCAGCCAGGGATACAAATTGGGAGACATTATAGGGGGAATAAGCATCTCTACACCATGGGGGCCTATAGAGAAAAACCTGAATGCCCAGATCCGCTCCGAAGCTTTTGCCTATGGTGGAATATGGTTGTTGGGAATTCTGGGTTTGGTATTCGGGCGAAGCAATATAAGACAACAGCTCTCAAAGCGAAAAGAGGGGGAAGACCGACTGAATAGCGCTTATAAACTACAGCGACAATTCTTGGACACAGCCGCTACAGGGATATTCACCGTCGACTCCGGGCGGATCGTAACAGGAGTGAATGCCGAGTTCTCGAGAATAACAGGTTTTGAAGAAAGCGACATAGTAGGAAAACGCTGTGATTTTTTTTGCGAGGAGTCCTGTTCCGTAGCATGCCCGGTGTTGAATCCGGGTTCTGATGATAGCGTATTCAGGCAGCAATGCACACTGAAAACCAATGACGGTAAACAACGAGTAGTCTTGAAAAATGCGACTATTACGAGAAATGAAACCGAAATAGCTGTCGGGTGTGTGGAGTCTTTCGTGGACATTACAGATCTTATAGAGGCACGTAGGTCCGCCGAACTGGCCAGTGTCGCCAAGAGTGAATTTCTGGCTAATATGAGCCATGAGATTAGGACTCCCATGAACGGCATAATCGGCATGACCGGACTTGCGTTAAACACCCGACTGTCCGATGAGCAGCGGGATTACCTCCATTCGGTTATGATCTCCGCTGATTCTCTCCTTGCATTGATCAATGACATATTGGACTTTTCCAAAATAGAAGCCGGGAAGCTGGAACTGGAAACGATCACATTCAGCTTGAGGGATTGTGTTTCTAACACCTTGACCTCATTGGCGATTGGGGCCGACAATAAAGGACTTGAGTTAGTGTACCGAATTCCCACGAGTATTCCAGACGCAGTTGTCGGCGATCCTGGACGACTTCGCCAGGTGCTCGTGAATTTAGTCGGCAACGCCATCAAGTTCACAGCTAAAGGTGAGATCGCTATCAACGCTGAATTGGAACTGGAAACAGATAACGGAGTATGTGTTCATTTTTCCGTGACAGACACCGGTATAGGAATACCTCCTGAAAAGCAGGCAAAAATCTTTCACGCTTTTGAACAGGCCGACGGCTCTACCACGAGGGAATATGGCGGCACAGGGTTAGGCTTGACAGTATCCGCCCGATTGGTTGAGATGATGAACGGACGAATCTGGGTAGAAAGCGAAGTCGGTAAAGGAAGCGTGTTTCACTTCACTGTTTGTTTCTCACTAGCAACTGAACCAGCGCCCAGGTCGATTCCTTTAGAGACATCAATTATCAAAGACTTAGTTGCTTTGGTTGTCGACGACAATTTAACCAATAGACGAATTCTCGAAGAATTACTCAAATCCTGGGGTATGAAGCCGACATTAGCGGCTGACGGCAAGACCGCGCTGGAGGTCATGAAGCTGGCTCAAACCTCGGGCAGTCCCTTTCCTATCGCTCTGATTGATTACATGATGCCCGGAATGGACGGGTTCGAACTGGCTCAAAAGATCAAAGACGATCCTGATTTGGTTAATCCGATCATGTTAATTCTCACGTCCGCAGGTCAGCGTGGTGATGCTGCTAGGTGCCTGGAGTTAGGCATCTCAGCATACTTGCTCAAGCCTATTAATCAACAGCAGTTGTTGGAGACCATCTGCGCCTCCATGCAAAAGACGGCTGGCGTACAAACCCGGCCTTCTCTGCTTACTAGACATTCAATTCGAGAGAGCGCACGACGCAGAAATATCCTTTTGGCTGAAGACAACCTCATTAATCAGAAAATGGCGATCAGTTTGCTCCAAAAGATGGGGCATAGCGTCACTGTGGTTCAAAACGGAAGACAGGCTGTTGAGAAGTCCGAAGCGGAACAGTTTGATCTCATACTAATGGACGTTCAAATGCCTGAAATGGATGGTTTAGAGGCTACTACGGCCATTCGTGCAAGAGAGGCGTCTCGTGGAGGACAGCGTGTCCCGATCCTGGCAATGACTGCGTACACCATGGCAGGTGACAGTGATCGATGCATTGAAGCCGGAATGGACGGATACATTTCCAAGCCCATCAATACTGAAGAATTATTTAAAGCGATTGAGAATATAGAACTTTACATTAGGTAAATCACCCTGAAGAAACAGTACAATGAGGTAATTACAAACAACCAGATTAAAATTTAACAGAAAATTAGCTGATATTAATCAGCTTAGTTAGACCTTTAACCTTATAATATGAATCAGAAAGTTCATTAAATCATTCTAAAGTTTATAATAACACAGATTTATTTTGATCATCCTGCAATAATCTTCCGGATCTCCTCAAGTAGTTGGGGTATATCAAACGGCTTCCCGATGAAGCCCCTGGCTCCTGAATCCAGTGCTTCCGCAATCTGACCGTTCTGAGTGAATCCACTTGCCACAAGGACACTAACTTTCGGGTCCATTCTCAATAATGCCCGAAGGCACTCTTTACCCCCCATCTCCGGCATGAACAGATCCAAAATGACAAGCGATATAGTTTCTCTCCTGGCGCTGTATATCTCAAGCGCCTCTCTCCCGTTTGACGCCGTAATCACACGATAACCGTATTCAACAAGCATTTGCGTGCCGACATCACGCACACTGTCATCATCATCTACCAGGAGAATCGTCTCTGTCCCTCCTTGTGGGACAACCGAATCCGTTGCCTTCTCGGATTTGACTTCAGAATCTATCGCAGGGAAATATATCTTGAACGTTGCGCCTGCTCCAGGTTCACTATAACATGTGATATGGCCACCGTGCTGTTTGACGATGCCGTAAACCATGGAAAGACCAAGCCCGGTCCCTATGCCGGGCCCTTTGGTGGTAAAGAATGGTTCGAAAATTCGTTCCATGGTCTTCTTGTCAATCCCGTGACCCGTATCGGACACACTGAGCAAAATGTACGGGCCTATTGTAGCTTCTATATGATCCAAGCAATAGGCCCTATCAAGACTGACGGCTTTTGTCTCAATCACCAGATTGCCACCTTCCGGCATTGCATGACCCGCGTTGACCGCAAGATTCATAATGATCTGATCAATCTGGGAGGCGTCGGCATTGATTTCGGCTGGATACTTCGAGAGCTTGAGTTCAATTTGAATCATTTTCGGAATGGTTCTGTCGAGAAGTTCACGGATTTGTTTGATCTTGTCATTCAGGTTTAAAGGCTCAGCGCTGCTTTCGGTCTTTCTGGCAAATGTGAGTAGCCGCCTAACCAAATCAGCTCCATTCACAGCGGCGTTATTGATCGATTTAACGCCTCGACTAAATTGATCAGGCAAAGCCGGATTCATGGCGATGAGTTCAGAGTATCCGATTATGACCTGAAGCAGATTGTTGAAGTCATGGGCGATCCCCCCTGCCAACGTTCCGATCGCCTCCATCTTCTGGGCTCGCACGAGTTGATTCCTCAGGTTTTTTGTCTCGGTGACATCCATCACAAAAGCCAGTATTGCCGGTTGTCCTCCGTAATCAATTTTCCTCGGCCATAGAACCATGTCCAACAATGCGCCGTTTCTTCTGATCCCTTCCACCTGGTAAGATGGCCTGCCGCTCTTACCCTCAAGATGTCTCTTGCAGCGTTCAATGAAGAGTCTTTGATGGCCCGGTGCGACAAACCGGATGATCGGCTGCCCTATAACTTGATCCTCACTTTCGCAGCCTAAGATCGTGAGAAGCTCCGGATTAGCGTAACAGTAATTGCCGTCCTGGAATATTGCGATACCGACAGGGGACTGCTCTACCAACAGTCGCGTCTTTTCATCTGAATCCCGCAATTGCTCCTCGTATCGCTTTCGATCAGTAACGTCACTAAAGCTCCAAACCCGACCGACAATTGTGTCCCCTATCTTTTGCGGCAGAGAATATCTCTCAAATATTTTGCCGTCTTTAAATTCGATCAGGTCGAAGCTGCCTTCTTCCGGTCGTCCATACAAATATGTTACCTTTTCAAGAAAGGCCTCAGGATCTAATAGTTGATCCAAAACAATAGCTATAGCCTTCTCATCGTCTCTTGACTCAAGAATGTCATTAGGAATTTGCCACAAAGTTAAGAATCGCTGATTGAAGGCAGAGATTTTTCCTTTGCTGTCCACCACAAGAATTCCATCGGCTGTCGACTCAAGGGTTGAATGGAGAAGTGAGAGAGAATTCTCAAGACGCTGTTCGGCGTGCTTGCGTCTACGAATGTCCTTTTGAGCCATGACATAGAGAAGAACGACCGCTCCCCCAACGACCAAACACAGTAAAATAGCTACCTGGGCGGTTTTACCCACCAAAGGATCAACAATTTTCCCAGAGATTTCCTTAAGGCTATACAGGTAAACAATTCTCCATCCGGGAAGGTTTCCAAGGCCGATCTCCTCGATTAGATACGTTTCTCCCAACCCGTCCATTACCTGATTGGCGGTTTTTTCCTCCAATCCTGACCAATTCCACGGTCCTTTTCCAAATTGCTTCGTTTCCGCTATATTTGATAATTCCTCGGGCGTGGCTTTCCACAAGAGCTTCAAAGTCGAGTTGTCACTGCTGGAAGCAAAAATAATCCCGCTGCTGTGCACTAGCAGTGCAATTCCCGTTTTCTTGTGCGAAAGCATCTTGTCCAGTTCTCGCGTCGATGCTTTGATTACCGCCACTCCTATGGGAAGCCCTCCTTCTGGGAGATAAACAGGGTGGCTGAAGAAAATTCCTCTCATCCCTGATGTCACCCCAACAGCCAGGTAAACGCCCGGTCTGCCTTTTATCGCATCAATAAAATACGGACGAAAAGCATAATCGTGTCCAACGAAACTGTCCTTAGTATTACGGTTGCTGGACGCAATGGTTTTGCCTGCGCCATCCATCAGATAACAAACGTCGCAGGAAAGACCTCCTGCGAAATGGTCCAGGACTCGGTCAGCGTTAGAGATGGACGCGTGGTCCTGATTCAGTATGGCTTTGTGGAACTGTTCAAATCGGGCCATGACCCGGACCTGGTTTTGATTCTCGGAGATTAGTCTATCAATGTCATCCTTCAAATCACTGGTTGTTCCTGCAAGTTCCCTTTCAGTTTCTATTACAGCGGTTTCCTGAGCGGCATGATAGTAGAGATACCCGCCCGTTGCCGTGGATATCAGCGAGATAAGCGCCAACATCAGTACAATTGTTCGTGAGTTCATGGGGAATCCCTGTTTTAGTCAATACCCATAACAGAACGAGCCTCGTTCAGTAATTGATCTATCACAAACGGCTTATGCGTAAAATCCCTTTGAGTCCTTTTCGTCCTTCTCCAAGCGGCCGAGCACATCATCAGCAATCTCCGGATACAGTTTTCTCATACATTCAGGACAAATTCCGTGGCTGAACTCGGCTTCCGAATGTTCACTTATGTATCTCTCCACTTCGCTCCAATAACCCTGGTCATCCCTTATCTTTTTGCAGGAAGAGCAAATAGGAATAAATCCGGTTAGTTGCTTTACTTGAGTAAGGGCGTTTTTAAGCTCGACTATAAGGTTGGACTTTTCTTCCTCTACCTGTTTACGTTCAGTTATGTCGTTGAGTATGACTATTATTCCCGAAAACTTCCCGCTTACATCCAACATACGTTTGAACTTGATTTCAAAATGACGCTTCGATTCCCGTAGGTTCAGATCTTTTTCCAAGAAAACTTCCAATTGATCTTTCTCGGCAAAATCTCCCAGTTCGTTAGAAAGCCACTCTAGATCTTTTGGGCCGTCTTCTTTACCATAATAATATGCCCCGGAAACCTCCCCGTGTGAAAACAACTGTATTGCGGCGTGATTCATGTTTTCGATTTTGTTTCTGGCGCTTATAAGAATTACAGGGTTTGCCAGGCTTTCAAATATAGTCAAATACTTGTTCTTTTCGTTCGTCATCAAGCGATTTGCATTCTGTAACTCCGGCACACGGTCGTTTTCGGATTGCTGGACCCACTCGGTCACAAATCCAAGTTCTATGCGGTCGAAAAATCGTTCAAGATACAGTTTGTTTCTCTCTGCGCTTGGTCCGCCCGGTCCTTTCGTCATGACAAGATCGACATAGCTCTGCCTGTAGTACTTCATCAAACCAAGAAACATGGTCAGGGTAATTCCTCGACAGCGATGACGTTGCGCTTCAAGGATACCGAAGGATGCTATGGGGTCCTTTTTGAAATCCTCATCAGGGCCAAAATCCGGAGCGTCATTGTAGATCTTAACGCTTTGACGCAAAGCCTCTGATAGTCCGACAATGGAGGTTCGCCAGGCTTCCACAAGTGTTGATGTATATTTCACATATCCTTGGTCTTTAGCGTATTGAAGGACACGTTTCATCAGCCAGTCCTCTTGCGATAACGCCAAGTCCGAAAGATCTTGCATTTTTGCCTCCAATTAAGCTTCATTTAACGAAAGTTAGACACTGAATTCCTATTTGCATTTATTAGTGTGAAAGGCAAAGCCTTTTCATATCAATCCTTGTCCAGGATCTCGCGAACCGTAGTCAAAAGTTGACTCATGTTATACCTTACGTTCCGCGCCATCAGGTGTGTGCGACGGGCTATTTTCCCGAGTAAGTCTCGGGATGTTCCGCACTCAGTCAGTTTGACTACGTTTCTGGAGGGTTTGAGCGGATTTTGTTTTGTGTGTTTTTCATGTTTGTCTCCGGCCGCTTATGGTTCTGGGAAAAGCGTACGCAAATAGACCGTTACTCAATTCTCGAGGCAGAACTGACGCGCATTGGAAGCGCCATCAATGAATAAGAAGTCAGTCATGTCCGGGTTGAATTATCCCGACGGTCCTGGAATTGTTAAAGGATTTGCTGTTGGAACGAATCCTGCTCTAGGATCCACAAAGATCGTGGGAGACAGCCCCAGT
>CAJBEZ010000067.1 GCA_903952205.1 uncultured Desulfomonile sp. | reverse complement strand
TTTTCGCTGAAGATCCCGTGGGGCTTTACCGCTATGTATTGCTGAAGACTCCAATAGCTTTGGTTTCAATTTGGTTAATTATCGCTTCAGCCTGTATTTTTGATTTTATCACGCCGAAGGATTCCCTGGCGACAATAGCTTCTGATCCCTTATCAAGCTCAATTCTTTACGCCGCTCTTTTTGTGGCTTTGTCGATTACGATGGCGTTCGGATAATTGATAGTTGAATGATCGGGGGGAATTAATGAATACGGCTTTCAATTTGATCATTGCCTTCGTGATGTCATTAATCAGCTTGAATTGTTATGCGCTTGATGGACATTACGCAGACTCATTCCGAAGAAACCTGTGGATCATAATCGACCGGCATCCGGCTTACAGTTGGGGAGGTTCGGAATCGGAACAAAAAGGTGTTGATTGCAGTGGCTATATTTATCTGGCGGCTCGAAGATCCGGCATTCCCGTTAAGCGGGTGACAGCCATACAGATGAGGACAGGATTGGGCGGCTGGATCGGAAAAGATACAAATCTCGGTGATGCAGGGGAACTTGACCTCGTTTGGTGGACATGGATCGATAAACCTCACCGGCCGCATGGTCATGTTGGCGTTTTTCTGAGCGGGCGGCGCTCAGAGTTGCTGGAAGTCACGCATTCCAGTTCGTCTCATGGGGTTATAATTCAGGAGTTAAAGGGGATGTTTTTGAGGGATATCAGCGCCATCAGGCGGCTATATATCGGAGATAGACAGTAATACATTCAGAGGGGGGAAACATGTTTGGTTTTACAGCAATTCAGAAGTTGGTTCTTTGGTTCACGTCGTCGCCAATAATCACGGCGATAATCACGACATTGATTCTGGAATTCAAAAAAGAAGGCGACAGCCTGTTTACCTTTGCGTTGAATTCTATCAAAGAGGCCATGGCGTTGGATATGGACAATATTGACCGCTTTAATTATGTGAAAACTAAACTTGTCCGGAAGTTTCCGGAGTCGTCTGAAAATCTTATTAATGCGGTCATTGAGAGTGTCTTGATTCTCTACAAAAAGCAATGACGGGTAACATTGTAAGTGCGGTGGCTGTGGTTTAGGTGATCGCAGTGGTTTTCCTGGAAGGCAATCGGCCTGAACTGGTTTCCCGGTTTTGGCCGTTTTTTGTTGGGCAGGTTGTGCTAATTATAATGTGTTAATTATAATGTTGCCAAGTTAAACTTACTGGCCTAAAGTCATACTGGCTTATAATTGCTACGTAGTTAAACACTACTAACATTTATAGGACGAGGTTCCAAATTTCAAAATATGAACCTCGTATCCTTACACGAATTAATATTTCTGGAACCATTGCAGCTATACAATTTTGTTTGGATGGTTTCACAAATTAGTATAGTCCAATTGATAGAATGGGAACATGGGGGTGTGGCGAATGACGGGACACAAAACGGTGGAAGAATCTCTGAGGGAGCAGATGGAGAAGGCCCTTGAGGAAAGTGACGCACGGCACCGCCAACTTGTTGAAAACGCCAGCGATATCATTTTCAGGGCCGATGAGGGAGGGTACTTTACTTTTGTCAATCCTGCGGCTTTACGATCAACTGGCTATCCTGAAAATGAAATCCTCGGAAAACATTATACTGAGCTAATTAGGCAAGATCACAGGGAAACGGCCATGAAATTCTTTGGCCGACAATACGTGAAGAAAATTCCGACCACTTACCATGAGTTCCCTCTAGTTGCAAAAAATGGCGGTACCTTATGGATAGGGCAAAACACTCAACTAATAATGGACGGAGAAACGGTCGTTGGATTCCAATCAATCGCCAGGAATATTAGCGACAGAAAACTGGCCCAGGATACTCTGCGGGAGAGCGAAGGCCGGCTCCAAGGTCTAGTTGAACACATTCCACAACGCATTTTTATCAAGGACCGAAACTCAGTTTACCTCTACTGTAACAAACAATACGCTTCAGACCATGGGATTACCCCGGATCAGATCAAGGGCAAGGATGACTTTGAATTCTATACTCCAGAAATGGCTCTCGCCTACCGTGCCGACGATGAGGCTTGTATGGCCACCGGGACGGCTAGAGAAACCGAAAAGCCCTACCAATGCAACGGGCAGGAGCTATGGATACATACTATCAAGGTTCCATATCGCGACGGCCAAGGACAAATAATTGGTGTGTTGGGGTTGTTCGAAGACATTACCGATAGGAAGCAAATGGAGCTCACTCTACGAGATAGTGAGAGCCGTCTTCGCTCTTTGGCGGAAACCATTCCGGATGCTCTTGTGGTGTACGATGATCTGGGTAGGGTTCTCTTCGCAAACAATGCCTTTGAAGAACTTTACGATTGGTCCGCGGAAGAACTTCTGGGCAAAAGCATTTCCAATTTTGTTCCCCCTGAAGAAGAAGAGATCACCAGACAGTACTGGGAAAGTGTCGTCCGCGGAGAGAAGGCCAGATTAGAGACTCGCAGGAGGACAAAACAAGGAAGGCTTTTGGATCTTGAGCTGTCGACATCCACATTGTTCAACGCCGACGGTAAACACGCAGGCACCATAGTAGTGCACCACGACATCACCGAACGCAAGCGGATTGAGGAGGAATTACGTCAGCGAAAAGAGGAACTCGCCACGATTCTGGACGCCATTCCAGCAATGGTCTGGACATGTCTTGATCCGGAATGCCGCGTTATCACCGGGAATCGGTTGGTTAACGAACTGTTCGGGGCGCCTTCTGGAACCAACATATCCCAGACAGCGGCCCAAAAGGGAGAGGCGCTTTACATCAAACATCTAAAAACAGACGGAACCGAATACAGGGCAGACGAACTCCCGATGCAACAGGCAATTGCCTCGGGACAGAGCATATTAGATCAAGAGATTGAGTATAGACTTTCCGATGGACGCAAGGTGTTTGCCCTTGGCAATACAGTACCTTTATTTGACGACAAAGGAGTTGTAAGAGGATCTGTCTCGGCTTTTCAGGATATTTCAGCAAGAAAGAAAGCAGAGGAATCACTCTTAGAGAGTGAGCGGCTTTTCCGCAGTTATATCAAGTATGCGCCAGACGGAGTATTCGTGGCTGACGGCAAGGGTAAATACATTGAGGCCAATGATGCGGCCTCGTCCCTGACTGGATACGATAGAGATGAACTGCTGGGGGCTAATTTTATTGATCTAATCGCATCAGAGGATGTAGGCGAAGCTCTTTTACACTTCAACAGAGCGGATGAAACAGGTTATTCCACTGGAGACCTGCGTTACGTTACAAAAACCGGTGAGAAGCGTTGGTGGACTGTGAATGGGGTGAAGTTAGATGAAGACCGTTTTCTCGGTTTCGCCAGGGATATTACGGAGCGAAAGGCGAATGAGAAGGCTTTAAGGGAAAGTGAAGAAAAATACCGTCAGTTAGTCGAGACCATCGGCGACTGGGTTTGGGCGTCGGATCCTGACGGGCGCCACACCTACAGCAACCCAGCCGTAACACGACTTTTGGGATACCAGATCAATGAAGTAGTCGGTTCCAGCGCATTTCAGTTAATACACCCTGACGATGAACAACCAATCAGGGAGATGCTGAAAAATTGCATTGAAGAGGGTGTGGGTTGGAACAATGTATCAATTCGATGGCTACACCAGGATGGTTTAGCTCGTTCATTTGAAAGTTCAGCCATACCAATTCTGAATTCGGAAAATCAGGTTACAGGATTTCGGGGGGTTGATCGTGACATTAACGAGCGAACGCGATTAGAGGCTGAGCGACGGGAGATGGAGCGAAAGATTCTACATGCCGAGAAGTTAGAGAGTCTTGCTTTAATGGCCGGCGGCATTGCCCATGATTTCAATAACCAGTTGGCGGTAGTTCTTGGCAACCTTGAGTTAGCTCTTTCAGGTCAAGGCCTGGATTCTTCGACCCAGAAAGCAATAAAGAACGCCGTGGCAGCGGCAAAACGGTCAGCGGAACTTTCGCGTCAGATGCAGATTTACACGGGTAATACACTTTATCACCCCGCCTTTCTGGATCTCAACGAATTGCTGCAAAACAGCTACAGTTCGCTGAAATTGGCAATTTCGAGAAACGTAAATATTAATTTGGAAATCTACAATAGTCTTCCACTGATTTGGGGCGATCCGGATCAAATTCAACGATTGGTCACGAATCTTCTGGTGAACGCATCAGAATCGATTGGGGATCAGGATGGCGATTTGAAGATTATTACCGGCGCCAGGGATTGCGACGACGCTTATCTTAGCCTGAGCCGACTGGAACAGAAGCCTGAATCGGGCCGGTTCATCTTTCTCGAGGTCTCGGATACTGGTTGCGGAATGGACGCTGATACTCAACATAAGCTTTTTGATCCATTTTTTACCATGAAGTTCATGGGACGTGGCCTTGGCATGGCCGAAGTGATGGGAATAGTCAAGGGTCATCGCGGAGCTATAATGGTGGATAGCGATGTGGAAAAAGGGACCACTATCCGCGTTCTGTTCCCTGTGTCGAAAAAGTTTCAAACTCCCCGTTTTCAGACCGCTAGCTCACGTGAAACTAAAGCGACGATGCCCGAGAGCGTGTCCCGGCGTAAGACTGTTCTCGTGATTGATGATGAGGAACAGGTTCGCGAATTTTGCTGCGAATGGCTGGATCTTCTAGGCTATGATACGATCGCCGCTGTGGACGGAGTGGAGGGGGTCCATGTTTTTTGCGAGCGCATGAATGAAATAGATATAGTGCTTATGGATTTTGTAATGCCCAGAATGAATGGAATTGAGGCGTTCGAGGAACTCATAAGGATCAAACCGGATCTCAATGTCATCTTGTGCAGCGGTTACACTGAAAAGGAAATAGGGCTGAGATTTCCTGACCGGAAGCCTGCCAGTATTTTGCACAAGCCATACGATATGGATACACTAAAAGCCGAACTGGAAAGATTGTTAGGGACCACTGGTTGAGGCGCAAATAAAGGTTTCGGAGCCTATATGAAACCGTGTATGGGGGAAAAATGTTCTATCTGGAACTAGTTCAAAACGTGGGTCTCCTGGTGTCTCTTGTAGTGATTCACGGCCAGATAATACGTCGTTGGATCAGCCGCACGCTTACATCCCAAATCTTTTCCGGTTTTCTCTTTGGGTGTGTTGCGCTGACAGGAATGATGACGCCTGTTCATCTCATGCCGGGAGTCATCTTTGATGGGCGCTCTATTGTTCTCAGTGTCGCCGGGTTGTTTGGTGGTCCTGTCACAGCGGGAATGGCCGCTATAATAAGCGCCGCATTTCGGCTTTGGCTGGGTGGCCCTGGAGTGATTATGGGCGTAGGTTCAATTTTGGAATCAGCAGGGCTTGGAGTGGCTTTCTATTATCTCCGGCCCCTCTATCCGGGATTGACTCGAAACCTATATCTGTTTGGGTTTGGTCTGTTGGTCCATTTAGGGGTGCTCTTACTCACTCTGACGCTTCCCAGGGAAGCCATGCTCGAGACTCTGGAACATATGGCTATACCGCTCCTGTTGATCTTTCCAGCGGCCACGTGGCTAATTTGTCTGCTTTTTCTCGACCAGGAAGCTCGTTTGTCAGCAGAGAACGCTGTCCGGGAAAGTGAGGCAAGGTACAGAGCAGTTTTTGAAAACGCAGCCATGGGGATTGATGCTCTTGACCGAGATGGAAGAATTACTCAGGTGAATCCTGCGCTATCT
>CAJBEZ010000066.1 GCA_903952205.1 uncultured Desulfomonile sp. | reverse complement strand
TTTTCGCTGAAGATCCCGTGGGGCTTTACCGCTATGTATTGCTGAAGACTCCAATAGCTTTGGTTTCAATTTGGTTAATTATCGCTTCAGCCTGTATTTTTGATTTTATCACGCCGAAGGATTCCCTGGCGACAATAGCTTGTGATCCCTTATCAAGTTCAATACTTTACGCTGCCTTGTTTTTGGCGTTGTCGATTACAATGGCGTTTGGATGATTTATGACTGGCTTGGGTTGGTGAGATGGCGGCCCTTCACTACGAGCGCCGCAAGGCCGGCAAATCTTCTTTCAGGACCACTATCTCGCCGGTTTCCTGAGCCTGAAATGAGACTGGTCGAGGAGACATGGGGAGGAAAAAATTGGCAAAAACAAGCTTCCATTTGATGATGGTCTGCGTGATGTGGCTGATTAGCTCAAATTGTTACGGTCTAGGAGATTGGTACTCATTTTCGTTCAGGAAAAACCTGTGGCTGATAATCGACCGACATCCTGTTTACAGTTGGGGCGGTTCGGAATCTGAGCGAAAGGGTCTTGATTGCAGTGGCTACATTTATCTTGCGGCGAAACGGAGTGGAATTCCTGTCAGGCGAGTTACGGCTATGCAGATGAGGCAGGGGTTGGGCGGCTGGATCGGAAGAGACACTGATCTTGGCCACGCAGGGGAACTTGATCTTGTTTGGTGGACGTGGATCGATAAACCTCACCGGCCACACGGTCATGTTGGCGTGTTTCTGATCGGACGGCGGTCGGAGTTGCTGGAGGTCACGCATTCCAGTTCTTCTCATGGGGTTATAATTCAGGAGTTAAAGGGGATGTTTTTGAGGGACATCAGCGATATCAGAAATTTGGTTATAGGTAATCAAAACAAAAAAAGCCCTTTCGGGCTTAATGAGATGAGTGGGGGAAATTATCATGAATTTTATTGGTATCGTCTGGATTAAGAAACTTGTCTACTGGGTCGTGGGGTCGCCACTAGTAGCCTCTGTGATTGGGTCCCTGATCGAGGATTTCAAGGAACAAGGGGAAGAAATTCTCAGGGTAGCGCTGGAGGCGGTTAAGGAATGTTCAGATCTTCAAATGAAAGACTCGGCCCGTTTTGGTTTTGTTTACCAGAGAGTTCGGGCGCAGATACCGAGGGCTTCTGAATCCTTGATCAACACTTCTATTGAGGCGGCGTTGAGGTTTTACAAGAGGGGGTGATTGTAAATGCGTGCATAGGAAGCGGAGGGGGTTACCAAGCGATATTCCATCGTGTCCAAAATGTTCGCCTCCTCTGGGCCAGTGGTTACCTACAAGTTGGCTTAAGATGACGCTGTAGTGTGAATTGTCGTTTCATCATTTTCAGGTCATTCTGAATTTGCTGGATGGCAATCTTGGCTTCCAGGTGTCCTTGATCAATTACTCTATTGGACATTTCTCGTCAGTTGCATGGTACGTGACAGCGCCATTAATTAAGTGAACATGTCCTGCAATAAGTCTTAGCAGCTCTTTGGCCCGTCTCTTCTTATTCATTTCCGTGCTGATTGTCCTTACAATTAAACAGTGGGAATAATCATCTTCGGTAGGGTCGTGGCGAACATCGCCCAATTGGGCTGAACGTATTTCTCCAACATTTAATCGCCCCCAAAATAGAGTATCGGGATGTTTCTCCATTATGATCTTCAGATCAGCAATTCGCTCCAGATGAACTGATGGCTCATCATCTCTATCGTGGAAACATGAAGACGATACCCTTCCACTGTCAATCACTCTTTCATTTATACGTCTAAGAACATAATCTGAGGAAAGTATTTCTTCGGTCTTCATCAAGAGGATTGAGCTCTCTAAAGCCAAGAGAGGAAAGTCTGAACACAAGGAAGTTGACTTATTCTAGTAATTGTTACCTTATCAGACGCTTCTTGCCAAGTGTCAGGAGATGGCGAGGGGCACAATAGAAATGAATATGC
>CAJBEZ010000065.1 GCA_903952205.1 uncultured Desulfomonile sp. | reverse complement strand
TGTACTCTTCGATATCAAGTCTCAAACCACACTTGGGCATTTATCTTCCCTCCCTTCAGGTGTTGGAAGGGACATACCAAATTATTCGACAAAAGTCGCGTCTTTTGTTGAACCTATTCCGACTGCGCGGCACTATAGATGTAGGATAGACTCGGAATTATTTAAATATAATGTTTCAGCTCCATTTGGACAAATCTGGTGATACTTGCTATCAGCAACTTATCTCCCTTTCCATTGGTGATTTTACGTCGAAAATTGACTGGGCCGACATTACTACTCGGTTAGACATATCTATCACATCTTTATCGGTTCCAAATTGACCAATATGTTGTAAAGTTGGATAGTCCAGCTTACAAAGGAATCCTCTGAGGGCTATAATTTCTGATTCACGATACGCTTTCATCTATACCTCCTTGCCACTTTAATGGTTTTATGTTTGCGATTTTGGATCGATCGAATCAGAGTGTCAACGCCTCAATGGAAAACCTATTTAGCTCGTTAATTCAGGAACTTGATTGATGTGTTGGCGTGTTTATCTGCTTCGATGTTCTGACAACAGTCTATACTGCGGCGTCACAACCGATATTGAGCGCCGGTTGAGTGAGCACAATCTGGGCGTTGGTTCGCGTTATACAAGAACGAGACTTCCAGTGAGGCTGGTCTGGTCATCGGGGGAATTGACCAAGTCAGAAGCATTTAAGGAAGAATACCGGATCAAACGATTGAGTAAGGTTATGAAAGAGGAAATGTCATCCAGCGTGGGATGAATCTTTTGGTATACTTGTTCATGACTGATGCGCTAACGAAGGATCTTCAGAGGAATTCCCCGGAGAGATTGATCTGGAAGGAGACAAATATTGGAAAAAGTTACTACAAAGATTGATCCTGACTTATGTGTTGGGTGTGGACTCTGTGTCCAGGTTTGTCCGGTTAAAACTCTTTCAATGGTTAATGGCAAGGCTGAAGTTACCGGTGATCTATCGCTGAACTGCGGGCACTGTCAGGCGATTTGCCCCGAAGGCGCTGTTACCGTGGGAGCCATCGACGAAACTATGTCCGAATTCGTCACATTTCAGGGCGATAGTAATTGGCTTGCTTACGGCGAATTTAACACTGGTCAACTTGTGCGACTCATGGCCTCCAGGCGTTCGTGCCGTAGCTTCCTGTCCAGGCCTGTTGAACGATCTGTCCTCGAAGATCTTGTGAAGATCGGATGTACAGCGCCTTCCGGAACCAATTGCCAACTTTGGACTTTTACGATAATTCCGACTCGGGAAGCTCTCATGGCCTTTGGGGAACAAATTCGCAGCTTTTACATGAAATTGAACATCATGGCGAACAACGGCCTTTTGCGAAAATTCCTGAAGTTCATAGGAAAGCCGGAGTTGGATACCTATTACAGGGAATATTACCAGACTGTAAAAGAAGGGCTTGAAGAGTTCGACCGATCTGGAGTTGACAGGCTGTTTCATGGAGCGCCGGCGGCCATTGTCGTGGGTTGCAAGGCTAACGCCACATTACCCAGAGAGGACGCGTTACTTGCCTCCCAGAACATACTTTTGGCCGCACACAGTATGGGCCTGGGAAGCTGCCTCATCGGGATGGCTGTGGAGCCAATGAAGAGAGACATCCGAATCCAAAATGCTATTGGTATCCCACATGACGAAAAGGTTTACGCGGTGGTGGCTCTGGGCCACACTGCCGAAGAGTATCGGCGTATCGCCGGGAGGAAAAAGGTCACTGTAAGATATTTTGAACCATAATTACTGAATTGCGCTTATGCTTTGCCTCCTAAAATGACATAGCAGCCTGATTATCGTTTAAGATATGCCACGCAAATTTCCTCAGTCTAGAATTGGAGGTTCTCTTACTATATCAGCCAAAGTTCGGTAAAATGCCTTCGTGTCAATCGGTTTGAGTAAATATGCGTCACAGCCTGCTTCCTTGGCCTTTGATTCATCATCCTTCATGGCGTGAGCCGTTAGAGCTACTACAGGGATATGAGCCGTGACGGGATTACTCTTTAGGACTTTGGTGGCGGTCAGTCCGTCCATGCCCGGAAGTGAGATGTCCATCAGTATAAGAGAAGGTTTAGCCATTTCAGTTTGTTCTATCGCCGTCTCAGCGGAAAACGCATGTATGGCTTCGTAGCCAGCGTCTTCCAGCAGATCTGTGATATATTTCATATTGGATTCATTATCTTCGACGACAAGAACTTTGTGCGCTCTTCCACCCTGGCTTCAAGTTCATCCCGAGCCTCCCTCAATTCCTCCTCGACAATCTTGCGATCGGTGATGTTATGAGCTATAGACAAAAGCAACGGGCGGTTCTTGGTTTGTATCAATTCACCGTTGTAAATGAGGTGAAGTTTTCTTTTGTCCTTGGTGCGAACTTCCAGATCTATCCCCCTGGCGCTTCCGTGAGCATGCAACTCATCAAATAACCGTTTCCGCTCTTCTTGTGAAATCCATCCGAAATCGATCGCTGTCTTTCCGATACAATCCGCACGGCTAAAGCCCGACACCTCGCAAAATGTGTCATTAACATCGACATACGTCCCGTCATCCAGGTTGCTAAGAGTTATTAGGGCTGGACCGTATTGAAAGACCTTCGAGAACTTTTCTTCACTCTGTTGCAGTAACTCGGCCGCAAGTTTACGCTCTGTTATATCCTGGAAGGATCCAACGACCTGTGGCGCTTCTCCCTCTTCCACTCGCATTAGCCCTCGCACTTCTGTCCACAGGTGTTTGCCGCCAGAGGTCATGACCTCTGCTTCTATTGTGAATGGTTCACCCTGCTCTATGGTTTTGGCTACGGCGTCCTTAAGGATGGGCCTATACGGTGGGGTATAAAACTCCAGACCTTCATCCAGACCCGGTTGGTAATCCTTTGGAGCTCCGACGATGTCATACACGCCCTGTGTCCAGTGAAGACTATTAGTGTGTGGATTGGCCATCCATCCACCTGTGCGAGCGATTTTCTCAGATTGGCGCAGAAAGCGTTCACTTTCACGAAGAGCGTCTTCCGCCTTTTTGCGTTTGGAGATATCCCAAGCTACACCTTTAAAACCTGTGAACTGTCCAGCGCTCTTGAAAGTCGGGTGCGTGTCCACTTCAGTCCACACCGTTGTTCCGTCTTTTCGGATCAGTTCTACGATGGGAATCTCACTGTCTAATTCCTCGTGTTCCGCCAGGCGCCGCATAATGTCCGGATACAGGTCGAGAAAAAGTTTCTTCGCTGCTGGTTTCAATAAATAAGTCAGGGGCTGTCCGATAAGCTCCTGAGGTTCATATCCAAGAAGTTTTTTAACGGAAGAAGTCACGTAAGTAATGACCAAGTCAGGAGTAGTCTGCCAGACAACATCTTTCATGTTTTCATTTATCAGGCGGTAATTTTCTTCGATAGCCTGCTGCGATTCCTTCGCTGTCTTTCGCAGTAGGCTTTCTTCGGTCTTTTCCCAACCTGTCATGGGCTACATCCTTTTATTATTGATACCAGAGTCGCCGGCGCCTAGCTTCAGAGAGGTAAACACTCAACCCAGGGAAGCCATTCATTATGCACTGCGAAAGATTGGATCCGCGCCATATCCTTTCTCGTTACCGGGGTTCCCCGAAATGGGATATTTTTCTCCGGGTGATATTCCATCTATGAAGTTCATTCCTAGCAAACGAGATTGGAGCGGAGGACTCGTTCGTGACCTAAAACTCAAGAATTTTGCCCTTAGATATGACATCTTGGTCCTGAATGCCCAAGCCACTTCAATTAGGATTTTCTTGAGATTGCCCTTGCGGACCGGATTTCTTCCGGATCGTCTCTTGCCGGACCGCTAAATCTTCTCAGTTTTTGTTCCCATACTACGTTGTCGGGTACAGTCTTGGAAACCATCGTTCAACTGCGTCAATGGGGAACGAGAGCAAAAGCGGGCTGCGGGTGGTATCTGATTTCAGGTATCCTTTTCTAAGGAGGTCAGAGACGACGTTTCTCGCCATGCGCTCACCGTAGCCGGTTATCTCTCCGGCGCGACCACGCTGTGCTTCCCCTGTCAGCAGGGCTTCGCGTAATATCGGGAATGAACCTTTGTGCAGGTTCCCCATCTGCACTTCCTCTTCGATATGAAGGCGTATTCGGCGCAGAAGGCCGCTCGGTTCAAGCAATGAGGCCATGAAATCAATCTGGTCGATACAGATGGTCAGGAAAAATTCACAAAATGTTATCAAAGCCTGTGTGGATAGAGTCCCCCGTCCGTCGAGGTCTCCGCGTCGGGGCTCATCAGCGGCCATGAGAAGGGCTTTATAGTCTTTGACATTCCTCGCCAGACCTCTTGCCGCCGACCAAAGGCTACTCCCTACCCCGCACCGTTGAAGCGACGCGTGTGACATAAGGCGCGCAACCCGCCCGTTGCAATCATAAAAGGGATGTATCCAAAGCAAGCGATGATGCGCAGCGCCAAGAGTTACGATCTGGCGCACTTTCGATAATCTCTTTCTATCGTAAGCGGCGGCAAACCGATTCAGAAAACAAGGCAGACCTTCGGCGTCCGGAGGAATATGTCTTCCAACTTGCATCCATCCTGTTCGCAGTTCACCTGGGATCATGCGCAGCCGTTCGCCGGTGTCCGGGTTTTGAACCCAAAGCAATTCTTCCGGCAGGCGTTGGCAAAACTCGCGGTGCAGCCAGACGAGGTAATCAATGCTTGTCGCCTCAGCCTGTAAATCCTCGTGATGATCGATGAGCCGCTGAACTTCTATGTGGGCAACGGCTTCGAGTTGAAGCGCCCTCTTCTGGGCATCGGTCGAATAATCGGCATGATTCAGGGCGCGTTCAATATCGCGGGGGTGTGTGTCATGTCCCTCTATGAGGTTGGAGTAATAACAGTTCATTGACCGTACAAGATCGCCCATGCCCCGTCGCACAGTCAGGGGCAATTGGCTCGCTAATCCACTGGCCTTTGTCGCCATATCAATGGCGAGGTCTTCGAGTCTGCTCTCACCATCCGGCGGCAGCATCGGTTCCATCAATGTTATGCTGTCCGTGGCTTTCATACGCTATTTGTTCCCATATTGCCGCATCTTTAACGGACGTTATTCATTATAATTCAATAAGTTGTTAACGCAAGAAACAAATTTAGTGCCGGTTCTATTGCCGGTTCGGCTGAAAGGCGTTTTGACTCCTCTATCTGGGAAAGTTGAGGCGGGTTTTACCCCATTTTGACCTCTCTAACCTTCAAGATCACTTTCCATAATTAACGAATGATGGAGATCCCTTGCGTGTTTTCAGGTTGCCTGTACAACGTTTACAGATTGTTTGCTTCTAACAGAGGGAAAATTCATTAGAGAGCGGCGCAGTCAACTCCCCAGTGTTCATTCTTAAGTTATGTGTCTTATTTGAAAATCGAATGGCGGAATTTTGTTTATGAGTATGTCCCAGATTATCTCCAGGTACATTTCACAATATTTGTAGATGCGCTATATGACACCCAAATGGTTCCCAAATGAAAGTTGCAAATACACCCGTGATGCCTTAAAATATTTGATGTGAGAGCCCAACGAAAGGTAAACGTCTCGTAATATGTTACAGACTAAACAGGATATTTCTGGCACGGATCAGCTCAAACCTTCTCTTGCAGCCAACGTTATAGGCGAACTCACAGGTTTGCAGGACAGAATGCTAGTCAGGGAAATCTATTCTAATGTTGCTCGAAGATTAGAATCCTTCAGAGTCGTTCAATCCTGCGATGAAAAAGAATCCCCGGCTTCCTCTGAAACTATTGAACTAGCATATATAGCGCTATCTCGTATTTTCCATGCGGCAAGAGACATGGGCCGTACGCTCCCCGAACCGTATACATACCTCACTCCTGAAGGGTCGATTCAGTTCGAATGGGAATTAGGGGAAAAGGAATTTAATCTGGAACTAACCTCCCAGGGATCGCAGACCGCATATTCATTTCTATTGTGCCCCTCGCCATCTCCTGACACTTGGCAAGAAGCGTCTGATAAGGTAACAATTACTAGAATAAGTCAACTTCCTTGTGTTCAGACTTTCCTCTCTTGGCTTTAGAGAGCGCAATCCTCTTGATGAAGACAGAAGAAATACTTTCCTCAGATCATGTTCTTAGACGTATAAATGAAAGAGTGATTGACAGTGGAAGGGTGTCATCTTCATGTTTCCACGATAGAGATGATGAGCCATCAGTCCATCTGGAGCGAATTGCTGATCTAAAGATCATAATGGAGAAACATCCCGATACTCTATTGTGGGGGCGATTAAATGTTGGAGAAATACGTTCAGCCCAATTGGGCGATGTTCGCCACGACCCTACAGAAGATGATTATTCCCACTGTTTAATTGTCAGGACAATCAGCACGGAAATGAATAAGAAGAGACGGGCCAAAGAGCTGCTAAGACTGATTACCGGACATGTTCACTTAATTAATGGCGCTGTCACGTATCATGCAACTGACGAGAAATGTCCAATAAAGTAATTGACCAAGGACACCTGGAAGCCAAGATAGCCATCCAGCAAATTCAGAATGACCTGAAATTGATGAAACGACAATTCACACTACAGCTTCATGGTAACCCAACGTATTGGTGACCTTGGACCAACGGAGGCGAACATTTTGGACACGATGGATAGAAATGGTCCATAAAAAAAGAACAGAGGCTTAAGTGCAAAAGCTGCTCCGATTGTCCTCGCAAAAAGAGTCTAAGCCGGAAACATTATTCCCTACGAGTTCTCTCCCTGCCTTGATTTCAAATGCTACGATCAGTTTTGCAACCGCTTCCACGTCTTCATTTCTCAACGATCACAAAAACGCGCGGTGGCGTTACTCTATACTCAGCGATTAAGGTAGTCTGTAAGCGCTTTTTTCACAAAATCCGAGAAAGTGTCTCCTCCCCGTTTCATGTCGATTTCTTCTATCAAGCTCACGGGAAGAGAAACGGCCTTGATCCGGGAGACGCCAGTCAGACCTTCAGATTCAATTACAGGCGCAATATCAACGCCCTTGTCTCTGACTCTATCTGCAATTTCCAGGACTTTTTCAGACTCATCCACAAAATTGCTGAGAAGAAACCGGAATTCCTGGTCAGAGAACGATAGGTGGCTAAACCCTACCCTGTACTGATAAGCGGCCTCGTCACGACGCACATAATCAATACGGGCGTGGCACGTCATTCTCGTTCGACGATCTTCCATGACGATTCTCAATTTTACGTTACGGCCCTCTTCCAGGCTCATCAGGGATAAAACCTCTATCCCATACTGATTGGCCAGGGGAGAGTTAATAATAGGAGGAGTGCCGGCGTACCTGAAGTAGGCCTGTCCGTTTACGTGTTTGTATTCCATTGGTTTACTCCTGTTTGAATGACATCTATCTATATGGGCCTGGATCACCTAATCCTATCAACAATGACAATCGCGACCGGCTATGCGTTCAGTAACGATAAGCACCACCAAAAATATCATATCGAGCGAAAACCATCCTTCTATCGATTTGTCAAACATAATTGTAACTGACGCCGGGAACTCGTTATCTTGTGTCCACAGCACATAAGTTACCGGTATCTCAGGGAATGGGAAAAACTTCATACCCCTGTCACCATACAGGGAAGGAATTGCCCCCAACTCACGGGCACGCTTCTCAAAATCGTCGGGGGCGTCTCCGTATAATCTGACTATAGGTTCTACATGGAGAGCATGAGGCCCTTGAAAGAAAGTAACCCCACCCTGCAAGTCTTTTTCACTTATTTCTTTACCTGTAACAGGTCCTCCGTTATCCGCCACCAGATATCTGATCAGCAAGATTTGAAACTCCTCAGTTAGACGTCTATCCGGATCAGGTTCTAGCTCAACCATGTGACGGGTTACCGGATCAACCCGGTACAAAGCGTTTAGGAATTCGACGTCGTAAGATCGACCATCCGGAGCAAGTTTAACTCCCGGTTGCCCGCAGACTTTCTCAACCGGTTGATTGAAGAGGTCTTGCCAATGAAAAGGATTAGGGGATGCGCAACCCATATTCAGATCTCCATTCCATGATTCTTTTCAGAAATCTAGATTATCCTCATAACGCAATATCAAGCAAGACATGATTTCATAAGAAACTTTTTTTAAGGAGCGCGGGATTTTGGAACGCACACGGTAATAAAGATTAAAGCTGTTGAATCTTCTCCAGAACTTTTCGGATTCGTGGATTTAATGGCTGAATTAATAATTGATACGACATAACAAAAAGGAAGCGCTAATTGTTTTCGGAATTAAATATTAAGATTCGGCGCTTGCCTTCAGTTTCAGACGGTTCTGACGCAAAGAACCGTCTGTCCTATTGCTAGTTGATCGAAAATTTACCGTTTGTGTCAAGAAAAGACTTGACTTAGCGTTGACACTAATTAGACTATTTTAGTAGAGAATAATTAAGGACGACAGATGAAAGCGTTAAAGAAAGTTCTCGTGATTATATACTGCGTGTCATTCCTTGGCATGACAGTGGCGCCTTCGTCCGCCGTACCTTGCTGCTGTAAAACCAGGTCCTCCTCAGTCCCATACGACGTTACGGCTTTAGAGCAAACATTCCCCCCTATTCAATCCTGTTGCCCTCCGAAAAGGGTTCAAGCCCCAAGTTGCTGTGCGGTCCCTAGCCCGGCGGAAAAACCATGCAACATTACCCGGTCGGTTAATCTTGATTGCGGTAATTGCTCTTGCCTAAAACACCTGCAACTGGTCGGTATATCTGAAAACCTTACAGATGAAAGGTTATCCAAGACGGCGCCCGATCTGACCAACGCTACGGATACCCTTACATTGCGCCATTCAGAGCATTCGCTGATCGTAATGGCGTCAGTCATTTCCACTCCAGACCAAACTTTCATCCTACACTGCTGCCTTCGTTTTTGATTCTGTAACTCCTTCTTCGCTACCCATATATTACTTCACTGTTTTTACTGCTGTTATTGACCTGACTTACGGTTTTATTCAAGAAGTCTGATCAAGACAGACAGGAATCTATTCCAAGGAGCAAAGATATGTCTGAAGAAAGACAAATTAAGAAAATTACCCTTGACACACTGAAAGACAAGGAAAAGAAGGTAACTACCGTAAAGCTGAAGAAAATTGTCATGGGGTTCGTTTTGATTGCGGTCGCGGCAGTTGGTGGTTACTTCGTGTACGCCATGCTGTCAGGAGACCTGGTTGCTTCCAGGTTTTCCGTGAACAACATGACCTGCCCCGCCTGTGTGATAACTATCAAAGAAGCTACCGAAAAGGCCCCTGGCGTTGTTGGAACAGACATCAGTCTGGCGGGCAGGGAGATAACCGTGAAATTTTATGAAAAGAAGACGTCCCCTGAACAAATAGAGAAGGTGATAGAAAAAGCAGGTTACCCCGTAAAATTGGATGGCCTTTTCAAGCCCGCTCTAGTTGGTAAGAATGATCTTGTGGTGGCTTCCGTAAACGGCAGGCCGGTTTTGATGGCCGATCTCAAAACTGGTCTGGACATCGACCTGACCACATCCAAGGCTCCAGAATTTCAGTCTACTTTCTTCTCCACGATTGGAAAAGAAATCCTATTGCAAGCGGCGGACAAGAACATGGTCGTAGTACAACCGCAGGAAGTGATGACGGAAATTCAAAATATCATGGAAAGCCGGTCAATGACGGAAGATCAATTCAAAGAAAAGGTCAAAGATCAATTCGGTTCTTTAGAGAAATTTACCCAGGTTGTTGGTCAAAGACTCGGAATCCGTAAACTGCTCGAAGACAAAATCCCTGAAGATATTCAGGATCCTGTTCAAAGAAGACAAAAGGCTATTGAACTAGTCGGAAGTCTGTTCATGGACTCCGATGTAGTCATCTTTGACCTAGGCGTTCGCGAGAAAATTCACGCATTAACTGGTCAGGACAATTGGAAAGTCTTTTGGCCGCGAATGATAGCGTCAGACACGGAACTCAACCGTCTAGTGGCCCAAACTAATTAATTACATCAGCAATCAAAATCATATCCATAGAAAGGGAATTAACAATGAAAAATATCATCAAGTTGGCAAGAACCCTAACACCCTCGATAACTATAGCTCTCATTGGAATGGCTGTTCTTCTACTGGCAACCCATCAGGAAGCGTTTGCCAACAATTTCACTGTTGCGGCAGTTGATGTTAAACCCCAGAACGGCGTGTTTTCCTTCCCTGTTTCAGAATTTCAGGATGGCAAAGCACGGCATTTTAATTTCAAGATTTCGCCAAGTCAGTCAATCCGTTTTTTTGTGATCAAGAGTTCGGATGGAGTTATCAGGGCGGCCTTCGACGCATGCGAAGTCTGCTATCGAGCCAAGAAAGGCTATGCTCAGCAAGGGGACAACATGGTCTGCCTGAATTGCGGCATGAAATTCAAAAGCGTCAAAGTAAACGAGGTAACCGGAGGCTGTAACCCGTCAGCGCTCAAGAGAGCAGTCAAAGATGGCAATGTGATAATTAATCAACAAGATCTGCTAGTGGGCGCAAAATACTTCCAGTAGAAAGGTAAAGAAATGAAACTGCATAATATAGCCATAAATAACCTGAGACGTCGGAAAGCTAAAGTATGTTTCCTCGTAATCGGTTTACTTGTTGGTGTGGCCGCGGTCGTAGCCTTGCTCACGACAACACAATCCATGACAGAAGACATGGCCCACAAGATGGATGAATTTGGGGCCAACATACTCATTACCCCGCGAACCGAAGGGCTTGCTCTTAACTACGGCGGTCTTGATCTTGGAGGACTGTCCTTTGATCAGAAAGAAATCTCCCAAGAAGATCTGTCAAAGATAAAAACCATTGAAAATGCGGCTAATATCAGATTGGTCAGCGCAAAGGTTTTTGGGGTTTTTGAAACTCAAGGTCATAAGGCTCTGGCGGTTGGCGTTGATTTCACTTCTGAACTGGCCCTCAAAAAATGGTGGAAGATTAATGGAAGCGCGCCAAAATCGGATTCGGAAATTCTTATGGGTCACGACGCTTCAGAGCGATTGAAGGCCGGTTTAGGATCCAAACTGGACATAAAGGACTACGAATTCACGGTTTCCGGGATTCTTGAGCCTACCGGCTCGCAGGATGACAGTTTAGTCTTCATGTCACTTCCAGGTTCGCAAGAAATCTTCAATAAAAAAGGAAAGATTTCAATGGTCGAAATTGCGGCTCTCTGTAAGAATTGTCCAATCTCTGAAATCGTGCGTCAATTGTCAGAAAAGATTCCGACAGGAAAAGTTACCGCCGTTCAGCAAGTCGTGGAAGGCAGAATGGACACATTACACAGTTTCAAACGGTTGTCACTGGGGATATCAGGGCTGGTGCTGTTCGTTGGGGCCATGGTTGTTTTCGTGACCATGATGGGAAGTGTTAATGAACGGACGAGAGAGATAGGTATCTTTAGCGCAATAGGTTTCCGCAGTTCCCATATCATGAAAATAATACTGCTCGAGGCCTTCCTGGTTTCATTGTCGGCCGGCGTTCTCGGTTACCTGGTGGGTATCGGAGTAACATACGGGATACTCAACGCTCTATCGGAACACGCCCCTCATTTGACGCTTGATTACACTATGGCGGTTGGTTCTGTTTTTCTGGCCATTCTCATAGGTCTGCTTGCATCTTTTTATCCCGCCAGGGCCGCTGCGGCGATGGACCCGAGTGAAGCGTTACGTACGTTATAGGAGATTAATTATGAATTACATAGAAGCGATAAACGTTAGAAAAGAATTCGGAGAAGGCGACGCCAAGGTTGCGGCAGTCAGCTCGATTGATCTTTCAATAAGACAGGGCGAATTTATTTCCATCATGGGAGAATCAGGCTCAGGGAAAAGCACCTTATTATCCATGTTAGGCGGGTTACTAAGTCCGACCCAGGGCTTTATAAAAATTGAAGACATTGACATATACTCCTTGAAACGAAACAAGCTCGCCGATTTCAGGCGCGAATTCATGGGATTTATTTTTCAATCTTTTCAGCTTGTTCCATACCTGAACGTAATAGAAAATGTACAATTACCTTTAGCCGTCACACATCACACTGAAAAGGAAAAGAAACGGCTGGCCCTATCCGCCCTGGAAAGAATAGGCCTCAAAGATAAGGCTCTTAGACTGCCGAATCAGATTTCGGGCGGTGAACAGGAGAGAGTGGCCATTGCCAGGGCGGTAGTTAACGAGCCACCCATACTATTCGCAGACGAACCTACAGGCAACCTTGATTCGAGAAATTCGGAAGAAGTCATGAAACTCCTGATGAAACTGAATTCTGAAGGACAAACAATAGTTATGGTCACTCATAGCAGAACCAACGCCGAATTCGCGCATAGAATAACAGAGGTGGCCGACGGAAAACTTAAACACTCCGAGGCCCCTATCAGGTTGGCTGTGTAGTATGGAGGACCTATGAACACGGTTGATTCGAAGTCCAAACAGACAAAGAAGAAAGTTGGGATGGCTATAGGACTAATTTTGGCTGCTTTCCTGGGTGGGTACTACTCTTCCAGGGTCCTTGCGCCTGCGATAACTTCAGAAATGTCTTCAAACGGAGGAGTTCAAGTCAACCGTGAAGGGGTCACAGTTAAGAAACAACCCAAACACGATCATGAGTCCACAATTTGGACGTGCGCCATGCACCCTCAAATTCGAATGCCGAACCCCGGCAAGTGTCCGATTTGTTTCATGGACCTCATCCCTCTCGAAACAGGCGCCTCAGACTCAAAAGACACACGCGGGGCATCCACCCTCTCAATTTCCGAAACTGCCAGGAAACTCTCTGAAATCGAAACTACCGAAGTCAGGAGAGAACGAGCCAAAGCCACAATTCACATGGTGGGAATGGTGTTTGAGTCCGAAACCCGTCAAGCCGTGATTACATCTCGAATAGAGGGTAGGCTGGATGAGGTTTATGTCAATTTTACAGGCGAAAGGGTTAACAAGTCAGATCCTTTGGTCAAAATATGGAGCCCTACCTTAATCAAGAGCCAGGTGGAGTTATTCGAGACTATTAAGACCGATCCGGATGACCAATCTGTCATAAAAGGGGCTGAAGAGAAGTTGATCCAGTACGGATTGGATCGTGAACAAATCGACCAGATTAGGGCGCAGAAGCGTCCTACTCTTTATGTAACGCTCAAAGCGCCGATCACCGGGATAGTCACAAAGAAAAACGCAATACTCGGACAGTTCGTCAAAGAAGGAACCGAGATGTTCGTCATTAACGACCTTTCAGATGTTTGGGTCAAGATGGACGCGTATGAAACGGACCTGCCCTGGATAAGGTACGGACAAAACATCACATTCACAACATCTGCGGTCCCAGGGAAAATATTTCACGGAAAAGTACTTTTCATAGATCCCACTCTTGATACGAAGACACGCTCGGTCAAGGTTCGTGTTGACGCCCCAAATCCGGATTACCTGCTAAAACCAGGCATGTTCGTTAGCGCAGAACTGGAAGCCGAACTGGATGATCGAGGCAAGGTTGTTAAACCTGAATGGGCAGGTAAATACATTTGCCCAGTTCACCCACGCGACGAGGCAAGTGAAGCCCCAGGGACTTGCCCTGACAGTAAAATGCCGTTAAGACCGGCTTCATCCTACGGCTATGCGGATGATAAAGGCTCTAGATCACCTCTATTAATTCCGATAACTGCGCCTCTTGTTACCGGTAAACGGGCAATAGTTTACATCGAAGTTCCCGGCGCATCCACTCCTACTTATGAATTGCGTGAAGTCACACTGGGATCGCGCGTGGGTAACCAATACATAGTTGATAGTGGTCTCAGGGAAGGCGAAAGGGTCGTCACAAAGGGGGCGTTCAAAATTGACAGCACGATGCAGATACTTGGGAAGACGAGCATGATGGCCCCTGCGGAAAAGAAATCTCCTGATGATCAAAAAACCGACGATAAATCAGATGAAGAAACAATAGAGAAGCTAGTTGCGCCTAAGAGTTTTATCTCCGGACTAACCCCAATATTTGTCGAATATATCAAACTAAAAGACGCAATCGGCGCGGATAACTCCGAGGCAGCCGTAGCAGCCAGTTCCGAGCTAATAAATTCGATAAAGAAAGTAGACGCCTCTGCCCTTGACCTAAAACAGAAAAAGAAATGGAATCAACTCTCCAATGGGCTTTTGGCTACTACAACGAAGATCGCCAACAACAAGATCCCTATCGATCAACGACGTTTTTTCAATTCCCTCTCCGAAACCACTGTCAAAATTCTTATGACTTTCGGGCAAATGACACCAACCGATCTTACGATTTTCCATTGTCCAAAAGCCTTTGACGGGGTTGGCGCATATTGGATAGGACAGGAAGATGACAGGAAAAATCCATTCTACAAGATAACATCCGAGAATGATCAGGAACCGGTTGAGTGTGCGGAAATAATCGAAAAGATCTCTCCCGAGAACCCTTGACAGGGCCGGCGGTGAAATATGGATCCATTCACATTAAAACATGAAGGACTACCGGTAGGAAGTGAAAGTTTGTTTTCCAGATTCATGAGGTTCTGGATCGAACGAAAGCTTTTCATGGTTCTGGTTCTAGGTTTCACTTTCTTTGGAGGGTTATCGGTTGCGCCCTTTGACTGGGACATTTCGTGGCTACCTCGTTTTCCTGTGCCCGTAGACGCTATTCCTGATATCGGGGAAAACCAGCAGATTGTGTTCACCACATGGGAAGGTAGATCGCCTAAAGATATCGAGGACCAAATAACATATCCCTTGACTGCAGCTTTACTTGGTGTCCCCGGGGTAAAGGTAATAAGGAGCAATTCATTCTTTGGGTTCTCAACTATTTACATAATCTTCAAAGAGAACATAGATTTTTACTGGTCAAGGTCCAGGATTCTGGAAAAACTGAACTCGTTGCCCCCAGGAACATTGCCGGAGGGAGCTCAACCATCTCTCGGGCCTGACGCCACAGCGCTAGGTCAAGTTTTTTGGTACACCCTTGAAGGCGAGGGATTTGGCCTGGATGAACTGAGGACAATTCAGGATTACTACGTAAAGTATTACCTCCAGTCGGCCGGTGGTGTCGCTGAAGTCGCATCAATAGGGGGATACGTCAAGGAATATCAAATCGATGTCAATCCTGACGCTATGCGAGCGCATAATGTAACATTGCCGGAAGTCTTCAATGCCGTGCGAATGTCCAACATAGACGTCGGGGCAGGCGTTATAGAGGTTAATCGGGCGGAATACAGTATCCGTGGCCTCGGTTTCATAAGGTCAGTTCCCGACCTTGAAAATAGCGTGGTTAAGGTTAACCAGAATGTCCCCCTGTTCATAAAGGATGTGGCCACGGTTTCAATGGGACCTGCAACGAGACGAGGGGCGCTGGACAAAGAAGGCGCTGAGGCCGTAGGCGGTGTTGTAGTAGTTAGATTCTCTGAAAACTCTCTTCAGGTAATAAAGAATGTGAAGAAGAGAATCGAAGAAATAGCTCCAGGTCTTCCAACAAAAAAACTTGCTGACGGACGAATATCCCAAGTCAAAATAGTCCCATTTTATGACCGGACTGGCCTGATCTATGAAACTCTGGATACACTTGACCGAGCGCTACGTGAAGAGATCCTTGTTACTATAATCGTGGTTGTGGTTATGATGAACCACATTGTTGGCTCGCTTCTTATTTCAGCAGTGCTACCTCTAGCTGTGCTCTTGACCTTCATAGTCATGAAATTCGCTGGTGTCGACGCGAATATAATGGCGCTATCCGGGATAGCGATCGCAATCGGGGTGATGGTCGACATGGGTATCATCCTTTGCGAAAACATCCTACGACGCATGGAAGAAGCCCCACCAGAACAGAGTATGTTTGACATTGTCCATGCTTCCGCCGTGGAAGTTGGAGGCGCCGTAATAACTTCATCTCTCACAACAATAATTTCATTTTTGCCTGTCTTCACTCTGACAGGACCGGAAGGAAAGCTTTTCGGGCCGGTGGCCTATACAAAAACTTTTGCAGTCGCGGCTTCGTTAGTAATGGCTTTGGCTCTGGTTCCTCCTTTGGCGCATATCGTCTTTACAAAGCGTAACCTTGGAAAACATATCCGCCCCGCAATTTATTTGATCGTCGGAATAGCAGGAATCTGGCTATGGCAACATAGTTCGTGGCTGATCGGATGTCCTCTAATCTTTGTATCAGTTGTAAAAATAGTTTCACAATATTTGCCCAAAGACGCTCAGGCTAGAATTCCAACGTTATTCAACGTGGTCGCTCTGATTTTTGTCACTTTCCTATTAACGACACACTGGCTACCCTTGGGACCTGAAAAGGGAGTCGCCAGGAACTTCATTTTTACCTCTGGAATAATTTTTACCTTACTGGCGGTCCGAAAAATATTCACCGTAAAATACAAGACCATTCTTTCGTGGAGCCTGAATCACAAGGCGATGTTTTTATCGCTACCGGTTTCTATTGTTATTTTTGGATGTGTAATCTGGCTCGGGTTCGACAGGGTATTCGGATTTATTCCGTGGACGCTCGACAAGATTAGCTCTCCTTTCTCCGTCAAGCTCCTCGAACAGGAAAGTTCCCAATATAAGAGGGTAAGCTCAATAAGGTCTACATGGCTCTGGTCGAAGCTCTCTCATAACTTCCCAGGATTGGGCAAGGAATTCATGCCTGAACTTGATGAGGGATCGTTCCTTTTCATGCCGACGACCATGCCGCACGCCTCGATTGGTGAAGCCCTTGATATCATCCGAAAACAGGACATAGCGATTAGATCCATACCGGAGGTGGAGTCGGTAGTCGGGAAAATCGGTCGAGTAGAGAGCGCCTTAGACCCTGCCCCGATCTCCATGATTGAAACCGTAGTCACATACTTACCTGAATACAAATTTGATCCCGCTACCGGACGGAACGCAATAGACCTGGAAACCGGTAAACCGATTCGTAATTGGCGACATCAGATCAAAACACCTAATGATATATGGAAAGAAATAATTGAGGTTTCAAAGCTTCCCGGGGTCACATCGGCGCCGAAACTTCAGCCGATCGCAGCTCGTATAGTAATGCTCCAGAGCGGGATGCGGGCTGCAATGGGTGTGAAGATCAAAGGGAAAAATATTCTTGAAATTGAAAAGCTGGGATTCGAAATAGAAAAATATTTGAAAGAAACCCCATCCATTGATCCATCCACTGTAGTGGCAGACAGAGTCGTCGGGAATCCATATCTTGAAATTGATATAGACAGAAAGGCTATCGCAAGGTATGGCCTGCCGATCAGAGATGTTCAGGACCTCATAGAAATTGCTATTGGCGGCAAGAAGATTACAACCACGGTTGAAGGAAGGGAGCGCTATCCTGTTCGTGTGAGATACCAACGAGAGTTGCGGGATTCGCTGGAAGCCCTGGAGAAGATCCTGGTGACCAATCCGGAGGGAGTTCAGGTTCCATTGTCTCAGGTTTCAATGATAAAATACTCGCCCGGCCCCATGTCCATAAAATCAGAAGACACGTTCCTGACGAGTTATGTGCTGTTCGACAAGAAACCCGGTTTCGCTGAAGTTAACGTCGTTGAAGCGGCTGATAGCTACCTTAAACACAAGATAAAGATAGGGGAACTCAAACTTCCCCCAGGGAGTTCAATAACTTTTGCAGGATCGTATGAAAATCAGGTCCGTTCCGAACAAACACTTAGAATAGTAATACCCATAGCCCTGTGCCTGATCTTTACGGTTCTTTATTTGCAATTCCATTCGATACCAACCTCATTAAATGTTTTCTCCGGGATCTTCGTCGCATGGTCGGGCGGATTCATGATGCTGTGGCTGTACGCCCAGCCGTGGTTCCTCGATTTCAATGTGTTCGGGGTAAACATGAGAGAATTGTTTCAGGTACATCCTTACAACTTGAGTGTGGCGGTCTGGGTTGGGTTCCTTGCGCTTTTCGGCATAGCTACAAACGACGGCGTCATATACTCAACTTATCTGGACCAGGTATTTGCAAAACATTCTTTTCGTTCGATTCACGAAATCAGGGAAGCGACCGTAGAGGCCGGGATGAGAAGGGTCCGCCCTGCTCTGATGACAACAGCTACCACCATTCTAGCGCTGATACCAGTCCTCACATCCCATGGGAAAGGAGCGGACGTTATGGTTCCCATGGCGCTTCCAAGCTTTGGCGGGATGTGTATCGATATTATAACCATATTTGTCGTGCCAAACATTTATTGTCTTGTTAAAGAGATTGAATTCAAGAAACCCCAACATGATTAATGATCAGCTTTCCTGATCTAAACCCTCGAGGAGGATTCATCATGAACATAAGAGTCCAAAGATTTTTCGTGACAATGATGACCGTGTTTCTTATAACAGGCGCTTCGAACTACTTGAACGCCTCTCAGGAAGTTGCATTGCCTGATGGTTCAAAAGTTGAACTCCCGGTAATATGTCCTGTTTGTGAAATGAAAATTGAATCAGACTCGGTAGTGCTGGGCGCTTTGGTTTTTGCTGAAGGGAAAGTAGTGCTTTTTGACAATATTTCCGAATTTTTCAGATACCTGTTATCCCCTCAGACTTTCGGCTTTGATCCAAACAAGATAAAAAAATCATTCGTGGTTGAACATGAATCCAAAAAATTCATTGACCCTAAAGATTCGTTCTATGTTATTGGACCGGAAACCGTACCCATGATGGGACCTGAAATGAACGCCTTCTCCAAGAGAGAAGAAGCGGAGAAGTTCACATCAGGCGCTGCCGACAAAAAGGTCCTTGCTTTTTCTGAAGTGTCTCTTCAAGATGTGGGGCCAAGAAAGAAGGTTCTGAGATTGAAGCCTTCAGAATCGTTCAAACCTGATCAGAAGCCAATGACAGGGGGCCATTCCTCGCATTAGACCGGCTGATTTCGGAGACACCATGACTCTTGAGCGACGCTTCTTCCTGTTTTTACTGGTTCCGGTTGCGGTGCTTGTCGCTGCGTTCGGTTTTTGGGGGTTCTTTTTCGCCAGAGGCTACCTCCTTGATCAGTGGAAAGTTACTGTGCACCTCCAACTGGAAAGAGCCGCCCATGAAATTAGCATGTCATTAAATCAGAAACTTGAGTTGATCAGTCTGATTGCGAAAGCTGAGGACAACCCTAATAGAGATATAACCCAAGCGTTCCTCATTCAGGAACTCCTTCAGCAGCCAGGAGTAAGATTCGTAGACCTGGTCAAACCGAAACAAAAGGAAGACGAATCCAACGGAGCAAAATCTGAGATCGATGAATTGAATCAGGGAGCTCTTAGAGGAAGCTACACCATGGAGCTTTGTGGTGATTTCGGATTCTGCGCTCCTTTCATGGATACCAATTCACCTGACAGGACCCTCAGAATCATCAGGGACCTTGAAACAGTTGACCCTGAATTTGCCAGAAAACTTATGGTGAGAATAAGTTTTGATTCGTTCCTGGAACCCATAAAAAAGATATCCCTTCTTGAAACCGGATCTGCGTGGCTGGTGACTAGCACTGGGCAGTTCCTTGCCGCAACCGATAAACTTTATTTAGATAGAAAAAGGATTGCGGATAACGGAGACGCTATTGAGAGCACGTTGCTCGAAGAGATAAGGAATAAACCTTTTGGGCAGGTCTTCGGCCCGGGCCATCCTCCGTCTGTCATAGCAGGATTCTATAAGATTCCGTCCGTAAACTGGTATATTGTCTTGATATCGCAAGGCCGAATAATGATGGAACCAATTGTCCAGTTCCGCAAATATTACTCCATTGCGGGACTTATTGCTCTCACCATAATTCTGACACTGATCCGGTTTGTCACTCGACCTGTAGTTCACTCAATAGCCGAAATATCCAGCGCCGCCCTCAAAATAAGTGAAGGAGATTATTCCCAGAAACTCTCTGAAACAGGAAAAGATGAAATCAGCCAATTGAATCACAGTTTCAATGACATGGTAGAAGGGCTCAAACGAAGAGACCTGATTGAACAGACTTTTGGCAGATACGTTGACAAAAATGTGGCTGAACAACTTATGAATCGCCCTGAAGCTTTGAAGCTCGGCGGGGAAAAGGGCGTTGTATCCATTCTGATGTCGGATTTACGTGATTTTACGGTAATTTCAGAAAAATTAAACCCTGAAACCGTAATTACCGTCTTAAACAGCTATTTCTCCAGAATGATCGCTGTAATAGAGAAGCATAGAGGTATTATCGTCGATTTTTACGGGGATTCTATACTGGTTTTTTTCAATGGTGTAGACACTGACATCAAAGAACGAGCTTACGACGCAGTCTTCTGCGCTCTGGAGATGCAAAGAGAGATGGAGGGGTTTATCCGCGAAAGTGTATCAAATGGTTTTCCGGCGTTGTCCATGGGCATCGGGATCAATACCGGGGAAGTGGTAATAGGTAATATAGGGGCTAAAACAAGAGCCAAATACGGCATTGTGGGGGCCGACGTCAATCTTACGGACCGTATCCAGGCTACAGCAAGTACAGGAAAGGTTGTAGTTTCTGAAGCGACTTACGAACTTGTTAGGGACAGGTTCACAGTCATAAGAGAATTTGAGGTATGTTTGAAGGGCGTAGAAGACCAGAAAAGACTTTTTGAGATTGACTGGACCTGCATGAAGGACGAATGCGCCTAGAGCCTATGTATTGTTTTTCTGACAGTATAGATCCAGAATAAACTATCGGAATGAACGAGTTATAGAACCTGAAGTCCCTCCAATAAAAGATATTATGACCTTTGACAACTTAGGCGTTAACCCTGCGCTATCATGACAAATGTATTAATTATCCGACACTATTTTATTGAGAGACTTGCATGTTACAACTATAATGCTACATAATCTTCAGACTAATCATCAGACTTTTTCATAAAAACCTTAAATTAAAAACACATGGCCGGAGTTCAAGCGATGCAAAGAACACGTTCCCAGGCAAATCCCAATATTCGGGCCAGTCGGGTTGATGAGACCGCATCGCGCAAAAATACGCTCAAGAGCACTCCCAGTCCTAAATACATTTCTGAAACTCTGGCCGAAAACAGATCAAGACTTATTCGCGTTGTGAATATGCTTTTCGACGGGATTCTTGTTATCCTGGACGGTGTGATTATTGAGACAAACCAGGGATTTTTGTCCATGACAGGGTACGAGGCTGAGGAAATTATCGGACGTAAAATGAGTGACCTAGAGGGGTGGAACCAACTGGATTCCAAACTGGCTAAAGTCGTTTCAGAAGAAAGCGTGTCATTCGAATCAGTAGTTCCCAGAAAACACAGCCTGCCTGTATCCGCCACTGTGAGAGCAGTCCGTGCATTTAACGGGACTTCTTCGTTTTTATTCGCCGTCATAGCGGGAATGACCGAAAATGAGCCCGCTTCGGCAGAACTGCTCAGATCCGCTGAGCGATATCGTTCCCTTTTCGAATCAGTCCAGGATCTCGTTTTCATAAAGGACAAAGACCTAAAGTTTTCAGATGTTAATCCAGCTATGGGGAATACTTTCGGGCTTCCGCCCTCTGAGATTGTCGGAAGCACCGCAGAGCAAATTTACGGGCATGATGTTGGAACTCGGATTCGTGAATGGGACATGCGGGTCCTATCCGGAGAGACGATCGAGGATGAACACGCGGTTGTAGTAAAAGGCGAGAGGCTAATATTTAATGATATTCGCGTGCCGATCAGAAACAGCTCCGGAAATATAGTAGGTGTGTGCGGAATTTCTCGAAACGTTACGGAACTGAGCCCACCTGGGCCAAAGTCAGCCATTTATTCAAACGGTTACCGTTCCAGGGCCATGAAGGACACGATGGAATTGGCAAGTCAGGCTTCAGCTAAAGACAGCATTGTCATGTTACAGGGAGAAAGCGGGTCTGGAAAAGACCACCTGGCAAAATGGATTCACGATCATTCTAAAAGATCCGGGAGCCGTTTCCTGACAATAAACTGCGCTACAGTCCCGCACGAATTAGCTGAATCGGAACTTTTCGGTCACGAATCAGGGGCCTTTACTGGGGCCATAAGTCGAAAAAGGGGCTTGTTGGAACTTACTGAAGGGGGGACTTTATTGCTCAATGAGATTGGAGAACTCTCCCTCTCACTCCAGTCTAAACTACTAGTCTTTCTTGATTCAAAGTCCTTTCATAGGCTTGGAGGGGAGAAAAATGTGCGAGTTGACGCACGTATTATAGCCGCCACGCACAGAGATCTGGAGGAGGAAATCGCTGCGGGCCGCTTTTCGAAAGCGTTATTTTATCGTCTCAACGTGTTCCCCATATTTGTACCGCCTCTACGTAATCGCATCGAAGATATCCCCATGCTGACTCGCGAACTAATCACCAAGGTTTCCAAAGAAATGAATTTGTCACAAACTCCTAAACTGGATACGAAGTCTCTTGGGGAACTAGGCCTTTACAATTGGCCCGGAAATGTTCGTGAACTTAGAAACGTGCTCGAGAAAGGACTTATACTCTGGCAGAGCGGCCGGTTAAAGCTAAATGTTCCATCGATGGATCAAAAAACCGAGGATTGGTCTGTACGAGTCGGTTTTAACCCTGGTAAAAAACTTAGCGAAATGACCAAAGACGTAGCAAGATCAATTTGTATCGAAGCCATTCGACGCAACGGCGGCAACCGGAGCGCAGCGGCCAGGTCGCTCGGAATGTCTCGTGATTCGTTGTATAGACATCTTCGAAGCGACGGTTAACCTTGCGAACACAAACACAGAAATTAATCGTCTCTGATATACCACTATGAATTTTCTCGATAATTGAAGCAATTATTTTAAGCTCCAGTTATATGTCAGGAATATAAGACAGTCTTCTCGGTTTCTGGACGGATCGCAATTTCTCATCGCCCGCTATTCCGAACAAACTATCAATATATCAAACCTTTTTGTCTTCTTTCTCTGCCTGCTCCGACTTGGCGCCAATTTTGCTAATTCTGTATCTTTTCTACCCGGGCGTTTTTATCACAATTATTGATTGGCATTATTTTGAGAGGACGCCGAAATCTAATTTCACCAGAGTTTAAAAAGTGAGGATTTTTCAGGAGTCCTAATTATGGCTTCACGCATCTTGGTGGTGGACCAGGAAGAAAACTTTTTGCATGCATGTTAACCGCGGGTATGCCTTTCCTGCTATTGGTGGGGGCTGCGCCAAACGCCATTGCTCAAAGCCATGTGACATGAAGTACGGCTCCATTTCACTGGAGCTTGTGGTCTTATGAGAGAGGAAGCGACAATGAAACGTCAGTGTATGCTCGGTATATTAATTATCTGCTCACTAATAATGGCCGTCGGGGTATCTTCAGCCGCTGAGAAAACAGAGGTGGCCAAAGACACGCTTGTTATCCAGGGGAAGATACTGGATTCTACCGGAAACGCTCTCAGCGGGGCGAACGTCTTGCCGTACCTAAACGGAAAACCTTTTTTGGCGGGCGGTCACGGTGGTGAAGCGGACAAGGGCTTGACTACGGCGCAAAATGGTCTTTTCCGGATCGAGGTCCCTACAACCGAGGACAAAATCAGATCCGGCAAATGGGAACTAAAAGTCACTCGGCCTAGTTTCAAACCCTCGCAGATGATAAGCCTCAAAGTGCTTGACGAAGGCGCTTCAGTGGATGGCGTTCACATGTGGGTGGCCAACTCTGTGGTGCAGCTCAACCGGGTCCAGAACATGGCTTTCTGGATAGCTCTCGTCGTTTTTGTTCTGGTTTACGTTCTAATTGCGTTCGAAATCCTTCACCGGACCCTAGCCGCTTTTCTCGGGGCCACCCTGCTGATGCTGATAACGCACACATTAGGTCACTTCGACGAGGCATATCATATTCTCACATGGGAACAGGCCTTGCATTCGGTTGACTGGAATGTTGTGTTCCTGCTGATGGGCATGATGATCATAGTTGGAGTGCTAAAAGAATCAGGTGTTTTTCAGTGGCTTGCGTATAAGTCGTTTCACGTTGCCAGAGGAAACATTTTTCTCCTGTCCGTCGTCCTTGTGGTGGTTACCGCTGTGTGCAGCGCTTTTCTCGATAACGTAACCACCATGTTGCTGCTGACGCCCGTAACTCTCGAAATTGCCTTGGTGCTAAAGGTTTCCCCGTTTGTATTTCTGATGCCGGAGATCGTGGCTTCAAACTTCGGCGGCACAGCCACTCTCATAGGTGACCCGCCCAATATCATGATAGGATCGTATGCCGGCTTGACCTTCAATGATTTTGTCTTGAACCTCGCTCCGGTGGTAGTTATTGTCCTTGTCGCCAACATCATTTACAACAAATTTGTTTATGGCGGCGATTATAAAAAAGCAAAAGTCGAAGACGTTCCCAAGATGATCTCTTTTCTCAAGGAAAAGTATAAGATCACCAATGGGAAATTGCTTTACATAGGCGGGGCTGTTCTCCTTGGGGTGATCTGCCTATTTGCATTGCACGGTCTTTTTCACATGGAAGTATCGGTAGCGGCGCTTTTTGGAGCAGCGCTGATAGTCCTGCTATGCAAAGTTGACATTGTTGAAATGCTGGAGAAAGAAATCGAATGGCCCTCACTGGTTTTTTTCATAATGCTTTTCATTGTTGTTGGAGCGGCGGAGCATACCGGCATCCTTCAGGTTTTGGCCGACACGATAAAGGACATTTGTCAGGGACGGCTATGGGTTGCAATCATTGTAATATTGTGGGTATCAGGCATTGCCTCAGCCATCGTGGACAACATTCCCTACACCGCGACCATGCTGCCAATCATTGCCTTTCTCAACCAGTCGATCCCGGGCGCTGAATCCGGTGTGCTTTGGTGGGCGCTTGCTCTAGGCGCGTGTTTTGGAGGCAATGGCACTATCATTGGGGCTTCAGCCAATGTTGTCACCACGGGAATAGCGGAAAAGGCCGGTTACAAAATAACATTCGGTCAATTCGTCAAAGAAGCGGCTCCCATAACCGTTGTGAGTCTCATAATATCAACAGTTTTTCTACTGTTGGCATACTGACGAGTCATGGGGGAATCTTGCGCTGACGGCGCCTCGGGACCAGCCGCTAAATTGAGATCATAAGGATATAGTCTGAATTTGTTGAAAATGAACAAGCAAGAATGGCTTTGTAATTTTAAGGAAAAGAAACTGGTCGGGATAATAAAACTTTCCGACATATTCAACGCAGTGGCCTCGCTTCTTTTTGACAAAGACATAATCGACCAACAGGAGATGCTCATGAGACGGTTCCATTTATAAAAGGCGGTGTGCGCCAGGCTGTCACATAGCGCATGCCCTGCCCAGCGTCGCTGTAGCTGGCTGAATACACACTAAGATCAGCGACTTGCTCCAAACCACCATTAGCCAATTATATCAGGGAGTCTAAACATGTTCGGAAAAATCCTCGATGTAATCGACAAGATCCTGACTTTTTTTGAAGAGTGGACGCTTTTTCTAAGTGTTTTCGTGTGCCTTATTGCGCTGTTCGTCAATGTGGCGCTGCGATACGGGTTTAACTACACGTTGGCCTGGTCCGAGGAACTGGTTCGGGAAGTGATTATCTACACTACCTTGATCGGGTGTGGAGCGGCTGTTAAAAACCGCTCCATGATCAAGATCGACGCCGTGGTTCAGTTTGTCCCAAAGCTGAAGGTCTTTTTGACCCTGCTGAGCAATGTAGTCACCATTATTTTTGGGGCCATGATGCTCTATTACGGGTGGAAAATGGCCGTACTTCAGGTGGCGACTCAACAGAAGACCATCATTATGCAGATTCCTCTCGTGTATCTGTATGCGTTTCTACCAATCATGGGGACCACCATGATCCTCCGCACGATCCAGATCATGTACCAGGATTTTCAAGCAAGCGCTTCAGAGTGTTAGACGAGAAAATACAGTTAGGATCGGACAACTTCTAGTAAAATGCTCAGTTAAAACATTTTCTACTGACTGAAGATTCGGAGACACAATCTCATCGCGTCAAGTCACGAAATAATCCTTATGGTCCTGTTGGGCTGTCTGGCTGGCTACATAACGGTCGGTGTCCGTGTGCATGTTCTTAAACAGTTCTGGGCTTGTTCCTTTTCATCGACGTGCCACTCGTGTTGCTGGCGCAAGCTGCTTCGGCCGGCTGCTGACACTGAAAAACATCCCTCCCAAAATCACTGAGGCGGTCATTTTGACTATTCAATCCCCATGGGTTTTCTTGTTGGTCATGAACGGGTTCCTGCTCATAGTAGGCTGGTTTATGGAGTTCATTTCAGCGACATTGATCCTGACTTTCAGGGGTGGAACCTAATCCGTGCTATTAATTTGGTAAAGGAACTTGAGTCATAGGGGGTAACATACAGAATGGGATCGTTTTAATTTTTTCTATTTATAAGACGTTGAAAACCTATCAATTTTTAGGGGCGCCCATTGTAGATACTTTGGCCGCACGCGAGCGACCCTGCATGAGGACGTAGAGCGCCGGAGTGAAGAATACGCCCAAAACTGTAACTCCCAACATTCCAGCGAAAACCACCGTCCCCACCGAGACACGACTGACCGCTCCAGCTCCCGTTGCGACAACGAGGGGCAGGACGCCTAAGATAAAGGAAAAAGCCGTCATGAGAATGGGCCGAAACCTAAGCTTCGAGGCCTCGACGACCGCTTCGACTACTCCCATTCCCTTAGCCCTGGAGTCCCGCGCAAACTCTACGATTAAAATGGAATTTTTTGCCGACAAACCAACCAGAAGCACCAATCCCACTTGGGTGTACAGATTGTTTTCCAGCCCGGCGATAAGTAGTCCGATAGCGGAACCCAATACAGCGAGAGGAACAATTAGTATGACGGCGATTGGGTCCGCCCAGCTCTCGTACACTGCGGCGAGGATCAGGATGACGGAAAATATCGCCGCTAAGAATACAATTGCTCCCTTGCCTGCCGATTTTTTCTCCTGGAACGCCATGTTGGTCCACTCATAGGACATTCCAGTCGGCAATACTCTTGCGGCCAATTCTTCCATCGTGCTCAGGGCCTGTCCAGAGCTATATCCTTGGGCAGGTGAACCCAAGACCTTCGCAGTGGGGAACAGGTTGTAGCGATCTACCCGCATGGGTCCAACGTTGTAACTTGCTTTCACAAAGGAACCTAACGGGATCATCTTGCCTTGGTCGTTTCTGACAAACAATCCTGAGATGTTTTCCGGCGTCCTTCGAAAAGCGCTTTCCGCCTGAGTTCTGACTTGCCAAGTCCGGTTAAACTTGTTGAAGTCGTTGACATAGGCCGATCCAAGGAAAGTTTGGAGGGTTTCGAATACACGGTTAAGCGGTATATTCAACGCCAGAGCTTTTTCGCGATCGATGTCCAGGTATATATTCGGATACGCTGACCTGAATGTAGCCATGACTGCAGACAGACTACGCTGTTTGTTGGCCGCCTGCGCCAACTCTACGCCTGCGTTTTCCAGAGATGGGAAGCCGAGATTAGCTCTGTCGAGCAGTTGCATTTCAAAACCGCCACCCGTTCCTAATCCGACTACCGGAGGAAGAGTGTAGGCGAAAATGAGGCCCTCAGGAATAGCGCGGAATTTTGCCGAGAGTTCCCTCATAATGACTTCCCTGCTGCGGCCCTCACTTAGACGCTCTTCCCATGGCTTCAAAGGCACAAAGAATGTGGCCAGATTGGATCTCGCCGCATCAATCATCGAAAATCCCACCAAGGCGCCCCAGCTATCCACGCCCTTTGTTTCTCCAATAATTTTTCCTACGGTCTCGACTGTTTCATGCGTCCGGTTCAGCGCCATTCCGTCAGGCATCTGCACGTTGACGAGAACAAGTCCGTCATCTTCCAGGGGGAGAAAACCCGTGGGAATTCTCTGGAATGTAACGACGCCGAGAACCACCAGGCCCACAAACAAAACAGTCATGAGGCCGATCCGCCTAACGCCTGCGGATACGACACGGGTATACCAATTGGTGGTTCTATCGAATATTGAATTGAACCCCCTAAAAAAGAAGTTCTGTGTCCCTTGTCTTGGCTTGAGAATAAGTGCGCAGATTGCGGGGCTAAGGGTAAGAGCGTTTATCGAACTGAAAAAAGTCGAAATTGCGATGGTCAGAGAGAACTGACGAAAGAGTTCACCAGTAATACCCCCCAAGAATGCCGGCGGCACGAAAACAGCCATCAAAACCAGGGTGGTTCCTATGACCGCTCCACTGACCTCCTCCATGGATCGAATAGCAGCGTCCTTGGGACTCATACCATTCTCGGCCATGTTGCGTTCGACATTCTCGACCACAACGATGGCGTCATCAACCACAATGCCTATTGCAAGAACCAGCCCGAAAAGTGTCACCATGTTTATTGAGAAACCCAATAGCGGCATAACGGCAAAAGTGCCGATGAGTGATACCGGAATAGCTATGAGGGGTATTAAGGTTGCCCTCCAGCTCTGCAAAAAGACAAAGACTACGAGCACGACGAGGAAAAACGCCTCGAACAGGGTTGTTATCACTTGATGAATTGAAGCGTCTATAAAATCCGCTATCTTATAGATGATGCGGTATTCTAGCCCCTGAGGAAAGCTTTTCTTAAGCTCTTCGAGGGTCTTGATCATCTTCTGGGTGACTTCTATGGCGTTAGAACCTGGAGACTGGTAGACGATCATCGTGGCCGCTTTCCGGCCATTGAACAGGGACTGGAAATCATAGGCCGCGCTGCCCAGCTCAACTCTCGCCACGTCCTTGATGCGAACGGAACGCGTTCCCTCGCCGGTTTTTACAATAACATCCTGAAACTGCTCCACATCGGCGAGCCGGCCAAGGGTGTTTACATTGAGCTGAAAGACCTGGTCATCAGGAACAGGGGGCTGACCGATCTGGCCTGCCGCAACCTGAATATTTTGTTGACGCAGTGCGTTTACCACGTCCTGGACAGTAAGTTCTCTTGCTCGTAACTTGTCCGCGTCAAGCCAAATCCTCATGGAATAGTCTTTTGTCGGATAAGTCACGATATCCCCGACCCCGCGAATTCGTGACAGAACATCCGTCACGTTTATCGTCAGGAAGTTGGTGATGAAAAGGTCATCATATCGACCGTCCGGAGAGTAAAAAGATATGACCGCAGTAAGGGCGCTGGACACCTTCTTGGTTGTCACCCCCTGCCGCTGCACTTCCTCCGGCAACTGGGCAAGCGCCGCCGCAACACGATTTTGTGTGAGCACGGTATTAATGTCGACGTCCGTTCCCAGTTCGAAGGTCACATTCAGGTTGTACAATCCATCGGCGGAACTCTGGCTAGACATGTAGAGCATGTTCTCGACGCCGTTGACCTGCTGTTCGATAGGCGCCGCAACCGTTTCGGCAATTACCTGTGGGTCAGCGCCGGGATAGGAAGCTCTCACCTGCACCACAGGAGGCACAATTTCGGGGTACTGAGCGATTGGTAGCGTCGAAAGGGCTATGCCTCCGGCAAAAACGATGATAATCGAGATAACCGAAGCAAATATGGGCCTGTCGATGAAAAAACGACTGAACATTTTGAGCCTCGATTACATGCCGGAAGATTGAGTCGTCGTGCCGGGTCCTTGGGGAGCGGGCTCGATGGAGGTTTGCCTGGGTGTGACCTTTGCGCCCGGAGTCGCACGTTGGATGGCGTTAACGACAACTCTCTCATCAGGTTTCAGCCCTTTTTCTATGACACGTAGGGTACCTTCAAGCTGCCCGGTTTCCACCAGTCGCTGCTCAACAAAATTGTCCTCGTTCACCACAAGAACAAATCTACCCGCCTGAGCGACACCTACTGCGAGTTCGGGCACTAGCAACGCTTTCTTCTCCCCCAAGCGAACACGAACGCGACCGAAGAGTCCAGATACAAGGAGCCGATTTTCATTGGGGAAGACAGCCCTAACCCTGAGGGTTCCTGTGCTTGGATCTAACCGGGGTTCGACATAATCTATCCGCCCTTCGTGGGGAATCCCGGATTGATCTGCAAGAAGCAAATAAGCCGCTGGTTTGTCCAGGTTGGAGGGAGTTTTTGTCTGAATCCTTGGCCATCTCCTCATGAGCATAAGAAAGTCACGTTCGCTAACGTCAAAATAGACGAAAATAGTGTCGTCGTTAATAATCTCGGTAAGCAGTGTTTTTTCTTTGGCTCCTACAAGATTTCCCACATCGACGTAATTTCGACTGAGCCTTCCGTTTATCGGCGCCGTGATACGAGTGTAAGAAAGTTCCAGATTGGCCTTTTCCACGGCTGCTTCGGCAATACCCACCTGTGATCTCGCCACCGCTTCCTCAGCGCTCTGCACATCGAATTGTTGCTGGCTTATTGAGCTGGTTGAAAGGAGCTGCTGGGCTCTCCTCAGGTTTGCCTGCTTGAGGAGCAATTCAGCTTCCTGCCCTTTGAGAGCGGCTAAGCTTTGATCAACCCTGACTTGATATGGCCTTGGATCGATGACAAAGAGCAGAGATCCGCTATTGACTCGAGATCCGGGCTCAAAATTCACTTTGTCGAGCCAGCCTTCAGCCCTGGCCCGAACCTCTACAAACTCCCGGGCCTCCGCTATCCCCCTAAACTCGAGGAACTCGGTTACATTCTTCTCCAGTGGGTGGCTTACAATAACCTCCGGAGGCGGAAGAACCTCCAGTTGCGGTGCGCTCCCGCACCCGTAAAGTCCCACAATAAACCACAATGTAGCCAATAAAATAGCCGACAGTTTTTGAAACCTCACGAATGGCATCCTACGGCTCCCTCAATCTCCTATTGGCGCTCTTCCACGGGTTTCCCGCTCTCAGTGGAAGTATCCGGCTTTATCTAACCGATTTTCCGCTTTCTTTTATACGCCATTTGGGTCAAGTTGGTGGGCGGCAAAAGAAAACAAAACTATTGATATACCAACCGCTCATATCACAAAAGCCAATAATGCATCCTGTCATACGGCAAGGTCAATTGAAAGTCACGACTTTATTCTTTGATCAAAATGTACGCTCAGCAAATAGGTCACCACCACAGCGACATAGAGATTTCCGATGATCGCCTCAGTCACGGTGAGCATATGGGCAACCCGGCTCAAAGGAGTTATATCGCCAAACCCCAGTGTGGTCAGGGTTACAAAACTAAAATACACCATTTGCACGCCGACACCTTGATTGGCGGCGCTCAAATTGAACGAACCAGGGTCGTGCGCTTGCAAGAGCATGTATCCGTACGCCCAGGTGAATCCAAGTATTAGGTACAAATTAACAGTGGCAAATATCTCTCTTGCGGAAATACATTGTATCTTCAACAGCAAAAGAAGACTTATGCACACACAATAAGCCAGAAAAATAAACACCGTGAGAAATTGCCCAATTAAAGCAACTCGTAGCAGATGGTCTATCCCGTGTTTGGCCACATACTCCAGAACGATCATGCTGGCCACGACGAGCGCTCCCAGGCAGATGACCGCCCTCCGAATCCGTGGTGTGTCGCCGCTCAGAAGGACAGCCGAATAGAACGCGGCTGTAAGAAAGATTAGGTGAACGGCGTAATCCGGCACGAAGGGGTTGAGGAGTATGAGTCCGAACAGCATCATCGTGATGACGAAATGTGGATTATTCGGGCTTGTCAGGAATCTTGTGTAAGAGTCATTCTTTTTATTGATCATGATCTTCATGGCTCAAAAACAGGAACTCGATTCTTATAAAATATTCTGAATTCATCATTTCCCGCGGCCGAATGTTCTGCTCTTGTCTGAATTCACACCAATAAACCAGATCAATATACTATCGAAGCGTATCCAACAAAACTGGGTCCCGGTATCACATCGTAACTTGTATAATAGTCGAGTAGCCGCCCCTGGCTCACTCCATGCAGCCTGGCCATTTCTATAATCGATGCGATCGGACCTGCCGAACATGTATTATGACGAATGGCGGCATCGTTGATCAATTCATAGGCCTTCATGTGAACAGCATTCTCAAGCAGTATTTGGTCATTCTCTTCTTTGACCCACTTTACCGAAGACGCTCCGGTACCTTTTGGAGAAAAACCATAATTGGGGCCATAATGAGTCAAATCAGCCGATCCCAAAAAAACGGCCGACAAACCTTTCTCATCAAGGAGAGTTTTTACATCCCGGGCCAGATTTATCGCTTTGTCGGATGACGGCGAGTGTACAGCTACAATCTTCGCGTTTGGGAAGAAATAGCCGACAAGCGGGAGTTGCACCTCAATAGTGTTGTCTGAGAAATTGCTTCCAGCGGCCACAGCCTGTCCGCTATTGACGAGTTTGAGCGTGCACTCCATGTCTATCGATTTAAAGCCAAATGGGGTCTCCACTGAATCTTCCACATACGCTACAGGAGCGTATCCCCCGGGAAGGTGTCCCCCAAAAACTACTACCCTATCCACGTCACCCATCAAAGAAAGTGTCTTGACAACTTTTGCAGCGGCCCGACCGGAAAAAGCCCATCCTGCGTGCGGGGCAACACCCGCTATCCAGTGGCCTTCAGGAGGATCAAAACCAACCAGGAAGCTATTGATTTCATCCCGGCATTCATCTGCCGATTTTGGATACCAGCCTGACGGCAACATTCTTCTTCTGACGCTCATCAATATACCCCCTCAAGACTTATTCCGACTGGCAATCCTCTAAGAATTCCACACACATCTCGTTGAATCAAAAAAATGATCACTAATACTCATCTGAAAAACATGGCGACAATCGGCCGGCCAGCGCAAACCTGTGATATTCCTGCAGAGACATCACCTTGAATTCGTCTCCCCGGCAGACACTCTTCAAGCCCAGTGAAAGAGCGTTAGCCCCTGCAAGTGTAGTGAAATAAGGCACATTGTGATTCAATGCCGACAGTCTTATATCAAAGGAATCCTTGAAAGATTTCTTGTCCGCTGATGTATTTATGACCAGCACAATTTCGTTGTTCTTTATGAGGTCTGTCACATCCGGCAGACCTTCCTCGTGAACTTTTCCCACTACTGAGCATGAGATGCCTGCGGCCTTGAGAGCCGCCGCTGTTCCTTCAGTGCATACAAAAGAGAATCCGCATTGACTGAGTCGCCTGGCCACTATTACAGCCTTGGCCTTGTCTCGACCAGCTACGCTTAAAAACACCCCGCCACCGGTTGGAACAGGAAATTCAGTGCTGTACTGGGCCTTCAGAAAGGCCTGTCCAAACTCCAAATCTATCCCCATGACTTCACCGGTAGACTTCATTTCAGGCCCGAGGACAACATCAACTCCGGGGAATTTTATGAATGGGAATACAGATTCTTTCACACTTACGTGATCCGGAATTATTTCATTGGTGTATCCGAGTTCTTCCAACGTTTTGCCGGCCATGACACGAGCGCCGATTTTCGCTAGAGGAACGCCTATGGCTTTGGAAACAAACGGAATGGTCCTGGAAGCCCTGGGATTGACCTCCAAGACATAAACCTCACCATCCTTGAGCGCGAGCTGAAGATTCATCAAACCTTTGACTTTTAATTCCAGAGCCAGCATTTTGGTGATTCTTCTTATCTCGTCAAGGTGGTATCTTCCAAGATTGTATGGAGGCAGCGAACACGAAGAATCACCGGAATGCACACCAGCTTCCTCTATGTGTTCCATGATTCCCCCGATCACGACGGTTTCTCCGTCCGACACAGCGTCGACATCGATTTCAACAGCGCCAGTGAGGTATCCATCCACTAGAATTGGGTGGTCAGGAGAGGCTTTTACTACTGAGGTGAGGTACTGTACCAAGTCCTCTTTATCATGAACAATTTCCATCGCACGACCGCCGAGGACATAGGACGGCCTGACCACCAATGGATATCCTATCCTTCCGGCGACTTCCATCACCTCTTCATAAGAATGCGCAATGTCGTTTGGCGGTTGGTTCAGCCCGAGACCAATTAGCATTTCCTTAAAACGTTTCCTGTCTTCCGCGCGGTCTATAGCGTCCGGTGAAGTTCCTATTATAGGAACACCCGCCTTCCATAAAGGAAGCGCCAACTTGAGGGGCGTTTGGCCCCCAAACTGTATAATGACTCCATCGGGTTTTTCTTTATCAACTATCTCGAGAACATCTTCCAGTGTCAAAGGTTCAAAATATAAACGATCTGATGTGTCATAGTCGGTGCTGACAGTTTCAGGATTGCAGTTGACCATGATTGTCTCGAAGCCGTCTTCTTCAAGGGCGAACACACCATGCACACAGCAATAATCGAACTCTATGCCCTGCCCTATTCTGTTCGGCCCACCTCCGAGTATCATTATTTTCTTCTTGTCTGTAACCCCTGACTCATCCTCGTCTTCGTAAGACGAATACAGATAAGGAGTATGGGCCTCAAACTCTGCAGCGCAAGTATCAACCCTTTTGTACACCGGCCTTACGCCATTCTTGTATCTGAGATCACGGACAAGATCTTCCTTGAGGTTTAGAAGTTCGGATATTCGAATGTCTGAAAAACCCATTGCCTTGACTTTACGAAGGTTATCAGTACAATCTGGGCCGTCGATCCAGCCTGGTTGGACAATTTCAGATTCCATGTCAATGATTTGACGGACCTGGTCCAAGAACCATGGATCAATCTTCGAAGCGGAATATACTTCCGGGATACTTATTCCGGAGCGCAGTGCGTCTCCTATCTGCCACAGGCGATCGGGCGTGGGGATTCTGAGCTTTGCCAGGATCTCGTCTTTGGACAAACCAGCGTCAAGAATCTGTTCAAAACCGTAAACATCGATTTCCAGCGATCGAATAGCCTTTTGCAGGGACTCTTTGAATGTCCGGCCGATAGCCATTACCTCACCGACTGATTTCATTTGAGTCCCCAGCGTAGTATCTGCCCCTGGAAATTTTTCAAATGTGAAACGCGGTATCTTTGTAACAACATAGTCTATCGTTGGTTCAAAAGAGGCCGGGGTTTTCAGTGTGATGTCATTGGCAAGCTCGTCCAGAGTGTAACCTACAGCCAGTTTGGCCGCTATCTTTGCAATTGGGAAGCCTGTGGCCTTCGAGGCCAGAGCGCTGGATCTGCTGACTCTGGGATTCATCTCGATTACCACTACCCTGCCATTATCGGGATGAACAGCGAACTGGATGTTGGAACCCCCGGTATCGACTCCGATCTCCCTGATGATTGCTACGGATTGATCCCTCAGGATCTGATATTCCTTGTCGGTCAAGGTCTGCGCCGGGGCGACGGTTATAGAATCACCAGTGTGAACCCCCATTGGATCAAAGTTCTCTATCGAACAAATGATTACAACATTGTCCGCTACATCGCGCATCACCTCGAGTTCAAACTCTTTCCATCCGAGGACAGATTCCTCCACCAGGATGCGATTAACGGGAGAAGCTTCCAGTCCCAGCAGGGCAAGCCGCTCGAAATTTTCTTCATTAAAGGCTATGCTGCCTCCTGTGCCGCCAAGAGTAAAAGATGGTCTTATAACGTTGGGGAAACCAACCTGCCTGGCAATCCGCCATGCGGCGGTCAGCGATTCGGCGTAACCGCTCTTGGGAAGATCCAGCCCTATGTTACTCATTGCCACCTTAAACTGTTCTCGATCCTCCGCTTTGTTGATGGCTTCTATTCCCGCGCCTATGAGTTCGACTCCATATCGTTCAAGCACGCCGGCCTCGTGGAGTTCAACGGATCTATTCAGCGCGGTCTGCCCACCTAGTGTCGGCAATAGAGCGTCAGGCCGTTCTTTTGCTATAATGTTCGCCAGAACGTCCAGTTTGAGAGGCTCGATGTACGTGGCGTCGGCAAATTCAGGGTCCGTCATGATTGTAGCCGGATTTGAATTGACCAGAACTACTCTGAATCCTTCTTCCTTCAAGGCCTTCAGAGCCTGGGTTCCTGAATAATCAAACTCACACGCCTGGCCTATAATTATAGGTCCAGACCCTATGAGCATAATTGACTTGATGTCTTTCCTTTTAGGCATAAGAATATTCTCTTCCGCTACCGTGAGTAATTAATAGTCGAACTTTGGAAAATACGATGATAAATCTTGTTGACTATATGGCTGTTAGACCAAAATTTCAAGGATAACCGCTGTAGACAATTGTAACTTTGACTATCCAGTGGTTTCTAGAATCATTGTGGATCGAGTAACGGTTTTTCCGAAAGTCTGGAGTCATTTTTCGAGATACATGTTGCTTCGAATTTGCAGCATATTAAATTTGCAGGACCGAAATTGCTTGTTTTAAATCTACGAGGCATTCAACCGTACGTAAGAGAATCGTGGGCTGTAGCATGGCCCATGATTCTGGTAATGTTCTTTCAGTTCTCAATTGGAATTGCCGATGTCTACGTGGCGGGCATGCTAGGTTCGGACATATTGGCGGCGATGGGGTATGTCGGACAGCTATACTGGACCCTGATGATACTCGCCAACGCAATATCCGTAGGGACAGTTTCAATGGTTGCCCAGGCTTACGGCGCTAATTCTCGGATGGGAGTCGGCTATGTTTCGGCCAACTCCTTGACCATGGGATTGCTTGTGTCAGGAGTGATGACAGTTCTGGCCACGACTTACTCTTCAGAATTGATAAGCGCTGCAGGAATGCCGAATGAGATCAGGTCCACTGCAGAAAGTTTTATCGAGATATTTTCATTGGTATTGATACCTACCTACATCATGATCATATCAGGAGGAATACTCAGAGCGTCAGGGCGGGTCAAAATAGCTATGATAAATAGCTGTTCCGCCGCGATCCTTAATGTGATCTGTCTTTTCGTTCTGGTATTCGGTTTTGGGCCGTTACCGTCCATGGGTTATGAGGGGATTGCATGGTCGACCGCATTAGCCACGACAGTGGGAATGATCCTGAACCTTACCAGTATATTGACCGGCCCGTTTCGCATAACTCGCGATTCGATTAGAAAGCCGCTCGGAAAGTGTATCAAAAATCTTGTTCGGCTTGGCGTTCCTACAGCCTTGCAACAGACGGCTTGGAACGCAGGCACCCTGGTTGTTTATTTTCTTGTGACCAAACTGCAAGGCTCCCAGGTCACTGCCCTGGCTGCCATGGCGGCCGGGGTTAGGATCGAGGCGATTATTTTTCTGCCAATTTTTGCTTTGAACATGGCCGCAGCGGTGGTAACCGGAAACCGGTTGGGCGGAAAAAACTTACAGGCGGCCAGAGACGGCGCCAAAGCCACCGCGGCGTTATGCCTTTCCATAATACTTATTCCGGCTGCAGCCATATTCATATTTGCGCCTGAACTGTCCGGCCTCCTGACTAACGACCCTGAGGTTCTGAAAGAGATGACCAGATACTTGCGCATCAATATGCTGGCTGAGCCATTTTTTGCTGTGGGAATATCTCTCTCCGGTGCATTGCAGGGAGCGGGAGACACTTTCGGAACCATGAGGATTATCTTTACCGGAATGTGGCTGATCAGGATTCCATTTATCCTTTTTGCTATCTATGTCTTGGAAACAGGCCCAACCGGGGTCTGGATCTGTATGGCCCTGTCGGTTGTGATCATGTGCGGTCTTCTAATTCATCGGTTCATGGGCAATAAATGGATATACATGTCCATGGACAAAACAAAAAAGACAATGCTGTGGGAGACCTGTTTGCCCATGGAGGCTACGATTCCATCCGTCACGTACAAACCAGAAGACTAATAGCCCTGCAACAAGTTGGTTTACTTGAAAGCAGGCGCTGTGATCGACTTTTATCCCTCAGGTTTTTGATACCTAGAGTCCAGACCGGTAAACAAATACATAAGAAAGATCGTTGACATTGACAGAAAGTTCGGCGCCTCGGGTTTCAGCATAAATAAGCCATGAAGGCTTTCTTGTATCGCAACAGACTAAATTGGGGCTGAAACGGCCCGTTTTACTGTCCATCCAGGCCAGCAGCATCGGATCCAGAAGGGTCAATTTTGCCTTTTCGTCGGCCAGTTTTCTGGCCTCCGCAAAACTCATTTCACTCGAACCTGTGACTATGTCATGACGATTGCTCAACATCTCAACGGTTAACGGAACACATGCGATCATAATATCCTCCTGATAATTTCATTTCGCAAAGAGACATTTCAGATGGCGTAATGCTGAGTCAAATCTCTTTTTAAAAATATTTCGGCATTTGTTTTTTGCCTTGATCTTTCTGTTCAAATATTATTTAAAGACATCAAACTAAAAATAATCATTCACGGGTCGAGTTAAAATGAAAGTCACGCGTCGCAGATTTCATAGTCGAGTAGTTTGTTCTGGGTTTGGCAATGTGTTATTCGCAAGCCTGATACTGCTATTTGTGGTATTTTCCGGTGCTACTTGCTTGGCGCAGACTGTTCAACCCACGTACACGCAACGGACGCCCGCGTTTCCGGTTGACCTGGCGCCATCCAGACCTTATTCGCCGCCTGGAACAGCCGGTCCACAGTATGGTGGTGGATCTGAAACCGTACCATTCTCAAGTGACTGGGTCCGGAACTGGATGCCAACCATTCCAAACTTGCAGTTTGGATTCAACTACCTTTTTGGAAGAAATCTCCGACAGACCTGGTGGTCGGTTGACTATGTTTTACCCGTATTTATAACCAGGAATGACATCCTGTTCGGTGAAGCCCACGCTGATTCGTCCAGTTCTACATCAACAGGGGGCTTTCCATTCCTGAACAATTTCTGGCGGCAAGGGTCCGCTGGGATCCAGAACAGGATTGATCTGTCGTTTGGTCTTCCTTTCCGCGCCCAAGTGTGTGTCGGCGGGACTATTTTCCCAAGTTCGCCTCGGGAAGTTCCCAACTCGCTCACGTTGCTAGGTGTTTGGGGGGTCTGAGCGGGTTTTGTCTTGCTTTTTGTTCATATTTGCCTCC
>CAJBEZ010000064.1 GCA_903952205.1 uncultured Desulfomonile sp. | reverse complement strand
TGCCGCTGGGTGTGCTAAAGGTCCCTTGGTGATTAGCTTCGCTAGCGCCTGGAAACAGATACCAGCCTGTTCCTAAAATAGAAACTTTGTGGCCCAGACAAACAGGAAGGGCCGTTCCCAACCAGAAACCTCTATTGGCATTCTTTACTCTACCGGTAGCCGCAAGCAGATTTCGAATCCCTGCGTTGTTTGCGTCCAATGAGGTAATGTCACCGTTACTCTCAGGGACGCCGAAACCAAAATACACCGTTGGACTTCCAATTCCACAGCAACCAACGGTGCTATCGCCATTAACCGGACCCCCGAACTGAGATAGTAAACCTGGCAATCCTAAGGCTCCAGAGTCGGCGTGCGTGACCGCTGGAACGGCAAAGACAACGGTGAGACACACAAATAGAAATAGCCCGTTTTTCATGACCATGTCCTTCCAGAACAACCAAAAACAGGGGTACCACAAAACCTGCCTCAATTTAAAACTTTGAAGAAATTGTCCCCCTCTATTACCTGAACCCAGGCCTGACAATCAACCGTTTTTTCTTTGAGCCCAAATCATATCACTCGGGATTTAATAGAGGTCTTAGCCTCCAGTTTTCAAAAAGTCCTCATTCATCCCGGAATTAAGGTCTTCCATCAGAGCTTCCAGAATTCCCTTGGCCGTCAATATATAACTTCCTAGCAAACTGGGGTCGGGATCTGGACTGAGCGCAGACATCAGTTCCTCTGTAAGATTGAAATTCTGATTTTGTAATACAATCGGCTTGCGCTTAAAAGCCAAATTCAAACGTATTTGTCCTGTAGACCGCTTCTTATATCGATTCCAAAGAGACCCGACCATAAGAATAGTGATTCAATTATGGCTCCAAATGAGTTGGCCGTGTATTGGCACCGAAGTGGACATTCCGCGGCGCAGAGGTTATTTTTGGGGTGGCGTTCTTTCTCGCTGGTTCGATAACGATGAACTTCTTGTTCAAAAGATTTTGACGAAGCCTGGGTTTGAACGGATTCGGATTTACTCGGACCGTGGCCGACAAATAATGGAGATGGTAAACAAATAGTGGATTAAATAAAGTAGCTTTGAGAAACGAATTACACTATCTTTACAGGACGTTTTTGGAGGCCATTTTGCGCGTCCAGTTGCCGTAAGCGCCTATTATTTCTGGCGGAGAGAGAGGGATTCGAACCCTCGGAACACCTTGTGGGCATTCACGCGATTTCCAGTCGCGCCCCTTCGGCCACTCGGGCATCTCTCCCTTGCCGTAAAAGCATATTTTATAGACCTAACTATACATCTGGTCAAGGACATTTAGTGAAAGAAACTAGTGAACCAACGTCAAAGTCAGGATTTGTAGCAATTGTAGGACTACCTAACGCAGGCAAATCAACTCTCGTAAATCAACTCACCCAGACCAAATTATCCATAGTGTCAAGAAAAGCTCAAACTACTCGAAACACTGTGTCTATAATTCTAACTCGTCCGGGAGCTCAAATTATCTTCCAGGACACGCCTGGTTTTCATGAAGCAAAAACTATGATTAATGAAGTTTTTCTCGAATGCATTAGAAAAACCATTAAATTAACTGACGTAATACTCTATGTCGTTGATCCGGGCATTAAAAAGTTAGACTTGTTGTATGAGCTTGAACGTCTCGTGGTAGAATCTCACAAACCGGTTGTGCTGGCCATTAACAAAATAGACATGTTAGGCACAAAAATGTTGGATGATATCATCAACAGATCATCGTTTGACGCGAGATTTGACTCCATTATAGGGATAAGCGCTCTAACCGGCCAAAATTGCGACAAATTGATAGAGAGATTGATAGAACTCCTACCGGAAGGGCCTTATTTGTATAGTGAAGATGATTTGAGCGACATGCCGGAGAGATTTTTTGCTTCTGAGATCGTCCGTGAACAGATTCTGCAACTCTTAGGACAAGAGGTTCCGCACAAAACCGCCGTAACCATCGAAACCTTTAAGAACGACGGAGTGAGCGTATTAATTCAAGGCAACATTCACGTTGAACGACACAGTCAGAAGAAAATCCTGATTGGAAAAGATGGACAGATGATTAAAAAAATCGGAACATTGGCTCGTCAAAAAATTAAAGAGTTTCTGGACCTGCCGGTTCGACTGGAATTGTTTGTAAAGGTGTCTCCAAACTGGACCAAAAGCATGAATAAACTTAAGGAGTTTGGTTACTTAGATAACAGATAATCTTGTCATCTTGAACCACTATTTTTTAAATGTCAAAACCGTTCAACCTAACCGCCAGTCTGTTCGCCAATTGCATTATTCCTGGAGGTATCTGAAAATCTGATGTATTTTCAGCTTCCCTTAAAATTTTGAATAGAGTTGTCTGAGCTTGGCTAAGCTGTAGATAAATCTCCAGATTTTGGGCCATGTCCAGAAATCTGAAAATTTCGGACAACGTCGACTGGTTGGACCAATCCTGACCAAGTTTTTCAACCAAAAGCCCTATACGGTGACTGATCATTTTTTGAGCAGCGCTCAAATCTAACTGTATTTTCCAAAAATGTGTGTCTCTGAGAATCGACTCCAAGCTTTCTGGGAACATTTCCTGGGACAGCTTTTCAATTTCTTTCAGAAATTGACGATTCAGAACAAATCGGGCGGCTGCTCTGAACGTATCGGGAAGCCTTGCGTCATGGTCAACTATGAGTCGGGCAAAATCTTCATTTTTTTTGTAAAATGTTGTAAGTAAGGCTGCCTGGTCCTGAAACATTTTTTTCGTAATTATTTCAAGCAATCGAGTTCTTTGTTCAACAAAGAGATCCTTGAAGGCAAAATATTTGTGCGGAAAATATTTATCTAGTTTTCGTATTAATTCGGTTGATGAATGTCTTTTGAAGCTGTCGGCAAAATCTTTTTTAAGGTCTTCATACCCTTGCTGATTTTCTAACAATGTTTGAACAGAACAGCGTAAGTCAACCGCACCCAAATACAAAACAGCAAAAACCAGTCTTTGTTCTTTAAGAGTTACGGAACTCTGAACCCTGGTTTGACCTATCAGTAATATCCGTTCACCAAATTCTTCTCGCATGAGATCCATCGTGTGTACCTTGTACACATAAATTTCCTGAGTAGCTCGTGGCTTGTCAAACAGAGCGGATATCGCAACGTGAGCCGCCACTTGGGCCAAGTCAATCACGTGGGGCGCAATTTTTTCTCTGTAAAGTTGATCCCCATTCATGTGCGGCTGTACATTGCTGACCGCTTTGAAAAGTTCCCCCAGAAACTCTTTCACCAAACCGGGATCATAAAAACTCGCAAGCTGGAGCACACGTGCAGCGTAATCAAGAATTTGTAAAGTCTCTATACCGGTGAGATCGTCAAAAAACCAGCCACAACTGGTATACATGAGCATTCTATTTCTTTGCATTTCCAGTAGACTTAGGGCTTCCACCGATTCAGATGGAGACAGTTCATGTTTTTGGCATGTTTTTAGGAACGAAGAAATTTCAGTGCGATTTCTCAGGATCAGATCAATGTAGTCATTACGTGCCCTGAATGGTTCCAGAAAGAGTTCGGATCCCTGTATTTCAAATAGTTCGTCGACCTGTTCACGGACTATATCCAGCGACCTTCTAAGAGGGGTTCGCCACGATTGTTTCCATCCGGGTCTTTGGGATGTTGAACAGCCGCAATCCCGGATCCATCTACCCACCCCGTGGGAGCAACTCCAAGATGTCCTTTCGATTATTTCAACTTCCGCTGTCGGTGGATTATTGGCAAGAAATTCTCCATAATTGGTTAGCCTGACATTCGGCTCATAAAGTAATTGTTCTATTGCAAACGCCAATGCCATCTCACCGAATCTGTGATGATGTCCGTACGATTCTCCGTCAGTAGCGATGTTCACCAGTTGGGGCCATGAACGGTCTGTCGAGAAAGCCCCAAGAAGTCTATCCTTAAAAACAGAACCGTCATTGAGCAGACCTTCAAACGCAATCGCCTGAGAAACAGGACCGTCGTAAAAGAAAATCGTAATATTTGATCCACTGGGCAAAAGGCATTGATAAGGTCTTGATGGATCTAATGAAACGCCATCAACAGTCTGCCATCGCGCTGCAGAATTGTTACGGAGCCTACTGGCCTGTTTGGGAGAAAGGATTGTAAAGAGTACCCCCTGATCTACCAGGATCTCCAGTGTCTCCAGATCTACGGCTGTTTCTGGAAGCCACATTCCCTCAGCTTCGCGCTGGAAACGGTGTTTGAAATCTTTCAAACCCCATATTATCTGAGTGATTCTGTCACGCGTGTTAGCCAATGGCATGATCATGTGATTGTAGACTTGCGCCAAAGCATTGCCATGTCCAGCCCGATTTGATTTGGAAATAGCGTCAGCTTCAATAATGGATTTGTATGTGTTCTTTTCGCTCCGTTCGAGCCAGGAAAGGAGAGTGGGGCCAAAGTTAAAACTGATGAATTCGTAATTGTTGATTATCCCGCGCAAACGTCCGCGTTCGTCAAGTAGTCGAGCTTCCGCGTTCGGCTGATAACATTCATAGGTAATTTTTTCATTCCAGTCATGGAATGGATGAGCAGAATCCTGTTTTTCAACTTCTTCGAGCCAGGGATTTTCTCGGGGAGGCTGATAAAAATGGCCGTGAATACAAATTGACCTAATATAATTAAACACCATTGGTAAACCTCTAATCAATTGTATTAATGATATTAACAAAAAACCCACCTTTTGTAATGAAAAGGTGGGTTCAATTTTTATGTAAGATTGAGATTTCCCGTAAACTGCTTAATTGAATAAATTACTGACGAAATGCAGCTTTCTTGTAAGTTTTGGATTTTTTTACGAATGACTTATGGGAATTCTTGCTTTTGGCAATCTTGCTTTTTTTGACATTTTTTGAAGCCTTGTTGGATTTAGAAAAACTCTTTTTGTCAGGAGCGCTGGTTCCTGAGTTTGAGACACTTGGCTGACGGCTTTTTTTGAAAGCCTTTGCCAACGCGTCGTACGGTTTGGAATTAGCTAATTTGAAATTGTCCAGAGACAAATTATCGCTTGTCACGCCTGCAAGCGCTTGTCCTGAAAAACTTGCGAACAAGCATACAATTAGAAAAGATACCAATACAAGGAATCTTGTCATATTTGTCATCTCCTGTTTACATGGAATTGTAGTAACCATACTAAATATCATGGGAAATGTCAATATTGATGTTAACCTTATGGTTACAGGTAAAAACTGGTGTCAATAATCGATTCTTAATTGAACTCTAAGGAAAGGGTGAAAATTCCACCAACAATTTAGAATCAGAAATGTCCATGTTCAATTTATAAAACGTTCGAGACCCAATACGAGCGCCAGTCCAATGATTACGGCTACCGAGGTTACTGCCAGTAAATCAGGCACAGCTGAAAATACCGCTTCGCCTTTGTTTATGTGTCGACGAACCCTTATGAAACGTAATCCAGAAACTACAATCATGAATCCAGCCAGAACAAAACACAAAAGACTTAGGTAGGCGGCTCCACTTCCGTGATTCATGCTTTTTGCGCCTTGCTCAAACGCCAGCAGGTGTCTCAGGAATATCTCAAATTTTTCTATGACAAAGCCAAATGCCAGCAGAGAAATGCTTGTCCTCGACCAGGACAAAAAGGTTCTCTCATTTGCCATGTGCGTCCTCTGCCACGCCATAAATATTCGGTCATCATCCATGACAGCGGGCGGCTTCGACTGTACGCCTTTATTGTTCTGGAGACTTTTCGAAACCTTGTCCCAAAAATTCAATTTCCGCCTCCTAAGATAGCTTTTTCGAACCATTGGAATTGAGTCAACACCATCAATCCACTTTCATTAAACGTAAGGTAAGATTCTTGTCTTACAATCGAATTTTCCTGCTTTTCTAGTGTCAGCAACAACAGGCTAAGCAATTTTTAAAAAACCAGAAACAGTTGGAAGTTTTGATCTGAGGGAATAAGGGCTGGCACAGTTATCCGAACATCGGATCATTTTTGAATCCAGATTCGAGGTTTGATGTTATTGTGATCGAGAAAGTCATCCCCAAATCGATTGAAATAACATTTACCTCGAACCTCAGACTCAACATTGCTTTTAGTTTTGTAACTGATCTTAGGCTTACTTTTTTTCCTTTTTTTCCTTTTTCTCTGTCTTAACCTTTTTTTCCTTGGTCACAGTCTCAGCCTTGGCTTTACCCTTGGCCTTTACCGATTTGCACGCAGAAACAGGAGCGCAGTAATAGCCGCAGCAAACAGGAGCGCAAACAGGAGCGGCGCAAGATTTTGCGCTATTCCCAAAAAACGGTAACCCGTTAAAACTGAATGCGGACGCGGTATCAGCGTACATGCCTGTCAGGAAGCCGACGGAAACAGTCAGAGCGACCAGAACAAGTATCTTTCTCATATTTTGTTACTCCCTAATTGATCTGAGAACCCTTTTTGGGGGATGACAAGCTTTTATTAACATATGAGGACATAATTTGTCCAGCGATTCACTCTAGATACTAATCGCTCAAAACTGATCTTTTTGCAAAGAATGATAAATCATTGCCATTTTTTATAGGGTGCTATAAATCATTCAATGATCTGAAATAGCGATTGGGCTATTCATTTTATTTTGTCCAACTTCAGAAAGGCTCTACTTTAGCATGATAATTGTCACAGGCGGGGCTGGGTTCATAGGAAGTAATCTTGTTCAAGCTCTTAACCAAATGGGCGAAGATAATATTTTGATCGTAGATCACCTTGGGGATGGTGAAAAGTGGAAAAATCTTCGGAATATTAAATTCTTGGATTTTGAAACAAAAGAAGAATTCATCGCTAAGGCTGAAAGTGGGATTTTCGATCACGACGTGTGGGCTATCTTCCACTTGGGGGCATGCAGCTCAACTACAGAAAAAAACGCCGATTACCTGATTCAAAACAATTATCAATACTCGCGAAGATTGGCTATGGTCTTTGCTGGAAAGCCAGGCCTACGTTTTATTTACGCGTCAAGCGCGGCGACTTATGGCGATGGCTTACAGGGATATTCAGATGAAACGTTACCCGGACCGGAACTTCTCCCATTGAACATGTATGGCTATTCAAAGCATCTATTCGATTGTTGGGCAAATAAGACCGGTTTTCTTAATCACGCGGTAGGGTTGAAATATTTTAACGTTTTTGGACCCAATGAATATCACAAGGGAGACATGAGGAGTGTAGCGATCAGAGCTTATTTTCAGGCAAAACAAAAAGGGACCATTAATCTCTTCAAATCTTACCACCCTGAATACGCCGACGGAGAGCAGCGCCGAGATTTTATTTATGTTAAAGACGCTGTTAAGGTAACTTTGTTTTTTCTTCAAAAACCTGAAGTAAATGGCCTGTTCAATGTTGGAACTGGAGAGGCCAATACTTTCAACCGGCTCGCTAATGCGGTTTTTTCCGCTATCAACATCGATCCTCAGATAGAATACATTGACATGCCCACTGGGCTGGCGTCACGATATCAATATTATACTTGCGCAAGATTGGAAAAATTGAGAAAGGCAGGATTTGTGGAAAATTTTTCTTCTCTCGAAAATGCGGTAAGAGATTATGCGCTCAATTATTTGGAAAAGGATCCTCTGATAGATTAGAGAATCCTTGGGTATTGCGTCTCAACGAAGAATTTGAGAAAGTCATCTGGAATCAGTGGCAAAATCTGTGAACAAAAACTCTATAACCCAAAGAGCGCCTCAGTAACTTTCAGTTCATTGATCACTTTGGTAACTCCCGGATACTGACCGGCAAGTTTTTCCGCTGTTTCCTTATCTCGCCTGTCCCCTATTCTCCCTGAAATTGTTACTGTGCCCCCTGTTTCCATTTTAATTTCCAGATTACGGGCAACTGAAGAAGAAAGCTTACGTCTGATGTTTGTTTCGATCCTCTTGGCTATGGCCAGATTTTTGAGTCTTTCCTTGAGAGCCTCATCGTTTTCAGGTTTTTGAATCTTTTCTATACCTTCGATGACAACGTCCGCTGCTTTACCGGAGGAATACTTCGCAGTATTTATGATCAAATCATAAAGGGACCACTCGTTTGGATCGCTTCTAAAAATCGATCTTATAAGATTCTCTCTTTCGTGATCATATTTTCTGACAAAGTCCGCCGCTTCTTCCTTTTCGAATCGATAGCGTTCCATGATCCTTTCCACTCGGATTTGGAAAGGGGCTACTACACGGCAGCTGAAAACCCCCGGAATATCTTTTAAGATTACCTGGGCTCCTCTTCCTATAATTACTACATTGCCCTGGCTGGCCTTTTCATAGGTGAGTGATTCGAATAGACTTGTGTAAGACGGTCTGTCAAAGAAAATTCTCTCGAAAAATCCGGGGCCGTGTTCAGTCTCATAAAGGGAACAAGCCCGATTGTATTCGGAATCGCAACTTTGGGCCATTTGATGAACCTGATCCCGACCTACCAAATCCAGGCCCAGTTTACGGGCCACTGTGGCGGAGATGATATCGGCGTAAGATCCTACCAATCTGGATATCGTGACTATTAACATTGTATTCCTCACTTTTGATCAGGCCGGAAGCCGACATAAATACATTGAAACTTATCTGACAAACTATTTCAAAGTCTAATCATCCGCTCTGTCAACTTTTTTTCATCTCATTAGGAATATAAATCCGGGATTGTTTTTAGCCTTTGGTAATAATCAAACCAGCCAAGGGTGGCAATGTTAGTTCCAGGTACTGTTCGTATCCATGATGACGGCCTCGCGTTGATTCAATCAATCCCGCATTACCAAGATTACTTCCCCCGTAGTATTCGGAATCTGAATTAAGAATTTCTTTGTAAAAGCCTTGTTCAGGAACTCCTATTCTGTACCCATTTCTCGGCACCGGAGTAAAATTTAAAATGCAAATCAAATACTGATCACGGCTTCTTCTGATATATGAAAGTATGCTGTTCATACTGTCATTGCAATCTATCCACGAAAAGCCTTCCGATCGGCAATCCCACTCCCATAGGGCATTACTCGATAAGTAAACTTGGCCTAAATCTTCAAGGAATTTTGAGATTTGACAATGGGCTTCATACTGAAGCAGGTGGTTTTCCAGGCTTGATTCGTGGTCCCATTCATCCCAGGTTCCGAACTCTGCGCCCGCCATAAGTAATTTCTTTCCAGGATGAGTATACATATAAGCGAACAGCAATCGTAGATTGGCAAATTTTTGCCAATCATCTCCAGGCATTTTTCGAAGAAGAGAACCTTTTCCATAAACAACTTCATCGTGAGATAATGGCAATACAAAGTTTTCACTATAAGCATACATCATGGAAAAAGTTAGGTCATTATGATGGAATTTTCTGTGTACCGGATCTTTCGAGAAATAATTAAGAGTGTCATGCATCCAGCCCATATCCCACTTGAAACCAAAACCAAGGCCTCCAAGATAAGTTGGAGTAGTTACTCCGGTCCATGCTGTAGATTCTTCGGCTACCGTGAAACATCCTGGAAACCTGCCGTACACTACAGAGTTGAATTCTTTGATAAATTCAATTGCTTCAAGATTTTCGTTTCCTCCAAAGATATTCGGGATCCATTCACCTTCAGATCTGCTGTAATCCAGATAGAGCATGGAGGCTACAGCATCCACTCGTAAACCGTCCACGTGATATTTGTCCAGCCAGAATAGGGCATTACTTACCAGAAAATTTCTGACCTCATTTCGGCCATAATTGAAAATCAATGTTCCCCAATCTCTATGTTCACCTTTCTTGGGATCAAAGTGTTCATAAAGAGCGGAACCATCGAAAAGGCGTAAGCTAAAATCGTCTTTAGGAAAATGAGCCGGCACCCAGTCTAAGATTACTCCAAGCTGATTCTGATGCAGGAAATCAACAAAAAATTTGAAATCATCAGGTGTTCCAAACCGGCTTGTCGGGGCATAGTACCCGGTAACCTGATAACCCCATGAAGCGTCAAAGGGATGTTCCATGATTGGCATGAGTTCAACATGGGTGAATCCATATTTCTTCATGTGGGCGACAAGTGGTTCGGCGGCTTCTCGATAGCTGGCCCACCTGTTTCCTTCTCCCGGTATTCGCAACCATGAACCAAGATGCGCTTCGTATACAGTCATAGGGGATGAAAAATGATTGAACTCTTTTCTGTTATTCATCCACTGATCGTCACACCATGAATAGTTGTCCAAATTCCACAATACGGAAGCTGATCCAGGCCTCAGTTCCATCGAGAACGCGAATGGATCGGTCTTGATTCTGAACTCATCAGCGTTTGTCTGAATTTCATATTTGTAGAGCCCCCCCTGCTGCAATCCTGGAACGAACAATTCCCATATTCCAGAGGTTCCCATACTGCGCATGGGATAGACCCTTCCATCCCAATTGTTGAAGTCTCCTATCAAGCTTACTCTTTTTGCGTTCGGGGCCCAGACTGCGAAAGATACCCCTGGAATTCCATCAATTTGTCTGGGGTGAGCTCCCATTTTGTCGTAAAGATTGTAATGCTTACCTTCGCCGAGATAATGCAGGTCCTGATCTCCCAGCGTAGGCATGAAACGATACGGAGAATCAACTGTCCAAGTGGCGCTTCCATCAAAATGGAACCTGACCTTATATTCCATCGGCAAGCTTCGCCCGGGCATCCATAGCCAGAATATTCCTTGTGACTCCAGCCTTTGAGTAGGGATTGTTTCTTCACCGATCAATACTTCAGCCGATATTGCATCCGGATGAAACAATCTTAGAATTACACCTGTTTGTCGGTTTATCTGAACCGGGTGGGCGCCTAGAACACTATGTGGATCCGAGTGCTCAGTCTGGATTATGCGCTCAATGTCCGTTATGGAAATACCTGCCAACAACTCTTTGGGAAACATCGCAACCTCTTGAAACGTTGTTTTGTTAACGTCTCAGCATTATTATTGATTTCCTGAAATGTAAGCCGAACCGCGTTAATAATCTCTCAAAAACGTATGTTGCGGGCAACTACTTTCCGCCATTGGGAGTTGGTATGTTTTCCGGTTTAACGTACAGTATCCTGTTGCAATTGGGACAAAATACAAATTCCAGCTGGCGCAATACAGTAATGCCGAGCTGAGGCGGAATGGATATGTGACAACCATCACATGAACCGTTTACCATCTCCGCGATAGCATTTCCTCTCGCCTTCCTGACCATTGTATAACGCTTAAAATATTCCTTATTTACGCCTTCCTCGAGTTGCGCCTGTTCAATCTTAAGAGACTTCAAAGCCTTTGTAGCTTTCGAAATCATCTTCTCCGACATGGCCTTTTTTTCAATCAGATTCTTTTCACACTCTTCATATTCCGCCTGTTTTCTGTCGAGATTTTTTCTTAATTGCTCGATTTTAGTTATTAATTCAAGCATATTATCTTCAATTTCTCCAGTGACTTTTTTTCCGAGTTTGATTTCTCTCGACAAGGCTTCGTGTTCTTTTAAATTTTTGATATTCAGCAACCTGCGTTCGGAACGTTTGATTTTTTCCTGTTCAATGCTGAGTTCATCTTCTTTTTTTTGAAGCTCTTTTTCATTGCCTGTCAATCCCTCTTGAATCTCAGTCATTTCATGCCTCAATGAAACCAGGTTTCTGGCCATTTCCTGCATTTCCTGAGGGAGCTGCGCCAGGACCGCTTCATGTCGATCAATCTGGGTGTCTATTTCCTGAAGTCGCATAAACAACTTTAACTGTTCCTTCAATGATTCCTCCTCATATTTCACAGTGTATATCGTTGAATGGATCTTTTTCTCCCTTAAAAGGCGTTAACCGGACTTTCCATTCCAGTTTCAAGAATTCTTCTTCAAATTTATCGCTGATTAAATCGACTGCGAATTTCTCTAACCCAAAATGGCCGGCATCTATTACCGCAATTCCGTATTCTTCGCTATCAAGAGCGCCATGATAACGAACATCCCCTGTGACTATTACATCCGCTTTGGATGCTATTGCCTGTTGAAGATAACCCATCCCACTACCCGAAACGAGGAAGACAGAATTAACAATTCTGTCTGGAGGACCAACGCTTCTAACTGAATTCAATCCCAGCTTTTGGCATATCCTTTGAGAAAAAATCGAAATGGTTTCACCTTCCCTGAGTCTGGCCAACCTGGCGCAAGGCGCTTTCTCGGGAATCTCCGCTTCACACAAACCCAACAATTCTACAAGAAAATCATTTAATCCTCCTTCCGCAGCGTCAAGATTGGTGTGCATGCTAAGGATATCCACGCCCAACCTTGCCGCAGAGAGAATTATGTTTCCCTGAATATCGGACAAAAGAATTTTGTTGATTGGTTTCATGAGAAGCGGGTGATGGCTGATCAGCAATTCACTTTTGTTCTCCGCGGCAAACCGCACTGCTTGAATCGATGCGTTAAGACTCAAAACAATTGAGGTTATTGGCCTGGAAAGATCTCCAATCTGTACACCGCTGTTGTCCCAAGGTTCCGAGTAGCTAAAAGGAAACATGCTGTCGGCTAACTTCAGGAGTTGCGATAATGTTGGAGTCATTAGATAAATTTCAACCGGTTTTGAATTTCGAAAATTGTCGACGATGAAATGAATATTTTGAATCTGAAATTCATGGTGATCTGGGGCATATCCAATGTGACAGTTGATCCGCAACGATGAAAATTTGCCGGTAAAAAAATCACGGGGAGCCTGTTCAAGCTCCCCGTGGGGAAAAATCCAGCAAAAAAATTATATGTTCATGTCTCATTAAAACTTCCGGGAAAATGGTGGGCCCACCTGGATTCGAACCAGGGACCGACCGGTTATGAGCCGGGAGCTCTACCAGCTGAGCTATGGGCCCCCTACCACGTGCCAAATTATAATTTTATACAAAGTATGGATTACAGTCAATGATCGATTGGAAAAAATATTCAATATGTGGAATAATCCCCTAGCTCAGGAGATGAATTAAGGGTTCAGGCTCTCAATATCCCCACCAGCTACGGTAAGGATCCTGGTTGGGCCACTGATTGTTGACGCTTCGGCGGTATTGATCCTGGCCTGCGGCCTCGGAATAAGGCATGACCGTTTCCCTGCCTTCTACTTCTTTGACTTCCGCCAGTGAGACATTCAATCTATCCAGCAAGGCGCGTCTTTTTTTCGATATACTCGCCGTGTCTTTATTCTTGGAAGATTTGTCGGCCTGAATGCAATGTTGTAAATCATTGAAAACTTTTGTTTCCGAATTCATAAGATTTCGCATCTCTGTTCTCTGTGTGGTCAACAAGTCTTCTTTAATTTGGAGCGCTGACGATACCTGGGCGGCAATTGTCTTTGATTCGTTGGGATCTACGATAGGCTTCTTGATTATCCGTTCTACAGGAGATTGTTCCAGCGCGGCAAATGAGTCAACTTTATCCTTCATTTCCTGATACAGTTGTTCCCAATCAGTTTTCAATTGCGAGCAATCTGAAGCCGCTCCCTGGGCTGACACTTTCCCGTTGACCCCAAATAACACCGATAAAGCGGTGACCAAGAATATAGCGGAAAGTTTAATCAGGATTTGTAGCCTCCAGTTCACAGCATCTATCTCCTTTCAGTTACACAATCTTAAAAACAAATCAATTAGATCAGTTCTTGTAATAGGATATTAAACTATTTTTATTTTTTTTTCCAGTAAGTTCAGACGTAAAAATTACCTTTATTGAATAATAGTTTCGATATACTGATTGTTTTTACGAGAAAATTTAATTTGCCTTTTGAGGCTGAGCAACTTGCTCCATTATGTATGACATTTTTTCAGAAATTGCGTGATATATTCCGCCTTTTTCAAAAGAATCCTGCAACAATTCAATGAAACGCGCAAAGGCGCCTTCTGTTTCCAGTATATACTTGGCGTTTCTGGCCTCTTGCGGGGTATAGTCCGAGTTGTCATTGCGAGCTACTTCTTCAAACATGGTCCGAAAACCTTTTTTGTCTCCCCAGAATACAATGATATTTTCCATGTAATCATTCAGAGCGCGTAATTCTTTGGCCAATTCTTCTTTTGTCATCTCTTCGTAATTCATTTTTACCTCAATCAATTATTTAAATCTTACGGGCAATTCATTAATTTCTTTTAGGTCGTGTTTCTCCAAGTTCTTGAAAATATTTTCTTCCCATCGGAAAAACCTCTTCGACAAATTTTCCACCTGCAAGAGTGTTTGGGATATTTCTTCCGCTAAAACCCTGTCGTGATTTGTCCTGGCCCTTTTTAGTTTTTCATTAAGATAGTTAATAAGTTTACGCGCCTGTTCAGGACTCTCCAAATAAATTTGAGGGTCGTATTGGCTACCGGCACGTTCTTTGGGACTCCATCGGACTCGTATGTCATTTATGTGTTCTCGTAGCATCAGAAGAAATTCCTAAAAAATGTCTTGCGCTGAGATATAAATTTAGTCAGCATATCTGATAAGAAAAGACGTTGAAAATAAATGATACCTCAGAAACGCCTATAATTCAAGGTGAGCCACTGACACGTTGACTAAAAAGATGGCTGTCTGTAGCTGGTTACCCTGATATTTCAATAGAACGAAACAGCTTTACGCGCCAGGTATTTACACTGACATTAATCTGAATTTCTTGAAACTGAACCCAACTCTATGATAGAATTTTTTTAATTAGTTAAAAGGGTAAATCCATGCGACTTTTTAGAGCGTGTTCCGCATTTTTAGTAATTGTATTAATAATCTTGATTGAAGGTCACGTGGGATTAACCAACCAGGTCTGGACTAAGTGTCATATCACCTGCAGGTGCCTAAGAGACAATTCCGTCGGCAACTTTTCATTTATGATTCCCGTTGATCGTTCCCCTGATGTAGGGTTTGACGCTGACATGGCATGCAAGAGATATGGTCATCAGATTTGTCTGGATGGTTGTAATGGATTGAAGTTTTCTTACACTTATCAGGTAACCTCCCCCTAGAAATCCGCCTGGTTTCATCTACCATTTTTTAAACTTGATAAGATTGGACTAGTGCTTCACTTTGTCCGAACGCCCTCTCCCCACAGCCATAAGAATAACAGCCACGACAAGCACTATTGCTCCCAGAATGGCTTCAGTGGTTCGACCCTTGAAATAGAGCAAGCTCAATAAAACTCCAGAACTCACCACTAGAACCAAAGCAAAGACATCACTAGTTAGAATCCTTGAAAACATTTAGATTTCTGCCACTCTATTGAATTGCAGACAGTTTATTTTGAGATTTCGAACGATTAATATATGAGAAATAGATTAAATAATCTAAAGACTTGAGTGCTTGAAGGGCTTCTTCCCTAATCTTTTTGGCCTGTTCGGTTTTGCCAAGTTTCTCATAAAACTCGGATCTTTCCGCCATCAATGAAGCATTTGAAAATTCGTAGTACTTGGAAGCTTCTTCAAGATGTTCAGCTTTGGAATACATGTTACCCAGATCTAAAAGACTCTTGATCTCCGTTTGAGAATCCTCTTTTTCTCTCGCTTCCCACAAAGCCTTGTACGAGGATATAACTGCGTTTGCATTCAAACCAAGTTTGGTAGACAGGTATTCCGATTTTACCCCAAGATTGCCGGGCTTGTTTTTCGAAAGCGACTGAGCCCATGTATAATCTTCCAGAGCCTCAACATTCTTTCCGAGTCTTTCATAAATTGAGCCTCTTAACTGCAATGCGCCGGATCTTCCGTCCTTCATGGCTAATTTGACCCGAAAGATCAGGTCGACATTGATGGCTTTTAAGGCTTTTTCATAAGCGCCGTATTCTAAGTAATTTCTCGAAAGTCTTTCCAGTATAGGGATCATTTCTTTTTCGTCATTTTGTCTCCGGAGTTTTCTTATCTCGTTGAGGTCCCTTTCGATTGATCTTTTCAGGTCATCTTTTGAAAGCGATTGCCCAATTTTGGGATCTTTGCTTCGAGCTATTGTCAAAGGCTTTCCCGAATCAGGATGTCTCGCAGCAGATGGAGACTCTACTCCGGCTTTGTCTTGATCGCCTTGTTTCAAAACCTTTAAATTCTCGTTGCTTATTGCGGTCGATGTGTCTTTGGACGAAGAGATTGTCACCGAACCGGAATTCAGAGAAGAATTCACGTTGGGGCTCTTTGATTGAGTTTTTAAGTCAAATACTGATTTGACTCCTTTAAGATCGGAAGTTGAAATGCTTTGACCAACAATCTTAGGCGCCTCAGCCTTGGCCTCCTGTTTTTGTTGAGGGAACTCGACTTTAGTCAGAGAAACCGGCTCACGTGGAGAAGTCTCCTGGGGTTCTGTCTTGGCCTGAGCTTCTTTTTTCTTTGACTTTTCGAATGATCCGCTTGCCAAGTCCTCTACGCCTTTTGACACCGCCGGACTATTCAAAGATTCGGCCAATCGCTGGGCGTGCGTAAAGAGAACTGCAGATTTTTCCTCCGACTTCTCAACCCGTTTGAGTCTTGCCAGCTCAATTACGGCTAATATTTTTTCATTCTCCAGTTTAAGACTTGAGAAAATCTTCTGGGCGCTGTCGATGGATTCTTCAGCTTTGACATAATCCCCCCTGCGAATATGAATTCTCCCAATTTCAAGCAATGCCCATCCCACAGCTCTATAATTCTTGTTCCTTTTTTCCAGTTGCCTGATGTCTTCGAATCGGACCATTGCCTTATGGTCTTCAGATTTTTCTACAAAATCATTCGCCTGTCTTAAAATTTCGGCCGAAGCCGGCCCCATTTGACCTATGATCTTGGCTCTAGTCTGGTTGTTAAATTCTTGCAAAGCTTCTGGTAAAGTTGATAAATCCTGCTTGGGCCCACTTTTTTTTACTATCTGTTCAATTAAATTGGGTGGCTTGCTGGCAAGAACTATCTCCCGCGATGATTTACCCGGAGGCGGTTGGATGGATCCTGAAGATTTTTGGGGATTACGGTATGTGGCTTGGTCGTTCGACGCCGGTAGAATTGATCCGACTGCATTCTTGTCCAGAGCGGCAATCTTTTTTTCAACTATTGCAATGATCTGGGCTTCTTTAATTATTCCCAGCGCAACCTGATACATTTTGAGGGCCTTGTCCCTATCACCCAGATGTTCCAGCGATTGCCCCATGAACAGGAAAGATCTAGGGTCCACAGGCTGCATTGACACAGCGCTGTTGAAGTCTTTCACAGCCGCTTTATGGTCACCTTTAGCTGCTTTCGCAATACCGACATTCGTAAAAATTTTTCCTTCCAAACCCCCATATTTTAAAGCCTCTTCAAAACTTGCAAGCGCTTCATCGTAACGCCCCTGCTCTAAAAAGACCACTCCCTTGTTGTTGAGCGCATTTGTATAATGAGGATTGATTTCCAGCGATTTCTCATAATCGCTAAGGGCTTTCTCGAGATCACCAGATCTTTTGTAGGCCACTCCCCTGTCGTTGTAATATTTGCTTTCGTTGGGGTTAATCTCTATCGCCTTGGTGAAATATTTTAAGGCTTCCCTTGGATTTCCCTCTTTCATTGAAGTCAAGCCGGTGTTGTAATGCCACTGATCGGAATTATCAGCGGCCTCAACGGGGGAAACCGGGGAAATGAAAGCGAGAGTCAAAAAAATCAGTGTCCAGTATGATTTCACCTGAGACTCCCCTCAAAAAATTGATTATAGGATAACGGCTCTTGAGTAAACCCGGTCATCTTGAATCACCTCCAGTAAAAAACCATAAAGCCAAGGTCTTAGACTCTTGCTTTATGTCGGGTGGTTTTCCTTCCAGAGTTTAAGTTCAAGGATTCTTGTTCTCGGTTAAACCGAACTGGCTCAATACGTCTTTGATGAAAAACGCAACCTCATCGATAACTTCCGGGTATTTATCAGCAAAAGTAGCTTTCTGTAGAGCAGAGGACACACTTTGTTCCTGATTCGAATCTTTTTCTGTTCCAGTAATTGGATTACCGGAAGAATCATATTTTTCGTAACCTACCGCCATTACCAAGCTTACGCTTAGTAATGTGATCAAAAGTATAATTCCGAAGATCTTGGCAGAAGATCTCATGTTAATCCTCCAGTGTTTTAGTCAAAAGGTATTACTCAATGTTATCATTATATCATAACTTATTGAAAATGAAAACGCTTACAGCATAAAGGATCATAATGTACAAAAACTATGACAAGTGAATGGTTTTATATGGCAGGTTCATTTCTATTCAGCGTCTATTTAATAGCTATTACGGATCGAAGAGCGATCGGCGTTTCGAAGCCCTTTAGTGTCGCTTCCTTTACTGCGCCAAGTTCTAACTGTTCTAAACGCTGACCGTATACAGATGGTGTAATCAGAATTTCATCTTTACCCGTAAGGCTTTCAACGCGAAAAGCAATATTGATTGGACTTCCTACTGCACCGTATTTTTTACGTTTTTCAGAACCCAGATTCCCGACTATAACTTGTCCGGCGTTTATTCCGATTCCCATTCGAAGTTCTGGCAGGTTCAGAAGGTTATTCTCCCTGTTCATTTCCTTGAGAGCTTTACGCATTTCCAGAGCGCAGGCAACCGACACCATTTCATGATCCTTCAAGGGCTTTGGCGCCCCAAAGAATACAAGTATCCCATCTCCTGTAAATTCATCAATAGTGCCGTTGTGACGCAGAATCACGTCAGTCATCCTTTCGAAGTATCGGTTCAGTATTTCAATGACCTTACTCGGTTCCAGGGATTCGGCGAGGGGCGTAAATCCCCGTAGGTCCGAGACCAGAATGGAGATGTTTCTCAACTCTCCGCCGAGCTTGACACCATCAGGAGACTCCAGTATCTCCGTGACAACGTCATCGCTTAGATAACTACCGAAGGTTTGTCTGATATAATCTCGCTCTCTGAGTCCTTCCGCCATGACGTTAAACCCTTCTCCCATTGAGCCGATCTCGTCACAGGAAACCACCTTTACGCGTGCCTCCAGATGACCCCGACCTATTCTCCTCATACCCAAGGTAGTTTTTCTCAAGGGGATTGAAACACTACGCGCCAGAAATAAAGACAAAATGACTGCCAATACCATTGACAGACCGAGTAGAAAAAATATCGCCAGCGGCATTTGAGCCAAGAAATTGTCTATTGATTGATGCCCGTTCTTGATCTCAGTGATCTGATGCAAAGTAACGTGGCTTATAACTACCGGGGGTATGACGCCAATCATGAGTGATACCACGAGGAGACGCGGCAGCACATTTATGCGGGTGGAATGGGGCCGGGAAAGCAGTAATTCATAAGGGAAAAGCTCTTCAACAGTGGTTCGGATCCATGATTCCGAAACGAAGTACGCCAGCGCAACCACTATGGGAGCGCCCAGAAAAACGGTCCATGCCGCAATTTTTATTCCTGACGTTTTATCCCATGGACAGTATTCGGGAAAAACGTCCGGGACTATAACAAAGATGAGGCCCGACATAAGCCACACCGATAGATTGATCACAGACAGCTTGATCGGGGTATTCAAAAGTTTTTCAGCCAGATTTGACAACTCATGAGCTTTTGCTGATTCGATATTTTTATCATCAAGACTGGCGCCTAACTTTCTGAATTGTCTTATCAAGGGCCAAAATAACTTTAACTCAATTGGTAATCGTATTACCGAAACCATAACAATCAGGACGACCACAAATATCGCCCGATCCCATAGAGTGATAGGGTCGACCCCGCCAGCAAGTCCGGGCTGCATGTGTGAAAACCAGATAAACGTTATGCCGGCGCCCATGAGGTTGATGCAGATATCGATCGGATGGATGGCAAGTAATCGGCGGGTTCCATATGATACCTTGTCCGCATACATGGATTTGGTTTCCTTACCTTATCAATCATTATTCATGATCTTACATGCCCAATTTCTTGGGCTCCACATTTACTCCGAATCTAAATACAATAGCGGCTACTACCATTAAAGCAGCCACAATAGCGAAAGACAACCGATAATCTGAGCCTGAACCCGTCAAGCCGATAAGAGCCCCGGCCAGCAAGGGACCTGAGGCGTGCCCCACATCGAAGATCGTGCCAAATGTGCCCATTGCGGAACCCAGGTTGTCGTCTTTGCAGAAGTCGGCAACCATAGCTGCCGCTGAGGATGTGACAATCGCCTCACCCAGGCCAAAGATTCCGGAAAGCAAAAGAATGACCGTATAACCTTTGAACCACGGAATTAGAACGAACGGAATAGCGCAGACGAACATTCCCCAAAACAGCAGATTCTGTCGGCCATGTTGATCCGAAAACCTTCCCATCAAAGGTTTAGACAGGATAGTAACCGCAACCTGTACGCCCCACAAAAGCCCGGCCTCGAATGCCGAAAATCCGCATATTACAACCGCATAGATCGGAAGAAACGCCTCCAGGGCTCCGACTGAGAGGTTCTGGACGCCTTCCATATTGCTGGTCAGCAACACCCTTCGATCCATCAAGATCTCTCTGATTCCCCTCCGAAATTGTGTCCATACTGCAGAGACGGTTTTGCCGTTCGTATGATTAGGCTGGTCCCATTTGCCCTTCATGACCCAAAGAGCCATAAATAGGGATGACATACCGAGGGCAGCCACAACTCCATAGACGATATGGAAGTGTGTCAGGTTTGGTTCCTGACCGTGAGCCAGCCATGTCAACAAAAACCCGCCTAGAGGCGCTCCTATTAGGTTTCCAATAATAGTAACCGAAGAAAACCATGATAGTGTTTCAGCCCTTTTTGATCCGGCGACGCCAAGCACCACAGCCATGATTACGGGCCCGTAAATCGCCGTTGCGAAGCCATGAAAAAAACGAACCACAACCAGGGCCTCGTAAGACGAAACAAATAAGTAAGCGAACGGGACACACGCAAATACGGCCAGACCCATGAATAGAGTTCTAGTCCTGCCAATGACATCGGAAAGCACACCCGCCGGCATTTTGAAAAATATGCCGGTGACCGTACTGATTGCTACAGCAAAACCTATGGCCTCTGGCCCGACCCCTAGAGAGGCCGCAAACAAAGCAAGGACAGGAGTCCTGGCTAAAGCATAGGAAGCTCGCGCCAGAAACCCGACTGCGCATAGGCCAGCGAAAGCGCCTCTCATTCCATCATTCGTGCCTATAACGACGCCTTTATCGTCCAGAGTTTTTACGTTTGGTTTTGTCATGAATCGGGCCACTCTTTACTTCTCAGTGTCGCCCCCTTAATCAGCCTTTGTATCTCTTCATGATAAGCGAGGCTGGCTGAAATGGCTGTGCCGATAATTTCTTTTCCCATCATGTAACGAGCCATTACAGCATCGTAAATGTGTTGCACATATTCGTTCAGGCCTTCATCACCGTATTTTGCTCTAATTATGCTTCCAAATTCGCAGATTCTGGAAACATTGTGGTGCTCCACTTTCTTTTCCGGATCCCTGTCCATCCATTCGTGAATCTCAGCATAATCTTTCCCGGTTCTTGCCAAACTGATTCTTGAATGCTCTTCAATGTTAGGCATCGTTTTCCTCCTCTTTACGAAGGTTTCCGTCGAAAGTATTCGTACAGGTCGTCTAAGATTGCTCTTCCACGCTCAAGGCGCGCCTCATCAGTCTCGTGGGCCGATGATATTCCAATCAAGAGTCCTCCGATTCCAGCGGTTTCGTTCTTATTGAATTTAGAGTCCTTGAAGTCCAGGTCGTGAATAATCTCACCTATCTCCTTCAGAGCAAAATCAAACGCCAGGAACTGCTTGACGAGGACTTCAAAAGAGCAGCGGTCACGCTCGTGGCTGAATTCGCCTTCGAACATATCGAAACGGACCTCTCCTGTCTTCGGTCTGTAACCTTTGCTGGAAACAAACCTGAATTTCGATTCTGGATCAATGAAACGGCGGATGAGCCATGCGCAAGCTATGCGATCCACAAAAACACCCTTCCGAGTAACCCATGTTCGTCCTCGTAGCTTTGCAAGATCAGGTTTTTTGATTTGGTTTTTGGTAGATTCACTTTCTTTTTCCGCTTCCTTTAGGCGATCCTCAAGGCCCTTGATCAAAGTCCGAGCAGCCTTCCGTCCTGGAGCCCCGAAGAAATCAATGGACGAAACGGACGAAAATCTTTTTCTGACACGATTTAGATTTACTTCCAGCGTAGCCTTGTCTTCGTCGGTGATGGCCGAAGCGCTGGCCGGAGCAAAAGCCAGTACATTCCTGATATCCTCTGTGATCTGGGCATAATCAGCATCTCTTGCCGCTTGAAACAAGGCCTCAATCTGGTCATCTGTCAGCCCCTCAATAAAGTTTGCCGCGCAGATCGAAGCCTCACCACCGCCCTGGACAATCTCTCGCAAGACCCACTGAAAATCCTCCAGCGTTTCTTCATTTTCAGGAATGACATACACGGAATTCTTGATCGCCACGGCTCCCAGACTTTGAAGCCTTCGCCAGATCTTCACTCTGAAATAAGCGGGCTTGGTGGGAATCTGGTGAATGAGTATCAACCACTTTCCATCCGTACACTCAGCCATGGATAAATCCTCCAAATAACTCTTGACACTATTATGATACAGCCGTATCTTAAGTCAAGAGGTCATAACGGGCTACTTGAGGCGCACGTTCACGTCAGCCAGTCGGTGGAAAGATGATCATAAAACGGATCACTCGGCCAACGTACTAGCGTTTCCTTGGTTGGTGAAACACCTCAACAGACCGAAACCGAAAAATAAGGTGTGAATTGACGGTAAAGAGTGGTCTCCCAAATGTTGGTAAAGAAGACGCATGTGAGGGCGTCCAAAGAACTTCTGTATCGTTTTTCGATGCATTCTGGGTCTGGGTCAAGGTCGCTCTCAACAGCTTTGGCGGTCCGGCTGCCCAGATAGCGGTGATGCATAGGTACTTGGTGGAGGAAAAGCGCTGGATCAGTGAAGAACGCTTTCTCCACGCTCTAAACTATTGCATGCTTCTGCCCGGCCCTGAAGCCCAGCAACTGGCCACTTACATCGGATGGCTCCTCCACAAGACCAGGGGAGGGATTGTGGCCGGAACTCTGTTTGTATTACCAGGGTTTTTTTTCATGCTCTTTTTGAGCGTCCTTTACGCCGGGTATCAGGATCTCAGTGTCGTGCAGTGGTTCTTTTTTGGCCTTAAACCGGCAGTACTCGCAATTGTCCTTGAAGCCGTCTTACGCATAGGAAGACGCGCTCTGAAAAATAGGCTGATGGTCACACTGGCCGCATTAGCATTTGTGGGGATCTTCTTTTTTGACGTGCCTTTTCCCCTTATCGTGCTGTCTGCCGCTATCATAGGTTTCCTTGGAGGTCGTTTCAGTCCCGATGCCTTCTCTGTGCCCCAGGCGGTCACAAACGGTCATTTGGCGTGTGATGGACCTGCCATAGATATGCTGTTGGATAGGGGGAACTTGGAGCATATCCGTCCTTCTCTCTCAAGGTCTCTTGGTGTTGTCCTCCTATGGTCGGCGCTATGGTTTGGACCGATACTTCTGATCTTTCTCTATCTTGGATCAGAAAACGCCTTTTTTCAATTAGCTGTTTTCTTTAGCAAAACTGCAGTTGTAACATTCGGAGGGGCTTACGCTGTCCTGGCCTATGTGGCCCAGCAGGTTGTGGAAATATATGGATGGCTTACACCGGGGGAGATGCTGGATGGTTTGGGACTGGCAGAAACAACCCCAGGGCCGCTCATCCTGGTGTTGCAATTTGTTGGTTTCTTGGGTGCATACCGCAACCCGGGCGGACTCGATCCCATGCTCGCCGGAGTGTTGGGATCGGCGGTGACCGTCTGGGTGACGTTTATACCGTGCTTCCTGTTCATATTCCTCGGAGCGCCGTACGTAGAGGCCCTGCGGGGAAACAAATCACTAAAGTCGGCAATGTCTTCCATCACCGCCGCCGTAGTAGGGGTAGTTCTAAATCTGGCAATATGGTTCGCATTGAATACTATCTTTGGCAAGGTAGAGAGCTATCACACGCTCGGCATGAGCGTTCTCGCTCCTGTTTGGAATACGCTGAACGTCCCTGGGCTGTTTATAACCACATTAGCTATTTTGGCTATTTTTAGATTCAAGCTCAGTGTAATCACAACGATAGTTTGTAGCGCCGGACTTGGAATCCTCTACAATTTTATAAAATGGCAGATGTATTAGCCTGTGTTTCCGACGCTATCGGAATAGCAATGAATTGATAATCATCAACTCCTTGGTTTCTCCCCATCCTGCTTTGTCCATGCCGACACTTTATTGACTTTAAGCTCCCTATTATCTCAAACCGTCTTCTTTTTTGGCTTCTTCCTTTTTGAGACCGCCAACCCTCGCCAAAGGCCTTCCTGAATCCGTCACCACCAACGCCACGACAATTTCGTCGCCACGAGGAGCATCTTGAACACGAATCGGCATTGCGTCAAAATGTGACCTCACAAACGCCGCGTCTTTGTAATGAATCGGCACATCCAATTCGGTCCCCGGCCCGCCCATCTTTTTGGACGATGGAATTATGGCTTTACCGCCACCCAGGGCTTCCCGAAAAGGTGTCCCAAGTTTAGGATGCAAGATCGCAGCGGCATGCTCCAATTCTCCCCGTGCGCCAACTATAGCTCCTTTTCCGTAACTCTCTGCTCTGTCCGGGGTTATACCCAGCGCTTCCAACGCCTTTTTGCCCAATAGGTCTCCAAGTTTTTCCCCAATTTCAATGAGTTCTGAAAGATTGTCCTGATAATAACCGGCGAACGGATTCACGATAACCGCTATCGCTGCCGCCTTTCTTGTGGCTGGTTCGACTTTCTTGCCCATTTCCATCTCGGTTTCTTCGACTATGGTCAATATCTTTCTGATTTCCATTCGATAGCTCCTTTTATCGATTATATTGGATAATTCAAAATGATTGTGATTTTAAGAATCCATCTCTGAAACAAACGGTTTTATTTGTTCGGAAAAACCGGTTTTACCTTTTATAGTTATCACCGCTCCAATAATAATTCCGTTCTCCGAAAGAACATCGGCTTTAGCCAACCCTTTCCAGAGGCACCTTTCTACGAATTCTTCGGACAGGTTTCCAACTTCTCTCGTTACCTCAAGGCCGGCCAGATCAGTATCGGGGTCCGTCCACTCAGCCGGTCGGCGAATTACTCCTTCATGTGGAATGAATGTTGAATTCGCTATCGCTGTAGCGGCGGCGTCAGCTATAGCGCAATACCCGGCTGCGACAGTCACAGCCGAAGCCACGCCTCTCGTGAAACTCCGGCCCCCAAGGCCACTTGTGCATATCCCACCGATGCCGCTGTTCCAATTTACGGACATCAATCTTTCAATACGTTGGGAATTTACATCCGATCTTATGCCAACGTTGATATGTTCACCTTCAGTCAATCTAATCGCAATGTCACCGCCGTTGTTCACTATAATCTTTGAAACCCCGAACTCCTGGAGAAAGTTTGCGGTTGCGTCAGCTATAGCCCCCGCCACTGCGGCCATAGGTGTGAGATCAGTATCACCAACAACATGGACCGCCTCCCACATTCTGAAAGGAACCAGAGACACGGAATGTGTTGCAAATTTCGTGTGCGGCGCCTTCAGTCGTTCTTGAACCGCCGCAATTTCGCATAAGATCCCGATTGAATGCTTTGCAGCTTTTAAACAAAGGTCAGTCCTGGGTCGCGAGCCATCATACGCTTCAATTGTCATTCGCATGGGGCCGCAATCCACAAGAACTGTTTCGTCATTAAGGACGGCTATATTGTGTTCCCACGGTATCAGGAGAAATCTTCCCCGGTGAAAGGCTTTATCGCCTCCCGGTGTCCACCCATTTTCAGGTAGTCCTCAAGTTTCATGGTGTATTCAATTGGGCAAATGGTGGCCGGCGTCGGGGTCCAACTGAAAGCGCCCGGCATAACTTTTTCAACGTCCACCATGAAGTTGATTCCGCCTCCCGGGAGGACAAAAGTGGGGGCGCCACCTACGGTAAGACGCGCTTTATTGGTATGCACGGCATAAGTTAACTGAATCGGGTACCTGGTCACGCCGGCACGAGCGCTACCACCCGAACCACCACAGTAAATGGCTGAGACAAGTGAATTTTCGCACGTCTCGGCTATGGTATGAACCGCATTTTTAGCTGCCGGAGTAATTTCTATTTCTTCAAGGGACCCCGTTGAAGTCAATCGAAACATGCCGGCGTTTCGCCCAGTAGTTTCAGTAATCAGGATCAACATCCCCGATTTGGCTACTTTGGTATCTATGCTTTGAATAATTTTCACCGGATCTTCGATGGATGTTCCTCCCCATCCATTACCATGATCTCCAAAATATCGCCCTGGAGTGCTCCTGCGAAACTTTAGGCAAACACCTGAGGGAACAGCGCCAACATAAACACCGGCTGCGTGTTCACTTAACAAACCAGTTAAATGTGAATCCAGTATTATTACTTCGTCTGCCGCTTTCTTGAATATTTCGGCGAAAAGACCCAGAGTCGCGCTGCCACACCCTACCCGCATCAGGTAATCCTTTTTGCCGTCGATTATTGGCGGAGCGCCGACTTGAAGGTCCAGAGCGGCTCCATTAAGAATTTTTAAACGGGCTTTTTTCCTATTTGCAACGTCTGCTACTAATCTGGCTACGTAAAATCCGTCGGCGCCAGTGAGAAGGTTTACTCCGCCGAGAGACAATATTTTAGATCCATATTCTTCGGTAGTCAGGTGGCCGACTTTCTTGCGATGGAAAAAGACTGGAGAACCTTCATCGCCAAGTGTTTTATCGGTATCTATCTTTATTTTCACCCCGGAGTAACTCAACGGCGCCTCTGTGACGACGGTCACTACATCTACTCCATGGACTTTGCTTTGGACAATGTGAGGAGCGGGTTTGCAATCCGGGTAGGTTGTTCCTGAACCAATTCCAGTGATGAGTGGCCTGCGGATTTCGGGTACCCAATCGGCGCCTAATATACGTTCCACATCTGAAAACGTCTTTAATTTTATGGTTCTTTCGAGCACGCCATTGCGATTTTCATATCTTTGGCACGCGCCGAAAAAGCTTTTCTTTATCTTACATTTTATAGGGCAGGCCGTACACTCGATGTAATTTTCCGCGGGTATGTGTTCCACGCAGATTGCCGAGTTCGGGCAAACACGCAGGCATGCTCCGCAATCACTGCATCTTTCATCAATATGAGCTTTTTTCGCTCGGATCTTTATAGCGGATTGCGGGCAGATCGGCAGACATTCCGCGCATCCTACACATTTTTCTGGATCGACTTTCATCTTCGTATTCGCTGAATTTCCAGACTAAATCTTTATGAAAATAAAGGTTTTCTGGTGGCCGGAGGAGTATTTCTACTCGTTTTCACATGTATTTTACCATCAATCATTACCATCGAAACTCCCGGGATATCGCCTGCGCTAATTGCATCCAGAGCGGTTCTGCCAACTGATCCCATAGGATAGTCCATTATCACGATGTCGGCAGGGGCCCCTTCTCGAATAAAGCCCGTGTCAAGCCTGAAGACATTAGCGGTATTTCCTGTAGCCATACAAATCGCCAATTCAGGTTTCATAGGAGTAAGGGAAGCAATCATGCAAATAACTCGCAAGATTCCGAGGGGTATGACTCCAGTTCCAGAAGGGGCGTCATTACCTATGATAAATCTCGAAAGAAACCCCGATTCCATACCTATCTCTACAGCCTCGATCAGCGCTTTGGGATTTCCACAGTGAACCAGTTCTATCGCGTAATTGGTATTCTCTATTAGCTTTCGGATTTCATCGGAAGACAAAGAGGTAGGTCCACCGTTGACATGACAGGCCACGTCCGGGTCCGTAGCAATCACCTGATCGGCTGTAACAGTGTCACTTCCGGGAATTGAGGTCCCGCCTGTATGCATTAGAACCACCATATTGTTTTTCTTGGCCCACTTGACCATTGGAGCGGCGTCGGCTGGAAATTTTACTGATCCCAATCCAATTTCCCCGACTACTCTGACGCCCTCTCGAGCCATTTCTTCAAAATCCTTTTCTTCTAGACCTTTTTCTAGGATTACCGAGCCTCCAATAACCTTTGCTCCTCCCGGCCGAAAATTCGTAAATGATTTAGCTGCCAAAATAGCTAGAGCTTTTGTACCTGCAGGGTCTTTTGGCCTCCCGGGTAAATGGACCTCACCCGCTGAAATTATTGTAGTAACCCCTCCGTGAGTTTCGCTTTCAATGAAATCCATTTGTTTTTGTCGAGGCGTATAGTCCCCGAGAACCACATGACAGTGAGAGTCGATGAGACCTGGTATGACAGTGGTCCCTGTTGCGTCTATCACTACGTCCGCCATTCCAGGGAGTTTGGACGCCAACCCTATATGCGCTATCTTACCATCGGTGATCAGGATGCTGTCAGCGTCTATTATGGGGTTTGAAATATCTCCGGAAATCAATGTTCCAATGTTTTTGATGAGAGTGGTAGACATAGATTACGTTTCCTTCAGCTTGAAATTAAGTTATTGATTCAGCCTGAATTTCATTTTTGAAGCCCCTGAATGAATTGCTTTCATGACCCTTTCCAGGTTGGCCGGCAAAGAATATATTCTCGATCCAAGAGCATCAGCAATAGCATTCAGAATTGCGGGCGCCGTTGGAATAAGAGCCGGCTCCCCGACTCCTTTTGCGCCAAAAGGCCCTGTTGGCTCAGGCTCTTCAATTATTAAGCACTCAACCGGGGGCATATCCGAGAAAGTGGGAATGTGATAGTCTTTCAGGGAAACAGTCTTACCAGGAATAAACTCTTCCATGAGAGCAAAACCCAACCCCATTGCCGCTCCACCGTAAATCTGACCCTTCACAGACTCCGGGTTTATGGCTTTTCCGACATCGTGAGCGGCGATTATTTTCTTGACCGTCACTTCGGCGGTAAGAATGTCAACTTCGACTTCGGCTATCTGTGCGGCGAATGCGAAAGTAGCGTAAGGTTTTCCTTGTCCTGTCTCGGGATCTAAAGGTGTGGTGTCCGGGTCAAAAAATCCCTGCCATTTCAAAGGCCTTCCTTCGCGTTTGGCTTTGTTTGCAATCTGTTCAAAACTAACTGAACTATCAACTCCGGAAGAATCTAGAACATTGCCATTTTTCATGTACAATTTCTTGCGATTTGCTTTCAGCATTGTCGCGGCTTCCGTGAGGATGGCTTCCTTGAGTTTCCTTGCTGCGTCCAGAGCAGCGTTCCCGGAGATGTAAGTCTGTCTGCTTGCCGACGTCGCCCCGGCTGAAGTGGTCAATCCTGTGTCGGCGTTCACCAGAGTTATTTTTTCTGCTCCAACTCCGAGTTCTGTAGCCACAATTTGAATTAGGACCGTTGAAGACCCCTGTCCTATGTCCGCTGCTCCGCTATACAAAACAATTCCACCATTGGATTGTAATTCCACCTGAGCGGTAGAAGGATTTTGAGTTCCAGTGTTGCCTATGCCATACATCATGCAACCCAATCCCACTCCTTTAAGTTTCTTACTGTCCTTTGAATTCGTTTTATTTCTGATTGCCTCGTAATGAGGGGCTATGGCCTCGATACAAGTTTGAATACCAACGCTTGCGGTGAGTTCCTGTTTTGTCGCTGTGGTGGAACCCAGCCTTAAAGCGTTCCTCCGCCTGATTTCCAAAGGACTGACACCGAGCGCTTCCGCCAGTAGATCCATCTGTGACTCATGGGCAAAAGCGACCTGAGGCACCCCAAAACCTCTCATTGCTCCGGCAATAGGGTTGTTCGTATAGGCAAAAACGGATTCAATGGATACATTGGGCACTTCATATGGACCGGTCGCGTGAATGGCGGAACGTGAAACCACCGCCAACCCATAAGAAGCGTAAGCGCCTGTATCGCCCATTATTTTTACGTCTATCGCCAGCAGTCTTCCGTCCTTGCTAGCGGCCGATTTATATTTGATTTTTAGAGGATGCCTTTTAGATGTGCAAAGAAAGGCTTCTTCGCGAGAAAAAACCATTCTGACGGGTTTTTTTAACAGATAACAAGCTAGTCCCAGGAATCCCTGTGTGTTTAGATCGAGCTTGGATCCAAAACCACCACCTGTGTTTGTTTGTATTATACGAACCCTGTCGGCTTCAAGCCCTAGCAAACTGGCCACATCGGCTTGATCGTAATGAGGATTTTGTGTGGAAGCGTAAATTACTATTTTCCCATCAGAATCGAAATAGGCGTAGCCCGCGTCAGGTTCCAGATACGCATGTTCCAGACAAGTGGTTTGGTATGTTCTTTCAATGATCACATCGGCTTTTTCAAAAGCTAGTTCGGGCGCTCCTTTTTTTATTAGCCGCTTCCCCAGCAAATTGCCTTTTTCGTGAATAAAAGGAGACCCAGGCGCTAAAGATTCTTCGGGATCAAAGATTGAGGCCAGCTCTGTATAAGTGACGTGAATTTTTGAAAGAGCTAATTCGGCGACATCTTCAGAAATTGCCACGGCAAGGGCTACTGGATCTCCGACAAATCTCACTTTTGAACCAGCTAGAAGAGGTTGGTCTTTGTTTATAATACCAAAACTATTATTGCCAGGGATGTCCTGCGCCGTCAAAATCGCAACACACCCAGGGGTGTTTAGAGCGTCTTTAATATCTATGGATTCTATTTTTGCGTGAGCTAACTCGCTTCTTAGGGCTTTTACCCATAAAGAGTTCTTGGGCGCCACATCGTTTGAAAACAAAGCCTTTCCATTGAGTTTACCATCAACTCCAATACGCGGAACACTGGTCCCTATTAGTGACTGTTTTTCCTTAATTGACGCTGCTGTCAAGGAATACATCCTCCAGGCATTTCAGCGCCAGTCCGGCGATGGCGGGTTGCTTGTATTCGGTGGAATGCCTGACTCCCACGAGATCAATTATTTCTTGAGCGATCATTCGACTGGCCTCCAGAATTGTTTTCAATTCCGGCTTCCGGCCTTTTAAATGACTCTCCACATTCGTCATACGCATCGGACTTGGGGCGACGGAGCCAACTGATATCCTTGCGTCCTCTATTACTCCGGAATCATTTAGCCTTCCTAAAATAGCCGCGTTAATTCTGGCGATTGATAGGCTTTTACGTCGACCTATACGTTGATAACTTTCCCGATATCCTTTTTTAATTTTCGTTAATATGATCCCCGTGATTAATTCATTAGGTTCAAGAGTATTCGAATAAGCTCCTACAATAAGTTTCTCCAGTTTCTGAATTCGACTGGAACCCTTTTTTTGAATTATGATCTCAGCGTCACGCAACATCATTGGAGGGATACTGTCAGCAGCGGGAGATGAATTCGCTATATTTCCCCCCAAGGTTCCCACATTCCTGATCTGAAGGCTTCCTACACAGCCCATTGCAGCGCAAAGCGCCGGAAATTCCTGCCTTATTACAGGGTGATCAATCAATTCTGAATATGTAAGCGTAGAACCCACACGCACTGTTTCTCCGTAGGGCTCCACCTGACGCGTCTCCGGCAATCTGGAAATATCTAGTATTATTCGTGGCTTTTTTACGCCGGTTCTCAATGAGATCATGACATCGGTTCCACCGGCCAAGATGGCCGTCTCATTACCATATTGATCCAGCATGTCCAGACATTCTGTGACACAATCCGGCCTTAAGTAATTAAAATGACCTCTCATGAGTTTGTGACATCATCCTTGTTGAGGGGGGCTTTCATGCAAGTCGCCTCCCTTACGGCTTCAAGTATTTGTACATAGCCGGCGCATCGGCATAAATTTCCCGTCATTGCTTCCACTATTTTGTCTGTTGAAGGGTTTTCAACCTTATCGAGCAAAGCCTTTGCGGACATAAGCATTCCTGGAGTGCAAAAACCGCATTGAACAGCTCCCTTGTCAAGAAAGGCCTGTTGGATGAAATGCATCTTACCATCGACTTCAAGCCCTTCAACTGTCTCCACCTTTCTGCCATCAAGTTGAGCAGCCAAAATCAAACAGCTATTGACGGCCTTTCCGTCAATGATGATTGTGCACGCTCCGCATTCGCCTATTCCACATCCTTCCTTTACACCGGTCAAGCCCGATTGGTTACGAAGAACATCCAGAGCGGTTTCCCATGGTTTTATCGATAACCTTATTTCAGAACCGTTCAAGCAAAAATCGATTTCAAGATTCATGAAAACCCCGTCAAAAAAATCTAAAGCGCCAAATAGGACTTCCTAATGTAATCGTTGTCCATAATTTCGTGGGAAGGGCCGTCTTTTACCATTCTGCCATTTTCCAATACATACGCTCTTTGTGAAATTTCCAGAGAAAAATGAACGTTTTGTTCTACCAGCAAAACTGTGAGTCCAGTGGCGGCTATCTGCACAATCGTTTCAAAAACTTTAGTGACAAGAAGTGGAGCCAATCCCAGGGAAGGCTCGTCTAAAAGAAGAAGAGAAGGTCTGGACATAAGCGCTCGGCCGATCGCCAGCATCTGGCGTTCCCCACCACTCAGGGTGCCACCCTTTTGTTTCATGCGCTCGTGCAGTCGCGGGAAAAAGCTAAACACCATTTCAAGGGTTTCGCTCCTAAGCGCCCGGGATGACTTTATGTAAGACCCCATTTTAAGATTGTCCATCACTGTCATGTCAGTGAAAACCCTTGCGCCTTCAGGCACAATGGTCATACCCAACTGGACTGTTTTTTCTGGAGCAATGCCCGTTATATTCTGTCCCTTGAATGTGATCGATCCCTCGGTTGGGACCTGAAAACCAACTATCGCTCCCAACAATGTGCTCTTGCCTGCGCCGTTAGGACCTATCACCGTCACAATTTCTGAAGGGTACACTTTCAGATCTATTTGGTGAAGGACCCGAACATCAAAGAAGGAAACGTCAATCTGTTTTATGTCTAAAAGAGGTTCTGTCATTTCTATCAGTTTCAGGCCACCTTGAGAGAGGAAAGTTTTTCGCCCAGGTAAGCTTTTATAACCGCTTCGTTGTTTACAACTTCTTCTGGAAAACCTTCGGCAATTTTGGCGCCATAATTCAAGGCTATGATTCTATCGGAGATTCCCATTACGGCTCGCATTATGTGTTCGACTACTATGAGAGATTTGCCTGAGTCTCGTATCTTTTTCAGAATTTTCAGAGCCTCGTCAATTTCGTGAGGGTTCAGCCCCGCCATGTTTTCGTCCAAAAGAAGAATATTGGCTCCTGAAGCGAGAGCTCTAGCCAGTTCCAGGCGGCGACGGGCCGGAACTGGAATTGAATTTGACAGCTTATCGGCATGTTCGGTCAATTGAACGAGTTCCATGACTTTTTCCGTCTCTCTCCTAGCCTGGCCCATCTTGAGCTGGGCCCCATGAAGCGCCCCAACAAGGACATTTTCGAAAACGGTCATTGTCATGAACGGTTGCATTATCTGAGAGGTCTTCGCCATTCCCATTCGGCAGATTTTGTGAGGCTTCATGCCGGTGACATCTGCGTCATTCAGATAAATTTTTCCTGACGTGGGTTTGAGAATGCCGATTATGCAATTAAAGAGGGTCGTTTTCCCCGCTCCGTTAGGGCCTATCATTCCAAGTATCTCGCCTGGATTTAAAGAAAAGCTGACCATTTGCACAGCCGACAGAGCGCCAAACTTCATACTAATTTTGTCACATTTCAAGCCTGTCATTTTACGGTCTCACAAGCAAATTGGGAATCCACCGTCCAAATCATATAAATCTAAGTCTCTTTCGTATTTTTAACGTTCCGATTATTCCACTCGGCATAATTAAAATAGCTACGATTATGATTGCGCCGATCATGATGAGGTAATACTCGACAAATCTGGTTCCCAGGGATTCAGATAACAAAGTCAGGAAAGTTGCGCCTACGATAGGACCCAGGAATGTTCCCATGCCGCCTAACAATGTCATTATAACCATCTGCACTGTTTTTTGAACGTTGAACACTTCTGATGGCGTAATGTAGGTGATCCAGTAGGCTTCAATGGCTCCGAACAGACCCAGAAAGAATGCGCTCGTAATATATGCCCGCAATTTGATTGCCGTAGTGTTCACTCCGCTGATTTCAGCGCCTATTTCAGCCTCTTTGATCGCCTTGAGACCGTATCCAAACTTGGAATGTTCGATAAAATAATGGGTCAACATCACCAAAAAAGTCACAGGAAGGATGCAGTAGAAGAAAAATGCGTTGTCATACCCACTAATTGGTAGGGTTATCCCGTCGCTACCTTGAAAAAAAGAAACCTTGAACGTGCGGTCGAATTCGAGCGTTATCTGTTTCATCGCCTCGGCAAACGCAAAGGTGGCGATTGCAAAATACGCTCCTTTTAAACGTAATGTTGGAATCCCAATGATCAGGGCCACTACGGCGGACAATACTCCGGATAGAAAAAGGCTGGGGAAAAAAGCTAGGGAATACTTTGTCATAGCAATGGCATTGACGTATGATCCTATACCAAAATATACCACTGGACCGAAATCAATGTATCCTGTGTATCCGCTCATGATGTTCCAACAGCCGGCAATTCCAACCCAGAAGATCACCATTGTTATTAATCGCAACACATATTCGGATTCGACAAAACCGGGCACGAAAAACAATCCGGCGGACACCAAGAGGAACAATATCAGTATGATTCGATCGGCTTTAGAATTCATCCGACTCTCGACTATCTTTTAGGCGCGTCATGCTATGTTACCTTTGCCAAGTATCCCTGTCGGCCTAATGACAAGCATCATGAACAGGATTATGAAGGTGATTGCGACAGAGACTCCAGCGTTCAGATAAGTGGCTGCGAGAGACTGGGCCACCCCCAGGGTCAATCCGCCGACCAAGGCCCCGGGTATGTAGCCCATACCACCCAAGACAACGACACAGAATGCTATAATCGTATATTCAAGCCCCATCTCAGGGGAAATAATTACGAAGGGACTGATTACCGCCCCGGAAAGACCAGTTATTGCGGCCCCAAGTCCGAAAGTTATAGCGTATATGTTCCGGATATCGACACCCATTAGCCTGGCGACTTCCTTGTCCTGAGCTGTGGCTCTAATGGCCCTGCCCGTTTCCGTTTTCATCAGGAAAAACCACAGTCCCCAAGTCACAAATAACGCCACCACGAAGGTTATCAGCCTGGCATATGGAATATTAAGGCCGAGAATGGCAGCGTTGGCCCCAGAATAGCTTGTGGTTATAGACCTGAAGTCATGGGTCCAAATTTTTATCGCTATGTTGGCCACCATGAGGTGCAGACCAAATGTTAGGATATAGCTCATTATGTGGGGAAGCCCCATTACTCGATTCAGGATGAACCTTTGAACAAGGTATCCAAACGAGAACAGGAAAACCATGGCGAATGGAGCGCTAAAATATGGATCCAGATTGAAAAATTGAAATAACCAGTAAGATGTGAACGCTCCAAGCATTATCAGTTCGCCATGGGCTAGGTTCACTACGCCCATGACGCCGAATATCAGCGAAAAGCCTGCGGAGTAAGCCGCATAGACGCCTCCGAGGAGAAGACCGTTAATTATGGCTTGGACTAGTACGGCGTCCATGTTTTAGAATAACACCGAGCTAGGTTCTTTTGCTTGCGAAGATTGATCCATTTTACGGTTCTCCGTATAACTATTCCACTTTGTCACAATAACTTTCTTGTCAGTGTAGAAATCTATGGCGTCATTGGCTCTACCCCTGTGAGAACCGTAGAAAGACTGTTTTCTACCTCCAACAGGATAGAAGGCTATTGGAGCGGGCGTGCCGACATTTATTCCCACCTGACCGGTGTTGACGTTTCTGATAAAATGACGAGCCCAGCCTCCGTTTTGAGTGTATATTACGGCTGTATGCCCATATGAGCTTGAATTGATAATATTTATAGCTTCCTGTAAAGAATTGACAGTTTTCAGGCATCTTACAGGGCCAAAGATTTCCTCTTTGAAAGCAAAATTGCTTGGCTCAGCTTCTAAAAGAGTAGGTCCAAAGAAAAAGCCATCAGGATGGTCCTTTATTTCTGGATTTCTGCCGTCCAGAATGATTTTCGCTCCTTGTTTCAGCGCTATTTCCACAGACTCATATAAACGATCCAAAGCCCGTTTGTTGATAACAGGGCCCATGTTGGTTGAAGAGTCTTTTCCATCGCCTAGTTTCAAGTCGCGGCAGGCTTTTATGAATTTTTCTTTGAACTGGTCATAGATTTTCTCAACTACCAGCACATTTGAAACAGCGAAACATCTCTGACTGGTGTGCCCAAAACATGAATTAACTATGTTTGGAATCGCCTCTTCCAGATTTGCGTCTTCCATCAGCAACACGTGGTTCTTGGCTCCGCCCTGACATTGGGCTCTTTTCCCGTGTGAGGTAGCAGTTCTGTAAACCTGTTCGGCAACCTTTGACGACCCAACAAATGTAACGCCCTGGATGTCTGGATGAACACAGAGCCTTTCTCCTACTCTTGGCCCTCCGTTGACAACATTCATGACACCAGGAGGAAAACCTGCCTCATAAGCCAATTCAGCTATTCTGAGCATAGTCATGGGGCACAATTCACTCGGTTTCACCACAACCGTGTTACCGCACGCGATGGGCCATGTAAAATAAAGGGCTATCATTGCCGGAAAATTGAATGGAGGCAGTAGACCAAAGACTCCCAAAGGTTCACGGATGTAGTATTCGTCGACACCAGTCCCAACATCTTCACTGTAACTGCCTTTCAACAGTTCAGGGATCCCACAGGGATGTTCCACATACTGGATCGCTCTCATCAATTCGCCCTTTGCGTCCGAAAGCGTTTTACCATGCTCCAGGGTTATGATCTCAGCCAATTCGTTCCTGGCGGTCAGGAGTTTTTCTCTCAATGAGTAAAGGACATCGGCGCGCCTAGTTGGTATGGTGTTTCTCCACGATACAAAGGCCTTCTGGGCGTTGGCAATTGCCAAGTCCACTTCTTCGTCGGTCGAATCTGGACATAATGCTATCGTGCCGCCATTCAGGGAATCCACTATGGGAAAAAATGATTCAGTTTTCGAATCAATCCATTCACCATTTACAAAATTTTTTAGTTTTCTAACTTCCATTTTAATCTTTCTACAAGTCAAGAATTACAGAAATCTACACTTTTGGGGATTACTAATCCCTAATCTTACAAAAATTGTTGTGATGAAATGAGGGGATTAGCCTTATAAAAGGACTAACCCCGATTAATACCCAGAGTTAACGTTGTTTCCACGGCTTAAACGGATACAATATTTTGGCCTCGGCAAATTCTAGGGGGAACACGTTTTCCAATTTCCCAGATTGAATTTGGACCGCTACAGGGGGATGCGCTTCATTTGCGCCATCAGGTCCAAATTCGATCTTACCGTAAAAAGTCTGAAATTTGTCTTTGTGCAAAGCCTCCATTATTTTTACACGGTCCTCTTTTGTCAGAGGAGGCTTCAATCCCAATTCTTCCAATACCATTTGCTGAGCTACAGCCCCACCTGCCGCTGCGGCTTCAACGTAATCGGGATTACGATTAAAACGTTTTTGATAGAGTTGATTGAACTCAGAAGCCTTACCAAACATTTTACCCTCATAAGGCATGTTTGGAGTCCATTCCGACGCTGCGATCACATATTCAGCGTCACCTTTAAGGTCTTCCACGAACTTTGGAACAGTTGGACCGTAACTGAAAGCGACGGCCTTGGGGCTAAAATCGATTTCTTTCATGGCTTTGATGGTTTTCATGGCCACAAGAAGATGAGACCCTACAAGTAATATGTCGGGATTCTTGTTTTTTACCTTCATCAGGAGAGAGTTGTAATCTTGAAGAGCCATCGGAAAAAGTTCATAATGGACGACTTCGATACCATTTTTTTCACAGTATTTCTTGAAACCTTCACAGGCCAAAGAAGTGAAAAGAATATCCGCACCTACTATGGCCGCAGTTTTTGGCTTAGGATCAACAGCCGTAAAAATATCGACGCATCCCCTCACTTCCTCAGTGGCCTTGCCCAAAGTAGAAAAATAGTATTTGAATCCTCGCTCGAACAATTTGTTGGAACTGGCTCCACCGCTTATTAGAGGGTACTGATATTTTTCAGCTACTGGACTTGCGGCAAAAAGTTGGCTGCTTCCGAATCCACCCAAAAGAAGATCCACTTTGTCGCTCACAATAAGTTGTTCGGTAAGCTTAGCGGTAGTGGCCGGATCACTTTTGTCATCATAGAAAGTGACGCTCACGGGTATGCCGTTTATACCCCCGCGAGAATTGACTGTTTCTTCCCAGAGAGTGTACGCGTCTTTGACCAGACTACCGTCCTTTCCAAAAACTCCTGTCAAAGAAACAGCTACTCCGATTTTCCAGGGTTTTGGCTGTTCAGCGATAGCTGAGCCGGCAATTAAAGAAATCACAAACATTGCTGCCAAAACCAACTTGAAGTTTCTAAACATCATCGTCGCTCTCCTCTTCTAAATGGGATTTCACTCCAACAAGTAATAATTTTTTGATTTCCTTCGATCAAAACGTGGGGGGGCTAATGACCCAGATTACCACGGTTTCACCATTTCCAGAATTTGTCCAACTGTGCGGTTGATTTGAATTGTAATAAAAACTTTCATTCTGTCTAACTTTATGAATCGCGTCGTTTAGGTTGATTTCCAGTTCGCCTTTCAGGACAATTCCAAATTCTTCTCCAACGTGACTGTAAGAGCCGTGGGACCCTCCTCCAGGTTGAATTGTAGTATGAAACGGGTGCATTCTTTTATTTTTGGCATTGACGATTAAAGATTCAATTTTTGCGTTCCACCCATCCAGTGTAATTGAGATTCTTTGATCACATTTAAGAACAACAGGATCATCGTCTTCTGTTTCCACAAAGAAATCCGTAATTTTAGCCTGTAATGACTCGGAGATTTTTTTGAGACTCGAAATGGAAGGAGATACTTTGCCGTTTTCAATTTGAGATAGATAGGCGTGGGAACAACCAACTTTTTCAGAAAGTTGTTTTAATGTGAGTTTATTGCTTAGTCTTCGGGCTCGAATACGCTGCCCGATTTCAAATTCAGGAATCATGGGCAAGCAATTTTTCCATTAAGTATTTGTTACTATGTAAAGTATATATTAACTTGGTTGCCTGTCAATGACTTTTGAAAGGCTGCTGCAAAATATTTGCCGCCAGACTTCGACAGCAATGAAAAGCAAAAAAAAAGCAATCCATTTTGGAGGATTGCTAAGAGGGTATGGTTAGGAGTCGTTGTTCGCCCTTTATGTTAGCAATGTATGTGCCAAAATAGGTTTACTGCATGATATCAACATGTTATTATGCAGCGCAGCCATAAGTCCTCATCTTGTCGCGCCTTTTCTTCACACTTTTTTTTCGCAGACACATGGCGAATGAACTTTTTTCACACTAATGACTTTGATGTCAATTTCCATAACCATTTTGTTATCCATTCAATGTTTTCCGTGACATATTTCGCGCCGCGTAAAGGTTGATCGACTATGATCAATCAGAGATCATTTTCAGTTTGGCTGCGAAAAAGCCGTCTAATGAAGCATGTTCCACCGGTGGAAAAGAAAAAAAACAACCGTTATCGGTCAAGAAATTTGAGTAGCATTTATTAAGTGGCTCTATGCGATCGATAACAAAATTTTTATGAAAGGCCAGAAATTTTTCTATCACATCAAAAGTTTCTTCTTTGCTTGTTGAACACACACAGTAAACAATCAAACCGTTATTTTTTAATGCTTGCGAAGCTTCGGATAATATCTGAAGCTGCTTGGCGGACAGTTTGATCAGATCTCCGGGAGATAATCGATACTTCACTTCACAGTTATGTCGTAAGACGCCAAGGTTCGAGCAAGGAGCGTCGATCAGAATACGGTCGAATTGACCAAGTGACTCAAAGCATGAAGTTCTAGTAGCGTCACCCTGTGTGATTTTTACGCAGTTGATTCCGAGGCGTTCAAAATTTTGTTTCGCCTCTTCGATACGTTTCGTGTTTAGATCAACTAGAGTAATCCGCGCATTATTCTTCACCAATGCCGCTATATGTGAAGATTTCCCGCCCGGGGCTCCACAAAGATCGAGAATGTCATGACCAGGTAAAGGTTGCAGCAAGGGAGCTATCATCTGAGAGGCAAAATCCTGAACTGTGAAAAAACCTTCTTTGAAACCAGGTAAATCTGATACTGGTCTTTGAGTTCGCCTGAGAACCAGCGCGGCAGCGTTTTTGTCTATAATGTCAAATTCTATTGCGGTTTCCTTGAAACCCGACATCACTTCATTGATTGATACTTTGATGGTATTGACGCGAATGGTTAAGTTTGCGCGTTGATTGTTGAATTCCAGAATATTCTTAGCTCGTTCCGGACCAAACTCTTTGACCCATCTGTTTACCAACCATTCGGGATGTGAGTAATATACAGCTAATGATTTGGGATTGTTCTTCGGTTTTGGATCCATGTTTTCGGGATCCCTCAAAGCGCTCCTGAGAATGGCGTTCACAAATCCTGAAAATCGACCTCCTAATACCTGTTTTGACATCGCAACAGCTTCATGAACCGCAGAGTGATCCGGTATTCTATCCAGGAATAACAATTGGTAAAAAGCTATTCTCAGAATGTTGCGTATCTCTGGTTTCAGGATCTTGCGATTGTTTTTCAGACGGTTGTCTATTAAAGAGTCCAGCCTTTTCTTCCATCGAATTGCGCCGTAAACAATTTCAGTAACTAATGACCTATCTTCAGCAGATACTTCTTTGTGTGCAAGTTTTGACAAAAGAATGTCTTCGGCATATTGGCCATTTTCGACTTCTTGCAGGCTTTCAAAAGCAATTTTACGGGAAATTGTTACTCTATCCGTTTCTTTCTTCATTTGGCCTAAACTTCTGTCCTTGGGTTTGATCCGATTTCTTTAAGGCCATGGCTATTTTGAACCATTTCATATATTTGAATCAATATCGATCATCAGCTAAAAACGCCTCTTGTGTCTTTATGGAACAAAGTTCACAAGGGGCGTTTTTTACAAGTGGGAAAACTGGCGCCGTGTAAAATGGTCGGTTTAATATCCAGCCATTTTTTCGAGTCTTTCTATGCGATTCTCAATTGGTGGATGAGTAGAAAACAGGCTGGACAATCCTCCCCCAAAAAAGGGGCTGACAATAAACATAGGAGCGGTGGCCTGTTCACCGTGCATTGGAATAGCTTCGGAACCTCTTTGCAATTTCCCCAAGGCGCTGGCCAGCCACAACGGATGTCCGCAAATCTTCGCCCCTGCGTCATCAGCTATATATTCCCTCGATCTTGAGATAGCCATCTGAATGACTGCCGCCGCCATCGGGGCTAGTATCATCATGAGAATTGACCCAAATAAAGAGCCTCCTTCACGATCATCATCCGATCTGCCGCCGAAGAAAAAGCCAAAATGGGCCAAGTATGTTATTGCGGTGCCAATAGTGGCCGCCACGGTTTGAATTAGAATATCCCGGTTTTTTACATGACCGAGTTCGTGCCCAATGACTCCTGCCAGCTCATCCTTGTTCAGAAGACGAAGTATGCCTTCAGTGACGGCCACCGCAGCATGTTCAGGGTTTCTTCCCGTGGCGAAAGCGTTGGGTGAATCATCTGGAATAATATAAACCTTGGGCATGGGGATCTCGGCGTTTTGCGCAAGATTCCGAATCATGCGATAAAGATCCGGCGCTTCTGATTCGGTAACTTCCTGCGCATGGTACATGGACAGAACTATTCGATCGCTAAACCAGTAACTTCCCACATTCATTGCCAGAGCTATTACAAAAGCTATTGTAGCGCCGTTTTTACCTCCAAGATAACCACCAAGAACTACCAATAAACCTCCGAGAGCAGCAAGCAATATTACTGTTTTAAGTTGGTTCATTTTTTAACCCCACTGTTTTGTGTTTTGATTCCAAAATGTCCATTAAATTTGCGCAACAGAAACTCTTTCTAAATCAGACTGAGTCCAGGTTTTAATCTCCTGCCTCTTGCAAATTCAGAGCCGGAAATTCTTTTCTTTGAAGGAGCCTGCACTTCGGTTAACATAAGAAGCCCCTTTCCGGTGCCAAGTAATATGCCTTCCGCAGTGATGTCCTTTATAATTCCTGGCTCTCCGTTTCCCGGCAAACATTCTGCCCGCCAAACCTTTACGTGATCTTTGCCCATCACAAAAAATGCTCCGGGCCATGGGTTCATGGCCCTAACTATACGTTCAAGCTGTTCGTTGTCCAGATTCCAGTCCAGTAGTCCATCGGTTTTCTTGACTAGTTTTGAATATGTGGCTTTTGTTTCATCCTGGGGAATAGGAGTTATCCTCCTATTCATCAAGTTTGTTATGGTTTCGACCATTAACGGAGCCCCAAGTTCCATTAGCTTGTTGTGAAGATTTTCAGCGGTGTCTCTTGATCCTATGTTGATTCTTTGCTGCGCAAGGATTGCTCCAGTGTCCATTCCCGTGTCCATGAGCATAACCGTATTACCGGTCTCTTTGTCTCCAGAAAGTATACAATTGGAAATCGGCGATGGCCCTCTATGTCTCGGAAGAAGCGACGCATGGAGATTAAGACAACCAAGGGGGGGTAATTCCAAAATCGTTTTCGGAAGAAATTTCCCGTACGCCACGACAACAATGACATCTGGATTTAATTCTTTAAGAAGACTCAATACAATTGGATCGTTTAATTTATCCGGCTCAAAGCAGGAGATTCCCAATTCTTGGGCCGTTATTTTTACTGGAGTTGGAGTGACAAGCTTACCTCGGCCGGTCGGTTTGTCAGCCTGGGAAAAAACATAAACTACCTCAAAATTGTAATTAAGAGTTCTTAAAGTAGGAGTTGCAAAGTAGGGCGAGCCCATGAACACAACACGACAGATCACTCTTCACTCCGACGGGGTTTTTGGGTCCGCCTCTTGTAAATGTTTCTTTTCAAGGCCGACGCATGTTCCAAAAGGGTCTTTCCTTCCAGATGATCTATTTCGTGTTGAAACACACGAGCCATTAATCCTTCCGCCTCGAACTTTACCGGGTTGCCTTTGATGTCTATTCCTTCAACTTGGACTCGTGCGGCCCTCTTCACATCCAGGTTGAAATTTGGAACGCTCAAACATCCTTCTTCCTTGAATTCTTCACCTTCCGAAATTGCAATGACAGGGTTTATAACTACAATTGGGGCTTTCTTTTTATCCTTTGGCTCAGCATACGCGTAATATACGTCGAAAACGATAATACGGACTAGTTCCCCTACTTGATTCGCCGCCAGTCCGATGCCGGGAGCCTTGTACATCGTGTCGATCATATCCGCAGCCAGTTGACATATGTTTTCGTTTATATCCTGGATCAACTCAGCCTTAGCCATCAATCTAGGGTCAGGGACAGTAACTATTTTACGAACAGGCATCTCTCTCCCTTTCATTCGTATAATATATATGTCTACATGCAAAAAAACTGTCAAGCGTTGCTATAAAAGGATTTCAAGTTAAAGGAAGCAAAAGAGAACAGCCATCCGCCGAAAATTGGCGTAATTACTGTAGGAAAAAGGAGAATCACTGGCAATTTTTTAAAGAACAAAATCTATTTTACAATTTTATGTTTGAACCCGATTCTTTTGATAAACAATAATCACAAGTTTTACAAAGAAATGTCTGTTGGATTATTGTCGTCATTCAGGCTTGATTGAGTTGATGTTTCGAAAGTGGAGATAACCTTGGAAACCTTTTGGAAACCCTTTTTTATCGCCATATCATAAGAAGTTGCGCAATTCATGTCTCTGGCCAGAGGATCAGCTCCTGATTGGAGCAGAATTTCCACCATAGCCAGGTTTCCCCTTTGAGCGGCAAACATTAAAGCGGTCTGATTATTACGATCTTTTTGATTCAGATCAGCTCCATGAGTTAACAAAGATTGAACTGATCCTAAATTGCCCGCTATTGCCGCCCACATCAACGCTGTACGCGCCTGTTTCCCTCTCTGGTTTAAATCTGCGCCTCTGCTAATCAACAGGTTAAGTGTGTCTGTTTTATCTTTTAACGCTGCCGAGATCAGAGCAGTCTGTCCTTCATAATTCTTTGAATTAACACTGGTTCCTTTTTTTAGCATCTTTATCAACATTAAATTGTTGCCTGCCGCAGCTTCCGTAACAAATTTATCCTCACTATTTTCCTGAAACGCGTTTCCCATAGAAATAAGTATCGCTATAAATACTGGTAAAGCTATGGCTAATTTTATTACATGATTCAAAATATTTGCTCCGATTTTCACATATCTGATTTCTATAAACTAATTTAAACTGCAAGTTTTGAGTCTTTAGTCTTAGAAATAGTTCCGATTATTTATACAAACGTTCGCATAAAATCTTGTGTTCTTTTTTTGAAATTTCTTTTGTCCCGCCTTCTCATTATCCGAGAATGAAAACATGTTTCAAATTAAAACATGATATCTCATGAGGAAAGTCTTCTATGAGAGAAAAAGGGGAGAGGGTTAGACGAGAGTTTACGCTCAGAAGACAAACGCATAAAGAGAATGCGCGCCAGATTGTAAAACCTATATCTTGATAGTGAAATCCAGATATTTTATCTGAAAAAATTGTTTCTCTTTGTAAATAATAATTAATCTACAATTCTCAATAAGTAACTACCGCGAACTGTTCAATAACCATACCAGGTAATTTGGTCTTAATTGTATACTTTTAATAGGAAATACTACAGCATTACATTTCATGGTTTTCATTTAATAGATCCCAATAGGCCATTATATTTGAATTTATGGGATACCAAAACAGACTTTCGAGATGTTATATTGATGTCAAGTATTTCCATTTTATAAACAAAAAGTTCTTGACTTAATTATGTGTAGAAAATATCCTCATCGAACGTGTATATATTTTGAAAGTTTTGCGGATTTTACATCTAGTACTCTTGAGCGGATGAATCATCCTCAATAATGGATATTTTGGATGTTCTTTAAGCAGTAACCTCTCAGGTTCCTCAAAAGTTTCCACCATTTTGTATCAAGGAGATGAAGAAATATGGAGAATAATGTCAGTCACGCTCTGTATATTTTGCAGGAGCCTGTTCAGTACTTGGCTCTGAGTTTTATGGCATTGATGTACATCATCAAAATCCGTCAGATGCTCAAGAAGCCCATCCCGCCAGAGAAAGCCGAACTCAAGGGAGACAGAGTGACCGGAGCCGTAGAATCCCTGGCTAATGTTCTGAAACCATGGAGTATGGAAAGCACTAGAAACAATATGTTCTTCTACGCTGAGTTCATGATTTTCCATATCGCCGTGGCCCTAACAATAGGAGCTACTTTTTTTATTCCTCTAGTGCCGTCCTTAATGACGCCGGCCGTGTCTAAGGTGTTCATGCTTTTTATGGGCTTAGCCTTTCTGATTGGCCTGCGTCGCATACATCGACGTCTGACCGTTCCTGAGATCAAAATCATAAGCAGCCCCGATGATTATTTCGCTATCTCTTTAATGACGGTCTTTTTTGCAGTGGGCTTTGTAGCGATGTGGATGTGGATCAGCGGAAGTCCGGATACTGGATGGATGTGGATTTTCTTCCTGTTGACCACTTTCTTTTTATTGTACGTTCCTTTCAGCAAAATCTCCCACTACATCCTTTATCCGTTCGGTAGGGTTAATTTTGGCCGGACTTTTGGGGGGCGAGGGGTCATTCATAGAGATGTTAAAAAACAGACATGGAACCCCAAGTAATTAATTTTCATGAAAAACCTTTCTCAATATTAGGAATAAATGGAGGGCATCAATGTCGGAGCAAGGAGACAAAATAGGGGCCAACGAAGAACGAAAATGGCCCACCAAAACTGAATTTACCCCTGAGATGCTTGAAGAAATGGAAAAATTACTTCCGGGTACCTTAAACCGAGTCGTTACGGCTTCCTTATCCGGTTGCATACATTGTGGAATGTGCAGTGACGCTTGTCATTACAGTGTATCAATACCCGAAGATAAAACTCTTGTGCCCGCATATAAGGCTGATCGTTTCAGAAAATGGTACAAAAGTAGGTACGACTGGATGGCTCAGGTTTTCCCTTCATTCGTGGGAGCGAAAAAACTAGATAAAGAACTCGCGGATGAAATGTATGACAAGCTCTGGGGTGGGTGTACAATGTGCAGACGTTGCACGTTTAATTGCCCCATGGGTGTCGATTACGGGATGATGGTTCGCGCCGCCAGAAGCATCATGCAAAAAGTTGGGCGAGTGCCTCAGCATCTTCAAGACACGGTCGACACGCATTACAACGCTGGAAACAACATGGCCGTTCCCCAAGATGAGTTCGTTGAAACCATTGAATGGATTGAAGAAGAACTTCAGGATGAAGAAGGCTGTGAAAATTTTAAGATCCCGGTGGACCAAAAAGGCGCCCAATATTTTTTAACTCTTAACCCCAGAGAACCTAAGTACTATCCGTTAACGATTCAGGCCACAGCGAAGGTTTTAAACGCAGCCGGTGTAGATTTCACCATTTCATCAAGATACTGGGATTTGACAAATTACGCATTGTTTAATGGTAATGACCCTGATGCTAAGCAATTTGCTCTCTGGCAGGCGGAAGACGTTAAGAGATTAGGATGTGAATACCTTCTTGCCGGGGAATGTGGGCACGGTTTTCGCGCTCTGAGATGGGAATTACCGAATTGGGTAGGTGGTGTTCCTTTCAAAATCACCAGTGTTATGGAGTTGATGGCTAAACTAGTTCTAGAAGGCCGTATTAAAACGGATAAATCTGTTTGGGATGGTCATAGAGCTACCTATCATGACTCTTGCAACATAGCCAGATCCGGTGGAGTAACTGAGGAGCCTCGTATAGTCATACGCGCAGCAATCAAAGATTTTGTAGAAATGGAACACAATCGATATGATAGTTACTGTTGTGGCGGAGGCGGCGGGGCCTTAGCCATGCCTGAGTTTACTCCACGACGTTTGGCGGCGGGAAAGATAAAGGCAGATGAAATAAAAGCTACAGGCGCTGACATTTGTTTGCAATCGTGCCACAACTGCACGGACCAATTGAAAGAAATTATCGAACATTATCATGTGAACGCCAAGGTGATGAACTTGGCCGAACTCTTGGCGCCCGCCTTGGTGCTGTAGGTAAGGAAGAGAGTCTTGATCCTTGTTTGGAGGGTTTGATCTCATAAACGATCTTTCCGGGTAAACATTATTAATGTTGCGTAGAATATGAGGATCGTCTACCATGTTGAACTCAGGAAATACGTTTGGCGCTAGGTCTTGCAGATCGGTAGCAAATATGCTCGTGTAGAAAGTTTGGTCAACAAGATGGATGCGTGGAAAATAATTTAATTTGGAATTATTTTTGATCTAATCCGTAGACAAAGGCTCGAAACTCTTTCAACTCAGCCAAGGAGGTAGGCTATGGCAAAGAAAATCTTAATTATAGATGATGAACCAGATATGGTTACTTTTCTGTCAACCCTTCTCGAAGATAGCGGATATGACATTGTCACCGCATCAGATGGGGACGAGGGTTTGATGAAGATTAAATCTGAAAAACCGGATCTCGTAAGTCTTGATTTGCTCATGCCAAACAAGACCGGAATTAAGATGTTTCGCGAGTTAAGAAAAGACCCTGAAATCACTTCAATTCCTGTTGTTATGGTGACAGGTTTCGCTACTGACGACACACCTAACATGGATTTTAAAAAGTGGATTCACGAAAGATCAATTAGGCCACCGGAAGCTTATATCGAAAAACCTGTGGATAAGGACGCCTTGTTAAAAGAAGTAAAAAGGATACTTGGCCAGTGAATTAGATGTCAGGGTTCCAGAATATGTTTTGGGACCTTGAACATTCATCTGATTCTAAAAACCAGCCACTGAACTAGTTGGTTTCGTTTTGTAGTTGAAACTTCCGGCGGCGTTCTTATTTTTTAGAAGCTTTTTCAACGAGCTTCTAAGGGTCCACAGTATATTCAAGCTTTTTGAATTAAACTATGCTCAAGAACGCCGTCAATTTTGTAAAAAAGTTTACTCGGAGTTTAAGTTTCAAATTAAGCTTTTACGCCGGGTTAGTTATGTTCTTGGCATTGTTGGCGTTTTCCTACCATACTATCTCCTCTCAAGAAGCCGGCCTTATAAAGAAAATGATCCAGGATTCGATAAAGGACTCTGAGGTTATCAAAGCAGCGATCTGGAACGGTATGATGAAAAAGGAGAGAGGAGTTATCCGTCAGATTATAAATGCTATTGGCAAAACCGAAGGCTTCAAGGAAATCAACATTTATGACGACAAGGGGTTTTTGCATTACACCACGAGTCAATCGAGTGCGGCTTTGCCGATTGACATGTCTAACGATCCCTTCCTGAGTGACTTGAGAGTCAATACCAGTAACCGTCACAAGCTTTCCGGAGATGGCCATATTCTTACTGTACTCAACCCGTTGATAAACACACAGAGTTGTTCGTCCGCCGCTTGTCATGCTCATCCAGAGTCCGAAAAAATCCTTGGGGCTGTTGAACTAAAAATCGGTTTGGACACAATCAGGCGTGAGATTTCACAAAACTCCTATAAAACGGTGATTTTTGCGACCGCGCTTTTCGTGGTCGTTTGCACAATTAGTGGCGCCGCTGTCTTGTTGTTCGTAAATCCTTCCATAAAGAATTTGCAACGAAAGGCTTTCAAAATGGCGCGAGGCGAATATGTTCCTCGTGCGCCTACGATAGGCAAAGATGAAATAGCGGAGCTAGGTAGAGCCTTTGATAGCATGAGCGTTCAGATTAACCAGCACACTGCTGAAATCGAATCCAGCCGTAGAATGTATAAGGCTTTGTTTGAAGAAGTGCCCTGCTATCTGACAGTAATTGATAGAGATTTCAAAATTATCAGGTCAAATCGGAGTTTTAAAGCCGAATTTGGAGATAACGTTGGACAACATTGTTTTAAGGGTTATAAAAACAGGACTTCCAAATGCAATAATTGTCCTGTCGAAAAAACTTTTTATGATGGAGTTTCCCATCAATCTGAGGAAACTTGGAACATAAACGGGCACAAGTGTCACGTGATTGTTAAGACATCACCTATTTTTGATGAAAAAGGCAGTGTTATACAAGTTCTTGAGATGGCAATGGATGTAACCCTTCTAAAAAGACTCCAGTTTAGGATTCAACAGAAACAGGAGGAATATCAGTATCTTTTCGAAAATGTTCCTTGTTATCTGACTGTTGTCGACAGCGATTTCAAAATTGTAAGGGCAAACAATCTGTTTACTCGTGATTTCGGATTTGGCGAGGGTCTGAGATGCTTCGAGGTTTACAAAAAGGCTGGTCACAAATGTGACAATTGTCCTGTCGAAAAGACATTTCACGATGGACAGTCCCATTTCTCCGAAGAAGTCTGGCGTAAAAATGGAGAAGACACTTACATCATAGTTTACACATCCCCTGTTATGGATGACAAAGGCGAAATTATCTCCGTAATGGAAATGAGCACAAACATTACTGAAATCAAGATGTTACAGGGTGAGCTTGCTGTTTTAGGCGAAACGATAGCCGGCATGTCTCATTCCATAAAAAATATCTTAGCGGGACTTCAGGGGGGCGTTTACGTTCTTGATTCCGGGTTGTCGCGTGGCCGAGACGATCGAATAAAGGCCGGTTGGGCCATGGTCAAGAATAATGTGGAAAAAATCTCAGATCTGGTTAAAGGCATCCTTTATGCGTCCAAACAAAGAGAACCCGAATACAAAAACTATGAACTCAGTAACTTGCTTGTAGAAGTCTGCGATCTCTTTGAGGCCAAGGCTAGGGATGAAGGAGTCGAATTGATTCGAAACTTCGAAAAAGAGATTTGCACCTGTCTGATAGATCCTGGGGGCATTCATAGCGCGCTCTCTAATCTTGTTTCGAACGCGATTCATGCATGTAGATCGGAGGATAGTGAAACTGCGCATCAAGTTGTTGTGTCAGGCCGATTGGAAAATGGAGGCCTGGTAATAGAAGTATCTGATAATGGAATAGGAATGTCCGAAGAGGTTTCTCAAAATCTATTTACAAAGTTTTTTTCGACAAAAGGATCGCATGGAACGGGATTGGGCCTCGTAATCACCAGGAAAGTGATTCGTGAACACGGTGGGTCTATTAGAGTTGAATCTGAGTTCGGTAGAGGTTCAAAATTCATAGTCGAAATACCTTGTAGAGAAACTTCGACTTAACAGGACGATTAAAATAATCAAAAACTGAAAACTTAACGTTATTTAAATATCAAGTCAGGAGGATACAAATGAACGGAATAGGGTTATGCGCACTTTTTTCACGACAGGGAGATTGGGCATTTGATTACGCTTTGGAACTTGCAAGAAAGCATCAAACACAACTTAACATTTTTCATTTTCTTGAATCACCTTATGAACTTCGGAGAGATGTGGTCTTTGTTGACGAGACCAAAACCGAGACCGCTTATGTCACGCCTGATCTAATAGCTCGAAAGGACAAAGAGCTACGCATGGGTTATGATAGTAGACTGGGAGATTATGTTGACGTCGGATTTCGTTTGTGCGAGGGCGTACATGAAATTGAACTTAGAAAATGCTTCAAGAAGGGAGACTATGAAGTTTTGGTCATAGGTTATCAGGCGAAAGGAGCGAAATTCGGAGGCACCACTACAATAGAGGAGTTTTCAAGGAAATTTCATGGGCCGGTAGTGCTTGTAGGTCCTGAATCTCCTGATATGTTCTATGTCAACAAGGCCGCCAAAAACATCTTGGATCAACTTGATATTTCTGAAGAAAAGTGTCATCTGCTCGATGGCGACAAATAGTCATAGACCGGATTGAGTGGTTATGGTTTAGTTAATTTTTTATCGGGCCGACTCTTTTATAAATTTGGTTTCCGAGAATAAAAGAGATCGGCCTTAAAAGTACCTATAATTTTTCCTAAAGAGAGTGTGCCCTGTGAAATTTTCAAATGCTGACGAATTTGAATTACATGTTCACAATTGTTTTAATAAGATTTTTGAGCTTTTGATGAAAGTGGATGCCACTGTCAAAGAGGGGGCTGACAAAGAAGAAAAGTCAGAAGAGTACGGTGTAATGTGCGACATGAGGGATTGGGTCGAAGAAATAATTCTTCACTGCCACCTCGCCTGGCAATATCACAGACTTTCCAAAGGACCGATGAGTTCGAGCACATGGGATCGGATACAAAACGATAAAAATAGTGAAGAAACTTAAACAATTTTTCCCAAAAAGATTGAAACTGATAAACCGTAATGGCATATTTAAGACAGCTAATTGATCTTCGAAATTTTAAGGTAGCCCAATGCCCTCTGTGAATTCTCCAACCCATCTTACTTCAGCAATGGAAGACTACCTCGAAGTTATTTATCACCTTGAACAAGAAAGTCGAATAGCAAGAGTTCGCGACATTGCCAAGAGACTTGGCGTAAAAATGTCTTCGGTAAGTTCCGCTCTGAAAATTCTTGGTACACGAGACCTCATTCGATATGACCCTCACCAATTTATTACTTTAACAGACAAGGGCATAGTCAGGGCAAAAGAGATTGTTCGTAAGCATGAAATACTAAAACGTTTTCTCACGAGTATTTTAAAGATTGATAACAACGTGGCTGAAGATAACGCCTGCAGAATAGAACATTATCTTGACCCTGAAGTCATAAACAAATTGATAAAATTTCTCGAATTCGTGGAGACTTGTCCTGTTGATCAGTTGAGGTGGATGGATAATAGCGCAGAGTCCTGCAGTGATTGCCTAATATGCCTGGAAAAAGCCCGGAAAAGAATCTTAGACCGAGCCAGGGCTCAACGTGCGGCTTTAGAAGAAGGGATGACACTGGACGAAGCTACCCTGGGAACAAGAGTTGTGATTCAGCAGATTAATGGGGTGGAATATTTTAAGGAAAACTTAGCACTTGAAGGTATACATGAAGGAGTCACTGTAGAAATTGAAAAGCAAACAGAAGACATTCATTTTTTAAATTTGAACATCAACGGTTATCACGTTAAGATGAACCGACATGAAGCTTCAAAGATTTTTGTCAAGCCTGTTTGATCAAATTTCTTTCAGATCAGCCGTCTTTTGCATAGCGCTCGAGCGAACCAGCTAAAACAACCGTTCAATTACTATACTTATTATTACAATCAATATCCCACAAAAAAGTAGATAGGGCCCAGCCTTGATTTCCTCAGCCCGCTCTTCCGCATTGTGTCGACCTGTACAACCGGCATTGCAGTTATCGCATTTGTGTTCATATACCATGGCTTAAACCTGCGTTTTCCAAATCTATATAAATATCAACTTAACCATTTTTATAGGAAATGTGAATAGTAAACAAAGTTACTGGTTCAATCAGGCTTGATAGTCCAAATGACTTAACCAAGATTTGGCTAAGGGCTCAATGTACATCATGCGATACATTATATTAATAATTTAAACTATCTTATTGAAACACCTTTATCATTGTGTTATGATCTATTATGTAGCACATCAAATATTTTAGTTTAATAATCTTTATCGAGCGGGATTCTTTTCCCGTAGCTGTAAGGACGCCATGTATGGCTTCAAATGCGTTGGAAAACAAACAACTCTTCAAAAAAATTCCAGGGATTGAATTACATCCCACAAAGCTGGGAAGAGCCGAGCTCAAAGGCATAATTTGGTTTGCGTGTTCTATTTTCTTTCTAATTTGCCTGGCTTCCTATGATCCCAAGGACTGTTCTTTCAATGTAGTAACATCCAGATTGGAAACTCATAATTTGTGCGGTTTGATTGGTTCCCACATCGCTGACGCCCTCGGCCAACTTGTTGGCGTTTGTTCCCTCGCCATTCCTGTATTCTTCTTTTTTATGGGTGTGCGTTGTTTCAGTGCTTTGAATAGTAAATCGCAAAGTTTTTGGGATTATTTGAGTTTCGTGATTTTAATTTTGGTCGTTTGTTCAGTGTTTGATCGTTTTTCAAATTTGAACGTATTGAATCTTTCTCCAGCTCATCCCGGCGGCGCTATAGGCAGTCTGGTTGGTTCAGTTTTGACCAAATTTTTTGGACGCGCCGGCAGTCTTGTCGTTAGTCTTACTATTCTCTTGATTTGTGGTTTGGAATTATCAAAAGGTTCGTTATTGAAACTGATCAAGTTTTGTTTTCCATCTGCAAAGAGCCTTGATCTTGCAAATCTCTGTTTGAGGGAAAAGTGCGGTTCCTTTACCCGAGGCGTATTCGCAATGGTCAGATCCTGGATCAATATGAGACGGATAGAAAAATCCAATACAATTGTTTCGATTCCCACTTTAGAGAACAATTTTTCTTCGGTTTCCCCTATTACTGATCCGCTCGAGAAAGACGACTTGGGTATTTATGGTTGGGAACGACTTTCTTTCTTGCCTGATGATGAAATTATTGTTCCATTTGAACAGCGAGAATCTGAAAGACCGCTAGAAATCCCTGTTCAAAAGTCACTGGAATGTGAAGAAGACCAGAACCCCAGAAAGAGGGAGCACTCGCCTGTTCCATGGAAATCAATTGAGTTCTCAGGGTCTTATCCTGATCCAGAAACAGAAGACGACACTCAAGGTTTTTCTACAAGTATTCCGGAAAAATCTGTTAAGTTTAATCCGAGTCATGACTTGAGCCAACCAGTTGACTCGCGAGATAATAGATCAATCAAAGTCACCAAGAGGGCTGACGCTGAAATAGTCCCAGTTCAGGGCTATGATTCTTCCTATTCTGTGGAATCGGATTACCGACTTCCGCCAATTGATCTCCTGGATATACCGGAAATTTCAAAAAGATTTGTCGATGAAAAATTATTGGAGACCAATGCCTCCATATTGGAACAAAAGTTGGGTGATTTGGGGATTAAGGGACAAGTGGTCGAAATTCATCCAGGCCCCGTTATTACAATGTACGAGATTACGCTGGCGCCTGGGATTCCGCTGCGAAGAGTCCTGAATACAGCCGACGATCTGGCCATGGCCTTGAAGTCGGGGTCCACAAGAGTGGTGGCTCCTATTCCCGGCAAAGATACCGTTGGAATTGAAGTACCGAATTTATACAGAGAAATTGTCTATTTCAGGGAAATTATTGAATCCTCAGCCTATAAGTCCATCTCCTCTCCTTTGAAAATGGCTTTGGGGAAATGTATAGACGGGGAACCTTTCGCCACAAGCCTTGCAAGAATGCCCCATCTCTTGATCGCCGGAGCGACGGGAACTGGAAAATCAGTTGGTTTAAACAGTCTGATCTGTTCCTGGTTGATGAGCTATTCACCTGATGAAGTCAACTTTATAATGGTCGATCCAAAGAAACTCGAACTTTCCTATTATCAGGATATTCCTCACTTGATATATCCGGTTGTGACCGACCCGGATAAGGTTCCAAAGGTTTTGAATTGGGCGATCAGGGAGATGGAACGGCGCTATGAATTGTTGAGCCAAGCAGGAGCAAAAAATATTGAGGGATATAACCAGCAAGTCATGGCTGGCGTCTTGACTACTTCAGAAGAGGAAGGTAGTCCTAAAAAACTTCCGTATCTTATTATCATTGTTGATGAACTTGCCGAATTAATGATGGTCGCGGCCAAGGATATTGAAATATCGATTGCAAGACTTGCCCAAATGGCCAGAGCTGCCGGCATTCACTTGATCCTAGCCACTCAACGCCCTTCAGTGGACGTCATTACTGGGATCATTAAAGCTAATTTGCCGGCAAGGATTTCTTTCCAGGTTTCGGCAAAACCCGATTCAAGAACAATTATTGACACAGTAGGAGCTGAAAACCTGCTAGGAATGGGCGATATGCTTTTCTTACCTCCCGGAACTTCAAAACTGTTGAGGTTGCACGGCGCGTTCGTTTCCGAAAATGAAATCCGCCGAATAGCTGATTTCACAAAGGCCCAAAGATCCCCGGTCTACCTGTCGGAAATTTCAAACGTTGTAAATGGATCTGACGGGGGATCAATCTCCGGATCCGATTCGATTGAAGACGAAAAATATGATGAAGCGGTGGCTCTCGTTACCAGGATAGGACATGCGTCGATCTCCTTGATTCAAAGACACATGAGGATAGGCTACAACAGGGCCGCGCGGATCATAGAATCTATGGAATCGCAAGGTCTTATAGGTCCGTCTGACGGAACCAGTCGTCCCAGAGAGGTTTACGCTCTTTCCTTAGATCATATCCCTGATAGAGACCATACTTTTGTCTGATTGGCAGAGGGTTTGAATTTTAATTGCCGTTTTTAAAGAGATTCGAACGGGCTATTTTTTCCAGAAGAACACGTCCTAACATTTTCTGTATCAATTCAGAAATCTTATTGGGATTATTTTTCTCGCTTTCAGGAATGAAAGGCAATTCAAAGACCGGAGTCTCTTTCACCATTTTCTTTATGTCGGCTGCGATATAAACTTCTTCCGGGCCTTCTTCCACTCGAAGCTTTGACAGAATGACGCCCAGCGCTTCTATGTTTCTTCCTTCAAGGGCTTCAAGACTCAAGAGAGTATGGTTAATGGTTCCAAGGCTCGTTCGCGCCACCAGGAATACTGGAAAACCCAGTTCTATGATTAGATCAACCATAGTTCTTTTCTCTTCTATCGGCACAAGCAATCCACCGGCGCCTTCAACTATAACGAGATCATGATTATTCTGGATAGCTCTAACGTGTTCCACAATGTCGGAAAGTCTTAATCTGCTGTCTTGCATTGCCGCTGCCCTGTAAGGCGCCGCAGGCATAGAAAACCTGAACGGAGTTGTATCATCCAAATCAAGAATTTTCCCTGAGGCGTTTCTTAAAAATATTCCATCCTCGGGAACTAACTCTCCTTGTTTCATTTTACAGCCTGTCTCTACCGGCTTTATAGCCACGCAATTCAGTCCGTTTTTCCTTAATAAACTGGTCAACCCCGCGGTAAACAAACTCTTACCAACGCCCGTATCCGTTCCAGTTATAAAGATTCCTTTCATGATTTAAGTTTCACATGTTTCCTTGATAGATTTTTCAAGAGACCTAATTATTGTTTCTATTTCACAATTTTCAATTGCCAGTGGTGGCATAATGACTATAACATCGCCAAGAGGTCTAAGAATAACTCCATATTTTTGGATGTTCCGGGTTACTTGAGCCCCCATTCGTAATTCAACAGGGAAAGGTTTTCGAAGAGCCTTATCTCTGGTCAATTCTATTCCCACCATGAAACCACATTGCCGTATGTCTCCGACGTTAGGCGCATTCTGAAATACTTCGGTTAAAATGTCGGTTAAAAATGCTATTTTAGGTTGAAGCTTCTCTAATACACGTTCGTTAACAAAAATGTCGAGGCAGGCTTCAGCGGCTGCGCATGCCAAAGGGTTTCCCGTGTAACTGTGACCATGGAAAAAGGTCTTGTAATCGGTATACGGCGCTAAAAAAGCTTCAAAGATTTCATCTGTGGTTAGTGTCGCGGCAAGAGGCAGGTATCCTCCTGTGAGGCCCTTTGCAAGGCATAGTATATCCGGATGTACTGATTCTCGTTCGCATGCGAACATTGCTCCAGTTCTTCCAAAACCAGTAGCCACCTCATCACAAATGAGCAGGATATTGTATTTCCTGCAGATTGTTTCGAGTCCTTTGAGAAAACCGGCAGGGTGAACAATTATTCCGGCGGCTCCCTGAACACTGGGTTCCACTATTAACGCCGCTATTTCATCAGATCTCTCTGCAGCCATTTGTTCAAAAAATTCGAGGCATCGGTCTCGAAGATCATCAGGCTCTGTATTCGGATTGCGATACGGGAAAGGAGATGGAATAACCAGTGTGGGAAACAAAAGTTGACTGAATATACTGTGAAAAATATCTATGCCGCCAAGACTGACCGACCCAATGGTATCACCGTGGTATGCCTGGTCAAGACCAACGAAGAGTTTTTTGTCTTTGCGCCCCTTATTTTTCCAATATTGAAACGCTATCTTTAAGGCCACTTCTACCGCTGTGGATCCTGAATCAGAGTAAAATACCCTTTTCAGACCGTCCGGGCTTATTTCAACAAGTTTCTCAGCAAGGGAAATAGAGGGTGTATTGCCCAAACCAAGGAGTGTAGAATGAGCCACCCGTCCAATCTGATTTATTATTGCCCTGTCAATTTCACTTTTCTGATGGCCATGTATATTGACCCACAGAGAGGAAACACCGTCGATGTATCTGGCGCCGGTGGTGTCGAAAAGGTACACGCCTTCGGCACGTTCAATGATAAGATTGTCGCTTTGAAACCAATCCTTCATCTGGGTAAACGGATGCCAAATGTATCTCTTGTCCAGTTCAACCCAATCCCGCAAAATTAGCTCCTCATTAAAAAGAACTACTCTCCTGACCTTCAAAGGCTTTTTTGTCCAGTCGAAATTCACTCGACAAATAAGATATTGTTCCCAGCGCCAGACATACTATCAAACTAAATAGATGATAAACCGTCGCAAACGATACAGCCACTAAAGCGCCTACACCAAAGAGGGCAAGAGCGTAACGGCCGGCCGCATGAAATGTCCCTATAAAACCCGGCGCTGATGGTAGAGCCACTCCCAGGGCGATGAAGACCTGTATAGTAACTGCGACCAGAAACGGAGCGTTTATGGAAAAAGAAAGTAAAAACAAATAAGTTGTTGCAGAAAACAAAAACCATAACGCTACTGAATACAGAAATATAACAATGGCCTGTTTAGGGCTCCTCATGATTCCAAAGCCATCTATGAGTTTCTCAAAGATCTTTTCAAGAAAATGACCCATTTTGTCAGGTAACATTGAGAGGATTTTACGCAGAAACGAAAGGGATTTTTCCTTCTTGATCAAAATTGTCAGGACGAGGGCATAGCCCAAAACCAGGCATATTAGGAGAATTTCTCCCAGGAACGCAAATTTTTCGAGAGTCGCCGGGGTTTTAAGGAGTACGACTCCTAGTAACAGTAACAAGCCGGAAAGGTCAAAAAACCTCTCTACCATCACCGCTCCAAATACAGTTGAAAAAGAGGCGCCTTTTTGCTGAAGCAGGTACGGTCGTACCAGTTCGCCGAGCCTGGCGGGCATTATCATGTTGGCGGCCGCCCAGATATTGAGTAAGTCCCATAGAGGCTTGGGCCTCAAGGGACAAAATGGGCTTATGATGACCCCAAATCTCATAGCCCTTACGAACTGGCATGCCATTACCAGAAATAAACAAGGAATAAGATATCCGACTTTCATCTGTTTGACACCGTCAGTCAAATCTTTGAGTGAAATGTCACGGAAAGCCAGCCAGAGAAAAAAAAGGCCGAGGACACCTCCTAGAATTATTAGAATATTGCGCTTGGAGTTTGATTTAATGCGTTTGCTATCAACCATTTCTAATTCCCAGTTCTTCTTCGAAGAATGCTATGGTGGTTTCTAGTCCATCCTCTAAAGGGGTTTTTGGTTCCCATTGGAGAAACTTTTTCGCCAGCGATATGTCCGGCCGTCTTCGAGTAGGATCATCTTTCGGCAAAGCTTTGTAAATGATTTTTGATGTTGATCCCTTGATCAAAGTCAATATTTTTTCAGCTAGTTCTTTTATTGTGACTTCATGTGGATTACCTAAATTGATCGGTCCTGGTTGACCACTGTCCATCAATTTTGTCAAGCCGTCTACCATGTCTGTTATGAAACAGAATGATCTCGTTTGGGACCCATCCCCGTAGATTGTAATATCTTCATTTTTTAACGCCTGACATATAAAGTTACTTACAACCCTACCGTCGTTAGGCAACATTTTGGGACCATAGGTATTGAAAATTCGCGCTATGCCAACACTCACTCCATTATACTCCCTGTAGCCTACTGTTAAGGTCTCCGCCGCTCTTTTTCCTTCATCATAACAGGCTCGAGGCCCCACTGGATTGACATTTCCCTGATAATCCTCAGTCTGGGGATGGATTTCGGGGTCTCCATAGACTTCTGAAGTTGAAGCCAACAAAAATCTGGCTCGAGTTCTTTTTGCCAACCCCAACATGTTGAAGGTGCCGATTACCGATGTTTTGAGCGTCTTTATGGGATTGTTCTGATAATGAACCGGTGACGCAGGGCAGGCCAGATGATATATTTCTTCGGCTTCGAGTAGTATCGGAAGAACTACATCATGACGAATAAACTCAAACTGAGGGTTGTTGGTGAATGGGGCAATATTCTTTTTGCTTCCGGTAAACATGTTGTCGATACAGAGAACATAATGCCCCTTTTCCAAAAGGTTTTTTGTCAGATGGCTACCTATAAAACCAGCGCCTCCGGTTATAATAATGGTTTTCACTTCATGCTCCATTTTGGAATTGAGAGATTCCGGCAAGACTAATTATGGGTTCATCATATTCAAATAACATTTTATGAAAACTATGACAAAGATATAAAATTCATCTTCCGGTTCACGTACTTGGATCGCCGGTTCCCCAGTGATATCGTCTGCGGGGACGGAGGCAAAATCTCATCCCCCGGCCGGAAAACGTCGTGAGCGCCCTGGCAAATTTTGCGATAGAAAAGTCTCTAATATCCTTTTAATTCTTATGATTGTTTCTCCACGGTAAAACGACCGTATCGAGCAAACATCTAATGCCAGAAAAAAATATTGGCCCGTAAATTTACGGGCCGACTAAAGGATTTGGGGTTTAGTTTCTTAGCGTGTAAAAAACATATTATTAGTATGTTGTCAATATCTATTAAATTTTTAGTATAAAGATATTTATAACATTTCATCTATATAAGACTTAAATAATCGAAGTTAAAACCTAATCTCAGCCATTATGTTGAACAATGACTCTGTTCAGCTCTTCTTTGTAGAGACGCCACTGCGGCATAAATCCATCCATAAGTCCCTTAAACCGGTCATTGTGATGACGTTCAATTAAATGAGTCAGTTCGTGAACTATAATGAATTCAAGGCAGTGTAATGGCTTCTTAGCTAACTCAAGATTAATCCAAATACGTTTGGCTTTTCTGTTGCAGGTCCCCCACCGGGTTTTCATCTTTTTTACACACCAATCATTAATCTCAACTCCAACGATGTGTTCCCATTTTTCTATCAGGCCAGGAATTTGTTTTTTTAATTGAGAACGATACCATTCAGTAATCACTTTTTTACGTTGTAATTGATTGCTACCCGGTTTCACATACAGGTCAATATAGGTTCGGCCACGTATTTCCACTTTTGGTCCGGCGTCATGATAAATGACGTTGATTAAATAGCTTTGGCCTTGATAGTGATGACTTTCACCAGATACGAATTGCCTGACGGGCTGACGTTCCTGACCATCAATCTTTGATTGATGTTTTTTTATCCAGCCTATTTTGGAAACGATGAAAGATCTGATGGTTTCATCATTTATTCTCAGTGGAGCGGCTATGCGAACTCTGCCGGTAGGGTGATAAACCCTAAGATGTAGATTTTTGATATCCTTCCGAACAACATCAACGACTATATTTCCAACTTCTATCTGATGTTGATCTTTCTTCACCTTGATTTTCCACTGTTTCAAATCAGGCATTACATCAGGCCCTCACGTGAATTAGGGGTTTTTTCTGAAGCGTAAGGCTATTTCTGCTGTTATGCCTGCGAAGGCGGGAATCCTCTTTAATTGACTCATGCCATACTGAAATCATCACTGGCCAAGATGGCTCTGGAAGAAACGGGCTATCTCCTCAAAGACTTCCCGGGACTCAGGCGAAGTAAATACAATTATGTATTGTGCGTGAGACATGCCCTCGAATACATGTAAGCAGGCTTCTACTCCAGCCTGGCGAAGCTTGCGGTGTACCCTGACGGTATCACTGAGAAGCATATCACGCGTGCCCGATGTCAGAATCGCAGGAGGAAATCCTTTCGTAAAATCCCCATAAACCGGAGAGATGAGCGGGTCTTTCATGTCATGCGAACCGGCATACAGTGCTGCGCATGCCTGCAATAGACCCTCGTAGGTCACCAGGACATCGTCAATATACTCGTTCGTGTATAGCGTATCACCAGTCCTGGTAAGGTCCGCCCACGGGGTGCCGAGTCCGGCCGCCCCGGGAAGTGGGACGTTGAGTTCTCGAAGCTTGAGTATAGTAGCCGCGGTCAAGCCGCCTCCCGCTGACGTGCCGAAGATGCCAATATTGCCTGGTTTATAGGTTTTGAGAACTTCATTGTAGACAGTTACAGAGTCTTCCAAAGCTGCGGGAAAAGGAAAATCCGGGGCCATCCGGTAGTCCACTGAAATCACTTTAATCTTTCCGTGGTACGCCATGAGAATTGCTTCACCCAAACCGCTTTCTCCGCCATTGAAGACATAACCTCCACCATGTAGATGGATCAGAATCCTATTGCTGTTTTCCTCAAGAATAGATTCCGGAGTGACGATGTAGGTTTTGACCCCGCCTTTGATATCAGTTTTGATATCGACTGGAAATAGCTTCCGTAAATGGGCCAAAACAGGCGTGTCCTGTTCTGATTCCTTTGCGACAACAAGCCGCCATTCCTCGGAGGTCTTAGGAACAACACCCAATGCGGAATTCAAAGGGCGAGCGATCACTGCCTGCAATTCAGGACTAACGGTATTGGGCACTGGGATTAATCGAGCAGGAACCTTCCTGGAATTTTTCTCACTGACCGGCTGAACTGAACCTTCCTGTTGGCCCTGAGCGATTAGAATTGAAGTTATGGCCATCACTAAAGCAAGCGCTAAGATGGTTATGTTTCTTTTCATGGTTTTCTCCATTGTCAGGATTTCCTGCTGATATGCTATTGTGCTGTATGGTGAAAATGAGTCCTAAGTGAAAGACGCCAGGACGCTTCTCAGCGCAGTAAGAATGTCACTATTAGTTCAAGACGGTTCGCTGGACTCACATTGGTTTCCGCACCAGTCCCCAAATAGGTGGGCAGCCGCGAACCGGCACGATTTCCTTTATCACCTCAAATCCATATTTTCGATAAAAATCAAGGCTGTTTGGATTGGAACACTCCAGGTAGACGATTACGCTCTCTTTGTCCGCCTGCTGAAGAACCGGCCTTAACAGTTCCCCTCCAAGTCCTTTGCCCTGTTGATCCGGATGCACTCCCAGGAGAGCGATGTACCAATGAGGTTGCTGGGGGTGTATCTTATCAAACTGATTATAGACGCTGGTCATTTTTGTCATTTCACGCAGGGGCGTAAGATACAACAAATTCAATATCAATCTGATTAGCGCAACCATCGAGTGAAAAAAGGGAGGTGGATACCTTCCTGGTCGAGTCGCTCCAATCACCCCGGCGCACTTCCTGTTCGCTGTCTCAGAACTCAATATCATCGATGACAATTTCAGGAGAAATTCCAATCCTGCGGAAAGCTGTTTGACTCGGAGTTCCTCATTCGGCCAAAAAAATTGGGCCAGGGGGTCGTGATAAAACGATGCAATCAAAGTTTCGATACGAGGGTCGATCATGTGTCTGGCGCCCATTCTCAACGGCATTTACTTCATCCCAGGTTACAATCAACACACAATACCTGTTGACGTCAACCAATTGAAAAACAGTTACTCTGCAAAATTGTATGCAACCAATGCCAATTCTTACTGAGGACTGTTCAATCCGGATTCTTGACTAGTTTCTTCATTGTTCTAGCTCAGCAAATCGTGGCGGATACCCGGCGCCGTCCCAGACGAAAATACAGTCCGTTCTCATTTAATATATGATCCTTTCTTATTAATAGCGCCCGACTTCAACCATAATAGTTTTCAAGTGGTTTTTATGACTTGACAAACAGCCTGCCCTGTTCATACTTTAGTAATAAGGTAGGCAATGATTTGAATAATCTGAAAGGAGACAATAATGAAAAGATATATGGTTCCCAGAATCGCTCATTGTAGCGACGGCTGTCCTCTCCGGTCCTGAGCAAGACCTTAAAGTGCTCTAAGGAAGCAGGAAAAATAATTTCATAGCGATACTTTTAAATCTTAGGGGCTTTTTGCAAAAAAGGTCCCTAGATCTCTCTCCTTTACAGGCGGGTCAATGCAATACCATCTGCAAATTCCCAGATATGAAGCATTGGCTGTTTAAGGGATTCGATATCTTGGCACATCGGCAGGCGAAGTTTTTATGGTGTCAGGAACGTTCGCTATAGCTCTGATGCTTTGGAAGTCTCTCAAAGGCGCCGTAGCAAAAACGTTATGCGCAAGACAGCGTTTATTTACGATGATAAACCCTAGCTTGATTTGACCTCGCTTTCAGCGAGCCATGACATTCCAACAATGCCAAATTAGAAAAGGAACCAGATGAAAAAAGAGAAACTCATTGCTATCATAGCATCTTTAGTGTTCTTCGCAGGTATGCTTCTTCCGGCTTCTGGCCAGGAAATGAAGTCAATTCAACTACCCGAGCCCAAACTGAACGAAAGTAAATCTTTGGCCCAGGCGCTCAAAGACAGGAAAACCACGCGCACATACGCTCTTGATAACCTTTCGGAACAGACTCTTTCAAGCCTCCTCTGGTCAGCCTGCGGGATAAATCGTCCCGATTCAGGAAGACGCACCGCTCCGTCGGCCAAGAATTGGCAAGAGATTGAAGTCTATGTAGCGACTACTATGGGAATGTATCTTTATGATCCGAAAGGAAACGCCTTGGTCCCGATTGTGGCAGGAGACATCCGCTCGCTGACCTATACACAGGCTACATTTAAGGACGCACCAGTTCATCTCGTCTTTGTCGCGGATCTCGAGAAAATGAGTGAGGGTGAAGAAGGGGGTAAGCTGATTCTCGCTGGAATGGATACAGGCTTTGTGGCTGAGAACGTTTATCTGTATTGTGCATCCGAAGGACTGAACACAGGATTCCGCGTATCTATCGACAAAGAGAAATTATCTCAAACCCTCAAATTGAAGCCGACCCAGAGGATAATGGCCGCCCAGAGTGTTGGGCTTCCGAAGAGCAAATAGTTGGCAAAGGCAACATGTTTCTCCAAAATTCCTGTGAGTCATAGGCGTTCTGTGATGGTCACAGTCCCCTTACTTTCAGTTATGAAATGATAGAATCAATATTCAAGCAAAAAAATCCCCACCAACATGCCAACGGTAACATTGCAGGTGGGGTAAACTTTCAACTGCTATGAGAATAATTTGACTTAGGGAATTACTCAAGAAATAGAAAAGGACCAAAATAGACCCACCAGCCCGGAGCCACATTGATGCGGAATCACTTGACCAGATGAAATATCCTTGCAAGCTGAGCATGAAAATGCACTGCCCTTGCGAATGTGGGGAGAAGCATAAAAAGTATCGCTCCTACCAGGAATGAAAAAATGATGTTGCTCCAGCTCAGCAAACCTAGTCCGCCCCACTTCACAAGGAAATATACGCCGCCCGGAATGTAAATACCTGCTGCTGTGACGACACCGGGAGAATACTCACGGCCGAGTATAGTACATGAAATGTGAATGAAGGAATTGGCCAAAATCCACATTATGACCGACATTCCAGCCCAGAGGAATCTGGTCTGATTTTCATAATACCCCCAACAAGCCGCAACGACAAACACAAAGAATATAGAATTCCCCAGCAAGTTTTGTTTCCAGTCGAAGCGACCAAAATAACGATCTGCCCATTCAACAAACCCGAAAGAAAACTCCTCTACCATGTGAAGGGCGTAGAAGAGACAAACAATAAAAATAGCGGCAGATTTCTCATCAACTATCGGTGCGTCTGTCATGACACATACCCTCGGTTACGCTTCGATCAGAAACTTCGCTGACTAATGGCAGTAGCGCCATTTTGATCCTAGTAATAACTATTTTGGTTTCATGCTTCCAGCAATTATACCTAATCCCTATCAAAATCATAAATTGTGCCGGTGGGGCGATTATTCTTATCAAAGGTGGTGTTGGTGTCACGATCGTAAAAACCTCTTGGGTTGAAGGATTTGTCGAAAAACCTGACCGTGTCTCCATCATCTGTCGCCCAACCTTTCACTTTCCCCTGCTTGTCCAGATACAAATAATCCCCCCCGAATGATTTAGACGGCAATACCACACCCGTAACAACCAGAATTGCCAGTAAATATTGAATGATTAGATACATTTATCTCCTCCTGTGATCATCGTCATCATTACGCCAGCCATATCCCCAGTTGGTCCCAAGACCAATCAGGGTCCAAACGATCCAAATTACAAAGAATAATTCTATGAATCACCTCTGAGCGTAAGTCCTTATCTTGTTCAACACGTGGCCATCTTCCCTGATTTCCCTCAACAATCGGGCAATTTTCGATAGGAATCGTCCGATATCCTCTGCATCAGCAAATCAGCCATGCGCGGTTTTGCCATCATTAGACTGATGGCGACATTTAAAATGCGCTGTTGATCATCCCAGGGGAGCTTTAGGAAACGTTCCTCAACATTAAACGGATGTTCCTGCGCGTGAACGTCAAGAAACGCATTGAACAGGTTTTTGATCGTCATTTCCAACCTCCTTTGCCGGCTAGCCAGGTTTCTTACCGTCTTGATCTCACTTGCTTCATTTGCCGGGCGGTCAATGCAGTAACCAATTCCATAAAAATCATTCTCATGCGCCGCCATCTAAGACTCCCTTTCCTCATGATGACTCCATTATCCACCCCACGTGTGTCAAATGGGGACACACGTTATGAAAAAAATTGTATTTTCGAAAAAATATTTGTTGCGGACATAAATTTTTTTGGTCTGTTCACAATTTATATGGAAGACTTGTCATATTAGGTTTAGAATGTAGGTTTAGAACAAATAGGGAAGATTACATATTTCTTCCTGCAATTAGATTTTTTTCAGAATTGTTTGCTCATGAAAATTTCAGCCAGTCCTCGGTTTCTTTTTATTTCATCAGGAGTATTTTTTCTGATTTACGGGCTTCTGGTAACTTATTTCACTGGAGATGTAGGATTTGAAGGTGATGATTGGTGGATTTTCAGTTGGCCTTATTGGAATAGTTTTCCTAATTCGGTTTGGCTGTACGCAAAAGATTTATTAAGACCCATTGAAGGCGTTTACTGGATAACTTTATTTGAATTATTTGGATTCAACAAAACGGTTTTTCATTTTTTCTCCATCTCTTTGCTGGCCGCGGCTTCTTTGGCAATGGGAGCTTGTTTATACAACCTGTTCCCCAATCGAAAAGTCTTCGTGGCCGCGTCGATTTTTGGGGCATTCTTTATTCCTACTGTTTCATGCCTGACATACGTGGTCACCACTGACAATTCTCGATTGAGTCTCCTTTTTTTCTGGATTTCAGTTTTTTCATTTCAAAGGTGGACTGTGAGAGGGTACTCATGGGGAGGTTTGTTTCTACCTGTTTGTTTATATTTGGCGGCTTTTTTCACTTATGAATCCACGAGTTTATTAATACTGGCCATGCCTTTGTTTGTGGTTCCCTTGCATGACAAAATCAATAAAACAGACTCAATCACAAAATTTCTTTTCAGGATTAGCACAGGCATAGGCCTTGCGTTTATCATTGCCCTGTGCGCCAGGTTTGTTTTTATGGGAGGGGGCGCTGTTTCGCATAGTTATCTGGTCCCACCCTTTGAATTGGTCTGGTCATATATTGCTTTATTTCCTTTTTATTTAGCGGGAATTTTCGATTTCTCAACTATGGATGTTCGTTCCATAATTTTTGGAATGGTGGCCTTCTCTCTCATAATATTGTTTTTTTACTATCTGGAAACTTCCGAGACTTTAAAAACTCAAGAAACACGAGAGGCTTATTATGATAAGCCTTACTACATACTGGTTTTGTCCCTTGTTATTATTATTTTGGGAATGACTCCATATCAATTGGCTGGATATGGTTCGGTAGTCCCTAAGATATCTGATACGGTTCTGACAAAATATGGATTTATTGATGGTGGCTATACGCCCTGGTTTAATTATAACTGGTCCAGTAGAATTTATTCTTCCGCGTCATTTGGAGGCGCCATACTATTTGCTCTGTTGATGACTTTCTGGAACGATTTGCGTGCGCGATACGTCGGCTATGTGTTGGGGTCTGTTTTAATTGGGATGATGGTAGCTTTTCACTCGAGTTTGATCGTTGATTGGACTGAAGCTTCAAAGATTAGAAATTCCATTTGTCGGAGTTTTGTTTCCCATGTTCCGGATATTGAGCCTAATACTAATTTGCTATTTGTTGATCTCGAATCTTATCATAAAAGAGCAGCTGTTTTCCGAGGCTGGAACGGTCTTAGAGAGTTAGTAAAAATGCTATATAGTGACCCTACCCTGGGGGCCTATTATGTTTACAGGCGTTCAAGCTGTCCTCCCAACGAATTTCATCAGCAGGCGATATTTATACCAAAAGGATTTATAAGCCGTGGCGTGAAAATGGAAAGCCCATTGCCGGCCAGTTCCTTGGTAATATTGCAAAGAGTCGGTTCCGATTTGGCGCTATTGGATAACCTAAGTCAGAATGATGGGATTGTATCGGATGGCATTAAATGGATTGGAATGAAATCACTTACATCAAATGGGGGTAGAATTCTGCCTTGGTCCGATTCGGTTCCGTTTTATCCGACACAGGCCTTAAACGCCTGGAACAGCGGTTTAATCTCGACTCTTAATCTGTCTCGCGTTAATTTGAACTACAAAATCAGGAATAAATGGATTTATACAGGGCTCCACAAGCAAAGAAAGCTTGTTGGTCCCTGATAAATTATGCCTCTATTGAAACATTGAACCCATCTTTCTTAAACTCGGTTTTTTCAGTTCATTGGTTGCTACCCTCCCGAGCATTCTTGATAAAAATTGTGAAATATAATTCAATTATGCACATCTTTTTTGACCTCTAAATATTGACAATATTTTGTGTGAACGTTAAAGATAAGTTTGATGTATCTAATTAAAATAGACTTGTCGGTTTTAACGTGCCCGCAAGATGGAGAATACATGATGAGTCCTACAGTATCCCGGAAAAAATGCTTCGATTGCTCTGCCCTAGAAGACAATAAATGCCTGGCGGAAAAAACTGTTAAACTTTCTAATTATAAACCTGGTCAGAAAGGCCAGATAGTACAGGTTTGCGGTGATTCTGATTTCAGGCTAAGGATGTTGGAAATGGGCTTTGTTAAAGGAACAGAAATTAAGGTCGTCAAATATGCGCCTCTCAATGATCCAATGGAATTTGAAATAAGGGGTTATCATATTTCTTTGCGAAAAAAACAGGCTGCTCATATTTTGATGAGAGAACCTGAAATAGCTGTTTGAGGACCGTTAATGAAACAAAAAATAACTGTGGCTCTCGCAGGAAATCCCAACGCAGGGAAAACAACTATATTTAATGCTTTGACAGGGGCACGACAACATGTTGGGAATTGGCCTGGAGTAACAGTTGAAAAAAAGGAAGGAACCGTCACACATAGTGGCCGCAAGATTCACGTAGTGGATCTTCCTGGTACTTACTCGCTTACGGCCTATTCGCTTGAAGAAATCATTGCAAGAAATTTCATAGTGGATAGCGCTCCCGATCTTGTGGTAAATGTCGTCGACGCAGCCAATTTAGAGCGAAATTTGTATCTCTCGGTTCAACTGCTTGAGATGGGCTGCAAATTGGTGATAGCTCTGAACATGATTGATGTCGCCAGGGGACGTGGTATTGGAATAGATGAAGCGTATCTTTCTTCCTTACTTGGTGTCCCCGTTATCCTTACGAATGGGAAAAAGGGCATAGGCCTGGATTCTCTACTTGAAACGATAGTCTTCGAAGTTGAAAATAATCAATCGTCAGATAATTTCAGGAGATTTACATACGGGGCGGAAGTTGAAGATGAATTGGAAAAAATCCAGAATCTTCTGCGGCATGTAAATTATTCTCTCGAAGGGCCGGCTTTTCGTTGGCTTGCTGTGAAGTTGCTTGAGGGCGATTCAGAAATCGTCAAAAAAATTGACAGCGGTGATGACCGGAAAACAATTCGTGAACAGGTTGAAAAAAGCCGGTCACACTTAAAAAATATTTTTGGGGATAATCCCGAAATTGTTCTGGCTGACGCTCGATACGGTCTAATATCAGGGGCTATCAAGCAAACGGTTCAAATAGAAAGGACAGATAGAGTTAACCTAAGTGAATCTATCGATCAATTTCTAACGAATCGATTGTTGGGTCCTATAATTTTGTTTGCAGTCTTGTACGCCGTCTATTTCTTTACATTTCGCGGCAGTGAAAGTTTAGTCCAGTATTCGGAATCCTTTTTCGCGTGGTTGGGGGCGAATGTATCCGAAACTCTTCCTGATGGACTTTTAAGATCCTTAGTGGTTAACGGAGTGATTGCCGGCGTAGGAGGTGTTCTAGGTTTTACGCCGTTAATAGCTTTCATGTTTTTTGCAATCGCCATCCTGGAGGATACTGGTTACATGGCCCGTATAGCTTTTATGCTTGACCGGGTCTTACGCGGTTTTGGTTTGCATGGCGCCTCGATGTTGGCATTGATGGTTTCAGGGGGTATAGCTGGTGGTTGTGCGGTCCCCGGGATAATGGCGACACGTACAATGAAAGAACCCAAGGAAAGACTTGTGACGATCCTTGTGGCTCCACTCATGAATTGCGGCGCCAAGTTGCCTGTTTACGCTCTCCTGATTGGGGCTTTTTTCTCAGGTGACCGGGTTTCTATAATGTTTCTACTGACATTAATATCCTGGGCAATGGCTCTTCTAGCCGCTAGAGTAATCCGTTCCACAGTCCTGTCTGGGCCGTCTGCGCCTTTTGTGCTTGAGTTGCCTCCTTATCGAGTTCCCACTTTACAAGGGTTGTTGATTCATACGTGGGAACGGACATGGATGTATGTCAAGAAAGCTGGAACAGTTATTCTAGCCGTTTCAGTATTGTTTTGGGCTTTGATGACTTTTCCCGGTCTGCCTCCGGAAATTCAACAAAGTTTCCAAAAAAAGCTGGAGAAATTGAATTCCGAATTTATCAAAGACGTCGGAGCGAGTTCTGTAATACAGACCCCTCAGGCACTGGAAAATTTTGAAAAGTTTACTAAAGAACATAAATCCGACAATGCTAAAGACCTAACCAAAGCGTTGGCCGCATTTTCAAAGTCCGGTTACAAGTCTGACAATGATTCCAATCAACGCTATAGCCTCATGGAAAATCCGGAAATCAATACAGATGTAGCAGGCAAGTTTCTAGTTTTGAGAGCCAAAAGGTTGGAAGTGGAAAATAAGGAGCAAGAAGAACGTCTTAGAAATTCTTTTGCTGGTCGGGTTGGATCATTTTTAGAGTTGGTCTTTTTACCGATAGGTTTTGATTGGAGGACCAATGTGGCGCTCCTGGGGGGATTTGCGGCCAAGGAAGTCGTGGTTTCTACCCTTGGGACCGCTTATAGCCTCGGTTCTGTTAATCCTGAGAAATCGTGGAATCTGTCTGAGAAATTGAGAAATGAGCCTGGATGGAACCCATTGATGGCTTTCACGTTGATAATCTTTGTGATGCTATACGCTCCCTGTTTTGTGACGCTCGTTGTAATACGGAGAGAAACCGGCCTGTGGCGCTGGACCATTTTCGCAATGGTCTATACTACATTATTGGCCTACGCAATGGCGTTTCTAGTTAAAACTACCGGATCCTTTCTGGGAATAGGCCTTGTTTGATAATTTACGAGGTAATAAATTATGATGTGGCAGGAATTAGTCGTAGGAATTGTTGTATTAACGGCATTTATTTATATTGTTTATCGATTCATCAGCAAAGTAACTGGAAAAAGGGCTCAGGGAACTACCTGTTCATGTGATTGCTCAGAACGCTGTTCTCATAACAAGAATTGCTAACTCAATGTTTAATCCATCATTTTTTTGTCCCAGTAATCAAACAAATTCTTTTAATCAATTGCCCTTGACGCTTTATTGTAAATGCCGGTTCATTCGTCGGAATCTGTTTTTAGGACCGCTAGGAATGCCGATTGAGGGATTACAACATTCCCGACCTGTTTCATTCTTTTCTTGCCTTCTTTTTGTTTTTCAAGAAGTTTCTTTTTTCTAGTTATGTCTCCACCATAGCATTTGGCTAAAACATCTTTTCGCATAGCGGAAACCGTTTCTCTAGCTATAATTTTCCCTCCGATCGCTCCCTGAATGGCCACTTTAAAAAGCTGTCGAGGTATTTCTTTTTTGAGTCTTTCGCAGGCTTTATGAGCCCTTTGCTGAGCTCTTTCCTTATGAACCAGCATTGATAGGGCGTCAACTCTTTCACCCGCTACCAGGATATCAACTTTAGCTAATTCTGTGGCTCTATAATCAAGAAATTCATAATCAAATGAAGCATATCCTCGAGAAACCGACTTCAACTTGTCATAAAAATCGAACAACACCTCGGACAGCGGCAGGTCAAAAGTGAGTTCAACTCTGCCGGCATCCAGATAATGCATATCTTTCTGAATGCCTCGCCGATCAATGCATAGGTTGATCACCATACCCAGGTACTGATCGGGAAGAATTATTGAAGCTCTGATAAAAGGTTCTTTCGTCTTATCTATTGATATTGGGTCCGGATATTTTGCCGGATTATCCATGATTAACTCTTTTCCGTCTCTAAAAATGACAATATATTGAACTGACGGGGCCGTCAAAATTAGAGACAGGTCAAACTCCCGCTCCAGTCTTTCCTGAACCACTTCGAGGTGCAATAATCCAAGAAATCCGCATCTGAATCCGTGTCCTAAAGCGGTGGAGTGATCTTTTTCAAATGTTAATGAGGCATCGTTCAATTTCAACTTTTGTAAGGCGTCTGAAAGTTCTTCATAGTCATCCGACGAAATGGGATAGAATGAAGAAAACACCACTGGTTTTACCAGCTTAAATCCCTTCAAAGGAGTTACACAAGGATTGTCCTCAACCGTTACTGTATCCCCTATTCTTGTGTCACTAACGGTTTTTATACCCGCTATCATGTAGCCTACCTGTCCTGCCGACAATTGAGGGGCCGGTTTTCTCTCTATAAGAAAAATACCCGTTTCCTCAACTTTATAACTCGATTCAGTTGACAATAGTCTAACGATTTGCCCCGGTCTCAGGCTACCATCCAAAATTCTCAGATGCACTATGGTTCCTCTATACGGGTCCCAATGGGAATCAAAAATTAGTCCTTTTAGAGGGGCCGAAGGATCTCCCTGAGGAGGTGGAATTTTTTGCACAACTGCTTCCAATATTTCTTTCACCCCTATGCCTTCCTTTGCGGAAACACATATCGCCGAATCAGGATCCAATCCCAAATCCTTGGAGATTTGATGCTTCACTCTTTCAATATCGGCTGCAGGGAGATCTATTTTATTAATAACTGGTATAATTTCCAGATCTTCATCCACCGCCATATAAAAATTGGCTAGCGTTTGAGCCTGGACTCCTTGACTGGCGTCTATGACTAGTAATGCGCCTTCGCATGCGACTAAAGCCCGTGAAACCTCATATGAAAAATCAGCGTGACCAGGAGTATCGATAAGATTTAATGTATATTCAATACCGTCGGATGATTTGTAAGGAAGAGCTACTGATTGACTTTTTATAGTTATTCCTCGTTCTCTTTCAATATCCATGGTGTCGAGCATTTGATCCCGAAAATTGTGAGTTCCCACTACTCCGGTAATCTGAAGCAACCGGTCCGCAAGTGTGGATTTTCCGTGATCAATATGCGCAATAATGCAGAAGTTTCTAATTTTATCCATAAAGGTCTCCAAAACCTAATTCGGCGTAATAACTAATTATTGTTACAGCTTTTGTTAATATGGAGTTTAGTGCGAAAATCTACTATTTACAACTTTCGAATTGTTAAGGATTTAGTTCCTCCCAGGTTTTACTTAGGACATCTTTAAGAGGAACCTGAAAGGTTTTACCGAGTTCTGAAATAAGGATCAGTTTCTCTCCTGATATAGCCAAGCCTAGACATCTTTTGTCAGGAACGGACAATCTACGTTTACTGGCTTCCAGCAGGTTCGAACCTTGAAGCGTCCTATCAAGAGAAGCAATGTAGATAAGAGTATTAAAGGGAGATTTGTTGAGTTCTATTATCTCACCGTTTAATACTACTATGCCTGACGGAAAACCTCCATTTGTGTACGATCCTATGACTCCTCCTAGAACTGAGCCTTTTTTTAGAGCTATATCAGGATCTACGATGTAAGTCTTTCTAGTATAGAGATAATTGGCTATTAGCCACACTGACTTGTTGTTCCACAACGTTGTGGCCATAGCCGTCATTCTAAGGTAACCAAATGGGAGGGTGAGGCTTATTATTGCTTTTTTTGACGCCAAAGAAGATTTTAAATCTATTCCTAAAACCAAGCGGGTGTTGGCGTCAGCGATCAACAATGTTTCTCCATCAACGGGCAGTTCTCCACACGCAGGTTGAATATAGGCCGGTGCTTCGAAACTTTGCCCACTGATAGATCCATCGGCGTCAATTACTCTTATTTCCTTTGCGCCGTCTTCACTTTCCAAGAGAACCAGCCATTTATCCTTCCATACTCCAAAAGCCAGGATCCTCGCTTTTTCATCAGGTGAAACAAGAGCACGTCCTTCTTCCCACTTAATCTTAAGATTTGGTCCTTCCAGAATGGCTTTTAATGGAACCCAGTTCCCATAAATAAGAATCCCCAAGAATATGGACAACGGAATTGCGATATTTAAAAAATAATTCAGTCGACCTGAGTAAATATCTCCGATTGCGAATCGTTCCTGCGAATCAAATTTCTTTCTTATTGCCGCCTTCAGACGCACGTAACCAATCAATACCTCGACAACCATCACACACGAAAAAAAAGTCATTAAAAAAGTAAAATAATTGATTCCTGTAAAGGCCCATAATCCATAAACAATATACAAGAAATATTTACTTGTAATGGTGATTCTTGATCCAATTCCCATGACGTTTATGATTACGCCAAAAACTACCACCATCAGATATAGGCTAATGTAGGCCGCTCCTATCAAAGGCTCCACCAAGTGGTGGAATATGGCCAGCAAAGAAACCACGACCATTCCAAACTGATCACAAACCAAATCAGTAAATGCCCCTGACTGGGAAGCCTTACCCGCATTTCGGGCATAAGCTCCATCGAGCCCGTCAAAGAATACATGTCCCAGTAAAAATACTGAAGCTAATATGGGTTTCCTGACAAAATAAAGAACTACTCCGGTCAGCAATGCCAGTCCAATATAAGAAATTGTGTCAGGAACAAGACCTATTCTTTCCAAAGGGGGAAATAAAGCAGAAGTTAACTTGGTTCTTTTTTCGGCAAGCCACACTTGGATCGTACGTTCTTGACCGAAATAATTAAAGAAATCTGATTGGGGTTGAGTTTTAAAACCGACTTCCGTTTTTTCAGATTCATTGGATATATTGATTTTTTGTGACTGGTTCAAATTTAGAAATTTCTTTTTATGGTTTCACCGATTGATTTTATGTCGTCCATCGATCCTGGGATTGGATCCCATTGGCTAATTGTCAAACCGTCCCCGAATTTCCTGGGGACAATATGAATGTGCACATGTGGGACAACCTGGTTTGCGGCTTTGCCATTGAGCTGCATTATATTTATGCCGTCAGGCTTAAGTGTTGTTTGTATGGCCTTGGCGCCTAATGAAACTATTTTGTTCAACCATCCGTAAGTTTCCGGTTCCATCTCCAGAATGGATTCATAATGATTTTTCGGAATCACCAATATATGGCCTTGATTTAATGGAGCTACATCCATGAAAACCAACGCTATTTCATCTTCATACACCTTTACGCAAGGAATTTCACCTTTCACTATCTTACAAAAGACGCAATTGGATTTGTGTTCCATTGTAGGTTCCTTTCTGAATTCAGATTTGGTTTTCACATAGTCTCAATCTTTGAGGTGATCAAATAGTACCGAACTTAAATACCTTTCACCGGCGCTAGGCAAGATAACTACAATGTTTTTTCCCGACAATTCCGTTCGATGCGCCAGCTTGATTGCAGCGCATACAGCGGCTCCAGATGATATACCGCTTAACAAACCTTCTTGACTGGCAAGCAATCGAGCGTAATCAATGGCTTCTTCACTGGAAACCTGAACAACGTCGTCAACCAGAGACAGATCAAGAACATTTGGCACAAATCCAGCTCCTATTCCCTGAATCTTGTGAGGGGCAGGCACGAGTTGTTTCCCCTGCATGGTTTGAGTTATAACTGGACTTTCGGAAGGTTCCACAGCGACAGAGAAAAGTTTTTTGTTTCCGAAATTTTTTATAAACCGTGATACCCCAGTAATGGTTCCCCCAGTACCTACTCCACTGACTAACGCATCTATTTTCCCTGATGTTTGCGCCCATATTTCAGGACCAGTTGTTTCTTCGTGGGCCCTAGGATTCGCTGGATTTTCGAATTGCTGCGGCATAAAGTACTTGCTACGATCGCTTTGGGCAATTTCTTCCGCCTTCTCCACGGCTCCTTTCATCCCCTTGCTTCCTTCGGTCAATTCGATACGAGCTCCAAACATTTTAAGCACTTTCCGCCTTTCAATGCTCATTGTCTCCGGCATCGTCAAAGTAAGAGGGTATCCTTTGATAGCGCATACATAAGCCAGGCCTATTCCTGTGTTTCCACTAGTGGGTTCCACTACTTCCATTCCGTGCTGAAGGGTCCCTTTTTCTTCAGCGTCTCTTATCATGTAAACACCTATGCGATCCTTGATAGAATATGCTGGATTGCGCCCTTCAACCTTGACCAGAATTGTCGCTGCGTCAACACCTTCAATTTTATTGAGTTTAATCAATGGGGTGGACCCTATTGTCTCGGTGTTGTTATTAAAATATTTTGACATTGTTACCCCGTATTCTTTACAAATTACCCAATGTTTATTTGAAGTTTTGTCATTTGTATTTTGTGGGATCTAGGACCCCGGCGTCTTCAAAACCTTTTTTTCTCAAAAGACAACTCTCACAAACCTGACATGCTGCGCCCAAATCCGACGGGTCATAACAGGAATGAGTCATAGAGTAATTGACTCCTAATTTAAGTCCTATTTTAATTATTTCCGATTTGGACATTTCTATCAGAGGACACCGAATCGTGAATTTCATCTTACCTTCGATGGTTTTTTGAGTTGCCAGGTTCGCCATTGTCTCGAAGGCTTTTATGAATTCGGGCCGACAATCAGGATAACCTGAATAATCCATCGCATTGACACCTATATAAATGTCTTGCGCCTCTTTGACTTCCGCCCAGGCAAGAGCCAGAGACAAAAATATAGTATTTCTCGCAGGCACGTATGTCACTGGTATTGATTGACCTATACTCTGTATCGGCATGTCTTTTGGAACTGCAATGTCGGCTGTTAGAGCTGAACCTCCTATACTTCTAAGAGGTACCTTTATTACGAGGTGTTCCTTGACTTCGAAATATTTTGCGATATTCGCCGCAGCCTGTAATTCGATTTTATGTCGTTGCCCATAATCAAAACTAAGGGCGCAAACTTCAAAGCCTTCGGACTTGGCAATTGCAACAGTTGTTGAGGAATCTACGCCTCCAGACAATAATACGACAGCAAGTTTTTGATTCATCTGACCTGCTGTTTTTGACTAGATTCAGTTTTTGATGGATTGCACATTATACTGCTGGATATTATTTCAGGATCAAGTTTTAAGATTTCGAAAATAGCGTTTTCAACATTTATTGTCTCTTGTTTCATTACAAGTAATCTTTCTATGGCCCCCAAACTTTTACCATAAGTATTTAAAAGATAGACGAATCTATTTTCCAGGCTGACGATTTCATCGTGGACTACTCGCTTGTCAGCGTAAAAAACAATGTGTTCTTCTGATATGGACCTATTCTTGGGGCCTTTCAAAATAACATGCTGGGAAATTATTTCTCCCACACTTGGTAGACCTTCTTTTTCCAGAATTTCTTTTCCCATCATATCATGGTTCTTCGCGCCCGATAAGATGCAGGGGAATTTACCGATGTCATGAAGCAAACATGAAGCTCTCAGCAAGGACAGATCAATCTTGTAGTTTCGTTCAATCATTGATTGACCCAAGAATTTTCCTACTTCCCAGACCTTTTGAGAATGGCGCACTATGTGCTCTGGAGTCGAGTACTTCTCCAGTAGACATAGGCATCCTTTTTCACCAGGAATATTTTTGATTGAATTCATGTCCGCTCAAATCCTTTTTTGATGTGATGATGAAATTCTGGTGTAAATCACTTGAATTTCATTCAACCGGCGGTCTGTTTTGTTCCTCGTCTTTAAAAGTATCAAATTTAAAGCTCAAAGTGACAATACCATCCGAGAATTGTTTGAAAATTCTATATGGAACTTTGTCATAAACTTTTAGCATGGGTTGGTTAGAGAATAATACATCTGCTTTAAAACCTTTCAGGCCTCTTTCTTTGGCTATTTCAATAAGATAATTGAGCAAGTAACTCGCTATCCCTTTTCCCTGGTAATTTTCATCTACCATGAATGCTGAATCTGCCAATCCATCGTTTGGTTCTACCATGTACCGTGCTTCCGCAATTATTTTTCTATTCTCACGAGGCCCAAGTGTAACAACCAGCGATATTCCTTCATCTTCTTTCAGATTAACGTATGTTTGAAGGTTCGCATGAGGCATAGTTCTCTTGGGGCTGAAGTATCGAAAATAAACAGAACTTTCCGAAAGGTTATAAAATAAGTCTCGAAGCATTGATTCATCTGTAGGTCTTACAGCGCGAATATGGCATTTTAGGCCATCTTTAAATATATGGTCGGTTCGGATTCTCTGACGAAGTTCAGGAGATATACTTTTGTAATAAATTTGATCCGAGTATACGTATCCCATTTCTCTGGCCGATCTCATGAGATCTTCACGGTGATCTGGGTGCGCTACTTCAATCAAAGCCATGGCCCTTTCACGGATCGTTCTACCACCTAGATATGCTATGCCATATTCTGTAACAATGTGATTGACTTCTCCCCGATTCATTATTACGGCGGATTTCGGACCAAAGGAAGGGACTATCGTGGACCTTCCTCCCTTGATTGAAGTCGACCTGAGGCAGACGATAGATCGTCCTCCCTTCGACATACTAGCTCCTAACATGAAGTCATGGTCACCACCTGATCCTTCAAACGCTGTCCAGGTCGGGTTGCCTTGACGAATTTGTCCCCTGAGATCCACTTGTAGCGCCAAATTTACAGACACGACTTTATCATTCGCCGCTATAAACAGAGGATTTAGTACTACGTCGCTTGTGTAGAGCTCAATCAGTGAGTTGTTGTCGACATAATCGTACAACAGCCTCGTACCCATGCAACAGGTTGCTAGCGATTTGCCCCTGTACATTTTTTTTGTGCTGTTGTCCACGGCGCCGCATTCGATCAAATCTACGAGAGTATCGGTAAGAATTTCCGTATGCAAACCGAGATTTTTCCGGTCTTTCAGATGGTCCATCAATCCCTGGGATATTCCTGCAAACCCAAATTGCAATATGGAACCATCATCTATGAGTTCACCGCAGTAGTAGCTTATGATTCTTTCTCTATCACCAAGTTCTTCCTTGGGTAGTTCAAACAGTTCTTCGTCCGCCTCAACAAGATAATCAATTTCATCAATCATTATGGAGGAATCACCAAAGGTTAGTGGCATCCTGGCGTTAACCTGGGCAATGACCAGCCTTGCTGATTTTACGGCGGATTTTGTTATGTCCACTGATATTCCCAGACTAAATCTACCAAATCTGTCGGGAGGGCTGACTTGAATTATCGCAACGTCGATTGCTATTCGTCTGTTTCTAAAAAATTTTGGAATTTGAGAATGGAATAGAGGCACATAATCCGCTTCGGACGGTCTCTCTTGTTCCCCAGTCCGACCTCCAACAAAAAAAGACTTTATAACGAATCGACCTGGAATTTTTGCAGCCAGATTCGTAGCAAAGTCTCCTCTGATAAATTGAACTATTTCGACATCTTCTACTCTAGAGTTTCCTAAACCTTCTATGATAGCTTTTGGTTCGGAACACATGCTGCCCAGGTAAACGCGATCTCCATTTTTCACATGAGATGCGGCTTCCTGAATACTGACCAATTTATTGGCATACCTCTGCTTCCAGTCGGCCATATTAAATCTCCAAATTTCTTAACACAATTTCAAAATATTTTTTGAGCCATGGGTATCATCTCAAATTTTTTATCGATCTACAATATTTAGGCTACTTGGGCTTTTGAAAATAATCAGTTCAATCCAGATCATTTTTGAAGAAGGTGAATCTGTGTTGCAAACAGTTGGATCAATTTTTTAACTTTCATCGTAAATTTAGCCCACAAAACGTTTTGATTCTTATTGGAAGCAAAGATATCGTCTTGCTTGACACAGTGGCCTTTATGACCTTACATAATGATGGGTTTTTAGATCCATAAATGTGTGGTCGGGATCTACAAGACTTAAGTATTTGAAATTTATGGTCTGTCTTTAGAATGGAGTTAATCATGAACAGTAACGAAATTCAGTCCTTAACCGATCGTGAGTTATGGACATTAAAAGAGTTCGTTGAAAATACCTTGAGAAAAAGTGGAGCAGTCCTACTCGAGCTTTACGGGCGAGGCAATAGAAAACTCAAATTTGATGATGAACTGGTTACAGAAGCTGAAAATCGTGCTTGGGATATAATTCAGACCAAATTTGATGGTAGTTTTGAAGGCCATGGTTTTCTCAGAGATTTGACGGACGATCAGCTTCTTGGACCTGGCGCGCCTAGATTCATTTGGATAGTTGACACTCTTGACGGCGCAGCTTCCTTTCAGTCAGGAATGCCGGTTTGGGGTATCAGCGCAGCTTTTTTTGAGAAGTTTTGGCCGGTATTGGGGTTTCTTTATTTACCGGTAACAGGAGAGTTATATTCAGCATACGCCGGTAAAGAAGCTTTTCTTAATGACACTCCTATCAAAGTCCGCCAGGATTCAACAATAGATAATGAAAGCCTGGTTTTAGTTTATTCCCGATTTCATAGAGATTTTACGAGCAATTTCCCTGGTAAAATACGTAACCTGGGTTCATCCGCCGGGCATTTGGCTTATGTTGCCAGAGGCGCCGCTGACGCTTGCATTATGAAAAATGTAACCGTGAGAGATCTGGCGGCCGGGAGTATCATCCTTCAGGCCGCTGGTGGCGAAATCCGATATCTTGATGGCCGGCCCTTTCATATCGGTGAAATCTTAGATGGACATAGAATTGAAGATCCTCTGATTGCAGCGCCAAAGGGATCCTGTAATTATTTTGTTCAATATTTCCAAAAGACTTGAGAGGACGTTAGACATCGCCTTGTTTTTTGAAAATTGCGCTTACTAAGGACAACCTGATTAATGGAGTCAACATGAACACGATCGGAAAGAGATCCGAAAAAATCCTTGCCACTATCGTGTCTGAATACATTTCTACTGGTGAGCCGGTAGGGTCGCGAACCCTGTCGAAGAAAATGGATATGGGAGTATCAGCCGCTACTATTAGAAATATTATGAGCGATCTCACCGATTGGGGATATATTTCCCAACCCCATGTAAGCGCCGGCCGTATTCCCACAGATCTTGGATATCGATTTTATGTTGACAAAATTTTAGAGCCAATAGGATTGAATCAACAAGAAATTGCGGCCATAGAATCATGGATTGCGGCCGCTGGTATGGACATCAGAGACGCCTTGAAACAATCATCCTGGGTACTGGCTGATCTCTCAAAGCAGGCGGGTGTTGTCAGCAGTTCCCCAGCAAAAGAACAAACCTTCAAGACCATTGATTTTATAAAGGTAGCTAAGGATAGAATTCTGGTAGTGCTTGTCTCCACCAATGGTTTTGTCCAAAATAAAATGATTTTTGATGATGAGAATATTTCTCAAGACACTCTTGAGTGTTGCACTAGAATGTTGAATGATATGCTGAAAGATCTTGACCTGAAGGAAGCCAAAGAAAAGATTGAAATTGAGTTAAGCCATGAAAAAGCACGTTTTGATATCATGTTGGCTACCGCTTTGAGATTTGGATATATGATTTTATCAGATGACAAATTGGCAAGAGAGATTTTTATTGAAGGTTCAGCAAATATTGTTGAAGATCCTGTTTTCTTGCAAGTTGATCAAATCAAGGCCATTTTGGTCACATTTGAACATAAAAGCAAGCTCTTGAAGTTACTGGACAAAATATTAGTTACTAAGGGTATGCAGATATTTATTGGATCTGAACACGGTATTAACGAAATGGAATCGTGTTCCGTGATCGCCTATCCAATAAAGACTCCAGGGGCGGTACTTGGAAGTATCAGCATTATAGGACCAAAGCGAATGAACTATCAGAAAATAATTCCATTGGTCGGGACAACGGCGAAGGTACTGACTAAGCTACTCAAAAGGATAGTTGAAAGAGATTCCTAATATTATGTTTCTGGTGCAGACATCTCTGAAATTATTTCACTTGACGACAAAATCCTGAAAAGAGGAAATAAGGCAAATTTATCGTAGAGTTTGAGCGTCATTTCATGGTTTTCACGTTTGTGACAGGCGGAAGCGTTTGAAACGATGATTGATTTGAAATCATTCTGAATTGCGTCCAGCGCTGTCAACAAAACACATACATTGGTCATTATTCCACAAACTACCACTGTATCTATTTTCCATGTTCTTAGAGTTTGGTCCAGATCTGTTTTATAGAAAGCGCTCATACGTCTTTTCGGCAATATCAGGTCATAAGGCTCAACATTTAGTTCTTCGATTGGAAGATCCCCGCCGGTTCCTCTTATCGCATGAGATTTCATGCGACCGCCAAAAATGAAATCATCCGCCAAAAAACTGTCGCAAGCAAAAATTACCGGTTTATTGTGAGAACGAAAAGAATCAGCCAATTCATTGATTTTGGGAATCACTTTTTCTACCGCGACATCCAATACATTTCCTCGACTCAAGCTAATATTGTCACGGATCATGTCAACTATGATTAGAGCTTGCTTCATTCTTGCTGACCCCTCTTTGTTCCCTTAAAATTAGGTCAATCCGTTAACATGTTTCATTGAATTTATTTTTTAACTGAAGCCCAAACTGCATAAATCGGGTCACTTGGGATACCATATTTGAAATACTTGTCATCTTCCGGTCTGGGTTTGCCTTTGCTCTCAGAATAACCTTGTACGACGAGCGCCTCAGATAATGTAATAAATTTTTTGACAAGGTCTATTCGATCTTTCTCAAGAGTATTTTTCCATATTTTGACTGCTTTAGGAGGAAACATTCTGTTTGAAAACAATAATATAAATATGCCGTCAGGTCTAAGAACTCTTCCCACCTCAGAAAAAACATCCACCGGCCTGATCAGATAATCAACCGATACCGTATTTATTACAGCGTCGAAGGTATGGTTGTTAAAAGGCAGGCTGTAATCTTCATTTAAGTCATGGATTATAATTGCGCTCAATTGAGTATTCGCCTCAAGCTCATCTTTGTTCAATCCCAATCCTGTAACACTTTTGAGAACTAGTTCTTCTTTCAAATGGGAATCTGGACCCGCCATGAGATCCAAAATGTCAGCCTCTTTGGGAATGAGCCTGGCGTAAATATTCTCGACTGTGCTCAAGGCGAGTGAATCAAGATGGTTCACAAATCTGGGATTAGAATAGAATATGGAATCGGCGCGTTGATCGTCCCTTAAAAAATCTGTTTCATTGAAATATTTCAAAGTTAGTGAATTCATTTTTGGTCACAGAATGACTTAGGACGCTTATAAAGCGTCCTAAGTCATTAGAAAACTAGTTTAACGATATTCCCGTTCAATTCAATTTTCAAAAAGTCTCATCTACATATTAAATCTTTCAAAGCATCTGCCGACCAGACGGCAAGCGGACCTGTAACGCCCCTAGGGTCAACACGGCAGCGATACCCGGTTCTTTCAACACCCTGGCAATCAAGAACCTCCCAACTCTTAGTGAAATAGGAACATTCATCGTTAAAACAGACATGGTGAACTTCGCCGCCCCAGCTTGAGATGTCTGGTGTGATTATAGGATCCATTTCAGATCCACAATGAGGACACTTAACTTTCTCTTTTGTCATTATTCAGCCTCCGATGGGTTCGATCAACACAAATCTTGCTGATCAAAACAAACTAGGTCATATTATGTCTGACCAAGGTGGGTTAGGTTTTTTTGGTTCATGTCAATTCCAAAGTTTTTCGAGCTTTTTTTGTTAATCATTGAACCAATTACCAATTTACTCTTTTATGTAAAATAAGTATTTGTTCAAAATCTCGCAAGTCCTTTGACGGATTTTCTTCTGCTCATGAACATTGAGACGCTGGAAACAATAATCATCAGAAGCATGCAGGAAGGCGTTGTAATAATAGAATGCAACGGCGTGGTTTCTGCTCTAAATCCAGCCGCTTGCCGCATTCTCGGTTTGCATCCAGCATCAATTAAAGGTCTACCTGTTCAAAAGTTGTGTGATCATGATGACAACAACGGTGATTTCGTCAGTATCTTTAACGACCTTATAAATGACGGTAAGGTAACGGCTCATAGAGAAATTCAATTTATTCGGCACGATGGTCAGTTAATTGAATTATATGTTTCCAGCGCCGCGTTGGATATTCAAGAATGCGTTCAAGGAATGGAAAGTTATGTAGTGGTTTTCAGAGACATAACCGCTTTCAAAAATCTGGAGAAAGCAAAACTTAAAGCAGTTGACCATCTTTCCCATGAGCTTAAAACCCCTTTATCAATACTCAGAGCTTGTTTTACCGCATTGATGGATTTGTGTGTTATGGATCAGAAAGCGATGAAAATAGTTGCAAGAGGTGAACGAAACGTTGATCGTCTGCTTTCAACTCAAATCGCTGTGGAACAGATTTTGTACCCTGCTAAATCCCAGCCTCAAGAAATTCCTATCGCGTCAACTATGAATAATCTTGTTGAACAAATCATTTCAGGTGGTCGGAAGCGTCATATTTCTACACAGACCGAATTCGATTATACTGATGTGGTACATTTTGATCCTGTTTTGTTGGAAATTATCTTAAACATTCTCATAAAAAACGCTTTTGAAAATACACCTGATAATGGGCTTGTTGTGGTCCGGTTCTCTCAAATTGATTCAGGTCGTTTTGAAATTTCAGTTAAGGATTATGGCGTTGGTATACCTTTGATGGATTTTGAGTTTATTTTTAAAGGTTTTCACCATACACAAAATACTGATGAATATTCCACAAAGAAACCCTTCGATTTCAATGCCGGAGGAAAGGGTCTAGAACTTCTCCAGTTGAAAAACTTGTGCGCATTAAATGGATTTTTAATTGATTTTGACAGTGAGCGCTGTGGTTTTATTCCTCAGTCGACTGATCATTGTCCAGGAGATATCAGTCTGTGTCCACACGTTAAAACAGTTGAAGATTGCTATAATTCCGGCTGGTCAATTTTTAGGGTGATTTTTACAAACGTAGTCGAATGACCCTATAAACATGAATTAGTCCGTAAAGAAAGATCCCATCATGAATCAACTCATGCGCGAAAGATTAAATCGAATGTTCTACCCCCAATCCGTTACTGTCATAGGCGCCGGGGTTGATCCTACCAAAGTTGGACACGCTGTAATGGATAGTCTCGTGACAGGCGCATTCGAGGGTAAGATATATCCAGTTCATATCAGACATAAGAAAATTTTTGATTATGATGTTTACAGAGACGTTTCGGATTTGCCCGAAGTCCCTGACTTAGCCGTTGTAGCTTTGAATCAGGTAACTTCAATAAAAATGGTTGAAAAATTAAGAAAGATTGGAGTCGCCGGCACTGTTGTCCTTGCCGGTGGTTATGCCGAGATGGGTGAAGAAGGTCAAAAACTGCAGGCTGATCTTAGGTCAGCCGCCGGCGACATGCCTATCATCGGTCCTAACACTCTTGGTTTTGTAAATAGTCATTCAAAATTGAACGTGACCTTTTATCCTCGCGCACTTATGTCTGGCAATGTTTCGTTTTTGAGTCAGAGCGGTGGAATAGGCTTGGCTATGATCGCTCAAGCTTATGACCAGGGACTGGGTGTTTCGAAATGGATCGGTGTTGGGAATCGGGTCAATTTTGAATTTCACGACATGCTGGACTATTTGTTCGAAGACAAGGATACGGATGTAATAGGAATTTTTACTGAAGGTTCGGGAGACGCCCGCAAAATGGTAGAACAACTCAAGCGCGTCTCTTTTAAGAAACCTGTAGTGATTTATAAAGGTGGACATGGAGAATTCGCCGATAGGGTGACCATCACGCACACTGGAGCTGCGGCAGGTTCATCTCGGATATGGGAAGGAGCGATTAAACAGTCCGGAGGAGTTGAGACAGCTCGATCGGTAAACGAACTGGTTACTATTTGCAAGGCTTTTTCAGTCTCAGGTCCTCCGAAAGGCCCAGGTGTTTGTATTTTCACTCACACTGCGGGTCCCAGTATTGTCGCCTGGGATATTCTTCAGGAAGAATCTGCTTGTAAACTAGTCACCTTAAGTCAAAAAACCCTACAGGGGATAGCTGATATCCTGGGACCATCTGTGCCGGTTGTTTACAAAAATCCCGTAGACGGCGCTGCTGGAGCTTTTCTTACAAAACCTTTTCATGATATTGCGGAACTAATTCTTGAAGATAACGGCGTAGACTGTTTGTTGGCTATTTTCTGCGAACACAAGAATTGGCCATTTCCCACTCAGGCCTTGATAGACTTACATAATCAGTTTCTTAAACCTATAGTAGCGTGCTTCATTGGTTCTGTTGAAAAAATTGAACCCGACCGGACGAGACTTCACGAAGCTGGGATTCCTGTTTATTGCAATCCCGAAGACGCTGCCACCGCCCTCAGGAGCCTTCTCAAAAGAAATTTGCACGCTGATGGATGTTCATAATCTGAAACCGGTTATAGCTATACTCCGACCACTTGACGCCCCGTCGCGTCTGAAGGAATGAAGGTCATTTACATTACAACTCGTGCACATGTTTAATTTGTATATATTTTTTTTGTAAATCCCAAACTTGATCAACTCTGAGTGATTTATTGCAGCCAGGTCCAACCTTCTTTTCTCGTCATTGCTTTCAGAAATATCCTGGTAAGGAACCGAGAATTCCGTCGCCCATGGAAGGTTTTGAAATAAGGGGTCCAACACAACTCGGTTCACTTCATAACAGCATTTTCCTATGGACGGCCCCAACGCTACAATAATATCGCTTTTATCACATTTAAATATATCCGTTAGAGTGGAGAGCGTTTTTCTGATTATCCGCAATACTGTGCCCTTCCAACCGGCATGAATCGCGGCTGATATTTTTTTTACTCGATCAATTATTAATATCGGGACACAGTCGGCTGTCCTGATCAATGGATATAATCCCGGCGCAGTTACTATTATCGCGTCTGCGGCGACAAGTTTCTTTGGAACTTCTTTACATATTAGTATCCGATCACCGTGAACTTGACGACAAGTAATTATCCCTGAACTTTCGATCCCGAGTGATTTGCAAAATAATGAGAAATTCTCATCGTTATTTGGTTTAGATTTATTTGAAGACCAAATTTTCTGTGTTTCCTGTAAACCGTTAACATTACTATTTTCACGCCTGGAAAATGCCATGATGGCACCAAATAATTCCACTTTTTTGACCGTCCAGGCTAGATTGGTAGTTATAATATCTTGATAATCTTTAAGTTTGATTTCTTCGTTCATTCTTTGACAGGTTTAGTTTCCTCTTTGTTTTTTTCCGACAGTCCAAAAAAATTGAGCCATTCTTTAATGTCATCCACTATTGGATTTGATTCTTTGTTTTCTGTTTCCTCAGTCTTCGACAATTTTTGAAATTCAGACCTGAAATATTCCCTTGTGAGAACTTTGGCGCCCTGACCCATTACATACGATCTCAAATCCCTGTCTGATGACACTACCGTAATATCTCGACTATACGAAACATTTCTTATCATACTTTTTATTCTTTCATCCGCGTCTTTACCGGGTTTGGCGTAGAAAATCTGAACTCCTTTGAAAATAATACCATCTGGATAATTTGAATCCTCAATCCCATCAAAAACTATTTTCACTTTACGACCAGTTTTAGCGACATATTTTGCCATTTCCTGAATGAAATTCTTTCTAACTATTCGCCAATCTGAAACTGATGTCTTTCTTTTACCTATCACGTTGTTGCCATCAATTATCAGAATCATTTAATTTTCCTTTTTTTAGTGAGTCGAGCCAATGAATCGCCGCATCCTATAATTGACAAGAATAGCATGAGATGAGAAAATTATTCCGTTTCTTCCGATATGCAAAAATAAAATTAGAAGGGATCTTGCGCATACCGTGACTCAAAATCTTTCCAGAATTAGAAATATTGGGATTATGGCTCATATTGACGCGGGCAAGACTACTTTGACCGAAAGAATTCTGTTCTATACAAAAAAAATTCACAAAATTGGTGAAGTGGATGACGGTTCCGCTACCATGGATTATATGCCTCAAGAACAGGAGCGAGGTATAACGATAACGTCTGCGGCTACTGTCTTTAATTGGAACAATTATGAAATTCATTTGATTGATACTCCGGGACATGTAGATTTCACTATTGAAGTTGAACGCAGTTTAAGAGTCCTAGATGGTGTGGTTACCGTGATTTGCGCCGTCGGAGGTGTTGAACCGCAAACTGAGACCGTATGGCATCAGGCCGAAAAATACGGAGTTCCAAGGATTGCTTTTGTAAACAAACTTGACAGAGTGGGGGCTGATTTTGATCGAGCCATAGCCATGATGAAAGAAAGACTCGGCGCTTTCCCCATCCCTATTCAAATACCCATGATAGTTGGAGATGAAGTTAAGGGAGTAATTGACCTAATAAGAATGAAGGCTCTTGTTTGGGATGTTCAATCTAAAGGAGAAACATTTCAACTAATTGACATACCTTCCGATTTTATTCAAGTAGCCGAATCCTCGCGACATTTTATGATTGAGTGCGCCGCTGAACAGGATGAAGAGCTTTTGGAATTTTATCTGGAAAACGACTGTCTTGATGAAAAACAGATCATATCCGGTTTGCGCCAAGGAACCATAGCCAACAGAATTGTTCCGACACTGTGTGGTTCCGCTTTAAAAAATCTGGGGGTACAACCCGTTATCGATGCTATAATAGACTTCCTGCCTTCTCCTCAAGATGTTCCCCCTCTTATTGGAAAGAATCCGGAAACGGGTATGGAAGAACTTCGGAAACCCAAAGCTAATGAACCTTTATGCGCCTTAGCCTTCAAAGTTATTATGGATCAAGGGCGAAAGGCTATTTTCTTACGTGTCTATTCAGGCGAACTGAATGCTGATAGTGAGGTTTTAAATGCTACACGGGGTCATAAGGAAAGGGTGGCCCGTCTGTTCTTGTCTCACGCCAATAAAAGGGAAAAGATCAAGTCAGCGTCGGTAGGTAGTATCGTGCTGGTGGTAGGTTTGAAAGAAACCCGGACAGGTGATACGATAACAAGTCTTACGGCTCCTTTGGTTCTAGAATCACTTGAGACGTGTTTGCCTGTTATTTCGATTGCCATAGAACCTCAAACGAGATCAGATCAGGAAAAACTTATTTTTTCATTAGAAAAAATCGCCCAGGAAGACCCTACCTTTGTCTATTCAGAAAATCAGGAAACTGGCCAATTGCTAATTTCCGGAATGGGCGAATTGCATCTTGAAATAATTGTTGACCGATTGAGAAGAGAATACAATGTCGAGGTTCAAACAGGAAAGCCTCAGGTTGTGTTTAAAGAATCCGTATCTCGAAACGCCGAAGCAACAGTGATTTTTGATCGTGAAATCCATGACGTAAGACATTTCGGTGAAGTGACCTTATCTGTGCATGCCGCAAAAAGAGGCTCAGGTTTAATTTTCGAAGTTTCGGAGCCGCTGCGTCAAATGATCCCTGACTTGCTCCAACACGTAGAAAATGGCGCCAGAGAAGCTACTTTGGCTGGGGCTTTGGCTGGTAATGAAGTTGTAGATTTGATTGTGAAGTTGGAAAAAATGGGGTCTGACTGTTCTTTAATGTCCCCTTTGGGTGTAAAAGTAGCTTCTTCACAAGCATGTCGGGAAGCGTGCGAAAAAGCGGGCCCGGTTGTTCTTGAGCCATTCATGGGTGTAGAAGTTGTGGTGCCGGAAGAATTTGTTGGTGAGGTTATTGCGGACCTTAATAGTCGTCATGGAAGACTGGAAGAAATCACTCCTCGTGGAAAGACTTCAGTAATCAAAGCAATTTCTCCTCTTGCTAATATGTTTGGATATTCAACTTCTTTAAGATCTTTGACTCAAGGTCGGGGAATCTTCTCGATGCAGTACTCACACTACGATATTAAGCAATGATGCTATCCTGATTCACACTTTCAGGCCATCTACCGAAGTATTATTGACATCAATTCCAGTTGAGTATTTTAGGTTTTCTCAAAAAACTCTCTTGGTCCTCCAACATTCATGAATTCGGAGTTAAAATTTCTATATAGTGAGTGATAAGCGGCTATCCTGTGCCATTTTTTCAGATATCCTGTGGGTAAATCTTCCCTTTCTTCCACTTTGTCCCATCCGCCTGGAACTGGAAACGCATAGTATGGCAAATTCTTGGGAATCCCTCGAATTAATATTATCTCAGGAATGACCCATTCTCTTAAAGCCATGTAAATTCGGTGCATTCCATCATTGATTATAAAGTGAACCGAACCATCCGGTTCTATAGATTCTTCGACGATTGGAGGCAACAAATCTACAGGTTCTTCAGAAGAATCCAGATAGAGTCTTAAGAAACCATTTAGCGCAAAAATATTGACATCATGTTCCGCAAGCGCCCATTTCAATAGACGCACTTTTTTCAATTCTTCCCTGAGGATATAATTTTGGGGTGGCGCTAGAAATTCTGGTCTGATTTTCTCAAGAGAGATGAAAGCGTCGGTATAAACTTTAGTTTCAGGCGCTTTGAGCATGGTTACATTTCTTAATCTTGAAATCAGTTCACTTGTTGAAAATCTTTCTACCCTTAGTATGTTCATAATCTTTCACCTGATAAGGTTTCTATTTCTTGATGTATTTTTAGCCGCCTTCAGGATTGGCTTTCTTCAAAAAAAGTTGCCAGAACATCCTGCTTTAATTTTGATCTCGCTGACGGGTTTGTGGCGAGAAGTTTTCTCGTAGAATCTCCGAGCAGGTTCTGAATTATCATTTCCCTGGCTGCTTCTGAAATCGAAATCTGTTTGAATGTTTTAATTTGTTTGTGAGTTGTCATGACCTGTCGCCAGAAGGAATCAAACTCGGCGTTTTTGGAATCATACGGAGACTCGTAGTAAATTTCTTTAATTCCCGCCTGGATTAATTGTTTGAAACACCAGTTACAGGGTTCCAAAGTGCAATAGAGTGTTGCGTTTTCCAAGGGTATCCCGAATCTAGCCGCTTGATTAATGGCATTTGCTTCTGCATGGCTTGACATACAGTAATTGTATTTTTCAGCGTCATGGGCGCCCACAGATCTGCGCAAACAAAAATCCGGGCCCCTGTCTGAACAGTGTGGCGCTCCGTGAACCGCTCCGTTATATCCGGTTGCCAGTATTCTATTATTTCTAACAATTACAGCGCCGATTTTTCGGGAATTACACGTTGACCTGACACTAACCAATTTAGCCAGCATCATGAAGTATTCATGCCATGAGGGTCTATTCATAATCGATTTCCTTGATTAATAAAATGGAATGATCGTCATTCTGGGATCAGAGGTTCAACTCTATTACAAATTTGTCCTGATTCTACTGTTTCCATGAAGTCCTCCGCTAGAATTTCACTTGTTTTGCATACCTCATCCCATCTTCGTATTCTTTCAGATGGATTATCGACAAAAGTCATAAAATCGTTTCGATCAGGTATCTTACGGCCAGGGAGAATCTCTTTAAAAGACTCATCAGGATAAATCTGAAGAACACGATCTAAGATTTTTGTCGATGGTTTTCTCCAGGGAAGTCTCTTATCAAACCATCCGGGAATTATTCGCTCCTGATAATGAAAAAACAGCGTTAAACCATCTTCGGGAGAGTAATCTTCGTTGAGTTGGTAATTGATCAATCCACCATCACGGTAAACACCTTCGGGCGCTCCGACAATTCCAGCGACTCCTTTAATCAAATAAGGCAATGACCCTGTGGCAAGGGCCACTTGTTCTATGTTTTTCTCATTAATTCTTGCCAATATACCTTTATAACCTTTTGAAACAAAACCAGGCTTTATTTTTTGAGTATGAAATAATACTCTGTCGTAGAAAACACTCATTAAACCTGATTGAATGACATTGAGACCAGCCGACATCATTAATGCAAGTCCTTCTACCTTCTGATTTTCTGACGCAGCTAAATGTTTAGATCTTACGACATGTATGGCCAGGTCAAATTTCGAATGATTCAGAATGTGAGCAATATCTTTCTCATTAATAAAAGCGCGTACATTTTCTCTGATTTTATCTGAAACCGTTTCAGGATTATCTCGAGATGTGAAAATATTTCTCGAATAAGCTACCCTAAGTTTTTCGTACGCGCTCAAAGGATCCTTACACGCCATGGCCAGGCATCTCCATGCGCCGGCGGATGCACCGGCCAAAAGCACTCTTTGGAAAGACGATTTTTCCAGGAATTTACTTTTTATAATGGCTTTATCAAAACCTACTGAAACAAACCATTTTGGACCACCGGCCGGTCCTGCGAATACGCGTACGCGTTCAGGTTTGAGTCCTTCTTCTCTAATGATACGAAGGATTCCGGGACCAGCTTTAAACCGTAAGAACTTTTTCATATTCTATTATAATAACACGATCACTTCTCCTGTGAATATATATCAATTAATTTGATATTATTCCTCTGGAAAATCCAGACTATAGCTTATTATGCTTCAATCAAAGTATGATATAAATTCGACTTTTTATCTATAACTTATTTATTTTTTAGGCTCATTTTTTTATTGACAATATAATTCAATTATATAATAGGTGAAATCAGTTACTTGTAGTTGGGGCAAGGGTATGTTGAGAAGTAATTACCCTACCATAAAGTTTTAATTAACTTTTACCCCTTTATAAAATCATACAATGAGACGTTTTCTTGGTTTGACAGAAGACTAGTCTTGGACCTTTCCAGACATGACAGCGCTTTTTTCCAGGAAGTCTCTAAATAGCTCATAGTTTAGTATGTGATTTTCCCATGCACGAACTCACACATAGGAATTTTTCACAAAGCTATCTATTAGCTATTGAGAGAAGTTATAAGAAAATGTTGTCAGTAATATTCATTATAATAGGAGGTTATTAGTAATATATATATTTAAATTTTAAGAAATCATAATATCATTTTGTTTTAATAGCAGTATATTGTATAAAATAAGTTGTTTCTCATAAAATTATACAATATGTTGTTTCATTTCTATTTTTTACTTGACAAGTTTGGCCAAAAAATATTTAAGCAATACCAGTGAGTTCGAGCTGGGAGGACAGGGCAATGAAAAGAAGCACTGTTATGCTACTGGTATGCTTAGTATTCTTAAATGTAATATCAGTTTCTTATTCTTACCAAAACCAAGATTCTATCAATGTCGTTATCGATCCCGTCAGTGATCAGACAATGCTGCCTGGTTACGCTCAATTGGGGTCAGGTTACCAAGTTTCCGACTATGAGCCGGTCGCTATACCCGCTGTCGGCCATAGAGCGCCTATTAGGGCTTTTCAGCCCTCAATAGGATACACTGGGCCAATATCAAAAGTTAAGCCCCCGGCTTGTCCACCATTTGTGGCGTGCGGGCCAAAACCGGATCCACCGTGCATACTGCCCAAGAGAATGCCGAGACAATGGGAATTTAGCGCCCAGGCATTCTGGCCCAGGTTATCTGGAACATTGAGATGGCCCGCCATGGTTGGTGGTCTACCGGCTACCGAGATGGATATGACCGATGATTTGGGACTTCCGAAGCATCCGGTGTTAGGTGATTATTCCGCCTACTATCAGCTAAATTGGAACTGGTCCATCTTTTACGCCATTATGCCGATCCATTTGAGTGGTGACACAATTGCCACGAGAAATCTTAATTTCGGTGTATGGACGATTGGCTCAGGCTCACCGGTTCGTACCAAATGGGATTTCATCTATCAACGAGTCGGTTTGATGTACAACGCCATCAACACGTGTAGCGCCACTTTGTCAATCTACACCGGCTGGTTATTCAATGATCAAAAAATCACTGGTTGCTCAGACATTTGTGGTGGAATTCAGATGCCGGTTTCCAGAACCCGGAACATGGTTATCTCGGGTCTGGAGCTTAAAAAGTGCATTCGTACCCTTTGTAATGGCGGGACTCTCTCCTGCGACACAAAAGCTGGTATTGGTTATTTGGACAACACTCTTGTATTGGATATTCAACCTGCCTTGAGATTTAGCGTTCCTCTAAATTGCGGTCGGTGGGGATTTGTCAGAGGCGGATATAGACTTCTTAACTTTTATGAAAATCGCACCGATTTAAAAATGGATGTGAATATGGAAGGTGGTTTTGCAGAAGCGGGACTAATTTTTTAGTCGCATGCTTCGGTTTGGATGGCGCCGGCTCTGAATGTCCGTTCATGTAGAATAGGGTTAATTACTCTCCCTAGGCTGAGTGTCCAAAAAGTCTGGGTTAAAATAGAGATAACAAACCCTCCTCCGGCGCCATCCATTATTTACCTTAACCCCTAAAAAATGAAAAGCCCGAAAACGGCTAAATTAGCCGCCCCTTTCAGGGCTTTTCATGAATCGAAAGGGTATGTTGAGAAGTGATTCCTTCCTACCATATTTAGTCTAACAGGCAAGTCTTTTTTCGCTTTTTTTTAAAGTTTTTTTGTCCCGCCGGTTTTTTGAATATTCCTCTCTCAATTCTTTCCATAATTATTAAATTCATATTTTATCCTTCATTTAAATGTTTACAGATTTTTCTAAATGTGTTATATTAGAAATAATTAAGGGTTTGTACCCGTTCATTGCCGTTTAAAGGAGGCTATGGGATGATCGACAGATCTGAACAAGAGGGCCGTCACGATGTGATTGATCAAAAGACCGGTTCTAGTTGGACCAAACTCCACTCGTGGGTATTTCTGTCTATTATCGCCCTAGGATTTTTGGTTCTTGGCATGCAGAATCGCTACCATTATCTGAGCCCGGCGGGATTAGGAAAAGCTTATAGAATAGATAAGATTTTTGGAGGAATCCAAGAATTCGAACCAACAAGAGGCTGGATAGTAGCTCAACTGCTGCCGGTAGCTCCTCCTCACGCCATGTCCATGCTTGAGCCTTCCTCTGCCGGACCGCAAGTTCCCCAAGTTAACCCGATGAATGTGCCTGCCTCAGCTCCAGTTCCGGTGGCCATGGATAGGGAACCTGAGATCGCTCCAATTGGAGCGGCGATCCTCAAAGAGCAGAAAAGTAGTTCGTCAATTTTAAAAGAAAATCTTCCTTCTTCGAGCGCTTCGGTTCCTCAAACTGTTACCGCTGTAAAACCTTTAGAAGAAAAACTATCAAAAGAACAGCGGTTTCAACTTTTCCATAATACGTTTCCTGATTTTGGCGAAGATGAATTCCAGCTCGCCAGTGATGATCTGTTCCCTGATTGGAAGAAACGAATTGCTCCAAATGGAACATGGGCCGATTTTCTAGTAACTTATAAAGATTTTATACGATGGTGGAATGACGCTGGTAATCCTGCAGAATCCGGAGTCAAACTCTGGCAGGAATATCTTGCGGCTAGAGGAAGAAGTTAGACAGTCTGTCGTTCATTTATTATTCCCAACCTAGATAAAACTGGGTTGGTTGTGGCGATGCAACGATTTGTTTCAAATTTAAAGGTTGGGTTGTTTATAGTCGATTCTACTATCAACCTAACCTTTTTTTCTTTTATTAATCACACCGTTTTGCATGTCGCAAATATCATTCTACCGGCTGTAGTTTGAAGAACACTTGTTACCGTGGCGTCAATGTTCTTACCCATAAATTTTTTTCCGTTGTCGATTACGACCATAGTGCCATCATCCAGGTAAGCGATACCTTGGCCTGTTTCTTTACCTTCTTTGATAACTTGAACTCTCATTATTTCACCTGGAAGCACTATGGGTTTCAGAGCATTTGCCAATTGATTTATATTAAGAACCTGTATTGAGTGAACCTCAGCTACTTTATTAAGATTGAAATCATTGGTGATAATTGGACAACCGACTTCTTTGGCCATTTGAATGAGTTTTTGGTCAACTTCTTTTGTTGAGGGGTAATCAGAATCCGAAATTGTTATCTTTACAAATGCCTGCTTTTTCATTTTGTTAAGAATATCCAATCCACGGCGTCCTCGGGTTCTTTTTATTGATTCGCTGGAATCAGCTATAGTCTGTAGTTCTTGTAAGATAAATTGAGGGATTATAAGGTCACCGTCGAGAAAACCGGTTTCACATATATCCGCTATTCGACCATCGATGATCACTGAAGTGTCTAGCACGCCTACTATTTTGTTAACGCCTTTTTCGATTTTCCCGATTTTTTCTCTTAATTCCCGTATCTTTGTAGCTCCTAATTGCGATCCTATAAGGGTTGTTACGATTATAGAAAGACCTGTTATTGGACCCACTATCTCCGGATTATCAATTAATATAGGAAAGTTCCAGGCAATCACCATCCCGGTTAGCAATCCTATTATAGCGCCGACGGCTCCCCCTAATACATTGAACACATCTGAACGCAACCAGAGAACGAGAAGTCTGAGGGTTCCGACCCCTATCAGCAGGAAAATGAATCCTATAGCTGCTATTAATTCAGGAGCGTTACAAATGGAAAAACCTAAAAGGCAACCGAACAAGACATAACTCAATAAAATGGCGGCTGAGATTGTCTTGTTAAGCGGCAAACATAGGTCCTTTCACTTTATTTCCGACCTGTTGTCTGATTAGAAGTTATTTTTTTCTTCGGCAGTGAAATGAGAAGATTTTTCAAAGATATTATTTAGAGTTCGTTCAATTTCAGTTTCATCAGTTTTCTTTGCGATCGATAATTCTTTTATCAACAAGTTGTAGGCTTGATCGAAAAGTCGTCTTTCTCCATGTGACAGATCTTTATTTTCTTTTAGTAGACTTAAATCTCGGTAAACTTCCGCTGCTTGAAATATGCTTCCCGTTCTCATTTTGTCTTGATATTCTCTATGCCTGCGGTTCCATGTCTGAGAATCTGTTTTCATACCACGTCTTTTAAGTATATCAATAACTTCCGACGCTTCTTGTTCATCTACTATTTTACGTACGCGATTGGATTCTACCTTGTCAATCGGAAGTTTGATTACAGGCTTCTCGTTAGCTGTTTTTATTTCTGTTTCTAAAATATAACAGAGCTGGTCAGAGTTTCCGATTTTTTCTGTTCTAATTCCTATTATTCTCGCTACCCCATGGACCGGGTAAACTACAACGTCTCCGATCTCGAACATCACCCAGCTCCCTTTCTTTTTTTTGGTTCAGTGATCGGTACAGATCTTGATCATGAAAAATTAATTGATCCGAAAGGCGCTTTTTGTAAAGCGTTAATGCTGATTCAACATTTTTTTTTGTTAAGATTCCGTGACGAGTGCCTTATAATAAGGATCCAACTCGATCAGTTTTTCACCCCATAAAGGATTACCTAAAAGCGACTTTATACAAGTTATAGTAGCTTGTCAACATAAAAGCACAATATGGAGTAATTATGGAACCATATGTAGTTTGTTTTGTTACGGTTGATACCCCAGAAAACGCAGTAAAAATCGCGTCTTCGCTAGTCCAAGAAAAAATTGCAGCCTGTGTTAATATAATTGATTCCATCAGATCTTTCTACTGGTGGGAGGGAAAAATATGTGATGAAAAAGAAGCGCTTCTAATAATAAAAACTCGATCTTCTTTTTTTGAAAAGATACAAAAAAGAGTTAAAGAATTACATCCTTATAAAGTTCCTGAAATAATTTGTTTAGAAATTACTGATGGACTTCCCGAATATTTAAGTTGGATTCATGATTCCACAAACTATTAACACTTATTTTCATGACATTTTATTGGACAACCTATCTCTTCTCGATTTAGATATCAGTTTATCTGAGCAAACCATTGTTAATATGGTTAAGTATATGGAATTGTTAATTAAATGGGGTAACAAATTCAATCTGACCTCGATAAAAGAACCAACTAGAATTGTAGTCGCACATTTTCTGGACTCTTTAACTGTATTTAATGTTTGGCGCTGCCACTCTAGCTCTTATTTCTTGGATCTAGGAACGGGCGCCGGCTTTCCCGGTTTAGTCGTTAAAACTGCCTCTGAATGTGTCAACCTTACTTTGTTGGATAAAAATCCCAAGAAAATTCTCTTTCTTAAATTAGTGTCAAAAGAACTGGGGCTATTGAATATTTCTTTTGCAAACACTACATTTCAAAACTATTTCGCTTGTTCACCGCGTACATTTTTTGACGTTGTTTGTTTTAGAGCCTTACCTAAAAAGATCAGACACTTGATTCATCCTGATAGGGTTTTAAATCCTAATGGATCAATAATACAAATGTATTCGGAAATTCATAAACCAGCTATTAATGAATTTGAGGGATTTGAAGAGGTTGAAAGATGGAATGGAAATTTACCTTATTTTAATTTCAAAAGAACTGTAATTCGATTTGAGAGAATTCCAGGATACGAGTTTAGTGAAAAAAGAGAGTTTAAGCCTTTGAATATCCTGCCATGATTTTTCGCTGTTCGGCCGCAAAATTCTTCTTCTTTTTAGATTGTCTAAAATTTGGTTTTTATGATATTGGTGCACCGACACAATATATTGTGGATGTTTCATCATGGCACACGTTATCTGTATATGTAATCAAAAAGGTGGTGTTGGAAAAACTACTACAGCTGTTAATATTTCTGCGTGTTTTGCCGTGGCCGGCTTAAAGACTTTGCTCATTGATATGGATCCTCAAGCTAACGCTTCTACAGGTGTGGGAATTCGTGTACAACGCGATGAACCCTCTATTTATCAGGCTTTAATTGGTCATTTTGACCCAAAATCAGTCATCAGAAATACGGAAATCAATGGGTTTTCAATTATTCCGTCTTCTCAGGACCTGATAGGAGCTGAAGTCGAGTTAGCCAATTTAGGTGATAGAGAAGGCTTTCTCTCGAAATTAATTAAGACCGTAGAAGCTGATTACGATTATTTACTGATTGATTCTCCACCATCTCTTGGATTCTTAACTCTAAATACTTTGGTGGCGGCTCAATCAGTGCTTATTCCTATTCAGTGTGAATATTATGCCCTCGAAGGCGTAAGTTCATTATTAAGAACTATTCAGAAAATCAAACTTACTTATAATAAAAATCTGATGATTAAGGGCTTTATATTAACTATGTTCGATTCCAGAAACAATATTTGTCATCAGGTTGTAGACAATGTAAGGCAAAATCTTGGAGATAAAGTTTTTCAAACTATTATTCCTAGAAATGTAAGACTTTCAGAAGCCCCTAGCTTTGGTAAGCCTGTTTTGATTTATGATCCAACATCTACAGGGGCCTCCCGTTATTTAGCGCTTGCCAGGGAGATTTTGGATGCTAAAGATGAAAGAAACAGTTAAAAAAAGAAACGCCTTAGGTTTAGGGCTTGACGCCTTAATTCCTTCAATTTTGGATGAATATGCGGACGGGCATACCCTTCATACAAAATTAGTTTCGGTGGAATGTATTCGACCTAATCGCAACCAACCTAGGCAGAATTTCAACAATGATAACCTTAATGAATTAGCTTCTTCTCTGAAGGAAATTGGTCTTATCCAACCAATAATTGTTAGAAGCTTAGGTGATTTATCTTATGAAATAGTGGCTGGTGAAAGAAGGTGGCGAGCAGCTATAATTGCGCAATTAGAGTTGGTCCCTGTTATAATTAGAGACGTTACTGAAAAAGAGTCTTTAGAGATAGCCCTTATAGAAAACCTTCAGAGAGAAGACTTGAATCCACTTGAAACGGCTGAAGCTTATCAGATGTTGATTCAGAAATTTTCATATACTCACGAAATTCTAGCTACACGTATGGGAAAAGACAGAACGGACATAACTAATCATTTGAGATTGCTAAAATTACCGGATGCCATAAAAATTCGTATGCGAAATCGTGAGTTATCTATGGGTCATGCAAGAACCCTGTTGGCTATTGATCACATTGAAACTCAGTTATCATTATCTGAAAAAATTGTAAGAAGAAAACTATCAGTTAGAGATTTGGAACGTATAGTTCAAAATTTCAAGAAAAAACAGTTTTCAAATGTTACTCAAAATGAAAAAGCTTCCAACATTCATTTGGATAACATTGAAAAAGCAATTTCCAGAAAATTTTCAACAAAGGTAACTATTAAGAAGAATATTATTGGTTCCGGTCGTATAGAACTCCATTTTTACTCACAGGAACAACTTATGCGCCTTTTGGATGTGCTTGGCGTTTCAGAAGAATTAACTTGAAAAAGTGCTAATCACATGTTATTTTTAAAATATAATATCTTATTAATTTTGTTAGAATTTTTATATGATACACATTTGGGATCAATGCCTTCAAAAACTACGAGATCAAGTGAACGAACACACTTTTATCACTTGGTTGTCTCCTCTTTCATGCCAGAGCATTTCTAAAAAAGAACTTTCATTAACAGCTCCTAATAATTTCTTTGTTGGTTGGATAAAAGATCATTACCTTAACCTAATATCTGAAACAATTTTTGAAATAACAGGCAATAATTTTGTTATAGAAATAAAAAGTCGAGACGAAATTTCTTTCAATATTCCCGCCTTTGATGATTTAAGCACGACTGACTTATCTGAGCAAGTTTCTCCTAAAACCAATGAGCTTGTTAGAAGAAGAAATCTTAATCCCAGATATACTTTTGAAAGCTTCGTGGTAGGATCGTGCAATCAATTTGCGCACGCAGCAGCCAAATCTGTATCCGAAAACCTCGGTGGAAGTTATAATCCTCTGTTCATTTATGGAAGTGTGGGTTTGGGTAAAACTCACTTGATGAGTTCCATAGGTTATTATATTGCAATTAAAGACCGATCCAAAAATATTGCTTTTGTAACATCTGAAGAATTTACAAACGAGATGATTAACGCCCTTCGATTTGACAGAATGATAGATTTTAGAAATAAATATCGTAAACTTGACTTGTTAATGATTGATGACATCCAGTTCATTGCTGGAAAAGAAAGAACTCAAGAGGAATTCTTCCACACTTTTAATGCTATTTATGAAGCTTCAAAACAGATAGTTATTACATCTGATAGATTTCCGAACGAAATTTCAGATATGGAACATAGACTTCGATCTCGTTTTAGTTGGGGGTTGATTGCCGACATAGGCCGGCCTGATCTTGAAACGAAGATTGCCATTCTGAAAAGAAAAGCCTTTGAGGATTCTTTCAATTTACCTGATGATGTAGCATATTTTCTTGCCTCACAGGTAGAATCTAATATTAGAGAACTTGTTGGATATTTGATACGCGTCATAGCCATGAGTTCTTTGCAGGGCATACCAGTATCTATAGATTTGGCAAAATTGGCGCTGAGAGAAATTTTGCACAGGAACTCAAAAGCTATAACAATTGAAGATATCATCACTCACGTTTCCAAAGCCTTCAACATCAAACCTTCTGATTTAAAATCAAAAAAGAAACACAAAATGTATTCTCTTCCAAGACAGGTAGGTATGTACCTGGCAAGAAATCTGACTGATCTTTCTTACCCTGAAATAGGAACAGCCTTCGGAGGTAAAGATCATTCAACGGTAATTTATGGCGCAAAGAAAATTGAAAAAATTTTAGAAACCGACAACTCATTAAAATCTGTTCTTGAAGCTCTGAGGAAAGATATCAGGGAAATTTGACAATTTATGAAATTGAGTAAAAACTGTGGAAAGAATGTTGATGTATAAAATTCTCAAGTTATTAACAAATTTCTTACAGAACTACATTATTTTCTATCAACAGATATTTCGGCTTATATAAAGGTTAAAAAACATAATTTCACTATATTCACAGGACCTATGATTACTACTAAATATTTTATATATATAAAAACCTTAAGAATTAAGGAGATGATCCATGTTTTTTGAAATCGATAGAGATCTACTTACTGAAGGTATGTCAAAGATTGTTTCGATAACTGAAAGAAGATCTCCTTTACCTATTCTTACCCATACGTTGATCGAAATTAAGGATTCTTTTCTATATATGACAGCAACTGATTTAGAGGTAGGTATAAAAGTTCGTTACACTTGTTCCAACTCTTCAGATGGGTTAGCTACTTTACCAGCCAGAAAGTTTCTTGAAATTGTTAAAGAACTCACTCCTGGATTAGTTAAAGTTGAACTAGAAGAGAGATTTAGAGTTAAAATTATCTCTGGACGATCATCGTTCAATCTTGCTGGTATGGATCCTGCTGATTTTCCAGCATGGTCTAACCCGGAAGTGGTGGAAACAAGTGAAATATCGTGTGATAAACTTTTACACATGCTGGAAAAGACTCTTTTTGCATCATCCAATGATGATTCCAGATTCAATCTTAATGGTATATTGATTGAGAAGATTGAAAATAAAACGAGATTTGTGGCTACTGATGGACATCGTCTAGCTCTAATAGACGAAGAGATAAATATGCCACTTGTTTCAAAAGTAATAGTTCCCAAAAAGGGTCTCATGGAACTTAAAAGACTACTGGAAGGACAAAGAGACAAGGCGGAAATAGGGTTTGAATCGAAAAATTTATTCGTAAAAACTGAAAAAGGCATAATGACTATAAGATTGATAGAAGGGGATTATCCGGATTACACGAGAGTATTGCCTGGTGAGAAGACTAGAACAATTATTTCCAAAAGAAACCTACTGTTACAATCTCTGAAAAGAATGTCAATTTTAACTTCCGATAGAAACAAGGGCGTAAATATTAAAATAACTAAAAATCAAATAGAATTTAGTGTAAATCATCCTGATCTAGGGGCCGCAAGTGATATTATGGAATTGGATTATTCAGGAGAAGAGGAAATAGAATTAATTATTAATGTCAGCTATTTTATCGAGGCTATTTCAAATTTGGATTCTGAAAATATAACCATCGAATATTTCAAAGAAGGAGCCCCACTGAAGTTTACAGCAGGAAAAGATTTGAACTATTTCAGTATAGTGATGCCGATGCGTAGATAAAATAATCGAGATTAAAAACAGGAAATTTGTATCTAATATTATTTGAAAGGCGATTTTAAACAATTGGTTGATTCAAACGATTATGGAGCAGATAGGATAAGAGTATTGGATGGATTGGAAGCGGTCCGTAATACTCCAGGAATGTATATTGGCAATATTAGTTCAGATGGTCTTCACCAACTGGTATGGGAAGTAATAGACAATTCAGTTGATGAAGCTTTAGCAGGATTTTGCACAAATATAAATGTCACTATTCATCTCGATTCCTCCGTTACGATAGAAGACGATGGCAGGGGTATACCTACGGAAATTCATCCAACTGAGGGAATATCAGCTGCAGAAGTTGTAATGACGATATTACACGCTGGAGGGAAATTTGATAGTGACACCTATAAAGTATCAGGTGGTCTCCATGGAGTAGGAGTATCAGTAGTCAACGCATTGTCTGAAACATTGAAATTGGAGATCAGGAGAGGAGGACAGGTATATCGTCAAATTTATAAAAGAGGAAAAAAATATTCAGAGCTTGAAATAGTAGGCGCTACAAAAAGAAATGGGACAAAAATTACTTTCAAGGCTGACTTTGAGATTTTTGGAGATATTGAATTTAATTATGAAATTATAGCTTCTAGACTTAGAGAGTTAGCTTTTTTAAACAAAGGGCTTCGGATCAATTTTGATGATGAACGATCTCAAAAACCCCAGATGGTATTTGAGTTCGAGGGAGGCATAGTCTCGTTTGTAGAACATCTCAACAGAGCCAAAAAAACAATGGACGGCCGACCAATCTACATTAGTGGTGAACGAGACAGCAATTTTGTGGAATGCGCCATACAGTACAATGATGGATATACCGAAAATATATTTTCGTTTTGTAACAATATAAACACCTTTGAAGGCGGAACTCATCTTTCTGGATTCAGAGCTGGTCTGACTCGAACAATGAATCAATACGCCAGTTCGAAAAATCTTTTAAAGAATGGGAAAACACAAACAAATATTAGTGGAGATGATTTACGAGAAGGTTTGACAGCAGTTGTAAGTGTAAGAATTCTAAATCCACAGTTTGACAGTCAGACAAAATCTAAACTTGGGAATATGGACATCAGAGGTATAGTCGAACAGCTAATTAACGAAAAATTGTCTGAATACCTTGAGGAGAATCCTCATACAGCAAAATGGATCATCCAGAAGTCAATTGAAGCCAGCAGGGCTAGAGAAGCCGCTCGTAAAGCCAGAGAGCTCACAAGAAGGAAAAGCGCCCTCGAATCATCAGCTCTTCCTGGTAAACTGGCCGACTGTCAAGAAAAGGATCCAGCAGAATCCGAGCTATTCATAGTTGAAGGTGAATCCGCGGGAGGTTCTGCAAAACAGGGTCGAGATCGAAGAAGTCAGGCCATCTTGCCGTTGAAAGGGAAAATACTAAACGTAGAAAAAGCCAGGTTCGATAAAATAGTCCAAAGCGCTGAAATTAGGATTCTTATAACTGCAATTGGAACAGGAATTCATGATGATTTTGATATTTCCAAGATCAGATATCACAAAATAATTATTATGACAGACGCTGATGTAGACGGATCCCATATCAGGACACTTTTATTAACATTCTTTTTTAGATGTGTTCCTGAAATTATCAGCAGAGGTTATCTATATTTCGCCCAACCACCATTATTCAAAGTCAAGAAGGGAAGATCTGAAGTCTATATAAAGGATGAAGCTTCACTCGAGGACATAGTACTGAAAAATGGACTTGAAAATATGCGGCTCCGACAAAAGGATGATTCATATGTTGAAGGACAGTTATTGATAAATCTTATTAAGACCATTCTTAGAATGGAAAAAATTCTGGCTTTGTTTGAACGAAAAAATATGGATTCGGTGGTATTAAAATCTTTTATAATGGAAGGATTGAATGAAAATGACTTGTCTGATTACGAACAATGTAAACTGCTTACAGAAAAAATGAAAATAAGAGTGGCTACATTGGATCGTAATTTATTGATCAATGAAGTAAAAATAGATAAAGATGAGGAAGAATCCAAATATTTTATTGAGATCAAGTCACAAAGAAATGGCCTTCAGAGAAAAACTCTCATTGATTTTGAACTGACGGAATCACCTTCGTTTATGGAAATGTCCGCTATAGCGTCAAAAGTAAATAACATCGGCAATCCACCTTTTATTCTTGAAAATGAACAAAATGAAATAGAAATTCCTAATCTTGAAATTCTGGTCGAAACAGCGGTTGAACAAGGTCGCAAGAAACTCACAATTCAGAGATATAAAGGTCTTGGTGAAATGAACGCAGATCAATTGTGGGACACGACAATGAACCCGGAAAATAGGAAAATACTTCAGGTCGCTGTTGATGATGCGGTGAAAGCTAACGAAATTTTTTCAACGTTGATGGGAGATCAAGTTGAGCCGAGAAGAGAATTTATAGAAAAAAATGCTTTAAATGTTATGAATCTAGACTATTAGTAAAGTTACTAAATAAAAAAAGCGGGCTGATAAACTTTGATCAGTCCGCTTTCTTAAAACAAAGACGTTATAGGAAGATCTTAAAGAACCGGTCTAGGTAAAAGGCCGGCTTTATCGGCAAGTTCACCCACCTTTTCTTCCCATTCAATAGCCATTATATGAACACCTGCTATACCCTTAATTTCCTGCAGTTTTTTAATGGTTTCAACTGCTATTGTTATTCCTTCTTCAGCCTGTTTTTCCTTAGGAGTGTTTTTCATTCTCTGTAGGAGTTCATCAGGGACGTCCATTCCTGGAACATTGTTAGCCATATATCTAGCCATCCCGAAACTCTTGAACGGGGTTACCCCGCCAAGAATAAAAACTTTTTCATGCAATCCCATATCTACAACCTGTTTCATCCAAAGTTCAAACTTACTGAGGTTAAAGATACATTGAGTTTGAATGAAATCAACGCCGGCCGCTACTTTCTTGCCTAGCCTCGGTGCGCGAATCTCAAAAGGATCTGCAAAAGGATTTTCAGCAGCTCCAATGAATAATTTAGGAGCCCCTTTTATATCCTCTCCACTGAGGAATTTACCATCGTCTCTCATGGTCTTTACAGTGTTTATGAGCTGAATAGAATCTAGATCAAAGACATTTTTAGCCTGAGGATGATCTCCGAATTTTTGATGATCACCGGACAGACACAGCATGTTTTTTATTCCCAGCGCAGCTCCACCAAGGATATCACTTTGAATGGCTATTCTATTTCTGTCGCGACATACCATTTGCATAACAGGTTCCAAGCCCTGCTGCATCATGATTACAGCGGAAGAAATAGAGGACATACGAACAACTGAAGTTTGGTTATCGGTTATATTAAAAGCGTCAGCTTTGTCTTTTAATAGACTGCATTTTTTGTGAATTACTTCAGGATCTGCTCCGCGGGGGGGACCACATTCGCCTGTTACAGCAAATTTTCCAGACCTTAAGATTTTCTCGAGTCTGCTGCCTGATTTCAATTCCTCACTCATCTTTGAAAATCCTCCCTGATCATCTTACGAGGGCCCCCATCTCTATTGGTTCGCCAGTCATTTATTGGCATTATCTCTGAATAGCGATCCATTTGGTTGAGTGATTTTAAACGATCCAATATAAGCTGCCATGCGCAATCCACTTCCGGATCAATTTCACATTTTCCGTTGGTTGATCCTCCGCAAGGACCGTTTAGAAGACTCTTGGAACACCTGGCTATCGGACAAATGCCGCCGGTATAATAAAGTTTACATGCGCCACATGTCTGGCACCTTTCAACATAATAACCTTCTTTCTTAGATCCACCCACAAAAGTGGTGTTCAAAGCAGGATATATCGGAAGGTCTTTATACCTCTCAGCCATAAACTGGACACCTACGCCGCAAGCCATAGACAATACCGCTTCGACATCCGGCGCGACGGGAGCGGCCAGTTCCACATACTCCGGATCACATTGTCTCTCAAGGGTTTTTTCTATAATTTCGATCGGGTTACCTTCTTTGTCTCGAGCCATTCTTATTTGGCTTGATAGGACCCGCACCTCATCTTGGCCCCCGGTGAGACATACGGTTACGCAACCGCCACAACCCATGACGGAGATTTTTTGTAGCCCCTCCAACATTTTCATTATTTCATCGAAGGGTTTTCTTTCACCTATAACCATCTCAAGCCTCCAATAGGACGTTAAGAAACTAAAACAGGCTATTCATTAAGCAGCGCTACTTTGAACTCGATAATTTTTATTCAATGGGCTGGGGCCAAGTTGCCTGATTCGCTCTACAAACTCGCGAGCCACTTCTGCAAATCTAGGTCCCATGGCAGCGCTCATATTGAACATTTCCAGTCTCTCCGGTTCGAGTCCCACTTCTTGAATAAGTTTCTTGGTATAATTAACTCGTGGTTTGGCCACTAGATTTCCTTGAATAAAATGACAGTCCCCCTCCAAACATCCTGCCACATACACCCCATCCGCTCCTTTTTCAAAAGCTCGTAGTAGAAAAGCAGGAGTTACTTTACCAGTACATGGGAGACGGATTACACGAATATTTGGAGGATATTCCAAGCGCATACTTCCTGCTAAATCCGCAGCGCCATAGGCGCAATAATGGCAGCAGAAGGCCACTACTATAGGCTCAAAATCTGACATGACTATTGACTCCCGGTTTTTTCAAAAATGAAAAATAGAAGGGCGCAAATTGCAATTTAGACCAATAATCAAATTTTTTCAAGTTTAGTAACGTGATTAAGACAATGATTTTTTGAAGTGGTTCCCTTCGACCTTCATCCACCAATAATTTTATGGTAAAATATATTTTCGTAAAGTTAAATTGTAGCAGCGTATTCAATATATCGATCAATTCAAAAGAAATACTGTTCCAGGAGAGACAAAATGGAAAAATTAACAGGCAAGGCAATAATTGCTATGGGAGGGGGACCGACCGCAGTAATAAACGAATCTTTAGTAGGGGCCGTTTTGCAGGCCAGACAGTATCCAAATATCACTCAATTTTACGGCGCGTTTCGTGGAGTTGAAGGACTTGTAAACGAAGAATTTGTTAATCTGACTGAAGCCACACGACACAACCTTGAAATGGTAGCGCTCACACCCGGCGCCGGTATAAGAAGCACAAGAGTCAAGCCCGATGAAGAGTTCTGCAAAAGAATATTTGATGTTTGCAAAGCTCATGGTGTTCATTATTTTTTTTATATTGGAGGAAACGATTCAGCCGAGACATGCCGTATTGTAAACAAATTTGCCATGGAAGCGGGATACGAATTACGAGTCACCCATATTCCCAAAACTATTGATAATGACCTTAGAGTTACTGATCATTGCCCAGGATATGGGTCAGCCGCTAAATTTGTAGCCCAGGCCTTTATGGGAGTCAATCTGGATAATCGCTCTCTTCCAGGTGTGTATATTGGCGTAGTAATGGGAAGGCACGCAGGTTTCCTGACAGCGGCGTCAGTTTTCGCAAGGAAATATCATGACGATGGTCCTCATCTAATTTATGTGCCTGAAAAAGCTTTTGATTCTGAAGAATTCTTAGCCAGTGTGGATGCCACTTACGCAGAATTTGGTCGAGTTGTCGTAGCAGTATCCGAAGGGATAATAAACACAAGTGGCCTACCAGTTATAACTGGTTTGATGAAAGAGGTTGAGAAGGACGCTCATGGGAATGTGCAGTTGTCCGGCAACACATCTTTAGGTGACGCTTTAGCTGATTTGGTGAAAAAGCGCCTCAAGATTAAAAGAGTTCGATCTGATACTTTTGGATATCTGCAGCGATCGTTCTTGGGATGTGTAAGTACTATTGACGCCCATGAAGCGCGGGAGGTTGGTGAAAGAGCTGTTCAAATAGCGGCTTGGCACCGGACAGATGGTTCTATTACGATAGAAAGAGTTGGAGATTATGGTGTTCGATATAATTTGACACCTTTGGAACAAGTGGCAAAAGAAACAAAAAGTATGCCCGACAGTTTTATACGTGGCGTGAATAACGTAACAGACGAATTTAAAATGTACGCACGGCCTCTATTGGGAGAACTGCCTGTTTATGAACGAATTCAAGCTCCAAAGGTAAACAAGATCCTTAAACCTTGATTGCGGGTAAATTTATAATGCTGTCTAAGAACTGATATAGAGGCTTGGAGGGCTCAGTGCGAAGCGATTTAATGAAAAAAGGCGTTGTTAGGGCCCCTTCAAGGGCCCTGCTAAAAGCGATGGGATTAACCGATGAGGAAATAGTCCGGCCATTGATAGGAGTGGTCAATTCAGCTAACGAGGTGGTTCCCGGCCACATTCACCTTGACCAAATAGCTGACGCCGTCAAAGCTGGTATAAGAATGTGCGGAGGAACACCACTCGAATTTCCCACAATAGGAGTTTGCGATGGTTTAGCCATGGGCCATGAAGGCATGAAATATTCCCTGGCGTCACGCGAATTAATAGCTGATTCCGTAGAAATTATGGCTAGGGCGCATCCATTTGACGGACTTGTGTTAATACCAAATTGCGACAAGATTGTGCCGGGAATGTTGATGGCCGCACTGAGACTCAATCTACCATCAATAGTCATAAGTGGCGGGCCAATGCTGGCGGGAAGATTTGAAGGTAAAAAAGCTGATCTTATAACTGTATTTGAAGCAGTAGGTAAAGTGTCCGCCGGAAAAATGTCCGCGGATAAACTGGCGGATCTTGAAAATGAAGCCTGTCCCGGCTGCGGGTCGTGTTCCGGTATGTTCACCGCCAATTCAATGAATTGTCTGACGGAAGCTCTCGGCCTGGGTTTGCCGGGTAATGGCACAATTCCAGCCGTTCACGCTGAAAGAATCAGATTGGCAAAAACAGCCGGGATGAAAGTGATGGAACTTGTTTCAAAAAATATAAGGCCTAGAGACATAGCTTCTATGGAAGCATTCCAGAATGCTATAGCCGTAGACATGGCGCTGGGATGTTCTACTAATACAGTGCTTCATGTCCCGGCTATAGCGCACGAGGCGGATCTATGTATAGAATTGAAATTATTTGATGAAATTGGAACCAAAACACCTCATATTTGCTCCCTTTCGCCCGCTGGTCCTCATCATCTTGAAGATCTGGGACAGGCAGGCGGAATACAGGCGGTCCTAAAAGAGCTTGTAGAAAATGGACTTGCCAATTCGGATGTAATGACTTCAACTTGTTTCAGTCTCAAGAAAAACCTTGAATCAGTCACTGTTTTTGATCATGAAATAATCAGGCCCTTGGACCACCCCTATCATGATAAAGGGGGCATAGCGATACTATTTGGAAATCTTGCTCCAGACGGCGCTGTAGTCAAGCAATCAGCGGTTTCCGAAGAGATGTTGCGCAATAGAGGCAAAGCAAGGGTTTTTGAATCCGAGGAAATGGCGGTCCTGGAAATTCTTTCTGGAAAAATCAGCAAAGGTGATGTCGTTGTAATCAGATATGAAGGACCTAAAGGTGGTCCAGGCATGAGGGAAATGCTGAGTCCAACATCCGCATTGGCGGGAATGGGACTGGATAAAACTGTTTCGCTTATCACTGACGGACGATTTAGCGGAGGAACACGAGGAGCCGCTATAGGCCATGTATCGCCAGAAGCGGCTCATGGTGGCCCCATAGCTTTTGTAGAAGAGGGCGATGAAATTGTAATCGATATTCCAGCAAAAAGAGTGGATTTACAGATATCGGAGGAAGAACTCGAACATCGTAAAATAAATTGGAAACCACGTGAGGCTGGAATTACAAGCGGTTACCTTGCGCGTTACGCCAAACAGGTTAGCTCAGCGGCCCAAGGAGCGATATTGTCTTGAAGTCCAACATTAGAGAAATGGTTTGACTTGGCTAAATGATCAGAAATGATTACTTTTTTATGAAAATCGCTCTCATATTAGCCGGAAAAGCCCTGCAAATAGGTGAAACGCCTGTTGGGGCAGTGTTGGTTCATAGAGGTAGAATAATTGGCTCAGGCTGCAACAGAGTTGAAATAGATCAGGATCCAACCGCTCACGCAGAAATAGTATGTATTAGAAAAGCGGCGGTTTTTATGGGTGATTGGAGATTGATCAACACGACTCTTTATGTTACTTTGGAACCTTGCGTAATGTGTGCCGCAGCGTTGTTGAACGCAAGAGTTGAAAAGGTCGTATTCGGGGCGTGGGATACTCGATACGGAGCATTTGGAAGTTTGTTTGATCTAGCTCACGACTTCCGATATAGCCGTGAAATCGACACAAAATCAGGTATCATGGCAGAAGAAGCCTCCAAACTGTTACGACACTTTTTTAAACAACAGCGTATAAAATCTGATAAAGCACACTAAGCATAGCGGAGAGATGCCCGAGAGGCCGAAGGGGGTTGACTCGAAATCAACTGTACTCGTGAGGGTACCGGGGGTTCGAATCCCTCTCTCTCCGCCACATAAAACCTAATATAATCGCACTTTCCCTTCTTTTAAATTCAAAAAATAGGGGTGTAAACGAGGAGCATTCCAAAAGAATAGTTGAAGACCTATCGTCTAAAATTATTATATTGCTAATAATTTCTGATTCTTCAGCTTATTTTCTTGCATGGAAAACACAGCCTTCTGTTATCATCTTTCCTATCCCGTTGAGTTTACCTCTCACTGCGGAGCATGACGATGATCGGCAGGTACCTCGGACATCTTGATCAGAACGATCCACTGTGTGGATATCTGCGGGATCACATCATCCCACAATTGGGAGTTTCTTCTGACCATAAGGTTTTCAGAGTATTCCAATCGGCGTGTTCACGCCACGTGTACCTTTACGAGGAAGAACGCAGTGGCGCCAGGGTGGTTGGCAAGTTCCATCCCCCTCACCGTAATCCAGGCTCACACCTTCCCAAAACGGGAGAAACAGAATTCAACAACCTTGTATTCCTTCGCAGCTTGGGTCTTTATGCGCCTCCGCATTACGTGGTCAAGCCGCTGGGATTCAATCAGGCCATCGGTAGCGTACTCATGGTGGAGTACTTGGACTACGACCTACTGGGCAAGGTGATAAACGACGCCATACACCTGGGCAGGCGTGATCGATTGTACCGTAAACTTTCGGCCCTGGCATATTTCATGGCCTCTATGCATCACCTCACAGCGGGCGATTGGCAGGTCAATTTCGACAACAGCTTCGATTACATGGGGCGGTTGATTAATTCGCTTATCGTAAAGCGCGGAATGGGGCACGACCATTCCGATGAATTTTACTACCTGCGCGACGCTTGGCGGTACCAGGGATGTATGTGGGAAGACCGGTGCGTTCTGGTCCACGGCGACGTCACCCCGTCCAATTTTCTTTTCGGCAGGGGCAACAACGTCATGGCCATTGATCTGGAGCGTATGCAATGGGCCGATCGGGTGTTTGATCTGGGAAGGTTATGCGGCGAACTCAAGCATTTCTTCTTCCAGGCAAAGGGAAACCCCCACACTGCCGAACCCTTCATCGGGCATTTTCTCTGGGAATATTCCTGCCACTTTCCAGATCGTATGAGCGCCTTCAGGGCCATTACCCTGCGCATCCCGTTTTACATGGGCGTCACCCTATTGCGGATTGCCCGCAATTCGTGGATTAACAACGACTACCGCCAGCGACTTCTTCAGGAAGCCAAACAGATTCTGAGGGCGCTACCATGAACATTCAGGCGATCCTTTTCGACATCAACGGAACGCTCATCGACATCCAGACCGATGAAGGTTCCGAAGAAATCTACCGGGGTATCAGTCATTTTCTTACTTATCAGGGGATATATATCCATCGGTGGGAAGTGCGTGACGAGTATTTCCGTCTTATGGAGGAGCAACGGAGGGCAAGCGGAGAAGCCTTCCCTGAGTTTGACGCAGTGGAGTTGTGGCGTGAGTTCCTCCGGCGTAGGCCGGAAGAGTGTTATGTCCTGCCTCCGGAGAAACTGCGGTGGATGCCCATCTTTCTAGCGGAGATGTACCGGGGAGTTTCGCGTTTTCGCTTGCAACTCTATCCCGAGGTGAAGACTGCGCTGGACGAACTGGCGCGGCGTTTCAAACTGGCGGCCCTTTCCGACGCCCAAAGCGCCTGGGCGCGACCGGAAATGAGAGCGGTCGGTATTGAGGGCTATTTCCAGCCCATCATCGTTTCCGGGGACTTGAGCTTCAGAAAGCCGGACAAAAGAATTTTTGAGGCAGCCTTGAATGGGCTCAATCTGCCGCCCGAGAACGTCCTGTTCGTAGGCAACGACATGTACCGTGACATCTACGGGGCGAAACAGTGCGGCATGAAGACGGTGTTTTTTTCATCCAACCAGGGGAGGCCAACAGCGAATAATGTGGAGCCGGATTACATTATTTACCGGTTTGCCGAGCTTCGGCAAGCCATAGCCTTCTTTGAGGCGCAATAAATGCTGAGCAACTTACCCTGAGCTTGCTATGCAGGCGTCTCAATTATCCGGATCCAAAACGTCCCGCAAGGTTTTGGCTGTTGGAGTTCCGAAATCTCATACTCCGAAAGATGGGGTCTTGCTGACGTGGCCCTGCCCATAACTTACCGCCCCAAAAATTACAGCCACCCTTGGGCTTTGTACCATAGGTATGTATTGGTCAAACTCCGGCTTAGTTCATTTTGAGCAACCCATCCGAAGTCCCTGTGCGCTGCCTCTGGGGAACAAATCCAGAACCACTGATCCATTTCCCGAATTTTTTCAGTTCTAAATAGAGAAGGCGTACCAGTAACCTTTCCTATTAAATCGGATAAAAATCCAAAAGGCTTAAGGACAAATTTTGGAATGGGTAAGAAGACTACCGAAGACTCCATTAACCTCCCGACTTCTCTAATGAAGTCTCTCCACACAACAGGCTCTTGATTTGTAAGAAAGTACGTCTTGCGGGAAGTTTTATGTGATGAAGCAGCCTCTATAATACCATCAACCAAATCTTCAACATAAATCACGCTCACCATACGATCTTTTCCGGTAAGACAAGGAGCAAGATGATATTTGCATGATTTAAAGACGCTCAGAACATCTGTGTCTCGAGGGCCGAAGACGGTAGAAGGTCTAATTATTACAATAGGGATTTTATCGGAATATTTTTGGACAATCCGCTCAGCCTCAAGTTTTGAACCCCCATACCAGGAAACGGGGTTAGGAGAGTCGGATTCGGTAACCGGAGTAATAGAATTAGGCGCTGGACCACTCACCGCTTGAGAGCTTATAAAAACGAATCGCTTAAAATACTTGAAGTCAGTTGCTCTTAAAATCAGTTGCAACAATCTCTCGGTCAATTCCACGTTTGCCGAATAGTAGTCTTTGTAAGATAATGCGCGAGTAGCGCCTGCGACATGAAAAAAATAATCAAGATTTCCTTTTGAGCGTATTTCTTTCTCCAATTCTTCAAAAGTTGTTATGGTCACGTTCTTGTTTGTCAAGTATTTGAGATTGTGCTGCTTTCTAACTGGACAAACGATATCGGCCCCTGATGCTAACAAATAGTCGATTAAATGACTGCCTACAAATCCAGTGGCTCCAGTGACGACACATCGTCCCATGTTTTTCTTGTCGAGAGATCTTTGGCCCATTATGATTTCAGACACGGGTGGGTCCAATTATCAGTTCCTGTCAATTGCATTTTGGGGACAAGATGGATTCTCGATTTTGCCGTTAAGATTTTGTCAACCATAATCTCCTTAAGAATCTTGTGTAATTCGGCAGACGCGTTTGCTCCCAGCAGAGAAATCAACCAGGTCTTTACAGACCATGGAGTAGAGAATTTAGTGAACAAGAGCAGTCTATTTAAATTCATAAAACGGAAGCTTAGTCCTAGATGCTGTTATAGAGTGATTTTTGGGATACTGAAAGGGGCATAGAGGTCCTTTGTTCCCGAAGAAAATATATTGTTATCATACTATCAATTTTGTAAAATTGCTTGACTGGTCTTATTAGGTAAAATACAATTATAAGATTATGCATCGATCATCGCCCAATTAGTGGAGGCTGAAAAATAGATGGCTGTTAAAATAAGATTATCAAGACACGGATCAAAGAAGAAACCATTTTATCGCATTGTCGCGTCAGACTCAATCTATCCGAGAGATGGACGTTTTATTGAAATGCTTGGCACCTATGATCCGCGAAACAAGGTCAATGGACTCAAGCTCAAAAAAGAAGCCATTGAAGAATGGATTAAAAAAGGGGCGCAGCTTACAGACACGGTCAAGAAACTTATGAAGAGCCCCAGTCCTGCGGTGCAGGCGCAATAGATTTTTCGACCAAGCCATTTACCAATTTATCCATAGCAAAGAATTCATTATCTGAGGTTTGGTATGAAAGAACTGGTTGAATTCATCGCAAAAAGTCTGGTTGATTATCCAGATGAAGTTAATGTTTCGGAAAAAGAAACTGAGATAGGACTGATTCTGGAATTGAATGTCGCTCAATCAGATTTGGGAAGGATAATTGGTAAACACGGGCGTACCGCCAAGGCAATTCGTACAGTGCTTAATTCGGCTTCTACAAAACGAAAACAAAAGGTTTCATTAGAAATCATAGAGTAATGTCGGATCGATTGATAATTGTTGGAAAAGCTCTAAAACCAGTTGGGTTGAAAGGCCAATTAAAAATATATCCTTACACCGAGTCGATCGATATATACCGTAGATTTCCTGTTCTGTTTTTTGGAAATGAATGTTTTGAAGTTGAAAAAGTTGGAGATAATCGGAAGCTTGTCACGGTTTCTCTCAAAAACATAAATAGCCTGGAAGACGCAAAAAAATTGACAGGACGATTAGTTAAGGCGGCGGAGGAATTTTTTCCGTCCAAGGAGGATGACGAATATTACTGGTTTGAACTGATAGGTCTATCGGTGTTGGATATTCAGGGTCGATTACTGGGGAAAGTAGAATCTATAATCAGAACTCCAGCCCAGGATGTTTTACAGGTTCAGCAAGGCAAAAAAGAGATTCTAATCCCGCTGGTAGATGAAATAGTTCAGGAAATAGATCTTCAAAAGGCTCAGATAGTAGTAGATTGTTTGAACGGGATGTCCCCCGATGATTAACATCCGGGTCCTGACCATCTTCCCAAACATTTTTGAATCTTTCTTGGCCTATGGAAATCCGGCCCGGGCTATCCAAATGGGGTTGGCGTCGGTTCAACCGGTAGATTTAAGACAATTCGGAGACGAACCTCGCAGAAGCACCGATGATTATCCATACGGCGGCGGTATAGGAATGATCATGAAGCCTGAGCCCATTGTAAGAGGTATCCGGAGCTTAGAGGCGTATGATGTTGTAACGCATAAAATTCTGCTTACACCTCAAGGCCGAAAACTCAAACAGGAAATAGTCGAAGAATTGTCACATAAATCCGAACTATTATTAATATGTGGAAGATATGAGGGCATTGACGAAAGAGTAAGATATTTTGTGAATGATGAGATATCAGTAGGGGATTATGTGCTGTCTGGTGGTGAGACAGCGGCAATGGTGTTAATTGACTGTATAATTCGTTTGGTTCCGGGCGTACTTGGATCTGACAGCCGTATAGATGGCGAATCCTTTTACAACGGACTCTTGGAATATCCTCAATATACCAGACCAAGAGACTTTGAAGACTGCCAGGTCCCCAGTGTACTGTTGGAAGGACACCACGAAAAAATTCGCCGATGGAAACGTAAAATGTCTCTGGTTAAAACCATGAGAAATCGGCCGGATTTAATGAAGTCGATTACAGTTGATGAAGAGATGGAAGAACTATTAAATGAAATTGAATCAGAACGTCTGATCTAGGTGGAGTGAATCATGAATATTTTGGACGAATTGCAAAAAGAACAAATTCGCATGGACATCCCGGATTTTAGGCCAGGCGACACGGTGAAGGTTCATGTTCGTATAGTTGAAGGCAACCGAGAACGAATACAGGTATTCGAAGGGGTTGTTATCGGAATTAGCAACAAAGGGACCGGTTCCAGCTATACAGTCAGAAAGGTATCATACGGTATTGGCGTTGAAAGAGTTTTTCCGCATGATTCGCCTTTGGTCGATAAAGTAGAAGTAGTTAGCAGGGGTAGAGTTCGGCGATCCAAGATTTATTATATTAGAAAGCTTAGAGGAAAAGCCGCCAGGATTAAAGAAAAGATATCAAATCTTTAAACTAATAGGATGCCACCTGACAATAAGTATGAACTTGAAGCGCGTAAAGCCGGTATAAAACTTATTGCCGGAATAGATGAAGCAGGCCGCGGACCGCTGGCAGGACCAGTAGTCGCGGCCGCTGTTATTTTAGACATTGACGCAAATATTGAAGGTATAAACGATTCCAAGCTACTAAGTTCGAAGCAAAGGGAAAAGCTTTTCAGCAAAATTCATCAGAATGCCCTATCAATAGGGCTGAGTATCGTTGAACCGGAAACAATCGACAGGATAAATATTCTACAGGCTACCAGGCTAGCCATGACCAAAGCGGTCACAAATCTTACCCTTAAGCCGGGCCTTCTACTTATTGATGGTACTATAACACTTGACCTTAATACTCGTCAAATCCCTATAATAAAAGGCGATAAATTATCAGTCTCCATTTCAGCCGCCAGTATTATAGCCAAGGTGACAAGAGATGACATAATGAAATCATTTCATAAAATGTACCCTGAATATGGATTTTACAAAAACAAAGGATATGGGACAAAAGAACACATTACAGCTCTTAAAAAACATGGATCCTGCCAAATCCACAGAAAATCATTTGCTGGAATAGGCGAGTATTATGGAGAAAATTTCGTTGGCGGTTAATTCTCTATTTTAAAATTTTCAAATGGCTCCAATCGTATATCAGGTGAAGTATATAGACCGCGGACATGAAAAGTGGTGGTCAAAATTTTTCCATCCTTAGTGATCAAATTTCCAAAAAGCCCCGATACGATGGCATCCAAACCAACAAGAGGTGAAACCTTAACTTTGAAATCTACTCTATTTTGGTCGCTGAAATACATTCCGGAAGCATTTACTCTAGCGGCGTCAGAAAAAATTTTCAGGTCTGTGAAATGCCATTTGTTATCAAATATATTCATTTTCCAGGTAATTTTTTGGTAAGGCAAACCTTGCCCAATGATATCTGGAAGACGGCCCCTGATGAGCGACCCCAAATTAATAAATGAAAAGATTTTGGACAAAATTTCGAATCGATAAATTATCCCATCTTTTAATGAAGCATTGACATTGCCCTGCTTGTAAATCCCGTTATTATCCGAGCCAGGCTTGATTTTCCAATCTAAATGACCCTGAACGTTCATATCTCCGTCAACTCTGACCCTTTGAGGATCCGAAACAAAGATACGATCAAATTTCAAATTTTCTCCCTGACAATCTATCGCTAAAGGAATTAGCGTTTGAGGTCTAATGTCCAAATTCGCGTTTCCTTTTAGAACACCATCAGCGAAATTCATCTGCCACTTTGGCGCTTTTATTAAACCTGATGAACCCTCGAATTCCGCTCGGAAATCCTCGAAAGTGCGCAACGTTGTCTTACCTTTGGCTACATGAACATCCCCCAGCAGCTTGCATTTTGTTAAGAACCGAATCAAGGAACTGGATCGAATCCATTCCTGCCACGTAAGGGGAGAAGTTTCATTTGGAGGAGTGGTGAAATCCGTAGTGTCGAGGAAATCAGATTCTATAGAAAATTTTAGCTTGGGGTTTTCAGGATCTATGATTGAAAATTTCAAAGCAATTTGAGAACTTCCTGTACGTGATCGATCAATAGAAACCGTGGTAAATTTTGATTTACGCTGGTACATTCCCGTCATTCCTTCCGTGATTTTTCGGAAGTTGGGCAATCTCAGAGTTATGTGATTAAAAATTATGTTAGTTTCAATATTTGGTTCCTGATTTCTCTCTTTTTTGAAGGTAAAATCACCCTCTATTCTTCCCCCGCTTTGTAGTTCCAATACTGGATCGGTGATTGTGGCAAGAGCCGTAGTGGTAATGCCCTTTGGGGGCAGATTGACTACAATCCAGATTTTCCCGTCTTCTTTAAAAACAGCTTTGGTTGATATGCGTCCAGCCTGGGATACCACATATCCCTCTTCGATTAAAACCCCCTCGTCATTCTTCACGCCGGAAAATTCAAGCGTCATAGGCAGTCCAAATTTCTTACTGACATAAGGTTCATAGACTATCTTAGCCTGAGAAAAATCAATAGTTCCGTTAAAATTGAAGTTAGAGGGCTTACCTTTAGCTGTTAGCGCTATCATAGAATTTCCAAAAATGGCCCAACCAGTGGGGAAAAAACTAAACTTTCTAAAATCTCCCGCTCCTAATTTAAAATCGATTTTCAAATTTAAATCTGATTTGGCAATCTCCCCTTTTATTTCAACCGGACTATCTCCGACCAGTCCTCTAAGGCCGGTGAAAGTTATCTTGGAACCACGAAATCTGATATCTCCATTGACTTTCCTTATAGGCAACGGAGATCCGTCTACATGAAACTGAATTTCCTCAAGACTGATTCGACCTTTTAATGAAGGATTAGATACGGGACCTTTTACATCCAGTGTTATTGCCGCTACGCCATGAAAATCAGTCAACCTTCTCAAAATAAATTCTGTTTTAGATAAGAAAGGTTTTTGCAGAAATATTTCCTGGATGTCAGAGGCATTAGCATTTGAGGATAAAAAAATGTCGATTTTGGGATCATTTTTAAAATCTGAAATCCATCCATTTACTACCACAGGGGAATTGCCTAGAGATAGATTAATCCCTTTGAAAAGAGCTTCTTTGTTATTGAGGCGAACAAAACCACTGGCTTCTTTTATTGGAATTGAAAATCCAGGAAAGAAACCGGAAACTCGATCTAAAACTGCGTCAAAAGCTATTTCAGAATTATTAAGATCTCCTTGCAAAATAGAATTGAAACTTATGCCCCAATAAGAATTGGCTATTTGAATGCGGCCCTTTAAGTCCGCCTGCTTAAATCGCTCCTGTTCCGACGCCCGAAATAAACTTGCAGGTAAAAAAACCGATATTTTTTCCAGATCAATCTCAGCTCGTCTGATGGTCATTTCCATGTAAGGATCACTTTTGAGACGATCTTTAATGAGGATCTTCAGAGAAGCTAGAACGCCGGACAAACTGATTTCCTGTAAATCCAGACTCATCGAATCCTCTGACAATGAACCTGTAAATCTACTGCCTATTTTGTCTATGGTTACTCTCGATTTAATAAATTGATTAGATTGTATGAAGCCCCCAGAAATAATTGAGACCCCATTAAAAATCCATTTGCCTTCATCTGACTTGGCGTCAACCGCAAAATTGAAACTTGTTTCAGTTAAAGGAATGTCAATTCCAAAATGTTTTGCAAAAAAGACGAAGGGATTCACTGGGCAATCTGAAAATTTGGCGGCGAAGAATCTGTCTTTATTCCCATTTAATTCTTTGGACGCAGAAAAATTGCCTTTGATTTCAAAAGAACCTTTGAGATCTAAATGTCCTGCGTTTCCTTTAATTTCGAAGGAACTCTTTTCCTTTACACCCCAATTCCTGCATTTTATCTCCAGGTCACTAAAAATGGTTTCCTCTTTAAGGGATGGAGAATTGTCTCTTGCGCTCCGGACGACAATACCATTTTGAACAACTAAGTTATGTAACCTGGGACGCGCCCAGAGAGAGTTCAACAAATTTTGATCAAATCCATCATTGCCATTGTTCACCCAAAATTCAGTTTTTAAACGAATCAGAGGTTCCACGATAAATATCTGATTAACCGCCAGAATACCGAAAGGAATTTCGCCGATATCCAACTCGAATTGAACTTTTCCAGCCTCAAAGATAGGATCCTTTATCTCAGGATCAGAAACTTTGAGATTATGAAAAGAAACTCTGACATTCCTATAATTCAGCCAGGAAATGGAAAAATTTTGGTACTCAATTTTTTTTGAAAACCTAGCTTCCGCAAAATAGTTCAAATATGCGCCAATCGTTTCACTGGTGAGAAAAAAGTAGAAAAAAACAGACGAGATGAGAACAATAAGGCATGTGAGGATAGCAAATACTGTTAATATTCTGGATACTTTAGGCATTGTTATGTTTGATGTTTTCAAAAATGTTCTGTGAGTTTCAGCTTATGTAACATATAAAGACGCAAGGGGGGCATTGTATAAATGGATTGATACAAAAATGACTCAGTAAGGAGAAAATATTATTCCCCCAGACTATTTGGACGGGCGAATGGGGCCTTTAGAATTCCCCATTCGTTGAACATTTTGAAACAATTCAATTTTTAGGCTATACGGGTTTTCTTTTTCATTTTTGATATCTTGCGTCTTAGAATCTCGAGTCGTTTTTTTGTGGCTTCTTCAACACGCTCCTGATCACGTTTTAGTCGCAATTCTGAAACTTTTTTCTTGAAAACTCGAACTCCCTCAGACTTTTTCTTTGATTCAGGAGCAGGGATTCCCTTTTCCACCCGTAGAAAATCTATGATCTCCTGTTTGTTCATCCCATGAATGCCCTGAACATTAGGCACTTTCAGCGCTTCCTCACGTAATTCCTTTATTGTCCAGTCCTCTAGAGGTTTTTCTTTTTTCTGACTTTCTTTTTTCTGGCCCATTAATCCTCCTTGAATTGTCCTGATTTGTTTAGTCGCTGGATTATATCAGCAAAACCATAATTGAGCATGATCCTGGTTTTATCACAATAACCTTCACGGTAACAACATCTTACAGATCTTCCCGTCGGAAACAGGTTCCAATCGGCAAAAATTCAGCAAATCCTTAACACTATTTTCCGGCGCCATTTTCTGATGGCGCAACTTTTAATCCAAGACTAGAGCAGCCTTTTTGGTGTCTTTGTTTTTTGAATCACTAATTATCAAAACAAGGTTTTCAAGTATTATTTCAGGAGAATACGACCCTAACTTTGATGATTTAATCTGAATGTCAGCTTGGAGAATAGCCTCCATAATTTTTGTCAATCTCTCCAAAGTAAAAAACTGAGCTGTTTTGAGAAGTTGAAAAAGGGAAAAATCCTTCTGACCCATGAGATCAAGCTTATTTTTTGCATTCTTTACAGAAGGGTTTTGTAGCCGTACCCTATTAGCGATTGGCGCGAATTCCTCAAAAGTCAAGCCGGGTTTCCATGTAGATTGAAAGTTAGTGAACAGCAATTCTCTGGCCACGATAATTTTTCTGAATTCAGACGCAAGAGCCGCCAATGTTTGCAAAGGATGATCAACAACCTTCAGATTTTCATGGAGCGCAGCCATCAGCTTTGTTGAGTCGGAATCGCGTATCGCTCTATTAAGGTCGAAAAAAGCCGCCTCATGAAAATCGGAAAAAATTTGTTGTACGTCATGAGCGTTTATGTCGTTTCTATTCCCTACAAAGTTTACAAGCTTTTCCAGTTCACTCCTGATACGACGGAGATCTTTGCCTGATCGAGCAAAAGCTAAGTCAAGCGCTTCTTGCGAAATGATTTTCTTATAATCCAGCAGGAATTCTCTTACAATTTGTTGAAAATACGTTCTATCAAGTTTGATATATGACCTGTCAAATCTGGGTTTTAATTCTTCAACGAGTCCTAATTCTTCCGCAAGTTTGAAAAGACGGTTTCGTTTATCTACTGCGCTCGCCGTGAAAATGAGATAAGCGTCGCTGGGCAAACGATTTTGAATGAGTTCAGCAATTGCATTTTCATCCCCTGACTTTACGGAACCGGAAAATTCTGTGGAAAAGGCTCGAGCGGCCTGAAAGATTATATCCCTGTCAAGTGGGTCTAGTTTTGAAATTTCATCAATTTCGTTTAACCAATTCTCAGATGAAACCCCCGGTTCAGATTTGACACCTGAAAGTCCCATTATTTGTTTTAGATTACGAAAAGCGGTTTTGGAGTCTGACGCTTTCCATGCTTCGACTACGCGGGAAAGAACTTTGGGAATACTCCCCTGGCCGGAAAATATAGTAGTCTGTTCTACTAATGCCAGTCGATTCCCGCCGAAAAGTGGATTGTTCAATAAATGAGATACGAGATCACCAATGTCAAAATTTGAGCCATCAAAAACTTGTAGATTCGTAGTTCGGCATTCCGGTTCCAACAAATGCTCTATGAGATTTGATACTTTTTGCTTGATGAGAAATTCATCACCATGGAACAAAAATAGGTTTTCATCTTTCAAAAACTTACTGGTAGATTTTGCTTTCATTTTAAGGAGAATGGACTAGGTGTCTTCAAGAGGTTTCATAGAGCGATATCCATGGATAGAGGACAAATTATCTGTTTAAAAAAACGTTATTTCGATTGTTACTTGGGTTCGGTCTTGTCTTTGGATGGTTCAGTAGAGGTATTGGGATGAGACGGAGGCGCTGGAGAAGGTTCATCCATGTCCATACTTTTCTTGAAAGTTTTAATTCCTTTTCCTATTCCACCCATGATTTCGGGGATTCTTTTGGCTCCGAAAATGACAACAACGATGATCAAAATGATAATTAATTCGGTCAAGCCTATTCCAGCCATAAAACGGTCTCCATTTTTCCATCAACAAAAATAAAAAAAGTGAACTTTCATTATTCTCTAAGGTCATTATAAATATATAAAAGTGGTTCGTCAAATTATCTTAAGAATTCAAACATCGCGCGAAAAACGGCGCCATGTCGGTTATTGTACATATCAGTTATAGTATTGAAACAATTGATAAACAACTTGAATATTAAACTTATGGCGACGGATATTGTACAAAAGAAGTTTGCTAAAAATACGCAAGACATATTCTAAAGCGTTGATTATACAATTGGTTTGAGTGTTACATGGAGTTTGGCGCCATAGTTGCTGATGAAACTGGCAGGAAACTTTAACAAGGAATTAAATATGAGCCAGAAAACTAATAAGCAGGATAAGAAAGAAGAGCACCAAGAAGAAGTAATCGCCACTCTAATAAATCCGATCCACGTATTTTCAGGAGCCGTTCAGATTAAGGACTATATTACGGCTCAAAAACAATTACTTCGGGATTTTGGAGAGGACATTTATTTTAACTGGCAACTTGAAATTCTGCATGCGGAGATTGCTTCAATAATAGAAGAACTTAAAATTGAGAACGCAGGACCGCGTCCAAATACGAATATAGTCGGGCAGGCTTGATTCGTTGATTAAATAACCTAGTATAAAACCGGTTCATGAATGATAATTCCAGAGAAATAATCTTTACGAATTGTCGGCGTCTAAGCGCCGGCGGATAACGCGGCTTCGGAGGAAAAGTTTAACAACCCTGTTACATGGATTTGACTATTGGATTCGTCACGCTGAAAAACGGGAACATCAAGTTTCCCGTTTTTCTTTTTTGTATCATAACTAGCTATAAAAATTTATAAGTTGAAGCGTCCAGATGAAAATTATATAAACCGGAACACAATATGACCACTCTATGAAAGGTGGTTTAGCCATGCGTTCGAAAAAAAGCCGTCTTCTATTTCTATTGACACTGTTTTTGGGGATTTTGAATTACGCTGATCAGGCATTGGCTCAACAGCCATTTACTTTGACATCGTGGGGAAGATTTTTTACCGGAATTGATTTGGGGTATCAATGGATATCGGGAGATTTTGTCATTCCCGCTGGTGGCCGGCCGGGTTCTGGTGGAAGAATTTATATCGGGCCTGATCTCGGAGTAGATCAAACGGAATCGATTTCAATTCTAGGGGATGGACAGATCTTAGATAATCATTTTGTCAATATTGAGTATTTCATGTGCCTGGCTACAGGATTAAAAAGAATACAGAGGGAACTGATGTTTCATAATCGTCTGTATCCTGAAGATTCTTTGGTGGATACCCGGATAGACATGAACTGGTTAAGAATGACATACGCATTCAAATTTCTAGATATAGAATCATGGGCTATTTGTCCATCCTTTGGACTTCATTATGTGAGATGCGGAGTGTCGTTAAATGGTGAAACTGAAAAGGGGCTCAACACCTCAAATACAAGAAGACTGGACGCTATATACCCTACCGTAGGAATCCAGGCGCGTTATCCAGCGCCGTATGGGCTGGATTTTCGGTTAGAATGGGAAGGAATGCATCTTATCACTATGGGACTCATATCCAGTTTTCGTTTGTCCACTAATTTTGAAATTTATCCAGACGTGAGATTTGATTTTGGCTTTACACATCGCATGGTAAGTAGTGTTGAGAATAACCAAACTCTAAACAACGAATGGTTCTACAATTTAACTGGTGTCGCCGGAGGAGTGTCCTTTGGATTCTAGAGAATTGTCATCGAGTCGGGGGCACAGCTCGAAGACTTCTTGCCGGAGCTGAGGCTTTAAGAAACTCAGGTTGAGCCACCGGACCTACTCCAACTGGTTTAGTTGACGCAAAAGCTGAATACAGATATTCTATTTTTCTTACCAATCCTTCATTGTATTCCAACACCTCTGGAAAACAGATAGCATGGTAAGTTATGTCCAGTGATGTATAGCCACTGCTTCCTAGGTCTATGTGGCGCTCTTCACTCGTATAGTTGGGATCATAAACCTTTAGGAGATTTTTTTCAGGTAGCCATGAAAAGGCAAGAACCGCATGCAAAACCGCTCCTCGATCACCTTTGTTCATCAGCAAGACTATTCTAGGTTCGCCGGCGGTCAGTCCACTCACAAGTCTTCGAAATGGTTCAGAATTATTCCCATTGTAGCGATTGCAAAAATCCGCCTGAATCTTGACCAGATGTTTACTATAAAATTCTTGCAGCTTGTTGGCTATCTTGGTTTGCTTCTTTTCATCAAGCATCTTCCTCAATGGCATTCCATCAGGTTTGTTGAGATAATACCAACGGGCGAAAGCTGCCATTGCAAAACAGTATCCCGGAGCGTTGGAGATTGTAAAAGAGTCTTGTTGAATATCAAAAGAAGCGTGAGCCGAATTACACAGGCAAATTTGGTAAAGGCCTAGAAATGTAATGAAAGATGCGCACAAAAAAAACCGTTTAAGGCTGAAAAAGCCTTTCATAATTGAAGCCCCAATTTGATAAAAGTTATGTCTATATTATATAAAAAAACGGTTATTATTTCAAGAAATAACGGCTATGTTGAAAACGACAGGATTCAAACCTTGAAATTAATTCACTTCGGTAATATTGAAATGGTAGTAAGGAAAAAATAAAGTAACGTATAAAAACATCGAATCGCCGGAATAGGTTTATCAATGCAGAGTAAAAAGCGTTTTCAGGTAAAATCGGAGTACACTCAAATTTTTGGGAAGAGCTTGACATGAGTATACTGGAATTAATCGGCAATACACCTTTGGTGAAAATTCCTAATCCCAATGGATCCGCTAAAGTAAAAATTTTAGGAAAGTTGGAAGGCAATAATCCTGGAGGGTCCATCAAGGATCGAATTGCCGTCTACATGATTGAGAAGGCGGAACAACAAGGACTTATCACACGGGACAGGATCATCCTTGAGCCGACTTCCGGCAATACCGGCATAGGATTGTCCATGGTTGCGGCGTGTAAAGGATATAGATGTTTACTGACCCTGCCCGGTTGCGTCAGTTTGGAGAGAAGAAACACATTAAAGGCTTTTGGCGCCGAACTTGAGGTCACAGAATCATGCGCGAGCACCGATGGAGCTATTAGACGAGCTTGGGAAATTTATGAATCTGATCCTGAAAAGTACTTTATGCCGAATCAGTTCGAAAATGATTGCAATTGGGAAGCTCATTACATGACTACAGGCGTAGAAATTCTGGAGCAGACAAACAATGAAATAAATGTATTTGTTGCAGGGATGGGCACTACAGGCACTTTGATGGGTGTTTCAAGACGCCTGAAAGAATTTAATCCGTCTATAAAGGTCGTGGGAGTCGAACCAGTTCAAGGACACACTATTCAAGGTCTCAAGAATATGTCTGAAGCCATTGTTCCCAAAATCTACGAACCTTCAAGAATTGATGAGATCATTAAAGTAAACGACGAACAGGCATACAACACAACTCGGTGGCTGGCTTTAACACAAGGTGTTTTTGTAGGGATGAGCGCTGGAGCGGCAGTGTATGGAGCCGTTCAGGTATCCAAGAGTATGAATTCCGGAACAATAGTTTGTATTTTACCGGATCGTGGAGACCGTTATTTGAGTACTACTCTGTTCAAGTCAATATGCGCAAAATGTCCGCCATAAAAATTGTGGAAGAGGCTAAAAGGAAATTTGATCCTAAAAGAATTCGTAGCATTCTCCAGGAGTAAACTTACTGGAATCAAAGAAAAAAACTCTGACTCCATTCATGTCGGGGAGTGCAAACTTGACTGTATTTTTCGCCCCTGAATTAAGCAAGGGACTCGAGTTCAGCAATTCAAAAGCGACTAGGCGTCCATGTTGATAAACAGGAACAGCCTCTACAACAGTGCCATTAACCGTCCATATCGGTCTGGGAATAAAAAAAGTATAAACGGGGTATGTGCCTAAGGCGTCGATGGAAGGACGTAAAGAGCCTGAAGAGGACTTACATATTTTAACGCTGGTTATTTTCCAAGGGCTGGCTGAAGAAGCCTCATTTTGAGCGTCAACAAACTTGTAAAGAATTATGGTAGTAAGCGCAACAAAAAATAAGGTCGCAAAACAAACGCGCAACAACTTATTCATATCGCTTACGCTCGCGTCGGAAAAACTTTCAGGGCTTAAAATAACCACTATGGAACAAGTGGTTTTTGACTAATTCAGTGAGTCAGGCTTGAAACCGCTGACATCCAGTTTAGATGAACATATAGCTAAATTTGCTTGAAAACACAAGGAAATAAATTATTCAACGTTGACCGAGATCATAAAATAAATTAATATTAAAAGGTTTTTTAACACCAAAGGAGAGGTTTTACATGTCAGTAAGAATAGCGATAAACGGTTTTGGACGTATTGGTAGAACAGTTATGCGGAGCGCTTTAGCGAACCCCAATATCGAGGTCATAGCCGTGAATGACAGAATGGAGCCAAAGCTGATGGCCTTTCTGTTCAAACATGACTCGGTTCATGGTCCGTATCATGGCGAGGTTTCATTCACGGAAAACTCTATGAAAATTGATAACAAGGAGGTTAAAGCTCTCAAAATAACAGACGATTTACTTAACCTCCCTTGGGCCGATCTGAAAATCGATGTGGTCATGGAATGTACGGGAATTTTTAGGGACAAAGATAAAGCCATCAAACATATTAAGGCCGGGGCCAAAAAGGTAATAGTCTCGGCGCCTGGAAAGAATATCGATGGAACTTTTGTTATGGGAGTCAATGATGGGGATTACGACACAGCCAAGCACGATATCATTTCCAATGCCTCCTGCACGACAAACTGCCTGGCTCCATTGGTCAAAGTATTGAACGATGAATTCGGAATTGAAAAAGGCATGATGAATACGATCCATTCTTATACTATGGATCAAAGCCTTCTGGACACAGTGCATAGCGACTTTCGTCGAGCCAGGGCGGCGGCTATCAACATGATTCCCAGCACAACCGGCGCAGCGGTGGCAATCGGATTGGTGATTCCCGAGCTTGCAGGAAAATTGGATGGCCTTTCAATTAGAGTGCCTACTCCAAATGTGTCTCTGGTCGATTTGACGGCTACGCTGAAAAAAACGGCTTCTGTCGCCAGTGTCAACTCTGCTATGAAAAAAGCTTCCGAGGGGTCATTGAAAGGAATCCTGGCCTACATAGACGAACCGCTCGTAAGCTCAGACTTCATAAACAGTCCTTATTCTTCGCTTTTTGATTCTTTGTCAACCATGGTGGTTGGAGACAATATGGTGAAAGTTCTTTCCTGGTATGATAATGAATCGGGTTATTCCACCAGAATGGTAGATTTGGCCGCCTTCATAGGTGGGAAGCTTAAATAGATAACTCTGAAGAATGCTCAAACCGGTCCTGACGTTTCTGAGTGAGGGCCGGTTTGGTTTCTTGGGGATGTTCCTGGAAGGAGTTTACAAAATGGCTGTGAAAAGTATCACGCAGCTAGATCTTTATAATAAAAGAGTTTTGTTTCGGTTTGATTTTAACGTGCCTTTGGACGCGGAAGGTGTGATCAAAGACGATACGCGTATACAGCGTGCTCTTCCCACGATTCAATACGCAATCGACAAAGGAGCGAGACTGGTCCTTTGTTCACATCTTGGAAGACCGAAAGGAGAAAAAAAGCCCGAGCTTAGTCTGATGCCAGTGGCTAAAAAACTTTCAGAGTTGTTGGGTCGGGAAGTAAAATTCTTGAATGATTGTGTTGGTCCGGATGTTGAGGCTGCAGTAGACGCCCTAAAATCAGGGGAAGTAGTTTTACTCGAAAACGTGCGTTTTCATCCTGAAGAAACAAAAAATGAACCAGGTTTTTCGGCCCAATTAGGCAGACTAGCGGATGTTTATGTAAATGACGCTTTTGGTACCGCTCATCGCTCTCATTGTTCGACTGTCGGAATTGCAGAATTAGTTTCTCAAAAAGGCGCTGGTTTTTTAATGAAGGAGGAACTCGAAAACCTTCAAAAAGCGCTCCTGGATCCGAAAAAACCTCTAGTGGGTATAATAGGCGGCGCTAAGGTCTCCGACAAAATTAGCGTATTACAGAATATTCTTGAAAAAATGGATGCTGTTTTGATCGGCGGAGGAATGGCTAATACATTCTTGAAAGCAATGGGGAAAGAAATTGGGCTTTCCTTGGTCGAAAGTGACATGATTGACACAGCTCAGGAAATAATGAATCTAGCGAGAGAGAGAAAATGTGGATTCTTTCTTCCAGAAGATGTAGTGGTAGCTTCAGGGATAGACGCTGGTCAGGAGGCCAGAGTTGCGTCAATTGATGAAATCCATGCAAACGAAATGGCTTTGGATATAGGTCCGGTAACTGTAAAGAAGTTTAGCCTAGAAATCGAGAAGGCCGGGACAATAGTATGGAACGGGCCGATGGGAGTGTTCGAGAAAGAGGCTTTTAAGAAAGGAACTATGGAAATTGCCTTGGCTATCGCAAATTCAAAGGCATTTTCGGTAATTGGTGGCGGAGATTCTGTCCGCGCTGCCAAACAGGCTGGAGTCTCCGACAAGGTATCATATATTTCAACAGGCGGTGGAGCGTTTATGGAATTTATGGAGGGGAAAATCTTGCCTGGTGTTGCCGCTCTTGAATCCTAGGAATGTTTAGTCGATAAATATAAGCCATGACGGAAAGGAATTTGTGATGAATAAAAGAAAGCCAATTGTAGCGGGCAATTGGAAAATGCATAACACCACCGTTGAAACTCATAATCTAATTAAACAGATTATTACAAAAGGAAAGAACCTTGGGGAAAACTGCGAAGTTATCATCGCTCCTCCATTTACATCAATAGCCTGCGCTATAGAAGCGGTTGGAGGAAATTATATTCAGGTTGCCGCTCAAGACCTTTTCTGGGAAGACAAGGGAGCGTTCACCGGGCAAATTTCCGGGCCGATGATAAAAGAAATCGGCTGTTCCCATGTGATAATAGGTCATTCTGAAAGAAGGCAATACTTCGGAGAAACCGATGAGTCAGTCAACAAGAAAATTGACGCGGCAATAAGAAATAATCTGATACCGATTTTCTGTCTTGGTGAGACTCTTGCGGAGAGGGAAGCGGACAGGACTTTTGAAGTCATGAAAAGACAGCTTACAATGGGGTTGGGCTCACTGGTCATACCTAATGCTCTGAATTTCATAGTAGCTTACGAACCGGTATGGGCCATCGGAACCGGTAAAACAGCTTCTCCTGAACAGGCCCAGGAGGCGCACGCTTTTCTGAGGAAAGAACTAGCGGTCTTCCGAGGAGAGGATTTCGCCAATAAAACAAGAATACTTTATGGGGGTAGCGTAAAACCCGACAATGCGAAGGATTTGATGGAATGCGCAGACATCGATGGAGGACTAATTGGTGGAGCGTCATTGAAAGCTGAGGATTTTATAGGTATAATTGAACAAGGAACGGGGATTTAGAAGGGAAATAATGATATGCTCACCGCTATTATTCTTATAGTGCATGTAATTGTCTGTATCGCTTTAATTCTGATCATATTGCTCCAGACTGGAAAAGGAGCGGATATTGGCGCTGTATTCGGCGGCGGGTCCAGCCAAACTGTTTTTGGCAGTACCGGCGCCGCTACATTTCTGAGTAAGATTACGATTGGCGCGGCGGTTGTGTTCATGGTCACATCAATCGTGTTGACTTATTTTTCAGGGCGAGTTGCGGCAGTTAAAGATCATTCAATAATGACGGAACATAGTGCTCCTATTGGCGCTCCTGTTATGCCGGGCGCCGGTGGAACAGGCCTTGAAGCGACAGAGGAGAAAGGGTCGGGGGTTCCTGTCGAACAACGGGGAGCTATGGAACAAAAGATTCCAGTGCAGACTCCAGAGGGGAAAGCGGTAGGCGCTGAAGGAAAATGAGCGGTAGGCTATAATAATAAAGGCCGATGTTTCACGTGAAACATCGGCCTTTCAATTTCATACCGAAATCTCTTCCAGACTAACGATTCAACAGCCTATCTCCCAAATCCGACACAAACGCCCGAATGGCTCTAAACGCTCCAACCATCTGTCTGAGAGCCGCAATATCCTCGTCTGACAATTCTCCCGGAACATCCACCTCGTACTCGGCGTTTTCCTCTTGAGCCACAGGAGGAGAAACGAGAACTGTAAGCGCGGCAGCGGGAACCGGCGGCTTTGCGACCGCTGCAACCGCTTCTGCGGTTATTTCAGGAGGTTTAGGAGGTTCAACGGCTTTAAGAGCGGGTTTGGTTTCCAGCTTTGGTTTGGGTGGTTCCACGGGCTTGGGAGCCGCAGCGGTCGGTTTGGCCGGTTCTTTGGGAGGCTCCGCAGCCAATGACATGTCTACTGCCATGGACGCTAAATCCGTCTTCTCCGTGATTGAACCCAAATACTTCCTGATATGTTCAAGAGTTTTGGGACTGCGCAATATCAATAAGTCCGATCCCGCCTGTAACGCGCTTAACGCCGTCACACTCTCCAGATTTACTCCCCTTAATGACGCGTCCCCCAGTTTACCGTCCGATGGTAACTTCGCCTCTTTGGTCTTCCAGACTTCCTCGGCTATGTTATTTATTATCGGATACTGAAGCTTGTCGTCATTTTGCGTCAACGCCGCCTGGCGTAAACGCTCCATGATCGAATAACAATACTCCATCCCATAACCGACGGAACCGGTTGTCGGGTCTATCAGTATCTTGTCCGACGGCACTCCAAGATTCTCCAGCAATATGTTGAGCTGCTTGGCCAAATTGATGTCTATCGGCGAATTGGCCGCTACAACCTGTTTATACGCTATGGCCGCAGCCCCAATCTGCTTATAGTTGCCTTCCGTCACAGGACCCAACACCACGTTGTGCCCCGCGCACGCCTCAGCAACAGCCTTAAGAACCTCCGTGTTCTTCTGCTCATTGGACACCCCCCAAACTATAAGGGGCGTGTCTATGGCCTCGGCTACCTTCCGGGCTATTTCAGCGGCATGCTCCGCAGATAAATTCTTGCCATTGGGATCAGTCCCCGCCAACCATAAACAAACCAGGTCAGCCTTGTATTCCTCTACACATTTCTTCGCCCATGCGACCGGGTCTCCAGTCACACCCCTGAATGGCTCCAACGCCTCGTCAGCCCACTCCTCAGGCTCTATATCCAAAACCTGAAGAGCCAACTTCGGAACATGCGGCCCCTCTCCCTCAAAACTATAAAAACTGTAGCCCGTCTCTCCGCCTAACACTACCTCCTTGCCAGGCTTGCCTATTCTAACCTCGCGTATCTTCCCCGAATACTTCATTTTCGGCAGTTCAGCCATCTGACACCTTCCTTAAAAAAATAAAGTCAGTAGCGGGCCATCCCCGAACTACGGGGGGGATCGACCGCAATTCACAATTAATCGGCGCTATAGATAGATTCGAAAGTTACAATAACGCCGTATTGAGGATTTTCGCAAGTACTTTCCAAGATGAGAATTTTCAGTTTCCAAAGGGTCAAATTCATTGGACCGCCAAAATTAGGACCAATGAATCCTCGCAATTGGTTGACAAAAAGTCTTTCGGTGCGTATACGAAACAGGATATGTCATAAACATTCCGTTTGAAGGTTCAGTTATGGAAAGAAGAGACCAGGATCTAATCAATACTTGGAAAGATAAAGACGCTGAGCTGGCTAAGCTCTGGCAGGAGCATCTGGAGTACGAAGAACAGCTCGAAGTGTTCAATAAGAGGCTCTACCTTTCACATTCCGAAGACTTGGAACGCAAGACATTACAAAAAAAGAAACTTCGCGGCAGGGATCAGATAGAAAAGATTTTGACCAAATACAGATAAACTTGTAATTCCGACAAAATCTTTAAGATCCTTTTGCTCGACGAGATGGTACAAAATTGAAAATTAGTGGAGCTAGTATATTACTACGTTCTCTGAAAGAGGAGGGCGTTGACACAATTTTTGGCTATCCCGGGGGCGCGGTTATCGACATATTTGACACACTTGCCCGGGATTTTTCTCAAGATTTCAAATTCATTCTTGTAAGACACGAACAGGCGGCGGTCCACGCTGCCGACGGCTACGCGAGAGCTACGGGTAAACCAGGCGTTTGCCTGGTAACATCTGGTCCGGGAGGGACAAATACTGTTACCGGGCTTGCGACAGCGTACATGGACTCAATTCCTGTACTAGTTTTTACTGGCCAGGTCCCCACGCAACTGATCGGAAATGACGCGTTCCAGGAAGCTGATATCGTTGGTATAACACGACCCTGCACGAAACATAATTATTTGGTTTCACGAACAGAGGAACTGGCCAAAACCATAAAAGAAGGTTTCTTAATAGCCACAACCGGGCGACCGGGACCGGTCCTGATAGACTTACCCAAGGATGTGGTTCAGAATAAGGTCAAGTTCGACTATCCTAAAACTATCGAAATACCAACATACAGGCCAAACGTTAAAGCGCATCCGCCTTCAGTCAAAAGAGCGGCCGAATTGATTCGGCTCGCCGAACGACCGGTTATTTACGCCGGTGGTGGTGTAATAACCTCCGGCGCCCATGAGGAACTATTCAAGTTCGCTTCGACGCTAAATTTCCCTGTTACGAGCACTCTGATGGGCCTTGGCTGTTTCCCGGCGACACATCCGCTGTTTCTGGGAATGCTGGGAATGCATGGAACTTTCAGGGCAAATATGGCCATTGATAGGACGGACTTGTTGCTTGCAATCGGAGCGCGTTTTGATGACAGGGTAACTGGTAGGGTGGAAGAATTCGCCAAGGACGCTAAAATAATTCACATAGACATAGATCCTACATCGATACAGAAGAATATAGTGGTTGAAGTTCCAATTGTGTGCGATGCGAAGGATGGGCTATCGAAACTAATAGATGAACTTAAAATAGAGGGAAGATCGGCAGAGGCTGACGACAGGCTAAAGGAATGGCACTCGCAATTAACTGCGTGGAGAAACCAGCAAAGACTGAGATTTGATCGAACAAGCGAGATTATCAAACCGCAATTCGTAATTGAAAAGCTCTATGAAATGACCAAAGGACAAGCCATTATAACCACGGAAGTTGGTCAAAACCAAATGTGGGCGGCCCAATATTACCTTTTTGACCATCCACGGACTTTCCTGACTTCTGGAGGCCTTGGAACCATGGGTTATGGTTTTCCTGCGGCGATTGGGGCCCAGGTGGCTTTTCCGGGCAAAACTGTAATAGATATCGCCGGCGATGGTTCGATTCAAATGAATATTCAAGAACTTGCAACAGTAGTCCAGTACAAGCTTCCTGTCAAAATCGCTATCTTGAACAATGGTTACCTTGGGATGGTTCGGCAATGGCAAGAGCGTTTTTATGATAAGGTATATTCTCATACTGATATCACGGTAGCCCCGGATTTTGTGAAACTCGCCGAGGCCTATGGCGCTGTTGGGTTAAGAGCCACCAAATCATCCGAAGTTGAAAAAGTTATTGAAAAGGCTCTCGAAACGAGCGGTCCGGTAATAATCGATTTCATCGTTGACCGCGATGAAGGAGTTTATCCCATGGTTCCTGCCGGAGCGCCAATCAAAGAAATGATCTTGGTCTAAATGGAAAACAGAAAAGTAATTTCCGCAATAGTAGAAAATAAGCCAGGGGTCCTAGCTCGTGTTGCGGGGATGTTCTCTGGTAGAAGCTTCAACATTGATTCTCTTAGTGTAGCGCCTACGATGAATCCCGATTTATCCCAGATGACAATAGTCACCCATGGAAATGAAGCTGTTTTTGAACAAATCATAAAACAGCTAAGAAAACTTATAAACATATCCAAAGTTCAGGATTTGACGAGGGGTGACTATGTCGACAGGGAGCTAGTTTTGGTGAAAGTCAAAGCTACATCTGTAAAAAGAGGGGAAGCTCTAAGAATAGTAGAAATATTTAGAGCCAGAATCGTAGACGTAGCCACAGACAACCTGACAATTGAAGTCACGGGATCACAGGGAAAAATTGAAGCGATGCTTGAACTCCTGTCATCTTTAGGAATATTGGAGGTTGTTAGGACAGGGACCGTGGCAATTCCTCGGGGCCGAAAGGTTTCCAGGACTGGAGATACCGGAGATTGAATTCAAGCACGGGTCATACTGAATTAATAGCTCGGGAAGGACTGAGCATGGTTTTGGGAACCACGGCGCTTTTTGTTTTGACGTGGTGGTTTGACTATTTTTGGCTGTCATCTTTTTTCCTGATCTCCACTATAGCTATTGCCCTATTCTTTCGCAATCCTGAACGACAGGCCCCCCATGATAAGAATGTATTGGTTTCTGCGGCTGACGGGGTTGTAATGGAGATATCCGAAACATCCAGGGCCCCGGTTCTTGTCGATTCAGATCTGACAAGAATAAGTGTTTTTATGTCTGTTTTTAATGTTCATGTTAACCGATGGCCGTTTTCCGGCAGGATAAAAACAATCTCTCACCGACGTGGAGAATTTCTAGACGCCAGAAACCCCGCTTCCTCAAAGCTTAATGAAAGTAATTCAATAGTTTTGGACACGTGCGCTGGTGAAATGGAAATTGTTCAAATAGCCGGCAAAGTAGCAAGACGTATAATCTGGTGGGTTAGGGAAAACGATCCCGCAAAAAAAGGCGAACGTTTTGGACTCATAAAATTTGGATCCAGAGTTGATATCTACCTTCCCAAGAATTTTACCATCTGCACCGAAGTTGGATCAAAAGTCACCGCCGGTGTCACCGTATTAGCAAAAAATAACCTGTAGGGATCTCCTTTAGAAAATCTGTCCTGTTAATGTTTGTCTATTTATCTAATGAGTTGTAAAATAAGACTCGATTACTGAATTAATTTCCACATTATTAGTAACCAGAGGAACTTAACCGATGGCTTCCGAGTTTCGTCAGAAGAGATCGATTCTTAGGCCGAGAAGAATTTACGAAAATCCAGAAGACGCCCTGAACGCGTGGCAAAGAAAACGGAACAGAATAAATAAAATGAAGAAAGGGATTTTTATCCTTCCTTCTCTACTGACATTGACAAGTATTTTGTTCAGTTTTTACGCTTTGATTCTGGCAATTAAAGGCCAGTTTCTTTGGTCTGGGGCCCTTATTCTGGTAGCAGGTTTTTTCGATGGCATCGACGGCAAGGTGGCCAGACTTACTAAGACCAGCACCAGATTTGGAGTGGAGCTGGATTCTCTTGCTGATGTGATTTCATTCGGAGTTGCGCCGGCGGTCCTTTTTTACACCTGGGTCCTTGAGCCCTATGGACGTCTAGGTTGGGTTGTGAGTTTTGTTTATGTCGCTTGCGGGGCCTTAAGATTGGCTCGGTTCAATGTTCAAACCAACGTGATCGATCCCAAACGTTTCAATGGCCTTCCAATTCCCGCAGCGGCTGTGATGCTGGCCACAGCGGTGATTTTTTTTGAGCATCTTGACATCAAACCGGAGAATTATTCAATTTTCCTGTTGATTCTTGCCACCTTGCTATCATTTTTAATGGTTAGCTCAGTAAAGTTCCACGCATTCAAGGACCTGACAATAGTTCGGGAAAAACCTTTTAGCTCCACTGTCGGATTTGTGTTTTTAATGTCTCTAATAGCGTTGGCGCCTTTTGTGGTTCCTTTTGTTCTTTGCGCCGCTTACGTGATATCTGGACCTATCATGACCTGCGTTCTCTATTTTCGGGTGAGAAAAACAGCAAGGTCTTCTCCGGTAAGCGGTTCGGTCAGCAATTTTCCGTCAAGCGCCACGGAAGAAAAAAACAAGTGACGAGATCTCAATCACCGAGCCTTACCAGCTAACCAGGTGTTGTTGGGATGGACATTTTTCTTGACCCTGATTCTTTGTTGTTCTAGTAATAAATTCAGAATATTAACCTGCTAGGCTCCATCAACATGGATTAATAGGGAATCCTGTGCGATTCAGGAACGGACCCGCCGCTGTAACCGGTTACGAAAGTCGCCATAAAGCCACTGGGAACAATCAGGTCCTGGGAAGGCGCGGCAATTAGAAAGACCCGGAAGCCAGAAAACCTGCCTAACAGGGCTTTTACTTAGCGATAGCCGTGGAAAGCGCCGCTGAGATCAACCGAGGTAAAACAGGGAACCCCGGACAATCGCATGTCCGGGGTTTTTATTTTGGAACAGAAAATTACTGCAATGGAAACAGTCGATAGTAATGAATTGGAACATCACTATCAGAACGAAAGATGGCGCTTTACAGCGTCAATGATAATTCTGATCTTAACTGCTGTGACCTCGGTGATCCTAGCGTGTTCAATAGGTCGAATAGAAATCCCTTTCTCTGTAGTGATAAAGTGTCTGGCTTCCGGAGTTGGGTTGATTCATGACGAGACATTGGATCTAATGCAAAAAGCTATCATATTTGATGTCCGGTTAAGTCGGGTATGTTTGTCCGCCATGGTCGGGCTGGCCCTAGCGGTTTCGGGCGCAGCCTTCCAGGGGATTCTAAGGAATCCTCTGGCGGACCCTTTCACAATAGGTGTTTCCGCAGGAGGGGCTTTTGGGGCGGCCCTGATAATATTTCTAGGTCTTGGATCAAAGACCGCTTGGGGATTGGGGCTGGCGCCTTTAGCCGCGCTTATGGGAGCGCTGTCAGCCCTCGCGGCTGTAATAAGTCTTGCCAGGGTAGACGGGATCTTGCGAAGGGATACAATGGTTCTCGCGGGAATAGTGGTAGCGACATTCCTTGGCGCTTTGGTTTCTCTGTTAAAATCTCTGGATGAAGAATCCGTGGCAAGTATAGTCTTCTGGGTTATGGGAAGCTTCCAGGGGCGCGGTTGGTCACACGCCATTTTTGCTTTTCCTTACCTGGTGGCGGGATTGATACTGGTAGTGATTTACAGTCGGGAAATAGATCTGATGTCATTGGGTGATTTTCCGGCTCGCCAGCTTGGAGTAGATACGAATAAAGCCCGTGCGATGGTATTAATAGGCGCCAGTTTACTGACGGCCGCCGCTGTCTCGGTTTCCGGCGTTATCGGTTTTGTCGGCCTGGTAGCGCCGCACCTGGTAAGAATGTCTGTGGGCCCGAATCATTTGAGGCTCTTTGTTTTAGCCGGCTTGTTGGGAATGATCGCCATGATCTGGTCGGATGTTGCGGCCAGAATTATTCTGCCGGAGGGCGAGGAGCTGCCTGTAGGGGTAATCACAGCGCTCATTGGAGGACCATTCTTTTGCGTGTTGCTGAAGGGCGCAAAGACAGGAACCGGCTTTGATTGAAATTGAGAACATCGTCGCTGGTTATCAAGACCAGGAAGTTCTGAAAGGGATCTCGCTCAAAATAATTCATAACGAGATGATAGGCATTCTAGGTCCTAACGGAAGCGGAAAAACCACTCTGATAATGGCTTTGACAGGCGTTGTCCCAATTAGATCGGGTCAGATTCTGCTGGATGGAAAACCAGTTCGAACTTATCCAACGAAAGAAATGGCAAAAAGAGTAGCGTGCGTGCCTCAAAAATCTGAAATTTCATTTGACTTCACAAACCTTTCAATCGTTCTAATGGGGCGTTATCCATATTTGGATTCATGGGCCGGTTATTCAAAAGAAGACCGTGATTTGGCCAAAGACGCCATGCGCCAGACAGGAATTCTCAAGCTGGCCCAAAAGTCGATCAAAAGAGTATCCGGCGGAGAATCTCAACTTGTGACTATAGCTCGCGCTATAGCTCAAACAACGGAAATACTAATTCTCGATGAAGCTACTTCCAACCTGGACGCTGCAAAAAAAATACAGGTTTTTGATTTACTGACAAAAAAAAATCATGAAGGGGCTACGGTGATATGCGTATTGCACGATTTAAATCTTGCCGCATTGTACTGCAAGCGTCTAGTTTTTCTGAAAGATGGCAAAGTGGTTATTGATGGCCAAACTCAAGATGTTTTCAAGGACAGTGTCCTCAGTGAAATTTATGAGACCGACATACGGGTTTCTGAACACCCAGTTACTGGAACTCCTCAGGCCCATTTTGTTCCTTTTTGCAATGTTCTGGATTCAGGGGACTCTTTTTGCCGTAACAAGTTTGGCAGAGTCAATTAGAGTGACAGACGATCTTGATCGTAAAGTCACACTGAAAAAGCCTGGCGAAAGACTCATAGCCCTGTATGGAGCCTATAATGAGATCCTGGTGGACATGGGTCTGGAACGAAGCTTAATAGCACGCACCAGCGCTGACAAAACACCGGAATCAATTTTGGCTAAACCCAGTATAGGGACCCACATGCGGCCGAACATTGAGTTGATAATGGGATTAAAACCTGACCTGATAATCCAGAATGCGGGTAGAAAAGAGGCCATGGTTCCGGTCAGGCAACTTATGGATCAGGGTCTTACCGTAGCGGTTTTCAATCCTAACAGCTTTTCCGAGCTCTTTTCCGTGATAGAGCGTCTTGCTATTTTGACAGGGTCAGAGGAAAGCGGAACACGATTGATATACAAACTAAAACAAAAGCTTGAGTCGGTTAGAAACAAGATTTCCGGAGCAGAGAAAAGGCCTTCAGTGCTGTTTGAAGTTCGATATCCGGATCTATTGCTTGCCGGTCAAGACTCGATAGTCGATGAAGTGATCAAACTGGCCGGGGGCCGGAATAGCTTGGTAAGCAAGAAAAAATTTCTTCGATTGAACATTGAAGAAATTCTTCGGTTGAATCCGGATTTTTATATAGTTCAACGAGGACCCATGAATCGGGATCCGGGGCCTATTGAACAAAGGCCTTACTTTAACCAATTGGAAGCCATAAAAAATCAGCGTTTTTTTGTGGTTGAAGAGCAGGTGTTTTCAAGACCCGGGCCTCGATCCGTAACGGCAGTGGAAGATCTTTCCAGAAAGTTGCACCCCGAACAATGGGAGTCTGTGAATTAAGGAACCTCGAGGACCAGATTGTTCGTTCGAGCCAAGCGTAGAAATGAAACAGCAGGAACAAAAAAGTATGTCAAGAAAAGGAAAGCTATACGGCATTGGCGTGGGGCCAGGAGATCCTGATCTGATCACAATAAAAGCCGTAAGAATATTGAAAAGCGTGTCGGTGATTTTTGCCGCTTCTTCCACAAAAAATGATTATAGTTTGGCCAGAAACATAATATGTAAGCATGCGCCGAACGCAAACATCGAGACGCTGCCATTCCCAATGAACAACGACAAGGTAGTTCTACAAAAGGCTTGGGAGCGCAATGCCAAAACAGTTCTCAAAGCTCTTTCAGAAAGGGGAGATGTGGCCTTTGTGACGCTGGGTGATCCGATGACATATTCAACATTCTCATATCTGTTAAAGACAGTTCGAAACATTGAGTCTCAGACAGATGTTGAAATCATTCCAGGTATCACTTCGTATCAGGCGGCGGCGTCTGTGGCGAATATCCCTCTCGTACAGGGCGATCAATCACTGGTTGTTGTCTCCGGCGCCAAAGGCAGTGACAAGCTGCTACAAACTTTGAAGCGAGTTGACAACATAGTCATTCTAAAAACTTACAAATATTTTGATAAGATCTATGAAACACTGGCAAATCTCGATTTGCTGGATCAATCCACATTTTTTTCAAGGCTTGGGTTACCAGGAGAGGAAATAGTTCGCAATGTTAAAAGCTTAAAAAGCGCTACGACCTCCTACCTTTCTCTCATCATTGTAAACAGGACAAATAACCAAAATCTTGATGACAAATAAAATGGTCGATATCTTCCCCAAAAGCCTACCTTGAATTGCATTTTTTTGTTTAAACAGTAAACTAATATCAGAATTTTGCCGAGATGCTAGCGAATAGCGCCTCGTGGCGGGTTTTCATTCTCAGAAGACGACAAATTAAATTTCTGGAAGATGAAACCGCTTAAACAAATTGATAAAAAACTATCGGAGGATAAATGACTGATCAGGTTTTGATCTTTGACACTACCCTGAGAGATGGCGAACAGTCCCCAGGGGCGACCATGAATCAGCACGAGAAATTGCAATTGGCGAGACAGCTTGAAAGACTTGGGGTCGATATAATTGAAGCGGGATTTCCTGCAAGCTCTGGAGGTGACAAGGAAGCTGTAAGCCGAATCGCATCCGAAATCAAACAGTCTAGAGTTGTAGGCCTAGCCCGTTCACTCGCTGAGGACATAGAAACATCCTGGTCAGCCGTGGAAAAGGCTGCCAAACCGGGGATACACACGTTTATAGCGACCAGTGATATTCATCTCAAACACAAATTGAGAATGAGTCGGGAAGAAGTAATAGATCGCGCCGGCAAAGCAGTAAGATTAGCCCGATCACTAAGCGATTGGGTAGAGTTTTCCTGCGAAGACGCAACAAGAAGTGACAGAGATTTTCTTTGTAAGGTAGTGGAAACCGCTATTCGAGAGGGGGCGGGAACGATAAATATTCCAGACACTGTAGGATATTCATATCCGTCTGAAATATATGATCTGATAAAATTCATCAAAGTCTCAATTAGTGAAACTGAGAACATCATCATATCAACACATTGCCACGATGATCTTGGATTGGCTGTAGCTAATTCACTGGCGGCTGTTGAGGCGGGGGCGCGGCAAGTTGAATGCACAATAAACGGAATAGGTGAAAGGGCTGGAAACGCCTCCTTGGAGGAAATTGTTATGGCCCTCAGGACAAGGAAAGACCATTTTAAGCTTACCACAGGAATCGTAACGGACCAGATTTTTCATACCAGTAGACTAGTTACGGCTATAACAGGTATGCCTGTGCAGCCTAACAAGGCTATTGTTGGAGCCAACGCATTTTCCCACGAATCGGGAATACACCAGGACGGTGTTATAAAAGAACGATCCACTTATGAAATTATGGACCCAAAAACAGTTGGGGTATCAAAATCATCCCTGGTTTTAGGAAAACACTCGGGGCGCCATGCCTTTCGAGAAAGAATGCAGGCGTTGGGCTATTCGCTGGCAGAAGAAGAGGTCAATCTTACCTTTAAGCGTTTCAAGGAATTAGCGGACCGCAAAAAAACGATTTACGACGAAGACCTTGAAGCAATTGTGGCCGAGGAGGTCCTTCGAACCACAGAGACTTATAAATTGCTGTCGGTAACGATTATGGCCGGATCAGACGTTGTGCCGACAGCAACCGTTAGAATGACAGTAGAAGGGGAAGAATGCCACGGCGCAGAACTGGGAAACGGACCGGTCGACGCGACTTATAACGCAATATTGAAACTTACGGGTCGGAGGCCGAAATTGCTTCGTTTTGCGATAAGCGGTATCACGGGTGGAACAGACGCCTTGGGGGAGGCTTCGATACGACTGGAGGAAGACGGAAATGTGGCTGTCGGTAAAGGGGCTCACGAAGACATTCTGGTGGCCTCGGCCAAAGCAATGGTAAATGCGTTGAATCGTTTAGCGTACATGTCAAGGCGCCCACAGGCGGCCAATCGTCTTTGAGGGGGGAAACGTCCGCGTCAGTTTCAGTAAAACGTGCTATCTATGCTAAATATCAAAAAAAATATTGCTTTGAAATTAACCCTGCTTCATAATAGTCGAGCTTACCTTTTTATAACCCTATCCTAGGGGAAAGCTAAATATCGGGCAGTTTTGGACCGTAGCGTAAAAAATATCGAGATCACCAGAGAGGAGTCCGGAGTATGGCAGCTGAACACTTCGAAGAGAAGGAAAGGTTTGATGGTCAGAAGGTCAAAATTCTGGTTCCGGAATATGTAGCCGGGCCGGAAGAAGACAGCTATCAATGGCGCAAAAACATTACTTACGTGAACATGGACCAGGAAAGTGACCCTATAAAAAAATACCTAACTACTGCAGAGAGATACTTCTATTCCAAAGAATGGTTTGGCAGCGAGAAAAGAAAAAATCCCGCCTGAAAATCCATCTGGATTGTTACATAACATTTTGATTCTAAACAAACTGAAGAAGGTGTCAGATGGCTGAACTGCCGAAAATGAAGTATTCGGGGAAGATACGCGAGGTTAGAATAGGCAAGCCTGGCAAGGAGGTAGTGTTAGGCGGAGAGACGGGCTACAGTTTTTATAGTTTTGAAGGAGAGGGGCCGCATGTTCCGAAGTTGGCTCTTCAGGTTTTGGATATAGAGCCTGAAGAGTGGGCTGACGAGGCGTTGGAGCCATTCAGGGGTGTAACTGGGGACCCGGTCGCATGGGCCAAGAAGTGTGTAGAGGAATATAAGGCCGACCTGGTTTGCTTATGGTTGGCGGGGACTGACCCCAATGGCAAGAATTTATCCGCTGAGCATGCCGCTGAAACAGCTAGGAAGGTAGCTGAGGCCATAGACACGCCCCTTATAGTTTGGGGGGTGTCCAATGAGCAGAAGAACACGGAGGTTCTGAAGGCTGTGGCTGAGGCTTGCGCCGGGCACAACGTGGTGTTGGGTCCTGTGACGGAAGGCAACTATAAGCAGATTGGGGCTGCGGCCATAGCGTATAAACAGGTTGTAGCGGCGAATTCGCCGATAGACATCAATTTGGCCAAGCAGCTCAACATATTGCTGGAGAATCTTGGAGTGCCGTCGGACAAGATACTTATAGATCCGACAACCGGTTCCGTCGGTTATGGGATGGAGTATTGTTATTCGATCATGGAGCGTTTACGCCAGGCGGCGTTGACGCAAAATGATGACAAGCTTCAGTATCCGATAATAAATAACATAGCCGAGGAAGTCTGGAAGACCAAAGAGGCGAAGTTACCATCGGACGGTAAACTGGGGGACGCGTCATTAAGGGGAGTGAATCTGGAGAGTGTGACTGCGTTAAGCGCGTTACAGGCGGGATCGGACTTATTGATATTGCGCAGTCCCAAGACCCTCGAGCATATCAGGAAGTATTTGGGTTCAATCACCGAGAAGACAGATTTAGCGTCCATGGCCGTAGACATGTCATTGGCCGCCGAGGCTCCCAAGGAACCCGCCAAACCGGCCGCTGCGGCTCCCAAGCCTGCGGAACCACCCAAACCAAAGGTGGAAACCAAACCCGCTCTTAAAGCCGTTGAACCTCCTAAACCAACAGAAATTACCGTAGAAGTTAAGGTTGAAGAAGTTAAACCGCAAGCAATCGAACCTAAACCGGAAAAAACAAGTAAAGCGCTGGAAATAGCTAAGGCGCCCGTTGCCGATGTGACGGACGAAGAGGAGGAAGCAATTATGGGTCAATTGACCAAGGATGATATTCAGGGTCTAAAAGAAATGGTAGGCGCGTTCAAGGCGCTTAAGGGCCTTACTTCCATGATGGCGGGTCTTGACACTGTGCTGTCGGGTAAGGCTCCCAGCGCCGGCGCGGCTCCCGCTGTGAAGGCCGCCGCAGTCGAGGGCGCTCCTGCTGCGAAGGCTGAGGCTGAAGTAGTATTTGCGGCTCCAATGAAGAAAAAAGAATTGGGGCCTGTCGACTGGACGGAATATACGGCCTGTGACGTTACGCTTGAAGGTCTCAAACTGGCTGATGAAGGTGGGTACAAGACCGCCTTCCACCGTGCCCGCACAATGACCGCATGCCCAATAGGAAAGGGCGGAACCTGCTGCAAAATATGCAACATGGGACCCTGCCGGGTGTTGCCTCCTAAAGGAAAAAACGAAACTCCCGAAGACCGTAAGCTAAGGACTGGTTTATGCGGAGCTACCCCAGAAACCATAGCGGCGAGAAACTTTGCGCGTATGGTTGCCGCCGGCGCGTCGGCACATAGCGATCACGGACGCCACGTGGCTCATACTTTCCTTTTAGCGGCGCAAGGTGAATTGCCGGACTATTCAATAAAAGATAAACCAAAAGTCCTGGCTCTGGCCATGGATTACGACGTAGAGACAGAGGGTCGGGAATTCAAGGATATAGCCATAGACGTCGGTAAGAAAGCCCTCGCCGAATATGGTAAGCAGCACGGCGAAATAATGAACATCAAGCGCGCTCCTCTCAAACGTCAGGAAATCTGGCGCAACGAAGGAGTTATCCCGACGGGAATCGACCGATCCGTTGTCGAAGTTATGCACATGACTCACATGGGCGTGAACCAGGAGATGGAGCATATCATTCGACTAGCCACGAAATGCGCCATCGGTGATGGCTGGGGCGGATCAATGATTGCCACAGACCTTTCCGACGCTCTCTATGGAACTCCGGTGCCGATTTTGGGTAAAGTCAACCTGGGGTGCATGAAAGAAGACACTGTAAACATAATCGTTCATGGGCATGAGCCGTCATTATCGGAAATTATCGTTCAGGCTGTTCAGGATCCGGAAATGATAGCCTATGCAAAGAGCAAAGGCGCTACAGGTGGAATCAGTTTGGGCGGTATTTGCTGTACCTCCAATGAAATCCTCATGCGGCACGGAATTCCTATTGCAGGGAATTATCTGCAGCAGGAACTTGCTATCATTACAGGCGCATTGGAAACCATGGTCGTTGATGTGCAATGCATCATGCAGGGTGTCGCTGAGTTGGCCAAGTGCTTCCATACTCAGATCATTACCACCAGTCCAATTGCGAAGATGCAAGGAGCGTACAAGCATTACGCTTATGATGAAAAATATGGATTGGAAACCGCAAAGGCTATCATTAGGGAAGCCATTGATAACTTCCCCAACCGCGACAAAAACAAAATCCATATTCCCTCTGAACAACAGGACATGGTTGTTGGTTTCAGCCATGAAACCATCAATTACATGTTGGGCGGCATGTTCCGCGCTTCGTACCGTCCATTGAACGACAACATCATCAATGGACGCATCAGAGGTCTGGCAGGAATAGTTGGATGTGGGAACGCAAGAGTAAAAATGGACTATCTACATGTTGAGCTGGCCAAGGAACTTATAAAGAACGACGTGTTGGTCCTGACGACCGGATGCTCGGCTATCGCCTTGGGCAAGGCCGGCCTGCTATCCCCGGACGCAGCGAAGAAATACGCCGGACAGGGATTGGCGGAAGTTTGCGAGACCGTAGGTATTCCTCCCTGCCTCCATATGGGGTCATGTGTTGACAACTCCCGTATCCTTATAGCCGCTACAGCGGTTGTCAGGGATGGAGGTCTTGGTGATGACATTTCAGACGTTCCAGCGGTAGGTGTAGCTCCGGAATGGATGAGTGAAAAAGCCATATCCATCGGTCAGTATTTCGTCGCATCAGGATGTTATGTCCTTCTTGGCGGAGGATTCCCAACGATCAATGAAGATGTCTGCACGAATTATCTCTTCAAGGACATTGAAAAAACTTATGGCGGGAAATGGGACATGGTGGATAAGGATCCATACGAGATGGCCAAGAGGTGCATAGCGCACATTGACGAAAAACGTAAGGCCCTGGGCATAGATAAGGCCCGCGAAAGAGTCCTTATGGATATGGCCATGAGGCGTGATATAGCAGGTTAACCGACAGCGGTTTCGAATGGAAGGGGATTTGTCCCCTTCCAAACTCGATAAGCCTTAACATTTCCATAGAAGGAGATATGCAGTGTCCAAGATAGTTGCAGCGAATGTTATAGCCGGATCTCATAAAGTCTACGAAAAAGCCCGTAAGAGTTATGAGCAAGCGGTGAAAAAATACGGTCAAAAACAGGAAATAGCGTTCCCAAATACAGGCTACTACCTACCCGTAATTTACGGTATTTTAGGGTTTCCTGTTAAGAATCTGGGAGATGCGGGGCTGGTTTTGGACAGGTCCGAACAGTTACTGCCCCCCCTTGTAAGGGAAAAGACTCACCTTCCATACCTTGGTCCGGTTTTGGACGCGGGTATGGCCACGCTGTTCAATTTTGAAATTATCGAAGCGATAAGATATCTGGAAGATCCTGATTTCTACCTGCCGGCGGAAGATCCCACTGATGACAAATTGTGGCTTGGAGCGGCCGACGACATCATCCTCAGGAAAAGAGGCGTGGAGTTCGTTGATGGAACAGCTCCGGGATTTGCGGCGATAGTAGGGTCGGCTCCCACAAAAGAAATTGCGGCCGATATGGCTTTGGAACTTCAGAAGAAGAATCTCTATGTGTTCATGGCTGCGAATCACAAAGGAACGACATTCAGCCAGCAGCTAAAAGAAGCTGGAGTCCAGGTAGGATGGCCAACAAGACTTGTGCCTTTCGGCCCTGATATCTCTTCCGCCATTTTCGCTGTTGGTTTTGCAACCAGAGCCGCTCTTAGCTTTGGAGGCATCCAGCCTGGAGATTTCAGGAAGGTTTTGATCTACAACAAAGACCGAGTCTTTGCGTTTGTTCTCGCCCTTGGCGATGTCGATAATGAATGGTACGCCGCCGCCGCAGGCGCCATAAATTATGGCTTCCCCACGATCGCTGATACCCCGATTCCCGAAATTCTTCCCACTGGCGTTTGTACCTACGAACACGTTGTGTCGAACATTGCTCATAAGGATATTGTTGCTAAAGCCATCGAAGTCAGAGGCCTCAAGGTAACAGTGACGGAAGTTCCTGTTCCGGTGGCTTATGGACCGGCGTTTGAAGGTGAGAGGATTAGAGGCGACGACATTCACATGGAAGCTGGTGGTGGAAAGACTACCGGTGTTGAATTGACAGTCATGAAAGACATGAATGAAATCGAAGATGGCCAAGTCGACCTGATCGGACCTGATCTCAAGGATATCAAACCGGGCACGCGCCTGCCGATAGGTATTTACGTGGAAGTGGCCGGTAGAAAAATGCAATCTGACTTTGAACCGATCCTGGAACGCCAGATTCACCACCTTATCAACTATGCTCAAGGGCTTATGCATATAGGACAGCGCGATATAGCCTGGGTACGCATTGGCAAGGGTGCGGTCGAAAAAGGCTTTTCCCTGAAACATATAGGGTCCATCCTACATGCCAAATACCATCAGGATTTCGGGGCGGTTCTTGATAAGGTAAAAGTTACTATTTTTACCGAGCAGGCAAAATGCGACGAACTCCTAAAGCAGGCTAAAGAAGCATACGCGGTCAGAGATTCAAGAGTTCAGGGTATGAAAGATGAGGATGAGGGCATCTATTTCTCTTGCACACTTTGTCAGAGTTTTGCCCCTACGCATGTGTGCGTTGTCACGCCTGAAAGAACCGGTCTATGTGGAGCGTACAACTGGTTGGATTGCAAGGCCTCCAATGAAATCAATCCCACCGGCCCCAACCAGCCGATCGAAAAGGGCAAGGTCCTGGACGATAGACTGGGCCAATGGGAAGGCGTCAACGACTTTGTGAGCAAAGCCTCTCGTGGCAAAGTTGTTGGATGTAGCGCCTACTCGATCATGGAAAGCCCGATGACTTCATGCGGATGCTTCGAGGCCATTGCAGCGGTTCTTCCTATTTGCAATGGAGTAATGAGTGTTGATCGTGATTACAAGGGAATGACTCCTTGCGGTATGAAGTTTACTACGCTGGCGGGTAGCGCAGGTGGTGGAAACGTTACGCCCGGCTTTGTTGGCCACAGCAAGCTCTACATAGTTTCCGACAAATTTGTTTCAGCCGAAGGCGGGATCGCCAGATTGGTATGGTTGCCCAAGAACCTTAAAGAAATGCTCAGGGACAAGATCAACGCCCAAGGAGATAAACTGGGAATTTCAAACTTGGCTGACCGAATCGCGGATGAAACCGTGGGCGTGACCGAAGACGAAATTCTGCCGTTCCTCCAGGAGAAAGAACACCCGGCTGTGAACATGGAATCTATCGTCGGCTAATAATTTCTTTTCGAATTGTGCGTTTTTCATTTGACCCTTCCCATTGCAGGGGGTTAATGTAGATCAACCCCCTGCTAAATTTGAATCTTTGAAGGAATTCTCACAATTCTGACAGGGGATTTTGCCTCGAGAGGGAGGTTTTTATCGATGGCGCTTTCTGGAATTCAAATCTTTAAAATGATGCCGAAGAAAAACTGTGGAGAATGCGGTGTTCCCACGTGCCTGGCGTTTGCCATGAATCTGGCCGCTGGGAAAGCGGAACTTTCGCTCTGTCCATACGTTTCTGATGAGGCAAAGGAAAAACTGGCTTCAGCGTCGGCTCCTCCGATTAGAACCGTTCAGATAGGAGTTGATGCCGCGGCCGTTAAGGTTGGCGGAGAAACGGTGCTTTTCCGCCATGATAAGACATTTAACAATCCAACTGGATTGGGGTGTCTCATTTCCACGTCCGAAACAGATGAGAGTGTTGACAAAAAACTCGCCGCCTTTAAAGAACTTCGATACGAACGCGTTGGATTAACACTTAAGTCAGAACTGATAGCCGTAAAAGACGAAGGGGCTTCCGATCGGTTCGCCGCCATTGCCAAGAAAGCAAGCGAAGCGGGAGCGGCCCTGGTGCTGATAAGTGAAAATTTAGACTCTTTTAAAGCGGCCCTTGCCGAAGTAGGCAAGAACAAGCCACTGCTATATGCGGCCACTGAAGCCAATCTTGACAGCATGTCGGATTTGGCCAAAGAATTTGACTGTCCTTTGGCGATTAAAGCTCCCAAAGTTGGGCTCTTGGCCGCTTTATCGGCTAAATTGACAGCAAAGGGCCACAAAGATCTCGTACTTTCTGTAGATAATCTAAGTCTGGCGGAACAGCTCCGAGATCAGGTCATGATAAGAAGACTGGCATTGGAGAAACTCTATAGACCACTTGGGTTTCCGACCATAGTGTTTCCGTGCGCAATGTCCGACAATCCAATTGACGAGACAATAGTGGCTGGAACATTCATATCAAAATATGCCGGAATCGAAATTCTGAGTGAACTCAAGGGTGAAGTTCTTTTTCCGTTGTTACTCCAACGACTTAACATATTTACCGATCCTCAACGGCCCATGACAACGGAACAGGGTATTTATCCCATAAATAATCCGGATGATAAGTCACCGGTGCTGATAACCAGCAATTTCTCGCTTACTTATTTTATTGTATCCGGTGAAGTGGAATCCAGCAGAGTTCCCGCATGGCTCTTGGTGCTCAACACTGACGGACTGTCGGTGCTGACCGCCTGGGCCGCCGGCAAATTTGTTGGTGACGTGATAGGACCATTTGTCAAGAAATGCGGAATAGAAGATAAAACAGGTTTAAAGAAGCTCGTAATACCTGGAGCTGCGGCAATCATCAGCGGCGATCTCGAAGAGGAGTTGCCTAATTGGGAAATTGCCATAGGTCCCCGGGAAGGAGCGCACATTCCCGCCTATTTGAGGCAAAACTTTATTTAGTGTTATTCCGAGATATTTTAACATTTCTGACCTGTTCGGAACTGGTTTCTCCGAACAGGTCAATGTATATATTTGCTCATAAGAGACAGGAACATCTTTGATATTCCGACCGAGTGTGTTATTTTCACAAACCTAGACACATAATTTCACCAAGAGACAGCATATAAATCAGGAGGTAATCATCCGATGATAAAGGTGGTGGCTGAAAACATCAACATTATGTCGAAGTATACCGGCAACGCCATGCGAGAGAGAGATCCCAAACCCATTCAGGAATGGGCCGCCAAGCTCACGGAAAAAGGAGCGGATCTCTTGGATTTAAACCTAGGACCTGCCCGTAAGGGCGGCTCAGAAATGATGCAGTGGCTTGTCAAGACTGTACAGGAAGCCACAGACCTACCTCTGTTTCTGGACACCACCAACAATGAAGCCGTAGAAGCCGGTCTCCAGGTTTATAAGGTCAAAAAGGGTCGCGCCGTGATCAATTCAATCATGGCTACACCAGAACGTATGGCTCTGCAACTGCCGCTGGTGAACAAATATGACTGTGAAATGGTAGGCCTCATGTGGGGACCTGAAGGTATCCCCAGGGACGAAAATGAAAGGGCCGTTTTACTCGACAGCATGATGACCCAAACGACTGAACTGGGAATATCACTAGAAAAAATCTGGTTTGATCCCATCGTTGTTCCTGTCTCTTCTCAACAAAAAGAGCTTCAGGGGTGCACTACGTTTATGCAATGGTTACCTGATCTGGCGCCGGGTTCCAAATCGACGTGCGGGTTGTCCAATTGTTCGAATGGGTCTCCGGATGAACTGAGGGACATTTTGAACCAGGTCTATCTTTGCATTCTCATCAAATGCGGAATCACATCAGCCATTATGGACGGATTTGATGATGTCATAGTTGACATAGCTCATGACAGATCAACGGATCTGGTGAATCTGGTTGGCAGTGTTGTCGATGGTGAAGATGTTGACACGAGCGGAATGGACAAGAGAGCGGTTGATTACGTAAAAACAGCTAAGTTGTTACTCGGTCAGTCTCTGTACTCGCATTCCTGGCTGGAACTTTAACTGAAATGACTAATTAATCAAAACCGAAAATAATTCGCGTTTTAAAGGGCTACATCGACAATGTGGCCCTTTTTATCTTTCGAACCAACCTTCTTCTGAAACATGCGGCTACTCAAGGATCCTGATTCAGCACGGCTCGCATTTCGAACTGTACTTTTCTAAGACCATCCAGAAGTCGTTCAATCAAACCTTGAAGCTTTCGATCTGATTCCATCAAGGTTATCCAACGTGACTCCCAAATCAAGGGAGCCTCAGTCTCTGTCCTGGCCCAACAGATTTTTACAGAAAATTCCCTAAGACTTTCAGGATTTTTAATCCATTGAAGCAAATCATTTTCGGACCCTGAAAAATGGCGCCATTTAATGGAGGTAGGGACCGTTTCATGAGATGGCGCAACCTCCAACGAACTATCCATTTTACAATAACATGCTATGAGATGAGAATCGAACCTTGAAATCTCAACAATCCTTTGAATAAGGCTCATCAAATGAAATGCGGCCATAATCAGAAAACACGGAAAAGCAATCTGCACAACCATTCCAAGAAAATAGCGATAAAAAAACACATGATATTCCATATCTGGAAGATCAAGTCTAAAATTGATCAACGTGGCAAAACCCCAAATCAAAAAACAAACTGACAAAGGAAACAGTAAATAACCCAAGAAATTAACATGTCCATGTTTTTGAACAGGATAGCTCTCAAATAGGGTTGCCAGTTTGTACGATCCATCAACGTAATCACAAATAAACCTTCTGGGAGGACTGCGCCACGCGTCACGTGGATTGAACAGCGAGCAAAGTTCCTCAAAGACACACATGAAAAGAGCCATGGCGGTCCCGCCAGAAACCAGGAAATTCCTATTCTCGAACTTGAAGGTTTTTTTCTTCAGCGAAATAAAAGAAATAACTAAAACGGTATTTGTGAATACGAGGCCCCCGAACAAAAGCCACAAATCCTTAAAAGACGGAACCACGAAATTCAATTGAATTCCCATATAGTGTTTCAACATAATTGGGCCTGAAACCAGAAAATAGTGGAGGAGCGGTAGTATGGCCAAGGCTGTCATAAATTTCAGATTTGAAACCAAAACATAAGAAGCAAATTCAGAAGCGCCCGGGTAAAACCATTTACTCAAAAAGTGGTTATCGAAATATTTTTCGTTGGATAAAGTTTTAGATGACGAAGAAACATCGGTTGAATCAAGGAACGATAGAATTTTTTCTTGATTTGCCAAATCCCCCGGTTCTGTAATCTGCCGCTTCTTTCTGAAGATTTTGGGAAGCCCTTCAAACAACCATTTTAACCCAAAGAAAAAACCCGCTACAGAAGAAATGAATGATACAAAAACAGAAAAAATGCTGGGTAAAGATTTGAGTATAAATCCAAGGGGATCTCCTGGAAGGGTAAACGGTAAACATGGAACGACCACCAAAAAGAAACTTCTTAATCTTGAAAAGGCCATGATAGATACGGCCAGACCGATAGCAACCGAAGTTATCCCCAGAAGCAGGGAACCATTCTCCCACAATCTTATTTTTGAGGGCAAGGTTGAACTCCTAAGAAAAACAATTTATTAGCCAGAATGGCATATAAGAAATTACTAATTCAATCATAATTCAAAATGAACAGATAGTACAAGTTTAAAAATATCAAAAAAAGCGACTTAGGCGCCAAATCTTATTTGTGTTTCGAGAAAAATAGCCCAAACAACCGTTACAAGCGTCGCCAGCCCTAAGCTCGGCAAAGATCATGTTGCGACCGGCATAGGTCTATGATAGATTGAATTATAGACTGGATCTGTCTGAACCAAATCAGCTAAAGAAATTGGGCCTGCAAAATAATGAACTCTTTGGTATCGATAAAGCGGACGATACTCACTGCGCTATGCGCTCTTATACTAAGTATTCTACTCCCTCCTCTTTACGCACAGGAAGACAAACCTTCAGGTAAAGCGCCTCAGGAAAAAGAATCTACCCAACTTGTTGGAAAATGGGAAATATATGAAACCAAGGAACCTGGAAAACCGTATGTTTCATCTTACAAGGGCCGGCCTTTTGTGAGCAAAGGCGCTAACGCGTTTACTCTCGTCCTGGAATACAGAAACGATGGAACTTTTAGAAGAATGGCCAGAATTGGTGAAAGCGAATCTATAGAGGAAGGTACATGGCGTCTATCTGGACACGAATTACGTCACAAGAGGAAAGGAGCTCAGGAAGAAGAAATCATGTACATCCGGTTTGATGGCAAGGACCATTATGTATCGACAGAAGTCTTCGAAGACACATCAGATCCGGGATTATTCGCCAAATTCAAACGCATCTAGGCTGATCGGCCTCATCGAGTATTCCAAACACTAAATCACCAAATTTATTTCCGAAAGTTTTTACGTTCTGTCAGGAAAATTGACAGTGAACCTGCGCAGTAGATTTCTTTGTCACACAAAATATATCCTGAATTCAAATAACTAACAATTGTGTCCCACTATTTAGTATTGGCACGCCCGTTGCTGTAGAAATTTCAAGTTCATCGAGAGCCAGGGCTATGCCGGACACATTTACCATCCTAATTGCCGATCGCAACAGAAACGTTCGAGAGTACCTCCGCCGTGAATTCGTTTCAGATGGCTATTCGGTTAAACTGGCCAAAGATGGTAGGGAGATGATTTCACTCATTCAGGAAGAACCCCCGCCGGATTTATTAATTTATGATTTGGAGGCGCCTTATTTAAATGGTCCAGATAGTCTAGGCGCTCTGGAGGATACGCGACCACTTTTACCTATCATTGTCTACACTTTCCTGACAGAACACGCCAACCATAAAGCCGTCAAAAAGGCCGCAGCTTTCCTGGAAAAGAGAGGAAACGACATAGACGCGCTTAAAGCCGCAGTGGCTAAAGTGTTGGGGAACTGCTATCCATCTAGATTCATTTCTGAAACAACAAGTCAAAAGATTCCAACATGAGCGACAAACATCACAATCACCCTGAATTCAAAGGGCTTGCCTCATACTTCTCCAGTTGAAGCCTCCATGTAAACGAAAAAGGATGATTCCCGATTTGCGATCTGATCAACAAGCGAATTGAAAAAGGAATAACCGGAACAAATGTTCCGGTTATTCTGATGGAATATGTAGATCTGTGTTTTTTGTCTATAATTCTCTAAGTAGTCTTGAGAGCGTATTTCCCAAAGATTCTATCGTAATAGGCCTTCTCAGAAACCGTTCCCCAAGGACCAATCTGCGACCTGAATTTCTTAAAAGCCTCGTTGACTTTCTTCGACTGAGGATCCTTTGCCGCTTCTTCCTCAAGCACTTCCGTTGAAAGTTTCCCGAGCTGGACAAGCATTTCCGCAGGGAACTCCTTCAATTGCACATGGTGTTTGTTGATCAGTTCCTCAAGAGCGGCCCCATTACTTGATTCGAACTCCGACAAACTCCAGATGTTGGTTTCCGCGGCTACTGAGTCGAGGATCACCTTCAAATCAGACGGCAGGCCGTCGTAGACTTTTTTGTTGAAGGTCACCTCAAGGCATGTTCCCGGCTCATGCCACCCGGGATAGTAGTAATACTGGGCGGCTTTATACAAACCTAAACGGAGATCATGGAGTGGACCGACCCATTCCACAGCATCAATGACTCCTCGCTCAAGAGACGTAAAGATTTCTCCGCCAGGCAACAGTACGACCGTTCCACCGGCCTTGGCCACAACCTTTCCACCCAAGCCGGGAATACGCATTTTAAGACCTTTCCAGTCCGCCATGGTATTCATTTCCTTGCGGAACCAGCCCCCCATCTGAACGCCGGTATTGCCTTGCGGTCTCGGGACGAGATTGAACGGCGCATAACATTCTTCCCACAGCTTTAGTCCCTCTCCGGCGTAAAACCAAGTGTTTATCCCTTGAGGATTCAGTCCGAAAGGAACCGAAGAAAACCATTGAGCTGAAGGCACCTTACCTGCCCAGTAATAGGCCGCTCCGCTGAATAATTCAACTGTGCCTGCGGACACTGCGTCGAAACATCCAAGCGCTGGGACTAGTTCGCCACCGGCGAAAACGTCAATGGTGATTCGTCCTTCGGTCGCTTCTTTGACCCGTTTGGCGAATCTCTCCGCTCCCACCTGCAGGACGGGAAAGTTAGGTGGCCATGTGGTGACCATTTTCCAATGATACTTTTTCCCCTGCGCCCATACCGCCGGCGCTCCAATAGTTGTAGCCGCTGCTCCTGCGGCCACCGCTGTTTTGCCAAGAAAATCCCTTCTGTTCATCAAGCACCTCCAATTTTGTTCTAGGTCAAATGATTATTTCGAGGTTAGCCGTTTCTTTTCCAGATGCCTTATTTGTATTTGCCACCAATTTGATGCTTAGAAAACCGCCCTTGGAAGCCATGTGGCAAGCCACGGGAACGCCACAACGAACAACACTCCGATAGCCTGAAGTATCACAAATGGGACAATACCCCGGTAAATGTGTCCAGTTGTTACTCCCGGCGGAGTCACGGCCTTAAGATAAAACAGAGAGAACCCAAAGGGAGGAGTAAGAAAGGACGTTTGGAGGTTGACTGCTATCAGGATGCAAAGCCAGAGAGGATCCACACCGAACGCAATCATGACAGGAGCCAGAACCGGTACATGGATGAAAGTAATCTCAATGAAATCGAGAAAAAAGCCTGCTATGAAAATCACTCCCATGACAATAGCCAGTACGACCCAGAGGCTATACTGGGCCGCAAGACCTCCCAGAAAGCCCCTTACGAGGGCGTCTCCTCCCAACCCGCGAAAAACCAGTCCGAACGCCGCCGCTCCACATAGGATTATGAAGACCATGCACGTTAACTTCATGGTTTGGAGCATTACCGCTCTGAGCACTTCTATGCTAAATGTCCCACGAAAAAGGGTCAAAATGGTTGCCCCCACCGCTCCCACTGCAGCGGCCTCAGTCGGCGACGCGACCCCGGCGAATATTGATCCGAGAACGGCCAGTATCAGAAAAAGTGGCGGTAATAGGACCTTCATTACGCGCTTTGCCAATCCGATATCGAAAAATTCATCCAGTTCTGATTTTGGAATCGGTGGGGCAAGGTGGGGGAAAAACAGTGAAACAAAGAAAATATAAATCATGTACAGCCCGACAAGGACCATACCAGGCAGCACCGCCCCCATGAAGAGATCCCCCACAGGGACGCCGACAATATCACCCAACAAGACCAGGACAATACTGGGAGGAATGATCTGTCCCAGGGTTCCAGATGCGGCGACGGTACCGCAAACAAGTTCTTTTTGGTATCCTCTGCGAATCATCGTTGGGACTGAAAGCAATCCCATGGTTACCACTGTGGCGCCGACAATGCCCGTCGACGCTCCCAGTAGCGCTCCTACTGTCACCACTGAAATTGCCAGGCCACCACGCAATCTTCCAAAAAGAAGTCCCATGGTATCGAGAAGCTCTTCGGCCATGCCTGAACGCTCAAGCATTACTCCCATGAAGACAAAAAGGGGCACAGCCATGAGGGTCACATTGTTCATGACTCCCCAGATTCGTAATGGCAATAAGTCGAAGAAGCTCCACCCAAAACCGATTAAACCAAAGTAAAGCGATGTTCCGAGGAGGGTAAAAGTTACAGGGAATCCTGCCATGAGGAGAATTGTCAGCGCCAGAAACATCCACGCGGGCAAGTATTCCATTATGCCTCGTACCTTTTTCCGGCTGTTGCGCCTGAGATCACTAAAAGACTTTTCAAGCCAAGAGAGATGCCCTGAAGAAGCATGAGGGAAAATCCAATAGGAATAAAAGATTTGACGATAAACCGATAGGAAATACCGCCCGGGTCAGGGGATCCTTCGAAGACTTCCCAGGAACTAAAAGTGAAAGCCCCCGATGTTTTGATAACGAGGTAACACCCCGGGATAAGGAAAAAAATCACCCCTATGAAATCCACCCATGCCTGAGCCTTTGGACTGATGATCTGATAAATGATGTCAACCCGCACGTGACCGTCGTGTAAGAGTGTATAGCCCGCCCCGACCAGGAAAATGAATGAAAAGATATGCCATTCCAATTCCTGGGTAAAGACGTAACTCTTATTGAAGGCGTATCGCATCACCACGTCGGAAAATATCACTATGACAAGGCCAAGCGTGGTCCAAGATACCGCCCGGCCAATCCACTCGTTCATCGAGTCTATCAGGCCACACAACTTCCTGACTGAGGACATGGTTAATACCTTATAGAGATGGATTGCTTATTGAATTAGTACACTGGACACACGGTAGAAGATTTGTCAAGAATTTTGTAATTTTCAAAAACCTTTTCATTCCCATGTAGCGAAAATCACACCGGCCAAAATCATTATCCCGCTTACAACGTGCACCCAGGTAACCGGTTCACCTAAAAGAAAAAGCCCTTCCACTCCACTGAACAAAGGTAGAAGATAATAAACCAATGACGCCCTGGCAGGACCAATAATCCCTACTGATTCATTCCAGAACCAATAGGCCAGCAAAGAGGGGCCAATTCCCAGATAAAGAATAGCCCAAACAGTTTTTGGAGGAAAATCACCCAAAGTCATTCCGGAGAGTTCCCAGCAAAACCACGGCGCCAAGAAAAGCGTTCCTAAAACAAACAGTGAAAACAGGAAAGCCTGAGGATGCAATTCAGTAGGTCGGACTCGAACCAAAATGCTGTATAAAGCAAATGACGCCGCTTGACCCAACATCCAAACGTCACCAATTGAAAACGTCAAATCTTTTAGGTTGGAAATCCGTCCATTGCTTAACAGGAAAACCACCCCTGAAATAGCTATTGACAGACCAATAGCTCGACGAAAGGTTAATGCCTCCAGCAGAAATATTCTTGCGAATATGATCGTGAAAACTGGCGAAAAGATGGCGATCAGCGACATGTTCAATGCTGGGGAAAATGAGGCGGCCACATAGATGAGCATATTGCTCATCGTCAGCCCCAGGAATGCGGTGAGCGCCAAATAACCAAGATGTTTACGAATTAGTGGTATACAATTCAAGATCGGACGTATCACAAAAGGAAACAAAAAAACCGCTGCTATAAAAGAGCGCAGAACCACAAGTATGACAGGCGGCGTAGAATCCGCCAGGAACCGAGCTACAATGAAATTGCCGGACCAAATTGCCGTAGCGGCCACAACAAGAACATGCCCTTTAATTACCCTATAATGTTTAAAAGTCAAAAATAGAACCTGTTTTCTCAGGCAACATAAGAAGCAAGTAACCCTTGTATGAACTATTTCAAGAATGTGTCCTAAGTTCGGTACTGAGCCGGCCCCGTAGAGTAGAGGTCATTACCCAAGACATCTGTCGCCACTATCAATGGCATGTTTTCGACAACCAGCCTCCTGACAGCCTCAGGTCCAAGTTCTTCCCATGCGATCACTTCCGCCTCTTTCACGCAGCGAGACATAAGGGCGCCGGTTCCTCCGATTGCGGCAAAGTAGACAGCTCCCCATTTCATCATGGCGCTCTTAACTTCCTTGGAACGCTGACCCTTACCAATCATGCCCTTTAATCCCTTTTCTATGAGTAGCGGAGCGTAATGATCCATGCGATAGCTCGTGGTCGGGCCGGCGGCGCCTATTGGGCGACCTGGAGGCGCAGGGGTCGGGCCAACGTAATAGATCACCTCGCCTTCTATTTGAAAAGGTAAGGGCTCGCCGGCTTCTATTAAATCAACCATCCGCTTATGAGCGGCGTCTCTTCCAGTTATTATGATCCCGGAGAGCAGCGCCACGTCACCAGCCCGAAGACTATTGACAACAATACTGTCAAGAGGCGCAAAGATTTTTCGTGGCTGAGCGCTCATAATTCGACCTCCGCATGGCGGCATGAATGGCACTGTATATTTACAGCTACCGGTAAACTCGCAATGTGCGTGGGGTAGGAATTTATGTGGACCGCTAATGCGGTAGTTTTTCCTCCCAATCCCATGGGGCCTATACCACTACTGTTGATTCTCCCTAAAAGCTCCGCTTCCAAAGAAGCTAGAACCGGATCAGGATTCTGTAATCCCAAAGGTCTCAACAGAGCTTTTTTAGCAATCAAGGCCGATTTCTCAAAAGTACCCCCCAGACCAACACCTACCACAACAGGAGGACAAGGATTACCTCCCGATTCCAGGACCCGTTGGACAATAAAATCTTTTGCGCCTTCAATACCTGCTGAGGGAGGAAACATCATAACCCTCGACATGTTCTCAGATCCGAAACCCTTAGGAGCCAGAGTGATCTTGAATTTTTCTCCAGCCACTATTTCAGTATGGATGACTGCCGGCGTATTGTCGCCAAAATTGACGCGGGTAATCGGATCAAGCGTCGATTTTCTCAAAAATCCGTCTTTGTATCCCTGCCTGACCCCTTCGTTGACAGCATTTGACAACAAATCACCTTCAATATGACAATCTTGACCAATTTCAAGAAAAACTACCGCCATGCCGGTGTCCTGGCACAGCGGAATGCGCTCTGTAGCCGCTATCTCCGCATTCTGAATGACTTTCTCCAAAACCATCCTGCCAATGCTTGATTCCTCAGTTTCCAGAGCGAAGTTCAACTGTTGGATTACGTCATTGCCCAACACCGTACACGCTTGAATGCACAGATTACGAACTGCGCTTGTAATATCGTCCGTGAATATGGTTTTCATGATGTTATTCCTGAGCTTGCAATCCTTTTCGGTTTGTTGAAAATAGATCTCAAATCAATGGTTATTCAAAAAAGAGAATATAAAGTGTTTAGGAGCTATTCCAAATGATGACTGAATCCGACACCATTTATTTTGAACTTTCTTACCAGCAAGTCCTCAACTTGTTGGATCGCCATAACCTGCTAAAAGAAAGGCTTCCGTTTACAAAAGGCTTGCTGGAAGAAGCCTTGTTTTTCGCCTACAAAATGAGGCTTATTACTCAGGGTGAGGTGAAAAAACACCTACGACTGGACCGCGGGGAACTACGATTAAAAATCAACGAATGGAATAATGGTGACGAAGGTAACTGTGCATGTCGTCTGGCTAGAAATCCCCTAATTGAGCAAGGCGAATAACCGCCGTTAAACATGTCGACCCTTGAATTCCAGTAACTCTAAAAAGTTTTCAATCTGTTTTTCCAAATTTTCAAACGAATACAGCCTGGGATCATTTTGATCCGCCTCAAAGATTACCCCAGGTATTCCTGTGCTTTTGGTAATAGCGTCCCTCAGCGCAAATACATCCTGAGAAATCCATTTGCAACTACGATTCGAATGAAATAAGAAACCATCAACGCTGTATCGTTGAGCTAGCTCAATGTATTTTTCGACTCTGTAATCAAAATTCAAATTAAAGGTATACAAATATTGCCGGGTCCAATCAGTTAAGGGGTCTTGTTCATTGACCGCAAGCTGACTCCATGCCCAAGTATATATAGAAGTGACGACTGACGCCCCCCTATCAGCAAGAAAACCTGAAAGTCTGCTTAACTCAGACCAAATAGGTAAATTGTCCCAAAATAATCTAAACTTTTCATTATCTACCGCCGGCATTTTTTTGGCCACGCGTTCCTCTAATTCTTGAACAAGGTTTCCATAAAAACTTACCGCAGTTTCTGTTCCCCTCTGTGAAACAATTGGAAACATTGAAACAAACTGGTCAAAAACCGTCATTGGAGCAGGAATTTGTTCTCCCATTATGAGCATTCTTGTCCAAAGCTCAGACGCCTTCTTTGAGAGATTCATGACTTCCTTGAATTTTGCTTCATCCAGACTTTTGCCTGAGATACTTTCTAGAATTTTTATCAAATCTTCCAATTGTTTCCTGACGTAAGCTTCAGCGCAAACATCTTGCTCACCATTTCCGGAATGAGGAACATCTATAAGAACCATCGGCGCGTTGTATTTTCTACTTAACACTTCAAACCATTTTGTGAGGGTCCCACATTGACAGTTTATCACCAGAATCAGGTCAGGTTTGGGCAACCCCCAGGTAGGGCTTACGCCGGCTTTTATGGACCCGATGTCACACCTTGCGTAAGAACAGAGATCCATGACGTAACCCATGCCCTCAGCGGCGGCCGACAATTCCGTCGTCATTTTTCTAGCCCCAATTATTGCCGCATGGTTTTCCGGGTAAACAGGGAACATGTCCATGGTGTAAATGAGTTCCACCGGTGTGAAAACATTACAGTACACTACTGGTTTATGGTTATTAGGAGCCATGTGCGCGGCAGTGAAATAATCCATGGTAATTTTCTTGATTTCTTTGAGGGCCTTGATTGGTTCCATCTCTAAACCTTGTTGGTATGAGTTAATTACGCTTTATGACGATTGAGTTCTAAACCTGTCAGCAATGTCAATGAAACTTCCATGTGACTTAACTCAAATTAAGGCAAATCGCCCGCTAAAATCTCTTTGAACGCCTCTAATCGCAATCTGATCTGGCTGAGCGAAGTCCCACGGCTTGAAGTTTCGAGCGCAAGATTTGGGATAGAGTTTTTTTGCAAAGCGAATATCAGGTCTGGGGTGTCAAAAGCGGCGGCTTCACAAAATTTCGGGTTCAGGAAAACAACTCCTTGCGCCTTACTATTCTTAATTCTCGCCAGGAAGTCATCAATCATTTGACTTGGTTCTATATGATAACCAGTGTACGGGATCAATGACATGTGTCTATCCACAAGCGACTGTAAAAGATCCTCCTGAATTATCGGATCTATGACTACAGATCTATTGCCTGTGACTATTTCGTCACCTACAAGAGTAAAACCATATTCGTCGAATAATGCCGTGATCTCCGCAGGATCCCAAACTTTTCCTCTAACGTAGATTCTGGGATGATCAGTCTCTGGGTCTGCAGATACATTCCAAGGCAAACGTTCCAGCATAGTCAGATGTTCTTCTCTCGGAACCCTGACGGCTGATTCGAACAGGGAGATCACGCGACTGGCGGTCCAGGACGATGGAGATGTTCCCATCATTTGATAGGCCGAACGCAATTGATCTCTACTCTTGTTGTAAATCGAAATGCTCGAAACGAGCGTATCATCGACTATTTTGTTCCCGGTGATTCCCTCAAGCCATTTTGAAATACGAAGATATTCTTCTTTAAGATATTGTTTTGCATTAGAATCCCCGATCTTTTTGGGAAGTCTGAGAAATTCGCACGGAGAATCGGGAAACAGATTTCTCCATAGATGGTACAAATTCCTGGTCGTATCACAAACGTACGGGATGATCATCCCATCAAGAACATCAAGTTCGCCCCTGAGCCCCAACTCCAGGGCACCCATTGCGTGACTGCAAGAATAGCCGGGAATATGCGCCTGAGAGAGGCTTATGGGGATTCCAGCTCCAGCCACCGCAATTGGAATTGCTCCAGCGGCGTGGATCAGTTCTTCAGGAACATCGGGCAGTATGTGGCCAATGATTTTTTTCCCGGTTTTCGCTTTTGTGGCTTTTATTTTAGACCATGGGTCTCGGATAATGTCGGCAAATGGAACCCACGGATCTGATTTATTCATCGCCCCTTCGCCTCCTGACATTTACTGGGTAATGTCTGTATTTCTCCAGTAGTGAGATTAATAAATTTGTGATGAGTTGCTTGCCGTGTCACATCATTTAAAATAAACTTCTTGGCTAAGTATCTATCAAGGAGGGATGTTTTGGAATCAATTCCTTTCTTACATGCCAACAAAACGTTCACCATTACGTTCGAAGATGATCTAGCCTTTGTTGAAGTCAGATCCATCCTGGATCAATTACTTGATTCAAGCGCGTTTGACTCAGAGGTTCAAAAATACGCCGAGCCTTACCGTCTTAACTGTGACGACGAAGTTTTCAAAGTCTGGGTAATGGATATGGAGGTGATTATCCAGAGAGAACAGCTTTTATGAAAGCCCGTATTAGAAATTCGCTCGGGGATTTCACCTCATCCCTGTGCAAGCAATTGAGAAATTTTGGCCTTAACAAAGTCTGCGTCAGGAGCTTCCGGAAAGACCTTTAAATACTGCTTATAGGCTTGTGCCGCCTCCTTCTTCTTATCCATCATTTCATATATTCGAGCAATTGAAGAGTAGGCTTCACGGCGGTATGGCGAGTTGACGTCTTTTGAGAGCTGTTCAAAAATATTCATAGCCTTTTCAAAATCTTTTAGCGCCATGTAAGATTGGGCTATGTTGTAAATAGCAAGTGGTCCCAGGCTTTGCCCGGCTAAACCCGATGATTGAAATCTGTTATACCGTTCCAGAGCCCCTTTAAAATCGCCTTTGTTATAAAGAATATGAGCGGAATAGAGAAGCGCTATTTCTCCAGTGGGCAAGTCTCCGTAATCTTTAGAAATCTTGTCAAGAGAATTAAAAACTTCATCCTGCTGAGCTGTGGTCTTGTCATCCATCAAAATGGATATGTTTCCATATTCTCTGAGCGCTGATTCGAGGACTTCGTGGCTTGTCGTCTGCCTATGGCTACGGTAAGCAAAATAACCCAACAACAGCAACCCGACAAATACAAAAATGGAAAGTCCTATAACCATTGAACGATAGTTACTGCGGGCAAATTCGACAGCTATCGCGGACCAGGTGATAAATTCATCAGGTTCTTTAAGCAGTTCTTTTCTTTTGGGCTTTTTATCGGCCACAATACACCTCATAACTCAGCCCGATTCAACTTTAGGGCCGTACAAGTTAACAATAATAACTAACTGATATGGCCTTTGAAGTCAATGTAAACGGACAATCGTAAAAATTGAAACATCCTGAACCCCAGAATAAAGTCAAGGCTATGAATTCCTGTAACTTGAGACATGATCTTTTTTTATCGACACTGATGTGATAGTTTTACAAGATTCGAAATTAATTTTTTGGATGGAGAAAAAGTCTTTTTGCAAACATTCCCGCAAAGTGTTTTTCCCCAAGCTCTCAATTTTCTGTGTCGGTCGAGTGAAAACGGAGGGATTTATGGCCTGAAAGGTTCCGCTGTGGCTTTTTTTATAGCCATGGCCGTAAAGCGAAGCTCCAGTCCAATTTTATGGATTCATCCTGACGATGATTCGGCTTCAAGATCAGCAAGCGATCTGTCTTTTTATCTTGGACTGGATGAAAAGAATTCAACTAACTCCGATTTTCCAATCGTTCATTACCCGGAGACACTCTCGATTCCTTATTCTTTGGCTGGGTTTGAATCAGACATCTGGACGGAAAGGATGTCGTGTCTTTCCCGATTAAGATCGCAAACAGTTCCGAAGATAATTTCAATAAGCATTCCGTCATTGTGCCGAAAAATAATTCCTCGGGAACAATTCGACTCCTTGAGCCATAATCTTTCAGTAGGTCAGGAAATAGATCGGGATTCGATATGCTTCAACTTGGTTAATGGAGGCTATTCCCGAGCCCCACTCGTTGAAGATGTGGGAGATTTTGCCGCAAGAGGTTCAATTCTCGACATTTATTCTCCTCTGTACCCAAATCCAATAAGAATCGAGCTGATGGGTGATCTAATAGAATCCGTGCGTTTTTTTGATCCCTCGAATCAGAGGTCATTGGGTTGGGTGTCGGAGATAATGATCTGTCCGGTAAAAATGTCTCCCACTGGTGATGAAGATTTCGAAAAAGGGCTTGAAAAAATTGTGGAGGTTTGTGAATCCCGTGGAGTTGAAAAACGTATTCGCCAAGGATTGTTAGATGATTTTAGGCATAGAATAAGGTTTCCAGGATCTGAACTATATTTACCCTATTTCGAAGAACATCTGGAAACGTTACTAAATTATCTTCCGGCCGAAACGGTGGTTATAGTCCCTGATCAAGAGACTGCGAGCCGATCTTTCGAAGACCATGAACAAGAAGTGTTTCATGGCTTTGAATCCGCCACCCAGGATGGTCTACCGGTTCCGGAACCATCATCCCTGTATATTTCAAAAAGGCATTTTTATAGATTACTTGAGGCTTTTCGGACCGTGGTGGTGGCTGATCTGGAAATTGGAGACCCAAAAGTTAAAAGTTTCAGGATACCATGCGCATCCAATGTTGATATAAGACCGGCCTTGTTCAAGGAAAAGGCATATGACAGAGCAATGGCCGGCCTTGTGCAAATGATGTCGGACTGGCGTGATCTGGGCAACGAGGTTTACATTGTCAGCCATACGGAAGGACAGGCTCAACGACTTCTAAAACTTCTGGAACCGTACAATGTCAAGTTGAACTACCAGGGAGCCGGTTTTCAAGCATCCACACTGGAATCAAGCCCCGCGCCGGGAGTTTATCTTTACGTGGGCCCGCTTACGTCTGGTTTCAGAATCGAAGAAATAGGAATTGTAGCTCTCACGGAAGAGGAAATCTTTGGGCCCAGAGTAAGAGCTACTTTGAGGAAACATGCCAAGGGGGTCTTCATTTCTTCACTGACGGATCTTTTGGAGGGAGAGGCCGTTGTTCATGAAAATTACGGAATCGGTATCTTCAGAGGATTGACACGCAAAGAATTCGAAGGAGTGATCGGTGAAGTAATGGTCATTGAATATGCGGGAGGTGACATACTTTATCATCCCGTAGAACGGCTTCAATCCATTCAAAAATTCATATCAGGGTCGGAATCTCCTCCTCGTGTAGATAGACTTGGAACCAAGGGATGGGAAAAGACAAAGGCAAAAATCAAAAAGTCAATTCGTGAAATGGCAAAGGAATTGCTAGAGATTTTTGCACACAGACAACTTTCTTCAAGGCCGCCGTATTCTCCTATGGATCAGAATTTTGCTGAATTTGAAGCTTCATTCGAATTTGAAGAAACCATGGACCAGTCTAAAGCAATTCAAGAAGTCATGGAATCGCTGGATTCAGATCGCCCCATGGATAGACTAATATGTGGAGATGTGGGTTATGGAAAAACTGAAGTAGCTATAAGAGCGGCTTTTCGAGTGATGATGGATGGAAAACAGGTAGCCATTCTCGTGCCTACTACCGTGTTGGCTCAACAGCATTTTGACACTTTCTCACGTAGATTCTCCAACTATCCAGTCAATATAGAAATGATATCTCGGTTCAGGACCTCTGCCGAACAAAAAGAAATATTGATGAAACTCGAACACGGCAAAGTAGATTTGATCATAGGAACGCACCGATTGCTTCAAAAAGACGTAAAATTCAAAGATCTCGGTTTGTTGGTTCTGGACGAAGAACAGAGATTCGGGGTCACGCATAAAGAAAAAATAAAAAAATACAAAACTCACGTGGATGTTCTTACTCTCACAGCCACACCTATACCCAGGACTTTAAACATGTCTCTTACCGGACTAAGAGACATGTCGATAATTGAAACTCCCCCTACCAATCGTCAAGCTGTACGAACCCACATTCTGAAACAGTCCGACGATGTTGTAAGAGAAGCCATAGTCAAGGAATTGAATCGAGGGGGACAAGTTTTCTACTTGCACAACAGGGTTCAAACTATTTATCAGCGATCTTCAAAATTGCAGAAACTGGTTCCGGAGGCCAGAATAGGAGTGGCTCACGGCCAGCAGTCTGATGGTGATCTAGAGCGAGTCATGTTGGCATTTGTCACTGGTGGGATAAATGTTCTAGTTTGTACAAGTATAATCGAATCAGGGTTGGATATACCCAGGTCCAACACCATTATCATAGAGAGAGCCGATACTTTCGGACTTGCCGACCTCTATCAATTGAGAGGCCGTGTCGGAAGATCCAACGTTCGAGCATACGCCTATTTATTAACTCCACCTGAAACTTTGATGACCTCTGACGCCGTAAAGAGATTAGCGGTGATACAAGAGCATTCTGAGCTGGGACAGGGCTTTAAGGTGGCGATGAGAGACATGGAAATACGCGGAGCGGGCAACATCCTTGGAGCTTCCCAATCAGGGCATGTTAACCAGGTTGGCTATGAAATGTACCTACAACTTCTGGAGGAAACAGTTCGTGAAATAAAAGGTGAACCGCCTGAGGAAAGGGTTGATCCAGAGATTCATCTCAAGGTAGAAGCATTCATTCCAGAAGATTATATTCCTGAGGTAAACCAGAGAATGAATTTCTACAAGAGGTTGTCCAGAGCTTCGAGTCACGCTGAAATTGATGGTATAGAGGAGGAGATAGTTGATTTGTACGGGAGGAGTCCTGAACAGGTAAACGCTCTGTTCGGCATAATGAAGCTCAGATTGGTCATGAAAGAACTTAGAATCCTGAAACTGGATTATGTAAAAGGGAGTTTGGTGATCTCTTTTGATCAATCAACGACTGTAACACCAGGGTCCCTTATAAAATGGGTTCAAAAAGAACCTAGCGCACAACTGGCTCCTGGAGATAAATTAATTTATCAAATTGGCTTGATTGATTCCACGCAAAGGGCAAATGTTGGCTTCAAGATTCTATCAGAATTGCTCAACTTGACAAAAGATGAGACAATAGACGAAACATCTTTAAATAGAAATTCCGTAGAAACAAAAGTAAAATACAAATTGTTCAAGAAAAAAGTGTTTTCCAATAATTGAAAACTCAATAAACATGATTGAAATTGAACCGCAAACGGTTTCTGGATGAAGTAAATGAAATCTAAATTTGTTTTAAGCCTTCTAATTTTTGTCATGTCTCTTCCTGTTTTTGATGGAAAGGCTCTATCGGCTAATTATAGTGACAAAATAGCGGCTATTGTAAATTCTGATGTGATCTTGGAGTCAGATGTAAAGAAACAAAAACAACCATTAATAAGAAATTTAATGAATTTGCCTTTAGGTATAGTTCCACCAGGAAAGTGGCCTACTGAAAGAGAAATTCTTGATGAACTGGTAGTAATTCATTTGTTGGAACAAGAAGCGGCGAAACGAGGGATAACGCTTGACGACAAAGCGGTTGAGTCGAGTATAGAATCTATAAAAAAACGTAACAACCTGACAGATGAACAATTTGTGCTTTTCCTCGCGTCCAACGGTCTAAGCAATAATGATTACAAACAACTCATGATGCGTCAATTCCGACTTACAAAACTTATTGATTCGGAAGTCACTCGCAAAACTCCCATAAGTGAAGAAGACGCTCAGAAATATTTTAAGAAACATCAATCAGAGATCAGTGAGGAGTATAACAAACTGCTTGAAAGCACAGCGCCTCCTCAACCACCGGAACCAGAAGCGGCCCCCAATATCCCGACTGACGAGGAAGTTTTTCTCGGGGGAAAGATAAGACTCCGCCAGATAACTCTTAAAATTCCTCAAGAGAAAAAACGTAAAGATCTTGAACATGTTATGGAAACGGCTAAAAAAATTTACAGAGAATCCCAGACAGGGGAGGATTTTGCAAAACTAGCGAAAAAATACTCTCAGGATCCTCTGGCCAAAAGCGGTGGAGATCTTGGATTCATGGATTACAAAGACATGGTTCCCGCACTACAAAAAATGGTTCAGCGCATGAAAGTCGGAGACGTCACTCCTCCACTTAGATCAGCCGATTCAGTTGTTATGTTTTACCTAGATGACGCCAAAAATCGTAAGGGGAAAAGTATTCCCATACCCGAGAAGACCCGTAAGGAATTGGAAAACCGTTGGAAACAGGAACATGAAAAGCGGGCTGCCGCAAAAAAAGCTCAATCAACCCAGAGGCGGGAACAAGAAAACAGACAGGCGGATTCAAGCCAGACGACTTCTGATTCAGAGCCAATAAAATCGCTCGGGATTCTGAATCCCGAAGAGGCAAAGGATTATCAGAAGGTTCGAAACAAAGTGATCACAATATTGAGAACCGAGTTGATACAATCTCGAATGAAAGAATGGATCGACGAGCTAAAACGTAATTCTATAATTGAAGTCAAATTATGAAAAGTTGTCTAGCTGGATTATTTGATTTGAAACTCCTTATGAACTAGTCAAACAGATAAACATTCAGCGCCAAAACCTTGGCTGGATTTAACCTTTTCTTGCAAGCTAATAATTTTCGTGGATCTAATAGATGTTTTTTAACTTTTTAGCCTCAAAACTTTCCAAAGACCTAGCCATAGATCTAGGGACCGCTAATACCCTGGTCTACTGCAAAGGGTCTGGAATAGTTGTGGATGAACCTTCTGTTGTAGCTATAAGGAAGAGAGATAAAAGGAGTTCAGAAGTCTGGGTGGGCGCCGACGCAAAAAAAATGATTGGACGCGTTCCAGAGTCAATCGAAGTATACAAGCCTTTAAAAGACGGGGTAATATCAAATTTTGAAATTGCCAGTCTTATGCTGAAATTTTTTATTAATAAAGCGCATAAACGAAAAGCCTTTGTTCGTCCAAGAGTAATAATATCAGTTCCATCCGGCGTGACACCTGTCGAGCGAAGAGCTGTTAGAGACGCGACTTTGAATGCGGGGGCAGGAGAGGTTTTTATCGTAGAAGAAGCAATGGCCGCAGCCATGGGAGCTGGACTGCCCGTCACTGAGCCGATGAGCAACATGATTGTGGATATAGGTGGCGGCACTACGGAGGTTGCCATCATTAGCCTAACGGGAGTTGTCTACAGTAATTCCATCAAAGTCGCGGGCGACAAATTGGACATAGATATTCTAAATTTTGTGAGAAAAAACTACAGCCTCGCAATTGGTCCTTCTACTGCGGAACAAATCAAATTTTTAGTGGGTCGGGCCTATTTGGAAGACGATGAGGATGATGAAATCGACGTGAAGGGTCGAGATCTGATGGATGGTATACCAAAGACCATCACAATCAATTCAAGCGAAATTACCCTGGCTATAATGGATTCAGTCAATACAATTGTAGACAATATTAAATCCGCCCTTGAACAATGCCCTCCAGAACTTGCTGCGGACATAATTGACACTGGAATAGTCCTAACTGGCGGAGGGGCTTTACTGAAAAACCTGGATCTGAGAGTCCGACAGGAAATTGGAGTTCCTGTGGTTGTGCCTGACAACCCTCTGACCACGGTTGTCAGAGGGGCCGGCATGATGCTTGACGACATAGCGTTGCTAAGAGAAATCTGTAACAATTGACGCCTGAAAACTAGCGTCTCTTGTATCAAACCGAGGCTCCGGATCAGAATTACATGACAAAAATTAGTTCTAGGCCTCATTTGCCGAATGTATATTGAGTTCCTGGGCTGGAGTCTTTGCTAATAATTCTTTGGCTTTTTGAACCTCTTCCATTGTTCCATGAGCAATCAATAAAAATTTTTCCGCTTTGATTTGGGTTTCATAATTGACAATACTGTCTTTAGGAATCCCCACACTGTATAATCCAGCCCCTAAAGCGCTTAGACCTCCAACTACCACAGCCCCTTCAAGAGCGGCAATTATCCAGCTCACAAGTGGTCCGGCTACAGCAACCGGCCCTATCCCAGGAACAAAGAAAAAGGCGGAACCAAAAAGAAGGCCCCAAAGTCCACCCCAGAAGGATCCTAATTTGCCCCAGGCCTTCATTCTGTCACCGACCGAATAATAACCCACTACGTGCTCTTCCGTATGATAATCTTTTCCGACTATGGAGAGCTTTTTCATTGCGAATCCGGCCTTCTGCAATTCCCTGACTGACTGTTCAGCGTCAGAATGGCTCTTGTAAACGCCGACAACAGAATTTTTATCGTCCATCTCCAACCTCCATTTTGTCTGAAATTGAACTCTCTGGTGATCCATTTAGAAAAAACACCCCCAAGGTAAATCTTTATTAAAATTTGGCCTGGAAATATTGATTATTATCACGCTTCACGGACTATTATTGCTTCGTCCTGACATTCAGCCACACAGGCTTCGCATCCGTTACATAGCGATGAATTAACCACTTCTACCTCTGATTCCTTAACTTCAAATACATCCTTAGGGCATATATTAACGCAAAAATAACATTTCGTGCATCTGTTTCGGTCAATGATGGGCAAATACATAATATTCCAACCTTTTAAGCTAACATAGCTCTTTCATAAATCGTTCTTAATGTCGCCTTTTTAATACCATGATCTACAACATCCCATGGAAAGACCTCTTCACGATCTCGTAAACGCTCAGAAAAAAAACTGGCGCTGGGATGGGAACCTAAAAAGGAAGAAGCGGCAAGTTTTCCTCGCCTAGCGCCTTCGAGTAGGCTGTGGGAAATTCTACGGTCTGCACGGCTTAGAATCGCTTGAACCTCCGAACTCCTGACGGACTCATGCCTGACCACGACATTATTAAGCGCACGCAGTCCATTTTCGATAATTTTTACCCGAATTTCCCATTGTTTCCTTGGTAAAGCCTGCGCCCACTGAAAAGGAGTCCATGGCTTAGGAACAAAAGCGTTAACTTGCACTCCAATTCTGCCTATTCTTCCCTTACTTCGAGAAGCGTTCATGAATATTTCCCGGGCATTCTTTACAAATTGTACAATTTTCAGTACATCTTCTTCGACCTCGGTGGGCAGTCCAATCATAAAATAAAACCTGATGTTAGGGATTCCAGCAGTTACAAGCTTATCGATCAATTCAAAAAAACGCTCGTTCGGTATCTGTTTCCCGATCACCTTTTTCAAACGATTCGAGGCTACTTCTGGGGCGAGCGTAGCCGTTTTCTGTCCAGACTTTACAATTAATTCAATGGTTTGGTCATTTAAACCTTCTGGTCGTATGGAAGAAAGTGAAAAAATTCCACCTTTATTAATAATATCTTCTAAAATTATATCCAGTTCAGGATGAGAGGCCAAATCTGATCCAATAAGGCCTATGGTCCTTTTGTCAGTTATGGCTTGATCAATACTTTCCCGAAATCTGGGATATTTGAAATGTCTTACTGGTCTATGAATCCAGCCTCCGGAACAAAATCTGCAACCTCTGCCGCATCCACGATTGATTTCAACCAAACAGGAGTCCCTGAACTGAGTCTGCAGATCATGAACCACGGCAAAAGGAGGAGATTCTTTGGAGGAAAGCCTTTTGGCAGCCTTAACTCTCGCAGGAAACCCTTGGTCTGGTCTTATTTCCGACAAAACCCCGTTATCTCTAAAATCAAAGCTGTATGCTTCCGGAACATACACGCCATCGACATTGGAAAAGCTCTTGTAAAATTCCTTGCGATCATGCGCGGCTTTTTTTGATTTTTTAAATTCTCGCATCATGGCCCAAAAGCCACCGGGTTCATTGATGTCTCCGACAATCTCCCCAATGAAGGCCAAATCCAAGAAATCCGCCAAGGTCTCTGGATTAAGAGAAACTGAAACACCACCCGCCAAAATCAGGGGATCACCAGAGCCTCTGTCAAGTCTAAGAGGTTTTATTCCGGAGTCAATCAAGATTTTGGGAACAATCCAGTAGTCGTTTTCAAAAGGAATGCTAAAAGCAATAACCGGAAAATGTTTCAGGGGAACATTATTTTCTTCGGAAAGAGGAGTAATAGTATCGGAAGGGTTCTTAAAAAACTGATCGGCAATAAAAAAACGTTCAGGAGCGAAAAAATCTGATCCCTGAAGTTGGTTAAACAAAAATTGAAACCCTAAATTACTCAGTCCAACTTTCCGGGTATTTGGATAAACCAGCGCTATCGGTAAGAGGAAACCGGAATTTCCTGAGGCGGGCCTTTTGTTGAGTCTTTCCCTCATGTGGAAATGGAAAGCAATCTAGACCAAAAAAGATTCATTAATAAAAACTTTTTTCGTAGTCAGGGGAAATTAACTTCCCCCCTGACAACAGAAAAACTATTCAGCATGTTTGCGCAAGAATGTGGGAATATCAAGGTCTTCTTCAGACTCGAGAGACAGATCATCAACGAGATTTAAATGACGACTGATTTTTTCTCTTTGGCTCTTCCTAATAAAAGCGGGGATCTGAGAATCTTTAGGTTCTCCAGGAATTACAGTTCTGGCTACAGGTTTATCTGTCTTGCCTTCATCGCCTATTTGAAGATGGTTCTTTCCAAACATTAGGGAGTCAGTCTTGTCTGAAAGTCCTGTCTCGCTTCTACTGAATCCCGTCGCTATAACAGTCACATTTACAGCGTCACCCATGTCTTCATCTATAACAGCCCCAAATATTATGTTAGCGTCATCATGGGCTTCATTCTGAATTATTGATACTGCGTCGTTTATCTCTGTCAGAGATATGTTGGAAGATCCCGTCATATTTATCAGCACGCCCTTTGCCCCAGACATAGAAATATCTTCAAGAAGAGGGCTGTTAATGGCCAGTCTTGTGGCCTCTTCCATGCGTCCTTCGCCAGTGGCTGATCCTGTTCCCATCAATGCTACGCCTTTCTCCTGCATGATGGTTTTTACATCAGCAAAATCGAGATTAATCAAACCATTGATAGTCACGAGATCTGAAATTCCTCTCACACCCTGCATGAGTACGTCATCAGCCCTTCTGAAGCCTTCCAGGAACGAAATATCTTTTTTAAGCGACAGCAGGCGCTGGTTCGGAATAATTATCAGGGTGTCAACTTCCCTTCGGAGAGTTTCTATGCCTTCTTCCGCCTGACGCATTCTCCTTTTACCTTCAAAAAGGAAAGGCTTTGTTACAACGGCCACTGTAAGAGCCCCGACTTCTTGTCTGGCTATTCTTGCTATTATCGGCGCAGCGCCAGTACCTGTCCCGCCACCCAGACCAGTAGTTATAAACACCATGTCAGAGCCTTCCAAGGCGTCCCTAATTCCTTCGTAATCTTCATTGGCGGCTATTCTTCCAATTTCGGGGTCAGCCCCTGCGCCCAGTCCTCTGGTTTGCTGTTTGCCAATCTGTAATTTTAATGGAGCCATGTTGTGCTGGAGGGCCTGAGCGTCGGTGTTTGCAGCAAGGAACTCCACTCCACTTAACCCGGCGCGTATCATATTGTTGACGGCGTTTCCGCCACCGCCACCAACTCCGACCACCCTGATCAATGCGCTACGGTTAGATTCAATTTCAAAATCCAGCATAAGCCGGGCCTCCTATAGTTAAAATCGACAAAGCCCTTCCCAAATCCTGAATCATCAATCTAAAATCATTCATAACGTGTTTTGTCATATTCGCCTCATGCAAGAACCCGGTCAGGCCGCTCTCTTTACCGGAACTCGCATACCACGGGTCAGACATTTTCGCCAGAAAATTAATCTCTTCAAATCTAAAAAGCTTCAGTAAACCACCTTTTCATCCGCTCATAGAAACGATTAAGAACTCTGCCGGATTCATAACTCTCGCTTAGATCCGCACAACCATGTCTAGTTCCCCACAGGGCAAGCCCGACGCCAGTAGCATAAACTGGGGAGTTTACGACGTCTACCAGGCCACTCACCCCTACGGGGTACCCCAATCTAACCGGCATGTCAAAAATTTGCTCGGCGAGTTCAACAACCCCCTGGATTGCGACACTGCCTCCAGTAAGCACTATCCCTGATGCCACGGATCGGAGAATATTGTATTTTTCCATTTCCCTCTTGGCCAGACCAAGAATTTCCTCCAATCGAGGTTCAGTAATTTCAGCCAGAACAGATTTCGCCAACACTCTGGGTTGGCGACCCCCCACGCCAGGTACATGAATAGTTTCATCCCTATTGACCAGATTGGCCAGGGCGCAACCGTATCTTTTCTTTATTTTTTCGGCCTCTCCTGTGGGAGTTCTTAACCCCACCGCAATATCGTTTGTCAGTTGATCTCCTCCTACAGGAATGACAGCGGTATGCTGTATTGCTCCTTCGATGAATACTGCGAGGTCGGTGGTCCCTCCTCCAATATCAATTAAGGCTACTCCGAGTTCTTTTTCATCAGGGGACAAAACAGCTTCGGCTGCGGCCATTTGTTGTAAGACCAGATCATTAACCGTCAAGCCACTCCTGTGGGCGCATCTGATTATATTTTGAGCAGCCGAAACAGCTCCGGTTATGATGTGTACCTTAGCTTCCAAACGGACACCAGCCATTCCAACCGGCTCTCTTATCCCTCCCTGGTCATCAACCACGAATTCCTGAGGCAAGATGTGGATAACTTCTCTGTCCAGTGGGATGGCTACAGCTCTTGCGGCGTCAATGACTCTGGCAACCTCATTTGTCGTTACTTCACGGTTCTTTATTGCTATAACACCGTGGGAATTAATTCCCTTAATATGTCCACCTGATATCCCTGCAAAGACACTTTCTGACCGTCGCCCGGCCATAAGTTCGGCGTCATCCATAGCCTTTTTTATGCTAGTGACAGTTAGGTCGATGTTAACGACAACGCCACGTCGTAAACCTCGAGACGGAGATGTTCCTACTCCGATGATGTCTACTACGCCATCAGCGTTTAATTCTCCGATGATGGCGCAAATTTTCGTTGTTCCCACATCGAGACCACAAACAATACTATCGCTTCTTGACATTTTTTACCCCTGCAGAAGCGGATCTTCAGAGGATCGAACAATCGCTCGATCTTCAAAATCCAGGTTTATTATGTGTGCGTTACGCCACTGACCTCTGTCCGTGAGAAACTTTCTAAGCCGATCAAATCTTAACAGTCTTGATTCAAAATCATCATGCCCAAGAATGACTATTTGCCCCGATTTCATTTTCAGGGTTAGTCCCTCCTCCGAATTGATGTTGATTTCTCTGACGTCGGCATAGTGTAATCCGAAATCCACACGATCGATAAGCTCCGTCAACTTAAGCCCGGATCTAAGGGAATCCTGAATCTCTCCTGGGTGTAATCGCATACTGTCAGATTGAATTCCGGTAAACAAAGGAAGATCTATAGGATCACCCGGTAAGACTCTAGTAAATACAATGCCTTTTTCATCAATGTAGTAAAGCCTGTCACTCGCTAAAATTCCCCTAGGCGTTCGTTCTTCCACTTCAAGGACCAACTGACCAGGTAACCTCCTGTATATTGAACCTGAACGAATCCATGGATGACGCAGTAACCTTTCCGTTATTGATTCGAGATCGATGCTGAGTAGATTCATTCCTGTTTCAAGTCTGGCGGCTTCTATAACTTCTTCCTTGGAAAGACGATGATTGCCGTATACATCCACTTTGTTGAGATTGAAGTAAGAAGATCTAATGACAATCAGATAACCAAGAGCGCATGCCAGCAATATATCCAGACAAATGCCGGTTACGAACAATATTTTCAAGACAGACCGGCGCCAATACGTCTTTTTTATGGATCGCTCAGATTCCTGGAGTTCGCTGGATTGCATTGACAATGGTAAACTGGCTTCAGTCATTTCACTCGCCTGATCTTACTACCTTTATTTCAAGTTCAAATGTAATTCCGGCCTTGTTGTAAGCCGCTTCGGCTATCTTTTCTATCAAAGCTAAGACGTCCCTGGCTTTAGCCATATTCCTGTTAATGATAAAATTGGCGTGAACATTCGAAACCTGCGCTCCCCCTTCGGTCACACCTTTGAATCCAAGTTTTTCGATTAACTCTCCTGCAGCCAAGCCGTTAGATGAATTCTTAAAAACACAACCGCAACTTGGGAATCCTCTTGGTTGAGACAATCTTCTAGTATTTCTGAAATGCTGCAGTTGTTTCATGATTTCATCAGGGTTCAGGGGACTGAGTTGGAAAGAAGCTTGCAAGACTACTGATTTAAGCGGCAAATCACAAAATCTGTATCCGTATGAAAAAGTCCCCTTTTCCAGTTCAATTTCTTTGCCGTTCGTGTCCAAGACCGTTAGCTTTGAAACTATATCACCCAAAGACGAACCACCCGATCCAGCGTTACATGCGACAGATCCTCCTACTGAGCCTGGAATTCCCCACAATGGTTCCATTCCGTGCAACCCCAACTTGCAAGCTCTCCAAACGACAACACTGAGAGGAATCCCGGCTTGTGCCGTTAACAGTGCGGCTCCTGATGAATCTTTGTCGACACTGAATTGTTTCATTCGTATCGGAGCGATAATGAGTCCACGAAAACCCTCGTCATCGAACAACACGTTGGTGCCGTTTCCAAGAAGGAAATGCCTTATACCTTCCTGTTTCACAAAAAGAAGTACACTACTTAAGGTTTTGCTGTTCCTAGGAAAAGCGACTGCGTCTGCAGGACCACCTATCCTGTAAGACGTAAGGCGCTTCAGGGGAATTCCAAGCGCCAGTGGTTCTCCGAGCAATTCGCCAAGTGTTTTTATTTGAGTTTTGCTAATCTTCAAGCAAAACACCTTCCCTTTTTTTGAGTTCTTCCAACACAACAGGGCCTAACTTTGTTACATCTCCAGCTCCAAGGGTTATGAGCATGTCCCCGGGTTGAAGATCATTTGCAATTTCAACTGCAATCTTGGATCTGTCTCCCAGAAACCGGACTTTCTTATGACCTCTGGCCCTAATTCCCTCACAAAGGTTCATTCCGTTAACGCCTTCCATAGGTTTTTCGCTAGCTGGATAGATATCCATGATGTAGAGCAGGTCAGCGTCATGAAACGCAGTTAGGAAGTCTTCGAAAAGAGCTTTTGTCCTAGAATACCTATGGGGTTGGAAAAGAACCGCAATACGTTTTTCAGCTATTTGCCTGGCAGCAATTAAAACTGCCTTAATTTCGACTGGATGATGACCATAATCATCAATAACTGTGATCCCTGATCTAGCGCCTCTTGTCGTGAATCGTCTCTGAACTCCTGGAAAGGATTCCAAAGCTTCCTTAAGAATCTGAAAGGGAACGTCAAAAAGTTCAGCTATGGTTACTGCGGCCAAGGAATTGACTACATTGTGCATTCCCGGCATCGGCAGGGTGATTTCCCCGAGCGGGGTATCTTCTCTATAAACCTGAAAAAAAGATCCGCCACTTTTAGGAATTGGCTTAGCGGCTCTAATGAATGCTTGAGATGAGAAGCCATAAGTCAGGAATCTTTTTGAAATAGAAGGAATTATTGTTTGAACTTGAGGATCATCCAAACAAACGATCGCATATCCATAAAAAGGAATTCGATTTATGAATTCAAGAAAAGTTGATCTGATCTCCTCAATTGAAGAATAACAATCCATATGCTCGAGATCGATGTTAGTGATTAGAGCTATGGTCGGAAAGAGCTTAAGAAATGACTTGTCGGACTCATCAGCCTCCGCGACCATCAAATCCCCCTGACCCAGGTGCGCCCCACCTCCGAGAGCATTGAGCTTGCCTCCAATCACAACTGTGGGATCGAATCCAGCGTGTGACATGACTGACGCAATCATGGAAGTAGTTGTGGTTTTTCCATGCATACCGGCGACAGCGATCGAAGTTTGCATTCTCATGAGCTCAGCCAGCATTTCCGCTCTTGGAATGACTGGAATCCGTCTTTCTTTTGCGGCTATAACCTCGGGATTATCTTCCGAAACAGCGGACGAGTAGACCAGCACATCAGCCTTGTCCAGATGTTCTCTCCTATGACCAATTTGAATCCGGGCTCCCAGGGATTTTAAGTGAACCACCGTTGGAGATTCCTGGATATCCGAACCGCTAACGTTAAAACCTAGAGCTAAAAGAATCTCCGCGATCCCGCTCATTCCAACGCCACCGATGCCTACAAAGTGGACATCTCTCAGCTTTTTAAACAATGTTCCAATCACGCCGCCAACCTTTGACTTTTCAAAATTTCTTGAATGATGGCTCTTGCAGCGTCCGGTCTTCCTATTTTCCGGGCGTTTTGCGCCATAGAGTCAAGTTCTCCCGGATTTGCGATCAACCTGTTAATTTCTAGAATCAGAGAACCATTCTTCAGATCTTTATCCCTGATTATCTTGAGCGCATTACGTTCAGCGAGCCAAGAAGCGTTTTTTGTTTGATGGTCTTCCGCCGCAAAAGGGAAAGGAACAACTATCGCTGGTTTTCCCAAGGCGGTGATTTCGGCCAGGGAACTCGCTCCAGCACGACACACAACGAGATCAGCCCAAGAGTAATATGCCCCCATATCATCGATAAATTTGGTTACTTCCGCGTTAAAGCCTAGATCTTCATAGGCTTTCTTAACTTTATTGTATAGATCAGAGCCTGTTTGATGCGCTATCTTGATCCTTGGCGCCAGGGCTTTAATTTCACTCAAATGTTCGATCATACCAAGATTAAGGCTGTCAGCTCCCCTTGACCCTCCAAAAACCAGGATATTGAATCCGTCATTCCGATTCCTTTGAGTTTGAGTGCGGAACAAGGTTGATCTAACTGGGTTACCGACCAAAAATGTCTTTGACTTAGGAGTTATTGGAGAAGTGTTTTCCCATGAGATGAAGATTTTATTAACAAATTTTGCCAACATTCGATTGGCCGCCCCCATAATCGAATTCTGTTCCTGGATACCGGTTTCTACATTAAGGACTAGCGCTGCGGCCACAGTTGGAGCGGATGCGTAGCCTCCGACACCCAAGACAAAATCAGGTTGAAAACTTCTTATAATTTTTATTGATTGCATTATGCCGACCGGTATTTCAACGCCCGCTTTAATTGAATTCAATATCCCCGTCCTCATGAGTCCTCTTGCGGAGACGAATTTGATTGGAAATCCTGTGCTGGGAATAAGTCTGGCCTCTATACCCCGCTTTGTGCCCACAAACAAGACTTGAGAAGACGGATCCTCGGAAATGAGTGTTTCTGCAATGGCAAGAGCCGGGAAAAGGTGCCCCCCAGTTCCTCCACCTGCTAGAATAAGTTTCATTCCCTGCCTCCATCTCTCTCAGAGACATTCGTCCTGCTGATAGCCATCAATATTCCGATTCCAGCGAGGTTCACTAATATTGAAGTCCCACCCAACGATATCAGCGGAAGTGGCAGGCCTTTTGTCGGAGCGAGTCCCATTGTAACCGCCATATTAATCAAAGCCTGAATCCCGATCAGGGAGGTTATTCCGAAGGCCAGACACCTCAGGAAGATATCCCTGGATTTTATGGCAATCATGAATCCTCTAAAAACTAGAGCGTAAAACATCAAGATTACGGCGATGACTCCGACCAATCCAAGTTCTTCACCTATAACGGCGAAAATGAAGTCCGAATGTGGTTGCGGTAAATAAAACAACTTCTGTATGCCCTTGCCTAAACCAACTCCCCAGTATCCTCCGCAACCAAATGCCACTAAACTCTGAATAACCTGAAATCCTGAACTAAGAGGATCAGCCCAAGGGTCGAGAAAACTCTTTATTCGAGCAAGCCGATAATTTGCGCTCACGCCAATTTGAAACAAAAAAGGCAAACAGAGTATTGCAGAACCAACAAGGTGCTGTAGCCTTACGCCGGCAACAAACATCATCAAAAAACCTACTGTGGTTATGATAATGGCAAGGCCAAAGTCCGGCTGAGCAAGAGCCAACATTACTACAAGGGCCATTATAATCACGTGAGGCAGAAAACCTATAGCAAAGCTCTTAACTCCTTCGCCCTTTTTATCGAGTGATCGTGCGAAAAAAATAATTATGGAATATTTTAATATTTCTGAAGGTTGTAAATAAAATCCAAAAGGAATGTGAATCCACCGCTTGGAGCCGCCAATTTCAGCTCCAACACCTGGTATGAAAACCAAGATCAGGAAGATGATAGATAGCCCCAATCCCACAGATGCCGACTGTTTCCAGAAATAGGGATTAATTCTTGCAAAAAGGAACATTAATCCCAGTCCCACAATTATCGCCAATCCCTGTTTTTTGGCATAATAAAACCCGTCGCCAAATTTTGCCGAAGCAATCATGAAACTTGCTGAAGTAACCATTACAATACCGAAAATTAAAATCAGGATGGTGACAAGCAAGAGCGTCGGATCACTCAAGAAGGATCTGTAACTCTTAAATTCAATTGTGCCGACTTGAATTGTCATGATTTCCTGAATTCGTAAACTGGTTAACAGGTATCCGGGATCACCTGCGTCAAAAGTTACCGCAGCTTAAGAGTGCTCAGAGCCATTAGCGCAAATATTATGGATATTATCCAAAAGCGAACGATCACTTTAGGTTCAGCCCAACCTTTCAGTTCAAAATGATGATGAATTGGGGCCATGTTAAATATTCGCTTGCCTGTGGTTTTGAATGAGGCGACCTGAAGAATGACTGATACAGCCTCGATAACAAATACTCCTCCAGCGATCGCGAGAAGAATTTCATGTTTTGTTACCACTGATACAGCTCCCAGCAATCCTCCGAGAGACAGCGATCCAACGTCACCCATAAAAACTTCAGCGGGGTATGCGTTGTACCAAAGGAATCCCATACCGGCCCCCAGCATAGCTCCACAAACCACACAAAGTTCACCTGAGCCAGGAATGTACGGAACCTGGAGATATTGGGCCAGTTTAAGATGTCCCGCAATATAGGCGAAAAAAAGGTAAGTTGCGCCACATATCATCACCGGGCCAATCGCTAAGCCATCCAGGCCGTCCGTCAGGTTCACAGCGTTTGACGCTCCCGCTATTACAAGAGCTGCAAATAAAGGGTACCAAAAACCTAAATCGGGCTGAACATTCTTGAAAAAAGGAACAGCCAGAGTTGTCTTGAATGAAGGATCCATCCAGAGAAAGATACCGACTAAACAACCAATAGCTAACTGAAGAATAAGCTTTTGTTTTCCACTTAACCCCCGGTGACTCATTCTTCTAATTTTCAGATAGTCATCAAGAAAACCAATTGCTCCATAAGACAACGTGACACCGAGGACCACCCATACGTAAATGTTGTCCAGACGAGCCCACAACAAACACGAAAATGTCATTGCAAAAAGAATTAGGACGCCACCCATTGTAGGAGTGCCGCTCTTTTTCAGGTGTCTCTGGGGACCATCTTCCCTTATCATTTGACCAATTTGAAATTCTCTTAAATAGTCGATGAGAGGTCTACCCAACAGGAAACTTATCATTAGGGCCGTCAATGTCGCCATGATAGCCCTAAAAGATATGTATCTAAAAACATTGAACAGGATGAAATTAGCGTTGAGAGGGTAAAGAAGGTGATAGAGCATTCTTTACTTCTCCTTTTCAATTAGATCGGCTAAAATTTCCATCTTCATAGCCCGTGAACCTTTTACTAAAATCCGTTGAAAATTTCCGACCAAATCCTTAATGAATTCCCATGCCTGATCTTTGTCTTCATAAAGATGAATGGATTTCTCATCTCCACCTGAAGCCACAAATCCCTGGGCAAAATCGGAGCCGTGTTTTCCTATAAAAATGATCATGTGTGGGCCTCTTTGGGCGGCTATTTGTCCCAGCGTCAAATGGAGTTCAGACGCATGTTCGCCCAGTTCCATCATGTCCCCAAGAATAGCCAGAGTAGAGACGTGGTTTCTATCTTCAACCAGAGTTTCTAAGGCAGCCTTCATTGAGATGGGGTTGGCGTTGTAACAATCACGAATAAGTTTTCTGGAACCCCCCAGGTCAAAAACTTCCATTCTCCATGCTGGAGATTTGAACTTTTCTAGACCAAGCCGAATATTCTCAGTTTGAATTCCCAACTCAGAACAAACCGTAAAAGCTGCAAGGGCATTACCTATATTGTGTAACCCTATAATATTCCAATTAATTTCGACTCGTCCCGAAGGCCAAACAATTTCAAACGAGGTCGGATTTCCCGTTTTTATCTTTTCGGCTCGAACATCCCCAACATTGAAACCGAAAGTCATTATCCGCCTGCCCAATTTTCTTGCTCTTTTGTTTAACAAGTCACTGTCTGAAGGAATTATACCTAGGCCATCGTCCGGCAAGGCTTCAACCAGTTTGAATTTTTCGTTAGCGATATTTTCCAGTGATCCTAGCCCTTCGAGATGCGCCAACCCCACAGAAGTAATCACGGCGATATTTGGGGAGGCTGCTCTTGCCAACAGGTCCATTTCACCAAGTTGATTTATGCCGGCTTCCACAACTGCAAACTTATCCTTAGGTTGTATGTCCAAAACAGTCATAGGTAATCCTATGAGATTGTTAAGATTTCCTTCGGTTTTCTTAAATGGAAGGCTTTCTCCTATTATTGTTCCTATCATTTCTTTCACAGTAGTTTTGCCGGAGGAGCCTGTAATTGCGACCAAGGGGATTGGATATCTTTTACGGTGGGCTGATGCAAGGTCAGTTAAAGCTCGGAGGGTGTCCTGAACTTCGATCAGAACAAACTTGGAGAGATGAAAAGGGATTTCAAGATGAATAGCGCAATTGACCAGGCTACCTCCAGCTCCGGCGTTCAACGCCGGAAGCACAAAACTGTCACCATCAAAATTCTTACCTTTTAATGGAACAAAGAGATCATTAGTTCTTAACTCTCTGGAATCTGTACAAATACCTTCAAAACAATCTTCGATATTACCCTGATATAAACGACCGGAGGTAGCTTCTAGAATGTCCGTAACTTTATATGGCCCAGCGTTGGATCTCATCTATTAAACCTCAGGTCTCATCGTTACCGCGTCTAAAAAATGGTTTCCCGGCTTGCAGGGTTTCAGCCTGTTTATTATTTCCGAAGCAACTACACGATCATCAAAAGGATATCGGACTCCGTGTATTTCCTGATAGGTCTCGTGGCCTTTGCCGGCCAACAAAAGTGTGTCCCGTGGCTGTAGCCTCGTGACAATCCATTCGATAGCCTGTCTTCGATCTGGAATGACGATATATGATTTGTCTGAAATCCCGGAATGTATCGAATCGTGCAAAATCTTTTTGAATCCCGATTCAATAACACCAACCTCAATTTGTTCAATAATCGTAAGAGGGTCTTCACTTCTGGGGTTATCACTGGTGATAACCAGAAAATCACTTCCAACGGCCGCTTCCGAACCCATTACCGCGCGCTTGGTCCGGTCTCTATCACCCCCGCAACCCATAAGAGTAATTAAACGACCATCTGAAATCTCTCGTAAGGCCTGTAAGACATTCTTAAGAGCGTTTGGCGTGTGAGCATAGTCGACGAACAGTGATCCTTCCTGAGATTCAATTCGCTGCAATCTACCAGGAACTGTTTTCAGAGATTTGACGCCATTTACAATCGCTTCCCTAGGAATTCTTAACGTGACGCCGGCGCTAACCGCCGCTAGGATGTTTTGTAGATTGAAACTGCCTGCCAATGGGGATGTGATTGACAATACTTCGTTTGGAACACCTATGTTTGCCCTGATTCCGCTGATGGAAATTTCCTTATTCAAAGGATGAATATCGGCCTGTTCGTTAAAACCATATGTAATTATAGGCACTCCAGCAGTTTCCTGCGCTAACCTTGATCCGTAGAAATCGTCAAGATTTATTATCGCAGAGGCGCTCAATTTGTTCGAAGCCGGCAACAATTCGTTAAAAAGAATTCTCTTTGCCTCATAATAAGAAACCATGTCTTGATGGAAATCCAGATGATCATGGGTGAGATTAGTGAACATTCCCACATCAAAAGAACATCCATCCAAGCGTCTCAATACAAGACCATGCGATGAAACCTCCATAAGAACATGCGTAACACCTGAATGCCTCATAGCAGCAAGCATTTTTTGGATATCAGAAGCCTCCGGAGTAGTATTGGAAGCAGGCGTTTCAAAGCCGGGCCATCGGTGGGAGATAGTGCCAATAATCCCTGGAACGAAATCAGCCGCCATTAATATTGACTCGAGCAAAAAAGTTGTCGTTGTTTTGCCGTTTGTCCCTGTAATTCCTATTAAAACCATTTCCTGCGAAGGGTGGCCATAAATGAGATCGGCAACAGGGCCAAGAGCTTTTCTGGAGTTAGCCACACGAATCCAGGAAGTTTTGTCGAATTGAAAATCGGCAGGTGGGTTTTTTTCAGCAATTATTACAGAAGCTCCAGATTCTGACGCTTTGTAGACAAAATTGTGTCCATCTGTTTTTTCGCCTCTTATTGCAACGAACAAAGAGTTGCGTTTAACCTGACGGCTGTCGTAAGTAATTTCTTCGACGCAGACTTCCGGGTTTCCCCAGATCTCCGGAGTTTCGAGGCATTCGATGATGTCGGCAAGAGTCAAACTCAATATACTCCTCCGGAACAGGAAACCTTAATTGCCCCACCTTCCCTTATTAAGTCTCCAGGATTGGGAATTTGGCGCGACACATGACCAACACCCTCAATAGAAAGGTCACATTTGATTTTGCCGCAGAGGTCCACAACCTGCCTTAGATCTGATCCTTTCAGGTCGGGCATAATCCATTCACCGATCATTTTGCCGGCTCTTGGTTCTGAATTGTGAACAAGCGAGGAGACAACAGTTTGCTCTTCGTCCTTATTGTTCACCAATTGACCATTTGCGCAGGGAGCATTACCGGATAAGGCCAGAATGCCTTCCGCAATTTTTCTAAAAACTGGAGCGGCTACTTTTCCACCCGTGCGGTCACTTCCCGCAGCAGGCTCATCTATTATGACCAGAATCACTATTCTAGGTTTGGTGCTGATGATGGCGCCAACAAAAGACATCAAAAACTTTTCCTTTGAGTAACCTCCGGAAGAATCAGCCTTTTGAGCGGTTCCGGTTTTTCCAATTATGTCAACCCCAGGAATGGCTGCGGCCCTTGCTGTGCCTTGTGTGACGGTTTTTCGAAGGATATCCACCAAAGCAGCCGATGATTCTTCACTTATGGTCCTCCTGAGAAGTAACGGCGGATTTTCAAAAACCTTTTCCCCAGAAGCGTTCGTGATCTTTGTCAAGAGTCTGGGTTTATATAATTTACCCCCGTTAACAGCAGCGGCGAATCCTACGGTGAGTTGAATAGGATTCACACTTATCCCCTGCCCGAAGGCCATGTTGGCCTTAGTCAGATTAGACCACCGGTTCGGAACTGGAAGCACGCCCGGCCGTTCTCCTGGGAGATCGATATGGGTTAGCGCGCCAAATCCGAAATCTTTCAACATGTGATAGTACTCATTTTTTGTAAGTTTCTCAGAAACCTTAACTGCACCTATATTGCTGGAATTAATAAGTACTTCATCGAAAGTCAGATTTTTATGAGGGCTGACGTCATGGATTTCGTGGCCGTTGTAGCGATATAGCCCGTTGTTAACGAAAAATATTTCTGATCTATTGACCTTCCCCAAATCTAAAGCGGTTGCCGCTAAGAAAACCTTGAATGTAGAGCCAGGCTCAAATACGTCCGCTACAGCCCTGTTCCTTCGTGAACTTGTAGCCGCATGTTCAAAAACGTTAAGATTATAAGTTGGGCGGACCGCCAAGGCGAGAATTTCACCTGAATCAGCGTCCATAGCAACCACTATTCCGCTTTTGGCGTGTTCCCGATTAACCGCTTCATCAAGCTCTCTTTCCGCTATGAACTGGATATTTCGGTCGAGCGTTATATGGATGTCATTTCGCTTGGTTATTTGGTCTGATGTGGTGAAAATTATGGGTCGCCCTAAATTATCTTTTTTAGCGGTGACTGGTAGTGGCTCAGTTTTCAGCAAGTTGTCGTAAAAAAGTTCCAGGCCCTCAAGGCCCTTCGAATCAATTCCCGCAAAACCAATGGTATGAGCAGCAAAGTTTTTTAGAGGATAAAATCTCTGATATTCAGGATCCGTGTATATCCCCGGTAGGTTGACCTTGCGAATTTTCTCAGCGGTAAATGGAGAGACACGTCTTTTGACCCAAACGAAAGGCTTGTCTTCCTCAATCTTGGTTAGGATCTCTCCCCTGTCCATGTCGAGAATCCTGGAAAGGCTATCCGCTATTTTGATTCTCTGTGTTTTATCTGAAAGTTTTTTTGGACGAGCATAAACAGAATCCACTTCCAGGCTGGCAGCCAACTGTTCTCCGGTTCTATCGAAAATAAATCCTCTCCTGGCCTCCAGATGGATGTTCATAGTTCTTTGTTTTTCGGCTCTTTTCTTGAGACTTTCGGAGTCAACGACATGGAGCCGATGAGCGCGTGCAATCAAAATAGCTGCGGCGACACCAAAAACCATTGCCACAATAACTATCCGGACAACCATCCAGTTGATTGGCGGTTTATTTCGGAACATGAATTATCCTACCGACCGATGGCAACCGTAAACCTTGTTTTTTGGCCATTTTCTCCAACTCTGCTGGAGACTCCAATGATGATAATTCAAGGCTGAGTTCACGAGATCGATCTTTAAGTTCTTTGTTTTTTGTTTGCAAGTTGGAGATTTCATAGCCCAACTGAATCTGGTCCATCCTTGTCCAAACATTGAATAATCCTGTTAAAAGTAAAACGAGCAGAGTAAGAACCAGGCAATATGGAGCAAAACTTCTTAATTTTGAGGGAGGCAAAGTGCTTTGAACGTTTGAATCCCTTTCTGTGTTCGATCCACTTTCCATGGTTGATTCTGCTGCAAGTTTTTTCCATTTAGAGGCATTCATTTCAAAAAGCTTCACAAAAACTCTATTACTCGCATCTTCGCAGATCTTGATCTGGGGTTGAAAAACCTTTCTTCAGAAGACGGCCGCAAAGGATGACGAGCCAAGATTCGCCATCTTGAGTTATCTTTGGCTAGTTCTTTAAAAGCCAATTTAACCATTCGGTCTTCCAATGAATGGTACGAAACGATACACAATCGACCCTGCTGTTTCAAAAGAGACGGCAATTGTTCCAGTCCTTTTTGCAAATTACCAAGCTCATCATTCACCGCTATTCGTAAGGCCTGGAAAACCCTGGTCGCCGGGTGAATCCTGCCTTTCTTACGCCCTAAGGCTCTAAAAACGGTTTCCGCAAGGTCCTCGGTAGTTTTAAGGGTTCCTAGCCTGACAGCCTGCTTCAACCATTGGGCTACCTTTTTGGCTCTCGGTTCTTCGCCGTATTCTGAAATTATTGTTTTTAGCTCGGCTTCAGAAACATTCTTTAAAAGATCTTCAGCAGATCCTTCAATAGATCTGTTAAATCGCATATCAAGTGGCCCGGCAAATCTAAAACTGAAACCCCTGTCAGGGTTCTCGAGTTGATCTGAACTCAACCCTAAATCCAGGACTATTCCGTTCAGTTGACCAATTCCTGTCGAGCCCAACGTTGATAGAGCTTCATGGTAACCCGCGTGCCAGCATTTGAACCTCTCCCCATAAGGCTCTAATCTTTTTTTTACTTTATGAATTGATCCTTCATCGATATCAAACCCCAATAAAATTCCATCAGGATTTGCAGCCTCCAGTATCGCTTGCGCATAACCACCAGCTCCCAGTGAGCCGTCCATGTAGACTCCCCCGGCATGGGGAGCCAAGAATTCTAGGACTTCTTTTAACAGAACCGGCTGATGCAACACTTTTCTCCGACATCCATGGTCCTCAGGCTAGTCGCTTCGTCAAGAAATGATGTGATTCTATGGACACCATGGAAACTTTCTCAGTTTATGTTTTAACAATAATAGTCTGATATTATTGCGTAATAAATTACAACGTTGAATGATTTTGGCGAACATAACAAACAACATTGCGTCTTAACAAAAGATTATAAAGTTATAGTTGATATGTCAAGCGATATTTTACTTGATATTTTTTATGCTTTTATTTAAAATTACAGGTTTTTTACTTATATTTATTTAAATTACAGTGTGTTTGCCTTGATAATATAATTATAAACCTTCCGCCTTTTTTGCTCTTGACGATACTCAAAGCGATCAATATACTTGATCCGGGCCGAAGTGGTGGAACTTGGTAGACACACCATCTTGAGGGGGTGGCGGGCGAGAGCTCGTGCCGGTTCGAGTCCGGCCTTCGGCACCATCCCGTCAACAATTTACCCGGCCATGTTTGACCGGGTTTCTTGTTTATTTAAGTCATAGGATATAGTTGATGCCAATGCCTCTAAGTATCTTGAGCTGGAATGTCAATGGAATAAGGGCAATTTATAAAAAGGGCTTTCTTGAGTGGCTTGACCGCGAACAACCCGACATTCTTTGCATTCAGGAAACGAAGGCGTCGCCTGATCAACTAACAGAGGAATTATTGTGTCCTGCAGGATACACGTCATATTGGAGTAGCGCTTGTCGCAAAGGATACAGCGGAGTAGGGGTCTATTCAAGAATTCCCACTTTGAATGTCGAATACGGCATGGGAATTAAAGAATTCGATGAGGAAGGTAGATTTTTAAGAATAGATTTTAAAGAGTTTGTTCTAATGAATGTTTATTTCCCGAACGGTAAAATGGGAAAAGACAGGCTGGATTTCAAGTTGCGCTTCTACGATGCCTTTCTCGATTACATTGAAAATTTGCGCAAGAAGCATTTGCCGATAGTGTTCCTCGGAGACGTAAATACCGCCCATACGGAAATAGATCTGGCCAGGCCAAAAGAAAATTCAAAAGTTTCAGGTTTTTTGCCTATTGAACGAGAATGGATCGACAAAGTTATTGCCAGAGGATATGCCGACACATTTAGAAAACTGAATAAAGACATCATCCAATATAGCTGGTGGGACATGAAAAGTGGTGCACGGAGCCGGAACGTAGGCTGGCGCATAGACTATGTGTTTACCAGTTCGGACCTTGAAAAGCGCCTTCTTAAGGCATTCATAATGACGGAGGTTGAAGGGTCCGACCATTGTCCAGTGGGTATAAAACTAGAGACGTAGACGAATAGTTAATCTACGTCCCAAGTCTGTTTTTCATGTGTAGGCGCGCAGCATTATCAAATAAAAAATTAATGGAGAATTTCTTATCAATTCAATTTTTATGATCTAAACGAGCCCTGGTATCTTGACGCCACTTTCAGCAGGTTTTATTAGACTGAGGGCGTGTTTATAGACGAGTTGGGTGTCGTCCGCATCTTCGACTATGATACAAAAGCTATCGAAACTCCTGACGAAACCCTTGATTGAACTGCCCGACAAAAGAACCGCTTCAATTTCAATTCTAGCTTTGCGGACCTGATTCAAGAACTGATCTTGAATATTAAAATGAGTTTTTGGCATTTAAGCGCCCCCTAATTAATAATCCCTCAAGCGCAAGAATTTTCAACTTCTCGCCACTCGGTGGGGAAAATCCCGGACTAATTGTTAGTGTCCGAGAAAGTTATCAACCTCAACCCCGATAGTCGAGATTTCCTGAGGATCAAACCATCTTACATCGGGCTCAGACCTAAACCATGTCAACTGCCTCTTGGCGTAATTGCGAGTATCTTTTTTCATTCTGGAGGTTGCTTCCTGGAGGTCCGTTTCCCCGGAGAGAACCATTGCTGCGTGACGATATCCAATCGATTGCATAGACTTGAGGTTTCTGTCATAACCTCTTCGATATAAGTCCCTCACTTCATCAAGTAAACCGTTGTGCATCATGTGATCCACGCGAGTGTCTATCAAATGATAAAGCTTTTGACGTTCGCTGTTGATTCCCAAATAAAGAATTTCGTAGGGACAGTCCTTCAAAGCGTGTTCCTCATGGAATTTCGTGATAGACTTACCTGACAATTCAAAAACTTCCAGCGCCCTGATGATTCGAACAGAATTGTGAGGGCCTACACTTTGAGCGGCCAAAGGATCAATCGCCTTCAGCCTGTGAAAAAGAAATTCAATGCCTTCTTTTTCCTGAATATCCCTAAACTTTCTTCTCAAAATCGGATCAGCCTTCGGAAGTTTGGCTATACCTCCTCTTAACAATCTAATATACAAACCTGTTCCGCCAACTACAAGTGGAACCACTGATTTTTCCGCAATTTTTGTGATAGCGTTTCTAGCTTCTATCACAAAATCACCTGCTGAGAAATATTGATCCGGGAACCTGATATCGATCATGAAATGCGGGACGTTTTCCCGCTCTGAAATATGAGGTTTGGCCGATCCGATATCCATAAACCTGTAAATTTGTACTGAATCCGCTGATACTATCGCCACCTTACGATTACGCGCCAGCGCCAAAGCCACGGCGGTTTTTCCAGAGGCTGTGGGGCCGGCTATTATTATTACTTTTTGTTTCATGAAACGACTGCTAAATTTTTCTTAGCCCCAATCGTTGAATCATGAACAAATAATCCTGAAGCCCATTCGTTTTTCCGAATTTGCTGAACACACTTCAATCCCATCTCGACAAAATTGACATCTAAACTTTTCCACTGAGCTTTTGTAATTCCGGACACAATGAGAAATTTTTTGAAAAGCGCCGAAAGTTTTTCCGCATTACCCATTAGAGTAATAAAATCCAAATTAGCCGCTACTAAATCGTAAGAACCGGAAACTTTACCAAGATCCAAAACTTCAATGGCGATGGAATCCTCCAGCCCATTCAATCCAAAATTTTTCAACGCCGATTCCACAGCTACAAAATCGGCATCTATTGCTTTTACTATGTTTGCGCCCAGTCTTACCGCAGCCATAGCTAAAACCCCCGTGCCGCAACCTACATCAAGAAAACAGAAGGGTTTCTCTTCAGAGACAATATTATCTACGGCTTGTTCCAGAAGAACCAAACAGCCTTGAGTCGTTTCGTGAGTTCCAGTGCCAAAAGCTTCCGCAGGTTCTATGACGACCAGTAATCTTTGAGACCTCTTTTTAGGCATATCCCAAGGGGGAGCTATCATCAATTTTGATCCAATTTTTATTCTCTTGAACCTATCCTGCCACGCCACAGCCCAATTTTCGCTTTTGAGACCCTTGGTAGAGAGTATCGGCTCCGATATTCCAGGAAAAAAAATCTTAAGGTTTCTCAAAAAATCAACAATCTTGTTCTTTAACAATTCCCATTCCAGATTTGTAAAATATGCTGTGATCTTAGCCAGGTCTGTATCGATATCTTCAGTAAGGCACCCTCTGGATCCATTATCTGAAAGAAAACTTGCGACAGAGTCAACAGCGTAGTTTGGTACCAAAATTTCAACAGTAGTCCACTGTTCAAACATAGGTTATTCGACTCCTAAAGATTATTGAACGCGCATAACATGACTTCAGGGCCTTTAAACTATTAGAGATTAGTAGCGTTCGTTAATGTTTTTACGACGGATATTTTGACTTATAAGGTTATTAAAACAAAAACATTTTCTGAGGGTTGGAAATAAGTGAAGAAATAAACATGGTGCGAGAGGTTCTGTGAAGAGTCCCCAATTTAATAGTTGCGCCTCAAATCTGCAGATATTTAAGGCGCTCACCGGTATCGCTTCAAAAAAGGATTCATCAATTCAAGGACTTCATGCATTGTTGCGCCTGTTCCGAATATTGACGGAAAAGCTGCCTCATTTGGGTCTCCATTTGGCGATTCTGATCATATTGCTGAAACAGATTTTCGATAGCCTGCATAGTGCCGGGGTTTTTCGGCATGCTGGATAGGTTTTGTATTTGCTGCATAAGGCCTTTGGCGACCTGATTGTGCCATGTAGCCCTGGATTCGTACGATCGGGCGTTGTTAAGAATCTCCTGACACGAATTCATCGCCATGGTATTGTCAGAATATACACAATGATTGCCGGAAAAAGTGATCGCCAAAAAAGTCATAATTAACAATGCTATGAATCTGAGGCTCATTCTGTCACCTCTTGTTTTTTATGGGTCTATAACATGTTTAAATTCTTATTGCAACTATTATATCATTAAATTATTATAACATGTTAATTACTAAAGACTAAATAGCTACATAAAGCTTTTGGCCGTTGGTGGCAAAAAAGTAAATAATTTTTCTTCCTTTTATCAGCGTGGTATTCTTATTTTCTGAAAGTTGATTACTGAACGGCGACTTATTGGAGGAACGCGGTGCAAGACCCATACAGAACAATACAATGGTGTAACGACCACATCAGGCTTCTTGATCAAACCTTGCTTCCTGTATTAGAAAAATACATTGACATTTATGATGTAAAATCAATCTGTGAAGCTATAAAGAGACTCTCGGTACGTGGAGCGCCAGCCATAGGAGTCGCTGCCGCAATGGGTTTAGCTCTAGGGATGCTGAATGCCCGAAAAGAGAGTGACCAGAACATCAAGAGTCATTTTGACAAACTCTGTTTAGAGATAGGGTCCACTCGTCCTACCGCTGTAAATCTATTCTGGGCGATAGATCGGATGAAAAAAGTCTTTAACGAAAACGCTTATTTGAATCTTGATGAACTTAAACAACGACTTATTGAAGAGGCCATATTAATTGAATCCGAGGACAGGCTTCTTTGTGAACAAATAGGCATGAGAGGACAGGAACTCCTTGAAGACGGAGACGTTGTGCTAACGCATTGCAATGCGGGTGGACTCGCCACGGCGGGATATGGAACTGCGTTGGGAGTTATCCGGGCCGCTTTTGAAAGTGGTAAGAATGTCCGAGTCTATGCTGATGAAACTAGACCTCTCAACCAGGGTTCTAGAATTACAGCTTGGGAATTGATGAAATTGGGAATTCCGGTAACCTTGATTACTGACAACGCCGCCGGAGCTATCATGCAAGCCGGTGAAATTGACAAAGTAATAGTAGGCGCCGACAGGATAGCCGCCAATGGAGACACAGCGAACAAAATAGGCACATATTCTGTAGCAGTTTTGTCAAATCACCATAGAATTCCATTTTATGTGGCGGCCCCATTATCGACAATAGACATGAAACTGGATTCAGGAGACCGTATTCCTATTGAAGAACGTGATCCAAGTGAAGTTACACATATAGGCGGATCCTTAATAGCGCCAGAGGGGGTGTCCGCAAGAAACATCGCTTTCGACGTTACTCCGAACGAACTTATTTCAGCTATTGTAACCGAAAAAGGAATTGCTCGACAGGTGTTAAAAGATTCTTTGAAAGCTTTTTTTAGCCAGGGGACGCATTGAAATACCAATAGCGCTTTTGATTCGAGAACTGAACGCCAACAAGAAAATAGAAGATTTAGAAATAATGGATGACCAGTCAACAGATGTTGCCAATACTGGCGGTCAAGCTTTACTAGACTGTCTTCAGAGACAGAATCTGACCCTTGACACTGATTTGTATGAATTCACCATGTCGGCCGGATACCGGCTTCTGGGACGCGGCGACAGGATGGCCTGCTTTGATGTCTATTATCGGCAGAATCCAGATAATGGTGGATTTTGCGTCTTTGCAGGCCTGGAAAGTGTGATTAACTACATAAACAATCTGGAGATTTTTCCCGATGATCTGGAGTATCTGTCAGGAACAGGCGTATTTTCAAGAGAAGCCCTGGAAGCTTTAGGGTCGGGTATTCGTTTTACAGGTGATGTATGGGCGGTTCCAGAAGGCACGATTGTGTTCCCCAATGAACCGTTGATAAGAATCACAGGCCCTATCTCTCAATCGCAAATTCTGGAAACGACTTTGTTGGCGCTAGTGGGACATCAAACCCTTATTGCGACCAAAGCGGCGAGACTTTGTATAGCGGCAAAAGGTGCGCCGGTGATAGATTTTGGAACCAGGAGAGCTCATGGAACTCAAGCTGCGTTTTATGGGGCCAGAGCAGCTTATATAGGGGGATGCGCAGGAACCTCAAATGTCAAGGCGGGTAAGGCTTTCGGTATTCCTGTAAAAGGTACACATGCTCACAGTTGGGTCGAAAGTTTCGAGAATGAAATAGATTCATTTAGAGGATTTTGCGAAGTTTTTCCAAATCATAGTGTCTTGCTGGTTGACACTTACGATACGATACAAGGAGTCAGAAACGCCATTCAGGTGGGTCGGGAACTTAAACTCCGAGGCAAACATTTAATTGGAATAAGAATTGATAGTGGTGACTTGGCATATTATTCCAAAACTGCTCGGGAAATGTTGAATGAAGCGGGTTTCCATGACACCAAAATACTTGCCAGTAGTGATTTGGACGAATGGTTAATTGAAAGCCTTCAACAACAAGGAGCCCAAATCGATATATGGTGTGTTGGAACCAGACTAATGACTTCATACCAAACGCCTGCGTTGGGAATAGTTTACAAGCTTATGGCAGTGGATCATGGAGATGGGGGTATGGTTCCGCGAATCAAGATATCTCACAATCCAAATAAGATTACTAATCCAGGTGTAAAAAAAATCTTTCGTTTCTACAACGGGGGTAATCGCATGATAGGTGATTTGATTGCGCAAATTGATGAGCCCATCCCACATGCGAAATCAGTCAAGGCGCACCATCCAATGTATGATTACATGAAAAAGTTGTACAAGCCTCCATTTGAAACCGTAGAATTAATGGTTCCGGTTTTTCTTAAGGGCGAGCAAGTTTATGATTGTCCACCTCCGGCAAATGTTAGAAACCACGTTTTTCAACAACTGGACGAACTCGAGCCAGAGTTAAAGAGATTTTCCAATCCTCACATCTATAAGGTTTCTCTTTCCGAGAAGCTTTATCGTGTTAAGAAGAATCTGTTGTCCTTTCATCAAAACAAGCTGAAACCTGAAAATAGGCGTTATTGAAGCAATTTAAAGCTATGTCTTTGTTTGGCTGAAGTTTAGTCGTTATTTCAGGGCCGTTCCTGGTAGCCAATCTGGACTGGTCAAGTGTTTTCCTATTGTAACACTTGACAAATACCACATAGGCGCCCAAATGAATACATCACAAGGACTCGTAATTCTGGTATTACTTGTTTCCATCCAGATTGCTTGGCCAAATCCAAAATACAGATTCAAAATGTGTTTTGGGGAGAGCGAACAAATCAAATCTATTTACAATTCTTGATAAAATGTCAGCTTTCATGGGCTGGACAATCTTGGCAAGCGAAACAAGATGCGTATCACAATGATTGACTGGAGATGAAAGTGGTTATGACCGAAAGTCCAGAAGGTAAAATGGTTAACGCGACGGAAAGCGCCGGTCAAGTTCAAAGGCATGAGCCGACTGAACTAGTTCCTGTGAAAGGAGATGAATCCTCTCAGCAGGCTAAATTTGAAGAATCAGTTGAAAACTCTATCGAAAAAGCCTTGAAAGAAGTGGAAGAAAATCGTGACAGATGGTTACGAGCGGTCGCCGACCTTGAAAATTTCAAGAAACGTTCAACACAGGAAAGGTCCAAGCTCCTCAAGTACAAAGAAGAAGATTTGTTGAGAGAACTTTTACCAATTTTGGATAACCTAGAAAGGGCGCTTGCCCACGCAGGTCAAAAACATGAGAGCGATCCTGTTGCTAAAGGCGTCGCGATGGTAATTGAAATGTTTAAAGAAGTTCTTAAGAAATATGAAGTTACGGAGATTGAATCACTTGGTAAAAAATTTGATCCGCAATTTCATGAGGCTATCGCCCAGGAACCGCATCAAAAACAAGAGCCCAATACAGTTTCAAGAGAGTTGGAGAAGGGCTACATGTACAAAGATCGAATGCTTAGACCGGCGAAAGTCATTGTTTTCACGGCTGGTAAATAAAATAAGTTTTGAAGAAAGTCTAAATAATCCGAAATATTCGAAACGGCTAGGAGGCTAAAATGGCGGGAAAAGTTATTGGAATAGATTTGGGAACCACGAATTCATGTGTTGCCATTATGGAAGGTGGAGATCCAGTAGTGATAGCTAATTCGGAAGGTGGGCGAACAACACCTTCCATGGTGGCGTTTACAGACTCGGGAGAACGCCTGGTTGGGCAGGTCGCGAAACGTCAAGCGATAACCAATCCTGAAAACACTCTTTTCGCGATCAAGAGACTTATTGGTCGGAAGTACGAGTCAAAAGAAGTTCAGGATGACATAAAAGTTTGTTCTTACAAAATAATTCGTAGCAAAACTGGAGACGCGTATATAGAGGTCAAGGGGAAAGAATATAGTCCCGCAGAGATTTCCGCCATGATTCTTCAGAAAATGAAAAAAACAGCGGAGGACTATCTGGGCGAAGAAGTACAGGATGCCGTGGTAACCGTCCCTGCTTATTTCAATGATTCCCAAAGGCAGGCTACCAAGGATGCGGGTCGCATAGCCGGACTGAATGTCCTTAGAATTATCAACGAACCCACTGCTGCGTCTCTGGCCTATGGCCTGGATAAGAAAAAAGAGGAAAAGGTTGCGGTCTTTGATTTGGGAGGAGGTACCTTTGATATCTCAATTCTTGAAATTGGAGATGGCGTTTTTGAGGTCAAGTCCACCAATGGAGATACCCATCTGGGAGGCGAAGACTTTGACCAAAGAGTCATGGATTTTCTCGCTGACGAATTTAAGAAGGACCAAGGCATCGATCTTCGTAAAGACAAAATGGCTCTTCAAAGACTTAAAGAAGCGGCTGAAAAAGCCAAGATCGAGTTAAGCTCATCAATGGAAACAGACATTAATCTGCCATTTATAACTGCTGACGCGTCTGGACCGAAACATTTCACAATGAAGCTTACAAGAGCAAAGCTGGAAATTCTAGTACAGGACTTGATTGAAAGAACAGTCGGCCCCTGCAGGATGGCCATGAAAGACGCCGGACTTTCCGCTGATCAAATTAATGAGGTTATCCTGGTTGGCGGGATGACCCGAATGCCTGCAGTGCAGGCTAGAGTAAAGGAACTGTTCAACAAAGAACCTCACCGTGGAGTCAACCCGGACGAAGTTGTTGCCATAGGAGCTGCAATTCAGGGCGCAGTCCTCAAAGGGGACGTTAAGGATGTCCTTTTGTTGGATGTAACCCCGCTTTCTCTGGGAATTGAAACATTGGGAGGGGTTTTTACCAGACTTATCGAAAAAAATACGACTATTCCTACAAGAAAAAGTCAAATCTTTTCAACAGCGTCTGACAACCAGCCCTCAGTCTCGATTCACGTACTGCAGGGTGAACGAGAAATGGCGGCCAACAACAAAACACTCGGACGTTTTGAGTTGGTAGGGATTCCACCAGCGCCTCGAGGTTTACCTCAAGTAGAGGTCACTTTCGATATTGACGCTAATGGTATTGTACATGTCTCTGCAAAGGATCTTGGCACAGGGAAAGAGCAGTCCATCAAGATCACTGCGTCAAGCGGTATGACGGAAGAAGAGATTCAGCGCATGGTCAAAGACGCTGAGGCTCACGCTGAGGAAGACAAAACCAAACGAGAGTTGATAGATGTCAGAAATCAGGCGGATTCTACGATCTATATGACTGAAAAATCCCTTAAAGAATATGGGGATAAAGTGGATTCTTCAGTCAAGACCGCTATAGAAGGAGCTATTTCCAAGACAAAAACAGCTATGGAAGGATCTGACGCCCAAACAATAAAATCAGCCGTGGAAGAACTCCAGCAGGCGTCTCATAAGCTTGCCGAAGCCATGTATCAACAGGCTTCGACATCGGCTGGACCCGGCGCTGACGCCGGTCATGGATTCGACCAATCCAGTGGACAGTCGCATTCGGGCGCCAAACAGGATGACGATGTTGTTGACGCCGATTTTGAGGAAGTCAAAGACGGCAAGAAGTAACAAACTGATTATAATCCAGGTCTGAAGGGGGCTTTTCCAACAGAAAGGCCCCCTTTCTGTTTTTGAAGAAATCAAATTTGATCTTGGTTACAATCATGTGTTATTTTAAAAAGATACTTTTTAGGAGGATTTCCCAATTACTTCTCCTAGAGTAATGAAAAAGGGAAAAGAACTTTTTTGAAGCGTAGAGTATTTGATTGAGGACATTTTAATGGCTGAAATAAAACCGTTTGAGATGGTTAATTATAGTCCTGACTATTCAGATGTCTTGAGCAGCCTTATAACACCACCCTATGATGTCATATCTCCAAAAGATCAGGAATTCTTTTACAACCTACATCCATACAACATCATCAGGCTCGTTCTAGGCAAGCAACATGACAACGACACTACGTCAGACAACCGGTATACAAGAGCGGCGGTTACACTAAATAAATGGATACTTGACAAAACACTTGTCAGGAAAGGGAAACCGTGTTTTGCCATTTATCAGATGGATTTTGAAGAACCGCAGGGCGCAAGGAAACGCTTGGATGGTCTGATCGGTTTAGTGAAGGTTGAAGATTATGGGGTGAATAAAGTTCTTCCTCATGAGAAGACTTACTCAGGCCCTAAAAAAGACCAACTCGAACTGATCCGCGCGTGTAGAGCCAATTTTACACCCATACAGGCTATGTTTGACGATCCTGAAGATGTCATGTGCGGGCTATCTGCGCCTTTCATGGAATCTAAACCCGACCAGGAAGCCGTGGACTCAAACGGCACAACCCATCGAACATGGAGCGTCTGTGAAGAAGACAGTGTTCAGAAAATCGTGAGTTTTCTTAAAGACAAGAGTTTTCTCATAGCGGATGGTCACCATAGATATGAAACAGCTTTGGCTTACAGAAGAGAAATAGAGAATCAGAATCCTTTCAGCGTTGATCAATCTCACAAATACGTGATGATGTTTCTCACCTCTATGTCGCATCCCGGTCTAGTCATATTGCCTGCTCATAGGATGTTGAAAGACATAAAGAATCTAGATCAAAAAGCATCTCTAAGTAGGTTGAACGACAATTTTATAGTTCAGGAGTTTGATTTTAACGGTAGAGACTTAGAATCCATATCTCGACAAATCTCCTCGGAGTTGCGCCAATATGCTGAACTTGGAGGGTATTTCGGAATGGTAATCAATGGAGAGAAGAAATTTTACCTACTTGGGCTGAAACATCTGCAAACCGCCATTTCGAAGGTGAACCAGAACATGTCGGAAGCATTGATTAAACTAGACGTTACTATACTGAGGGAATTGGTTCTTGGTCACGGGTTTGGGCTTGACGAGGAGAATTCTGAGACCCACATGCGTTACACTCCATCCATTCCAGATGCCATAGAGAAGGCAGTAACAGGTGAAGTTAGGGTTAGTTTTATCCTAAATCCTACCCGGGTCGATCAAATGAGGAGGGCCGCTGAACTGGGACAGAAAATGCCTCACAAATCCACCTATTTTTATCCTAAAATTTCATCCGGATTAGTTTTGAACATCTTTTGAAAGAATTTTCCTAAGTTAAAAGGTAATAATTATAACGGTTTGACAAAAAGCTGAGACTGATATTGCAAGAGCATGCGGAAACTATCGATGGCCTGTTTCGAAACAAGGTGAGAGTTATACAAGCCTCCAAGGGGTATCGCGTGTCGGAAGACGCCTTGATCCTTACATGGTTTGCCAAACCAAATCCCAGGGATCTTGTTTTGGACGTTGGGGCCGGATGTGGAGTCATAGCGTTTGGCTTGGCGATCAAGAATCCTTCAGTTCATTTGGTTGGTTTGGAAATACAGGATGGCCTTGTAGGAAGGGCTCAGCGGGGTGTCAAATTAAACGATCTGAGTTCGCGGGTATTTGTTGTCAAAGGAGACTTGAGAAACTCAGACTCTTTTTTTCGCCGGGACGTGTTTGACATGGTAGTGTCAAATCCGCCATATTATCAGTCAGGTTCAGGTAGAGTCAGTCTGATGAGTGAAAAGGCTGTCTCCAGGCACCAAATAATGATGCCACTAGCGGACCTGTTTATGGTTTCCTCGAGGTTGCTGAAGCCATTTGGTAAGCTATGTCTTATTTATCCGGCCAAGGGAGCCCATCAGCTCGATAAGGCAGCCGAAGCTTCCAGAATGATCATAAATCGAAAAATGTGGATCCGTACTCAGGAGGAGGCTGAACCGGTTCTTTTATGTGTAGAGGCCCACAAGTCAAATTCACATCAGAACCTAATAGAAGACACAATTTGCCTGTACGATTCAAATGGAACTAGAACTCTTCAGGCCAAGGCGATTTTGGCGGGAGAGGAATTCACTGTTTAAGTAGAATTTGATATTTCACAGGAGGCGAGATTGGAAGATTTTAGCAGGATAAAAAGGCTACCTCCATATGTCTTTCAAGTGGTCAATGAGCTGAAAATGAAGCTTAGAAGATCTGGCGAAGACATTATAGACCTAGGGATGGGTAACCCAGACATACCTACACCAAAACACATAGTGGACAAGTTGATAGAAGCGGTTCAGAACCCCAAGAATCATAGATACAGCGCCTCCGCAGGAATCCCAAAACTCAGATTGGCGTTTGCAAACTGGTGGTTGAAACGGTACGGTGTGGAGTTGGATCCAGACAAAGAGGTAGTGGCGACTATGGGAGCCAAGGACGCCCTGGCCCACCTAGTTTTAGCCATAATAAATCCTGGCGATGTAGTCTTCGTTCCTTCCCCCACTTATCCAATTCATCCCTATTCGGTTGTTATCGCGGGAGGAGACTTACGACATGTTCCAATTAGGCCGGATTCTGATTTCTTTGGTGATTTAAAGGCCGCTGTGCGTGTAACGTGGCCACTACCAAAAATGTTAATCATTTCATTTCCTCACAATCCAACCACTATGGTGGTTGATCAAGATTTTTTTAAGCGAATAGTTGAATTCGCACAGGAATACAAGATCATGGTAGTGCATGATTTTGCTTATGCGGACCTGACTTTTGATGGTTATAAGGCGCCAAGCTTTCTGTCCGTCCCAGGCGCCAAAGAAGTCGGGATAGAAACGTTTTCGCTCACCAAGAGCTATTCTATGGCAGGCTGGCGCGTCGGTTGCGCAGCCGGAAATCCGCAGATGATCCACGCTCTGAAAAGATTAAAAAGTTACATAGATTATGGAATGTTTCAGCCAATACAGATTGCCGCGATCATAGCCCTTACTGAGAATCAGGATTGCGTAACGGAAATTGTGGCGGAATACAAGGATAGACGGGATGCCCTCTGCAATGGGCTCATAGACTGCGGCTGGACCGTTCCTCCCCCTAAGGGAACGATGTTTGTCTGGGCTGAGATACCTGAACATTATAAGAAAATGGGGTCCTTGGAATTTTCAAAACTGATGACGGAAGAAGCAAAAGTCGCTGTTAGCCCAGGTATCGGCTTTGGCCCGTTTGGCGATGAGCATGTTCGATTTGCCCTAGTGGAAAATCGTCTACGAATCAATCAGGCAATCCGGGGAATAAGACATTTTCTCAACAAATCCTGACTCCCATTTCATGGCAAAGAAGTGATCATGGAATGTAATAAATCTAATTAACAGGAAACTTCAGATGGAAGAAATTGCAGTAGGGCTTATCGGTTTTGGAACGATAGGCAGCGGCGTGGTTCAAATTCTTAAAGAAAATCAGTCTATAATTGAGGCTAGAACCGGTTTCAGAATTAATCTGAAAAAGATAGCCGACCTGGACATCGATTCGGATCGGGGAGTGGCATTTGATGGATCAATTCTCACAAATGACGCCTACGAAATACTTAGAGACCCGGAAATATCTATTGTAATAGAACTTATTGGTGGTTACGAACCAGCAAGAACCTTCATCATAGAAGCTTTTCGCAACGGAAAATCCGTAGTGACGGCAAACAAAGCTCTAATTGCGGAAAATGGCCTGGAGATTTTTAAGGTTGCCATGGAAAATTCTGTTGACGTCGCTTTTGAGGCGGCAGTCGCAGGTGGAATTCCAATTTTGAGGTCTTTTCGAGAGGGTCTTGTAGCGAACAGGTTTGATAAGATTCTGGCCATTCTTAATGGAACATGCAATTTTATTCTTTCTGAGATGACACATAATCCTGGGGCAGATTTTCATCAAGCTCTAAAGAAAGCCCAGGAATTAGGTTATGCGGAAGCGGACCCCACTCTCGACATAGAAGGCGTCGATTCAGCCCACAAGCTTTCCATAGTCCTTGCGTTAACCCATGGAATACACGCTCCCGTAAAAAATATCCATGTAGAAGGGATCACCGGGATAGAAGCCTTCGATCTGTTAATGGCTCGTGAATTCTCATATAGAATCAAGCTACTGGCGATAATTATAAGACACGGCGCCAAAGTGGAAGTCAGATTGCACCCTACAATGCTTCCTGAAACTCACCCCCTAGCCCAAGTGGATGGAGTTTTCAATAGCATTTTCCTGAGGGGAGATATGGTTGGGGATCAAATGTTTTATGGTAGGGGAGCAGGTCGAGAACCCACGGCCTCAGCTGTAATAGGAGATGTCATTGAACTGATTCGTAGTAAAAAGATTGGTAATTCCTGTAGAGTTCCACCTCTCGGCTATTATCCGGGCCCATTGGAATCCATGGACTCGGTTCTGGACATGAATGAAGTGGTTACGAATTACTATTTAAGAATCCATGCGATGGACAGGCCCGGTGTGCTGTCTAGAATATCTGGTATCATGGCCAATCACAATATCAGCATTCATTCGGTGGTTCAGAAACGTCGAAATTCTTCTGGATCCGGATCAATTCCCGTGGTGTTTATCACCCATTCGGCAAGAGAAGCTGATATCTTGCAGGCAAGAAAGGAAATAGGAAGTCTGGAAGTGGTAAGTGGTTCGGCAACGATAATCAGAATCGAAGATGAAAGTTTAGATTGAGCCCTGAATCAAGTTTGTTCCTTTATCGATAATTTAAAGGAAGGTAAAGGGCACGGGACGATGGAGAGACAGAATGTGGAAAGGTATCATAAAAGAATATCCTGATTTTTTTAGATTTAATGATGACAAGTACGTAGTGACCATAATGGAGGGAAACACTCCTTTAATCCCTGCGCCCAGGCTAACAGAGAAAATTAATCCTAAAATTAACATTTTCTTAAAATATGAGGGTCTAAACCCTACCTGTTCATTTAAGGATCGAGGCATGACTATGGCTGTCTCAAGAGCCGTAGAATCAGGGTCGAGAGCAGTGATTTGCGCTTCAACGGGAAACACTTCGGCCTCAGCTGCGGCCTACGCCGCCAGGGCGGGAATAAAGGCTTTTGTCGTAATACCTGAAGGCAAGATAGCTTTGGGAAAACTGGCGCAAGCAATGATTCATGGAGCACAGGTAATAAAAATTCTTGGTAATTTCGACGAAGCCTTAAACATTGTAAAACAGATATCGCAAGAATATCCGATTACTCTTGTCAATTCTTTGAATCCACATCGAATTGAAGGCCAAAAATCAGCTGCCTTCGAAATTTGTGATTCTCTCGGATCGTCCCCGGACTATCACTCTTTACCAGTTGGAAACGCGGGCAACATAACGGCTTATTGGGCCGGCTACAAAGCGTATTTCGATGCTGGTAAAATCATGACTCTGCCAAAGATGATAGGATTTCAGGCTGAGGGAGCCTCACCAATTGTTCAAGGCAGAATTTTCAAAAAACCTGAGACCATTGCGACGGCAATTCGGATTGGCAACCCGGCCTCCTGGGAGAAAGCTGAACAGGCGCGTGACGAGTCTGGTGGATTGATAGACTCGGTAACCGACGAAGAAATACTTGAAGCTTACAAGATGGTTTCTTCCATTGAGGGAGTTTTTTGCGAACCCGCGTCAGCGGCCTCAATTGCCGGTCTTATTAAAAAGAACGAACAGGGCCTTTTCATTGGCGGCGAAACGGTCGTATGCACACTGACCGGCCATGGGTTGAAAGATCCGGACAACGCCATTAAGGTCTCAAGAGAACCGGTAACATGCATGCCGGAAACTAAGAAGGTGCTAAATGTGCTCGGATTCTAACACCAAATATCTCATAATAGTGCCCGATGGCATGGCTGATGAATTTAACGATTCAATGGAAATGACATCGCTGGAATCGGCCAACACCCCCTGGATGAACAAGATGGCTTCGGCGGGAAAGGTGGGGACATCAAAGACGATCCCTGAAGGGTTGGCGCCTGGAAGTGATGTCGCCACACTGTCTTTGATGGGATATTCCGCGACAGAAACTTATACTGGCCGCGCTCCATTTGAAGCGGCTTCGATGGGGGTCGATCTAAAGAATGAAGATCTGGCGTTTCGTCTCAATCTTGTGACTCTGGACCGCAATTATTGTATTATGGCGGATCATAGCGCAGATCATATCTCCTCTCCTGAAGCGAAAGAGTTAATAGGGGCTCTGGCGCTAGAATTTGAGTCTTTTGGATTCGACATTCATTCGGGGGTTTCTTATAGAAACCTGATGATTTGGAAAAATGGTCCTGATGGTATTGTAACTTATCCTCCCCATGATTTTCCTGGACAGCCTATAGCTCATTATCTTCCTAAAGGACCGGGCTCCGACAAACTTCTTCGGCTCATAATCAACTCTTGGCGGATTCTGGAAAAGCATCCGGTTAATCATAGACGATTGAAGCGTTGTCAGAAAACGGCAAATTCCGTGTGGCCCTGGGGACAGGGGAAGAGGCCTCAAATTAAAACCATACAGGAGCGATTCGGGCTTAAAGGTTCCGTGGTAGCCGCAGTTGATCTGGTTAGAGGTATCGGAAAATACGCAGGCCTGGATGTTGTAGAAGTAGAAGGGGCCACAGGATATCTTGACACCAACTATGAAGGTAAGGTGAGAGCTGCGATAGATTCTCTAGCCGTAGGCGATTTTGTCCTGCTTCATGTAGAAGCCCCGGACGAAGCGGGGCACTCAGGCCAGAAGGATCTAAAGATAAAGGCGATAGAAGATTTCGATTCAAAGATAGTCGGGCCGGTCCTGAAAGAGTTGGAAGCCTTTGAGAACTGGCGAATACTTTTGGCTCCAGATCATCAGACCCCTGTGTCACGCAGGGTTCACACCAGTGGTCCAATCCCGTTCCTATTGCTTGACTCGAAATCGTGGAAGACGTTCAGTGGAGATGAATCCATGGTTTTTTCAGAGAAAGCGGCCGCCGGTACAGGAATTCAGGAGTCAGAGGGAATGAATCTGATAGAAATTCTGTTCGGTCGTCGAAATCTGCAGGAGTAGACTATATATTTGTTAGCCTAGTGACGCCATCCCATCTAACGATTTGAGCTTTCAACATCGGTATTTCCGTATGGGATGGTGATCCTTTATTAGATATTACGAGCTAACATAAGGTCAACATATCAAATGAGACCATTTTTAACTTTTTTTTTGCTATCTCCGCAGTCTCCCAATCTCAATCCCATAGAACAGCTCTGGCTATTGATGAAACCAGAGTGGTTTCCTAAATCAACAATTTGTTTTAGTTGGCAGACTTAATTTTTAGGATAGTTTCATGCGAACTCTTTTAGTGAATCCAGCTCATCCACAGACTTTTTGGTCTATGAATAAAGTAATTAAGATGACCGGAAAAAAGGCTTTTGTACCGCCTCTTGGGCTCATAACGCTGGCTTCTCTACTGCCAAATGATTGGGAATCCGAACTAGTTGATATGGTGTTTCAAGAAATATCGGAATCACAGTGGAACCAATCTGAATTGATAATGATATCAGGAATGACCGTTCAACGAAAAGGTATAATTGAGGTAATCAAAGAAGCCAAGAAACGAGGCAAGACCGTAGTTGTAGGTGGTTCATTTTCTTTTCACGCTCCAGAGGAGATTCTTCAGGTAGGGGCGGATATCGTTGTGAAAGGAGAAGCTGAAGTCCATATAGGCGAGCTCCTCACTGGTATCAAGAAAAAGGATTTTGGACGCATCATACAATCTGATGAACGGGCCGACATGACCAAGAGTCCTCCTCCTCGATTCGATTTACTTGATCTGAAGAGCTATCTGGACATCGGCGTCCAGTTCACTAGAGGTTGTCCATTCAAATGCGAATTCTGTGATGTGACTTTGATGTTAGGCAGTAAAATGCGTGCCAAAACACCGGATCAAGTCCTTCAAGAATTGGAAATATTGTACAACCTTGGATGGCGGGGCCTCGTATTCTTTGTTGACGACAATTTTATTGGTAGCGTTCGGAAAACCAAGGAATTGTTAAAAGAGCTGATTTCGTGGACGGAAAACAGGAGACGGCCATTTAAATTTTCAACCCAGGCCTCGGTAAATATGGCTGCGGACGAAAAACTGATGGAAGATATGTTTAGGGCCGGCTTCATCAGTGTTTTTATTGGTGTGGAAACCTTGGACGAGGAATGTCTAAAAGACGCTGGGAAACTACAAAATGTCAACATAGATCTGGATCAGGTGGTTCATAAAATATCAAAGGCGGGGTTCCAAGTAATAGCAGGGACAATCCTCGGTTTCGATGATGAAAAAAGCGGGGCTGGACAGAGATTGATAGATTTTGCCCAGAGAAACCACATTCCGGAGGTTTTCAGCACACTTCTCCAGGCTGGACCTGGCACTGACCTATACACGAGGCTCAAATCCGAAGGTCGTTTGCTAAGTATAGATAAAGAGAATATCAGCAATCAGACGGGCCTGATAAACTTCGTCCCCACAAGACCCCTGGAAGAAATCGCAAATGAATTTGTAAGTCTCTATGATACTCTGTATGAGCCGGAAGCCTATCTTGAAAGAGCTTACTATCACTACGCCGAGATGGATCCTCCAATGACTATGCCGCTCAAGATGCCGTATCTGTGGGAATTGAGAACTCTCGGTATCGTGATATATAGAAATGGAATACTGTACCCCACAAGGCTCAAGTTCTGGAAATATTTATTGAAGGCTATTTGGAAATTTCCAACCCGGCTTGACCGATTTATTTCTTCTTTGGTTGTAGCAGAGCATTATTACGATTTCAAGAATGTGATTCACTCAAGTATTCAATCGCAACTGAAAGAGCTTTCCCGTGAACTAAAAAATAATTATTATACAAGGCCTGTCATGGAATGCAACTGCAAGACGGTTGTAGAATCAATAGATCAGTATGAAAACACGAAGAAAACGATTGTCAGGAGTCTCTGACGACATATTGGACCCAACGTCGGAAATGTTGGCGCTATCGGCGACGGGTGACACCAAGAACGTCTTGATTTGCCTCTTGGAACTAACTGGCCCTATGGATGTGGAAACAATGTTGGAAGCTGCCAGGATAGCGGCTAGAAAGTTTCCTCACTTAACCCATAGGATCAAGGAAATTAGATCAAATGGATTACATTATTTAGTTTGGGATACCGACCATACTTGGGATGTTCCTGTCTTTTTCGAGGAGATGACAGAATTTGACGCTCATGAGCAACTCCTAGACCAAATCATAAAACTCTTAAGTCCTCGGCTCGACAGGCACTGGGACCTTTTTAGTGAATCGTCAGCCGAATTTCACCTGATAAGAATTTCATCCCAGCGTTATGTTGAAGGATGGCTGATGCATCATGTTGCAGGTGACGCTGCTACAGGCACTGATGTAGGCCAAGAAACTCTTTCTCAGTACCATGAACTTTTTTATGGAATTAAACCGGAATGGGCCGAAGAGTATCATTCGATATCCGGATCAAAAAAGAAACGCGTTACCGTTAAGAAACTAACTTTTCGAAACACAGTCGAGGATGTTAAGCAAACTATCCAAAATCTTTTTAAGACGGCTTGCCTACCTGTAGGTTCAGGATCAAAAACAGATGAATCGCAACATCACATCAAAAGAGTCCTATCTGAGGAACAGAGCGAATTCTTGTCTACGGTGACTCGTAAACAAGGTGTTTCCTTCATAGATCGGCTTGTAGTAGCCGGTAATACGGTTATTGATGAATGGAACCTTAAACGAGGCTTACTTCCTGGGGTGCTGACTACCTCGATGACGGTAAACACTCGAGGACGTTTTTCAGATGTTGGTGTTACTAATTCGAGTTCTCTAATCTTTTTTAAATCCCTTCCCTTGGATCGTAAAGACACCCGAAATTTCACAAAACAAATAGGGTTGGCAAGAATAAGGCATTTTAGAAACCAGACAGACCGGAAATATTTTAACAACGTAAAAAGGATGATCGACTCATTCCGTGTTTTCCCCTTTCCTATAAGGAAGAAAATAATCAGTTTCCTGATCAATCGCCATGAGTTCTCAATTGGGATAACATTACTAGGGGCATTTTGGCCTAAGATTGTAAACGGACGACCCACCGGTGGGTCGGTTCTCACAAGAGTTGGAGATTTGAAAGTGGAGGAAGTTTTCGGCGTAGCGCACCGAATGCTGTCCAAGACGCGAATGCTTCTTGTGGTCTATATCTTTAAAAACAGACTTAATTTTGTCCTTACATGTTCAGCCAATGTCTTTACCCGGGAGGAATCTGATGAGTTTATGGACCTCTTACTCGAGAATTTGATGGCTTCCGAGATGTTTCCTGGTCATTGACCCTTGCCCATAAAATCCATCTCACATAAAATACTACGACAGGATTTTTTTATCTTGGCAATTAGGAAAAATCAATTGATGATTTTAAAAATTCTGTCCCATCTGATTTGAGCCATGTCCTTGGCTGAATAATAAATCAGGAAAGCCTTTCCCTTTACGTCCTCCAGTGGAACAAACCCCCAGAATCTGCTATCATGGCTATAATCCCTGTTGTCTCCCATAACAAACAGAAATCCTTCCGGAACTTTTTCAAGGGGCCTATTATCTCTTGGATTCAAATCACCAGACATTATTACGTTGCTGTTGAATCTGGCTCCAGGGGTAATAGATTCCTTGCCGTTGATAAAGACTCTCTTGTCTTTGATCTCCACCGTATCTCCACCAACCGCTATGACCCTTTTAATAAAATCTTTGGTCCGATCCTCCGGATAAATGAAGACAATGACGTCACCGCGTTGGGGCTGGAAAATTTCAGGAAATCTCTTGCTGGTAAATGGAATCCTCACACCGTAAAGCAATTTGTTCACGAGGATATGATCACCAATCAGCAGGGTTGGCTCCATGGAGCCGGACGGAATTTTAAAGGCTTGGACAAATATCGCTCTGATAATTATGGCCAATATTACCGCAACAACGAGAGCCTCGGTGTATTCCTGAAAAATTGTGCGCTGAGACTTTTCTTTTTGAACGGGAAGGTTTCCGGTTTGAGCCATCTTCTTGATCATCCAGTCTGGTGGTCGCAATTAAAGTCAAAATACGGCTAGATCATATCTGAAATAGTATCTGAGTGTAAAGCGGATCGGTTTGCCAGATTTGAAAAATGCTTCAAATTTCTATCTTGAATAACATATTTCTTGTCAGCTTCGCTAAATATAGACGTTCCAGAGTATTTCTACGCCACCGATAAAAAACCGGAGGGGAGAATTGTGTCCTCACCCCCCGGTCAGCCGGTTAACAGGCCCCTCCCTCCCCCGAGGTAAAGGCCAGCATCTAGCTATCATCACGAGAGTCTCTAGTCAAGTTCTTCTTCAAAATCCCAGAAATTTATTGATAAAAACCTAATATTTTCATTACGAATATTTAACATTTCTAAGTCAGAAAACAAAAGATGTTCACATTTCAACAGATACGGACATCTATTCCGAAACACCGCCGAGGTAAGCCTGCTTGACCTTGGGGTTCGTGAGAAGTTCATATCCAGGGCCCTCCAAAGAAATGACGCCGTTTTCCAATAGAAAAGCGTAATTTGCTATCCTGAGAGCAGCGTTGGCGTTCTGTTCGATCAAGAAGATGGTTACACCTTCATCCCTGATCTTTTCCACAATTCTGAAGACATCAGCTACAACCATTGGGGCAAGCCCCAAAGAAGGTTCATCCATAATCAGCAGTCTGGGTTTTGACATCAGGGCTCTTCCTATGGCAAGCATCTGCTGTTCTCCGCCGGATAATGTTCCCGCAAGCTGTTGGGAACGCGACGACAGGATTGGGAACGTGTCGTACACTCTATCAAACAACCTCGACAATTCAGATTTGGCCCTTGTATAATAAGCCCCCATCAAAAGGTTTTCCTTGATCGTAAGATTTGCAAATACTTTTCGGCCTTCCGGGATATGAACCAGACCGTGTCGCTGAATTTTATGGGGAGGCAAATTTTTGATGTTCTTACCTTCAAATCGAATGTTTCCGGCTTGAGCGATTACAAGACCGGATATAACTCTAACAGTCGTGCTTTTGCCCGCTCCATTGGACCCCAGAAGAGTAACTATCTCTTTGGCCCCAACTTCGAGAGACACTCCTTTAAGCGCTCTAATACCACCATAGCTGACCTGCAGATCTTCAATTTGTAGCATGGTTATCCATTGCGCCGTTAAAGTCCGTTCCCAGGTAGGCGGAGATTACTTTAGGATCATTCCGGACCACGGACGGAGTTCCCCATGCTATTGGAATTCCATGATCGATGACTCTGATCATGTCGCAAACTTCCATAACAAAACTCATGTCGTGATCAATCAAACCAACGCCAATTGAAAGGTTATCCCTGAGTGTTAACAGGAATTGTCCAAATTCCCTGGTTTCTGTAGGGTTCATTCCAGCAACCGGTTCATCCAAAAGCAACAGTCTAGGATTAAGGGCCAGAGCCCGTGCTATCTCGAGCTTTCTCTGACTTCCGTAAGGGAGCGAATTTGCTTGTTCAGAAGCCAGTTCCCCTAGATTCATCAGTTCCAAGAGTTCATAGGCCCTTGACTTTATCCTCGCTTCATCTCGAGAATATCTGCCTACCCCCAAAATTGCTTCGATGAAAGAATATGATATCGATGAATGGGCCGCTATCATGACGTTTTCAATAACTGAAAGATCCTCATAAAGTTTGATGTTCTGAAAAGTCCTGGCTATTCCGTTACGAGCGATACGTGGCGCCGGCCATCCAGTAATTTCCTTCCCACAAAAGAAAACTGATCCTTCTGAGGGGTGAATCCTTCCTGTTATTGCGTTGAAAGCCGTAGTCTTTCCCGCTCCATTTGGCCCGATCAAACCTATGATCTCTCCTTTTCTAATTTGGAGACTAAGTTTGTTCAGAGCCTGGACGCCTCCAAAGAAAACCGATAAGCCATTTATATCGAGCAGCAAATCCATAACTCGTTTAAACTTTCATTACGGAGAGCTTGTTCTTAATCCATCCCAAGGCGCCCTCCCAACTAAATTCAGATCTTCCCATGATTCCACTTCTGGCGAATAGCATGACCAGTATCAGAATTACTGAAAACAATACCATTCTCATGCCTGGAATACCCTCATATTGAAATCCGAACAAATTTGCCGGCTCCTCAAAAAACCGAAGCGCTTCCCCTCCCCAGGTAATCAGGACTGCGGCAATAATAGATCCCGTAGTGCTTCCCAAGCCACCAATAACGATGATGATAAGCAGGTTGAACGTGAACATGAATGTGAAAAGAGAAGGCGAAATAGTAGTTATCAGATGGGCGAGCAAACCTCCCGCCACACCCTGAAAGAAAGCGCTAAAGGCGAAAGCTAAAGTCTTTATCCGAAACGCGTTTATACCCATCGCCTCCGCAGCCGTCTCATCTTCCCTTACGGCTTTCATAGCTCTGCCATAGGATGAATTGACCAGCCTCAATGTGCAAAAGACAGTGAAAACACAGATACCCCATGACCACCACAAGTTCGTGTAAGGCTGCAACCCCTTTAAACCTAAAGAGCCATTTGTTATGGACATCGAATTGTTGGCCAATACCTGAAAAACCTCCCCAAAACCTAAACTAACAATGGCAAGGTAGTCTCCTCGGACCCTAAAGACAGGCATGGCCATCAATATAGCGACTAAAGCCGTTACAATTCCTGCGATCAAAAGCGAAGCGGCGAAAGGGACCGAGATGACCGACAAAGGCCATAGCATCGGCTCAATTATAAACGATCGTAATTTTTCTTCAGGAGAAAGAGTGAAAATGGCGCTGGCGTAAGCGCCTACCGCTAGAAAGGCATTGGGCCCCAGGGAAAATTGTCCTGCGATCCCGTTTATCAGATTGTAGCTGACGGCCAGAGTAATGAAAATCGCAATATTCTGAAGAATTCGCAGAGTATAATGACTAAAATTCGAGTCGGCGTAAGCGAGAAAAGAAAATAAAATGAAGAGGCTGAAAACAGTTAGAAGTCTATCTCGGGACACGGCCAACTTCAAAGTCCTTTCAAGCATTTTTCGTCAGTCTGAACAAAGTCTAATCAGGGAGACGCTCACCCATGATTCCCGTAGGGCGAGTCAAAAGAATAACGATCATCAAAAAAAACGCCACGGCGTCCCGGTAGCCGGACCATTCGGGTTGAACAGCGACTATGAATACCTCTGCCAAGCCAAGAATCATCCCACCCATGGCAGCGCCACTGATACTTCCTATTCCCCCCAGAACCGCAGCCACAAAGGCTTTTAAGCCCGGGATAACTCCCATGAATGGTTCTACGGCGGGATACTTCATGCACCACATTATGCCACCGGCCGCCGCTAGCGCTGAACCCAAAGCAAAGGTAAACGATATGACCCTATCTTTATCGACCCCCATCAGCATGACAGTTTCCATATCTCTCGATAATGCCCTCATGGCGATACCGATACGGGTCTTTTTCACCACCGCCATGCAAAGTGTCAGCAGAACAACCGTGACCACAAACACCCAGACCGACAGCGTCGGAATACTAACATCGCCGACAACGATGGCGCCTGAAACAAAACCGGGGGTTGGAAAAGATTTAGGCCTTCCTCCAATAGTTACAAGGGCCACATTTTCAAGTAAAAATGAAACTCCTATGGCAGTGATTAGAGCATTGATCCGGGGACTTTTCCGTATGGGTTTGTACGCGCCCCTGTCAATTAAGATACCGAGAAGAGCCGTGAGAGCGATGGCGCCCGCAAATGAAACAGGCCATGGTAGATGAAAGATGACAATACCAAAAAAACCAATATAGGCTGAAACCATAAGAAGATCGCCATGCGCAAAATTTATCAGCCTCAGAACGCCGTAAACCATCGAGTACCCTATCGCCAACAGACCATAAAGACATCCTACAGTCAGTCCATAAACAAGTTGTTGCAGCGCAAAACTGTAATCCAAGATTTTATCCTCAAAGGACAGCCTAAATGAACTTAGAGGAGACTTTAAAAGTGTTACCCAAGATCACAAAATTTAAAGTCTCCCTGAAAACATGAACCCCAATTTTTGGGACAGGATGATCACCGTGACTAATTTTTGTCTATGCTGATGTCACGGCATAATCGTAGTTACGTAAACGAATTTTCCATCTTTGACTTTATTGACGACCATTGGCTTAATGGCGTTTCCATCAGGTTTGATGGTTATTTTGCCTGTCAACCCTTCAAAATCTTTTGTGGCGCTTAAAGCGTCGCGAATCTTGACAGGGTCGGTTGATCCAGCTCTTTTTATTGCGTCGACAACAACAAAGTATGCGTCAGCCGATTGTGCGGTGTAGGAATCGAGTTCTTTCCCAACTTCCTTCGTAAAAAGTTCAAAAAATTTCTTCCCCATTGGAGTGCTTATGGTATCGGTATGAAAATGCGCAGTAAAATAAATACCTTCTACCGCTTTTCCGCCTAGCTGAATCAATTCCGGAGCCTGAACACCGTCACCGGCCAAAATAGGAGCGTTAAGCCCCATTTCCCGGGCCTGCTTGGCTATCAGAGCGCACTCGGTATAATAGATGGGCGCGTAAATTATATCAGGTTTTAGAGACTTTATTCTGCTCAGTTGAGGCGTAAAATCGCGATCACCCATCTTGTACATTACTTCTCCGAGTATTTTCCCGCCACCTTGGGTAAATTCCCTTTGAAAAAAAGTTTTTAGTCCAACGCAATAGTCTTGAGAGATATCGTATATAATCGCGGCAGTCTTGGCATGAAGCTCATCCAAAGCGAGCTTGGCGGCTACACGTCCCTGCTCTGGATCTATGAAACAGACCCTGAAGACAAACTGTTTACCCTGGGTGACAAGCGGATTGGTGGCCGTAGGAGATACCATCGGTATTTTTGTCCGCTCGGCATAGTCTGAAGCGGCGATAGTATTTCCAGAAATTAATTCCCCAATCACTACTACGACCTTTTCTTTTTCAATCAGTCTTGATACGGCGTTTGCAGAGTCAACCTTTTCAGACTTGGTGTCAGATAATTTAATGTCAATAGGACGACCTAACGCCTCCGGTTCAATTTTCCTGGCGGTATTTATTCCGTCCCAGGCCATTTGTCCGAAAGCCGCCACACTTCCTGTCATAGGAAGCAAGGCGCCTATGTTTATTGGTTCCTCCGCCATCGCGGCCGGGACGACACCCATGATGATAGCGGCTATTATGCCCACAATCCAGGTCATAAAGAACCTCCTAACTTATTATTGAACTTTTCTAAATTGAGGACTGTACCTGTCTGTCGAAACGTTAAGCGGAAGATGTCTGATTATCAGACGAGTCAAGATTAAATCATCAATCTTGTTTAAAGTAAATCGGATTAACCTTGGACGCAACGACAAACAGCGGTATATTTGAAATTATGAATACCATGACTAATAGAACCAAAGTTGGTGTAGTTGGCGTAGGGTCAATGGGGCGCAACCACGCGCGTATTTTATCCGCGATCGAAAACTGTGAACTCGTCGGAATTTATGATGTCAACGAAGCCCGGGCCAAAGAAATATGCAATTTATATGGTTGCAGCGGATTCGGAGATCTGGACCTCCTGTTGAGCCAAGTCCAAGCGGTGGTTGTCGCAACCCCCACGTTCAGCCATGGACATTTAGGAGAAAAATGCCTGGACCTCGGAATCCATGTCCTCATGGAAAAACCCCTCGCTGCCAGTATTGTTGAAGCGGAAAGACTGGTTAGACTGGCCCAACGGAACAATCTGGTCCTTATGGCCGGTCATGTAGAGAGATATAATCCGTCGGTCAACCTGATGATTGAACTGATCAAGAAAAATAAAGAGCCCGTGGTGTCAATCGAAGCAAGGAGACTGAACCCTTTTGACGGAAGCAGGTGCCTCGATGTTGATGTCCTTTATGATCTTCTCATTCATGACATCGATATTGCCCTTGAGATTGCTGATTCATCAATCCATCAAATATGTTCCTTTGGGCAGAAAGTTTATTCCAATCTCATCGACGACGCCCATTCCCTGCTGCAATTCAAAAATGGCGTCACCGCAGTCTTCTGGACGTCAAAATGTTCACCTAGGAAAATAAGAGAGATCAACGTTACTACTAAAACACGGTTTTACCAGGCCAACACGATAAATCGGTCGCTTACGGTTCATACGGCAAAAGACATGAATGCCGGCGCGGATGGGGTATGCCTGATGAGCGACATAATGGTTGAAGAGATACTCAAGACACAGGAAGAGCCCTTGAGAACTGAGATAGAGGACTTCCTGGCATCTGTAAGAGATGGGGGCTCTCCCATTACCCATGGTCAAAGAGCCTTGGAATCGTTGATCCTGTTGGATCAGATTTCAAAAAAGCTAAACCCAAATTAAGACAATTTGACGAATTTGAACAGGAAGACTCTTCCGATCAAAGGACCTTATTGATCGAATACTCTATTATCCCGCTTGCTCCAGCTTTTAAGAGCTTCGGAATCAAGGTTCTCACAACCTCTTCAGAAACCACTGACTCAACTGAAAACCAGTCCGATTTGTATAAACCCGCTACCGTGGGCGCATTCAAAGAAGGAAGCAGACCTACAATCGAGTCGATCTTATCTTCGGGCACATTCATCTTCAAGCCGACCATCTTTCTAGCTTCCAGCGCCGATTGGAGCATCAAGTGGATCTGATGGATCTTCTCCCGCTTGAAAGAGTCCTCATAGGAATGTTTGTTCGCAATGAACTGTGTGTTGGTCGTGAGTATACTATGGATGATTTTTAAACCATTGGCCTTGAGAGTGCTTCCTGTTTCGGTGACATCCACAATGGCGTCTACAACGCCCTCCTGAACCTTGGCTTCAGTGCTGCCCCACGAGAACTCCACTTCTACCTTGATTCCCCTTTCAGCGAAGAATTTCCTTGTTACACCGACCAATTCGGTCGCAATGCGCTTGCCATTTAGGTCTTCCGGGGTTTGATAGCCCGAATTGGCTCCAACCGCCAAGACCCAACGCGCCGGATTTTGTGAAACTTTGGAATAAACAAGATCGTCAATGACTTTAACATCTGACTCGTTCTCAAGTATCCAGTCTCTTCCGGTAAGTCCTGCATCAAAGGTGCCGGATTCCACATATCGGGAAATCTCCTGGGCCCTCAAACGGGCCATGAAAATTTCATCATCGTCAACGGTCGGAAAATAACTTCTTGAAGAAACCGTTATATTCCATCCAGCGCGACGAAAAAGGTCGATAGTAGCCTGTTCCAGGCTGCCTTTCGGTATCACCAATTTTAAAAAGTCTTTACGAATCAATTTCCCTTATTTCTCCCTTCTCGTTAATTCGTCTGAAAAAACAACTCCACTTCTTTGTGTGGCAAGCGCCATCTCCCTGTTGATCCACGAGTAGGAGAATCGTGTCCATGTCACAATCAACAAGAACTTCCCGCACAATCTGAATGTCCCCGGAAGTAGCCCCTTTCCTCCAGAGTTCTCTGCGTGACCTGCTCCAATAGCATGCTTTTCCTTCCTTCAATGTAACATCTAGCGCCTCACGATTCATGTAGGCCATCATCAACACCTTTCCGGTTACAACATCCTGGGCTATTGCAGGTATCAATCCGCCACCCTTTTCAAAATCAATTTCGTCAATGCTAGAGGCATCCCTTGATCCTCTCATCGCGCCTCCTAATCTTTTGAACTCTTAAAATTGTATATAGAATTTAGTGACAGGACTCCCGAGCCTATTTGAAGAAAATATCGACAATTTTGATGGTTTGGTCGTCGCGCTCCCAATCCATGTTGTCCAGCCATTTCCAGGCGCGATCAAATGCGCAACCAGTGATAAGAAGAGTCGCCACTATCATTACCAACCATTTTTTCATGACAACCTCGCGCCATAAAACAATACCAAAACCTACAACAAATTTTATCATATCAATAATACACTGATTGATTAGAGCAGGCAACCTCTAATATATCACAGCGTCTTTAATAAAGAGATATAATAATTTAATATAATTTAGATTATATCTTGATAGACAACCCAGCTTCGTAGTATAATGATCATCAATACAAGAACTGAGTCATTAAAGGGCTCTAATAAACCCTATTTCAATCAGTTAAAGGCGGGGGGATATGAAAACAATGTTTTTCGTATGCTTAGGTATAGTCATTTGTCTGAATTTTGTCTCAATTGCGGAAACTTTAGGTGGAACTGAATGTTTGGCGCCTCGGGTTTCGCTCCTGGAAAGCTCAGCATTCAGACTAGCCTCGGGAATATCAAACATAATGTTCGCTCCCTGCGAGTTATACGACCACATGATCAGTTCAGCTACCAGGGGAGCATACAACGGAGCCTGTTCGTGTGGATTAACGGGATATCTGTCAGGGGCCATGACGGGGTATATGGGGGGTTCCGTGACAGGTTTGGCCGCCATGATCAGAAAATTCGGCACGGGTCTAGTTCAGGCAGGCACATTCTGGAAACCCGAATACATTCAAGGACGAGTCGAACCTAAAGCGAATACCTGCGTCCCTTTTCAGGTCGATTGTTTTTCCGATCCTGATCCGTTCTGGTTCTACGGACCTCCCTCTATGGGAGGTCCCCGAGGATTTTAAGAGATCGGAGACTTGTAGGATCGACGACTGTTTATTACAAATTTTCCAGGTAACGCTGAGCGCTGTATGCGGCTGCGGCGCCATCTCCAACGGCGGTGGATATCTGCCTCAGTTCTTTAGCCCTTATATCACCCGCGGCGAAAATTCCGGGAACCGATGTCGCCATCTTTTCATCGGTAATCACAAAACCTCTGGAGTCAGCCTCGACGAGTCCACGGAAGGCTTCATCATTTGGTTTTATGCCGACATAAAAGAAAACCCCTGAGACAGGCAGTTCAGTCATGGAATTTTCCACAGTCGAGCGCAGATGGATTGCTTCTACATCATTTGCGCCGATGATTTTCTCCGGAGCCGAGTTCCAGTGAACAACAAGGTTGGGCACTGCAAGAGCCCTTTCCTGAATTTCCTTAACGGCCCTTAACTGGTCACGCCTGTGAATCAAATGGACCTTTGAAGCCAGTCTGCTCAGATAAACGGCTTCTTCTACGGCCGAATCTCCGCCGCCTATTACAGCCACTTCAACATCCCTAAAGAATGGGCCATCACAGATGGCGCAATAGCTTACGCCCTTACCTGCGAATTCAAGTTCGCCCGGTATCCCCAGCTTGACGGGGCTTGCCCCTGTTGCGATGAGCAAAGATCGGCAGGAATATGTGACGCCTGAATCATTGCTCAGATCAAAACCGCTTGCCGTTCTCGAAACAGAGACAATATCCGCATACTGAATTTCAATTCCGAACTTGCGTACTTGAGCTTCCATCCTCTGAGCAAGCTCGACACCCAATATCGGTTCTGATTGGCCCGGGTAGTTGTCCACGAGTTCAGTAGCCGCCATTTGTCCGCCAGGCATGCCCTTTTCAATAAGTATGGCGTCAGTCCTGGCTCGACCGGTGTACAGACCAGCCGTCAGTCCGGCGGGGCCAGCGCCCAGAATTATCAAATCGGCCCGCATCTTAGCTTACCTTGTCAAGCATATCCTGGATTCGGCTTTTGGGAACAGCTCCAACGACCTGGTCTACGACGGTTCCGTCCTTGAAGAGCATCAGTGTTGGAATGCCCTTTACCCCATATTTTTGTGGGGTCTGCTTGTTATCATCGACATTGAGTTTGGCGATCTTGACCTTGCCCAGGTACTCTCCCGCAAGCTCTTCCACTACTGGTCCAACAGTTCTGCATGGTCCGCACCACGCTGCCCAGAAATCGACCAGTACCGGAACTTCCGATTTAAGTATCTGCTGCTCAAAATCTGAATCCGTAACATGCATCAGAGCGCTACCTTCTGTCATCTGTCAACTCCTCTAAAGAAAATATTCAATTAATCAGCCCTGCAATTAATTTTCAAAAACTCTCTCAGCCTGTTTCTAACATCTTCTGGGATTTCGTCCGAAACTCCTTCGGAACAAACCAAAAGGGTTGTCTTTAGACTTTCAAAAACAAGAGCGCAAGGGGCGCATTCTTCAAGGTGCCGCTCAATCAGCAAGCATTCTTTAGCCCCAAGTTCTTTATCCAGGTAATCAAAAAGCTGGTTACAAAATTCTTTACAATTAGTCATGGGCCTTACCTTGCAAGTTTCACTAATTCCGGGATGAGCCCCTTTCTTTATAATAGGACGTCAAAGTCTCTCGCACAATATTTCTTGCTCTGTGTAATCTAGATTTTATAGCGGGAATGGAAGCTCCCAAAATATTGGACACTTCTTCCAGTGAAAATCCTTCCACATCTCTAAGGATTATTACAGACTTATAAATTAAAGGTAATTGGTCTATTGCTTCTTCAATTTTGGCCTTGCCTTCCATGGAAAGCAGTCTCTCCAGGGGTGTGGCGACAAGCTCCGGAGAAGGCCCTATGAGTTCCTGAGAATCCGTAGAAAGTTTGTCGTTGTACTCCACGGTTTCAGGTCTTTCACGCCTAAGGTACATTAAAGCAGAGTTTGTGGCTATTCTAAAAAGCCACGTTGAAAATGACGCAGCCCCGCTGAATCCAGGCAGTCCCCTGTAAACATTGAGAAACGTTTCCTGCAATAGGTCCTCAGCCTGCAAAGGGTCGTTGACCATCTTTCTCAGGTGCCTGTAGATCTTGCCCTGGTATTTTTCCACGAGGCTTTCAAAGGCGTAAAACTCACCTTGAAGGGTTGCGGAAACTAATTGTGAATCTTCAACCATTGCAAATTCCCACTCGAATGGTCCCATAGGTCAGGCCGACTATTAAAAGGATTATGTTCCATGAATTCACACATTTTGGCAACCATTTTATGCTACAATTTTCCATTAATTCAGAAGGTGTTTTGAGTTAAGCTTCGGGCAATGCGAATACCTAAAACAACACTATAATGGTATAGTCATATAATAAATCAGGGTAATCTTGAGGGTCAAAAATATGGATGAGCAAATTGAACAGGTAGTGGAACTACTTGTAAACGCAAAAAACGCGGTCGCGCTTACAGGCGCAGGGGTCAGCACTGAGTCTGGTATTCCTGACTTTCGCAGTCCGGGAGGACTATGGTCGAGAGTTGATCCCGGAGAATTTTCCATTGATCGTTTTTTGCAGAATCCCGAACGTTTTTGGCAATTGAACCTCAGCCTGAAACAATCCGGCGACTTTGACCTCGCTGCGGCAAAACCAAACCCCGCACATTTCGCTCTTGCCAAAATGGAACATCTTGGGGTCATAAAATGTGTCATAACACAGAATGTGGACAATCTTCACCAGAGGGCCGGGTCTGTTGAAGTTGTTGAGTTTCACGGGAATCTGCTACGTGCGGTGTGCCTCAAATGTAAGGCCCTTGAGCCCATAGACGAGGTTGAAGAAAGAATAACTTCAGGGCAGGAGAGGATGCCAAGGTGCCTCAAATGTGGCGGAATCCTCAAGCCTGACGCGGTTTTCTTCGGAGAGGCGATCCCCTCGCGGGCCATGATGATTTCCCAGATCCAGTCATCCAAATGTGACGTTCTCCTTGTAATTGGAACTTCACTGCAGGTTTTTCCCGCTGCACAGATACCCATATCAGTAAGAGTCAAGACTCCGCCGGCAAAGGTGATCGAAATAAACCGCGAACCTTCCGCTCTGCGTGACCAGGTCACGGACATCCTTTTTCTCGGAAGCGCCTCTGAAATTATGAAAAGATTGATTGATAGGCTGGAAGAGGAATTAGGTCCGAAAACAAATGGGTGGTAGACCAATGCCGCTCCAACTGGTAAACAATATTATGGTAGGAGAGTTTTTGGCGAATTTTGCCCAAAAACCATAGTCTTCCGACTTTCATGCAAATTTAGTGTCCGGTTGGAAGCGATAGAAGATCTAGCAATAAGAGTGGAGTTTTACAATGGAGACATGGTGGGAGGGAATCTCTACAGTAAACAGGGTTTTCCTATGCTCCGCCGTTGTCTTTACACTGCTTTTTGTCTGGCAGTTAATAATGACGATATGGGGAGTGGATTCGCATGATGGTGGCCATCCTGGAGACGCCGGAATACACAGCGGGCCGGAGGCGCCAATCCATTATGAGGTTCACAATTTGGGCGGAGACGCTTTCACCCTCATTTCCTCCCGATCCATCCTTGCTTTTGGCACTCTTTTCAGTTGGTCCGGGGCACTATATCTTGCTGATGGGACACCGATCCTTCTCGCCCTTTGTTATAGCCTCATCTGGGGAACTCTGGCAATGCTGGGGGTATCGCTGATACTTCATTTCCTGTTGCGGATGCAGGAACAGGGCAATGCTTCGGCTTGGTGGGCGTTGGGGAACAGGGGACGGTTTACATCAACATCCCTCCCGGCGGACCTGATTAAGTGAATGAATCGCTGTCGGTAGAACTCGAGAAGATAGGACTTTCAGTAATCAATGTTAACATCAAGGACATTGAAGACGACAGTGGATACATAAAGGCGCTCGGACGCAAGGCCGCTGCTGAAGCTGTAAACCAGGCGCTTGTTGATGTTGCGGAGCAGGAAAAAAACGGCACAATCGGTGTGGCGGAGAGACAACGCGATCAAAAAAGGGCTGTAGCCGCGGCAAATGCGGCTGCGGCTGTTGGGGAGGCTGAAGCGGAAAGGGATCGCAGACAGAAAGTTTCCCTGCTTGAGGCTGAGGCTGTCGGCATCGAGGCTTAGGCAAGCGTTTCATGGGAGTCCTCCCCCCAATGCATGAGCTGGCTCGAGTTGCGGGATTAGAGCTGCCTGAATTCCTTGGTCGAGTGACAGGTCAGAGTGTGAGTGAATCTTCAGCGAAGGAAACGGCTCAAGAATAAGGTTTGGTCCTATAGGTTGACTTGTTGACACCAATAAACGCTATCTACAAATCCTGGACTGTCCCCTGGGTTTACGGCGCAAGACGACACTGTTTCAGATTTGGTCTATGGATGATAGTCTCAAATCAGGAAATATGGCCTGCTCCCTCAAACTAAACTAACGCCTTATTTTTTAATGGGTGGGATTTAGAACATTCAGCCCGTACGATTACGAAGGAACGCAGTGTTTTGAACCATTCAATTAAGGTTCATTGCCTGTTTGATCAATAAATCTTCTGTCAGCTCGAATCACCGAAGCTTTTTGCGCCCCTTTGGCGAACCAACCAGTGCTTTGGACATCTCGATGATCAAATTCAGGAACAAAAGGTTTTATATCCAGTAACGGGGTCTGATCCAATATGTCAACGTCCTCAATTTCCAGGTGGTTTCCTTGAATCCCTGTGAGTCTGACAACGGAAAGTCCGATTCCGTTTGGACGTCTCGGGACCCTCGTGGCGAATACTCCTTTGAGAGCGGGGTCCAAAAAGGGGATCACGTGTAATGAATAGCCTTTGTTAAGATGAAAGTAATATATGAGAATGATGTGGGAAAAACCTTCAAGATCTTTGAGTCCCTGCGTCAACTCGGGATCAATTTCCACCGTTCCTTTGACACCAATAGCCGCGACTGATTGAACCGGCATTCCTTCCACATCAGAAAATGGAGACCGAATCACTCCTATTGGTTTAAAAGCTATTTCTTCCATTGTTGGTGTTTGGATTTCCAATCTAACAGCGCCTCGCGTTATCGTAACATCTCTTCAGGTAGTGAGTATTCACATATTGAATATTTGATATCATAAGCCCATCATACAGTGCAAATATAAATCCGGCATTTCTCACAACTGAAGAATCTTGCTTATGCAATACCAGTCATAACTTGTTGAGCATGTCCTGTTAACTTTAAACAATTAATACAGGGGTTTAATTAGATACACCGACACGTATGTTGACCATGTGATTCAAGTTCTGCTAATTGTGACATAACAGTTATGTCCTAATAGACATATCCAAAAAGCACGCTTGCTCCTTCTTCTTCATAGCGTGCATATTCACTTTTCCCGGTTCACGCCATAGTTCCTTAATCAGTGAGTCGGCCAAAAAAATTGAGGAGGTCAATCATGGGATTTACCCGTCGGGAATTTATTGCGATCTCCGGCGCAGTTGGCGCTGGGTTGGCTCTATCTTCTCTCGGCATTGATCTTGGGCCAGTCCGCGCATACGCGGACGAACTCAAAATCGACAAGATGAAGAGCGCGAAAAACTCAACCACAATCTGTCCGTACTGCTCAGTTTCGTGTGGTCTTATCGTGAGCACGGACACCAAGGCTGGAAAAATCATCAACATCGAGGGAGATCCGGACCATCCCATTAACGAGGGAGCGCTTTGCGCCAAAGGCTCAGCTCTTTTTCAGACAACGGCCAATAACCCTAATCGCTTGACCAAGGTCCTTTATCGAGCGTCATTCAGTGACAAATGGGAGGAAAAACCCTGGGATTGGGCCATAACCGAGATCGCCAAGAGAGCAAAAGCAACTCGCGACGCTGATTTCATAGAGAAAAACAGCAAAGGGCAGACAGTCAACCGCGTTGAAACTATTGCTCATCTGGGAAGTTCGAACATAGACAATGAGGAATGCTGGACTCTTAACGCATTGATGAGAAGCCTGGGTATAGTCTATCTGGACCACCAGGCCAGAGTTTGACACAGCCCGACAGTTGCGGCTCTGGGAGAGTCGTTCGGGCGTGGCGCAATGACCAATCACTGGATAGATCTTAAAAACAGTGACTGTCTTCTGATCATGGGCAGCAACGCTGCGGAAAACCACCCTATCTCCATGAAGTGGGTAATGAGGGCAAAAGAGGCCGGGGGTACAATTATTTCTGTTGATCCTCGTTTTACTCGTACTTCCGCGGTTGCCGATATCTATGCGCCTCTTAGATCAGGAACCGATATTGCGTTCCTGGGGGGCATGATCAACTACATCATTGAAAAGAATAAGTATTTCAATGATTACGTTGTAAACTACACCAACGCGTCCTACATCGTCGGAGAAAAGTTTGATTTTAAAGATGGCCTTTTTTCGGGTTACAACCCCGAGACCAAAAAATACGACGCTTCCAACTGGGCGTTCAAACGCAACGACAAGGGTGTCCCGGAGGTGGACCCAACTCTGAAGAATCCGCGTTGTGTGTTCCAGTTGTTAAAAAAACACTACTCCCGATACCCTGTTGAAAAGGTTTCCGAGATAACCGGAACTCCGGTGGCGGACCTTCTCAAAGTATACGAGGCGTTCTCTTCGACAGGCGTGAAAGACAAAGCCGGGTCTGTGCTCTACGCATTGGGGTGGACGCACCACACCTTCGGGACACAAAACATCCGAGCTAGCGCCATCATTCAGTTGCTGCTTGGCAACATTGGCATTGCGGGCGGTGGAATCAACGCTCTTCGTGGTCAGCCCAATGTTCAAGGCTCAACTGATGGTTGTTTGCTTTTCCACTTGATACCTGGATACTTGAAAGTACCTCGAACTTCCCAACAGAGTCTTGAATCTTATATCAAGGCTAACACTCCGACTACGGCAGACCCTCAATCCGCGAATTGGTGGCAGAACACTCCCAAGTACACGGTCAGTCTTCTAAAAAGCTTTTATGGAGACAAGGGCTCAAAAGAGAATGATTTCGGTTACTCATGGTTGCCGAAGTGTGATGACGGGGCGACATATTCGTGGTTCGACATGTGCGATGTCATGTATCAGGGAAAAATCAAGGGTATGTTCACGTTCAGCCAAAACCCCGCCGGGAGCCATCCCAACACGAATAAAGTCGTCAAGGCGCTTTCGAATCTGGACTGGCTGGTGCACACGAACATTTTCAATAATGAAACCGCATCCTTCTGGCATGGTCCTGGTTTAGACCCTAAGAAAATCAAAACAGAGGTATTTCTGTTACCCGCCGCATGTTCAGTTGAAAAGGAAGGCAGTCTTTCAAATAGCGGAAGACTGGCCCAATGGCGTTACAAAGCCGTTGAGCCACCGGGAGACGCAATTTCTGATGGAGACATGGTTGCCAAGATAGTTCTAAAGCTCAAGGAACTCTACCAAAAAGAGGGAGGCAAATGTCCCGAGCCGATTGTGAATCTCCAGTGGGATTACGTTGATGAAAAGGGCCGATATGACTCGCATAAGGTAGCTAAAGGCGTTAACGGTTATTTCCTGAAGGATGTCACCGTAAAAGATCCTTCCGGCAAAGATGTTGAGTTCAAAAAGGGCGATCTTGTACCCACTTTTGGATTCCTACAGGCCGATGGGAGCACATCCTGCGGTAACTGGCTCTATTGCGCTAGCTACACAAAAGCTGGCAACATGATGGCCCGTCGAGGAAAAGAGGATCCCACCGGACTTGGGATGTATTCCAACTGGGCCTGGTGCTGGCCGGTTAATCGTAGAATCATTTACAACAGAGCATCCTGTGATCCAGCCGGTGTCCCGTGGAATCCCAAGAAAGCGATTTTAAAGTGGGAAGGCGGCAAATGGGTCGGGGACGTTCCTGATGGACCGTGGCCTCCCATGAGTGACAAGGAAAAGGGGAAACTGCCGTTCATCATGAAACCGGACGGAAGAGCTTTTCTCTATGGTCCAGGACTGGTGGACGGACCCTTCCCAGAGCAGTATGAACCAGTAGAGAGCCCGTTACAAAAGAACCCAATGTCCAAGCAAATGAATAATCCAGCGATCAAGTTCTTTAAGAGTGACATGGACAAGTTTGCATCCGGGGATCCCAGATTTCCGTTTGTATGCAGCACCAACGGCCTCGCTGAGCACTGGTGCTCAGGGTCATTTACACGCTGGCAACCTTGGTTGCTCGAGACTCAGCCGGAACTCTTTGTCGAAATGAGTCCGCAACTCGCCAAGGAGATCGGCGTCAAGAACGGCGATAGGGTTAAGGTTGCGTCCATCAGGGGAGAAGTGGAGTGTGTGGCCATGGTGACCCCGCGCATACGTCCATTCAAGATAACGGGCAAAGTGGTTCACCAGGTAGCTCTACCCTATGCCTTCGGATGGCTGATTCCAAAGTCGGACAGGAACAACTCAACAAATCTCCTTACACCCGGTGTAGGAGACGCCAACACCATGTGTCCGGAATACAAGGGCTTCATGGTCAATGTCACGAAAATATAAGGGGGTGTAAGCAATGTCCAACGGATTCTCGATACTCGTAGACACCTCCAGATGCACAGCGTGCAGAGGTTGTCAGATAGCGTGCAAGCAGTGGAATGAGTTGCCGGCTACGGAAACAAAGAACTGGGGTAGTTACCAAAACCCCCAAGATCTCTCGGCTGATACCTGGAAGCTGGTCCGATTCGCAGATGGAACATTGGGGGATGATAAAGTTTACTGGAACTTTTTTTCCGATCAATGCAGGCACTGCCTGGCTCCAGGCTGCATGGCGGCGGCCGAAAACGGCGAGATTGTCCAGGACGAGAAAACAGGGGCTGTCCTGTTCACCCCAAAAACAAAGGATCTGGACTTCAGGGCAACGCTGGAAGGATGCCCATACAACATTCCAAGGCAAAACCCAAAAACCAAGGTCTTGTCAAAATGCGCCATGTGTTTTGACAGAATCACCAACAATCAGATCCCCGCATGTGTGAAAGCCTGCCCAACCAGCGCTATGGTTTTCGGGGAACGTGATAAAATTGTAGACATGGCCAAAAAAAGGGCCGATGAACTTAAGAAAACTTATCCAAAAGCTGCGGCCCTGAATGCCGATGATGTAAGAGTGATCTTCGTCGTGAAAGACGATCCCAAGAAGTATTGGGAATTTGCCGCCGGCAAGTAATTTGTCTTTTTGATTATTGAGTCGCCCTACCCGCAAGGCTAAGGGCGACTCTCTTTGTTTGATTTGAATTACGATCAGCCGTCAAGGTTCACGATCTGGTCTTTGAACACGACTTCTACTATTTCCGATTGGAGCCGAATGGATTTGAGGCTTCGCTACAAAATCTGGCTGGAGAATGACGAAGGCAAGACTGTTATTGGGCTTGGGAGAGTTAAGATCCTTATGGCCATTCGCAGAACGGGTTCGATCAGCGCTGCGGCTCGCGAGTTGAAACAGCCCTACAGAAACGTATGGGCAAAACTTCGGGAAACTGAAAAACAGTGCGGATTCAAACTCGTGAAAACCGGACATACAGGGTCCACACTCACTGAAGACGGTGAAACACTTCTCTCGAACTACATGCGGTTGTTCAGGACCTGTTCCCGTTCAGCCAAAAGCAAATTCCATCAACTCTTTGGAAATCAGGATTCCTTGTCCAATAAACCTCAAATCAATGAAGATCAGTAATTCTAATTAGCTGGTTTGTTTATATAAACAGAATTTGTAAAGTCCGAAGCCGTGTGATTGTCATCATCAGACCAACAACATCTTCGCGAAATTCTTTGATTTCAACGGGCTACAACCATACTTTTAAAGACTCAACCGCTTAGGCAAAGCAGACCATTCGTATCACCCAAAGCGTTTCCCCAAAAGAACTAGAGCTGAAGTATTACTTTGCCATTGAAATCCCGCAAATAGTTGCTGTCAGTCACTCTACAGAACATGACACACTTCCATCACCAGATTGACAGGCTCCACTAATTATGCCATATCAGACATAAGCCCTAAAGATACAAGACGGTAGTAATCCTACCCAAATTACACATTGCCGATTTATCCATGCAACAGGGAACCTGGAAAAAACCTGGAAAGGAGATATGTTATGAATCGTAGTCGTTCGCTTTTTTGTGTCTGTTCGTTGTTCGTACTTTTTGTTATTTTTTTGTCGAGCCTTGCAATCGCTGGGCCGACCGGCAAGCTGATTATCTTCCATGCCGGTAGCCTAGCCGTGCCGTTTGCAAAAATGGAGAAGGAATTTGAGAGTAAAAATCCCGGGGTTGACATTCAACGGGAGGCAGGAGGTAGCACGAAACTGGCCCGCATGATTTCAGAAGTGGGAAAACCTGCCGATATAATGGCATCAGCGGATTATGCAGTGATTGATAAAACCTTAATTCCTAAAGAAGCCTCTTGGAATGTGAGATTCGCGTCCAATCAACTAGTTCTCTGCTACACTGAAAAGAGCAAGTTCGCGGACGTCGTGAACGAAAACAACTGGTACGAAATACTGGAACGTAAAGGCGTTTTGTGGGGACACACGGATGAAAACCTCGACCCTTGTGGATACCGGGCTCTAATGGCGCTCCAATTGGCTGAGGCTTACTATAAAAAGCCCGGATTATACAAGAAGCTCATGGACAACTGCCCGGCGGAGAATGTCTCTCCCAAATCAGTAGAATTAATCTCACTGTTGCAGACAGGGAAAATGGATTTCGCTTGGGAATACCTTTCAGTGGCTGTTCAAAATAAGCTTAAATATATCAAACTTCCCAACGAAATAAATCTTGGTGACTATCGTTTAGATGATTATTACAAGCAAGCCAAGGTTGAGGTGACTGGAGACAAACCCGGAACAAAAATTACCCGGATTGGGTCCTCTATCACATACGGACTCACCATAGTGAAAAGTGCCCCGAATCCGGATCTTGCCATATCGTTTCTGGAATATATGATGAGTCCCGAAGGCGGACTCAAAATCCTTGAAGAGAGTGGCCAGCCCCCATTCATACCCTGTTGGGTTCCCACTGACGAAATGAAACAAAAACTCCCTTCTGCGCTAAGTAGCTTGGTGATTGTCAAAGATCGCAAATGAGGACTCGGACTCAGTCGTTAACGCCGGGCAGCTTGCTGCCCATTCATTTTTTGGTCCGTTTCAATAGATCTCTTGTGATTTGGAGCAAGATTCATTCTTTACCCAACATAACGCTGCTCGCCTTGATTAGGACGCTGACCTCGTCTCCGACCTTTATCCCCAGCTCCTTTACTGCCTCTACCGTTATTGTGGAGGTAACCGTATTACCTCCGCCTATATCCACCTTAACTTTAGCTGCCACCATGCCTTCCTGTAATTGTGTTACTTTTCCTTTGAAAATGTTTCTGGTGCTGAGCTTCATGAGTTTTTCCCCTTTTTTGATAAATGTCCGTTGGAAAATGCATATGAGTAAAAACCAATCCAAACCCGACGCAAATTCCACACTAACCTATTTTAATTTATAGCATCGAAGACTTCCAAGCAACCGTCGCCAAACCATGGCGCTCTGTCCGAAAAGCTCCACCCAGCCTTAAAGACAGTTATTGCCGGTCCGGGTAACTGCCAATGCTACAGGCTTTGGAACAAAGGCTGTTCATTCAGTTCACTTTTTCAGAATGGCCACAAGTCACGCTATGGGCTTTAAAATCTGCGCTGATCTTCCGCATAATTGATCTGGGCTTGACACCAGACCGATGTTATGTCATTGTGGACATAACCTGTTAATTATTTCAATTTCTCTTGAATTCTTAAAAACTTGGAACAATAAATCCGATTTTATCTGGTGACCGCATGGATTACAGATTTGTCAGGACAACATGTCCCTACTGTGGGTGTGGCTGCGAAATGATGCTTGAAGTCGCGAACGGGAAGCTTATCGGAACGATTCCATCAAAAAACAGCCCCATGAATCAAGGCAAACTTTGTATCAAGGGTTGGAATGCGCACGAATTCGTTCACAGTAGCGAAAGACTGACCAAACCATTGATACGCGTCGACGGCATTCTGAAAGAGGCTTCCTGGGATGAGGCGCTCGATTATACCGCATCGAAGCTTGACGAAATTCGAAAAGAACATGGTGGCGAAAGCGTCGCATTCCTGACTTCAGCCCGTTGCACCAACGAAGAAAATTATCTCATGCAGAAACTCTGCAGGGCAGGGTTTGGGACCAATAATATAGATCATTGCGCCCGCCTTTGACACGCTCCCACAGTGGCAGGTCTTGCCGCTGCTTTCGGGAGTGGAGCGATGACTAACTCAATACCTGAGATCGAAGACGCCGACTGTATATTTCTGATCGGTTCAAATACCACCGAAGCCCACCCACTTGTTTCCCATAGGGTTTTTCGCGCTAAACTGAAAGGCGCAATGCTGATTGTCGTGGACCCAAGAAAAATTCAACTGACCTTGCAAGCCGATATTCACATTAAAATCAGATTCGGCACGGATGTCGCGTTTATCAACGGTCTTATGAGCGCCATCATCACAAACAACTGGCATGATCAACACTTTATAGATGAACGAACGGAGGGATTTGAGGGACTGAGAGAGCATCTCGCGAAATATCCATTGGAAAAAGCTTCTGAGATTTGCGGAGTCTCTGTAGAAGACATGATAAAAGTCGCCAGGATCTATGCGACCTCGGAACGTTCTACAATATTATACACGCTTGGTATTACGGAACATTCTCATGGTGTAGACAATGTAAAATCGTTGGGCAACCTCGCCATGCTTACCGGCCAGATCGGAAGGCGGTCCACGGGCGTTAATCCGCTTCGAGGACAGAATAATGTTCAGGGCGCATGCGATATGGGTGGATTGCCAAACGTTTTTCCCGGATATCAGGTAGTTGTCGACGGTACTGTTCGGACAAAATTCGAGAGCGGATGGAATGCCAAATTATCGGGCAAGGTGGGTTATACAATTCCGGAAATGATGGACCGATTGCTGGATGGCTCAGTCAAAGCAATGTTTATATTTGGCGAAAATTCTGTAATGAGCGACCCGGACACTCACCATGTGCGTCATGCCCTAACTTCCGCCGAATTTCTTGTGGTACAGGATATATTCAGGACTGAGACGGCTGAACTCGCACATGTTGTCCTTCCTGGGGCCTGTTGGGCCGAAAAGGACGGAACATTCACGAACACGGAAAGGAAGGTACAGCGTGTGCGCAAGGCCGTTGAACCTCCTGAAGGCGCTATTCCGGACTGGAAAGTTATTTGTGAATTGGGAACTCGACTCGGCGTTTCAATGGACTATGAATCGCCTGGAGCCATTTACGATGAGATAACCAGCCTGTCCCCCGTATTCGCTGGCATCAACTATGAGCGTCTCGAAGCCGGCGGGATTCAGTGGCCATGTCCATCGCCGGATCACAAAGGGACCCCATTTCTCCATGAGGGCAGATTTACTCGTGGAAGAGGTCTCTTTCACGTGATCGACTTTCGTCCTCCCGAAGAGTTACCTGACGATGATTTTCCATTTTTGCTGACGACAGGTCGAAGATACGCTCACTATCATACTCGGACCATGACCGGGAGATGTCCGTCTCTTCATAGGGAATTTCCAACACCTCGTGCCCAAATCAACCATCTGGACGCAAAAAGGTTTGGTTTAAAAGAAGGGGATCTAGTTAAGATCACGTCCAGACGTGGTGATCTTACCACCCCCGTTGAACCTGGCGACATAGTGCCTGAGGGCGCAATCTTCATGGATTTTCACTTCATGAAAGCGAACCCAAACGTCTTGTTAGGCACCTCTCTGGATCCTGTTTCCAAGACCCCGGATTACAAGGTCTGCGCAGTCAGGCTTGAAAAGTCCACGGACATGGAGTATTGAATCCGGAAATTTACTTTGACTGAAGTCATTTTGGGCCATCCCCGTAATTTAGATTGTAGCCTCACTTATTATCAGAACAATTTTAAAAGGCACAAAACAGACAAGCAGTAGTTATACAATTACTTATAGCAACCTGTGTGACAAGGCTATTAATAATTCCAGCCAACTAGACGTTTTTCTCGTCTCCTCTAAAACGGCCATTCTTCGGGATCGCATGTCAGATACATATCGCTCAGATATTTCGCTTCCCTGGCTACTTGGTCGTAATCCGTATCAGGGTCCAGGTTCATCCCTGACAGACGTTCTTCCAGATATACATTGAATCGGTCCATGTCATCCTCTGAATAGATTTCCGAGTCCGCCTCTGAAGCGTAAAACTCCTCAAACATGCCGCAACCCCCTATTTTTCCGGCAAGACGTCACATACTTTCTGAGCCATTGCCCGTTCCCTTGGGTCAACAGTAATGACGATCCTGTCGTACCGTTCAGTATAATTTTTCCTTTTTATATAAACGTCCACAGCTTTTTCATTCCAGACCGAGCCAAATTCCGCGGCTATAGTGCGAATGCAATTTATCATTGAGGTTTCGTTGACTGTAAATTCGATAGCGGTTTTGCCTGACAAACCTTCGATTCTAATTTTAGGTTTCATTTTGTTGTCCTTTTTGAAACGACTCTCTATATGCCGTGTTCCGTAACTCTAATAGATTTTCTCCGCTAAGTAAAACCAATCTAAACAGGAGTCCCAAGAACACAATCGCCAGTAATCCTGACGCTAATCAAGCTCTACAGCCTTAGTGCAAAACTTTTAATTAGAGAAATGGAGAGGCTTTTTTAATTGAAAAGAGGTGAAATGGAACAACGCTGAATAGTTAGTGGTATGATTCCTACAGACTAGTTTGGCAGACTCATATACATGGTGTAGACCATGAATATTGAAGGATTGGCATATCAACCGGAAAGTCGGTGTTAAGAGGTAAACATGAAAAGAAACATAATCGTCAGAATACTCGTTTTATTCGTGGCGATGACTTTAGCCATCGAGGCTCAGGCTCAACAGAATGGCGCTGCCACTCCGAAAAGTGGCACGAATTCCCGCGAAGTTCCGGCGAGATTAATCCCAGTGCCTAGCACCGTCAGTCCTGAATTGCAGGCGGTGATCGCTCGCCCTTTAAGCCCCGCGTTGCGTCTTGTTCCGAAGACGGTTGAGGAATGGCGGCGGATTGTAGCTATTAAATCCGAGCAGAACGAGCCTGTTTTCAATCAGTTACGAAAGCTGTTTCCGGTTGATATCGAGAGCGAGACAAAGGGTGGCGTCAAAACCTACATCGTTACGCCAAAGTCGATCCCTGACGAGAATAGCAAACGGATTCTTATTCACCTGCGAGGAGGTGGTTATGTTTTCAACGCTGGGGAATCCGGCATGGGTGAAGCGGTTCTCATGGCATACTACGGTAGGATTAAAGTGATTTCTGTGGACTACCGGATGGCTCCGGATTTCCCTTTTCCGGCGGCTCTTGAGGACTCTGTCGCCGTTTACGAGGAAGTTCTAAAAACCTACCAACCACGAAATATCGGCATATTCGGCACATCAGCCGGCGGAGGTCTGACAATCGCTACAGTTTTGAAGCTTCGTGACATGAATGTCCCGCTTCCTGGAGCCGTTGGGCTGGGTACCCCATGGGCGGACCTCACAAGAACCGGTGACACACTATACACTAACGAAGAAATTGACGATGTTCTCGTGACCTACGATGGGCTATTGGAGGCCTGCGCCAAGCTTTACACTGGTTCGAGTGACATGAAAGATCCGTTGATCTCTCCGGTTTATGGTGACTTTACCAAAGGATTCCCTCCCACAATTCTCACTACCGGCACACGTGACATGCTTTTGAGCGACACAGTTCGAGTACACCGCAAGCTCCGCCAAGCCGGAGTCGAAGCCTATTTACAGGTATTCGAGGGCATGTCTCACGCTCAGTATATCATTGTGTTTACTTCGCCCGAGTCACGGGAGGTTTTTCAGGAGCTAGCCCTTTTTTTTCAAAATCATCTTGGCAGGTAGGTTATAAGTTTAGTTATAAAGAGCTTCCATGCAGTCGCTCACGTTTGCGGGGTGTTTCACGAAGCCGATTTAAAACAGGAGTGAGGTTTCAATAAAAAAGCCGCTTCGGTTTGTGTCAACCGTGTCAATTTCTCGCTTGAATTTTATGTGGTCATACCGATAACCACCGCTGACATTCCAAGTCCAGTAAATGTTAATGGGTATGTCTACTCCGGTGAGAGCTTCCCATTCCCATGTTTCAAAATCACTGTGATTCCACCAGTTTACTCTGCCGGAAAGGTTAGGTCTCAGGGCTATGCCCTCAACAATTGGATAAAAGGTCCCATGGACCCCTAATGTGGGGAAAACCTTGTTCGCCTCTGACCTATAATTGTAAGTGGTCGCTCCGACCACTACCTGGTTCACTTTTGTGTCGTACCCCGCGAGAACCAGGTTGATATTTGCGCCAAAAAGGATCTGGGGTGTCATATAGAAATCAAGATCGTACCCCAATCTCCAATCCTTTATCTGCAGATATGAATCAGTTGAAGACTGGCCATAAACGGTTGAAGGCTCGGCTCTCAATCGAAAGACGTGGACCGTGTCAAATCTCATGGAAGCAAAATATTCCCAGACCAATTTTTCCTTGGTGAGCCCCATGTTCTCGCCTAACCCGATTTTAGTCCTGTCTAATTGGATCAAATCCCCTTCAATATTGGAAAACCACATCCGAACGCCGGCGTTTGCTCTAATGCAATTGGGCACTTCCCATGCGTAACCGGTTTCAATTATTAGAGCCGAGAGAATGAATACGCTTATCGTTAAGATGATCTTCTTCATGTGTTACAGCCTGTAGCGTCAATAACATTATAAACAACATGAGATATTTGAGATAAGCTATATAATTTTATTTATAATTTGTCAAGCCTTACTGAAACAAGTGTTGACGCTCCAGTTTCTTCCGATGTAACGCCAAACAGGCAGTCAGCTCCTTCCATACTCTTCTTGTTGTGAGTTATTACAAGGAACTGTGTGTTTCTGGAAAGATCCCGAAGCATCTGGTTGAAACGCTCGACGTTGGAATCATCCAGAGGAGCGTCCACTTCGTCCAGAAGACAAAAAGAGGATGGTTTATACAAAAATATTGCAAAAATAAAAGCTATAGCAGTAAGGGCCTTCTCCCCTCCGGAAAGTAACTCAACGTGCTGTAATCTCTTACCGGGCGGTTTTACCAGGACGTTCACGCCCTGATCTAAGGAATCTTCCGACCCCGTAAGCTCGAGCCAGGCTTCCCCCCCGTTAAAGAGAGACGCGAATATTTCCCGGAATCTGGCGTCAACTTCCTGAAATGTCGTTTGGAATCGCAGTTTGGTGGTTGTGTCGATCTTTTCTATAGTTGAAAACAGTGACTTTACAGCTCCTTTTAAGTCTTTTTCCTGCGTGACTAGAAAGTTGAGTCTTTCCTCAACCTGTTGGCTTTCTGTTATGGCCGCAAGGTTAACTTCACCTACGGACAGGATCTTTGACTTTGTCGCTTCAATTTCATCTTCTTCCGGTTGAACACTGGGACATTTTGCCAAACGTATATTGACACCATATTTCTCCTGTATTTTTTCCACGGAATTTCTAAGATTTTCTTCAATTCGGACCAGTTCAACCTGGTTGCGATGGACTGCGTCTCGAAGTTGTTCAATCGCCTTGCTAAGCGATAATTCCTCTTCAGACATATTTTCGACCAACGGCTTGAGCGTATTGAATGATGTTTGCAATGCCCCCTGCGCTGCCTGCAAATGGCACGAATGATCGCTCAAAGTCTTTTCCCGATCCAGTAGCTCGTTTTTTTCTTCTGAAATTGTATGGAGTTTCTTTGCCAATGATTCAGCTTCCTGGTTGAGGCCTAAAATTTCGTGCTCGCAGTTTCGAACAAAACCTCTTGTTCTGTTCAGGTCTCTTTCGTGTGACTTCTTCCTTTCTTCCATTTGCGCTAGCTTGATTCTGGAATCGTTGAGCCTCCTGGCTTCATTGCTCAGTAGCGATAGGGTTTTCTCAATGTCATCCTTAAATGAGGTCTTATGCTTGTCCTGCAAAATCCTTTTCTCGTCCAGGACCTTAATTCTCTCCTGAAGCATGATTTCTTCTTTTGCAAGATTGTTAATTTCCTCTAGCATTGTATTGCGGTTCAATTCGATTTCACGAACGCGGCTGTGTCCTCTGATAGTGTCCGAATTAAGCCTTTCAATGTCTTTCAAAAGTCGAGCTTGTTCGATTTTTAGTTCCGCTTCCAGATGTTTCCTATCTTCGATGGTTGTCGATAAATTCTTGATCTCGTCCTCCACTTCCCGTAGTTCCGCAGTGGACTCCATCAATTCTTTCTCCAGGCTTGAAGAACGAATTACAAGCGCCTCAAGTTCAGATTTCCTGAAGAGAACATCTTTCTCCGGCGTTTCAGGGATACCTACAGATACGGACCGCCGGTTCGAGATAACCTCACCACTCAGAGTTACCAGGGCGGTTGGAACTTCTGCGTTGAGCGCCAGTTCCCGGGCTTGGTTCAGGTCCTGAACAACGAGGAAGTCGTGCGTCAGTTCACGAATTAACCCGCCAAAACCTTCGTGGCCCGTGACGCAATCAGACAGCCTAAGCGGCCCGCCGTCATTTTCAGGAATTTCGGTACTGCCGTTAGCCGAAAACGATTCCAGTGAGAGTAGGGTAACTCTGCCTGTTTGTAGTTTCTTCATTCTCTCGGCAATATTGAAAGCCGTTGTAAAATCCTCGACGATAATGGAACCTAGCTGATTTTGAAGCGCTGACGTTACAGCCTGCAGATATTCCGGAGAGCAATCGATGATTTCAGCCAAAGGCTTGGGAAGTTTTTCATAATGATCGAGGGACAAGGCCTTCATGAGATATTGTGCGCCCGCGCCATAAGACTCGTAATTTAGGCTCTGTTCAGACATAGAATCTGTTTTTGCCCTGACTGAAAGAAGGTCTTTTTCGATTTTTCTGGAGTTGTCCCTTAATATTCCGATTCTGGCCAAGAGTCCTGATCGTTTTTCATTGTCGGTAATAGATTCGGATTCAAAACTGTCAAGCGATTTCTGGAGTTCAATGTTCCTTCCTTGCGCCGATTCCATCTGTTTCGAAAGCTCTTCCAGTAAACTTGTCTGAAGGCGCCGGCCCTCCTGGTCTTTGTTCAAACGAGTTTGAAGTTCAGTCTTGCGTTTGAGGTTTTGATCGACAAGGTTCTTTTGTTGAGCAAGGTCCTGTAATATTCCGAAAATAGCCTCTTTGTGCTGTTCCAGCGCTACGGCCTGTTCTTTGGACTGTTTTTCCAGACGAGATATTAATACCTCAGAAATACCTATTTTCTGAGCTGAACTCGATTCAACGGAATCAAATTCGGCCAATTTCGCGAGCATATCTCTAGTTTTTTCTTCCGCATCGGCTTTCTTTATCAAAACAGCGTCAAGCTCTTCGGAGATCTTGACGTTCCTTTCGGCCAACTGTTTTTCCTGGGCGCTGCAAATCTCAATTCTGGATTTTGCCACGCTGAGTTCTGTTTCCGCTGAACGCAAATTTTGCATGGATACATTAAAGGCCGTCTGCGTTTCGGCTATTTCTAGACGTACCGATTCAGCCTTTGCAGACAAGGTGGCAAGTCTCGATTCTTTCTCGATCAAATCTTTTTTCAGTTCCTTCTCGGTGTACTGGGTTTCTTTCGACCCCAACATTAAATTCCTGACCTTGAAAGCTTCATGAGCAATCTCCAGGGACTTGAGCCTGTTCTTGAGATCCCTGTAGCGTACGGCTTTCGAGGCCTGTCTCTTGAGTGATTGGTTCTGTTTTGAGACTTCCGCTATGACATCCTTGATTCTTTGGAGGTTCTGATTGGTTTGATCCAGTTTTTTTATCGTTGATTCGCGTCGCGCCTTGTACTTGTTTACGCCAGCGGCTTCCTCGAGAAAGACCCTTCTTTCCTCCGGTTTGGCGCCTATGATCAGCTCTACTCTGCCTTGTTGTATTATTGCGTAAGAATTCTTGCCTACCCCGGTATCCAGAAAAAATTCCATGATATCGGTCAATCGACACTGAATTCCATTGAGTTCGTATTGAGAATCACCATCGCGGAACAGTCTCCTGGTGACCATGATTTCGTTATAATCAGACAAAGGTGGAGGGAATGATTTTCCGTCATTCTTGAGCGTCAGCCTGACTTCCGCCATGCCTACCGGCTTCAGAGAGTCGGAACCGTTAAAAATAACGTCTTCCATTTTTTTGCAACGAAGAATCTTGGTTCTTTGTTCCCCCATGACCCAACGAATGGCCTCGAGTATATTACTTTTTCCTGATCCATTGGGCCCTACAACGGAAGTTATGCCATCGCAGAATTCTATGGTCGTTTTGCCGGGAAAGCTCTTGAATCCCTGTATGTCGATTCGCTTGAGTTTCATAAACTATTTTCCGCTTTGACCGCTCAACTTAATAAAAAAATGTATTATAGTATTATTCATGGACGTATCCAAACATTACAATTTCTATCTGATTCGAGAAGGCGCAATATTGGTAAAAACTCGTGAGGAGGAGAATGCTGAACCATCAGATATTTCTTTTGAGCTTTATGATGTTAGGAGTGGGGCTCACTTAAAGGATATTTACCCTCCATTTGAGGTCCCGGAATTGAAAAGGGGGTTCAGGCTGTCAGAAGAGACCGCAGCCTTAATCTTGAGGAACGAATGCCTGTCTCCAAATAAGGACCACAACAGTGTAGCCAAGGTCGTGACCATTGTGGAGGCCAGGCAGAGAAAACTAGATGCGGTTGTCGCTGACTCCATAATAGATCAGGTTAATGTGATAGCTCTATTGTTGCAGGATTTTATGAATGTTGCCCATAAGGCTACCAGGGAAGAGCGTTTCTGGCTTTCACAGCAAGTCCTGACGTTCGTGAGAAAATTTTCGGGCCGTGAACTGGCGGAATTACAAGAGATTCTTGACTGGTTTAAGGAGCTTCACCGGCGAACTTGAAAGACATAATCAGTGGCTGTTCTTCCCCTGATTGTGTTAAAATCCAAAAGTTAATTTCAAATTAATGACTCAGATCTGAAAGCTTACAAATGAATCAGAAAAATCAGCCACATAGTCCCAATAAACGAGTTGAGGAAGTTGAGAAAGACAATGCGAATCAGGAACCATGCGCCGCGGCGGTTTCTGAAGAGGACGATGAACCTACGTCCACATTTCTGGACAAAGCGATAGCCTTTCTTGTATTGATTTATCCATTTAGCAAATTAATTGAATTGCTGCAGGATCTACTTCATGATCGGTTACCGCAATCCATAGCTAACATCAGCGTTCTGATAGGCATCATAGGATTTCTGGTTGCAATTGGGTGGTTGGCGAAAATTGTCTATAGTTACCGACTCAAGCTGTTCAGTAAATGATCTATACTAATTAAATGAGCTAAAACAATCAGATATAATTAATTTATAATGCAATGATTGATAATATTTATAATCATGTTATAATTAACTCCTTAGCTTGGTTATTCTATCTAATCAGCCATTTCAGCGCTGCCGGATGTGTCAGGTGCCAGTCGCCAATTTTCGAATTCCAGTGTTTGTTTCAGTCTTTTGCGCGCTATGCGCATTAGTTCCCCATGTGTCATGCGCATTGGAACAGCCTGAGCAGTTCTTCGAAGACGCAAAAAATCTCCTCAAATCAGGTGACTATCAGGGGGCCATTCAGTCTCTTTCCAAAGCGTTGGGATCGTTGGCGCTCAATAATGAGTTCTCACACACAGCCTTACTAGCCCGAGCGCAGGCCTATTACGAAAAAGGCGACTTAAAAAGCGCTTCTCATGATCTGAACCAGGTCCTAAGCCATGAAGGCCTGTCGGGCGAAACGCTGGCCTCATGCATTAATCTTAGAGCTTTACTGAATCTTAAACAGGGTAAACTATCACGAGCCCTGGAAGATTTGAATCAGGCTATACAAGTTCCTCATGAAAACAAATCCCTTAGATCCGTCACTCTATCGAATCGCGGAATAACCCTCCTTAACCTTGGGGCATACGGAAAGGCGATATCAGATTTCGACACAGCCATTAAATATGATCCTAAGAGCAGCTTTAACTACGCTGCGAGGGCCGTAGCCAATCTGAGGACCGACAGGGTTGAGCAGGCGCGCAGTGATAGTGAAATGGCAATGTCCATGGAACCGGACAGGCAAAGTCAGCGTCTTGTGAATTCCGTGCTGGACGAGATCGATTTTGAGAAAATCGACGAAAATTGTATCGTAACTAAAGTCAATGATGAAGGCCAAATCTTTGTTCAATTGAAATTCAGCAAGAATGGGCGTACGCGCCGCTTTCTGCTTGACACCGGAGCTACTCACAGTCTGATCGACAAATCCCTTCTCAAAGAATTGACTCGTGAAACAAATGTTAAAGAAATCGGTAAAGGAATGGTTCACCTGGCGGATGGTTCAACGTTACCAGTAACCAAGTATTATGTTGAAAACGCTTTTCTTTATCAAATGCATCTCGGACCAATTCAGGTTCAGACAATGGACCGAAAGACCAAGAAAAGCTTTAACCTTTTGGGAGCGGGCAGCTTAAAGAACTTGTCGATACTTATTGACACTTCTCGCAAACGAGTAGAAATCAGACGAAAACCTCCACTGGAAAAACAGGCGACGCGGCTTCTCCAATATCAGTAAAAAAGAACGTTATGACAGGAATGTTAAAAGGGGAGTAAACTAACGGCCAAAATGACTTTTAATATCGAACGAAGGAGACACAGGACCTATGACCGAGGCTGTGAAGTTTTGAGAATTGTTCAAGCTGGAAGCGAAGTCTCTGGTTTGCTCAAAGGTCACGCCTTGAATATCATCGATTATCTCATCCAGTGACACGTAATCTCCATAATAAATTTCCCCTTTGGCCAGTCGGCTCATTCGAGAATCAGAGGATTCATTTGCCAGAATCAGGTTGCCTCGAATATAGTTTTTTGCGGCCTGAAACTCATCTGAAGTAATAGAATCAGGCATACGCATTGTTTCCTTACCAACTACATCCAGCAGTTCTTCAAACATGTTCGGCTCAGTACAGGCTCCTACACCGATAGTCCCTGTATCGGAATAACTTGAAAAGAAGGAATAAATATTATAGGCAAGACCTCTTTTTTCTCTTACTTCCTGAAAAAGCCTTGAACTCATGCCCCCGCCAAGTATCGTATTGTACAGATAAGCCGCATGACGATCCTTATCCTTTGAACTGGGCCCCTCTGTCCCGAAGCAAAAATGGATCTGTTCGGAAGATTTTGGATGAATTTCAACGCCGGATACTGCCTTAGGCCTTACCTGAACTTTGGCCGATGAGCCGTTCTTCAGGCATTCCATTTCAGGTCTTATCATATCGACAAATCTGTCATGGTCTAATTTGCCGACTGCGCATACTATCGTATCAGCGGGGGTATAATTGTCGGTCTTGAAAGCAACAACCTTATTACGATCGAAAGATCTGACATTTTCAGCAGACCCCATTATGGGGCTGCCAAAAGGATCCCCAGACCAGAGGCGGCTGTAAAAAAGCTCATTTACCAAGTCTTCAGGTGTGTCTTCCATTTGATAAATTTCCTGATAAACTACCTGTTTTTCCCTTTCAATTTCCTCTTCCGGAAAGCATGAGTTCAAATATATATCCGTCAACAACTCAGATGCGATACCCAGGTTTTCACTAAGGACCTTACAGTAAAAAGAAGTCAGTTCTTTACTGGTATAGGCGTTCAAAGCGCCACCAACAGCGTCAATCTCCTTGGCTAGCTGAAGAACATCCCTTTTGTTTGTCCCCTTAAACAGCATATGCTCGAGGAAGTGACTCATACCATTCAGACTTTCAGGCTCAAACCTGGATCCTGAACGAACCCAAATGCCGATTGAAGCCGATTTGAGATAAGGCAACTCTTCGGTGAGTATTCTTACCCCGTTATCCAGAACAGTTTTTCGGAAAGTCTGGTCAGGCATATAAATTTTTTTCAGCGGCTTTCTCTTTCTATGAACTTGAATTCCTGAAACGATTATTAATTTGAAGTTTCGTCAAGAGCGTCTTTACGAGACAGCTTTATCTTTCCTTGACCGTCAATTCCGATCACTTTGACCATTACTGTTTCGCCTTCTTTTACAACATCCGTAACTTTTCGGACGCGCTCGTTGGCTAATTGAGATATGTGAACGAGGCCATCGGTTCCGGGAAAAATTTCAACAAACGCACCAAAATCGGTGATTTTTCGGACAGTGCCCTCGTACAATTTTCCTACTTCAGCCTGCTGAGTAAGGCTCTCGATTGCTTTTTTGGCTTCTTCGGCCCCTACGACGTCAACGGAAGCGATAATTACCTTACCGGTATCATCAACCTCAATTTTTGTCCCGGTTTCCTCCTGGATGGCTCTAATTATTTTGCCACCCGGCCCGATGATGTCTCGGATTCTATCGGGGTTGATGAAAATTACGTAGATGCGTGGAGCGTACGGAGAAACTTCCTTTCGTGGTTCAGTCAGAGCCTTGCTCATTTCTCCGAGGATATGTTCTCTTCCTTGCTTTGCCTGAAAAAGCGCCTGTGAAAGCACTTCACGTGTAATACCCTGAATTTTTATGTCCATCTGAAGGGCTGTTACACCTTGGAGCGTCCCGGCAACCTTAAAATCCATGTCACCATGATGATCCTCGTCACCGATTATGTCTGAGAGGATGGCTATTTTGTCGCCTTCCTGGAAAAGTCCCATTGCGATTCCAGCAACCGACTCAGCCAGAGGAACTCCGGCGTCCATCAATGACAGGGACGCTCCGCATACGGACGCCATGGATGAAGATCCGTTGGATTCCAAAATTTCTGACACGACACGTATGGTATATGGAAAATCTTCATCATTAGGCAGCAGATAGGCTATTGCTCTCTCGGCAAGAGCGCCATGACCAACCTCACGGCGAGATGGTCCACGCAGAAATTTGACTTCACCAACCGAGAATGGAGGGAATTTGTAATGAAGCATGAAGGATTTGTAGCTTGATCCGTCCAGAGCTTCAACCTTCTGCTCATCTGATGAGGTCCCCAAGGTTGCTATGACTAAAGCCTGGGTTTCTCCTCGAGTGAACAGCGCGCTTCCGTGAGTCCTCGGTAGAACCCCAACTTCACAGTCAATGTTACGAACTTGAGTAAAACTTCTTCCGCCAATCCTTACATTCTTTTCAAGTATCATCTTGCGGATCAGTTGTCGCTCTATCTCCTCGAAGAAAGACAGGATTTCGGAACGCCTTACCTGATAATCATCTCCCAGGGACTCCAACGCTTCCAGTTCTATAAGGTTCAGCGCTTCACGACGTTCCAGTTTGGCATGGATATTGAGGGCTTCCTCGACTCTGCCGCTCCAGTCTGACTTGATTCTATCAAAGAGTTCTTCGTCTTTGGATTTGGGTGTCACTCGACGCTTAGGTTTACCTACCAATTCTCGAAGCTTTTCCTGGGCCTCCACTATGTTCAGAACATCCTCATAGGCCCTATAAATGGCGTCTACTATAACCTGTTCTGAAACCCTTTCAGCTCCGCCTTCAACCATGACGATTCCATTGCGGGACCCGACAACAATGAGGTTCAGGTCCGAATAAGTCTCTTCTAATGGCGTGGGGTTAACGACAAAATTACCCTCTACCCGACCTATTCTGACAGCGCCAATGGGTCCATTGAATGGGATGTCCGATATATGAAGGGCGGCTGAAGCGCCATTGATGGCCATCATGTCAGGCTCAAAATCTCCATCGGATGATAAAACCGTGGCGATTATCTGGGTCTCTGAAACGAATCCATCGGGGAAAAGAGGTCTAATTGGCCTATCAATAAATCTAGCAGTAAGTATTTCTTTTTCAGTCGGCCTACCTTCCCGTTTGAAAAATCCCCCCGGGATTTTCCCGGCGGCGTAAGTCATTTCGAGGTAATCTACCGTCAGGGGAAAGAAATCAATACCTTCTCTGCCTTGCTTCTCTGCAACAGCAGTCACTAAAACTAAAGTTTCACCGGTCTGGACAAGGATTGAACCAGAAGCCTGTTTAGCCAGGCGACCTGTTTCAAAAATTATTTCCTTTCCTGACACAGTACAAGAAGTCCTGTGCGCCATATCGTTTTTTGGTCCTCTCATAAAAATTTACTAAATACAGGCGCATGTCCAAAACCGTATTACAGGCAAGACACCGTTTATTTCCTTATACCTAGTTCCGTTATAATAGTTTTATATCTGTCAACATTCTTTGATTTCAAATAATCCAGCAAACGGCGTCTCTGACCTACCAGCTTCAACAGTCCCCTTCTTGAATGGTGGTCTTTTTTGTGGACTTTGAAATGTTCGGTCAAATATCCGATTCTTTCACTCAGCAGTGCTATTTGAACTTCTGGAGAGCCAGTGTCCGAAGAGTGTATTCTGAATTTCTCTATGATTGATGCCTTTTTCTCACTCTGGAACGCCAATTTCTCATCTCCTCTTGTACAGTTTTTGTAGGTTCACAAAGTTAATCAAAAATTAATATCATACGCATTAATCAATGTAAAGCATCCCAATATGAGCAAAAAAAGTTAGCGCTTGAATTAAAACGAGTCCCAATAAAAAAAGCGTTAAAACGGACCTGAAAATCACTGGTACATACAATCAATATGTTCCGCCAAATGAACGAATGATACTTATAATAGAATTAATGTGTCCGACTTTAATGATGCCTTAACTCTACCTTTGTCTGACAAAAACTACCGTAATCAATACCTTTAATATAAACAAACAGCCAACTTTGGCCTACAAGTCGAGCCGTGGCATTCGGCCGTGGCATTCGGTTTGACACCTTCAACCATTTGATTTAAGCTAAACTATAAAATGCTGTTAAAATATAACCGTCAGGAGAAGACGCAAAATGGTTTTTTTTGATCGGTTGAGTCAAATTGTCGGTCCGGAGAATGTGACTACCTCTCATATCGATTGTCTAGCTTATTCGAGAGACATGTCCATCCATGCTGGAGTTCCTCAGGCTATTGTTTTTGTTACAAATACAGAACAAGTCAGCAAGATTGTTAAACAAGCCAACCAGGATAAAATTCCAGTCGTGGCTAGAGGTACCGGGTCTTCTGTAACCGGAGCGGTGTTACCCATAAAGGGTGGAGTAGTTCTAGATTTCACTAGAATGAACTCCGTTCTTGAAATTAATAAGGCTGACGGTTATGCCATTATCCAGCCAGGGGTGATCTGCAACGCGCTAAACGCCAAATTGGCTCCTACCCACTTTTTCCCACCTGACCCTGGAAGCGCAGCCATTGCCACGATAGGCGGCATGATAGCTACAAACGCCAGTGGTGTCAGAGCGGCCAAATATGGCACGACGAAACATTATGTCAGATGTCTCAAGGTGGTCCTTGCAGATGGAACAGTCATAAAAACGGGCGATCTGGCTCCTAAGACGACCGCCGGATATGACCTCACCCACTTGTTCGCCAGTTCGGAAGGAACTCTCGGAATCATAACCGAGGCCACCATGAAGATACTTCCGATGCCTGAGTATGAGGCTTTCGCAAAAGCGTCCTTTCCAAATGTAGAAGCAGCGGGACAGGCCGTGGAGAAAATCTTCACGTCCGGATTAGAACTGGCCACGTGTGAAATTCTTGACAATGTTTGTTTGGATGTCGCTCGAAAATCACTCAAGATGGACATTCCGAAAGATGTGAACTGTCAGCTTTTCATGGGATTAGATGGTCCTAAAGGCGCAGTCAGGGAACAGATTGAAAAAATAGATAAAATTTGTAAATCCGTGGGCGGTATTGAAAATATTTGGTCGGACAATCCAGTTGAAAAGGCCAAATTGTTTGCCGCTCGTGGAGGCCTTGTGCCAGCCATGAGCAGGCTTCAGCCGGGATTTCGACTTGTGCCTCTGGTCGAGGACTTTGGAGTCCCGATGAGTCGTATTCCGGAAACGATTTCTGAAATTCAGAAAATTGGAGAGAAATACGGGTTCCCCGTGGCCACTTTCGGACACATCGGAGATGGGAACCTGCACGCTACGTTTATAATGAATCCTACGGAACCTGAACAGTGGAAAAAGGTTAAAGGAATAGCGCTCGAATTCATCGACATGACATTAAGGATGGGCGGAACTGTTTCCGCAGAGCATGGAATCGGAATGGCAAAATCCCCTTATATAGGAAAGCAGTTGGGGGAATCCATTAATGTTATGAAGATGATCAAAAATGCGCTGGACCCCAACAATATACTCAATCCGGGAAAAATGGGTTTTGATGACTCGATCAAAGACATTCTTGATGAGAACTGCTTTGATCCTTATTTGAAGGCTCCGGAAACATTGCAGAAATTTCCGGAGGGCATAGACAATGAGATCATCGCATGCATTCAATGTGGTTTCTGTAGAGCGGGATGTCCCACTTTCGCCGAATCCACGCTTGAATCGCTTAACGCAAAAGGAAGAGTCACTCTTGCATTCAATATGCTGACCGGCAAGATGGAACCGTCTAAAGAACTTGCCAATCGACTATATCAGTGCATGCTCTGTTTGAATTGCAAATCAGTGTGCCCAGCGCAAGTCAATGTCTCGGACATTATCCGCAGCGCCAGGGAACGGCTGGTCGGTCATGGTTTTCTTCCGGAGTCCTTCAAGCCGGCGCTATCTTCGATGATAGACTCTTTGAATCCGCTGATGGCCCCCAAAGAAAAGAGGGCCGACAGTTATCCAACGAATTTCAGAAAAGCTGTGCCGGGCGAGACGGAGGTTCTTCTTCACTTTGGCTGTGTAACAAGCTTTCAGGACATTAGAATTATTCCTTCAATCATAGAGATCCTGGAAAAAGCGGGCGTCAACTATGGAGCTTTGGGGGAGGAAGAAAGTTGCTGCGGGTATCTAGCCTACCTTGTGGGTGATATGGATACGTTCAAGAAATCCATGAATCTTTATTCTGAAACTATCGCAAAATACAAACCTAAAGATCTTCTAACTACTTGCGCAGGTTGCCTGAAAACCTTTAGAGATCTTTACAGTCATTATGGCGCGCTTAATGGTTATTCCGTAACTCATGCGGTTGAACTGATAGAGAAACTAATCAGTCAGAATCGATTGAAATTCAAAGATGACATCAAACCTCTGAAGGTTGTCTATCATGACCCCTGTGATATGGGTCGACACATGGGTGTCTATGAGCCCCCCAGAAATATTCTTAAATCAATACCGGGAATAGAATTAATGGAATTTCCTCTCAACAGGGCCCTTGCAAAATGTTGTGGGGGTGGAGGCGGAATGAAGGGTTTCGATAACCAGATGGCTTCGGACATCGGTTACAAAAGGCTTCTTTCAGCTATAGACCTGGGAGCGGACGCGATAATTTCCGGTTGTCCTTCCTGTAAGGGCACTTTTAATCAGGCGGCTGCCAGGGCGAGAAAAGAAAAGTTGGGGAAGATAAAGGTGCTTGATATTACCGAATTAGTCTCCACAAGTTTGGCCTGACTTTGAAATTGCGGAATGTTATTTGTCCTTAGCGGCAATTGTATAAATTCTAAAAAGCCATCTCTCGCCTTTTTCATCTGTGTGAACATTTACTAATTCGGCGAGAGACGGTTCCAAAATTACTTGGTTGACTTGTTTAAAACGCAGTTTGGACTAAAAACATTTGTCCAGCGACAGCTATTCAAACCGCATAGACTCCGCAGGGTCTAAACGACTCGCCTTGATGGCAGGCAATATGCCTGAAGCTATCCCCAGAAATACTCCAAAAACAACTCCTCCAAATATGCTCATAAGAAACATTCCATACGACGGAGAAGTCTGAAACACTTCTAGAAGAACTGTGACGCCAACTATACCAAGTAAAATTCCCAATAGCGCCCCTGTCAAGCTTATGGAAACTGATTCAAAAAGAAACTGTGACAGGATCATCCACTCAGTCGCTCCTACCGATTTGCGAAGGCCAATTTCCTTGGTACGCTCTCTTATGGCTGATAACATAACATTCATGATCCCGATTCCGCCCAACACCATGGTAACCGACAACGCCGCGTACAAGAAAACTTTAACGAGCAATACAGCGTGCTGAATTGTTTTAATACGCTCCGGAAAGGATCTGATGTCCATTGATTCAGCGTATCCAGGCTGGTTTGCCTTTAGAACTTCATACAAGTCCTGATGCAATTTGGCTACGGCGTCCCAGTTAAATGCACGGACATAAATATTCTTTATCTCGTACATGTCGGCGAATCTAGATCGCGCGACAGATATGGGAATCATGACAGTTTTTAGAAATGAAGGATCTTCAACACCTCCGATTACTCCCACGATACGAAACAAATGTCCACCAATGAAAATTCTCTTACCGAGGGGATCTTCATCTTTAGAAAAAAGAGCCCTGACAATTTCATCGCCGACAACGCAGACGCTGCTGAACCATGCCACGTCATCGAAGTTGATTCTACGACCACGGGCCATGGGTATGTGGACGGTGTCAAAAAAATTCTCTTCAACACCCAACAATCTTCCATCACTCCTGTTGAGCTTGTATGTAAAAATCGGGAAACCCAGAACCACCGGTGACGCCGATTTTACGCCCGGTAGTTTCTTTATATCATCGACATCCTTGTCGAAATACTGTCCACCATGTTTTCTTTTGCTCTTTGTGTAATCGAAACTCGCTTTAACTATTGTGGCGCTCCCAAGCAGTTCAAGATTTTGACCTAAATTTTCTTCGACTGAATCACCCATGGTAAGAACGATTATTATTCCGGCAATACCGACGGAGATGCCAACAATCACACTTTTGTAACGTCGTCGGTTTCTATATATCTGTCTCAGGGAGACATTAGCCAAATCTGCTAAAAACATTGTTTATGTTTCCTGGTAATGACCGATCTTAATAGAGTTGATAGAACAATGGTCCCATGAATTTCAACCAAAACCTTACGCATTGGGGGAAATTCAAAAATTAGACCCTGGAGTATTTTTTTTTAAACTCCCAGAGCATGTTGAGAGCCTCAATGGGACTTATTTGATTAATGTCCACTGACTGGATATCCCGAAGCAACTCGTCGGCGGGTGAACTAAACAACTCTATTTGAGCCAAATCTAGTCCTTCTTCTTTAGAGCGGGAAACTCTAGTTCGTGAAATTTTTGGACGACCACCTGGGTCTATTTCTTCTTTCTCGAGATTGTTTAGTATCTCGGAAGCTCTTCGTAGGACAGAGTCAGGAATGCCTGCAAGGCGAGCAACTTGGAGACCGTAAGATCTACTCGCGCCACCTGGGGTAATTTTTCTAAGAAAAACTATTCGGTTCTTCCATTGTCTTACTTCAAAATTGAAGTTGGAGACTCGGCTCTTTACCAGCGCCACGTCCACAAGTTCATGGTAGTGAGTGGCAAATAAAGTTCTAGGCCCACCGTTTCCCTGCATATCATGCAGGAACTCTATAACAGCCCAGGCAATAGCTAGGCCGTCAAAAGTACTTGTGCCGCGGCCTACTTCGTCGAGAAGAGCCAATGACCTTGAAGTAGCACTATTCAGAATCGCCGCTGTTTCGTTCATTTCAACCATAAAAGTGGATTGTCCGAAGGAGAGATAGTCTGAGGCTCCAATCCTGGTAAAGATTCTGTCGACAACTCCTATAGACGCTTCTTTAGCAGGGACAAAACTTCCAATTTGCGCGAGTAGCGCTATCAGCGCCGTTTGTCTCATATAAGTTGATTTTCCCGCCATGTTGGGGCCGGTAATGACAAGGATCTGGTTGTTTGTATGATCGAGATGGGTATCATTTGGGATATAAGCCTCACCCGATACAAAAGACTCAACTACAGGATGACGGCCTTCCACTATGTTTATAACATCACTATCGGTGATTTCTGGTCGAAGGTAGTTGTTTACAACCGCCACTTCGGCAAGTGAACTCAAGACATCTATTTCCGCTATTCGCTGGGCTGTATTCTGGATTCTGTCTATAACCTCGATCAATTTAGCCCTCAAATTCAGAAAAATTTCTTCTTCCAATTCCAGGATTCTCTCCTGAGCATTTAGGACTTTGAGTTCATATTCTTTGAGTTCTTCGGTGACAAACCTTTCGGATCCTACCAATGTCTGTTTACGAAGGTAATGACCTGGGACCTTATCTTGATGACTGCGGGTAATCTCAATGTAATATCCAAAAACCCTCGTGTATCCAACTTTCAAGTTGGCAATACCGGTTTCCTCCCGTTCCCGTTTTTCGATTCCGGCAATCCAGGCTCTTCCGGACTTTCCTATTTCTATCAATTCATCAAGTTCCGAGTTATACCCATTTCGAATGACACCGCCATCCTTGAGGCTTGTTGGTGGGTCATCCACGATGACTGCCTGTATAGCATACGCGACATACGAAAGATCATCCATCTCCGCCAGTTGAATCCCGGAATCTGTCTCGAAATTTTGGAGTCGTTTAATTATTTCTGGAATCTTTTCGCAGGAAAATCGCAATTGCGCTAAGTCTCTTGGTAATGCGGTTCGCAATGATATCTTGGCTGCAAGTCGCTCCAAATCGGCAAAATTTGTCAAAATGTTACGAATTTCACTGCGAATTTCAAAATGGTCTACAAAACTCCCCGTCAATTCCAATCTTTTTGTTATTGATTCAACATCGAGCAACGGATAGGAAATCCATTTCCGTATCAGGCGAGCCCCCATTGAGGTCTTGGTCCTGTCTATTACACTTATCAACGATCCCTTGGATGAGCCGTCTCTAAGATTTCTGAAAATTTCCAGATTCCTGATGGTCGATTGATCGAGAATCATGAAAGAATCAAGGCTGTAAACTCTAGGAGCCTTTATGTGGCTTGGTTTTTCAGACCTTGTTTGGTTGATATATTGAATGAGCGCTCCAGCAGCCGACACCAGCGGATGTTTATCATGTAGGCCGAAGCCCACTAAATTCTGCACTCCAAAGTATTCCCGCAATGATTCTTCACAACTTTTAGGGTCGAAAAAGTAGCTTTCAAGTTCGTGTGTATAGATTTCATCGGAAAGAACGCTATTTACATCCTCTTCGGTCAAACCATCTTTTTCAATTAAAGTCTCCTTGGGATCCATGCGCTTTAATTCCTGACTTGCCAAGGTCAACTCAGTGGTAATGGTCACAAGAAATTCACCGGTACTTAAATCCAAGGCGGCAAGCCCTATTTCAGTTTCAATTTTCGAGATTGAACAGATGAAATGATTTTCATTGGCTGTCAAAACATCAGTATCATCAATCAATCCAGGGGTCACCACGCGGGTGACCTCTCTTTTAACAAGACCTTTGGCTAGCTTGGGGTTCTCAACTTGATCACATATGGCGACGCGTTCACCTGCGGCGAGCAATTTTGATATGTATAACGACGAAGAATGATGCGGAAAACCGCACATCGGAATACTGTTAACTTTATTTCTGTCCCGGGTGGTTAACGCTATGTCTAAGATCCGAGAAGCTCGGGATGCGTCTTCAAAAAACATTTCGTAGAAGTCACCCATCCTGAAAAGAAGTATGGCGTCAGGATGCTTTCTTTTCTGGGCTAGGTATTGCCGGATCATTGGTGTAACATTTTCATTGTTTTCAGAGGAATTTGACTCTTGAGACGGATTCACAAGAAAACCCTTCTTTATAAGCTTGATTTAAAGATCCACTCTGTGGTCATCCGGATAACGAATAAAGATTTAGAAATTGTATCCATATTTTTCAAATGTATTACACCACTTTTCACTTACAATGGTTTTTGTCTTTTCATCAAGTTGATAGACATTTTTCTGGTATTTCTTGAGCCCATGAAGATATTCTAAAGCCTTTCCCCGAAAACAATCGAAATTTGGAAGATCAAGTCTAGTATAAATTTTTTCCAGTTCCACAATTGGCTCCGCTTCAAGATCCTCAAACTTAAGTTCTGTTAAGGCGCCATGGGGAATCAAGGCCTTGTCTCTTTCATATAGTTCAAACATTTCAACATACCAACTCAAAATCTGATTTTGAACCAGTTCGTCGGAAGGTTCTTGAAGACGAGCTTTGGCAAAGGACTTGTTCCAAAGATTTAAACTGGACAGATACACCTCGTAAGGATTCCTAACGATATGGACGAATTGAGCATCGGGAAACATCTCCAGTAGGTGCTTAATTCTTGCCGTGTGGGGAGGCGATTTCAACAGCGGTTTTCCTCCTTCCGAAAGTTGCATTTTCTTGAGGAACACTAAAAAGGCTTCTTTCCATGAGGTTCTCCACTGTTCTGGAATTTTGTCCAAATCGAGTTCAGTGTGCCAATTTTCGCCCGTAACGGGAAAAATGACTTTTATGTATGGTGAAACTAAAGACAAAGCAGCCAGAGCAAATTCATCTTCATGAGGAACTAAAGACGAAAAATCCACATTGTCCATGGGGCGCTTTCGAGGCCCAAGAAAAGACATTGCCCCGGATCCGACCTGTGAAAAGATGAAATGGTATGGAAACAGGCACTGGTAAACTTTTGGACTTGAAAAGTTTTCATCCAGACTCAGCAAATTGTGTAAGTGAGTGGTCCCACTTCTCCAGTGTCCCAATACAAAAAACGGGGACTGCTTGATCTCTACCTTCGATATTTCTTCACCGTCAAAAAAACGCTCGCACAAGCCCAGAATGGAATTGAAGACTCCTATTCCTATCAGATACGCTAATCGACCCAAATGCTCAGAGTCGACAAGGAATCTGTTTCCGGCTATCACCCTTATCAATGAGCTCAAAGGCATTCCCTGGATAACCTGAAGGCTTATGCCTCGATTCAAAAATCGCTTCATCCAATTAATCTCCTGGTTCAATAATATGATGTAATTAACATGAATTCTCTCAAAATCACCACCTGAGAAACCCGCAGTACAAGAACGGACAAGAACGAATACAACCATTTGTCAAAAGTAACTTGCAATGAATAGTCAATAATGCCACAAAAGCTTCATCGCACTCGGATTTTGGAATCAGAAATCATCACTTATTACAAAGTCTATACTTTGTATCAGAAGATAAGTTTTCTTTCGGAGGCCTAATGACCATAGAAGGCAAAGTCTGGAGGTTTGGAGACGACATTAATACAGACGAAATAATTCCAGCTAGATATCTAAACATTACGGAGCCGTCAAAACTGGCAGAACACTTAATGGAAGACGCTGACGCCCAGTTTCCTTCAAAGGTTGCCCCAGGTGATATAATCGTCGCTGGAAAGAATTTTGGTTGTGGTTCTTCTCGTGAACATGCGCCAGTCGCCATAAAAAGCGCAGGAATCTCATGTGTAATTGCCGCAAGTTTTGCGCGCATCTTTTTTAGAAACGCTTTTAACATGGGGCTGTTAATTTTTGAAAGTCCCGAGGCTTCAGCCAATGTTAAAGAGGGAGACACTATTGAAATAGACCCCGACAAAGGTCTCATCAAAAACCTGAGTAGTGGTGAGGAGTTCAAGGTAGCTTCAATTCCCCCATTCATGAAACAGCTTGTCGAGGATGGCGGCCTTGTCGCCCATATAAAAAGAGGTCAAACGCAGGCTTGATTGATGAGAGTTTCTTTCGTTCAACATGCAAATCCCTGTGTCATGGAATTTTCCAATCATTTGTGATAAAGACACAATTAACGCCACCAGGTTAAAGGCGATTGAAAGTTAACGCCAGGAATTGGGCGCAACGATGGTTTAGTCAGATTCTGGCTAATTATCCAAAGGTGGGACTGTTGTTGCGTTAGTTTCTTTGCTATCACTCGGTTGTTTGTGGCTCAAATGGTTGATTATTTCGTCATAGCTTTAGGCGTCTTACGTGTGTTCTACTATTTAACGGAGGATTAGTTACGTGCGTGTCCTAATGGTTACTCCAGAAGCAACTCCCTTTGCCCAAACTGGGGGCCTTGGTGAGGTTTTGTCTGCTCTGCCGGTTGAATTGGCCGCCTTGGGTGTTGAAGTCGATGTGCTTATGCCAAAGTATCGAGGCATCAACCCGGACAATTTCAACATTACCAAATCCAATGTTAGTATTGAAGTCACATTGAACGCTAAGAATGTGAAAGCGGGCCTTTGGGAACATGTTGGAAAGAATGGAGCGAGATACGGTTTTCTGGAATGCGATGACTATTATGACAGAGACTATCTTTATGGTACCCCCGAAACCGGTGATTATGAAGACAACGCCGAAAGATTCGTGTTTCTGACTAGGGCTGCCCTTGAACTGGCCCTCCAGGAGGGAAGACACTACGATGTTTTTCATTCTCATGACTGGCAAGCCGCTCTCACGGCGGTTTATCTGAGGACCCTATATGCTGGTGAGCCTCTTTTAAGGAATAGCGCAGCGGTGATGACTATCCATAACCTTGGCTATCAAGGCATATTCTGGCACCTGGACATGCCTTTAGTGGGTGTGGGTTGGGAATTCTTCACGCCTAAGCATATGGAATTTCATGGAAAACTTAATTTTCTCAAGAGCGGGTTAGTGTTTGCGGACCTTATCAACACAGTGTCTCCAGGATATCGAAACGAAATTTTAACGAGTGAGTTTGGATTTGGACTCGAAGGCATACTTCAGGAAAAGAAGGATCGACTATCTGGTATTTTAAACGGAGTGGACTATTCCCTTTGGAACCCACAAACGGATTTGTACGCTGCTCAATCTTATTCGGCCGAAGATCTGACGGGAAAATCTGTATGCAAGGATGAACTTCAACGGTTGGCCGGCCTGCAACTGAATCCTCACAAACCCCTAATAGCCGTGGTAAGTCGTCTTTCAAGCCAAAAGGGTGTGGATATAGTGGCCGAGGCTTTCGACTCGATTGTGGGTAATGACATACAGTTAATTGTTCTTGGCACTGGAGAACTCCAGTATCACCACATTTTCAATGATCTGGTTGTTAAATACCCAGGTAAGGTTAGCGCATTCCTCAAGTATGATTACTCGATGGCTCACAAGATATTCGCTGGTTCCGACATGATACTGATTCCCTCTCGCTATGAACCATGCGGATTAAATCAGCTATACGCTCTAAAATACGGCGCAGTTCCTATTGTAACTGCTACAGGAGGATTAACTGATACCGTAGATGAATTTGATGTTGATCCAGAGACGGGCACAGGATTTAAGTTTTTTCCTCCAAACGCCATAGCTTTGGAGAGAGCCGTTCTAAAGGCCATACGGGTGTACAGGGATCAGCCCGAAGTATGGAAAAGACTTATGATAAGAGGAATGAACAAAGATTATTCATGGAACAGATCAGCTAGGGAATATTTAGCTCTTTACGAGAGAGCCGTATCCGAAAGATTGACAAGTATTGAATAATTTTCAGCTTCTGTGCGGTTAGGCCAGTGGGCGCATCTGATTTTTTTGGCGTCAAAAAAATTGGTCAAAACTCTTGGGAGAGTGGTTTTCTTCCTTCCAGCATGTAAAAGGCCACATTGCGGATATTTGAACGAAGTTGGAATTGGAGGATTTGAAAAGAAAAAATGGGGACCTAGGTCCCCAAAGGAATGGAAGGAAATCTTGGATATTGTTTGTTTTATTGACGTTCTTATGTTGGACTTTTATAAGTCCAACATAATGTTTCAATTTTCAGGTATTGATATATTCTAATAGGCTCCGAAACCAGCCACACCGGAGAAACTCCCCAGAATACTGGAACACAATTCCAGGCACGGTATACCACCGAATAAACCCGCCGATCCATAGGCCGCTGGACCGCACTGCGCAGGAACTGGAGCTGGAGCTGGAGCGCAGGGAACTGCGCCGTAAGGGGCCACGGGGCCGGCTTGGACCATGCCGGGTCTGACGCCATAGGGAGCCGGCGCCATGGTAGCTGGTGGTGGTGGGCCTGCTGTAGATCCACCAAGGAGACTGCCGACTACAAGAAATGGAAGCGCCACCACTCCACCGCAAAGGCCTGGAAATGGTGCGTCGCCCCAATAAGCGCAGGGATTACCCATTGCCGGGCCGTAAGGCGCTGGCGCACAAGGGGCCATGGGCGCAGGGGCCTGATTTACAACTCCCCCGGCGATGGCTCCAGAAGCCATGGCAAGCATGAAAAGGCAAGTAAGAACCGCAAAAACTCTCTTCACCATTATACCCTCCTCTTTTCGGATAGGCCTGTACACATCAATAGGTGTGTAAGCTTACAAAGTACTTTAAGGATTTACCCCCGTTCAAATCCTGGTGCGGTCAGCTATCATGTCGAAATTACCTTGTCAAGTAAAATATTTGATCGATTAATATAATATGAAACCTAATATACATGAAATTAGATAATACAGATAACATAGAGCTATTCAATGATATAAATCACAAAATAACAAATATACCGCTGTTGAGATAGAATTATAGAACTTAAAGATAACACATTATTATCCGGCTTTTAATGGATCTGATTACTCTGATATAGTGTCTGAAAGAACGAGATTAAACCGCTTGACCTTCCCGGAACATTGACTAAACTGCTGGAGTCTTTTACTGAACGACAAAAACATCCGTAAGTGAGGATAGGTTGAACACAATACAAGCATTTCCTGAGAAAAGGTTTTCATCAATCAAGTTTTATATTTTGGTGGGCCTTTCTTTTTTCTGCATAATCAATTTGGACGTGTGTTCGGGTTTCGCCGTGGGGATAACCCCGGAGGAAATCTATCAACAAAAATTAGACTTGGGCTCAATGCTTGGGACCTGGGAAAAGCTTCCAGAAGTCAATCCTCTCGCTGAAAAGTCTTGGGGAAAAACGAATTCGGAATTTAGGACTCTGATGACATTGAGAAAAGATGGAACCTGCCGAGTCTTTGACGGGGAAAACATATCGGGGATAGATGGTGTATGGAACCATGAAAACCACCAAATGATCATAACCTTACCAGGAGCAGTTAATCTTGAATTCTTTGTTTATGGAATAAAAGGTGATTTTATGGTGACTCGTTCTCCTCTGCAAAATGGTGTCGATCAACTTTGGTCCAGAGTAAAATAAACAGATAGATGCGCTGGATGCTGATGGGTCGCCATAATAAGGATGCCAATTAATCACAATGCTCATTAGTTGTCCCGGTTCTCTCAATTGAGTCGGAAGCATATAGAGATTTCCAACATACTGAAAGAATTGCCGTAAACCAATTGGAGATCGATTCTGACTCCGAAAACTACGTTGACAATCGTTAATCGTTTCTATATACTTACCTCATCGCCGTGGCCTTTAAGTTTTGGTTTATTTATGATTATATTTTCGATGTGTTGAGAGCGGTCCTTAAAGCGTAGCTTAAAAGGGCTCAGGGTATGGAAACCACGTGATATCTTTTGCCACGAGAAACGCCGACATTAGATCTGGGAAACAATCTTCCGGTCGAGGCCTGCCTGTGGTTTTGCCGATGGGATTAATACGCGTAGTGGCTATCCTTTTGTTTTGGTCTGCTATTACTCTTGGTTTAGTTTCAACTGGTCACGCAGAAGTTCAGATCAAGCCTGAATCCTATGGCTACTTCGACTTCCCGACCTGCGTTCGTTATGCGCTTGTCCATTCAGACGATCTTACAACAAACAGAATCGACATTCAGCTTGCGTCAATAGATTTAAAAGACGCACACTCTGAAATTTTACCTACACTTCAAGTCACCACTAGATATTACCTTGTAAGAACATTCAACGTTAATGATCCAAACGCCAACAACTGGAACGTTCAGTTCGTAATGCTTAACTGGAATCCTTACCTGGCTCTCCTAAAAATTAAATCCAAATCGACAATGGTGGATATCGCTAAAATATCTCATTTTGAGAAGATCTCAGACGCCACAGCCAAGGTAGCAAAAGTTTTTTACGGGATTCACACTCTTGAAAAATCAATTAGAGGTTCCAAGCAGATCCTTGCGCTTGTTCAGGACAAATTGAACTTTGGAAAGAGCATGAATGATCAAGGGAAAATGGATCCTTTAGAATTACAGGCGCTTCAGAATGATTATCGTTCACAGCAGATCAAAATCAGGTCTCTTGAAAACGATCTCCAAGAAAACATAAACCGATTGAAGGCTATTATTGGCTATCATCCGGATTACTATCTTCCTCTGGATACAAGAGACGCAGCCAACCAGATACTCAATGGTTTTCGATCGAATTGGATCACGTTTACGGATATACAGGGGAGCAATCTTCAGTTAAAAATCTCTGCTAAAAAAGAGCAGGTTCAATCGAATTCGGTGACTGGAGCTTATGTGGCTCTTGTGCCTCAACCTCAGTTCGTGTTTCAACAGGACACTAACACCCCTAATGCGACGTCCGGGCTTAATATGGCAATAGGTGTTGATTATTATCTGTGGGATGGCTTTCGTCGTGTTCGCGACATAAAAAGGCAGAAACTATTGGCGCAGAAATACAACCTTGACCGTGAAAAACTCTCCCAGCAGCTATATATTACGTTTAAAAAGCTCAGGAATGGTATAGGGCTGTCGAATGAAAAGGAAGGTTTAAGCAGAGAGCGGGCCAAGTTGGCTGATCTGGCTGAAGAAAAAGCTTTGAGTAACTACAGGTCTGGTCTCATAGATTACAGCAATTATGTAGATCAGCGTATAAAGAAGACCGAGGCTCATCTTGAAGTCGCTCAAAGCGTACAGTCTCGAGTTAACGATCTTATAGACTTGGCCACAATTTCAGGAGGTTTGAACAAACACAATGCCGCAATTCGATATTGATAGACCCAGACCTCGCTTGAAAGCCTTGGGAGTTATGTTGGCGAGTTTTGTGGCTTTGGTCTCAATGGCTCTTCTGTTAATAACCCATGAACCCAAGAAAGCAGAGTCTAGCCCTACTCCTGTAAAAGCCGCCATAGTTCCTCAAATAGCCGACGCCAAATCTGAAGCGGAGATAATCTTCAGAGGCAAAAGTTTCTCTGTTTTTCAAAGAAAACTGGTTTTGCCTTATGGAGGGGAAATTCAATCAATTGAAACGAAAGAAGGTCAAGTCGTCAATGACGATGATACTCTTGTAAAATATAAACTTGATCGTCAATCAATTATTCAGGTCATGGGCATCCTCTATCCTTCACAGGTTCTGGATCTTAAAAAGGCTCTGCATGATCAGAAAATCAAGTTGGACATACTTAACAACGTTACTCTGAAGATTCAGAATATAGACCTCGAAAAAGCTTCGAACGATTTGAATGACATTCGACAACTTCATTCAAGAAAATTGGCGGAAACTGAAGCGGTGAGAATGTCCGAACGCAAACTTGAAACTGTTGAAAAGCAAATTCTTGAAACCAAAAAATCGATTAAACAGGTTCAGGAAGGGATTATCAGAACCCAGGAAGATCTAGAGTTTTTCGAAGGCAAAAGAAAACGGGATCTGGATTTACTGGAATATCAAACGAGACGCTCCTACGAAGATTCTGATCTTCCTATTGAAACAGCGTTTCTTAAGGCGCCTATAGCAGGACAAGTACTCTGGATGTCGCCAGACCTTAGAGTGAACGCCGAACAGTCGACGGGTTTCCTGGCGATGACCATAGCGCCAACTAATCCAATGGTAGTTCGTTGCAAAGTTCATGAACTGGACTTGGTAAAACTCAAGACTGGCGACAGGGGAATGGTAATCTTCGACGCGATTCCGGACAAGAAATTTGCATGTAAAGTTAGTCGAATTCCTTGGATTAGCCGAAACCCAGCTTTAGAAGTCCCTGCGGACTACGAAATAGAATGTCTTCTGGAAAACGGCGACTCGAAGATAAAAGATGGCCTGACATGTAACGTCAGGGTCAGCGTAACGCAGTAACTTTTAGCGCGCAATTGGGAGTTTAGTCATCAATCGGATTAATGATCTCTCACTTGACCTGAACGTACGGTTTTGGTAGTTGGACATTTATTTCGGGTTATTTTGCGTACCTATCGTTTTATCTACATGTGTATCCTTTGTAGTCATTTTGGTCGGACTGGTCAGGGTAATTAGAAGCCGGTCACACCAAAACAGCCTAGTGTCGAACCATCCTTTATGTCCAGTCCAGATTTTTGTCCCGATAAAGGGAATGTCACATCAAACGAGACAAAGTCTCCAAACTCTTCTAGTTCAGGATTATCCGAATTATAAGGTCACATTTATTTTGGAGGACCAGTCAGATCCTGCCTTTGAAACGGTTCAGGAATTTTGCGATAAATATAATCATGCGGAACTTTTTTTAAGCGGGAAAGCTACTGATTGTGGACAAAAAAATTTTGGCCTCGCCAGAGCGGTGTCCATTTTAAACCGGGATATAGAAATATTAGTATTCTGTGATAGCACAAACTCAGCTGATTCCGGATGGTTGACTAGAATTACCTACCCCGTGAGAATCGGTAAAGTGGATGTTTGTACTACATTTCGTTCTTTTGCCCCCGGTTCAGGTAGGTTGGGTGGAATCTGCCAGGCTTTGTACGCCACAACCGTTTTTGGTCTCATTACCATTGTTCCTAAGCCTTGGGGAGGTGGAACAGTAATCCGAAAGAAGACGTTCGATCGATTAAATGTAGCCCAAAATTGGCTCAAGACAGTTGTAGATGATTTGACTTTAGGAAACCTCTTAGACAAAGCGGGAGTAAAGATTCACGTCAGTCCTGAAAATTTCCTTTTATCCCCTTTGGAAAATCAGTCTATCAAGGGTTTTTTGTCCTTTCTTGATCGCCAGATCCTGTTCCCCAAATTCACAAATCCATGGATCTGGTTTTTCACTGTAATGAACAGTATTTTCCTTAGTCTCTCTATGGGGTTTTCCGCATGCGGTTTGGCGCTATATGCGTCTGGAAATTTAGGGGCCGAATATGCGGTGGCGGGAACAATATTATGGGCCAATATTCTCTTGATAGGAAGCTTACTGCGAATAGTGAACATTCCAAGGTTACCGATTATCAGATCGTTTATAGGACTGCCTATTCTAGTATACTTATCAACTTTCCTTAGTATTAAATCAATTTTTCTTGATCACATTGATTGGCATGGCGTGAGATACTACTGCGGAAAAGGAGGCCGTGTGGTTCGCATTGAAAAACTACGAGACAGGAATTTTACAACCTGATTGTTTTATAAAATTTTTGAAATTGTTGTCAGACTGACTGATTTGATCTAGACATATATTAGAATGAATTTCAGCAACGAACAAAGAGTAGAAGCTATAATTCTTGCGGCGGGGTTGTCGACCAGAATGGGGTCTGACAAAATGGCCTTAAAGGTTTCTGGACAAACAGTTCTAAATAAAACGTTGATTGAAACTCTAAATTCAAGAATAGGTAAAATCGTAACAATAACACGGCCTGGCTTAGATCTTGACATGGTTGAACAATATTCTCGCTTTTTTAAGAAAGATGTTACCAATGTATCAAATTTCTGGCCGGAAGAAGGCATGTCCTTATCCATTAAGCTGGGATTAACGCAGGTTGGTGTGGAAGCCAAAGCGGTGATGATAATTTTGGCGGACCAGATTTTGTTAAATACCTTCCTGATTGATAAGCTGGTTGGAGAAAGTCTCGGGAATTCCGACAAGATAGTAGTCCCGTCAATTTTCGGTAGAAAAACCACTCCAGTTATTTTCCCAGCATCTTTTTTCAATAAGTTGAGAAAGATTTCCGGGGACAAAGGCGGTAAAGAAATTTTGGCTATGGAAGGAAGAATGATTCATACGGTTGAACTAGGACAGAAATACGACGACACCGACATAGATACACCTGAAGATTATTCGACGGTCGTTTCCAAATTCATAAACAATAACAGGGTTTGATGAGAATTCAAATTGCCAAAACCGCTGGTTTTTGCATGGGTGTTCGAAGAGCCGTTGACATGGCTCTCGATCTGAACCGGCAACAACCCCCTCTTCCAACAGTCACGTATGGACCGTTAATACACAATCCTCAGACCATTGATCTGTTGAACAGCAGGGGCATCTCTCAAGTTGATTCAATTGATCAGGTTCATGTTGGGACTGTCATAATAAGAGCCCACGGGATCTCGCCTCAAGAAAGGCTGGCGCTGGACGCCAAAGGTGTTTACATCGTTGACGCTACCTGTCCCAGAGTCAAGAGGGTTCAAGCCTTAATTCAGAAGCACTCAATAAAGGGAGATTACTGTGTTATTGTTGGAGATGAGGATCATCCGGAAGTTAGAGGTCTGAGCGGCTTTGCTCAATCTGGTGGCATTTCTATTTCCAGTCTGGAGGAGATCTCAAGACTGGATCAGATTCCTGCCGACAGACAACTGTGCGTCGTAGCCCAAACAACCCAGGAGCCTGAGAAATTTGAAAAAATCGTACAACATCTCAGGGACCAGGGACTTATTCTTCACGTATATAACACAATTTGCGATTCGACCATAAAGCGGCAGGCTGAAGTAAAATCGTTGTCGCAGGGCGTGGATATGATAATTGTGGTGGGGGGAAAGAGATCAGGCAATACAATTCGACTCGCTCAGGTGGCCCTTGAGCAGGGAGTCCGCGTGCGACACGTGGAGACTGCTGACCAGGTACTTCCTGCTGATTTTGATGGAATTAGAGCAATAGGGATAACTGCGGGCGCTAGTACACCCAACTGGCAAATCAGAACGCTGGTGGAGAAACTTAGACAAATTGATCTCAAAACCAGATCCGGTATATATCCGAAACTCAGACTATTCGCCGACTATACGATAATGACCTATATGTGGGCGGCGCTGGGAGGAGCAGGCCTTACTCTTGCCTGTTCGGCTCTACAGGAAAACAAAGTAGATTTTACCGCGGCGATTGTTACGGCATTATTTGTATTTTCAATGCATCTTATCAATCGGATACAGGAAAGTTCAGGCGCCCTTAGATTTAACACGCCGGAGATCGCTGAATTTTATAGTCGACATCAGAAAATACTGCGGGCCATAGGTGGAGTTGCGGCCTTGATGTCCGTATTGATTTCGTATTTTCTCGGGTGGCTTTCAATGATCATGGTCATGAGCATGATTGTAACCGGGATTCTCTATCCACTTCCGATTCTAGTTTCTATGCGGATTTTTGGGGGCAGATGGTCATCATTAAAGGATATTCCAGGGTCAAAGACACCGCTGGTGTCAATCGGGTGGGCTATGTCGGCCGCTATCATCCCTTCATTTTCAGGTGAACTGTGGGCGGGAATTTCGTCTATAGTAGTTTCATTCATTTTCGCAGCGGGAATGGTATTTTGGCGGACGGCATTGTCAGACCTAATAGATATCCAGGGGGACCGGATAGGCGGTCGGGAAACCATACCAATTTTATTCGGCGGACGCGCCACTGAAAAAATTCTTAACATCACCCTTTTATTCCTTTCATGCCTCTTGATCTTGTCGAGCTTGGAAGGGTGGACGTCAAAATTTGGCTACCTCTTATTAATAAATGTGATGATCTTTAAGTTTTTTGTCGACTTTTACAAAAAAGGGCATCTGGTGGACCGGCTTCTTTTCGAAGGGCTTGTCGATGGGAACTTTGTTCTGGCGGGAGTTGTCTCGATAATTTACGCATCCGCGCCATAATAAATGACATTATGTCTTGACAGAAGTATTCAAATGATATAAAAAAATAGATTTTATAGAGGAGCCGTTTGCTGGCGTAGCTCAACCGGTAGAGCAGCTGATTTGTAATCAGCAGGTTGCGGGTTCGAGTCCCATCGCCAGCTCCAGTTATGGAGGGGTTCCCGAGTGGCTAAAGGGGGCAGACTGTAAATCTGTTGGCGAAGCCTTCGGAGGTTCGAATCCTCCCCCCTCCACCATCTGATTCCGCGGTTCCGATTTTTACGCTGCGGGAATAGCTCAGTTGGTAGAGCGTCAGCCTTCCAAGCTGAACGTCGCGGGTTCGAGTCCCGTTTCCCGCTCCATGATATTCAAGGCGCTATCAAAGATCGATACTTGGCGCCTCTGTGTTGGTTGAGACCCGTAGATAAAGATCCTCAAGGGCTAAACGATTTGCGGATGGCCCACGTAGCTCAGTCGGTAGAGCACTTCCTTGGTAAGGAAGAGGTTCACCGGTTCGATCCCGGTCGTGGGCTCCACCTGATCACAAGGTCTTAACGCTTCCGATTCTATGGGAAAATGTAGGTTCCTGGATTGAGACTAAATTGAATCAAAAGACTTTAGATATTTTTCTGCCGAATATTCAAGGAGGAGCCCATGGGCAAGGCGAAGTTTGAGAGAACGAAGCCACACGTGAACGTAGGGACGATAGGTCACATAGACCACGGCAAGACGACGTTGACTGCGGCGATAACTCGGACGTTGGCTAAGAAGGGATTCGCCTCGTATGTGCCGTTCGAGGAAATCGACAAGGCGCCAGAGGAGAAGGAGCGTGGAATAACAATAGCGACGGCGCATGTGGAATATCAGACAGAGAACCGTCATTATGCGCATGTGGATTGTCCAGGGCACGCTGACTATATCAAGAACATGATAACAGGCGCGGCTCAGATGGATGGGGCCATATTGGTGGTAGGTGCGAATGATGGACCGATGCCCCAGACGCGAGAGCACATATTGTTGGCTCGTCAGGTAGGCGTTCCTTACGTAGTGGTATTTTTGAATAAAGTGGACATGGTAGATGACCCGGAGTTGATAGAGCTGGTTGAGTTGGAGTTACGGGAGTTATTGAGTTCATATGATTTTCCGGGTGACGATATACCGATAGTTAGGGGTAGCGCGCTTAAGGCGTTGGAAGCTGGAGACCCTAAGCATCCTGACTGCCAGTGCATCCTTGATTTGATGACAGCGATAGACACGTATATACCGGTACCACAGCGGGACATAGACAAGCCGTTTTTGATGCCTATAGAGGATGTGTTCAGCATATCGGGAAGAGGCACGGTGGTTACAGGTCGAGTGGAGCGAGGCCAGGTCAAGGTAGGCGAGGAAGTGGAGATAGTAGGGATCAAGGATACTCGCAAGACGGTTTGCACTGGAGTGGAGATGTTTCGGAAGGTATTGGATTCAGGCCAGGCCGGGGACAATGTAGGGTTACTATTAAGAGGAATCAAGCGAGAGGATGTTGAGAGAGGACAGGTAGTCGCCCACCCTGGTTCGATAACGCCCCACACCAAGTTCAAGGCCGAGACGTATATACTAGGGAAGGATGAAGGGGGTCGTCACACGCCATTTTTCAATGGATACCGACCTCAGTTTTACTTCAGGACAACGGACGTGACGGGAATAATAACCTTACCTGAGGGAGTGGAGATGGTGATGCCCGGGGACAATGTATCCCTGGAAGCGCATCTTATAACCCCTATAGCCATGGAGAAAGAGCTCAGGTTCGCCATCAGAGAAGGTGGCCGAACCGTTGGAGCTGGCGTTGTCTCCGAGGTTATTGAGTAAGCTTTGGGTCA
>CAJBEZ010000063.1 GCA_903952205.1 uncultured Desulfomonile sp. | reverse complement strand
TATAGTGCCGCGCAGTCGGAATAGGTTCAACAAAAGACGCGACTTTTGTCGAATAATTTGGTATGTCCCTTCCAACACCTGAAGGGAGGGAAGATAAATGCCCAAGTGTGGTTTGAGACTTGATATCGAAGAGTACAATCACATTATTCAGCACCGCTATCTTGCCAAGAAAAGGAAAGATCTTGATTCAAGGGTTCGGCTGAGATCTATTTTACTGGTTCACGAAGGCAAGACGCTTGCTCAAGTTGGTCAAATTCTTGAGGTGGCCCGGAGTACTGTAGAGCGATGGATAAAAAGGTATAGGGATTTAGGCGTAACTGGCTTGCTTGTGCGAGGGCCATATCAGGGGAAAAAGCCGAGATTAAGTCTGGAGCAGAAACGCGAACTTGCCATTATGGTTCGACAAGGTCCTGAAAACAGTGGGTTGGATACTGGGGTCTGGACCTCCCCGATCATTGCAGAGTTGGTCAAACGGCGTTTCGGAATCGCATATAGCCCATCTCAGATTCGCAGAGTTCTACATGAGTTGGGTTTTTCTATTCAATATCCGAGACAGGAACTATCCAAAGCCGACGAGAAACGTCAGGCCACATGGCTTGAAGAAGAACTGCCTGAGATTAAAAAAAAGTCGAAAAGGACAAAGGCATTCTGATGTATCAAGATGAAGTAAGCTTCAAACAAGCGGGTTCTATTTTTCGACATTGGGCCTTGAAAGGCGTTGGATGTGTCGTGAAGACTCCACCCACAAGGAAATCCTTGAAGGTGATGGGAGCGGTTACAGTCGGCAATGATCCCAAATTTCACTTCCGGTTCGTCAACTGGTTCAACACCAAGACTTTCCTAAGCTTTCTTGATCAACTTATCTCCAGATACAAGAAACAGAAGATACACTTGATCCTGGACAACGCCAAGTACCACAAGGGTCCAGAAGTAAGGAAGTGGCTCAATGGTAAGGAAGATCGCATTGAACTTCACTACCTGCCCCCGTACTCGCCAAAGTTCAATGCGGCCGAATATGTCTGGAAGGAAACCAGAAGAAAAACCACACACAATCGGTTCTTTAAAACCTTGAGTGAACTCAAAGAAAGACTTTTCAGAAGATTCAACCGATTTCAGGGCAATCCCGCATCATTGAGAAGCGTCCTGGAATCTTTCGCTTAGGACCTAGTTTCATTGCGTATCACTATATATTCTGGGTGATCAAGGCTAGGAGCCTTCCGGTCTTTTCAATTTCAACTATGGCCTCATGGGCGTCGTTAGGGATGGCGTCTCGCATTGCAGGATATCGGGCCTGATCATAAGCCCAGTAAAGCTTGCGATATTTCTCGTGAGATCTGAATTTCTGGTAAGTCAGGTCATCCTGGTTGTATCGGGACCAAACCCCTCCCGGAGATCGAAAATCAGGTATTCCGGACTCGGTTGAGATCCCTGCGCCAGTAAAGACAACTATTTTCCTAGCCGCATGAATAATTTCGGCAGCCTTTTGAATGAGTGATCTTTCCATCAAAATCCTGAACTCCCCAACTGCGACTGTGTTCAAAAAAAACTATGTGATGGTCACGTCGTCTGCCTTGCCTCAACTGCTAGGCGAGCTGCGCCGATGAGGGCTGCCTTGTCATTGAGGATTACCGTCACGGGTATCGTCTCAAGAAGACTCCTGAACTTTCCTTTGTTAGAGAAATATTTCATGAATATAGCGCCTTGCAATTTAGGAAGAACCTTTGGACATATTCCTCCCCCTAGAAAGATCCCTCCTGTAGTTAAGGCGGTGAGGGCAATATTTCCGGCCACGGATCCCAGGATCGAAACAAATATGTCTATGGCCTTTTCACAAAGGTGATTTGTCCTCGACAGCCCGAGTTTTGAAATCGCCGCAGCTCTATCCGATCCTTTACCCTGGTTTGTTGGATCATCCGATGACTCGCCGGCTTTTTTTCTGAGCCAGTCATAAATTGTTACGAGACCAGGACCCGACGCGACGCTCTCAATTTCCACATATCCTCCTTGTCTCCATAAATATTCCGATAATTCAGCTTGGATAGCGTCACTGGGCGCAAAAGTCGCGTGTCCTCCTTCCGAGGATATAGGTACCAGCGATCCCTTGAAATTTGCCAGAAGAGCCATGCCGAGCCCCGTTCCAGGAGCGATGACAGCCACGGTCCCCATGGTATCCTGAACACCCGGATTTAAGACTTCGAGTTCGTTTTCTTTCAACAGAGTTACCGCCATTGATGTCGCGACAAGGTCATTAACCAATGTTGCTGTGCCGAATCCGAATTGTTCTTTCAGACTGTCTGCGTTTACTTCCCAATCCAGGTTTGTGGCCCTGACTGATTTCCCTGTTACAGGTCCGGGAAGACCAAAACATGCGGAACCGATTTCATATTGTCCTTCATGCAGGAATGCCGATATGATTTGACCCAGATTTTTAAATGATTGACTCGGAAAACCGTCAAATTTGAGAAGCTTGATGGAGGATCCTGACGTCTCAAAAATTCCCAGATTGGTCTTGGTTGCTCCGATGTCTCCAGCAAGAACCAAAGATCCATAAAAGTTTGAATTCATAACTGCGCCAAAAATATCTGACCTACGATTGATAGAAACAGGGCTAAGTATTAGGAAACATAATTGATTAAGAAGCCCAATGTGGGGAAAGACTCAAAATTACCGCTATCGGTAGCAATCGAACAATTGAGAAACGCGATCAACCTCTACAGGGCTTTTTGCAAGTGGTCCATTGCCAAGAAACGGAAATCGGTCCTCAAATACTGATCTCCGATTTTGATATATGATTCCTAATGGAATTCTGTCGCCCCACTCAGAAGCTTTTCTTAAAGCCATGTCTCGATTAGTCGAGTCGTAGTCATCCTCAATGATGTAACAACGTTGGTTGTACCATCCGAAAGTATTCACCTTGTTAAAAGATACGCACGGTTGAAGAACATCTACAAGAGAGAAACCACGGTGTTGAATAGCGGATTGTATCAGCGTAGACAGGTGATCTGGTTTGCCTGAAAACCCACGGGCCACAAAACTCGCATTCATTGCAACAGCTATTTCAACTGGGTTGAAAGGTTGCGAGAAAACACCTTCCGGCTGATTCTTTGTAACGAATCCCTGTTCAGATGTGGGACTCGCCTGGCCTTTGGTCAGTCCGTAAACTTGGTTATCATGCACGATAAGCGTAATGTTCAGATTTCTTCTTATTGCAGCGAGAAAATGATTGCCTCCTTCACCATAGTTGCAGCCGTCTCCGCTTTCCACTATTACCGTAAGTTCAGTATTGGACAGTTTAGCTCCTGTAGCGACAGGTAGTGATCGGCCATGGAGACCATTGAATAGATTCGAATTGAGATAGTGGGGCGCCTTAGCGGCCTGACCAATTCCGGAGATGAAGAGAACATTATAGGGCTCCAATCCAGTGGCTACGAGAGCATTTTTCAGAGCCAATAGAATGGAATGATTTCCACATCCGGGACACCAAGCCGTTTCATAGTCGCCATATTCCGCTATGTTTACCATGTTGCGCTTGTCTCCATTTGTTCAGATTCTATCCAGTATGTATTTCGGAGTAATTGGGAGACCGTCAAAACGATGAATGACTTTTTTTATGTGAAATCCGGTCTCTCTTCTGATCAACCTTGCAAATTGGCCAGTTGCATTTCCCTCAACCGCCACTACGTCTTTCGCCGCTTCAAGAATTGAAACAAAATTTTCAGGAATAAGGGGCCAAACCTGTAAGAAGTTCAGGGTCGCGACGCTCCGTCCCCTTCCAGCAAGGATGTCAGCAGCTTCAATTACAGAGCCACGGCTGGATCCCCAACTCACAAAAAGTGTTTCTGGTCCAGCGGTGCCTATAAATTCGGGCCCGACAACTTCAGACTTGAGGCCGTCAATTTTCCTCAATCTCTTTTCAACCATGGATATCCTAACCGATAAATCTTCTGTAAGGTGGCCATCCTGAGTGTGCTCATCGCTGTCAGCGATTACAAGTTCCGAGGAACTTGAGGCCCTGACGCATTGGCTCGCCATTCCGGGAAAAATTCGTGGTGAAATCCCCGACTCCGTCAAGAGATAGGTCAAGTGCGGATTGGCTGATACGCACGAATCGAGGCAAGGATTCAATGGCGACAACTGCCCTAGGTCAAAAGGGCCGACTGAACGGTAGGAATCAGCCAGAAACTGATCAGTAAGTAAAAAAACAGGGGTATTATACTTTTGAGCTACTTGAAAAGCCTTTATCGTAAGATGGAAGCATTGCTCCACATCTCCCGGCGTAAAAATGGCTCTGGGAAACTCGCCGTGTCCAGAATGCAAAACAAACTCCAGATCACTCTGTTCGGTCCGAGTAGGTAATCCGGTTGAAGGGCCAGGTCTTTGAGCTACAACTATTACAACTGGAGTTTCTGTCATGCCGGCTAGGCTCACGGTTTCCGTCATGAGCGCGAATCCACCTCCGGACGTCGCCACCATAGCCGGGGCACCGGTGAAGGAAGCGCCAACCGCCATATTAACCGCCGATATTTCGTCCTCCGCTTGTTCAATTACAAACTCCATTTGAGCTGCATGTCCCGCCAGGGTTGTAGCGATAGAAGTAGCTGGTGTCATTGGATAGAATGCGAAAAATTTCATCCCGGCGGATATAGAACCTAGCGCTATGGCTTCATTTCCGTTGAGAGTCAATCTTCCCTCAGGAAGAGTAGATGGATGCAGCTTTGGGAATTTTACAGGGTAATTCAAGATCCAATCGTAACCGGCCGCTAAGGATTCAGCGTTGTGATCGGATGTTCCAGGGGCATGCTTGTCAAAGAACTCCCTCAAAGTTCTTGTGACGCTGTCTTTGTGAAGTCCTAGAAGAGAGGCTACCATCCCAAGTGCGGTACTGTTGCTAAATTTGTCATCGGCAAGATCCGCCAAAGGAGCTCGAATAACCCGGGAATGAACCGTGGAAGAGACCTTTTCATCAACCAAGATGAACCCATGATCCGATAGTTCAGGCAAATAAAGGTTGATCGAGTTTTGATCCAGCGCTACCAATAGGTCTAGAGCCTCAGTAGGAGCAACAACTTCTCTGTGAGAAATCCTCAGGGCATAGGAATTGTGCCCACCTCTTATGCGTGACTGATAGCTCTGCGTAACAACAATGTAATATCCGGCTCTAACCAGGGTTTTTGTCAGGATTTGGGACAGAGTAACCAGTCCTTGACCGGCTTCTCCCGCAATTACAACATTTAAATCTAGTTTTTCCATGAAGGTTTCCAAACAAGCGTCTATGCGTATAAAAGGCGATGTTTGAGGGAGTCTATTTTCTGAGAGAGAACTTAATGCGCCTATCGATCCCAGTCAAGAATATTAGGCAAACAGGCACGCTATTGGTTCGATTGAATGGGAAAATTCCCCAAAGTATTTGAGAGTCGATGTCGGAATGGAGAAATGTTGGCGTTCGGCTCGGATGATATATGATCTACAATGCCCAAAAACTGGATTTATGGACCAGTTTTTTGGCATTGTCACAATGGAATTAAAACCTTAAAGGTGATGATCGATCAAATCCACCAATCAGCGGTTATGTTAAAGGATCCTCTTAACCATACGGAACCAAGCGTTTCATGAGTAGCGACTCGACCCAAACCGGAGTTTGACATTCTCTATGAAAATGCGCCAAGTAATTGAGGACCTTAATCCAGTTTTTCCCCTCGGCGAGCCTTGTCCAAAGTTGACTCAAGGAGTGATTTGGCTTTTCCCTTTTTCTCCTCTAGCTCTTTTTGCCAATCATCAATCTTCTGTATGGCTTCAAATTCCCACGGTAACCACTTCTCTCTGGATCGACTCCGTATTGATTTCTCTAACTCAATAGGAATAGGCGGATTAGACAGTTCTTCGTAATGATGCTCAATTTTTCTCAAAAATTTGAAGAGCTGTTTCATGTCCTTCTTATTCAGAGTTCTCGCCTGTTCCGAATCACCAAAGAGCTCTTTCTTGATAGAGTCGCTGTTTTCAACCTTAAGATTTTGAATTAGTCTCTTCAAGTATTTGTAATTACTGTTGAACTCAGATACATCTGAAAGGTTCTCTGCCAGGGCGCGGGACGAGCATTGAGGCATGTCTAACTCCTTTAACTTAACCCAAAAAGTTAAAAAAACTTTGTTCGTATAGAAAACTCAAGAAAGAGGAAATGGTATAATCTCCATATATACCAGACCAAGACTCAACGCCTAAGAGCGCTCTTGCGCTGGTCTTTTGGAGCGTTAATTTCCTTGTTGAGGGCTCCTATCATCCCATTCGCGCCTAGTCAAGAAATTATTGATCCCAACATCAAAATATTTTTGATTTATTTGAACGTATTTCGCGGCAACTATTTATTTAGCGAATATAATTGCGGTATCTAGGCGCGCTTATTTATGATGGACCCATATAACGCGTATAAAACGCGAAATACAAATTTTATGTGATTGGAACATGCTACTTCCGGAGATTGGCGTGGAAAGAAAACAAACTTTGAATCAAAAGACTTTTAAACGTGAAGGGATCTATAATTGCTCTCCTCTGTTGTAAATAATTCCCATGCTAAAATCATCACTCAGAACTTCATCAAAAGCCTTGCGCATGTCCGTAGGATCGTAACCCTTGGGCAATGGGTGTACCCACTTCTTCAGATTAGTCCAGGTCTTGAAGGTTTTATCGAATGTGACACACGATGTATATATATGAAAAATTGAAAATCCTGGATTTTTGATACCTTCTATCAGAGCTTTTGTTATCCCTTTCGGGTCACCAGCGAAAAGTCTGGCGACAAATGAGGCCCCATAGGTCAACGCCATGAGAGTGGCGTTCAATGGACTATCAAGGGTCCCATAAGGACTGGCCTTTGTTTTGGAACCAACAGGAGAAGTAGGCGAGGGTTGGCCTTTTGTAAGGCCATAAATGGAATTATCAAAAAGTAGATAATTCACATTGATATTTCTTCGAGCAATATGAGGGAAATGGGCGGCCCCTATGGCAAGTCCATCACCGTCACCACCAATTGCGAACACGGTGAGTCGAGGGTTGGCAAGTTTGATTCCTGTTGCGGTGGGTAGGGTCCTGCCATGCACCATGTGGAGTCCATAAGTGCTTGAGAAGAAAGCGTACCGTCCTGCGCATCCGATACCTGACACTGTGACCACATCATGAAGGGAGAGTCCGAGTTCGGCGATGCAGTCGCTCAATCCTTGATGAATTCCGAAATATCCACAGCCTGGACACCACGTGGGGAGGGCATTTGACCTCGCTGCAAACCGACCGGATTCCCTGATGTTGCGAACCTGCTCTACCAAGACTCTAGCAGGAGTTTTCATTGTGCCAGTACCTCCATCAGTTGGTATATCCTTTCCTGAATCACGGATGTTGGCATGGGGGTCCCCGTGACTAAGTTCAAGCGCTCAACCGGCTTGGAATCAAGATGGCCTATAAGGTTCGCAAGTTGTCCTTCATAATTAAGCTCAGGAATAAGGACGACTGTGGACTTGGCCATAAATTTCCTGATAATTTCAGAATGCAATGGAAATATTGACGAGATTTTGAGCGCTCCGACGCTGAATCCACTTTTCCTCAATCTTTGGACCGCTTCGACTATGGAACCAAAAGTGGATCCCCAACCAATGACGCCAACGTCCAGACTATCGCCGGACAAAAATTCTTCCGGTTCTTTGAGATCAACCAATGCGCTAAAAAGTTTTTGGTGGCGTTTCTCCGTCATACGGGAATGGGTTTCGGGCGAGTAATCCGGAATCCCTTTTTCTGTGTGCTCCAATCCAGTGGCCGTGAAATTGAATCCCTCCATGCCTGGTATGGCTCTCGGTGAAATTCCAGACGAAGAATAATGATATCGTTGATAGTTATCTTTTGAAGACTCTTCAGGAAAAACATTGGAGCAGGCCTTTTGTTCCTCAGAGGCCTTAGGAGCAACCACGTTTTCCACCCTGTTGTCCAGAAAGAAATCAGTCAGGATGATAACCGGTGTTTGATATTTTTCCGCGAGTTGAAAGGACTTCAATACAAAATAGTAGCATTCCGAAACATTAGTTGGCGCAATCACAATCCTCGCTGAGTCTCCAGGGCCTCCGAAAACAGCGGCGTGGAGATCGGACTGCTCTGTTTTAGTGGGCAACCCTGTAGATGGGCCACCTCTTTGAGCGTCAATTATTACGGCGGGGATCTCAGCCATGACACCGTGGGTGATCAGTTCAGTCATAAGAGCGAAACCGGGGCCACTTGTCGCTGTCATGGCCCTGGCCCCGGCGTAAAAACCGCCAAGTACGGCTGCAATTGACGAAATCTCGTCCTCCATCTGTACCACGCGTCCACCCTGTTTGGGTAAATACTTGGCCAGATATTCCATTATGGGAGTAGCCGGAGTGATAGGATATCCGAAATACAACTTCAAGCCGGCGTCAATAGCCGCCATGCCAATTGCCTGGTTTCCGGACAACATGACCCTTGGAGATGCGGCATTTGATTCAACGTCCGAAAAAATATTACCAAGACGATTTGCAAAAACCGATTTAGAGTATTCATACCCTGCATCAAAGCTCTTCAAGTTAACGCTAACGATGTGATCGCCCTTGGAGCCAAACTTTTTTCCTATAACTTCACGAAAAAGGTCTGGAGAGATTCCACAAACCGCGGCAAATCCTCCTAGGGCCGTTAGGTTTCGACCCCGAGCCGAACCGGCTGCGCTGACGGCCAAATTTCCAAAGGGTATTCCGAATATCTGCGCCCCGGGAGGGAGAACCGATAGTAAAGATTTATCCTCAGTGACTTTTGTGGGGGGGGCGCTATCGAAAAAAACCATGCAGTCTTCAGCAAGAAACGGTACCCGCGACCGGGATTGTTCGTCATTAAGAGAAATCAGGGCATGGGCCTGCTCTCCCAAGGCCACGATTTCACTGGAACCTATCCTGGAGTTTGTCACACAACGACCAAACCCCCTGATTTCCGCCGGATAAGAATCAAATCCTAAGACTGAGAATGCTCCAAGTGACATTGCTTCGTTGATCAAGCCACCGACAGCTATCGTTCCATCCCCGGCCATTCCACAAACTTCAACGGTAAAATCCACTTCGGTCATTTAAAACTCCGTCCACCACGATGTGTTTACCTTTACACCGCCGACATCCAAGATGCTTTCCGGCGCTACCAGCGCTTCAAGATCGGAACCAAGCAGGTTCGACGCCGCAATTTTCCCTAAGGTTGCCGCATTTTGGTATCCAATGGAAACCCAATAGTTCCTGAGCGCTGGATGGTAAACCTGAGCGCAGTCTCCCACAGCGAAAACGTCTTCAAACCTTGTCTTCAAAAACTCATCTACAAGAATACCACGATCTATGTCCAATCCTGACCTGACGAGAAATCTGACATCCGGGACCAATCCAAAAAATGCCCCTATTGCCCCAGTCCTCACACTACATGTATCAGTATCGACTTCGATCAAGTTCTCGTCAATTTGAGTCACTCGTCTGATTTTATTGCAATGAACTACTTGTACGCCCTTTGACTCCAAGCGTTGGGCCACCGCCTTGTAAATCTCCTCACTATATGGAATGGGCCAAAAAGAGTCCTCATTAATGATGAATTGAATTGTTTTCCCCATCTTCAAAAGGGCTCTAGTGAGGCTCAAAGACGTCAAATCTCCACCTAGCATGAGTATGGAATCCACGGATTTCAATTTGGATATCCAAAGTTTGGCGTCCTGAGGAGTCTTTAATGTCAGCATGAGATCTTCGAACAACTGATAATATTCAGGGATCCTCGGTTTCCCACCTGTAGCTATAATTAGGCCGTCGAATGAAATTACTTCCCTGTGCTCCAGAAAGATACGCCGTTTAGAGAAATCAATCCCGACCGCCTTTTGTCCCAGTCTCAAGAAGATGTTTTTTTCTTTGTAATAGGCGTGAGGCCTAAAATACAAACTTTCTTCTCCAATCGATCCGGAGATAAAATCTGGAAGTAAGTGAGGAAGATAGCCTCGAAAAGAATCTTTGCTCAACATTGTTATTTTTGCTTCGCTACCTTGGCTCCTAAGACTTTCTGCAGCCTGGTTAGCCGCTGGGCCATTCCCTATGATCACGAAACTCTGTCGACTCATGCTTCGGTCTCCTCAATCAAAAACCTCTCCACCAGATCCATCCTCGAAACTGAAATACAATCAACTGGACAGACTCTGACGCATTCTCCGCAACGGACGCATTGGGAATTATCAATCACAACGGCGCTCACTTCGGTCCATTGAGTGGTTTCCAGATAACCACTGACAGCCCCTGTTTCATCAGTAAAGATGTCGTTAACCAGTTTGATACAATCTCTGGGTGCGTTGTCTATACAGTATCTGCAATAAATACATTTGTTGACATCTATTTCGTAATGCAAATAGCAAAGATAACATCGCTTGGATTCATCGTGGGCCTGTTCAGGCAGATACCCAGTCTCTACCTCAACAAAACCTTTGCTTTGAAAACGATCCTCAACCGGGAGAACAGTCGGAATTTCAACTCTAGGAATAAGATCCCAGGAACGTTGTCGATCTGTAAGTTTTGCGTCCTTGATACGAACAACCCACTCCTTGAGTTTTTTGCCCAAAAGATCTTCGGCAATTTTCCCAGCCGCCCTTCTTCCACTTGAGATAGACTCAATTACAGTTGAAGGACCCGTCAGGTAGTCTCCCGCTAAATAAAGATTCGTGGCTGTAGACCTGAAATTGCCAAAATCGGCGATTATTACCCCTCTGTCATTTTGTTTTCCTGGGCCTGGTATCCTTTGGGGCGCTTGTCCTATCGCGAGAATAACAGAGTCAGCCTCAAGGACAAATTCACTGCCAAAGATCGGTTCTACGGCTCTTCGGCTTTCGGACGATCTCTCAACAGGCCGCGTCCTGAAGAATTCTACGCCCTTGACATGGCCGCCACCGTATACACCCTTGGAAAGTAATAGAGACTGAATTCTTATTCCTTCCCGCTTAGCCTCGACGATTTCATCGGTGGTGACACGAAGATCTTCTTCCAACCCTCTAATGCAAAGGGTAACATCCTCTGCTCCCAGTCGCAGTGCTAGTCGTGAACAATCGAACGCTGTAAAACCTGCCCCTATTACCATTACTTTCTTACCGATTCGCACATCCAAACCTTTGGCCACGTCCATAACGAAGTTCAGGCCGGTATACACTCCAAGCAAATCCTCTCCAGGAATTCCCAATTCCATTGGTTCATAACAACCGGCAGCGATGAGCGTCGCGTCGTAATTGCTCATGATCGATTCAAGAGTCAAGTCGACTCCCACTCTAACTCCGGTTTTGATTGATATTCCTAAGCGTAGAATGTTAGCGATTTCTTCAGAGAGGATGATCCTTGGCAGTCTGAATTCCGGAATGCCGTATCTAAGCATTCCGCCGGGTTCCTCAAATGCTTCCAGGATGGTTACGTCAAATCCCATCATGGCCAGATCATGAGCCGCCGCTAAACCGGCGGGCCCGGATCCTACAATAGCGACTGTTTTACCGACAGGAGCGAACCTAGGAGTCATATACGAGTGGCCGAGGCCCCGCAAATCGGAAGCCGCCTTTTTAATGTGGCAGATATTGACCGGCTCCCCCAACCCTGCCTCACCGTGTCTACATTTCAATTCACATGGTCGGGAGCAGATTCGCCCCAGAGTTCCCGGCAAAAGGTTCACCATTCGGTTGATTTCGTATGAGGTGGCGAATTTTTCTTCGTAAAGAGCTCTTATGTAGGAGGGGATATTCGTGAGAGCCGGACATGCGTCCTGACAGGGCACGTTGACTTTCATGTAGCTAAAATCCGCCGGGTCGCAGGAATAGGAAACCCCTGATTTCCAATTCTGAGTTTGTGAAATCGTTTTTCCTGGATTCCAGAGTCCCTCTTGCATCTTGTGTCTCCTTTTTTTGCCTGACTTTTTCCGGTCCAAAAGGCAGGCTGACTAAGGATCTCGTTACCCAACGGCAGAAATGGCGTGCGGTAACTTTGATTTATAGCCCTTTGAAACAATTTGATGATATGTCCGAAATATTCCTGAACTGATCCCCCGCTATCTTTCCGTCACGGATATGAATGATTCGGTCGGTCACTTGGGCGACTTCAGGGTCATGAGTCACCATAATGAATGTGATTCTGTGTTCTTTATTTAATAGTCTAAATACGCTCATTATCTCATTGCTCGTCTTGCTGTCCAAGTTGCCTGTGGGCTCATCAGCCAAAATTATTCCCGGATCGTTTACCAAGGCACGCGCTATAGCCACGCGCTGCTGTTGCCCTCCGGATAGCTGCGAAGGAAGATGGGTGGAGCGTTCAGCAAGACCTACCAATTCAAGCGCCTTGAGAGCATGTTTTCTCCTTGACGATATGGGGTTGCCGCCATAAATCAGAGGCAGTTCGACATTTTGAACGGCAGAGATCCTCGGGAGCAGATTAAATCCTTGAAAAACAAATCCGATTTTTTGACCCCGAATCTTTGCCTGTTGATTTCGATCCAATCCGGAGACATCATCGCCGTCCAGAAAATATTTTCCGCTTGATGGGACATCCAAGCATCCAAGAATGTTCATCAATGTGGATTTGCCCGAACCGGAAGGTCCCATTATGGAGAGGAATTCTCCTTGATCTATTGAAACACTCACGTTGTCCAGAGCGATCAACGAAACAGCCCCAGTTTGGTAGATTTTGCCGACATTTTCCATCACAATAAGTGACAAGAAACGCTCCAGATATTTGTTAGAGACGACAATAACGAAAGGGAATGCGACTATGACCTGTCAGACATGTCTTGCGGGATTCTAGCTTCCAGGGCCAACCGCAACTTCTCTTTTAGCTCCGTTAAATCTGAACTCTTTACAACATAATAATCTGCAGCGACACTTTTCAAATCTACCTTGAAGCTGGAATACGCTGAGTTCAAAATCACAGGTAAATCGTAATATCGTTTTCTGATCTGCTGTAACAAATCAAGCCCACTGAACTCTTTCATCTTGATGTCCATAATCACACAGTCTGGGCGTTGCTTTTCAAGGACTTCGAGCAATCCGTTTCCATCGGGCAAAGTGATGATCTCATATCCTTCGTCCTGAAGTTCCATCGAGTAGAGCATTCTTATGCCTTCTTCATCATCGACTATAAGTATCTTGGGCATTTGTCGGCTCCTTTGCCGGACTAGAAAAAGTCTTAATCCCCTATTGGGTTTTAAAATTCAGAGCGTCAGGAAGACCCCCAACGATCCAGCAAATAGGGTTTGGTCTTCTCGAACTGCAAACATTGGTCCTCAATGTACTCTTCAACCTGCTGATTATTCATGGCCTCGGTTTCCAAAACAAATGACAGTGTCTTACCGTAATGCAATGGAATCAAGGACCTTACCAACTCGCCACGATTTCGTAGCCCATGCTTGTACGCCACTGCAAAATCATAAACTAATTTTGTCCAAAGGCCTGCAGGAAATTCAAATCCCATAGCCGGAATATCCATTACCTCTTCAAGCTTTATAAGGTTATCCCTCTCGAGTACCGCAGAGTAGATGTCCCATCGTTGTTTTACACCGGAAACAAACTTCTCCCACAAGCCATGTGTGTCCAGATTGACAGGAGGGGGCACTTCGATGTCCCCCAACCCGAAGCCATAGACGCCTGTAGGCCTACTCCATTTGACCTCTTTCCAGAAGGATTCGAAATGCAGCATGAGTTCAAAAATGGTTCCTACTACGTCTTCAAATATGAGACCCACCTGTGAATCAATATCCCTGATTTTATGAACCTTGGGTCTTCCCATAAAGGACTGAATGATTGAGCCATGGCTTTTAACCGCATTAGTGGTCATCCACACATCGATCCCAAAATGAGCTATAGCTTCGTCCCATATTCGTGACTCCGCAAAAGACCGCGCTACCTGGTTCGAAAAGCCTACATCACCCCCAATTGGTTGCCTAACCCTTCTGCCATACAATGCTCTAGTCAACGGGTAAGCAATGCTATTTGTGACGGTGACATCATACTTGTGTCTTATGTAGAGCGGCGCAACAAAGTCGTAGTCATCAAACAGCGGTTCGGCAAGATTCCGGATCCAGATGGGGGACATACTCTTGAGATCCGCGTCTATGACGATTACTGCTTTGGCTTCAAGTTCCAGGGCTTTTTGAAAAAGATTTCTCAGGTTATTACCTTTTCCTGTAACACCCTCATCCGTTGAAATATAAATCTTTGGAGTGGCCGTACTGGTTTCCATGAACGCTTTATGTGTGCCGTCCGGGGAATGGTTGTCCACATTCACGATTACCGATGTTTTTCCAGAATAATATTTTGTTAGGCCACGATCCGACTGCTGAACAGGAAAGGAAATGGTGGCGGCTTCATTTAGAGAAGGTATTCCCACTACGATTTCGGCGCTCGTAATTCTCTGGGGATTATCTTCCTCAAATTTCATTTTGTGTCCTTGTGTTATAGTTTTGTCAGGCGCCAGATATATTTTCAATCTAGCACAAAAGCGCTAGCTATGAAAATAAGGCCCTGGATATTGCAAAAAATTAGTCCATTATCGCATGTTATCGATTATAAATAAACGGCTGGAAGCCGAGAAGGAACTGAGGAAATTGGACCATCGCCAACTAAAATCCGTGATTGAAGGACTGATTTTCTCCAGTCCCGATCCATTGAGCCTTGATTCAATAAGAAAAGCGCTCCCTGAAGCCTCAAGAGATGGGATCAAGAAAACTCTTGAGGAATTGGAGGGTGAATATTTGGAAAGGGACCGAGGTTTCAATCTAATAAGAGTCCAGGGTGGATATCAATTTCGTTCTCTACCGGAGATTGCCCCGTGGATTCAGGTTATCAGGGACCTAAAGCCTTGGAGGTTCAGTCGGGCCGCTCTCGAAACACTTGCCATCGTAGCTTACAACCAACCGGTGACCAGAAATAAGATTGAGCAAATACGAGGTGTTGAAAGCTCGAGTCCAGTTAAGAATCTTATGGAAAGGGAGTTAATTGCAGTGATCGGAAGAGAAGAGGCGCCGGGGAGGCCATTGTTGTATGGCACTACGAAAATGTTCTTGCGCATGTTTGGTATCAATGAATTGGGGGACTTGCCCAAATTACCGGAAATGGAAGAATCAGACCTCTAGAGGTTGGCGCTTATTAATGAACGCAACGCGAGTTAGGCTGCGCCATATTTCAGCGCAGCGCTCTCTATAGCTCTAATCTGATCGCGAATCTCCGCCGCCTTTTCAAACTCTAGATTTTTAGCGGCGGCAAACATCTCTTTATTGAGTTTCTTCAGCAAAGCGGGAATCTTGTTGGGATGAATTTCCAGAGTGTTTTTATCAGAGGGAGTCTCAACTGTGACGTAGTCCCGCTCGGCCAGAGATGACAGGATGTCGCTGATATTTTTCTGGATGGATTCTGGGGTAATATTATGCTCTGTATTGAATTCCACTTGAATAATGCGTCTTCGGCTGGTTTCTTCAAGAGTTTTCCTCATTGATTCGGTAACACGATCAGCATAAAGAATAACAATTCCATCTACGTTTCTGGCTGCACGTCCGGCCGTCTGAATCAGGGATCTTTCAGATCTCAAAAAACCCTCTTTGTCGGCGTCAAGTATTGCCACAAGAGCGACTTCAGGGATGTCGAGACCTTCTCTCAAGAGATTTATTCCTACTAGCACGTCGAACTTTCCCAACCGAAGGTCCCGAATTATTTCCATTCTCTCGATGGTGTGAATTTCGGAGTGCAAATACTGGATTCGAATTCCTAAACCGGAGTAATAATCCGTGAGGTCTTCGGCCATCTTTTTTGTCAGAGTTGTAACCAGGACCCTGTGGTTTTTTTCCACTCTTTTACGAATTTCATGGAGCAGGTCATCGACCTGGTCTGATGCGGGACGAATTTCTATGACTGGGTCAGTCAAACCTGTTGGCCTAATGATTTGCTCCACCACATGAGCTTGCGCCTTTGACAATTCGTAAGGGCCCGGCGTGGCGGAGACGTATATAACCTGATTCACCAGTAGTTCGAACTCATCGAATGTCAAAGGCCTGTTGTCCAAGGCGCTCGGTAACCTAAAACCATATTCTACAAGGTTCTGCTTTCTAGACCTGTCGCCTTTGAACATACCCCCCAACTGGGGTACACTTACGTGAGATTCATCAATTAGAAACAGGGAATCCTTGGGAAAATACTCAAGCAGGGTAGGGGGAGGCTGGCCTTCCATTCGTCCCGTCAAATAGCGGGAATAATTTTCTATGCCATTGCAATAACCCATTTCCTTGAGCATTTCTACGTCGAATCTTGTACGCTCTTCTATTCGCTGAGCTTCTATGAATTTCCCCACGGACCTGAAAAACTCGACACGCCCCTTCATTTCTTCAAGGATTTTGTCCACCGATTCGATAAGTCTGGATTTTTCAGTAACATAATGACTGGCGGGATATATGGCTACTCTGTCCAGATGACGTAAGACCTTTCCTCTCAGTGGATCAATTTCCGAGATGTTTTCAACCAAATCTCCAAAAAACTCTATCCTGATTGCAATGTCCTCTTCATACGCTGGAAACACCTCCACAATGTCCCCTCGCACTCTGAACACGCCTCTGTGAAAATCCATGTCGTTACGGGAATATTGGATTTCTATCAATTTCCTGAGAATTTCGTCTCGATCTGTCTCTTCGGTTTGTATCAAATGTACGAGCATGTTCTGATATGCTTCTGGGGAACCCAAACCATAAATGCAGGAGACTGAAGCCACAATTATCACATCTTTCCTGTCAAGAAGTGAACGAGTGGCGGAGTGTCTCATTTTATCTATGGTCTCATTAATGCTGGAATCTTTTTCAATATATGTGTCTGACGCGGGTATGTACGCCTCAGGCTGATAATAATCATAATAAGAGACAAAGTATTCTACGGCGTTATGCGGAAAAAGCTCTTTGAATTCATTGTACAACTGAGCTGCCAGTGTTTTATTGGGCGCCAGAACAAGCGCAGTTTTTCCTGTCTGGGCTATTACGTTTGCCATGGTGAAAGTCTTGCCAGATCCGGTAACGCCAAGGAGAACCTGGTCTTTAGCCCCGGAACTCACCCCTTCCACCAGAGCTTCAATAGCCTGTGGTTGATCTCCCTGGGCCTTGAAGTCCGATACTAACTGAAAGACGCTCATTTTATGTGATCTCAGGGCGAAATTTAATCGTTATTCAAGACTTGGCTTGAGTATCCGGAATGATCTATGAATTTCCGAAATTATAGGTTCAAGGTTCTTGAAACCTTCTTGCTTGTCTGAGATAATTAACTGCAGAAACCAGTTCTCAGACGAGTAATACTGGCATAACTGGACTAGTCTGATACCCCGTTTGTCCGTAAAAGCATAGCTCAGGTAAGCTTGAGCTCCTTCTATGTTAGAAGCCTTGCCTTCCTTCAAAATCTCAAGTTCCGGGGTCTCCATCTTGAGATTCTTTTTGAATGCCTCCAGAAAACCGGCCACATTAGGTGGCCCTCTCTTGATGCGTTTTTCAATTGCTATGCTAATCCTGAATGTAGCGTCCGGGTGGTAGATAAGAGCCTCATTTGGATTCGAATTTTGAACCTTCATTGTGGATGGGTATTTAAGAGAATATCGACCTAACGGATCCAAATAAACCTTGAAGGCGTCGGGAGATACCGCCGGCGCCTCAGAAGACCAGATCATCATCGTTAAGCAAATTAAACACCTAATAGATTTTGTCGATTTGGTGTTCATTTTCTTGGGCGATTTCCTTCATTTATGCATCAAGGTTTAGACTTAAACGCTTAAAAAGCGCCAGGAGGCTCAGCTATTTGGGTCCTCAACTTTTGAATTTCTAAGCGCCTGCTCCATCGAACCGACCGTTTTTATGATAACTTTCTCAAAAGCCTTGAAAACAGTTTTCTGGAACCATTCCCCTTCTTGAGACTCGTGGAATCTAGTCAACGCTTCCAGTTCAGAATTACTCAACGATTTGAATGTATTGGCGAAGCAATTCACAGTGAGTTCCCTCAATGAAGAGGAATCATTTTCAAATGACCTTTCTATGAATTGTAGTCGGGCGTTAAGGTTGCTATCTGAACCCGAACTTTGGTTCCAGGCCGTAGCTCCTATCAACCTGACGATCAATCTTCGGAACAGGATGTTGTTTCTATCTGTCTGAAGACTATCGATTAACCGCTCCAGAAGCCTAAGCCTATTTTCATCGAGGCTGGCGGTAACTCTCCTACCTTCCCTAATGCCCTTGATTACGTTTGTAGACAGCGCTTCGCCTTGAAGGTGGCCGATCCTTCTGCCCAGGCTTGATTCATAAAACTGCAAAACCTGGTTGAGATTTTCCTGATCAATATTTTCAGTGAAAGTTTCCTGGAAAATTTCGAGAAGACTTTCGGCTGTGACCTTCTCTTTGATTCGAGAGTAAAAACGTGTGCGTTCGCGATTGTCGGAGAACATGTCGGACGGAACAGTCATGAGAAACGAAGCCGGCATACTCTGAATTTGACCGCGGAGGCCTGAAATTCTGATGACCTTTTCTAATGCCGCATCTCGGGTTCCAGATCGAGACAACGTTGGCCAAAGTTGAAATACAAGTATCATCACGATGACCGCAGCAAGTTTTGGAGCTACGCCCAATTTCATAAGGTTAACGAATCCTCTAAAGGCCATGAAACTCTTCAGGAATCTCCATGAGCTGTCCATCGGCGCCAACTGCTACAAGTGTCACACCGGCAGTCACAAGATAGTCCTTAGGCAGGCCTTTCCTAATTATAATCTGCTTTACAACAATTCGGAAAGAGGTTGTTTTATCAATCCAGGTTCTAATCGTAAGAATATCTCCGAGTCTTGCAGGGGAATGGTAAGCAATTTCAATCTTGTGGACCATGAACAGGCATCCACGTTTATGGTAATCCACAATGCTAGTTCCCAAACGATTCGCGACGTATTCGGAACGGGCGCGTTCAAGGAATCTCAGATAATTTGCATGATACACTACACCCATGCAATCGGTGTCTTCATAATAGACCGTGCACTCGAAAAGACGTTCCCTCGTTATGTGGTCGGGAAACATAGTTTGATTGACCAAGTTGTCTCCTAATTATATGCCACCAAGGCTCTTATGTTGATTGTAGAGTCTGTTGGATCGCTCTTTGGAATAAAACCTAGCAAATCCTAACTCATGAGGTTAAACTGCTGATGTTCAGCGCCAATTCGTTGTTCATGGACGCTTATTCCAAGTTTGAAATGTATCCCTGAAATTGGATTTGTGAATCGTCCTGGTCAATTCAATCAATGGTCCGTCAAGTTTCTTGATCGAAGCGTTGAAAGACTTCAGGAACTTCCACCACGCAAATAGTGGACCAATATTTTCAGGAAGTTTGTGTAGCCTGTTCCTCCAGTTTTTTATGATCGAACGGTCCGGGAGCGGTGGAGAGTCTATCCCGTCAGACACCACTCGTATCACGCCAAATGATGAACCGATTGAAGCAGCCCCCACTCCGATAGCGTGACTTTCCATGTCTACGGCCTCGGCCCCGAATCTTAATTTCAGTTTTTCTCTCTCGGATCTCAAGAATACAGCTCTATCGGATGTTACTATCGGGGCGACCCGGAAATTCAGACCTAACTTGGAACAAACTGCCTCTGATGCGGCTAGAAGGCGTCCCGAGCATTTGACTCTCACTCTTGGATCTTCAGAATAAATGGTTTCACTCGCCAGCACAATGTCTCCCGGCGTCAGATCGTGGACTAACGCCCCGCAAGTTCCGACACTTAGCATGTAATCGGGACAAGAGTTGACGTTTTTACTGGCGGCCAAAGCTTTCTGGAAACCAATTCCACTTCGGATCACCAGGAACTCTCCGCCCTCAAAAAATACCTCCCGGTGCGTGGCGTGCCCAACTTTCCAGCGCTTTCGGATTTCGACACGTTTTAAAAAGCGGCGAGATTCTACTCCCATCGCAAACACAAAACACAATGTATATTTTTCTTTGCTCATTTGATCCGTCGAAGTATAAATTAAACAAATTTTAAAAGGTATAGACATCAAATGTCCAGTCTTAAGCTTGAACCAATCGACAAAGGGATTCTATCCGCTCTTCAAGGAGATCTTTCTGGAAGCCCAGAGCCTTACGAGTTGATCGGGAGGGAACTCAATGTGTCGGAAGAGGAAGTTATTTTACGGATTAACCGAATGGTGGATTCAGGGATAATTCGCAGAATCGGCGCCATGATCAGACACATTGAGGCGGGGATTAACTTCAATGGAATGGTTGTATGGAAGGTTTCGCCCGATCGTGTGGAGGAGATCGGACAAATCTTCGCCAATGTTCCACAAGTCACTCATTGTTACGAACGCCCTCCTTTTGGGGCAATGGGCGGAAATCTTTTTACTATGATACATTCATCCTCGAAAGACGAGTGCATGGAAACGGTTGCCAGGATGGCGAAAGAGGTCGGCCTGGAGGAATACGAAATTCTGTTCAGCGAGAGAGAGCTCAAAAAGGTCAGCATGACTTACTTTGATGATTAATTCATCTCTCTGATAACAGATGTCAAACGGAGAATTGTTCATGATAATCAACAAGGTTTCAGAGGAACTTTATTCAAAGGCGGTTGGATACATTCCAGGAGGAGTAAATTCTCCAGTCAGAGCTTTCCGATCTGTGGGGCTGTGTCCGCATTTCATTAAGTCAGGCCAAGGCAGTCACATCGTAGATGAAGATGGTAACGACTTTATCGATTACGTTTGTTCTTGGGGTCCACTCATCTTGGGGCACGCTAATCCGGAAGTCCTGGACGCCATATCGAGGACGATGCGGGATGGAACATCGTTTGGGGCCCCTACAAGGCGTGAGATTGATATGGCGGAGTTGATATCCGAGCTGGTTCCTTCCATTGAAATGGTTCGACTGGTCAGTTCCGGCACAGAAGCTACCATGAGCGCCATTCGCCTGGCTCGAGGATATACGGGCCGAGAAAAAATAGTCAAGTTTTCAGGTTGTTATCACGGCCACAGTGATGGTCTTTTGGCCAAGGCAGGGTCCGGGGCGGCCACCTTCTCCATCCCGGATTCCCTGGGAGCGCCCAAATCTTTGGTCGAGCAAACCATTGTTCTCCCCTATAACGATTTGGAAGGCGTCAGGGAGTGTTTTCAGTCCATGCCGGGCCAGATTGCCGCTATAATTGTGGAACCGATTGCCGGCAACATGGGAGTAGTAAAGCCGTTGGCTGGTTTTCTGGAGGGACTTCGGGATATTTGTTCCAGTAATGGCTCTTTGTTGATTTTTGATGAGGTTATCAGTGGTTTCAGGGTAGCTCTGGGAGGGGCACAGGAGCTTTACGGAGTCATTCCTGACTTGACCTGTCTAGGAAAAATCATTGGCGGAGGATTACCCGTGGGGGCTTTCGGTGGTCCACGCAAGATTATGGAGTTCTTGGCGCCAGTTGGTGGGGTATATCAGGCCGGAACGCTTTCGGGAAATCCGCTGGCTGTTTCTGCGGGCCTAGCGACTTTAAGAATTTTGAAAAGAGACAATCCATATCCTTCCCTGGAAGAGAAATCGTCGCGTCTTACCAGGGGATTAGCGGAGATCCTCTCGAGAAAGTCGTTAAAAAATACAGTAAACCGTTTAGGGTCACTGTTTTCTGTATTTTTTGACATGGAATCTGTAACTAATTATGAAGAGGCCATCAAAGCCGACAAATCACGATTCAACACTTTCTTTGCTAAAATGTTGGACCAGGGAATTTATCTTGCTCCTTCGGCGTTTGAGGCGTGGTTTGTCAGTACAGCGCATTCAGATCAGGACATAGATTATACTTTGAATTGCGCCGAGAGAAGCCTCTAGAATTGAAAACATTGATGCGGATTATAGCGATGGATGATTTGGCCGGCCTCAATGTCTCGTGGTCAGACCGAATAACACTAAAACGCAATAGGTAACACTCTAATTTCATTGTATTTATAGCCTTGATTTTCGTTTTTCTTCATAGTATTCTAAAAAATGTTTGTGAAGGTTTATTCTTTTCAATAGGTTTCTATGCGCTGTTTTTTCTTTAGAGAGTCTGGAAGCTAACCGGTTCGGTCCTTCCAAACTGGCCTTCAGCATCGCAGACTCGTATAGCGCTACAAACAGAGTCACACCAAAGAGTCCATGCAAGGAGGATAATAATGGACAGTCATGTCGATTTGAACGAAAGGTTGGCCCTTAAGGGTGTTTCCCGCCGCGACTTCATGAAGTTTTGCGGTTTGATGGCGACGGTCTTGGGCCTCCCCATGTCCTTTGCTCCGCGAATCGCCGAGGCCTTGGAGAAAAAGAGACCCACGGTCGTGTGGATGCATTTCGCTGAGTGTACAGGTTGTACGGAATCCTTCATCAGATCAACTTATCCCTGGGCCGCTGACATCATTCTCGATGTAATTGATCTTGCCTACCACGAAACCATTATGGCGGCTGCTGGGGACCAGGCTGAAGAAATTCTCGAGAAAACAGTCAAGGATCAAAAAGGCAAGTATATTTGCATTGCTGAAGGGGCTATTCCTACTAAAGACAATGGAGTGCATGGAAAAGTACACGGAAAGACTTTTCTTGAAATTGCGAACCATGTTTGCAAGAACGCCGCGGCGACTATATGTGTTGGAGCCTGCGCCTGTGATGGTGGTGTACAGGCCGCCAAACCCAATCCCACGGGGGCTAAAAGTGTGGCAGAGGTCACAGGGCTAAAAACCGTTAACGTAGCGGGTTGTCCTCCGAACGCTGACAACATGGTAGCTACAATCGTTCATTATCTGCTACTGGGAAAACTCCCCGCGTTGGATGACAAAGGTCGGCCACTATTCGCCTACGGCTGTCTGATTCATGATAACTGCCCGAGGAGAGGCCATTTTGAGAACAAAGAATTTGTAAAGCAGTTTGGAGATGAAGGAGCGGCCAAAAATTGGTGCCTTTACGAAGTCGGTTGCGCTGGACCTGAAACGTATAATAACTGCCCAATAATACTGTGGAATCAGGGAACTAACTGGCCGATTGGCGCCGGACACCCCTGCATTGGATGCAGCGAGCCGGGTTTCTGGGACAAGATGGCCCCGTTCTATGTTCAGAAGTAATTAGTTTGCAATTACCGCCAAACAGTCATTTACCAATTAGGTAACCTAACAAGAAGGAGCGAAAAATGGCACGAGTCGTCGTTGACCCAATTCCAAGAATAGAGGGTCACCTACGCATAGAAGTCGAAATAGAGAATGGTAAAGTCAAGGACGCCTGGAGCACCGGCACTCTTTTTCGGGGACTTGAAATCATTCTTCAGGGACGTGACCCACGTGACGCCCACCTACTCACACAGAGGTCCTGCGGTGTGTGCACACTGGTGCACTCTCTGGCTTCTGTAAGAGCGGTTGAGGACGCCCTAAAAATAAAGATTCCTCCCAATGCGAGGATAATTCGTAATCTTACGCATGCCGCACAGAACATGCATGATCATACGGTTCATTTCTATCAGCTTTGCGCCCTTGACTGGGTCGATGTTGTGTCGGCGCTGTCGGCCGACGCCGGCAAGACCGCCGACCTATCTGCGTCAGTGAGTGGTCGTCCTCAGCCAAAAGCCTATTATGAGGGACTCAAATCAAAGCTCAAAGCCTTCGTTGATTCAGGCCAGCTAGGCCCGTTTGCAAACGCCTACTGGGGCCATCCAGCTTACAAGCTGCCGGCGGAAGCCAACCTGATGGCGGTAGGGCATTACCTGGACAACCTTCGTCAGCAGGTTCACGCAGCTCAGATGACAGCCATCTGGGGAGCGAAGAACCCACATCTGCAGGGTCATCTGCCTGGTGGAGTTACTGTTATTGGGCAGTTAAACGCTGACCGAATCTCCCAGTATCTTTTCATGTTGAAAGAACAGATTGCATTCATAGAACAGGTTTATATTCCTGATTTACTTGCAGTGGCGGGTTTCTACAAAGATTGGACAAAAATCGGTGGAAACAAGAACTTCTTGGCCTATGGTGATTTCCCTGAGAGCGATAAGGAGCCCGAGAGCTTCTATTTTCCGAGAGGCATCATCATGGATGGCCAACTAAAATCATTACCGGTTGATCCTGCAAAGGTCACTGAAGATGTCACAAGAGCCTGGTATGAGAACGGAACTCCTCTGAATCCCACAGTGGGCGTGACAAAGCCTCTGGAGGGCGAAGCTCTCAAGGGAGCTGTTCCCGACACCACGTCCAAGGATGGAAAATACTCCTGGATGAAGGCGCCGAGATATGACGGCAAAGTGATGGAAGTTGGTCCGCTGGCACAGTGTCTGGTATCCTATGTAGGCGGCAACAAGGAAATTAAAGAGACCACAGACATGGTCATGAAGAAGCTTGGGGTTGGTCCTGAAGCTCTTATGTCGACACTTGGACGAATTGGAGCCAGGGGAATCAAGTGCCTCGTGAATGCGAAGATCGCTGAAAAGTGGACCATGGAACTTATCGAGAACGTTAAGAAAGGCGATACTCGCACTTTCACAGACTACAAACTGGACGAAACGGTTAACGGCCAGGGCGCTGGACTGAACGACGTCGCCAGAGGGTCCCTCGGACATTGGATCAACATTGAAAAAGGCAAGATCAAGAATTATCAGCAAGTTGTTCCATCAACATGGAACCTCGGCCCCGCTGACTCCAAGGGACAGAAGAGCGCGGTTGAGAACGCCCTGATAGGGACTCCGGTCGCTGATCCCAAGAAACCACTTGAAATCTTGCGCACGGTGCATTCATTTGACCCATGTATCGCATGCGCTGTTCACGTCATCGATCCTAAGACAAACGAGATTTACAAGTTTAGAGTGTCATAGTGTAACAAATTGACTCCAAACAGAAAAAACGGCCGTCAAGGCCGTTTTTTTGTTGCATGGTGGAAATCGAAAAACTCCTTCTTAAGAAACTCAACCACTAATTTCTCAGGGGATGGTTGTGTTCTGGAGCCAGTTGACTTATATAACCGCTAAACTCAGGACGTAACGTTTTCAATGAACCGAATATTCGAGGACCGATAATGTCTTTAAACGAAAAACTATCAAGACGTAAAGCCGCAAACCGTAAACTTGTGCCACCTGACAAGCTTACAATTATGGATAGGGCTCAGGATCAACTCGCTAAATCCGGGATTACCGACACATGTCTCAGAGAAGGTGATCAGGCCCCCAAATTCAGACTACCTAACGCTGTTGGACAGATTGTATCACTCGATGTCTTGTTACGACAGGGACCTGTGGTTGTATCTTTTTATCGAGGGGGTTGGTGACCATATTGCAATATTGAGCTGCGGTCATTGCAGCGCAGGCTTAACGAAGTTCACTCTATGGGAGCGTCACTGGTGGCTATATCCGCTCAAACGCCGGATGACTCCATGTCTACAGTGGAAAAGAATGATCTTAGTTTTGAAGTGCTCAGCGACTTAGGAAACAAGGTTGCACGTGAATTTGAAATAGTATTCCCAATTCCCGAGGACTTATTGCAGGTTTATTCAAGTTATGGGATTGAACTAACCAGGACTGGAGGTGGCAATCATTTCGAATTGCCTTTAACCGCTACCTATGTAATTGCTCAAGACGGGATGATTGTTAAAGCCGCTGTTGATATAGATTACACAAAACGCTTGGACCCGGAAGAGATCATTGAGGCGTTGAAATCAATATGCCCAGAGCGCCTCTGGTGACCCCAAATCCCCACCCAATGTCCCGGCCCCGTTATTTGCTACGGCTATTTCTCCAAAATCGAATCCCCTGCCCCGCCTGAGTCTTGCGAAGTAATCAACAGATCTTACTGGAGACCCGTAAAAAATTATGTTTGAACTAACCCCGAAAAACAAGTTATTCCTTGAATACCTGAGAGAGTTGTTCCGTCAAGCGGGGAAAAAAGCCTACTTTGCCATTGTGGTTTTGATCGTTATGGGGCTCACACAGGGGGTCGGGCTGCTGATGCTGATCCCATTCCTGCAATTGATCGGTATAGGCGATTCTGCTCCCGAAGGTATTGTCGCGATAATCGGTAAGATATGGCGTTTCACCGGCCTCCCACTCAGCTTGCCCGCAGTGCTGGTCGTGTATGTCGGAATAGTCTCGTTGTACGCCGTGATACAGCGGTGGTCCACTATACTCAACTCAAAGCTGTCTCACGCATTCACGCGTAAGCTCCGTGATGATCTGTTTAGAGCTATGGCTCGGGTTCAATGGCTCCGTTTCATTCAAATCAGAGGATCAGACATCAATCATGTTATGACATCAAATCTTGCGACCATAGATAGCGGAACGTACGGCCTTTTTGCGCTGATCAGCACGATATTCGTTGTGTTTGTGCATATTGGCATAGCCATGATGCTGTCTTTTCCTCTGACGTGTGTGGCGATTGTCAGTTCTGGATTATTACTTTTGGTCCTCAGGCCGCTCAATCGAAGGTCTTATGAGCTTGGTGAGGAATGGCGTCAGACTATGGCCGCCTTATTTGGCGTTTTGATGGACCATCTGTCTGGAATGAAGGTTGCCAAGAGTTTTGGAGCGGAAGATAGGCATATTCGGAGCTTCTGCTCATTGAGCGGAAACCTTGAGCAACAGGCCAATCGGTTCGCCGGGATTCTCTCTTCTACCGGGATGTATTACGAAATTGGTGGAGTCGTTGTAGTGAGCGTATTCTTTCTCGTGGGAGTTCAAATACTTCAAATTCCCGTGTCCAGGCTGCTTATCATGCTTTTTCTTTTTGCCGGTCTTGTGCCCATGTTCTCGTGGACGCAGCGGACATGGCAGGGGACTCTTAATATGTTGCCCGCTTACAAAGCGGTGCTGGAAATGCTCGAGAAATTTCAAGAAGCCGAGGAACCCGAAATATCGGTTCATGTGAACCCGATCGAACTGCAAACTGGCGTAGAGTTTCGAAACGTTTCTTTTAAATATGACAAGGAAGACGGAAACTTTGTTCTTGACCAGATGGAACTGTTTATTCGCGCCCGAGAGACGACAGTCATTCTTGGGCCGTCCGGTGGTGGCAAGAGCACGTTTGCTGACCTGCTGATCGGCTTGTTGACTCCCGATATTGGACAAGTGCTTATTGACGGGCGGCCACTGGAAGGAAGCGTGCTACATTCCTGGCGTAAATCGGTAGGTTACGTTCCTCAGGAGAGTCTGTTGTTCCATGAGACGTTGAAGGACAACATGCGGTGGGCTTCGCCTGAGAGTTCAGAGGAAGACATCTGGAACGCTCTGCAAATGGCCTCGGCCGCGGACTTCGTCAAAGCATTGCCCGAGGGGCTTATGACAATCGTTGGGGATCGTGGGGTGAGGCTCTCAGGAGGGCAACGGCAGAGAATCTCTCTGGCAAGAGCGCTATTGCGTAAGCCTACTTTGCTGTTGCTGGACGAAGCGACGAGCAACCTGGACGCAAAAAATGAGCAACGGATCATTCAAGCCATGCAAGATCTGCGGGGAAAAATGACCGTGGTATTCATCTCTCACCGGAAGTCGGTAGTAGAATGCTCGGATAGAGTTGTGGTAATAGAAGGAGGCCGGGCGCAGGAGCAATCGGAAGACGAGTAAAGAATTGTTCTGTTCGTAATCCAACAAATGAAATAGGAATCATCTACATTTCTTTTTCTGTACATCCGGATGTGTAGTGTAACTCAACATTATTTTTCAAAGAACACTATTGCGCGCGCCAGCCTGTGACACGGATCTTCCGACTGCCGGCCTCACAACGACAAGAAACTGATGACTTGGAAATCCTGGCGTTGCTGAGCAGACGTCCATGCACTTTTCACGGTATTTCGACGGGACTGGGAATGAATCCTGGTGAAGTAGCCATACGTCTTTATTGTCTTAGTCAACGGGGGGATGTCATAGTCGTGCGAAGCAATGACATGGTATTCTATGAAAAAGCAGGCCTGCTACTATCACAGATAAGGTAGCGATCATGTAATCTGATCGAGAGCCGACGATGCGCGTCATTCAACCAGCCCTATTCTCTTTCGGGGATATATTAAGCCTCCAAACCATTACGATTGAACAGGTAACTTACAAATAACCAGATGACGGCGGCCATTAATTTCGAATGAAGCTATGCCGGAACACATTTTTCAAGCATTCATTATAAATGTTTCCCTTTTCAGAAAATAGAGACTATAAAACGTTCAGCGAACCTTAATGTTGCTTTAGCTATATTAAACTTCATTATTAAGTTTATATTCTAACATTATGAAACTAAAGCTATATATTGTTGTCTATATTCATCAGAATGACTTAATTAATACATCATTTGGAGACCATAATGGAAACACCTTTCAAAGAATTTGCTCAGGTTTTTGAAGAATTCAAGGAAAAACTCCCTCACCATCCAATGATTGATGAAGTTCGCAGTCGAATTGTTTGTGGAAAACTGCCATCCGATCAATGGCTTCGGACGCAGACTTTGAAAATGAGAAACCTCATGGCCCCTTTTTGGCTCAAGAAGAAAGACTCCAATGATGAGGAAGCCGCTTAGACCTTTGTGCGGAGTCACGTCATCAAGAGATCAAATTGAAGTCAGAGTCCGTTAACTTAAAACTTCCCATCTACGATGCGTCCAAACGACGACAGTGGATAATTGGACTGGCTGTCGTTTCTCTTTTTTCCGTTTTTGTGGGCTATTACATCTCGATACATAGGGAAGAGTTCTCCGCTCTATGGAAGTCGTCTTTCATGGCAACGGCCGTGGCAGGGTTCTGTTTGTGGATAGGGTTCCTTTTGAATTCTTACCAGATGAATCTTTTCCTCAAGAAGTTTGACACACGTTTGCGCTTGTTCGAACTTATCTTCGTGACCCATGGAATGATGCTTGGGAATCTGGTCATTCCAATGAGAGGTGGTTCCGGCGCTCTCGCGTTGTACTTAAAGAGATCCAAACATTTAGATTATCACAAGTTTGCCGTAATTTACGGGGGCACAGCAATACTGGTGGCCATGGTTAGCGCGACAATGGGACTGTTTGCGCTCGCTTACATTGCGTGTGCTTTCCAGATTTACGAGGGCGCTTTGGCGGCTACCCTGTTTTCGATACTGGCGGGTTCCGCCTATCTGGCCTTTTTCCTACCAGTTTTCAAAAAGAAAAATCCCGGCAGGATCATGGGCCTTCTATATCGTTTGAACGAATCGTGGATCGCACTGTCCCATGATTCGTTTCTTATTGCTAGAGTGGTGGTATCCCTGGCGTTGATAAATCTGAGCCAGACACTGGCTCTGTATTTCATCTATGAATCTATTGGAAAGCCATTGGGCTTGACTTCAACTCTTGTAGTCTCAAGTCTGGGGGCCGTGGCCAATCTTGTGCCTATTACTCCGGGATCAATAGGATTTTTTGACGCTGTGATAGTGGAGACGCCGCGTCTTCTCGGATTGGACACAGCGTCGGCTGTCATGGCGGCAGTGCTGTTCAGGATACTGTCATTCATGATTTGTCTGGTGTTTGGTCTTCCCGGATTTTACTATTTTCTCAAGAGTCCAGGTATTCCTGATGCAAGCTGAAACAAAAGGCACATAGGATGCGCTGTCAATACTCGCTATCCCTTAACATGGCAGTCGGTTTGCAAATACAATTAAACAATCAGCAAAGGTTTAGGGGGTTCTTTGGCGATCCTTTCCCCGAGCGACGCCCCACACCGCACACACGTATACTCATATTTGTCACCTTCTGGAAGCACCAGCAATAGTCTTTCCCTCACGGGCATGGCAGTCTTGCAGTTTGGGCAGTACAATTCAGTCGCGTTTAGGCTGTCAAATTGTTTTCTCTTATGCGCTCCAGGGGCTTGACGTTGGATCGGTGATCGTACGAACTTCTTCATATAGACTCCTTATCGGCTTTAACCTGACGAAAGTCTCCAGGTTGTTCAACCTACTTTCTAAAAATTAATACTGTAAGCGATGATATTCAAGTCAAAATTCAAAGAATGTCACCAATTCAGATATTGACTTAGATCGCTTTTGAGGTAATTTAAAAAATACTGATTACGAGCCGAAACGCACCGTGACATGAAACGTGCCAATTTTAGTAAAACACACTTCAGGAGTTCGAGAATGCGTAGGCCAATAAAGAACGCCTTTAATCTATCTCTGACGTTTGTCGCCACATTATCTCTTATAGTCGCTTTGCTCATGGTTTTCACCGATAGGTGCCATGCAGGGCTCTCAGATCAAATACTCTCCATAGGGATCTCGAGTCAAGCTGCAGGAAGTCAATGGGCTACGCCTTTGAGTCAGAAAATCACCGCAGGCAAAATTGACGCAATAGGGGAACTGTCTCCGGGATCGATTTCCTTGAAACCACTTCGTGAAGACAAATTTAGAATCGCTTCCATAGGTCCGAATTCGATTGTTAGCGATTCGTCCGGTTTGCTCGACGCTAAAGGTAGTTTGGATAAGGTAGGTAAAAGAGTCGGAGAACCATTGGATTTATATTCGCGTTTTCAAATAGAGGTCGAAAGGTCAAGTTTCAGCGTAAAGCTATTCGGGTTGGGCAATGAAGGAAAAAAAGACTTGCTGTTCTCGTGTAAGGCTGGTCTAGGATCATCTGAATATCCCACTCCAAAAGGATCATTTTACATATTGCGAATTTTTGATGATCATCCTCTCTGGATTCCCCCTCAGGATCGTGATTGGGCCTACGGGCAGTCGCCAAGCCGATCAGTTTACGGTGGTCACATGATGCCTTTCTTCTCGAAGGTTCAGGCATCCAAGCCGCCGGTGAACGACGACATGGAGACAGAGACGGATTCGGTGGCTCCGCCAATGAAAATGGTGGACATGGGAGCGTACCGGATACACGGAACAGATTCCCCCTGGAGTGTGGGATCAGCTCAGTCCCACGGATGTGTTCGATTAGTTAATTCCTCCGTAGCTCAGTTGGCGGACACACTTAAGATGTATGTGGGCACAACCGTAAGGGGAGAAAGCCCGAACGGAATTTTCATCAACCTTGCCAGACCAGTAAAGATAACCCTATATTGAGGATGGCGGTGAAGCCGACTATTTGCGTCCCATCCGACGGCGCAGTTCATCGTAAGTAATTCTGACCAAAATCGGTCGCCCGTGAGGGCAAACCTCAGATGGACCATCGGTCCTGTCGAGACTGCGCAAGAGTCCTCTGATTTCCTCCATATCCAGGCTGGGAGCTTCTTTTACCGCTGCCTTGCACGCAAGACTTCTTAAGAGATTTTGCCTGAGAGCGTCGGGGTCCGCTTTAAGCGCAGTGTCTAGAGCAGCGTCCACGAATCCCCTCATGGTGTCGCTAAGATCCACACCCAAAAGCCACGAAGGAATTGAACGGACCACAAACGTATTGGAACCAAACTCCTCTATTACAAAGCCTGAGGTTTCAAGTAGTTCCACATTTTCCCTGAATGCTTCCGCCTCCAGTGCCGTAAGTTCTATGACTTCCGGAATCAGAAGATCTTGTGATTCGGGAGAATGATTCGTCTTGTGCGAATTGCAAAGCTCGTTAAAAATAAGTCTTTCGTGAGCGGCGTGTTGGTCCATTACTATCATGGCGTTGTCATCATTGAGTAATATAAAAGAGTTCGGCAATTTACCGAGAATGCTGAGGTCTGAGTATTTGGACCGACTCACCATCAAATCATCCGCGGATTTAGGTTGAACTGACTCCTTGGGAAACTCAGACCATCTGCCCTGGCCGGGTATTTCGTTAAATCCCTTCCGGTTTTCACTTCGATACAGGTCACGGAAAGCTTCAGAATTCGTTGAAGATGGATCGTTCCAACCCTTAAATACCTTGCTTTCCTTAGGTTTCCACTGAATGGCCTCGTTTACTCCATTAAAAATAAGGTTGGAGATGTTCCCTGGTTTAAGAAACCTGACCTCAGCTTTCTGCGGATGGACATTTACGTCAACCTCATCCGGGGGGGTCTGGATAAATACTAACGCCAAAGGAAAGCGTCCCCGTTCGATGATGTTGGAAAATGACTTCATGATTGCAGCGTTGACGAGCCTGTCTCGAACAGGCCGCGAGTTGACAAAAGTGAAGATGTGCCGAATAGAGGACCTCGAGTAAGGGGGCTTTGCAAAATAGCCACACAAAGACGTTCCTTCAAACTCGTAATTAAGTTCTACAAGATTCTCAACAATGTCTCCGGAGAACAAGCCGCAGACTCTTTCTTTGAGTGATTTGGCCGCCGGAGCCTGAATTCTGGTTTTTTCGTCATCCAGAAATGTGAATCCTATTGAAGGATTTGCCAAGGCCATCTTTAGAACAAGATCATGAACGTGACCGGATTCGAAAGGTGCGCTTTTGAGATATTTTCGACGAACGGGAGTGTTGTAAAAAAGGTTTCGAACCTCAATTACCGTGCCTCGGTTCATTGCAAAAGGTTCGCTACTGGTAAGTGCGCCGCCCTCCGAGTGTATGGCTATCCCCACTTCCGCATATTCATCCCTTGTCATTAATCGCATTCTACAAACGGAGGCGATGCTCGCCAGCGCTTCTCCGCGAAATCCCATCGTCGGTATGCCTATCAGATCTTTTTCGGATATCAACTTGGAGGTCGCGTGGCGCTCGAGGGAAAGGAAAGCGTCGTCCCGCCCCATCCCTACGCCGTTATCCTTGACTCTAATGAGTTTTTTGCCGCCATCCTGAATAGCCAATTCTATAGATGTAGACTCTCCGTCTAAAGCATTCTCGACAAGTTCTTTCACCGCTGACGCCGGTCGTTCAACTACCTCTCCGGCTGAGATCCGGTTGATGACATTTTCATTGAGTATCTGAATTCTGTTGGACATGTGAATCTGAGTAAAGCCTGCCTTTTGAAGCCTTGAGACGAAAAATTCCTATGGGAAAAGCCTTTCCTGGTCTGTTTTCTTAATCAGGTTGAAATGCTCATAAGCTCTTCTGGTGGCCATTCTACCCCTCGGGGTTCGGTCTATAAAACCTTCTTTCACAAGGTACGGTTCGTAAACGTCTTCTAGTGTTTCGCTTTCTTCTCCTATGGCGGCGGCTAATGTTTCGATTCCTACTGGACCTCCATCGAATTTGAAAATTATGGTCTCCAGAAATTTTCGATCCATGTTGTCAAGGCCGAACAAATCCACCTCCAGCATATCTAACGCCCGCCGAGCTGTGTCAATGTCAATCACTCCAGTTCCACGAACTTGCGCAAAATCCCTGACTCTCTTCGCCAGTCTGTTTGCAACCCTAGGGGTTGCCCTGGCCCTGGTCGCTATTTCCGAAGCCCCTTCCTCGGTAATTTCAGTTTTAAGAATCTTTGCCGAACGCTTGACGATTTGTTTGAGCTCATCCTGAGAGTAAAAATCCAGGTGAAAGATAATGCCGAACCTGTCGCGTAGGGGGTTGGACAGTAGCCCTGTTCTAGTCGTTGCGCCCACAAGAGTGAAGGGTGAAAGCTCGAGATTTATCGTCCTTGCGCTGGGTCCCTGACCTATTATGATATCGAGCTTGAAATCCTCCATGGCCGGATACAAAATCTCTTCTACTGAAGCTGACAGTCGATGTATTTCATCGATGAACAGAACGTCACCCTTTTCCAGATTTGTAAGTATTGCGGCTAGATCCCCCGCTTTTTCAATTATAGGGCCTGAAGTTGTCCTGATTTGTGATCCCATTTCATGGGCGATTATGTTGGCAAGAGTAGTTTTTCCGAGTCCAGGGGGACCGTGGAAGAGTATGTGATCCAGGGATTCATCCCTCTGAGACGCCGCCTGCATAAAAACTGAAAGATTCTCTTTAAGTCTTTCCTGTCCAATATAATCCTTAAGATGCCTCGGTCTGAGATCAATTTCGGTTTCTTCAGTTCCGGAAATTGGGTGTCCGGATATCAGTCTGTCACTTTTCATGATCTTTCTTTCGCAAACTCTACCTTTTCACAGTCAGGTAGGCCTGGATAGTGTTCTGATTCTAGTACTTGAAATCAATGACTAGTGGAATTCTATCACAAGATTTCCCATTTCCTGTCATAATCACGCGCTTCATTGAAACTTTTGGCCGTACATGATAATCAGGGAATCGAACCTAACAGTTATGGATTATCCGCAATGAGCGTCTTAAGAGCTTCAGAAGTTGGCCAATGAGGGAAAAGATTTCAAATATATTGAGATAACAGCGAAAAAAGTTACATAAAAACCGTGATCGGAGGTTGGGACGAATGTCAGGGCACAATAAATGGAGTACCATCAAGCACAAGAAAGGCGCTGCAGACGCCAAGAGAGGGAAGGTTTTTTCCAAACTCATCAAAGAACTAACCATCGCCGCACGAATGGGTGGTGGAGATCCCGACGGTAACCCTCGTTTGAGAACAGCATTAAATACGGCGCGCAACGCCAACATGCCAAAGGAAAATATCGAGAGGGCGATAAAAAGAGGAAGCGGGGAAATTGAAGGCGTGAATTACGAAGAGATTATTTACGAAGGATATGGTCCGGGCGGAGTGGCAGTGATGGTTGAAGCGCTTACGGACAACAAAAATAGAACAGTCGCTGAGATCCGGCACATTTTTGACAAATACAATGGTAACCTTGGAGAAACTGGTTGTGTCAACTGGATGTTCCAGAAAAAAGGCATGGTTGCAATTTCCGCGGAAGGTCTCACCGAGGATGAGGTCATGGAACTGGCGCTGGAAAATGGAGCTCAGGATGTAGCTGTTGAGGAAGACACCTTTGAGATTGCCGTTGACCCATCCGATTTTGAACCTGTTCGAAAAGCCGTAGAAGATAAAGGATGGAAAATCGAACTTGCCGAGATAACGATGGTACCTCAGAACACACTCAAGCTTGATGGAAAGAAGGCAGAGCAGATGCTCAAAATGATGGACGCTCTGGATGACCACGATGATCTGGAAAGAGTATATGCGAACTTTGACATCTCGGAAGAGGAGATGATGAATGTGTCGGCTCGAAGCTAGACACTGGAATCGGCGGGCCATGTCCATTCTTATGACTTTGTTGACGGTGCGCCACATTCCATGCAGTTGTGGAGAGTCCCGTCGGAGGAGATACTTTGCTGATACTGGGAGTTGATCCAGGCACTGCTAAGACGGGTTATGGAATAGTAAGTAATGACGGTTCCCGTCCGGTCTTCATTGCGGGAGGGGTTTTGCGAACGCTTGCAAAGCAGGAACACTCCGCAAAATTACTGACTATTTACAACGCTTTGGATGAGATAATAAAACAACATCGGCCAACTGAAATGGTAGTCGAATCCCTGTTTCATTCTGTCAATAGTCAAAGCCTCATAAAGCTTGGGCAGGTAAGAGGGGTGATATTGCTCTTAGGCGCGTCCCACGGCATGAACATATTTGAATACAGCCCACTGGAGATCAAGCAGGGGATCACGGGCTATGGTCATGCGGATAAGGCCCAGGTTATGTACATGATTCAAAAAATTCTCAGCATTTCCTCCATTAAATCATCGGATCAATCTGACGCTTTGGCGATGGCCACTTATCATGCGCACTCTCATATCCCGCAAAGGGCCACCAAATGATAGCCTGTTTGAGAGGGCTCCTTATTCACAGAGACGTTAATAGAGTCATTGTCGATGTTAACGGCGTGGGTTACAACGTCTTTGTATCTCTGAACACCTTGGGGCTGTTACCAGAAAGTGAAGAGGCCATACTGCATATTCACACTGCCTTCAGGGAAAATTCTTTGGAACTTTACGGTTTTGCCACGGAAGAAGAGAAAAGTCTTTTCGAGATGCTAATATCAGTGTCAGGAATTGGCCCCAAAACGTCTCTGACAATATTATCAGGGATTTCCCCACCTCAATTCAGGCAGGCCATATTCGAGAAAGACCTGGCTAAACTAAGTTCTATTCCTGGAATAGGCAAGAAATCAGCGGAGAGAATCGTCGTTGAACTCAAGGAGAAGGTCATAAAACTTTCGCCGAAAGATCAGATGAAGACCGCTGGAAAGCCAAGCAGGAGTCTTGAAGAAGATCTGACATCTTCACTCATCAACTTGGGATACAAGCAAAAGGTTGCGGCGGAAACAGCTCATAAAGTACTGGAAAACGCTGAACCGAACATGTCCCTGGAACAAGCCGTAAAACTGGCGTTTAAGGACCTCGTAAAATAAATTTTGGATTGGAAAACGTCAGGTTTCCCGTTTACTATTATCGATAGGCACTTAGGAGAAAAAGCCATGAAATTTGTTGTCATAGGTGGTGACGCCGCGGGAATGAGCGCTGCTTCCAAGGCCAAGAGAAACATGCCCGATCTGGAAGTTGTAACGTTGGAAGCTACACAGGATGTTTCATATTCCGCCTGTGGAATGCCCTACAATATTGCGGAACCTGCGCGTGTCATGGATGACCTGATTGTTCGGAAGGCAGAAGTGTTCAGAAGCAAGCAGGGCATAGACCTTCGGCTTGGACACAAGGCCGTTTCAATAGACAGGAAGAACAAGAAGGTAGTCTGTGAAGTTCAGGGAAATGGCCAAAGTGAGATCAGTTACGATAAGCTGCTTATTGCCAACGGGGCAAGGGCGATTCGTCCCGATATTCCAGGAATAGATCTTCCGCGAGTAATGGTCCTGAAGTCCCTTCAGGATGGGCGAGCCATAAAGCAATTTCTCGGAAACAAAAATGTGAAGAAGGTCCTGATTATTGGAATGGGGTATATCGGACTTGAGATGGCCGAGGCCTTTCATTCAATAGGCGCAGAGGTCACGATGGTAAAACCCGGCCCGAGGCTTCTTGCTTTCATGCCTGAAGAGATGGCGGAATTGGTTAAAAAGGAACTCTCTGACAAAGGTGTAAGATGTTTCCCCGGGGTCGCTGTAAATTCTCTGCATAATGATGGCCCAGGATTAAAAGTCTGCGCATCATCCGGAGATATTCAGGCGGATCTTGTTTTGGTAAGCATTGGAGTTACTCCAAACTCCGAATTGGCGGCCGGAGCCTCGCTGGATCTAGGACCAAAAAAATCTATAGCTGTTGACCGAAAACTCAAAACGTCGGACCCAGACATTTTTGCGGCAGGAGACTGCGCCGACGCGTTCCACATATTGACGGGTAAACGAGTGTGGATTCCTTTGGCCCTTCGAGCAAACCGCGCTGGATGGGCGGTAGCTGACAATGTTACTGGCGGACAAGTGGAACTCCCCGGTATAATGGGAACAGCGGTATTTAAAGTTTTGGATTTGGAAGTTGCCCGCACTGGTCTAAGTTTTGAAGAAGCGTCCCGTGAAGGTTACGAACCAGTTCAGGAAATGATTAAGAGTCGTTCCAGGGCCCATGCCCATCCGGGGAATCAAAGTATTTATGTTCATCTTGTGGCTGACAGAAACAGCGGTAAACTTCTTGGCGGAACTATGGTCGGCAAAGAAGGCGTAGCTCATAGGATCGACTCAGTGGCGGTAGCATTGCACGCTGGTATGAGCGTGGAGGAGTTTTTCCAGTGTGACATGGCGTACGCTCCACCATTTTCACCTGTTTGGGACCCCCTACTAACAGCGGCCAACCAGCTTCTCAAGAAACTATAACGCGCTCAATATCACGCGACAAGACAACGTAATACAAAATGTTATGACGGGATGATATGTATAAGCTACATGGCACCATTTAAATATATGTGTAATTATGGTAATTATTTTGATAAGTTAGAATGAAATTCTATTGACTCTAAATCCTGCCGAATCTATTTTATTTATAGATGTAAAAAACGGTAGGAGGAAGCCATGAAGATTAGAAAAGTTGAAAAAGTGTCCAAAGGCCTTTGCAAGTGCAAAAGTTCCTGCTGATTTCCTGTAAAAGAGGATTTTTTATGATCCTCTGATGCTATTATGAATGTTATGGAAAACTCAGAGGACTGGCTTTGCCGGCAAACATGTCATTATTATAAACCCCATCGAAAAGAACCTGAGCGTTGCAGGGGATACAATATTGTTCGTATCCTCGAGAATTCCAGGCCCCAGCTTTCAATTGATTCAGACGCTGGGGCCTTTGACTCAGGTTTCCGCAAACAATTTTTTAGAAAATACATTTGTAAAAGTTGCCCATTTTATATTCAGGACTGCGATTTCACTTCTGAAAAACCTCCAGAGAATTGTGTCCCTTGCGGGGGGCTTGTTTTCCTTTCCAACGCCATGAAACACGGCAGTATTTCTGAGCAGGACATAAGAATCGCTGATAGGAAAGATTTGGGGGATGGGGCATTCGTGTCTTTTGCCTCCGATACCTGGATCAAAATGTTGGAAGAGGATTATTTGTACAAGATCTCAACAGATGAGCTTTACGAAATCAACAGCGACGCTTTAAGTTTCTTAACTGACTGCGATGGAACCAAGACTGTGGAGGAGCTTCATCCTGATCATGAGTTTCTTGAATTTTGTATGTGTGAAGATTTGCTGGAAGTTGCCAGAGACCAGTTTAAAAGAATTGTAGAAGTTCAAAAATCACCGGAGCCATCTTTGAGATATATTGAATGGCTGGTGACATATAGATGCAACCTGTCCTGCGCTCACTGTTATCTTGGAGACACAGGCGCCGAAGATTTCCCACCAGATTTAATATCTCCTTTACTTTCTGAATTTTCCAAAATGCAGGGCCTGCGGATTATGGTCAGTGGGGGTGAGCCAACTCTTTATCGATACTTCAATGAATTGAATCAGGCATTGCCCCGATATCCGGTTCGTGCGGTTCTGTTGACGAACGGCTCGACTCTTGACCGGCAGAAAGTAAACGATTTAAATTTCCACGAAGTTCAGATCAGTCTGGATGGTATGGAATTCGGCCATGAAGTTATTCGGGGAAAGGGCTCATTTCGGAAAGTGGTTAAAGCGATGGAATTTGTCAGGGACTCCGGTATGGATCTATCCGTGGCAACAATGGTCCACAGGCATAACCTTGACGAATGGGGCGCAATGAAAGAGCTGATTGAGTCCATTGGAGCCCGAGAGTGGAATGTTGACTACCCGTGCGTAAAGGGGCGATGGGATGGGCATCCGGAGTTACAGGTGGGGATCGAGGAAGCGGCTGAAAGAATGAAATACTCCTTCGGCGGATCTTATCACGGAAGTTCCGCTGGTTGGACCTGTGGTCGCCATCTTGCGGCTGTTCTGCCATCTGGAGATGTTTGCAAATGCGGCCTGTTTCCGGAAATCAGTTTGGGCTCTGTGCGAGAGGGGTTATGTAAAGCCTGGCTTGGGATGCCGCACATTAGGATATCAGAAACGGATTGCCGTTCGTGTGAGTCTCGTGATTTGTGCGGTGGAGGCTGTAGATTCCGCGCTGGTTCAGACCGCGCGTGCGACGAAGTCCTGTGCATGTTGCATAAGGGAACAACTTCTTGAGCGCAATCGCTCAAATATGGGTGAAAAGCACCCCTTTCTAATAAACTGACAAGTATCCTTCATCATTAGACATTATTCAGAAAGATTAAAAACGCCATTTTGTCCGATCAATATCGCACGCCTAGTGTGTCAGATTCAGCCAACTCCTAATTACGATAACTACCTAAAAAGAGACTCGGTTCTTAGTGTCTCTTTTAACAATAACTCATTGGCCCGGAAATTGCTCTAACTAACGCAAACGAGTCCCGTACACGCGGGACTTAAACTCCTTGCGTGGATTGGTCATCTCAATTTAGAGGGATGACCAATCCCAAAAAAGATTCCTGCAGGAATGTTCGCAAGACGCTGAAAACGGCTCGGGCAAGTTGACGGTAGAACGCTGCCGGCAAATCGTAGAGACTGCCGAGCAAAGCTAATTTCTGATACCATGAACAGTATCCGATGGTACCTCTTGAGGTAATCATGTAAGGAGGCTTGACATGAAAATATTAACGACCTGTTTAGGAATTCTACTAATATTTTCCCTAACCGTTGGGAATGTCCCCGCTTCGTATAGGGAATGGGAATCCAATTATTCTAAAGCGGAAACTCTGATGGTGGATGGCCGGGTTTGCGAGGCTTTGAGCTTGGCCAGGCATAGTCTGAACGAGTCCTTGAACAGACATGGCGCCGAAACTGTGAATTCAGTCAAGTCGCTGGAGCTACTATCTCAGTTGGCTCAAGCGACGGGGAAAATCCCGCAAGCGGTACGCTTTCAGTCACTGGCCTACGATCTTAACAAACGCATTAAGGGGCCGGAAAATCCCAAAACGATTAGTTTGCTGACCCGCCTGGCTGAACTGACCATAATCTCCGGGAATTCGAAGGCTGGGGAGGCTTGTTATAGGGAAGCTCTTGCTATGTGCCAAAACGGGCCCCGCTCAGATTGTATTACCGCAGCCCCACCAATGGTAGGTCTGGCGAACTTTCTTGCGTCAGAGGGCAAATTCTCTGAAGCCGAAAATCTTTACCAGTGTGCGATCTCCAGATTCTGTTGTTTTTCCAAGTATAACCCCGCCCTAAAACTCAATATGGCCGAAGCTTTAGAGAATCTTGCCTTAATAAGCCGATCTCAGGGAGATTACGCTAACGCGATCAATTGTTTGCGCAGATCCCAAAAAATTTATCAGTCTCAGGAAAAGGTCCCTATGGAAAAGCTGGGCCAGACACTCCTAGTTATGGGAGACACTTACGCTAAATTGGGCAAACCTGAGCGTGCCTTCAGATTTTACAAAGAGGCTTTAGCCGCTTTTGAAACCCAGGATGGCTCGCCTGTGTCTCTTGGACTAGCTTTGAAGGGAGTAGGAGATGTGTTCCGAGGCAAGGGCAACCTCCAAATGGCTTCAAATTGTTACAAGAAGGCTATTACTCAATTCGAAACAGTTTCTTTTGTTGGGAAACCTCTTTTTGCGGATACTGTAAATTCCCTTACAGAAATCTACCGAGAAATGGGTAAGGAGTCTGAAGCCGGGCTTCTTCAAACAAAATTTATTGCTATGAATTGAAACGGTCTTTCAAAGAAGGGATGCAATCAACAGCGACAGACTAATCCCACTTGAAATCCGTCCTGTAAGGACCAAATACCGTGACAAGGTGTTTGGTCTGGTCACGAGTCAGCCCTAGGAAATTGGCTGCGCCGCTTAAGCGTCAGCCACTATTTCTTAAGGCTGTCTCCAGTAGACTTGTTTCGAAGTTGTAGACAGCTCTGAAAGACATGTCCCAAAAGCTTTTCTGAAGATTCTCACTAGTCAACAAGATTCAAATTAAAAGAATATTAAAGTTTTCACAATGCGCCTATATCTTGACGGGACAAGTCGAGATATAGGCTGGATTTTGATTGAATTACTTTACAGTTAGAGTCCTATTAAGATTGACTATCAACGCATAGCTGCGCATATTGATAGAAACAACGATCAAATCATGATCGCTAGAAGTAATTCCGAAAGGCTTACGACGATGGATACAAAAGACGACTTGCAGGGCACAAATTTCCCTGATCCCAAAGAAATAGAAAAAGAGATAAATGATTTTCTGGCAAATAAGTATGGCAATCGAATACGGATAATGGGTACGCAGCTAGGGCCTTGGCCAGGCGTTGAGGAATCTGGGCAAGGAATTGACATTCCCCAAGAACCAAAACCTGCGAGTGTCCGGTTTGATATGAAGCCTTCGGAACTTCATGAGTATCTCGATAGGTTCGTGATTCGTCAGGATAGCGCGAAAGAAATCCTGGCAACGAAAATCTGCACACACTTCAACCGCATTCGTTATTTCCAGGAACACGGGGATACTTATGAAAGAGAAGGAATTGGTAGGATCAAGAACAACATCATTCTTATCGGTCCGACAGGTGTAGGTAAAACATATCTTATTAAACTTATAGCGCGAAAGATTGGAGTCCCCTTTGTGAAAGGCGACGCTACAAAATTCAGTGAAACCGGCTATGTTGGCGGAGATGTCGAAGACTTGGTGAGGGACCTTGTGCAGGAAGCCGATGGTGACATAGAAAGAGCGAAATACGGCATAATATACATCGATGAGATCGACAAGATAGCCTCATCCGGTAACCTTATCGGTCTGGATGTTTCAAGATCCGGTGTTCAGAGAAACCTGCTTAAACCTATGGAGGAAACCGAAGTCGACCTGAAGGTAGCGCATGATCCTGTTTCAATGATGGAAGCCGCCGCACATTTTCAGAAGACCGGAAAGAGACTGAAAAGGACAATCAATACTCGAGACATATTGTTCATAGTGTCTGGAGCATTCAACGGATTGGACGAAATAGTCGGAAGGCGCTTGTCTCAGAAGGGTTTAGGGTTTGGGGCTTCACTCAAAGAGAAGGATGACAGGAATGATTTGTTTCTGCGGATAAAGGCCGAAGACCTTATCCAATTTGGTTTTGAGTCTGAATTCATAGGTAGATTACCGGTTACAGCGGTATTAGAAGATTTATCAGAAGATGATCTCTACAAAATTCTTAAGAACCGTTATTCTTCAGTGATCACTGCAAAAAAACAGGATTTTAAGGCCTATGGCATAGACATAAGGTTTTCCGATGAAGCCTTAAGAATCATGGCCGGGAAGGCTCACGAAGAAAAGACAGGAGCGAGGGCGCTTATAAGCGTAATGGAAAAAATACTGGTTGGTTTTGAAAGGGTTCTTCCATCAACGGAATTGAAACGATTTACTGTGACTCGGGACCTTGCAGAGGACCCGAGATCATTTCTTGAAGACATTCTCAAGGACGAATTTCATCCATCCCGGTGTGAAATATTCGATGAGGTCGATGCCTGCGAAAGAAATGAGACCATGGAGGAATTAAGAACTAGGCGTTCGGAATTCGAACAGCTTTTTGGCAAAGCCCTTGAAGGCCAAGCGCTTGAAGTTATCGTTGAAGCAGCGGCGGGTAAAGGTGTTTCGCCTGATACGATGTACAAGAGATACCTGAAGGTGGAACAGGAAATCAAGGGGTTCGAAGATGAATTTTACAGGACTTACGGTTTGAAAATCAGGTTTCTCGAAGAGGCGATGCTTGAATTAGCCCGATTGTCACTAAGTGGATCCGAAGAACCGCTCATAGTTTGCCGCAATATTTTCCAAAATTACCACCACGGTCTCAAGCTGGTCATGGAACGAGCGGAATCCAACGAGTTTCTTATCCCTAAAGAGGCCGTTCATAATCCGGAGAAATACTTGAATGATATCATTCAACAAACCTACAGGTCATAAAATCTTCTAGTTATTTACTCATCTCACAAGAAAACGGTGGTCGTGCAAACACAACCACCGTTTTCTTGTATTGGACGCAGGAACACTCAGATTGGGTCTCTATTCGGCTATGCCTCTACCGTTTTTATTTTCCCACATGCTTCGTTGATTCGCAACCGGTCCCGTTGTGGGAGGAGAGAAGATCTCCTTGAGAGTTGACCATAGACCTCCGGAGCTTTCCTGCTGGGCCTGCTGCTGAGGTTGAATCTGAATAGGTGTCGATTGGCCGGGAGGATATGCGGATGGCGCCATTTGGCTCGCTCCCGTGTTTAGGCCCGGAGAAGCGGGATAACCTTGCTGACCAGAGGGATTAGCGTAATTTGCGGCTGGAACGCCTTGGGGATAGGATGGTTGACTAGGCGCTGCTATAGGTGGCTGATACTGCTGTGCCTGAGGCATGGGCGGCTGAGGCGCCAAGGCGGCCTGTTGGCTAACCTGACTCTGTCTTGCGTTCTCCGCCGCCACACCCATCAGGTCGTAGTATCTCCTCTGGGATTCTCGCAAATTCTCATACGCTTCTGAGACAGACTTCTTATGATACTCATTCTGCAATTCTTTCTGTTTTTGTTCCTGTTCCCTCAGTTTTTGTTGCGCCGCCATGTACATTTGCTGCGTTTGTTGAAGTTCCTGAGAGGCCGCCGCCTGTTGAGCGGCTAGTTCAGCGGCTCTCTGTCTGGCGATCGCTCTATCGTAAGCTTTTTGCTGAGCGGCCTGAACTGACGGGTCGGCGCTGTACGCCGGCGCTGTGTCCTGAGTCTCCGCCGCTGGTTGGGTATATTGAGAATAACCCTGTTGTTGACCGTAAGCCTGCTGACCATATCCCTGTTGCTGGGGATAATAAGCCGGCGGCTGTTGCGAAGCATAGGCGGGTTGCTGAACTTGCTGGGTAACAGCGGTCTGCTTTTGTCGCTTCGAAGTTCTTTTTGTCTGAGCCGGTTGCGGCTGGGCATACTGGACTGGATTCTGATTCGACTGATATGACGCCGCCTGATTGGGTTGTTGATAACCCTGCTGCTGGGAGGCCCCATAATAATCCTGAGGATTATAATACATACCAGATTGACTGGTCACCTGAGGAGACATGGCGTTGCTGGATGGATTTGCCGGATAATAGCTTGTAACGGGATTAGAATTTCCATAGTTGCCGGTTACAGAGTAATATCCTCCCTCTCTTTGGAGATTATCCAGATAATTGTTCCAGTACGGATAATAGGCCTGCGGCATTTGGCTGTTCTGTCCCTCCGCCCCGGATTGCATCAATGAAGACGTGTTGTAATCTTGACCTTGCGCTTCGACCCATAGAGACAAACAGGGGGCCGACAACAGGGCTAACACAAAGGCGCCGCTTATTAGAACCCTTATATTTTTCCGCATGACGCTTCTCCTTTCAGAACAGGCGACTGAAATCTCATCGACAATGAAATGAAATCTGGTTTCATTGCCCTTAAATCCGCAATCCCCTGCATAAAACACCCAAAACCTTGACACTCTTATTATACTTCTTTTAATTAGAAAATCAAATCAAAAAAAAGTTCCTTAACCCGACAAATACGTATGATGTTGAATACATGATAGTATTTGTTGAGACTAAGAATTAATAGTCATGCTATTTTATGACTTTGAAAAGATTTTTGGAAGGCTTGATAGGATCTTTAGGGCCGTTCCCTTTGATGCGATCATTGAAAATCTTGTTCTTTACCCGAACTGAGCTTATCATAAAATAAACTATTATCGCTCTTTCCCAATCTCTGGATGCCGAGAAATCCGCCACTTTCTTTAGATATCTCTCCTGTAGCGACGCCATCGAAGCTTCGTCTATGTCGAGAATTCTATCCGCCAATCCCATCAGGACTTCTTCTATGTTCACAATCGGCCTCCGGGATTATATCACCCTAAAATTATATCACGGAATACTGTTTGAAGCCAGTTCGGAAAATCCACCACAACGCCAATCAGCCAAAGCGATATCCTAATAAGCAGATAACTGGTCAGTTTATCAGGGCTTTCAATTCAGTCGCCACCTTTGATCCCGCTTTTAACGCCATGAGGTTATTTCTGCGGACCGTTTCGCGCTTCTCAATGGCCAGCTTCTCTTCGATATCATCGAAGGAAACCCCTAAATCAGCCAAGGATGCGGCGAATCCCAACAATACAACGTTTTCAAGTTGAATTCGTCCAATCGACCGCGCCAAACCCCCAGCGTCTACCCTGAACACATCGTGTTCAGAAGGCAAAAGGGAATTCTCGAACACTACGCCGCCATTCCTCAGAAAATGCTCATTGTTGGAGGTTTCAGACTCATCCATGGATAGCAGGTAGTCTGCATGTCCAGTTCGCACTAGAGGAGAGCTAAAAGGTCCGATTTTGAGATGACTGTTTATTGAGCCACCTCGGACGGCCATACCATGGGTTTCTGATGAAATCACATCCAACCCCTTTTGAGTGGCGATCTCGCCCAATAATCTGGTCAGGAAAACGATTCCTTGACCACCTCTGCCACAAAGAATCAGTTGAACCACCGTCAGGCCCTCCCGGCGGAAATGGCTTGTTCAGGGCAAACCTTTACGCAGAAACCACATCCGGTACACTGTTCGACGTCAATTTTGACGATCTTATCCTTTTTCACAAAACTTATCGCTGGGCATTCGAGATCCCTGACGCATGTCATACACCTGTCACAATTGGCGCCAACCTCGAATTTAAGCGCTTGGGGATCCAGCTTAACAGTCCGGATACAGGGTCGACGAGCAATGACCACTGAGACGCCCGCTCCTTGATCTACAGAGTAGGTCCTTGCCCTCGTAAGAGCGTCCTCGAGCGAATCATAATCATAAGGATCTACGACTTCCAGGAAATCCACCCCGCAACCACTGACCAATCTTTCGAGATTTACAGGGACGGCTACCGACCCGTCTGCTGTAAAACCCGTGGCAGGTGTCGGTTGTCCTCCAGTCATAGCGGTAATATTGTTGTCAAGTAGCACGAGCACAAAGTTGGCGCCCGTATGAACCGCATTTATAAGTGCGGGAACTCCAGCGTGGAAGAATGTCGAATCCCCGATTGTGGCCACAATTCGGCTTCTCTTATCGGTCTCTCCATTTGCCTTTGCAAAACCACAGGCCATACCTATTGAGGCCCCCATGCAAAGGCATGTGTCAACCGCTGAAAGATTTACGCCCAGTGTGTAACAGCCGATATCTCCAGTATATACGGCTTCATCAAACAATCTCTTAATCATGAAGAAAGTGGGCCTATGGGGGCATCCAGCGCAAAGAGAAGGTCTCCTGGCTTTTAACTTAGGTTCTAATTCAGAAGAGCTTTTGGCTCCTATAAATTGCCGTATGATTCTGTCCACAATCTCAGGGACTAGTTCACCCTCCTGAGGCACATGACCCGACAGGCGGCCAATTACATTGGTCCTGTCAGACAACTGAAGTTCAATGACGGGGTACGTTTCTTCAACAATAAGGGTACGATCATTACAATTAACGATCTCCTGAACATTGTTCCGGTTGAGCGGGTAAGGGAGATTAACCTTAAAAACCGGCAGGTCAGACATCTCCGGATTCGATGTAACGATATCTATCACATGGGATGAGACTGAACCTGAGGTTATTATGGCCAACCGCGATTTCAATGTTCCCGAGACGAGATGAGGCACGGCGTCTGGTTCCATTGAGCTGACATGTTCAATTTTTTGATTCAGCTCTCCGTGCAGGACAAGTCTAAATTTTGGTGTGGCCGCCCACCTCGTCCAGTTTTTCTCAAATGCGCCGACGTCTACTGGTTCGGTGGGGAGGGAAAATGTGACATTCTGTCTGGCGTGACAAACTCGAAGGCACGGTCTCAACATTACTGGAAGGTGATATTTTTCTGATAGTTCGAAAGCCTTGAGGGTCATGGTCAGAGCTTCAGCGGGCGAACCCGGATCGTAGACCGGAACTTTCGCAAACCATGCGAAAAACCGACTATCCTGCTCTGTTTGGCTGGAGTGAGGTCCCGGGTCGTCAGCGACTATGACCACGAGTCCGCCTCTCACCCCGAGATACGCCGCGCTCAGAAAAGGGTCCGAAGCCACATTTAGTCCGACCATCTTCATAACAACCGCTGCGCGCTTTCCTGAAAGTGAAGCGCCATAAGCGACTTCGAAAGCGACCTTTTCATTGATAGACCATTCAAGGTAAATTTTGTGAGCCAGTTCTGTTTTCCATCGACTCAGAGATTCCATGACCTCCGAAGAAGGCGTTCCTGGATAGGCAGTGGCAACCGAACATCCGGCTTCGATAACCCCTCTGGCTATGGCCTCATTTCCCATTAGAAATCTGGTTATGGGATAAGATTCGACTCTGGAGTGATTCATCTTGGGTTCAACGCTCCAATTTAACCAAGGCTTGAGAGATAAAAATCCTCATCGTCTTGCATTTTATCAAATATGTTTGACAAAAAACAGTTTTGCACATAATAGCACAGAACAGTCATTTTAAAAAATTTAGGGGAGAGGCAAAATGAAAACGTTATTCAGGACTCTTATGATTTTTGTCCTCGGTTTTTCCTTTGTTACCGCTGTTTCAGCTCAAATTGGCGGCTCGGTGTACGTAAAATGCAGGAAGTTTGTGCCGGAACGCAACTGTTACAAGTGTGCGGAATATTTTCACGCCAGATCGGAGGACGAGGCTGTCAAAAAATGTGGTAAGAAAGGTTATGACCAGGCCTTTTATTTTAGATCAATGGGATCAATGCAGCGTTGGATGTTGGGAAACTGCACCTGTGACAACGACGAAAGTGATTAAGTCAGTAAGGATTTAATTCTCGACATTCAATCGTTTAACAGAATGTACGAACCCTCCCCACTGCTCTAGCAAAATCGGTGAATTTTATCCGCATGAAGGAGTTGAACCACCGCTCGTAGTTGAGTTTCCCTCTGTGGGGAGGGATGCTGTGGTCTCTGATGGCTGGACATGGTCGGTATGGTTCACCGCGACTTTTTAAGACATCCTTGGATCTGGTTAGACGGGCTGGAACCATATACATCCACTGGCTCGAGTAAATCTTCATTGCATTGTATTTACAATTGATTTCAATATCTTCTAGCGGCTGGAAAATTGTCTCTGGTCCACCTGGTGGAAACGAGTTGATGCGCCATCGCCACGTCAAAAAAGATCCAGCCCCGTTATAAAGCGGAAACTCGAAAACGCCACAATCTAATCGTGCCCGAAACCGGGCTTCATATACAATAAAATTAGCGGCGTCATGATCCGGGTGCCCACCTTCGAAGGCGGTTACAAAGATTGTGTTAGGCTTGAATTCGCGAAAGATTTCAGAAAGCTCCGAAGCGGCCTCATTCATGGCAGCCGTGAGTCCAAGGTCAGGGAATCTAAGTAAATTGTAATCTTTTGAAGATAATCCCAACTCCGAGGTGGCTAGTGTTAGTTCTTGCTCTCTCCGTCGCCGCCCACCAAGATATCCTCCACTGGTGAGCCACACAGCCCGAATTCCTAGCCCCGAAACAAGGTGTTTTTTCATCATGCCGGAGATGAATACGTCATCGTCGGGGTGAGCAAAAACAAAAATGGCCCTGTCACTAATACTTTGAATGACTGAGGACGATGTATTCCAAATCTTTTTATATCCGGAGCCAATGTCACAACAGTTCAAGTCTCACCTTCTTTCCGGATGAGTACCTAAATGATCAGGGACAAGAAATTATGGTTGCCCCACGTTGACACACTTTTCTAGTGAGACTATAGGTTCTTTTAACGATATTCAACATACTGGAGACGAAATGAGATTCCCCGAATATAGACCCAGGCGCTTGAGAAAATCTGAGGCTTTCCGAAGGATGGTTCGAGAAACCTCTTTAGATGTGTCGGATTTTATTTTGCCGCTGTTTGTTATTGAAGGGAAGGGGATCAAGGTCCCGCTGGCTTCATTGCCGGGGCACTTTCAGTATTCTCCTGAAATCCTTGCTCAAGAGATTGGGCAGGTTATCGACTCAGGAGTCTCCGCTGTCATTCTTTTTGGTGTGCCATCCAAAAAAGACGCGATTGGGTCACAGGCTTTCTCAAACGACGGAGTGACCCAGCAAGCGATCAAGAGGCTTAAGGATATTTGTCCAGCCCTGACTATAGTGACTGATGTCTGCTTGTGCGAATACACTGACCATGGGCATTGTGGAGTCATATCGGACGAGACTGTCGATAATGATCCTACGTTGGACATACTGGCGAAAGTGTCGGTTTCACACGCCCGGGCTGGAGCCGACATGGTGGCCCCAAGCGACATGATGGACGGTAGAGTAGGCGCAATCAGGGAAGCGCTAGATGAGTCAGGTTACGAATCTGTGCCAATAATGTCTTATTCAGCTAAATATTGCTCGGCATTCTATGGTCCTTTCAGAGACGCCGCCCAGTCAACTCCACAATTTGGTGACAGGAAATCATATCAGATGGATCCTGCAAACGGTGATGAAGCGCTCAGAGAAGTTGAGCTCGATATAGATGAAGGCGCCGACATTGTTATGGTCAAGCCGGCTCTTTCATATCTGGACATTATTTGGAGAGTCAAGTCCTCGTTTAACCGGCCAGTGGCTGCGTACAACGTGAGTGGCGAATACGCGATGGTCAAAGCAGCCTCGCAAAATGGTTGGATAGATGGGGAAAGATGCATGTTCGAAGTGTTGACTTCAATTAAGAGAGCCGGAGCTGACATCATTATAACCTACCATGCTCTAGAGGCGGCTAAGGCGCTTCGCGAAATTGAAGGCCAGAGGTTAACTTGAAACCCTTTTCATTAAGGCTGGTCGCCTGGGAGATGACTAGGCGGTGTAATCTAAAATGTGTTCATTGCAGAGCTGGAGCTTCTGAACGAGTCGATGACAATGAGCTTACTTTTCAACAAGGTGTAAGATTAATCGACGAGATCAAGGAAGAGGGGACCCCAATACTTATAATGACTGGCGGTGAACCATTACTCCGCAAAGATTTTTTCCCTCTGGCGGACCATGCCATAAAATCCGGATTGAGGGCTGTCATTGCAACGAATGGAGCGTTGGTTACTCGTGAAATAGCAGGAGAAATTGCTAAAGTAGGAATTCCCCGCGCAAGTGTAAGCCTTGATGGCCCTACTGCGACCGATCACGACGCATTCCGCGGAGTTCCAGGGGCTTTTGAAAATTCCTTGAACGGTATTGATTTCTTGAAATCAGCGGGTGTAGATGTTCAGATCAATACTACCCTGACGAGGCGCAACAGGAGTCAGCTAAAAGAGATGGTAAGACTTGCTGAGAAACTCCAGGCTAAGGCGTTTCATGTGTTTTTGCTTGTGCCCACTGGTAGGGCGCGTGACATGTCTGGTGAGGAAATGGGGCCTCAAGAATATGAGGAAACCCTGCTAGAATTCTATCATATTGGAAGAAACACCAGTCTGGAAACAAAAGCTACGTGCGCACCCCAGTATTACAGGATTTTACGACAACAGGCCACCAAAGAACACATAGAAGTGAACGGGGACACTTTTGGACTGAATGCTCACACCAGAGGCTGTCTTGGCGGACTATCCTTCGCATTCGTTTCTCATACCGGTGATGTTCAGCCATGCGGATATTTTGACGAAAAGGCCGGTTCTATAAAAGATGGCGGGTTTGGACGGGTCTGGAGAGAATCGGAGTTGTTAGAGGAACTCAGGAATTTCAAGCTTCTCGAAGGAAAATGTGGCAAATGCGACTACGTACGCTTTTGTGGGGGATGTAGAGCCAGAGCCTACGAGTTGACTGGAAGGCGCATGGCTGAAGAGCCATACTGCGCTTACCAGCCTCCGGCATTTACAAAAACTGGGAGAGGTTTATGCTAATAGAACAAATTCAAATTGGTGGTTTTGAAATCTTTTGTTATGTGCTTGGCGATGAAAAGACGAGTATCGGGATAGTTGTAGATCCAGGGGGTCCTGCCGGTCCGATTCTCAAGAGAGCTAGAGGAAGAGGGATAAAGCAAATAACACATATTGTGAATACGCACAGCCACGTTGACCATGTTTCCGGAAATAAAGAAATGCAAGAAGCTACTTCCGCTGAAATCGCAATTCATGAACTGGACGCTCCGGAACTCCAGCATCCCAATCTTGGTATGCTGGCGATGTTTGGAGCTGAACCTTCGCCGCCGCCAACCGTTTTGCTCAAGGATGGAGATTTGATATCTTTTGGGAATGAGTCGGTGAGCGTAATTCACACGCCAGGACATACACGTGGCGGGATATGCCTTTATTTCGCGGGTCATGTGATAACGGGAGACACTCTTTTCGTGGGAGGTGTGGGCAGGACTGATCTTCCCGGAGGCTCATTCGAGATCCTCCAAAAGACGATTAGAAACAAGTTGTTTGCACTGCCGGAAGACACGGTTGTATTGCCGGGCCATAACTATGGGACCACTCCCACCTCGACTATAGGGAGGGAAAAAATGGAGAACGTTTTTATCTAATGCCGGACAAGAAGCCTGACTTCCATTGGTGATAAGATTCTAAATCTCGCAGATCCAACTGTTCAATAGCAATTAAAACAGATGTATCTGTTATGTTTTTTTGGTTATTGGTCACTGGCATTATCCAGCCCTGGTTTCACGAATTAGGCCATTCATCGTGTAAAAGCGAATTCATGAACTCAGTCGCGATCTTATCGTCATGTTCAGTGTAATGATAGTCGCTTGTATAGGGAGGTTGCGCTAACGATGGATATGTGTTACAGGCATCCGGACCGTCCGGGAACATATTTTTGCCAGAAAGATGGGAACAGAATGTGTGAGGAATGCGCGTGCTGCCATAGCCCTAGAATTTATTGTCAGCATCGGGGAGCGTGCGTGATAAATATGCTCACAAAACAGGGAGAGTTGACGCCTTGTGAACAGAAGTCAGACGAAAGCCAGGAAAACTCTGAAATAAAAATGTCAGCGCAAGGGTGACAAATTCGTCAAGTATGCGCATATATATTATCTGGCCGCTATAGGCCTCTCAGGTATTAGAGATCAATTGAGACTGTCTGAGTTGGAACCATGACAAAAAGAGACTATTATGAGGTCCTTGGTATAGGAAAAGGCGCTGGTAACGACGAGATCAAGAAATCCTACAGAAAACTTGCGTTGCAATTCCACCCTGACCGCAATAAAGGGGACAAGGAAGCGGAAGAAAAATTCAAGGAAGCGGCTGAAGCCTACGAAGTTCTAAGCGACGGAGAGAAGCGGAAGGTCTATGATCGTTTTGGTCATGCCGGTTTGCAACAGCAGGGCTTCACTGGTTTCCGTAATTTTGACGACATTTTTTCGTCTTTTGGAGATATTTTCGAAGAATTCTTTGGATTTGGTGGGAATCGTTCTGGAATGAACCGGGTGCGAAAAGGTCCGGATTTGAGAATGGATTTTTCGATAGATTTCCTGGAAGCCGCGTTCGGAAAAGAGACCGAATTCGAGGTTTCCAAACATGAACTTTGTGACGCATGCCATGGGTTGGGGACCAGGGGTGGTTCCCAACCCTCCGTCTGCACAACTTGTGGAGGTAGGGGGCAAGTAACCAGATCCCAGGGGTTTTTCTCAATCAGCACAACCTGCCCCACGTGCCAGGGTGGAGGAACCATTGTTACTGACCCATGTGACAAATGTAGGGGTGTTGGTAGGGTGCTGATTTCCAAGAAACTGTCCCTCAAGATTCCTCCAGGAGTAGAGAGTGGGTCTCGTTTGCGGCTTAATGGAGAGGGCGAACCGGGTGATTTCGGAGCGCCGGCCGGGGACCTTTATGTTTATTTAAACGTAGAACCCCACGAAATCTTCAAGCGAGAGGGGGATGACGTTGTAGTTTTGGTTCCGATGGGGTATGCCACTGCTACGCTGGGCGGTGAAATCGAAGTTCCTACTCTTGAAGGAACAGATAAGATTCAGATCCCTAAAGGAACACAGGCCGGTCAAAATTTTAGAATTCCCGGCAAAGGTATCCCTCACTTGAGGGGCAGAGGACGAGGAGATCTGATATCAGTAGTGTATATTCAAACCCCAAAGCAGCTTAATCAGGAGCAGGAAGAATTGTTGAGACGATTGGCTGAAATCGAGGGTGAACGAGTCACAGTAAGGAAAAAGGGATTTTTCTCCAGAAAGAAATGACAGATCAAATAACTATTTTGGGAGTAGGGAATATACTTCTCCGAGATGAAGGAATTGGCGTACGCGTCATCGAGGAGCTAAAGAAAAGCTACGTTTTCCCGGACAACGTTTGCCTCGTTGACGGTGGCACTCAGGGCTTGTGGCTCATGTCAACTATCCAGGTGTGTGATCACCTGGTTGTAGTTGACGCAGTTGTGGGTGGAGATGAGCCTGGAACTTTATACAGACTCGAGAAATCTGATTTGCCAAAGGGGCTAAGGGTAAAGCAGTCCGCTCACGATAGCGACTTGATAGAAGCTTTGAATCTCTGTGCTCTTCTGGATAGAGAACCAAAATCCGTGGTCGTAATCGGCGTTGAACCTGTTGACATTAGCCCGTTCAGTTTGGAGTTGAGCCCACAAATATCGGCTCGAATCGACGATCTTGTTCGAATGGTTATTTCCGAAGTCGAGAAACTGGGCGTTAATCCTCAAAAAATTGTTTGAACGGTATTGCCAATTGTGCTAATTTGAATCAACCCAAAGAGGGAGAGATATACCTCGGTTTGCCGCGGTTTTCGATGCTATTCGTCACAAGTGTTGGGAGGTTCAATCATGTATCTCAAAGGAAAAATCTTTTTTTGCTTGCTAGTTGTATTGTGTTTCACGGCTGGAATCGCTCTTGCTGCCAACAAGGCCCCAGAAGCGGACATATCAATTCATTCCGGCGATGTTTTCAAGGAATTTAAACAAGGGCCGGTAAATTTTCCTCATGTCAAGCACAAAGCCCTAAAATGCACTGATTGTCATCATGAATACAAGGATGGCAAAAATGTTTGGCAGGAAGGACAGGAAGTAAAGAAGTGCTCTGTATGCCACAAGCTTGAAGCTGAGGGAAAGATAGTTAAACTGGAGAAAGCTTATCACGACTCATGCCAGACTTGCCACAAGAAACTAAAGAATGAAAACAAGCCAACCGGTCCAGTGGCTTGTGCAAAATGTCACGAGAAAAAAGCTAAATAGCCGCATAACTCAAGAGTTGACCGTTTTTAACTAGCCAGTTTGCTTTTTCAAGAAAGGCCCCTTTGATTATCGGGGCCTTTTTTGTTTTTGAATATTCTTGACCACTCTCAGAATGTCGATGTAATAGTATTATATACGCTGCCCGATAAGCCCTGGCAGGAGTTAAGCATACACAACGCGGGGTAACCCAAGGAGTTTAATAATGATTTCAGGGAATAAGGCTTTCAAGAAACTATCTACAATAATGTTGGCGGCTCTATTTGTGGGATTGTATGGATTTGCCTTTCTGGGGTCTGGTCCCGCAAGTTTTGCGGCCGATAACAACGCCACCACGAACAGTGAAAAACCAGCTCAGGCCGTGGAAGCAAAACCTGAGCCGAAGCCGGAAGCGAAGGAAGTCGACAACCAAACCTGCCTGGGATGTCACAATACGGACATCCTTAAAATGTCCAAAGAGGAATTAGCCGATCAGGTAAATGTCGGAGATAAGCCCATTCCGCCCAGTGCAAAGCCCCGTTTTTTGTTTGGAGAACTTAACCTATCTATCGATGAAAAGAAATATGGAGAAGGCGTTCACAAAGATCTTACTTGCGTTTCATGCCACAAGGACATTACCGAAATACCCCATAATCAGAGACTCGCTCTTGTAGATTGCAAAGAATGTCACGAAGATTCTTTTGACAGTATTCAGTGTGGCGCTCATGGGAAGAAGGCCGGTCCAAAGGCTCCTCCTTGCATTGGTTGTCACAACGTGCACTATGGACAGGCCCAATCAACCTATGAAGGCGAATTCAAGTCTAGAGTTTGCCTGGATTGTCACACCGCGTATGGAATGAATAACGCTGAACAGCACAAGTTTCTACAACAAGCCGAAATTCACATGAAACTCGGATGCCTCGTTTGTCATAAGGGAGACAAGCCTGGTGTCCATAATATGCCGGCCACCAAGGGCAAGACTGCGTCCTGTGAGCAATGCCACAATAAGTATTCGATTTTATCCACTTCAAAACCAGCGCCTAAAGATTTCTTCACATCCATCGTCGAAATCCAGTTTATTAACAAGGATATTTTTGATTCCTACAGCTACGTGGTGGGCGCACATAGGTCTCATGCCCTGGATTTCATCCTAATCATACTTGTTCTAGGGACGTTGGCTTTGCCCATCTTTCACGGTGGTCTTAGGATTCTGACCAGAAAGAAAGGAGGGCGCCACGCTTCCGAAGAAAAGATATATCTGCACCCCCTGTTTGAACGTATTTGGCACTGGTTCCAGGCTCTGTGCATCATAATGCTCATTATCACGGGTATAATGATTCATTGGCCGGAGATGTTCCCAGGATGGTTCGATTGGTCAGTAAGTGTTCACAATTGGTTCGGATGGGCTGCAGTGATTAGCTGGGGCGCATGGTTCCTATACGCCATATTCAGCGGGAGGATTTCTCACTACTTCCCCAAGAAAGGCGAAATACCCGGTGGACTGATTAAACAGGCCAAATTCTATGGTTATGGAATATTCAAACATGAACCTCACCCTTACGCTCCTTGTGAGGACAACAAATTCAATCCATTGCAGAAGATTGCGTATCTGAAATTTCAGTTAATATTGTTGCCGCTCTTGCTGTTAAGTGGCCTGGTTTACATGTATCCGGAAACATTCTCAGGTGTGGTTAGATTTGTGGGCGGATTGTGGGTGGTAGCCACGATACATTTCGTCCTCGGAGCGCTGTTCGCAGCATTTGTGATAGCCCACCTATACTTGGCGACAACTGGTGAGACGGTTAGTGAAAACTTCAAGGCTATGGTCTCCGGCTATGGAACCAAGGAAGATCATGGAGATCACACGAAAAAAGTGTAGACTTTCTCATGGGTTTTCCGCTTGAGTTGGCGGTAAACCGACCTAAACTTCAAGAACTGATTATCCCCGAAAGGATAATCAGTTCTTTCTGAATGATCCAAGGATCAACTCACTCCAATTGTCATCGCCGGATTTTGGGGGTTTGTTAATATGCGGGTGGTTCTTGATCTCGTTTTTTCTTCCGAGTCCAAACAGGACACTGAGTTCTCTTGTCACGGGAGTTTCTCTCAAGTCTACCAACCTCAAGAATCGGCCAAGGTTAAGGTTCCACCACTCATCACTGACAGGTACGACTTCAGGTATCTTCCAATGACTGCCCTTGGCGTAATCCCATGTGTATTCGGCAAAAGGCCAGAAACGGTATTTTGCTGAAACAAGCGTCCCCTTTCTATATCGCTTCTGAATAGCGCTCATAAAGAAGAATTTGCGTTCTGTCACCACTTCATCTTTTCCAACTGAAACGTATGCGTCAGTGCTTGATGACGATGTTCCTGAGTTTCTGTCTTTCTTTGAAGAATAGAAGAGGAAGCTGAACTCATCGACTCCCCCACCATAACCATAAGTAAAGAAGGGCCTCAGTGAATAACGTTTGTGCCCTGAGGCGTAGTGCTCATAATAGGTGAACAGAGGCCATATGATATCAAGGTTGTAGTCATAGTTGGTTTCACGGGTAACATACACTGGAAAAGGCAAGGCCTTATATGAACTCCATTGCTCCTGTCCAATGTACTTGTCAGTAATTTGAAAGAAAGGCCACAGCAAGAATCTGTTGTCATAATCGTTTCTAATACGGTCTTTTCCATAAAGCGGCCATACTTTCATACTAAATCTGAATGGATTGTTAGCGTAAGTTATGATAGGCCACAGGATCCTGAACGTTTTTGCTCCATCATCCTCACTTTGATAATACAGAGGGAACAGAAAAAACATGTTTTTGTCCACGCCGAACCTTCTATAACTGAAACCATAAAAAGGAAAAAAGCCCCAATATTCCTGACCCATATCCGAGCGGCCTTTGAACATTGTGACAAATCTGGTGTAATTGTCGAAAGGGGCGATTTTGGACCACCTACTTTCGAACAATGGAATAATCTTGATCTTTTTCTGAAAATTGGAATCCTCCTGATAGGCAAGGGGGTAAAGAATGTCCAGGCGATCGAACAATCCAGGAACTTTTGATTTCAGGAAAAGGGGCGGGAATCCCCATGTTTCAGCTATTCGCCATGTCCTGCTGTCAGCCTTAGGATCCATTGACCTGATTAACAGATCAGGATCAACAGCGAAGAATGATGCTGGAGAAGCTGTCTTGAAGTAGTCATAGACTGAAGAATTCGCTTTGGTTGAAGTTCCCAGAGAGAGGAAAGCCACCATGACGCAGCATATCAGTAGAGCGGCTGAAGTCTGACGTAAAGCCGATAACGGATAATGGACCGACACCTTGGACCTATCCATCCACAATGAAGTTCCATTTGGCCCGAGATGATCATTTCTGTCGGCGTCAGTATTTCTTTGGTTAGTAGGGCCCATAGCGGGCTCCTTATCTGAAAAACGACCCAAGAATAATAGCCAGAGTGCTAACCGGTGTTACTTCAGAGATTTCCTCGGCTGTTTTGTTCATGTTACGTACAGCTCTACGAGCTTCAAAGTACATCTCCGGGTCATTGATAAGGCGACCGACCGTCCCCGGTCCATGCTGAATCCTGTTCGAGATACCCCTGACATCCCTAACCAATGCCTGCGCGTCACGATATAATGAGTCGTCGTTGACCAGTTTCCCCAATGTTCCGCGACCGGACCTTAAATCCTTCGTAATCCCGTCGAGGTCCGAGGCGATTTGGTCGAATTTGCCACCGGTCTTGTCGATGCTCTTGGAGAAAGTCTCAAAATTGGAGACCGTATGGTTAATCCTGTTTTTGTTCAATGAAACAATTTCATTGACCCCTTTGGTCGCTGAGTCCGCGTTATCTACAGTTTGGTTAATTTTGTCGCGGTTCCTCGTCAGAATATTCTTGGCCTCTGTAGTTACGGCATTTGTATTGTTGAGAATGTTGTCGATTCTTTCGGAACCTTTTTCGTCAACCAACTGTTTCTTGGTTACCGAGGTGATTGCCTGCAGATCCTGAGAAACTACAGCCAAACTTTCGAACATTTTCTGAGTGTCGGTCGGCTCAAAGACCGATTTAATTTCTTCGCCGGTTTTTAACTTTCTTGCATTTGGTTTTCCTGGTTCAATCACAAGGTACTTGTCGCCCAATAGTCCTTTCGTTTTTACGAGGACACGTGAACCTTCAGGTATGATATTTTTGTATGCGTCATTTATAATCATTGCCACTGAGGCTTTACCGGTATCGGGGTCGAACACTATATCCTTGACCTGACCGACCTTGATGCCCGCTATTTGAATCTGACTGCCCTGAGAGATGCCTTCAACACTCCTGAAACTAGCCTTGAGCAGGAATCCTTCTCTGAAACTGAAGTCTAGTACCCTGAACCACACGTAAGCGAGGATCGAAATGGAGATTAGGAAGAATAAACCGACTCTTGCTTGAATTGGAAACCTGTTCATGATCCTCTTGCCTTTCTCAATCAATCGAGATAGGGCCATCAGGCGACCCCATCAGGAACTGTTGAACTACTTGATCTGAACTGGTTCTAAAGCTGTCGGGCGTCCCGCAGGCAACTATCCGGCCATCGTGGATCATCATTATTTCGTCGGATATGGCCATGACCCCTGAGATGTCATGACTGACCAAGAAATAGGTGATCTTTCCATCCACGTGAGTATTTTCAATTAGTCTGTAGATAGCGCCCCTGGTTATCGGATCCAGGCCGCTAGTAGGTTCATCGAAGAAAACAATGTCTGGATCGAGAGCCAGAGCGCGAGCCAGCCCAACCCTCTTACGCATTCCACCCGAGATTTCTGACGGATATTTTTGAGTGTGACGACGAAGTCCAACCACGTCCAATTTTTGCATTACCACATCCTGAATTTCATTTTCAGGCAGACCTCTGTGTTCTCTCAAAGGGAATGCGACATTTTCTGAAACCGACATGGAATCGAAAAGCGCGCCATCCTGAAACAGGACTCCGAAGCGTCTCCTGATTTTGTTCAGTTCCGGTGTTTTCATTCCCACAATATCCTTGCCGTCAATTACTATGTGACCTTTGTCCGGTTCATCCAATCCGATCATGTGTCTCAGCAAGATGGATTTGCCGGCTCCTGAACGACCGATCAGAGTACTTATGGATCCTTTCTTGACTTCAAAGGTGACACCCTTAAGCACTTCCTGATCACCGAACTTTTTGCGCACATCGTCAACTTGGATCATACCTGGTCTCTCAGAAAAAATTTCTAGCGTATCAAAACATAATTGCCGTCATGAGGTAATCTGAGAACAGAATTAGCACAGATGATAGCACAACTGACTTAGTTGTGGCTACTCCAACGCCTCTCGCTCCACCGCCGGCGTTGAATCCCTTGAAACATGCGACAAGAGACAAAATTAGCCCAAAAGCTGCGGCCTTAATAAGGCCTTGCGTGACATCGGAAGATGTTACGTAGTCACGGACCGCTGACATAAACGCCCCGGCGTCTATGTGAAGATACTCCACAGACATGATGTAGGCTCCAATCATCCCTGAAAAGGCAAATATCGCTGAAAGAAAGGGCATCGCAATTGAGGCGGCGATTATTCTGGGACAAACCAAATACTGGACCGGCGCTACCGCCATACTCAAAAGGGCGTCAATCTGCTGGGTATTGCGCATACTGCCAAGCTCGGCTGTCATTGCTGACCCAACTCGTCCAACAACCATAAGTCCTGTTAATACCGGACCCAGCTCTCGAGCCAAGGCTAGCGCAGTCGCCGCTCCCACCAAAGACTCGGCCCCATAACGGCTCATGGCGTTGTATCCTTGCAGAACGCTAACCATTCCTGTGAATGCTCCCGTCATGACAATAAGCAGGATCGATTGAGTTCCTACAAAATCGAGTTGCCGAAAAGTTTCCTGGATTCTGAAGGGAGGCCTGATAGCCCAATATAAGAACTCTCCTAGAAACATTAGGACAAGACCAATTTCGGACAACAACTCTTCAGCCATATCGAGTATTCCGACTATGGACGATTTTATGAAATTAACGAGCCGCATTCTTACTTTCTCGTTTTACCGATAGCCTCAACATGTCTTAAAAAAGACTTTAAATCTAATATGTTGTTACAATGCTCATCGCTGCATACTCCGACCACTGAATATTTAGGAGAAATGAAGCATTATTTCAGTTAGTTTTGACGATAGTATCTGTTAAATACTAATATATTTTATTAATAAAAGTCAATATCATAATGAAACTACGTTATTTTAAATTATTATAACATGTTTGTGGCAGTTAATTTTGATCACCCCTTGCCGAGCTCTGCTTCAATTATTAAAAACAGATTGCACACCAAAATTGGCGGTGCTATGTTTACGCTCCTCAAAAAGGGGCAAAATACCGAGTCTGTTTATGGTAAGGATTTGCAATGACAGGGGCTGATTTCGTACATCTTCATCTTCACACGCAATACTCGTTGCTTGACGGAGCCATCCGTATATCGGATCTCATAAACCGTGCCAAAGACTACAAAATGTCCGCTGTTGCGGTCACGGACCACGGAAACTTGTTTGGCGCAATGGATTTCTACAGTTCCGTCAAGTCGAGTGGGCTCAAACCTATAATTGGCTGCGAAGTTTACGTGGCTCCTGCGTCCAGGTTTGACAAATCTTCACGGAGTGGTGAACCAAAATCATATCATCTTATTTTGCTTTGTGAGAATGAGAAAGGATACCGAAATCTTTGCAAGCTGGTGACACTGGGGCAGTTTGAGGGATTCTATTATAAACCTAGAATAGACAAGGAATTGCTTGAAAAATACAACGAGGGATTAATATGTCTAAGCGGGTGCCTGTCCAGTGAACTTTCCGATCTGGCCAAGATAGGTGATGAGAAAAGGCTTATTGAGACGGCTTCCTGGTTTAGAGAAGTCTTTTCTAATGACAGATATTATATTGAACTTCAGGAAAACGGTCTGGATGATCAAAAACGGGTAAACCGGACAGTTCTAGACCTCTCTGCAAAATTGGACATTCCAACAGTCGCTACAAACGATTGTCACTATCTGGATCAGTCCGACCACAGGGCTCACGAAATACTCTTGTGCATCCAGACTGGAAAACAGTTCGAAGATACTTCCAGAATGAGTTTTGACTCAGATCAGTTCTTTTTCAAATCTCCGGAAAGAATGGCCAATGATTTTAGGGAAGTTCCTCAAGCCATCAGGAATACACGAGTTATAGCGGAGAGATGTTCATTGTTACTCGAATTCGATCAAGTCTATATGCCTAGATTCGATTTGGGTACCGGTGAGACACTAAGGGATCGTTTCGCCAAGGACGCCAGGGAAGGACTTGAGTCACATCTTGAAAGATTAATTGTAACGGGAAAACTCAAGAAGACAGACGTTGAAAGTTACTCGAAACGTTTGGATCACGAGATCAACCTAATTCAGGAGATGGGGTTTTCCGGATACTTTCTAATAGTCGCCGATTTCATCAATTTCGCGCGAAAGGAGTCCATTCCAGTTGGGCCGGGTAGAGGCTCGGCCGCAGGCTCTTTGGCGGCATATTCGTTAGGTATAACAGATATTGATCCAATTAGGTACAAGCTCCTTTTTGAGCGATTTCTTAACCCGGAACGTAGGAGCATGCCCGACATAGATGTAGATTTTTGTACCGAGGGTAGAGAGAAGGTAATTGAATACGTTTCAAACAAATATGGAAAAGACCGGGTCGCGCAGATAATAACCTTTGGCCGAATGCAAGCGAAGGCTGTTGTTAGGGATGTGGCTCGTGTGATGGGATTCCCCTACGCAGAAGCCGACCAGATCGCAAAACTCATTCCTGACGCTCTGAAAATGACTCTTGAAAAGGCACTCAAAGATGAACCTCGATTGCAAGAAATGATGGACAGATCTGAATCAGTGAGAGATCTGATCAAGACCGCCCAGGCGCTGGAAGGTCTCACACGTCACGCATCAACACATGCGGCGGGTATAGTGATCTCCGACAGGCCACTTGTTGAGAGGCTGCCTCTTTACAAGGGCAACAATGATGAAACGATTACACAGTTTGATATGACATGGGTTGAGAAAATTGGTCTGGTCAAATTTGATTTCCTGGGACTCAAGACGCTTTCCGTAATTGACCGGACCTTGGTTCTAATCGAGAAATCCAAGGGTATTGCGCTGGACATGAGGTCAATACCTTTAGACGATCCAACGACATTTGAGAGGCTTTCACACGGGGAGACACTGGGCGTATTTCAGCTGGAATCTTCTGGAATGAGAGACGTCTTGACCAAATTCAAACCTACTGTCTTCGAGGACTTAATTGCAATTCTGGCCTTATACAGACCTGGACCTCTGGAATCAGGGATGGTGGATGATTTTATCAACAGGAAACATGGCCGAATTCCTATTGAATATCCTTTGCCCGAACTGGAACCGATCTTGAAGGAAACTTATGGCGTCATAGTTTATCAGGAACAGGTCATGAGTATTTCTACAACTCTTGCCAATTATACTCTGGGAGAAGCTGACCTGCTTCGAAGGGCTATGGGCAAAAAGAAACTCGAGGAAATGGCGGAGCAGAAGAGCCGTTTTGTGAAGGGAGCCCTCAAGAACAAGGTCGATTCCGAGAAGGCGTCTTACATATTCGATCTGATGGAGAAATTTGCAGGATATGGTTTTAATAAGTCACATTCAGCCGCATATGCTATGGTGACGTATCAGACAGCCTACCTCAAAACCCATTACCCTGCAGAGTTTATGGCTGCCCAATTAAGCCTGGAATCGGCTAATTCAGATAAAATAACGATCTATCTTCAAGAATGCCGTGATATGGGAATCCAGATATTACCACCCCACGTAAATGAGTCCTTTGAGGATTTCTTGGTATCAAATGGAAGAATAGTATTCGGTCTAAGCGCTGTTAAGAATGTGGGGGAATCGGCAATAAATTCGATAATTGAAATTAGGGATGAATCCGGACCATTTTGTAGCCTCCAGGATTTTGCTCGTCGGGTTGATTTACGTAAGGTCAACAAAAAAGTGATCGACAGTCTGATAAAGTGTGGCGCCTTTGCAGGATTAGGCCCAGGCAGACGAGCTATGTCGGAAGCGCTGGATGTTATTCTGGAGCACGGCGCCAGTTTTCAAAGGGAACGTGCGGAAGGGCAGTTCAACCTTTTTGCGATAGAATGTTCACCTGGTCAAATTGGAAATCTTACGGACTCCGCAATAGCAGATTGCCCGGAATGGGACGAAATGACTAGGCTTGGTTTTGAAAAAGACTTGATGGGTTTCTATTTAAGTGGACACCCTTTACTGAACTATGAAGAATTAGTGAAGAAATTTACAAACACAACCACATCTAAGTTGTCGCGCATTTCAAACGCAGTCCCCATTCGGCTGTCGGGTATTGTCAAAAAGGTGAAAGAAATTAACACCCGAAAAGGTGACAGAATGGCATTTGTAACAATCGAAGATTTGGAAGGAATAGTCGAGGGAACAGTTTTTTCTGATGTTTACCTGAGCAGCAGAGATCTAATCAACTCTGGAGAGCCTCTGATCTTTGCGGCTACTCGTGATGGGGAGCCGGATGCCCCCAAAATACTGGTGAATGAGATTCACAAACTTAGAGAAGCTTCACGGCACTTTAGCAAAGAGATTCAAATAAGGGTAACATCATTGGGAACTGATCCTCAGCAGATACAAAGATTGAAGACGACCCTGGAAAAACACCGGGGGAAAATACCGGTAAAACTTTATATAGTACTTCCCAACAAAACAGAGACAATCATAAATCTTACCTCAACAACCTGTGACCCTTCGGAAGAATTCCTCGAAGAAGCGCGCGAAATGTTCGGATATCAACCTGTGACCTGCGTATAAATCTTCTCACAAAGAATTTGGCGCCCTAACTTCCTTGACTTAGAAGTCTCGATGAAGAATTCCGGGCTACTAACAACACAAAGGAGAAATCTCAATCTTGAGTGATTCCGCTCCCCCAATAATAGAAGAGATTCGAGAAACATCACTTGGAGATGAAGTGGAAAGGCGCTATTTGGCTTATGCGCTTTCTACGATTGTTTCACGAGCATTGCCAGATGTAAGAGATGGACTCAAGCCTGTTCACCGGCGAATTCTGTACGCCATGCACGGAATGAGATTGAGCGATTCGGCTCGAATGAGAAAATCAGCGGCTGTTGTAGGAGAAGTAATCGGCAAATATCATCCGCACGGAGATCAGGCGGCCTACGACGCTTTAGTCCGAATGGCTCAAGACTTTAGCCTCAGATATCCACTGATAGATGGTTCTGGAAACTTTGGCTCCATTGACGGTGATTCACCTGCGGCTATGCGATACACGGAAACGAGGTTAAGCAACTTCGCCGGTCTTTTGCTCAGGAACATAGACGACGGGACTACTGATTTCAGGCCCACTTATGATGGTGTAGGCGAAGAACCGGACGTATTGCCTGCAGTTGTTCCCAATCTTTTGCTGAACGGCTCTTCAGGAATTGCCGTTGGAATGAGTTGTTCGTTTCCTCCTCACAATTTGCGAGAGGTCATATCCGCATGTCGGGCCGCAATAAAAAAACCGGACATAAGCGCAGCAGAGTTGATGCAATTTGTGAGAGGCCCAGATTTTCCTACTGGAGGACAGATTCTTGAATCTCATGAAAAACTCCTGGAAATCTATGAATCCGGGCACGGGGCAATCCGCGTTAGAGGAACCTACAAAGTGGAGCAGGTTGGCAGATCCAAGACCCATCTGATCATAACCTCTGTTCCATACTCTGTGAACAAGTCTAAGTTGGTGGAACGCATAGCATTGTTAATTAGGGAAAAACGACTAAAAAATGTTTATGATGTTCGTGACGAAAGCGCTGAGGATGTTAGGGTAGTGGTCGACATCAGGGGATCTGAAATCAAACCCGAAGCAATAGCGGCCTTCCTGTATCGTCATACAGAACTTCAAATAAATTTTCCTATGAATTTTATCGCTATCAATCCCAGCGGGGCCCCTGACAGGATGTCGTTGGATAAAATCATCCGACATTTCCTCGAATTTCGTTATCATAAGACTGTTCGAAGGCTGGAACATCTCCTGGAAATCCTGAGAAAGAGAATCCACATACTCAACGGTTTTGAAACCCTTTTTGATGATCTTGACAAAGCAATCTCCCTTATTCGTTCCTCAAAGAGCAGGTCTGAGGCGGCTTCCAATCTGAGTAAGAATTTTCCATTAGATGATCAGCAGATCGACGCCATTCTTGAAATGCGGATGTATAAACTGGTGGGGATTGAAATAGGCAAAGTGCTCGATGAGTTGGCTTCAAAAAGAAAACAGGCGCAAGAAATTGAGAGAGATCTTTCCAGCCCGACCCGTTTGTGGAAGATTATCGATCGGGAGATGGAGGAGGTCGCTTCAAAAAATGAGGACGCAAGACTGTCGGAAATCATTTGCGAGTCCGAGGCGGGAGACCTGGACTATGACGCTCAATCATTCATTGATCAGGATGACACATCAGTGATTCTTTCTACACAAGGGTGGATAAGACGAATAAAGGCTGAGGTTGAAAATGTTTTAAACCTGAAGTTTAGAGAAGGGGACTCTTTATTGGGTTTTGTACGAACCAACACGTCCCGTGCTGTTACAGTTTTCACCAATCGCGGCAAGCTTTATTCAATTCGCTCAGCCGACATTCCTGCTACGGGGGGCTTTGGCGCACCACTAAGTTCAATGCTTCGACTCGACGATGGTGAGATAGCGATCTTTCTGGTGGACCCTGATCCTGCGTCCAATCAATCGCCCCAACCGTCGCCTGATCCAGAAGAGTCCCCTGCCGGCGAAGACATGTATACTTTATTGGACCAGCCCTCATTGTTCATTGACGGACGAACTGAAGATCCAACATTAGGGGAGGCCCTTCCAGTAAATCGCTTTGCGGCCGTTCTCGTCACTAGGAAGGCTAAGGGGTTCATGTTTGACCTGGAAGCTTTTAAGGAACCGACTAAGCGCCAGGGACGAAAAATTGTCAACCTCGATAGTGATGATGAGGTCTTTGCTGTTCGCAGGGAAGAAAATGAATTTGTCCTGGTAGCCGATTCTCGTGGATATCTTTTGCGATTCAGGTTAGATCAAGTGCCCATGATGGCTGGACCTGCACGGGGGGTAATCTTCATGAAAATTCCCGAACATGTCGAAGTTGTGGACATGGCGCTCGTAAGAAAGGGAGATAGAGTTAGGCTTTATACCGGCGCCGAGAAATTTGATGTGATCGAAGTGGACAAAATTCAGTTGTCGGGCCGCGGCGCTAGAGGCAAGAAAATATGTTCCGGAATTATCAAACTTCAACGAGATGAACAGGAAGAAGGATAGGATGGGCGATTCTTACACAGTAAATGATATTCAGGTTCTCAAGGGATTGGAAGCGGTTAGGAAGCGCCCTGGAATGTACATTGGAGATACGGGAATAGGGGGCCTTCACCAGCTTGTCTGGGAGATAGTTGATAATAGTGTTGATGAAGCCCTTAATGGTCACTGCGATACGATTAAGGTAGTTATGGAACGTGACGGGAGCGTTACAGTCGAAGACAGTGGTCGAGGAATCCCGATAGAAACCCATCCCTCGACCGGCAAAAATACGGTTGAGACTATATTCTGCAGTCTGCACGCTGGTGGAAAATTCGATGATGACACATACAAGGTGGCCGGGGGTCTGCATGGGGTGGGGGCTTCGGTAGTTAACGCTCTGAGCGCGAAAATGCTTGTACGTGTTAGGAGGAATGGTTTCCTGCATACTCAGGAATTTCAGCGAGGGATACCCGTCTCCCCTCTTGTAAAGGAAAAGCCGGCTCATGGAACAGGCGCCAAGATAAGTTTTTTGCCGGACCCTGAAATATTTGGCTCTCTAAGATTTTCTACCGAAATCATCAGGGAAAGACTTGAAATCAAAGCATTCCTAATTGCTGGACTAAAAATAATTCTTGTTGATCATATCGAAAACACCACTCAAACATTTTGTTACCCCGAAGGAATAAAAGATTTCCTAAACCATATAATGGAAGATCATGAACCGGTAGGCGCACAGCCTTTCTATTGTTTTAATCAAAATGATCTTCGTTTCGAAGCCGCGCTCGCCTGGACATCCGAGACATCCGGCAAGATACTTTCCTTCGTCAATTCTATCCCAACTCCAGCCGGCGGAACACACGAAAACGCTTTCAGGAATGCGTTTACAAAGGTGATCCGGTCGTACATTGAAAAACGGAACGGGTTGCCCAAAGGAGTTAAGGGAGTGTCGGCGGAAGATATCAAAGAAGGTCTTTTCGCTATTCTATCTGTCTATCTCAATGGCAATCTTGAATTTCAGGGACAAACCAAGGACAGGCTTAACAGTCTTGAAGCTCAACACATTGAGCCTGCCCTGAGAGCCGCTTTTGAGACATGGCTTCATCAAAATCCCTCCCAGGCCCAGGCCATATCGTCCAGAGTGCTTCTTTCCGCTCAGGCGAGACTTGCCTCCAGGGCCGCAAGGGACGAGGTTACCCGTAAAGCCGCTACCACAAGACTTGCTCTCCCGGGGAAACTCGCGGACTGCTCTTTGAATTCGCGAGACAAAACGGAGCTGTTTATAGTTGAAGGAGACAGCGCCGGCGGATCTTCAAAGCAGGCTAGAGATAGACGTTTTCAGGCAATTTTACCGATCAGAGGTAAAATTCTGAATGTCGAACAGGCTTCACTTGAAAAGCTCAGGAACAACAGGGAAATTACAAGCTTGATCCAAAGTGTTGGGACTGGAATAGGCAAGAACTTTGATTATTCGAAACTTCGTTATGGCAAGATCATTATTAACACTGACGCCGATGTCGACGGACACCATATTTCCACTTTGTTGCTGGCTTTTTTCTATCGTTTCCTTCCGGATCTGGTTCACAAAGGGCACCTGTACCTCGCATTGCCGCCACTTTACAGGATTAGAATTGGTTCGGGAAAGAACAGCCGGGTGAAATACGTTTTTACAGACAAAGAAAAAGAAGCTCTGTTGAAACGTCGAAATATTAAAGATGTTGAGATTCAAAGATTTAAAGGATTGGGAGAGATGGACGCTCCAACCCTCAAATCAACAACAATGGATCCATCAAGTAGAAGCATACTGAGAGTCACTGTCGACGACGAGATGAAGACTCACCGGATTTTTGACACATTAATGGGTAAAGACGTGCGCAAGAGATTTGTCTTTATTAAGGAAAGATCTCAGGAGGTTCACGAACTCGACATTTGAGGAATCAAGCCAGAGAGACAAGATCTTCAGGACCGCTAAGAATCCGCCAAAGACTGCATGGAGCGTCTTACTCAGAAGCGAGTCAAAACGTTCCAATGTCAATTGGCGGATGAATTGTTTTTCTTGAGGTTCTCTATTGTGGCAGTCAATATTCTTTTTACGGGGTCATATGATTCGGATTCCAGAGCATCTTGTAAAACAGGAGTAATCTGCTCGGGATCAGACGCCCCCAAAGTACGAAGAGCATTTACAGCCGCAATCCTGGTTCTATAATCCTTATCTTTAAGCGCTCGTCGCAAAGCATCCAAGATTATAATGGAGGGCGGGTTCATTGATCCCAAAGTGGCGATCGCCGAATTCTTGACTCTCATGTCCGAATCGTCAACCATCCTGGCAACTTGGGGAGCCACCTTGGTCAGGGATGCGCCACTTCCTCTAAGGATCCCCAGAGCGAGCACTCTGTTTTCAACGTCTTTATCTTCAAGCTCTTCAACGACTGCGTCGAAAAAGGTGGATGCCCCAGCTCGGAAACGCATCAAAGATATCAAGGCCTCCCTTCTGTCCAGGGGATTTTCTTCCTTAAGCGCTTTCAGGCATATCGGAATCGCATAATCTCCTGATTCGTCTATTACTGCGACAGCGTCCAGAATGTCTAATTTAGTTTCTGTATCAGACTTGTCATACATTTCAACAATCTTGGGCAGCGCCGCCGCAGCCTCCTTTTTGAGCTTTTTCAATGCGGGGAGAGCATGAACTGCGGCCACAGGTGTTGCGGCGTTTAAAGCCTCAAGCAGAACTGGTATGACCAAGCCAGGTTTTTTCTCGCCGATAATGGAAAGCGCCTTGCTTGCTCCTTTGGCAACCGACTCATTGGAGTTCGACAAGGATTTGGCGAGGATCGGGATTACGTCATCGTCCCCTTTCCCTAGAAGCGTCATGGATATTGTGGCGTTGATTCGTGTTTGGTCATCCGGATCATTCATCCGGATTCTAATAAGTTCTTCAATCGAAGAATCCTGTTCACCGACACGACCCAAAGCCAATATAGCGGATCTCCTGGGGTCCGCTTCCGGATCTTTCAATGTGGCGATCAGGGCTTTTTTGACCTCATCGCTATGTTTTGGAAAGAACCCCAGCGCCTCAGCCGAAGCGCTACGTACTCTAGGCGATGAATCTGTCAGAGCTTCAATGAGAGACGGAACCGCCCTCGCTGGTTTGCTTCAGGAGCAACCCAACTCAAAAGCGGCCTTTGCCCTTACCTCCGGATCATCGCTCTTGAGGTTTTTTATATGTTGATCGGTGGAATCAGCAAAAACATGCAAGGGTTGGAAGAGAAAAACAGCTATTAATAACGCGAGGAAAACGCCAATAAATTTCATTTTTCCTGTTTCCCTTTGCTCAAAACTTCTATTTTCTTTTTTTCAAGAAAATCCCTATCGATCTTGAGGAATCCCTTCTTACCGAACAAGGCGAATCGGAGCCACTGGGAAGCAAAATAGAGCATTGAGACGTCATCATCTCGAATTTTTTCAATGATGTCGTCATCGACCTTGAATTTTTCAAAAAAGGTAGAATTGAACACGAACTCCCTGAAGCGGTCGACATCATAAAGAGCCATGAGAATCATATCCTGCATGCGAGGATTTTCTATCTTCTCTTCCCATATTTCATCAGCGTGCATAACGTCTTTAAGATTATGATCTATATCATCGTAATCGCGTAGGCCCTGGTCCCTTCGCCACTCTTCTACCGTCAACTCGCGAGTTTCCTTGAGACCATGACAGGTGTCCTCTTTCACTATAAATGAATATTCTACGCCCTGTTCAGTGTCTAGAGGATACAGACGACATGAATATGGTCTACTCTCGTAGACAGCGCAACCTTTCTCATTTACAAAGGGGCACTGTTTTATATCATCCTGGTTCATTTTAAGAATGACGGCGGGCAACCCGCTTTTTTGAGACAACACCCTGTGAGTGTAAGTTTCCAGAAAATCCGTTGATGAAATGTTTAGGGCCTTGCGCAACCTTATAACGTCCAGTGAATCCAGGAAAATGGTAACGTCCCTGCAACATGAATTGAAACAGTCTATTCCTTGATAACACCTGAAGCGGAAGGTGTCGTCCCATGTCATGAACTTTTCTTGCTCTTCAGGAGATCCAGTTCGAAATTTCATTTGAGGTCCTTTCCTAGGTTGGTGGTTAACTCGGTTTGTTCTGTACCCGTTGAAGGTTTTCAAGCGCCTGCTTGTTGCCGGGATCGAGTTCCAGAGTTTTATTCCAGCATTGAATGGCCTTTTCGGTATCTCCCAACAATTCATAGGCGACACCCTTCTGATGATGGGCTCCTATATAGTTGTCCCTGAAGGAAACAGCCCTGTCGAAATAATTCAGAGCCCTAGAGAAATCCCGTTTGGTGATCAGATAGATCTGACCCAGGTTGTAATAAGCGGTCACATACTCTGGGTCAAGTGCTATGGTCTTTTCAAAAGACGCCAAAGCTGCATCGTCCCTTTTCAGAAAAGCGTATGCCACACCCAGGTTATAATAAATGGCCGAATTATTTGGATCCATAGAGGAAATCTTTTCGAGCCTTATGGCAGCGTTTTCATAATCTTCATCATCGAAATCGGAGAAAGCTCTTTGCAACTGGACCTGGGATAGAAACGAATAGAGTGGTTTGTCTCCCGACTTTATTTGAGAGAGTTCCTCCAGGATCTTCTCAATGACTTCTCTTTCCTGCGGCGCGTGAAACGCCTCCTTGGCCTTTTCAAATGCTTCTATGGATTTTTCTATACGTCCGGAGCAGGCTCTGGAAACCCCCAACCTGTAAAGTATTTGAGCTGTTTCGGAATGTTTTGAGACGGCAAGCGCCTTTTCGTAAAATTCTGAAGCTCTTAAGAAGTCTTCTTCCCCCTCGTAGCAGCTCGCCATGGCCCCTATAATTTGGGCTGAGTCCGATTGATCTTCCAGACATTCTTCAAAGATGGTTAGGGCGTCATGCCATCGCTTTTCAGACATGGCCTTATAGGCTAAGGCCATTTTTTCCTGAGGGCCATCGTCTGATGTTTGTTGTGTGTCACTGGGGAACTGTTTCTCAAGGCAACAGTTTTTGAATTTTTTCCCACTACCGCAGGGGCAGGGAGAATTTCTCAGGATAGTCCCCATGTGAGATTCTCCTTTCATGGTGACGAATCGTAAATTCATCATAATAATATATATAGCTTAAGCTCTCAAGGAAAATAAGCGATTGTTTTTTTGCGGACTTTTGGAAAACTTGCTCCAAAAATTCTCTTGACAAACTACAATGGATTTGATTCAATCCAGTATTCAATATTGCTTAGGCTATCCATTGCCTAGCTTGATATCTCATTTTTTTCAGCGCTAACAAGATCCACGTCGAGTTGAAATGGTAAAACTTTTTCTCGGAAGGTTTACACAAGTCAGATTTTTCTCAGAGACTAAACATAATGCGGTGGCCGCTTGTTCCGACACCTATGCTCGGAAATCGGTCCTATCGTGATTGGTGGTAAAGGGGTCTTGGGGACAACAAGCTTTTGACATCAGGAAGGAATCTTCCAGGAATGGATGACTACCTTGAGAAAGGAGGAGCACGTCTATTCGTTTGAGTTCAAACTAGAGACGCTAAATTCAAGTTGACAAGATTTCAAAGAGATTTATCACACCAGGAGGATAATTCATGCCAAGTTTCGTGATTTTAGAAAAATGCGATGGGTGCAAGGGTCAGGATAAGACCGCTTGTATGTACATCTGCCCGAATGATTTGATGGTTCTTAACAAAGAGACAATGAAAGCGTGGAACCGCGCGCCTGAAATGTGCTGGGAATGCTACAATTGTGTCAAGATCTGCCCCCAGCAGGCGATAGATGTGCGTGGATACGCTGACTTCGTGCCCATGGGCGCTTCCTGTGTTCCGCTAAGAGGTTCGGAAGACATTATGTGGACTGTTAAGTTCCGTAATGGCATGCTCAAAAGGTTTAAATTCCCGATCCGTAAGACTCAGGAAGGAACAGCCGTTCCTGATGGTGGTTACGGTGAAGTTACCACAGACCTAGCCAGCCAGTGCCTGTACAACGAGCCGGATGCTCTGAAGCTAAAAGAACTACCCACGTTAAAGAAGTAATTCCTTAGGAGGAAGCTAATAATGGCCAATTTTGAAAATGTAGAAGTAACCACGGACATTCTCCTTTGTGGTGGTGGTATGGCGGCATGCGGAGCCGCAGTTGAAGCCGCTTACTGGGCCTCGAAAAATGGTTTGAAAGTCACTTTGGTTGACAAAGCCGCTATGGATCGATCCGGCGCCGTCGCCATGGGTTTGTCCGCCATCAACCAGTACGTTGATATCAACAGCGGCGCCAACACCGTTGAAGATTATGTTCGTTACGTCCGTAACGACCTTATGGGCATCGCCCGTGAAGACCTCGTTTATGATATCGCTCGGCACGTGGATTCATCCGTGCATCTATTTGAAAAATGGGGACTCCCCATCTGGCTGGACGCAGAAGGCAAATATGTTCATGAAGGCCGCTGGCAGCTCATGATCAACGGCGAATCCTACAAAGTTATCGTGGCCGAAGCAGCGAAGAACGCTCTGGCCAAGTATGGCCATGAGTACTTCGAACGCGTTTTCATCACTGATCCGTTGATGGATGGCGATAGAGTCGCCGGCGCAGTTGGATTCAGCACCCGTGAAAATAAATTCTATGTTTTTAAGGCTAAATCAGTCTTGGCCGCAATGGGTGGCGCTGTTCACGTTTTCAAACCGAGAAGCACCGGTGAAGGTCTAGGTCGAGCCTGGTATCCACCATGGAACTCAGGATCGAGCCTTTATTTTACCCTGATCGCCGGCGCCGAGCAGACCTGCCAGGAAGTGCGTTTCATCCCCGTTCGTTTCAAGGATGGATACGGACCAGTTGGAGCGTGGTTCCTTCTGTTCAAATCCAGAGCCACCAACGCGTTTGGCGGTGAGTACATGGTTGAGCGCAAAGACGAGCTTGCCAAATGGGGCGAATACGGAAAAGTTAAGCCTATCCCTGCTAACCTCCGTAACTACCTGGGCATGCTCGATGAGTTTGAAGGCAAGGGCCCGATCTACATGAGGACGGAAGAGGCTATCCAAAAGATAGCTAACGCCCTTAAGGACGACCCAAAAGCTTACAAGAAGAAAATGAAAGAACTTGAGGCGGAAGCTTGGGAAGACTTCCTGGATATGACGATTTCCCAGGCCATTCTGTGGGCCGGAACCAATGTTCAGCCTGAAGAAAAATCCTCCGAGATCGCAGCTTCTGAGCCGTATTTCATTGGTTCACATTCCGGCGCATCCGGCGCATGGGTAAGCGGACCCAAAGACCTTGCTCCAAAAGAGTACTTCTGGGGCTATGAGTATATGTCCACAGTAAAGGGTCTATTCTGCGCGGGCGACGCTTCCGGCGCATCCAGCCATAAGTTCTCCTCAGGTTCACATGCTGAAGGTCGTGCGGCTGGTAAGGCTATGGTTCGTTTCGTGGTTGAAAACAACACTCAGCCGAAGGTAGACGCTGCCAATGTTGAAGCTATGAAGAAAAAGATTCTCACCCCCTTGGATCTGTTTGTTGAATTTGGCGGTAAGTCAAGTGATCCTAACATCAACCACGAGTTCATGAAACCGAAAATGTTCATGTTCCGTTTGCAGAAAATAATGGATGAATACGCCGCAGGGGTGACCTCAGGCTTCAAAACCAACAAAGCCAAACTCGAAAGAGCCCTTGAGCTTTTGAACTGGTTGAAGGAAGACTCAGCGAAACTGGCGGCCGAGGATCTGCATGAACTTATGCGCTGCCATGAGAACATTCAGAGAATGTATCAGGCCGAAGTTCACGTAAGGACCATCCTGTTCCGTGAAGAGACCCGTTGGCCGGGCTACTACTTCAGGAACGATTTCCCAGCCATTGACGAAGCTAACTGGAAAGTCTTCGTCAACGCCACTTACAAGGATGGCGCATGGGAAATGAAAAAGGTGCCGGTTCTCTCCATCGTCAACTAACCTCTTAACTTACCTTAGAAATTCCGGAAGCGTATTCGCTTCCGGAATCCCTAGAATTAAAGAGGAAGCTTGCTGAGGGGACACCATGTCCCCTCAGAATCTTTTTTGGGAGGAAGCATGGCTGGAGAAAAGACCGTATTGGTCGTAGGGGGAGGTATAAGTGGAATCACGGCTGCGGTGGAAGCAGCGGAGGCAGGATGTAAGGTAATTCTTGTCGAAAAGTTACCTTATCTCGGGGGGCGAGTAGCCCGGATGAACAAGTATTTCCCGAAACTTTGTCCTCCAACCTGCGGCCTTGAAATCAATTTCAAGCGGATCAAGAGAAACCCCGATATTACAGTATACACGCTAGCCAATGTTGAAAATATTTCAGGCGCGCCTGGCGCATACACCGCTACCATAAAAATTACGCCGCGATATGTAGAGGACCATTCAGGGACATCCAAGTGTGTTGAAGACTGTCCGGCGTCGATTCCTAACGAGTTCAATTACGGAATGGACATGACCAAGGCTATCTACCTGCCTTACGAGATGGCCTATCCGATGAACCTCGTGGCTGACGCGGATGCCCTCAGGAAGGCCAAGGTATCGCAGGATTTTGGCGCCTTCGTTGAATCGCTTCAGGCAAAAGGTATAAGACTGGATCTTGATGCTAAGCCTGAGTCTTTGACGGTACAGGTATCGTCAATAGTCTGGGCTACCGGATGGGTCCCCTATGACGCCACGAAACTTGATACGCTTGGATTTGGAAAATACCCTAACGTTATCACCAACGTAATGATGGAAAGACTCGCATCGCCGAACGGTCCAACAGGAGGGCAAATTGTAAGGCCTTCTGATGGGAAGAAGGTTTATAATCTTGCCTTTGTTCAGTGCGCGGGATCCAGAGACGAAAATCACTTGCCCTACTGTTCGTCCATTTGTTGCCTGGCCTCCTTGAAGCAGGCCACATATCTTAGGGATTACAATCCGGACGCAGAGGCGCACATTTTTTATATAGATCTTCGCGCTTACGGACGCTTCGAATATTTCTTCGACAGGGTTCGCAATGACGATAAGATTCGCCTCACCAAGGGCAAGATCGTAAACATATATGAAGATCCGGTCACTAGGGACGTCATAGTCGAAGGAGAAGATATCCTCTCTGGTTCCAGGATCAGGAGCACCTTCGACATGGTAGTTCTGGCAACCGGTATGCAGCCGACTACGAGCCTTGAAAAAGTCCCGGCTCAAGGAATTCAGTACGATGATTATGGCTTTGTAATTTCGGACACGGGAATTCACGCTGCAGGCGTCACCAAGCGCCCAATGGATGTCGGAACATGTCTGCAAGATTCGACGGGGGCTGCCTTGAAGGCCCTTCAGGACACGGTGGGGAGGTAAGTCGATGGATCACAAAATCGGAGTATATATTGACACAGGCTATGGAATCGGCGAAGCCCTGGACATTGACGCACTCTCCTCAGTAGCCACTTCAGAATTTCATGCTGTGGTTTGTCGTGCAGAAGCTTACTGGAGCGACCCGGAGAAACTCGCCATAATAAGGAACGATATAGTTACGGAAAACCTGACGGCGGTGGTCATTGCAGGGGCTTCACCAAGAGTTTTTCAGCAAGAATTCACATTTGAAAATATCATCACTGAGAGAGTGAATCTTAGAGAGCATGTGGTCTGGTGTCATCCGGCAAATGACGAAGACACGCAGATGCTCGCCGAAGATTATATGAGGATAGGGCTTACCAAAACGGGTAAGTATGAAGAACGACCGCCCTTCACAGATCCCAACGAGAAAGGCATCCTTGTAATCGGCGGGGGAGTTACGGGCCTGACTGCGGCTCTAGGGGCTGCTGAAGCGGGTTATCAGGTGTATCTCGTCGAAAAGGAACTGAAGCTCGGAGGATGGCTGAACAAGTTTTCAAAGGTTTTCACAGGGAGATTCCCCTACGACGAGCTTGTTGACCCGCCAGTGGAGGAAAAAATTAAGGCGGTCGGCGCAAATGACAAGATCAGGGTATTCCTGGGGTCTAGGGTCTTTAGCATTTCAGGCGCTCCAGGCATGTTCGAAGTAATCATAAGGCCCGACGGATCTTGGATCGAGGAGTTGGACGCCATTCAGAACAGGTGGTTGGCGGAAAAAAAGGCAAAAGCAAACCAAGGTGGCGAAGAACCTGAACCGGCGCAGACTTCTCATGAGGAAGCCGCTAAGTTGCCGCCTATACCGGAGACTCTGGATTTTGAACATGAGAAAGTCTCAGTGGGCGCAGTTGTATTGGCGGCTGGATGGCGACCGGAAGATCCCCCAGGTTTGGAGAAATTCGGCTACGGTTCACATCCAGACATCATCACAAATGTTCAGATGGAAGAACTTGCTTCTAAGGGGAAACTGGCGCGACCGTCAGACGGACGGGAAGTGAATACGGTTGCATTTATTGAAGTCGTGGATGATCAGATTGCACATCCCTGGTTATACAACTCGGCCGTCGGATCGCTTGTAGCTCTCAAGCAGGCGCATTATCTGAGGAAGACCAACCCGAATGGAAAAGCCTACATCTTTTATGAAAACATGAGAGCGCCTGGACAGTATGAGAAATTTTACAGGTCACTGCAAGACGATCCCGGAGTTTTTATGTCCAAGGGAACTCCTGTTGGCGTTAGCAACGGAGGATCTGCCCTCACAGTAAGGCTGAAAGACACTCTTCTTGGTGAAGATATTGAGCTGAATGCTGACCTCGTAGTACTCTCTACCGGCATGGTTCCTCTTACAAAAGATTCGTCCATATTGAATCTGAAATATCGGCAAGGCCCGTTTCTGCCGGAAAATCCATACGGGTTTAATGACTCCCATTTCATCTGTTTCCCTTACGAAACTCAACGTACAGGCATATACACCGCTGGGTGTGTACGTGGCCCAATGGATATCCTGAGTTGTGAGATGGACGGTATGGGAGCGGCGCTGAAGGCTATTCAGTGCGCAGAGCTGGTGTCCGAGGGAAAGGCCGTTCATCCCAGAGCAGGCGACGAATCGTTTCCTCACATTTTCACACAGAGATGCACACAGTGTAAACGGTGCACAGAGGAATGCCCCTTTGGAGCGTACGACGAGAAGCCGGATGGCACACCTTTGCCAAATCCATCACGTTGCAGGCGTTGCGCTATATGCATGGGATCCTGCCCTGAGAGAATCATATCCTTCAGGGATCATTCAGTAGACATGATTGGGTCAATGGTAAAGGCTATCGAGGTTCCGGACGAGTATGCCGAAAAACCCAGAGTGGTGGTCTTTATTTGCGAAAATGACGCTCTGCCGGCTGTCGACATGGCAGGTATCCAGAGGCTCAATTATAGCCCTCATGTCAGATTCATACCGCTTCGATGTTTGGGCAATATAAACATGGTATGGATAGCGGACGCTCTTTCCAAGGGTATTGATGGGATACTGCTTATTGGATGTAAATACGGTGATGATTATCAGTGTCACTTTGTTAAAGGCAGTGAATTGGCTCAATATCGTATGGAAAAAATAAGTGAGACGCTTCAGAGACTGGTCTTGGAGTCAGACCGCATCCGGGTCCATCAGTTAGCCATTGACGAGTACGCTACGATTCCAAAGTTGGTCGATGATTTTATGGAAAGACTTTCTGAATTTGACCCGAATCCATACAAAGGTTTCTAAGGAGGTTCATCATGGCGAGAGACATAGTCACTGAACCTGATCTTCAGTTTACAAAGGATCTTATAGCCGCAGGCGGAGATGATCTCAAGAAGTGCTATCAGTGCGCGACTTGTTCGGTTGCCTGCAAATTGGCGCCAGACAACAATCCTTTCCCGAGGAAAGAAATGGTCTGGGCTCAGTGGGGCCAGAAAGACAAGCTACTGAACGACCCGGATATTTGGTTGTGTCATCAGTGTAATGACTGTTCGACAATGTGTCCGAGGGGCGCCAACCCAGGTGATGTTCTCAAAGCGGCAAGAAAGATGGTCATTCAGAACAACTCGTGGCCGTCCTTTTTCGGAAAGCTCGTTGGTGAGTCGTCGATGTTTGTCCTAGCTCTAGGAATTCCGGCGATAGTGGTACTGTTCATACTTTTGATCAGCGGTTTCGATGTGCCCGCCGGGCCGGTAAAGTATTCAGCTCACCACCTGTCCCCAAAGGATGGCTTTATATGGCTGCCGGTGTTGCAGGTCATATTCACTGTTGCGCTATTATTTGCAGTTGTTTCATTGGTTATGAGCCTGAAATCCTATTGGAACAACCTTGAAACCAATAATCCAATACCGGTTGGAAAGGCTAGAAAAGGTTTCATTCCGAGTCTCCTGGAAGCCCTATCCGAAATACTTCCTCACTCGAGCTTTAAAGAGTGCGAGGCGAACAACATTCGGTATTCAGCCCACTTACTTGCGTTTTGGGGAATGATTGGACTGTTAATCACTACTGCTATCGTGGCCTTCAATGTAGACATACTCGGACTGCTTCCTCCGTCGCAGAACGGACCTGGAACTGTGCCGATTAAAATCCTTGGAAACGTGAGCGCTATTGCCTTTGTGGTGGGCTTGGGGATCATGTTTTTACGAAGGTTGCAGGTACCTGCCCAGGCCGGTGGAAGCTCCTATTTCGATTGGTTCTTTCTCCTTATCATTTGCGCAACCGGGGTAACCGGTTTGTTGACGGAATTGATAAGGTGGGGCGGCGGGGTTGGCGCGGCTTACGTGCTATACGCCATTCATCTTGTTTTTGTTTTAAGCTTGCTCCTTTATCTGCCGTTTTCAAAATTTGCCCACTTGGGATACAGGACCGTAGCGATAGCATGGGCGAAATCCTCCGGCAGAAACATCATGTTGCCCACTAAAGGAAAATGTGTGAGCGCCCCGCCGGCGGAAGCCACACAATCCTGAGAAGTAGAATGCTGTTATTTGGAATTTCGGGGGCGAAGAGACGTTAGCCTCTCGCCCCTTTTTCTGAAAGTATAAATTAGCGGGGAAAAGATCGACACGGCCCGTGGATCAAGCCTCTGCGGCTAACATGAGATTTTTCTTTCAAAACGTTCCCAGAGTATATCCGCAACCTCGTCGCCGAATTCCTTGCAATCAGGGTCAAAATTTCCCAAGTATATCGAGAGATCATTGGTCCAGCGTGACCTTTCACAATCCATGAACCTTCTCAGAAAGTTGCCGTAAAGTCCTTCGACCATGTAAGGGGTTACCCGTTCGAGTTCTCGAATTACCTGACTAGCTTTCTGAACTCTTCTTCCACTCGATGATGCCATTGATGTGGTCTCCTCCCAACAAAGTATAACATACTCAGTAAATAATAACTCCGATGCTGAAGCGCAACATGAGACAAAAAAAACTCATCAGGACAAATGAATAAAATCAGCGCTACACTAATAGGATTTTGCATTTGAAATCATAATTTACAAACAAATCAAGAAAGGAAGAATATTTTGATAAATCGTTACTCGCGTAAGCAGATGGAAGACATTTGGAAGCAGGAAAATCGTTTTTCAGCGTGGCTAAAAATTGAATTGGCGGTGTGCGAAGCATGGACGAGGAGGGGAGTGATTCCAGATGATAGTATGGCTCGAATTCGCGAAAAGAGTTCTTTTGACGTCGATCGTATAAATGAAATCGAAAAAACCACCCGCCACGATGTCATAGCTTTCACAACATCTGTTGCGGAATTCGTGGGAGAAGATTCCAGGTTTGTTCATAGAGGGCTGACTTCATATGATGTAGTCGATACGGCTCTTTCTCTACTGATGAAAGAGGCGGGCGTCCTTATAAGAAAGGGCGTACTCGAACTTATGGCAGCCTTAAGAGACCGTGCATTCGAGACGAAGAATGTTCCTGTGGTGGGAAGATCACATGGAATCCATGCGGAACCCACGACATTCGGATTGAAACTGGCCATATTCTATTCGGAAATGTCTCGCAATCTCAAACGATGGGATGCCGCTCTTGAAACCATATCGGTAGGCAAGATATCCGGCGCTGTTGGAACTTATGCCCATCTGGACCCCAAGATGGAATCGGAAATTCTAGAGAAAATAGGGTTGAGACCAGCGCCCGTATCCAATCAGGTGATACAAAGGGATCGTCATGCCGAATATTTTACTGTGCTGGCTCTTATTGCCACCAGCATAGAAAAAATCGCCATGGAGATCAGGCATCTCCAAAGATCGGAAGTTAGTGAAGTTGAGGAATTCTTTCACCCCGGCCAGAAAGGGTCATCCGCCATGCCACATAAAAGAAATCCCGTTTTAACGGAGAATCTTTGCGGGCTTGCCAGGGTGGTAAGGGGTTATGCTTTCTCTGCGATGGAGAATATGCCCCTATGGCACGAGAGAGATATATCCCATTCTTCAGTGGAACGGATTATTGGCCCTGATGCGACTATTCTGGTCGATTTCATGCTGGACAGGATGACGGCCGTCATCAGAAATATGAGAATATTTGAAGATCGTATGACGCAAAACCTCGAGTCCAGCAGAGGCTTGATTTTTTCCGAATCCATTCTAATAAAACTTGTGGATAAGGGCCTTACGAGAGAACGATCCTACTTGCTCACACAAAGGAACGCAATGAAGGCCTGGGAAACTGGTCTGAAGTTCAAAGACGCGCTGTTTGCGGATCCGGAGGTGATGGAGATTTTGTCTAGAGAAGAAATTGAATCCGCTTTCAATTTGGACCATTCATTAAGATGGGTGGATGAAACGTTTGAACGGGTGTTTAATTAATGACTCAAAAAAGAACCTTGACAGTTTAAAAAAAATATATGATTTATAACATAGTTTTATTGGTATTATATAAATCAAATTATTAATTAACCACACTAATTACGAAGACGATGAATACGAGGAAACATGACAAGATTATCATTGAGTTGGTTTAATCCTATAAAGGAGATACCTGCCGTGAGAAAAGTTTTAAATCTGTGGTCCTGGTTCCTGGAGAGAATAGGGGGGGGTAAGACCAATCGCAACTGGAATAACTCCCCTAAAGACATGCCTCTCATTCCGATTCATAAGTCCCCTGCGAATCGAGGGTTTCAGGTGGTAGTTATGAACGAGCGACGTGGGGCATTGCAATATGATCTGAGTCCGAGAAAATTTCGTATCGGAATGATCGGGGGCTTAATTATAGTCTGCCTGTCGCTATTAGGAGCTTACTCCGTAGGCAGAATTGTCTGGGGACAGTTCTTCATGGAGACGTCCGTCTATAATGGCCAGACTTCAAGGGTTTCCTCTCAATATTCTCAACAAGATCAAGGACAGCCTGATTTGTCCTCGTCACCCTCGGGCTATTCGAACGCGGCTGCGTTCGGGACCGCGCGGAAGGAAACCGTTTCTGATCAACGCAACTATTCTGAGGACGAAGCCAGAACGGACAGGTCAGCTTTGTCCATGCAGTCGACTGAAAAACTGGAAGGCGATCTGTCTTCAAGTTTGCATACACATCAAACCCCTAGTTTAACTCCCGGATCCGCATCGACGCAAAGGAGTGGTTCATTTACTGACGCTAGTTCAACCGGGCGCGCGCAATCAACCCTTTCCCCCCAAACCGAAACATCACCAGTTACAATAGTTAACTTCAACGCCCAGGATGTGACTGTCAAACCGTCAGGGCACGGCAACGGGACTCTTAATTTTAGGCTCATACGGGACCATCCAGAGATAGTTTTTTCTGGATATCTGTTTGTTTTCGTGGAGATGCAGGACAAGAAAGGCGAGAACAGAATTTATGTTTACCCGGACAAAACTCGCCTCGGTGAAGGGGATTTACCCTCAGATTTCCGAGAGGGGGAATCGATATCATTCAAGAACAATTCGAGGGTAGAGTTGCCTTATGGGGACGTCCGTCCGGGATCCGGACTGGCTAGAGTCTCGATTCTTCTCTACAATGACCAAGGGAAGATAGTTTTTCAGCGTGGATTCGAGAAAAAGGAACTGGTGATGGCTGGGTCCTCTGGGACGCAACAAGTTGAGGAAAACAAGCCAAAAACTACTGATAGAAGACGGGCATTGTAGGGTTGCGCCAACGAAGTGACGCTAAAGTAGCTTCACAGATCAGTGAATTCGCTCTATTCGGTTCTCCAAGTCCACGAACACATTCTTTGACTTGTGGTTTTTGCACTTCGCATCATCCAGAATCACGTAAGAACATATAATCACCAGATCATTTACTGAAACTTTTCGGGCCGCCGCGCCGTTAAGGCAGATCACACCTGAATTCGGTTCCCCTTCGATTACGTATGTTGCAAACCGTTCCCCATTGGAAACATTATAGATGTGAACCTGCTCATATTCGAGGATGTCCGAAGCCTCTAGGAGCTTTGAATCTATCGTCACGCTCCCCTCGTAATCAACGCAGGCGCCGGTAACCTTAACTCTGTGTATTTTTGACTTCAGCATGGTCCTTTGCATGATAAAGCTCCTGGATTAGCTAGATCTGGGGAATCCTATATCGTTTAATTAAATACGAATCTCCGCTGAACTGTTCTAAGGCCGTGCAAGCTGCAAATTCAACTCATCAGAGCATTGTCTATTAGCCGGGTTTGTCCGATCCTAACGGCCAAGATAGCCAAGGCCGGCCCGTGCACGGCGGAGAGATCCCTTAATGTGTCCGGATCAACCAGCCTAATGTATTCCGGATTGGTTCCAGATTCGATGGAAATGGTCTCCGCTATAACTCTGATGTATTTCTCTACGTCGGTTTCATGAGTCATAAAGAGTGCCTGGGCTTTTCTGAGGCCCTCATAAAGGCAAACAGCCCGTTTTCTTTGAGACGGAGACAGATATGAATTCCTGGAACTCATCGCAAGTCCATCAGGCTCACGAACGGTTGGACATCCTATCACTTCTGTCCTGACATTAAGGTCCCTGACCATTTTCTTTATGACTTGGAGTTGTTGATAGTCTTTACAACCAAAATAGGCCCTGGTCGGTTCTATAATATTGAAGAGCTTGAGCACAACAGTGGCTACTCCTCTGAAATGGTCGGGTCTGGTCTGTCCACACAAGGGAAGAGATAGATGTTGAACCTCTACAAATGTTTCGTAACCGGCGCCATACATTGTCTCTGCGTCGGGTGTGAAGAGCGCATCGACACCAGATGCCTCCAACTTGGCGCAATCGCCGCCCGGGTCACGGGGATAAACACCGAAGTCCTCGTTTCTCCCAAATTGGGTGGGGTTTACGAAGATACTTGCGACGACACGATCATTTTCTGATATGGCCTTCCTAACAAGACTTAGATGTCCTTCGTGTAAATATCCCATGGTGGGAACCAAGCCGAGCGACTTGAGATTCAGAGCGCACTCCCTGCTCCACTCGCTCATTTCTTCGACCGATGTTATTATTTCCATTGAGCCTTGACCCAGCCAAAAAAAAACCTTCCCGAAGGAAGGTGTAAAGCGCTAATCATCGTTCCTTCCGTCCCGGTCACATGGATCCAAGCGGATTTTGATTCACATTGTAATGTTCCGGGTTTCCAAGAAACTCCAGACCTATTGTAACTATTATAATGATATCGATTGCCAGGTCAAGCTGAAATCACGGATAAAATAAGAGAAGATTGAAAAGGGTTCATAATTCCACTATCCTGATCATCGGAGATCAAAATCAGGAGAAAAAGGAAGATCAAAATAATTGAGGATTAAGATGAAGTCGTTGGTGAGCGTCAGGAAATCTTCAGAATATGAATTGGCCGGCTTAAAGGAGATTGTAAACAATTGCATGGAAGATTTAGGCGGCCTAAAGTCTATGATCAATCGATCGGACAAAGTTCTTTTGAAGCCCAATTTGCTGAGGTCTTCAAATCCTGGTCAGGCTATCGTTACTCATCCCACCTTTGTTGAAGCTGTTGCAGAGTTGTTGGTCGACCATGGAGCCCAACTGTCTCTGGGCGACAGCCCTCCTCTGGGAAACCTTGCCCGGGTCCTATCCAAGTCCGGATACGACAACTTTATGAAAAGACTTAATGTTAAACCATGTCCTTTTATACGGAAACGGAGCTTAGATTGCCTGAACAGCAGATTGTTCAGAAGGCTGGAACTCGCCGAAGAGGTGTTTGAATTTGACAAGGTTGTCAACCTTCCAAAAATTAAGACTCATTCTCAGATGGGCTTGACTCTAGCTGTAAAAAACTTGTTTGGAACCGTCATAGGGACGGACAAGGCATCCTGGCACTTACGCGCGGGGAAAAATATTGATAGTTTTGCTACAGTTCTGGTTCAGATTTACGAGCAGATAAGTCCTGTGGTTTCGATAGTTGATGGTGTCTTTGGGATGGAGGGGAATGGTCCAAATAGCGGTAAACCTAGGCGCATTGGTATAGTGGCGGCGGGACAGGACGCAGTTGCTCTCGATTCAGTGATAGCGTCTCTTCTAGATTTCCCAGTAGATCTTGTTAAAACCTGCGTTGTCGGGAGTGATCTTGGACTTGGTGTCGCCGATCCGGAGGGGATCGCTGTTGTGGGGGACGAGTTGGGTGGATTTCCAATCACTGATTTTGAACGGCCCAAGTCTATGACTATGTCTTGGAATCTCTCTTACTGGAACCCTTTCAGGAGGTTTCTCGAAAATCATGTTATCACTAAGCCTGCGATCGACGCGTCAATCTGCAAGAGCTGTGGAATTTGTATGAATCATTGCCCTCCGGGGGCGATCAAGAGCAAAAATGGCATGATGAAGATTGACACTCGAGTCTGCATATCGTGTTTCTGTTGCCATGAACTTTGTGACAACGACGCAGTCATGATTGTGGAACCGTATTTGGGAAAGTTGCTGTCAAAGGTCAGCCGTTAAGTTTATCCTTGATGCCATGAAAAAGCTCGCTACCAGAGCCCGGAAAAATGTTCCGATCGTCCTGGCTGGAAGGAATCGCGTCGGGCCACTTACCAAGTTGTGGTTCAGAGCCCTCGATCGTCACGTTTGAGGGGCGTTTGTCCGCCATAGCAGGGTATTGTCTAATCTGTTCCCCTTTTACGGAGAAGCTGAATTCTACTGGAATGTTGTTTGGGTCGAAGGAGTAAATCGAGTAAATGAATCCATGATCCACCATTTCCGATACCCAAAATCCAGATGCCGACAACTTGTCGCGTAATTCCCACAGGTCCTTAAGACCATCAACCCCAAACGAAACATGGTCGAATATGACAGGGCCTTTCACTGGCGCCCCGTGGTCCTTCTCTATCGCTGGTTGAGCCCCATCCCATTCAAAGAAAGCGATAAGGTCGGTTGGTGAAATCTCAAAAAAATAATGTCGATATCCGGGCGCGCCAAGACCCGCAATCAGTCTAAATCCGAGAAGATCACGCCAGTACCTGATTGTGGCGTCCATATCCCCAGTTACCATCGCAAGATGGTTTATTCCATTGAATTTTACCATGATGCACACTCCTCTCTCTATCATGCCTAACAGCGCATGTCCCCAGAGACGTTCCCAAATCCTACAATAACTTAAAGCATTCTTTGGGATCTACAAGAACAAATGGACAGAGTGTCAATTGTAGAGACAATTGATGGCCGAACTCTCAAAAACGTGCCAAAAAGCTTGACATTTGGCCGTGAAAAGTATACGCGTAGAACCTTAAAATTCTTACCTTGACCACGGCTAACCCCGACCCGGGCTGTAAGCCAAGTGTTAATATAACACTTAAAATTGTAGCCAACACTATCCGGAGTCAAAGACGAACAGGATTTCACTTAGGTGAATGGTTGGCTTAGAGGCTTAACTTCGGCCCTGATGACAGAGAAGAGTGAAGCTATCGACAAGGCGTTTCGGTCATGATGAATGAAATGGATCATGACTTTGTCTCTGTCGTTTATCGGAAGAATCGTAAAAGGGTTGCAATGGTCATCAGATATAGTCGTTGAAGTAGCGCAAGGAATAAGTATGAAAAGTGTTCTTTTGGAAGAGAAGAGAACCATAATAAAACACTGGATTGACCTTACAGTTGATACCTACCCGCCTGAATCGGGCTCGTTCCTGAGAAATCAGAAAGATCAGTTTGCAAATCCAGTTGGGGCCGCAATAGCTCAAGGGGCAGAGGCTCTTTTTGATTGGGTGATAGGAGATAGTCAGGAATATGGGCCTGTTGTGGTTAGAAGGTTGGATGACATTGTAAGAATTAGAGCTGTCCAGCAATTCTCGGCTTCAAATGCTGTGGCGTTCGTTTTCCTTTTGAAGAAGTCCATCAGGGACGGGATTCCAAAACAGTTTCTAAAAGATCCTGACCGTTTTGGGGAACTCTTGAAAATCGAGTCAAGAATTGATTCCCTTGCTCTCACAGCTTTTGACATGTATATGAAATGCCGCGAGAAACTCTTCGAGATGCGAGCTATGGAGATACGGAACAGAACATCGCGGATCCTGGAAAGAGCGTGTAATAAGTACGGGGCGCCTCACGAATGGTAGCGCCCTTTATTCGGTGATAAAAACAGCGTTAAGTTAATTGAGGTGGTCGAATGAACGCATTTGCTTCTTTAGTTTCGGCCCTGATTGCTGTGGCGGCGTTGGCGGCGATCTCCTGGTTCGGAGTCGGAGCGATAGGTCTCGATTCCGTTTTTGGAGTTATCATTCCGTATATCGCGCTGGCCATTTTCATTATCGGGGTTGTTTACCGGATTGTGGATTGGGCTAGAATACCAGTCCCATTTCGTATTCCAACAACATGTGGGCAGGCAAAGTCTCTGCCATGGATCAAAGCCGATAATCTTGAATCTCCCTACAACACATGGGGAGTTATCGGCCGAATGTTTCTGGAAGTCTTTTTGTTTCGATCTCTATTTAGAAACACGAAGGCTGAATTACGAGAGGGGCCCAAAATCACCTACGCTTCCGCCAAGTGGCTGTGGCTCTTCGGTATCATGTTTCACTACTCGTTCCTCATCATCATACTGCGACACCTGAGATTTTTCATGGAACCCATTCCTTCGTTTGTAGATGCCATCACTTCGGTGGATGGTTTCTTTCAAATCATGGTTCCAACAGTTTTTATCTCGGACATACTTTTCTTGGGCGCTGTGACTTTGCTTTTCCTGAGAAGGGTAACTTTGCCCCAAGTTCGTTACATTTCGCTACCCGCTGATTACTTTGCTCTTTTCCTGATATTGGGAATAGGCGTGTCAGGCATTCTGATGCGAAACTATTTCAAGGTGGATTTACTTGGTGTAAAGAACCTGGCCATTAGTTTGTTCACTTTTCACCCGGTTCCTCCGGCTGGGATTCATCCGATTTTTTATGTGCACCTTTTTCTGGTAAGCGTCCTGATCGCTTATTTCCCGTTCTCCAAGTTGATGCACGCTGGTGGTGTTTTTCTGAGCCCCACACGAAACCTCGCAAATGTTAACAGAAGCGAGAGGTATGTGAATCCATGGAATTATCCGGTGAAAGTTCATACGTACGAAGAATATGAAGATGAATTCAGGGGAAAAATGAAAGAAGTCGGCATCCCGGTTGACAAGGAGTAACCATGGAGCTACACGATTTACCAAAACCTAAAGATTTGATGAATATAGACCTGAACAGGCCTCCTGAGAAGGGATGGATGGATACCCCAACCCAATTCAGGGATGGTACCTACAGTTATCCAGCCGCGCCAAAAAACCTCAAGGCGCTTGGCCTGGCAAACCCTCGACAGTGGTCTCCAGCAGATGAAGACTGGAAACTGCCTGAAAACTGGCAGGAAATAATAATGCAGGGAATGAAGGAAAGACTGGAGAAGTATCGTTCTTTCCGACTATTCATGGACATTTGCGTTCGCTGTGGAGCATGCGCCGACAAATGCCATTTTTTTATCGGTTCCGGAGATCCTAAAAACATGCCGGTTCTGAGGGCTGAACTCATCCGGAGCGTTTACAGGCGAGACTTTACGCTCCTGGGAAAAATGCTTGGTCGCCTTGGAGGAGGCAGAGAACTTACTTTGGATGTGCTCAAGGAGTGGTTTTACTACTTCTTTCAGTGCACAGAGTGCAGACGCTGTTCCGTTTTTTGCCCGTACGGGATAGATACAGCCGAAGTCACTATGATCGGTCGAGAGTTGCTGAACTTGGTAGGCCTGAACATCAACTGGGTCATAGAACCGGTGGCCAACTGCTTTCGGACAGGCAATCACTTAGGAATTCCTCCACACGGACTTGTGGACATGTGGCAATTTATGGTCGATGACATAGAAGACCTTACCGGTGTCAAGGTCAACCTGCCAATCAACAAGAAGGGCGCTGAGATCCTTTTCGTAACACCTTCGGGAGACTATTTTGCAGACCCTGGAACCTATACATGCATGGGATACCTGATGTTGTTCCATGAGTTGGGACTTGATTACACATGGAGTACTTACGCTTCAGAGGGAGGAAACTTTGGGCTCTTTACATCCCACGAGATGATCAAGCGCCTGAACGCCAAGATCTATGCTGAAGCTAAAAGACTAGGCGTAAAGTGGATTATCGGTGGTGAGTGTGGCCACATGTGGCGGGTCATGCACCAATACATGGAAACTATGAACGGCCCGGCGGATTTTCTTGAAGAACCGGTATCTCCGATAACAGGGACCAAATTCGAAAACGCCAAACAGACAAAGATGGTTCATATTACCGAGTTTACATCGGATCTTATCAAAAACGGCAAGCTGAAGCTTGATCCAAGTCGCAACAACAAATACGTGACGACCTTCCATGATTCCTGTAATCCAGCTCGTGCCGCCGGACTTCTGGAAGAACCACGTTATGTGATCCGCAACGTGACAAACAACTTCTATGAAATGCCTGAAAATACCATTCGAGAGCAGACATATTGTTGCGGCGGAGGGGCCGGCCTTGGAAATGACGAGAACATAGACATGCGTATGCGTGGAGCATTCCCTAGAGCGAGCGCACTTAGGCACGTAAGGGACAAACACAAAGTGAATCACCTTTTATGCATGTGTGCGATCGACCGAGCCACACTGTCCGCATTAACGGAATACTGGGCCCCCGATGTATCGGTTGGCGGGATCCACGAACTGGTAGCCAATGCCCTGATAATGGAAGGGGAGAATGACCGTACGCTCGATTTACGCGGTGAACCTTTTGCGGAAGTAGAGGAGGACGAGTAGAATGTATAACGCTGGAAAGATTATTATAGGGATCGTTATATTTCTCGCCCTGATCACTGCCCCTTTTTGGTACAATTTAGGCAGGCCCTCAGCGCCACCAAAGTTGGAAATTGGCACGCAGGAAAAGCAGTGCGTGGAATCAAAGGCTTTTATGCAGGCTAAACACATGGTGCTCCTGGATCAGTGGAGAGACGAGGTAGTCAGAGACGGGAAGCGAATATACGTAAACTCTACCGGCAAGCAATTCAACATGAGTCTTCAGAATACCTGCACAAAATGCCATTCCAGCAAGACCAAGTTCTGTGACCGATGCCACACATATCTTAATGTGGCCCCCAATTGCTGGGATTGTCACATAGCGCCGAAAGAGCAGGAAAAACTGGCCGGAAGGAGTGACAAGTGATGGACGATACAAGAAGGAGTTTCTTGAAGATCGCTGGCCTTTCCATGCTGGGTTTTGGGGCCAAGCCAGTTGTTGACGCGGTAGCTGGGACTGGGGACCCGAAATTTGAGAAGGATTCAAAGGCCTTCAACGGCAAGAGATGGGCCATGGTAGTGGACCAGCAGAAATGCCTTAAAGCGAAAGAGGGTTGTAAAGACTGTGTTACGGCGTGTAACTCCGCCCACAACATTCCGGAATTCAACAACCCCAAAGATGAAATCAAATGGATTTGGCAAACTTCGTTCGAACACGCTTTTCCGGGGCAGGAAAACCCTTATCTCGATGAATATATCAAGAAAAGTCTGAAAGGGTTGCCCTTCATGGTTCTTTGCAACCATTGCGATAACCCTCCCTGTGTTCGGGTGTGTCCGGTTCAAGCGACTTTTCGCCGCCCGGACGGTATAGTGGTGATGGATTACCACCGTTGTATAGGTTGCCGTTTTTGTATGGCGGCGTGTCCATACGGAGCTAGAAACCTTAACTGGCGCGATCCTAGGCCTTTCATAAAAAAAGAGAACCCTGAATATCCGACGAGAACCAGAGGTGTCGTTGAAAAATGCAACTTCTGCTCGGAACTTCTTGCCGTGGGCAAAATGCCGGCGTGTGTGGATGCTTGCAAGGATAAAGCCTTGGTGTTCGGAGACCTGGAGGATCCAAATTCAGAGGTCCGAGAGCTGCTAAGGAGTCGTCCTACGATTCAACGTAAACCTCAGTTAGGCACTCGTCCACAGATCTATTACATATTGTGAGGTAACCATGCTTGAAAAGGCTTTAAGAGGTAATAAGAGCTACTTTGCCTGGATTGGTTTCTTGCTGATCCTGGTTGGAATGGGCTTCGGATTCTATCTCAGGCAGCTGGGTTTCGGTTTAGGAATAACCGGAATGAGCCGAGATGTGTCGTGGGGTCTTTATATTGGACAATTTACCTTTCTAGTTGGTGTGGCCGCTTCCGCCGTAATGCTTGTGCTGCCTTACTACCTTCATAATTATAAGGTGTTCGGCAAGATCACAATATTGGGCGAGTTTCTGGCTGTAGCCGCTGTTACTATGTGTTTGTCGTTCATAGTAGTGGACTTGGGGCGTCCGGACAGGGCCTTCAACGTCTTACTGTATCCGACCCCGAATTCAGTACTTTTCTGGGATATGGTCGTTTTGAACGGTTATTTATTCTTGAACATTTTTGTAGGTTGGACTGTGTTGGAGTCAGAGGCCAAATCAGTTCCACCGCCCAAGTGGATAAAACCCTTCATATACCTTTCTATACCGTGGGCCGTTAGCATTCACACTGTGACTGCGTTTCTTTATGCGGGCTTACCAGGTAGAGGCTTTTGGCTTTCAGCCATTATGGCCCCCAGATTTCTTGGATCGGCTTTTGCGGCTGGTCCGGCGTTGCTGATTTTGATTTGTCTCTTCCTGAGAAAGTACACCAAGTTCGATGCAGGCTGGGAAGCCATTCAATCTCTCGCGAAGATTGTGACTTATGCAATGATCATTAGTGTATTTTTTGTGCTTTGCGAATTGTTTACTGTATTCTATAGCCAGATTCCAGAGCATATGTATCATTTCCTGTATCTTTTTGTGGGACTCCACGGACACAGCGGATTAGTTCCATGGATGTGGGCTTCAACGGTCCTGGCCGCAATTGCTTTGATCATTATGATCAATCCAAAAACCAGAAATAGCCCGGGAACCTTGGCAATTGGATGCGCAGCGGTATTTTTCTCGTTGTGGATCGAAAAGGGAATTACCCTCGTTATTACCGGTTATATTCCGTCCCCTCTTGAAACAATCACTGAATATCATGCGACTTTGCCTGAGATAGGGATTGTTATCGGAGTGTGGGCGCTGGGATTCCTTATCATGTCTGTGCTTTACAAAGTGGCTCTATCTGTGAAAGCTGAATCGGCCTGACAACCGTATCAACATTCGCGTCGATAAACAAAAAAAGGCGATGTCCATGTGGAATCGCCTTTTTTTATTGCATTATATGGGCGCCATGTTCATAATGATAGTTTAACTAACACATCCCTGTAGCTCGGGTCGCGCTTGTTCGTGTCCTAGGGATGGAAGATTCAACCCGAAAAGGAGTTTTTCATTTGTCTCTTGTTACCATGAAGCAATTGCTCGAAGCCGGGGTTCATTTTGGCCATCAGACCAGACGCTGGAATCCCAAGATGAAACCCTACATATTTGGCGCTCGAAATGGGATATACATAATAGATCTTCAAAAAACTGTAAGGCTTTTTAAAAGAGCCTACCAGTTTGTTCAGGACGCTGCGGCGACTGGGGTCGGCGTTCTCTTTGTTGGGACAAAGAAACAGGCCCAAGACGCCGTGCAAGAGGAAGCGGCCAGATGCGGACAGTTTTACGTGAATCAACGCTGGCTCGGAGGCATGCTAACCAATTTCTCTACAATCAAGCAGAGCATTGAACGATTGAACCAGCTTGGAACCATTCTCGATAAGCCTGAAGACACAAACTTTACAAAGAAGGAATTGGTAAATATTTCAAAGCAGTACGACAAACTCAACAAAAACCTGGCAGGCATACGGGACATGAAAAGGCTTCCGGGAGTTGTTTTCATCGTGGACCCCAAGAAGGAAAACATCGGAGTAAAGGAAGCACGAAAACTTGGAATACCGATAGTGGCTATAGTGGATTCAAACTGTGATCCAGATGAGATAGATTACGTTATTCCAGGGAATGACGACGCTATTAGAGCCATAAGACTATTCGCCGCCAAGGTCGCTGACGCTTGTATGGAAGGACGTTCCATTTACGAGGCCTCTTTGAAAGAAGATGGCGGATTGAGTGATTTCCCCATAATGACCAAAGGCGACGAGGAAGCAGTGGCAGAAACTATTATTGAATCTGAAAATATAGTTCCTGAAAATGATATACTTGAATCTGAGTCCGTTCAAGAAGGAGTTGGTCAGGTTGTCTGACGCTAATTAGTCGCAACATCGGGGGACAGTGGTTCATGTGAACAAATGGCTCACACGATTAGACCAGATCGATGTCGTTCGTCATGTGGAAGTCTGGAGTGTAAGTCGCCACTCCTTCACAAGGACCGCTACCCATTCAAGACCCGACATTTTAGGTCTCCAATAGAAAGATTTCGGGAGAAGACCCGGTCAACTGGAGGCAGGGGATTTGATCTACACTACTTGATAAATAGGAGAGCATCCGATGGAGATATCAGCGAGTTTGGTAAAGGAATTGAGGGAAAAGACCGGCTTGGGATTGATGGATTGTAAAAAAGCTTTGGCTGAGACGGAAGGCGATATGCAAAAGGCCATTGACTACCTCCGAACAAAGGGGGCTCTAAAAGCCGCAAAGAGGGAAGGAAGGGCCACATCAGAAGGCAGAGTGGGTTCTTATATTCACATGAATGGAAAGATAGGTGTTCTTCTAGAGCTTAATTGTGAAAGTGATTTTGTAGCCAAAACAGAACAGTTCGCCGGTCTGTTGAAAGATCTTTGCATGCAAATCGCCGCAAGCGCACCAAGGTGGATTGGGGCCGCAGATGTCCCCGAAGATATTGTGATCAAGGAAAAAGAGATCTATATGCAGCAAGCCAAAGAAGCAGGCAAGCCGGACAAGATGCTTGACAAGATAGCTGAAGGAAAGCTCAAGAAATTTTACTCTGAGACATGTTTGCTTGATCAGCCCTTTGTAAAGGAAGACTCCAAGACAGTCGGCGAATTGATCAAGGAAAAGATTGCCCAACTTGGAGAGAACATCACTGTGGGGCGTTTTACCAGGTATCAATTAGGACAGGCTGACTAATGAAAATCATGCCAAATGGTTTCCGCCGAGCTCTTTTGAAAATATCCGGCGAGGCTTTGGGGGGTGATAAAGGGTTCGGGTTCGACGGACCAAAGATAACCTGGATTGCTCAGGAAATAGTGTCGGCCCATGTTCCCGAAAGGCAAATAGGAGTAGTGGTTGGTGGCGGGAACATCATACGTGGAAACGCCGCAGCGTCTATCGGGGCGCATCCCCTTGTCGGCGATGAGATGGGTATGATTGCTACTGTAATCAACGCTCTGGCTCTAAGATCGGCCATTAGATCTCTCGGTCATTCGGCTAGAGTAATGTCTTCTTTTGAAGTAGGTAGATTTGTCGAGGCTTTTTCAAGAGAGCTATTGATCAAATCTCTAGAGGATGGAGAGATAGTGATTTTCGCGGGAGGAACAGGCAACCCCTGTTTTACAACTGATTCAGCCGCTGCTCTGAGAGCGATTCAGATGGAAGCCGATGTTCTGATAAAAGCCACACAGGTTGATGGAGTTTATGACAAGGATCCTCGTAACCATCCCGACGCAGTGAGATTTGATTCCATAACTTCTGAAGATGTCCTTAGAAAAAGGCTTAAAGTGATTGACGCCGCAAGTGTTGAAATCCTAGGCCGACGAGCGATCCCAACCATTGTATTGAACTTACATGTGCAAGGAAACATAAGGAGAGCCCTGTTAGGTGAGAAAGTAGGCACCACGATCTTTGCCTGATTTTAATTTCAACATCTCAATTATGCATGAGAGGCTGGAGCAGTAATGCTGGAAGATGTGCTCGCAGAAATGAAGTTGGCGATGGATAAATCAATCGAGGCCCTCAAGAAGGATTTGAAAAGGATCCGCACGGGAAGGGCGTCGCTTGCTTTGCTTGACGGTATGACTCCAAACTATTACGGGACACCAACCCCCCTAAATCAACTGGCTACTCTCTCAATCCCTGAACCGCGCCAGATTGCTATTCAGCCTTGGGACTCACAGGCTGTTCCGGAAATTGAAAAAGCGATTCTGAAGTCCGACCTTGGTTTGAATCCTATGAATGATGGGAAAGTCATTCGGGTAGTGCTTCCTCCTTTGACTTCCGAAAGAAGGAAGGACCTCGTCAAGCTGGTAAAAAAAATGGGTGAAGAATTCAAGGTTCAAATTCGCAATCACAGACGTGACACGAATGAAATTCTCAAGGATTTCAAGAAAGAAAAAGAAATTTCGGAAGACGATCTGCATAAGGCCCAGGAGCGAGTTCAAAAAAATACCGATGACTACATAACCAAAGTCGATTTAGTGACAACGGAAAAAGAATCTGAGATTATGGAAATCTGAGAAAGGGCAGTTGTTGGCCTTTTTTAGGTTGCTCATTATATGATGGTGTCCCAGAAAAATATCACTAAAATTATTCCAGTGATTGGTATGCAGGTTGACTTCCAGTAAAGATCACACGCCCAAAGATCTACCGGTTCACGTTGCCATAATCATGGACGGTAATGGTAGATGGGCCAAGGAAAGATTACTGCCGCGATTGGAAGGTCACCGGCAGGGGGCAAAATCAGTCCGTCGCGCTGTGGAGTTCTGCCGAAGCAATGGAATTAAATTCCTGACCCTTTACGCATTCTCGACAGAAAACTGGGAGCGACCCGAGCCTGAAGTTTCTGGCCTGATGAAGCTCTTGAGCCAGTTCATAGATTCGGAACTTGAAGAGATACACCGAAATGATATTAGATTTAAGGTGATCGGCCAATTACAGCGGTTACCAAAGTTTGTAAGACAGAAAATTCAAACCGCCCTCGATAAAACTATTAAGAATAAAACGATGACTCTAAGTGTGGCGCTTTCTTACGGTGGAAGACAAGAAATAATTTCAGCGGCTCTCAAGATTCACAAAAAGTTGGTGTTGGGTGATTTGAAAGAAGAAGACGTAAATGGCTCAGTCTTTTCGTCTTTGTTAGACACCGGCGGTATGCCGGATCCTGACCTCTTGATTCGAACTGGTGGAGAACTACGAATAAGTAATTTTATGCTTTGGCAAGCAGCCTACGCAGAACTTTATTTCACTGATCTGTTGTGGCCCAGTTTTGATGAAGACGCCTTCTGGAAAGCTATTGAAGCTTATCGATCGAGGCAGCGCCGCTTCGGCAAAATTTCTGAACAGATTCTACCACCGGCTTAAGGAATCGGAATGCTGACCTCAAGAATTATCGCTGCGGTTATATTGGCCGGCATTATAGTGCCGACATTGATTTGGGGAGGACCTACAGGGATTTTTTTGCTAGTGACTGGATTTATCCTGTTGGGAGTTTGGGAGCTTGTGTCGCATTTACCAGGACTGAGTAACAATGTTTCCAAGATAGTCACCATGCTCCTCTCCATATTGGTTCCCTTCCTTTTTCTGAAATGTTCTCCTTCTGGAATTCCAGCGATCGTGGTCTTCCTTCCTCTAGTAATAATATCTATTCACCTTTTTATTTTCACCACGATCGAAAACACACTTGAATCTACTTCACAAATGATACTTACATGTGTTTACGTTACAGTACCATTGGCTCACGTTATTTCAATTTCGTGTATGGGATCAGGCTATCTCTGGATAATATTCACTCTTTTTGTTGTTTGTTTGGGAGATGCCGGAGCGTATTTTGGAGGTAAGAGCTTCGGGCGCCATCATTTCTCATCGAACGTAAGTCCTTCAAAAACCGTAGAAGGACTTGTCGGAGGACTGATTGGCAATTTGCTGGGCATGGTAATAATGAAAGTTGTTGTGAGCAATTTTCCCCCTCTCTGGGATTTGTTACAGTTGACGATCATCCTTGCCATAGTCGCCCCCATAGGAGACCTATGCGCATCGGCGTTGAAGAGAAGACTTGCGATTAAAGATTTTGGCTCCGTAATCCCTGGCCACGGCGGAGTGCTTGACAGAGCCGACAGTTTGATACCATCTTTTCCTGTGGTTTTCTATTTTCTCAGCCTGTCGGGCTATGGAACTTTCTAATGAAAGGGATTTCGATACTAGGTTCTTCGGGTTCCATAGGGACACAGGCTCTTGATGTGATCAAACTCAATTGTGACTCGCTTTGTGTTGTAGCGCTAGCCTGCGGATCGAACATAGAGCTTCTGGAATCGCAGATCAGGGAATTCAATCCAAGTCTGGTCTCTGTAGTATGTGAAAAAGCCCAGCGGGAACTTAGGATTAGACTTAGAGATTACTCAAAGCCAATAGAGATTCTCTGCGGAAGCGAAGGCCTTGAAGCGGTGACAAAAGCCGACGCCGCAGACATGGTGGTTGGAGCGCTTCCTGGAAGTGTAGGTTTGAAACCCGCATTTTGGAGTTTGCAGGCTGGCAAAGAGCTTGCGCTTGCTACCAAAGAAGTGCTTGTTATGGCCGGCAAACTTTTTATGGAACAGGTTCAGGCCTCTGGGATCAAACTGATTCCAGTTGATTCAGAACAGTCTGCGATTTTCCAATGTCTTCAGGGAAATCTGGGTCACGAAGTCAAGAGGATACTGCTTACAGCTTCTGGAGGCCCCTTCCTGATGAAGTCCGCAGAAGAGATGGCCAGTGTAGGAAAAGAGGAAACCCTCAGGCACCCGAGATGGAAAATGGGTCCTAAAGTAACTGTTGATTCGGCAACCCTGATGAACAAGGGACTTGAGGTTATTGAGGCTCGATGGCTCTTTGGAATTGAATCCCAAAAGATTGAAGTTTTGATTCATCCGCAGAGCATAGTCCATTCTATGGTGGAGTTTGCTGACGGGTCTATAATGGCTCAGATGGGGACCACCGACATGAGGATTCCGATAAGCTACGCCCTGGCGTATCCTCTCCGGATTCCGTCAGGTACAAATCCGCTGGATTTAACAAGTATCTCTTCACTTTCCTTTCACAAACCTGACATGAGTAAGTTCCCTTTGCTGAAAGCGTCATATGATTCGTTAAGTCAGAACGAGAATGTTTATCCGGTAATACTCAATGCTGCGGACGAGGTTGCTGTCGACATGTTTCTGAAGGACAAAATCCCTTTTAATTCAATACATAGAATCTGTCTTGACGCTCTGAATTTAATACCCTGTCGAAGACTGGAATCGCTCGAAGACATCGAGCTTTTTCATGAGGAAGTTAGCCGCGTTGTACGGGCAAAATGGGATAGACCGAGTTAAGTTTCCTGCAGTGGTTTATTGGATCTCTTGGTTTTATTTTTGTGGACAGGTCTGGGATGAAGCGCCCGAGTTATTTTATCAAATAATTGAAAGCGGTTAACTGAGATGGTGAATCGCCCCCATGTATTGCTGAAATTGATTGTATTGTCGATACTATGGATTCCTTCGATTGCCGCGTCCGAGGTTGTGGCGTTGGAACTATCGTGCCCTTCCTGTGGTTACAGGCACAGATTTGTGCAGGGCGCCGATGGAATTGATCAATCTCACAACGTTCAAAACATAATAGTAGTTTGCGAGAGAACAAGACAAATTAGGAATATAAAGATCCCGATAGATCCTGGATCCGAAACACTAGGCGAACCTTTGGTAGCAAGAAGATCCGGGTACGGCAAATCAGATTTGCTGGGTATCCAACTCCCAAGATTCATGGTTCCTGGAAATACTTGCCCCCTTTTTCCGATTAACGCATATCTTGAAGCCAATGTTTGTCCTATAGATGGAAGCTCAGGATTTAGCTTTACAGTGATAGGTCAATACTGAAGAATTTAATCTCGTAATTTTCGTAATCGAGAGTCCATGGTAAAGGACTTAATGATGAAGATTCTATTTTGTGGTAAAACTTTTTTATCCGCTCCAGATCTCCTTAGGAAACTCCTTCCTCAACACGATATTCTAAGTTGTAAGGTAGAGAAGTTGCCGGAATTAGCACGTTACTCAGATGTCTTGGTTCCGCTCATGGCTAGAGTTGATCGTTCGATGATGGTCGAAAGCGCTGTAAAACTTATTCAGCAATGGGGAGTTGGACTGGAAGGGGTCGATATTCAAGCGGCCAATGAATTTGGTATCCCGGTATGCAATATACCAGGAGATACGACGCCAAACGCTGAGTCGACAGCCGAACACGCCATCTTTTTGATGATGGGTGTATCAAGAAAGATCCACGAATGCCGTAAATCTCTTCAAGAGGGAATTGTTGGGCACCCAATGGGCGAGACACTGTTTGGGAAGAGCGGTCTGATTGTTGGTTTTGGTAAAATTGGCCGTGCTCTAACCAAAAGGATGCGCTCTCTGGGTATGGAAGTCGATGTTATAAGAAGGACACCAGACAAAAGGCTCGAGAGCGAGATGTGCTTGAGAAAAGTCGGTGATACGAGTGATCTTTTGGAAATGGCGCAGGAAGTAGATTTCGTGATCTCAACAGTAGTTCTTAATAGTGGGACCTACAATCTTTTTGACATCCGACTCTTTAACAGTATGAGGGGCACGGCGTTTGTGATCAACGTGTCTCGAGGTCCGGTAGTTAACGAAGATGATCTAGTAAAGGCTTTGAATGAGGACGTAATAGCCGGCGCCGGTTTGGATGTTTTTACAACTGAACCAGTAGATCCATCTCACCCATTGTTGAGTATGGAAAATGTTTTCGCGACTCCCCACATTGGAGGGGTAACACGTCAAAATTACGAAGCTATAGGGCAAAAAATACAAGAAAACATTTTGATATTATCAAGAGGGGAAATTCCAAATCACTGCGTTAATCTTGAGTCCCTCCAGGGAAAATAGGGCAATGCTGGCCAACCTGTCACTCAAAGTTTTTGACGATTTTAATCGTTTCGAACCAGAGGTTTTGAAGTTGAATTTTCTCTCTTGAGCAACTTTAGGAACCTGGCGATCAATTTTGAAGGTAAAGCGGTTTTCTCTTCATCGTTCATAATTTGCATAGGAATTTGGCCCCCGGCCATTTCTCTATGCCCCCCCGCTGACCCTGTTTTCCCGACGAGTCTCCTCAATATGAGTCCCGCTCTCTGTGTTCGAGATTTTGATCTCAACGAGATCACCATCATTTCATCAAACCGTCCAAAACACAGAGACCATTTAACTCCTTCTATTCTTAAAAGGATATCAGCCAGTTCGGGAATTATTGAATCCGTTTTGACATTTCCAATGAAAGAGCATGCCACATCCCTGAAAATGATGGCGTTGGCGAGCCCTCTTTGCAAATCCCCGAAATAATTAAGTGGAAGTGTGGGTTTTTCAATTGCCCCAATGACCCGGGGATTAGAAATTGAGGCGAGGTAATTAAACGCGTGCAGGTCCGATTTACAGCCACTTCTGATCAATGAATTAGTGTCAGTTTTTATTCCATAGAACAAGGCGTTAGCCACCGACTTAGGCGGGGTCAATCCGGCGGCTGCAAGGTATTCTGTAATAATGGTTGAAGTTGCGCCATAATCGGGGCGGATGTCATAGAAGTAGGCTTTTTGTGACGCTTTGCGCAGGGGATGATGATCTATTACCACAAAGGGACGTTTTGATCTCGAATCAATTAGATTGTTGCCGGTGAGTGGTTGCGCATCGATCAGAGCGACGCACTGATGAGCGCTCAAATCATTCTGGTCAACTCTGTTCGCAGGAATTCTCAGTCTATTGACCATGGCCTTATTTTCGGCCCTGGTCAACGCTCCCCCGTAGCCAATTAGACTCTTGATGTTGAATTTCTTTAGAAGAAGATAACTGAACCCGTACGCGCTGGCCAGCGTGTCAGGATCAGGGTTGTTATGGCAAAGCACAAACACCCTGGTTTGTTTATGTCCATCAATGACCAAAGCCAACTCAGCGATTTTATCCTGCGACGCTGATATGTCCCATCGTTGAGCCGGCATCAGTATTATCCTTAATTAGACAAAACCAGGCTGCTATGTCTGTTTTCTTTTTGACGCGTCCATTTATTATGTTTCTGAAAACAACAGTAAAGGGATAACTAAAGTAAGCTAATCTAAATCCGATTCTCCTAGATTGAAAGATGATAACATTTTTTTCACCAATCTCTCGTTGAGAACCATTCCCTTTATCGTTCCATAGGTGCGAGCAAATCTATTTTCTATAAAGGCTTCCAGGACCAAGTCTCTTTTGTCGCGCATGTTAATACGACCTACAATGGTAAGAACTTCTCCCGGAGGCGCCATGGTGTTTAGATCGGGAAACGCTGTGCCAGTGAGAATTGGGATCATTTTACGGTTTTTAAGCAGTCGCAAAACCATGAAAGCCGCAAATTGGGCCACCGCTTCCATTTGAAGATGACCGCCGAACATTGGCATGTTGACAAAATGGTCTCGTAACAAGGGGTTCTGCTCTGGAGTCGGTACCTTGAAACGCGCAAAGCCAAGCATCCCTTCACGAATTTCCCCTTCCTCCATAATGACTCTATCCAGAAACAGGAAGTTGGTTCCATACATGTTAAGAGTCTCGGCAATTTCGGTTTTTTCGTAAGTAACCCACTTATTGATCTTGGGAGTGACTCTAAAATTGGGCTTGCGGGGAGCGGCCAGACCTATAACGGTTGAGCCTCCAAGGTCATTGTAACGAACCTGGCGAACGTCACCTGAAGAGTAGTTTCCAGGACTCAACAGGTTGTTTACTAAAACGATTCCCGAAGACTCTCTGACGAAGTCAGAAATGATTTCTACGGCCCTCCTAAGTGTAGAAAAAGAACTATCCGATCTCATCTCGCCGAAAAATTCGGCAACGAACTTGTTTAGTTCCAGAACATTAGCTGTTTCAACAATAGACTTCCATCTGGAGCGCAATCTGAAGTCAATTCGACTCACGAGTTTATCAAAACCTTCCAGTTGAGACAGTTCTTTCCGCATAGTCTCATTAAGGGCTCCGATATCGCCCCTGAACTCCCTTACTGGCTTTAATTCGGTGAGATAATGATATGCGACCGCAAGTTCAATTCCTGTGAAAAACTGGGATGACTGAGTCCAAGCCTCAGGCAGTGCGGCGATCAGTGTACGTTTGCCCAATCTTGCCAAACGAGTGGCCAGTCTTTCGAGGTAAGCTTTGGTGTCGCTGATAAAATAAGGCAAGTCACCCCTATATGTTAGAGCTACCAAGTGGGTGTCTGATCTCACCAGATCCTTGAGCCCTTCAGCCAAATCAGAGAATGACCCCGCATTCACATAGTAGACATTTCGTTTAACCAATGTGGCCATATCATTGAAGGTATGTTTTCCTTTTAAGATGTCCCCAACAGCCTTCATCACTGAGGGTTGCCTTGGAAAACCTCCCGCTACGGTATGAACAACCGCGTCAAGTCTACTGATTCCTGCGGATTCGATTTCCGTCGAGATATTTCTCAGAGACTCAAATACCATGTCTCGGCGATCAATATCGAATTTTAGAGGAGTGGACAGCAACTCCATCCCGGTTTCTTTGAAGAAGATATTCTCTCGAGGGTTTTGCGGATCTAGGGAAGTTCCCAGGACTCTCGCTCCGGAGCGGATAAAAGCGCGTCCGATTGAAGCCCCATATCCCCCTTCTCGTGCGCCTACTATAAGAATGTTCTTGCCTTGAAACATTAAAAAATCCTTACAGATTTAATTTCATGATCTGATGTTGAACTTGAAAAATAATCTATTGTTTGTCTTCAGTCAACTTGAGCTGGTTGCCAAAATTCACCGGGTGTTTTTCTTAGGGTTAATCTGTGTGGTTTTTGGACCCGGAAATTTGCAAAAATGTTGTCTCCCCTCCGTGCGAACAGGTCTTGCTATTTTGTCCAGCCTCTTGGCAGGCTCATTTTCCGATAAATAGCCCTTTTTTAAACGTACTTCCCCCTGGGAGTATGTCAGCGCCCCCTTAGCCGTTGCGTCAAGATGTGACGAGACTAACTAACCTTGATTCGCAAAGTTTAAAAATCCTCCTCTGCGTCTCAAAGAATATCCCGTTGGATGGATGTCCCCCTGTCAGTCGAACAATCAGGGATCTGGCATGATCGAGCACACGTCCCGGAAGATTTATCAAAGCAAACCGTATGGCCTTAAGCCGCTTGCTCACCCGGTTCTTCCCCAAAACCAGACGTTTCATGGCCGAGTTAAGGTTAAGGGCCAGTATCATGATATGCCACCACGCTGCGTTAGCTCCGAATAGACACGAAGGAAGCTTGCCTCCGGCCAAATCTTCCTTCATAACCGAATGGGCCTCTTCAGACTTCCCACAGCGCTTCCTATACCACCAGATTAACTCATCATCAGACAAGCCCTTCAAATCACTGACGCAATCTCCACCAGCCAGATTGAGCAATATCAGCGCCATCACAACCTGCTCGTCCGACCAACCCTGATCGCCTCCACGTATCTTTAAACGATTCGCAATTGCCGCTCCTAATCCCATAACATGACCAAATTCCAGATACGGCGGTAAACCGCCAAACCCGTTATTCCAGCACTTCTCTTCTCAACTTCATACTGGAAATCAAATATACCTTGTGTCATTCTGCCTTCAGCTCGTTGGTGATAGATTCTTTATACCAAATCAATTCTATCATCTTGATTTATCAAGAACAACGAGGTTTGTTACTTTTTTTGATGCGCGATTAAGGATATTCGACCGACTCATCTGGACAGTCACCTGATTGCTTGAGGCGAAACCCGATCATGGGCGTTGCTATGGATAACATAGAGAGGTTTCCACAATGAATAGTATCAAACTTAGAAGCCCTGCGAAAATAAACCTTTTTCTGAGAGTGCTCGGAAGAAGACCTGATGGCTACCATGAAATAGAAACGCTATTTCAGGAGATCGAACTCGCAGACGAGATGATATTAAAGGAAACAAGGGGGAAGACAACGCTCAAGGTATTTGGAGCGCCTGAACTTGAAACAGGGAACAATATCATATTCAAAGCGCTGGAATGGATTGAATCATTGTGCGGAAGGAGTTTTAACGTGCAAATAGATCTCCACAAAAAGATTCCAGTGGCGGCGGGTTTAGGAGGAGGGAGTTCCAACGCAGCGGCGCTCATTTCCGGGGTGAAGAAACTCTTCGAGCTTGAATGGTTGGACCTGGATGCTTTATCGCCTTTAACGGCTTCGATAGGCGCTGATGTGCCCTTTTTTCTTCATGGAGGTTCAGCAATAGGAGAGGGGATAGGCGAGAAACTTACAAGAGTTTTTCTGGAAGGACCCGACGAAGTTATATTGGTGAACCCTGGATTCCCAGTTTCGACGGCAAAGATATTTGGCGAAATTTCTAAATCCTTGACAGGGAAAATGAGAAAAGGTATTTTAAGCGGATTATATGGGGAAAGTAGAGACGCACGCAGTCTTCTCCATAATGACTTGCAACCAGTCGCTGAACGGCTTCACCCGGGCATATCTTTGGCCTTGACGGCCTTGCGACGAGCCGGGATCGAAAAACCGCTGATGAGCGGAAGCGGTCCAACAGTATTCGGTTTCTCGGACGACAATACTTTTGATCCGCAAAGTCTTATGCTTTCGAAATTCTGGAAGGTTTGGAAAACTAGGCCTGCCAAGAAGGGCATAACTGTAGACTAGTGAGTCGCTTTGGTGTTGGATCTCGGATGACGATTTCTACTGGGGTGTCGTCAAGTGGCAAGACACGGGAATTTGGATCCCGCATTCGGAGGTTCGAATCCTCCCACCCCAGCCAATAGCCTATTTTCCAAAACAAATTAGTTTGATAGAGGAATGACATGCCTTCAAAAACAATGCAGACCAGAGAGGAACAGAAATCTAGGTTCCTCCAACAGTCGGAAATAAGAAGAAAAGCTCTTTTGGATCAGGGTTTCGAGGAGACGCGGATTAAGAAAGACCCTCATTTCAAGCATCTAAAGGCCAAGATCAAACAGATTAATTCCGCAATTGCCAGGATCACCTTTCTTGAAGACCAAACTAGGAAACTTCAGGAAAAAAAGCAGCAGAAACTTGCGGAAGCCGCTTTAGCCAGGGCCGAATCCATAAAGCCCGGAGCTATAACCAAAAAGAAAAAGTCTGAAGAAAAACCGCTCGAACCACCAAAGAAAGGTTCAGGCGGAGCAAAAGGCAAAGACAAATCAAAACAGGACGGTAAGAAGCAGAAGTCATAGTGGGGAGTTAATTGAGGCATCCCTGCATCAAGCCAAGTATGAATCGACAGGAGAGAGGTTCCCAGAGTTTCGGCGAACTCGGGATTTCTTCGTGTAGTGTACGCCTGATTTCGTTACTGGCATTTGTAATTATTCCCAGCCTGTATCATTTCCAGCCCAGTTCATGTTAGAAACCGACATAATAAAAACGCTCAGAGAATTGGTTCTTATAACGCCGGGTTTTTTACTGGCAATAACGGTCCACGAATTCAGTCACGGATACATAGCCTACAGGCTCGGAGATCCGACAGCCAAGATGGCTGGTAGACTGACCTTCAATCCTTTGAGTCATCTGGATCCGTTCGGAACATTGGCGCTCGTTCTTACCAGGATGATAGGATGGGCCAAGCCTGTCCCCGTAAATCCACAATACCTTAAAAAGCCGTTGCAGGATATGCTATGGATAAGCCTGGGAGGCCCTGCCGCAAATTTTTTATGCGCAGTTGTCCTCGTGATGTTCTTGAAAGTCATATCGGTTGTGGGCATGTCCAGTTACGGATCTTCCACAACAGACTTCTTTCTTGGACCTTTGTTTCTCATTGTGAGATTCGGAATCAGAATAAACGTTGTCCTGGCTATCTTTAATCTGATACCGATTCCTCCCCTGGATGGATTTAGCGTTCTCAAGGGATTGCTTCCCCGGAAGATGGCCTATAAACTTGAATCTCTTGAACCTTATGGTTTTATGTTGCTTCTAGCTTTGCTGCTGACCGGTGTAGTGAGTTTTATTATTGCCCCTCCTATTGTAGCCGTGGAAAACCTTTTGTTGAGACTTCTCTAGGTTTGAAATGAACTATGAGGTCAAATTAGATATTTTTGAAGGTCCATTGGACCTGCTCTTGCACTTAATCGAAAAAAATGAAGTCTCAATCGGTGACATCCCTGTAGCGGAGATTACGAAGCAATATCTCAACACCATCGAGACCATGAAGTCGCTAAACCTTGAAGTGGCGGGGGAATATCTTCTGATGGCCTCCTATTTGACACATATAAAATCCCAGATGCTTTTGCCTCTGCCGGAGATGGACAAGGGGGAGTGTTTGGAAGGGGGCGAGGACCCCAGAGCGGAATTGGTGGCGCACCTTCTGGAATACCGAAAATACAAGGCTGTCGCTTCATCCTTAGGGGTTATGCCATTGTTGGGCAGGGACGTATTCAACAGGGAATCTGTGGACCCCGTGTCGAATACCCAGATGCCTTCTACACTGTTGCTAGACGCCCAGGAATTGTTCAAGGTTATGAGAGATATTATTGAAAGACAACAGCCTGAGATGCTTTTGGAGATCAAGAGTGAACCCGTTTCGCTCAAGGATAAGATTCAGGATATTTTGGTAAGGTTGCAAAAACATCCTTGGCTCTCTTTCGGATCTCTCTTTTCTGACGACTTTTCTAGAAGCAACGTAGTTGTAACATTCCTTGCGCTGTTAGAGTTGGTCAAGAGTGGGGCGGCGCGAATTTACCAGGAAACCCCTTTTGGTTCCATTGTGATTTCAAGACGTTAAATATGTGTCTTGTGTGACCTTAAAGTGGGCTGGTATTATGAAATCGTATTGTCTTGCCCTAGAGAGCAAAACTAGATGACAAACCTCGCCAAATCAAAATCTTCAGTTTCACTAAGAGTAGGCGTCTCCTTTTTGTGTGTAACATTTTTGTTATGCCTAAGTCTGTTAATTGTCCCCGGTTGCGGAGATACAAAGAAGGGACTCAAGAAGGAGTCTCCTCCGATACCAGTGGATCTTGCAAAGGTAATCGCAAAAGACACGCCTTTTTTTATTGAAGCAATTGGGAATGTAGCCGCGTACAACACGGTGGACGTAAAGTCTCGAGTTACCGGCGAGCTTACAAATACTTTCTTTAGAGCAGGAGACCTTTTGAAGGTAGGGCAGGATCTTTTTACTATAGACCCTGCGCCGTTCGAAGCCAAGGTAAAGGAGAGCGAGGCAAAATTAAACCAATCCAAGGTTCAGTATGATCAAGCGAAGAGAGAATTTCTGAGATTTAAGGTTTTATATTCCGAAAAGGCGGTCAGCGCCGAGCAATTGGAGACCAAACAGGTTGACATGAACTCAAAACTGTATCAGGTCGAATTGATCGAGGCTGAACTTGCCAGCGCCAAACTGAACCTCGGCTACTGCTTCATAAAATCTCAATTAGAAGGACCCTCCGGTGAAATATATATAGACAATTTCAATATTGTTACAGCTAACCAGGACAGACTGGTTACAATCAAGCAAGTACGTCCCATAAAGGTCAAGTTTTCTATTCCTGGAAAATTCCTGGATGAAATTAACAGATACAACTCAGTTGCGCCCCTGGAAGTTGAGGTTTTCGTTCTTCGCAGTGACAGATCTGAAAAAGGAGTTCTTACCCTAATTGACAACAACATAAACATACGAACGGGAATGATAGGGCTTGAGGGAACGTTGGCCAACCCTGAATCACGGCTCTGGCCTGGACAGTTTGTCGATGTTCGTCTCCATCTGACCGTTACTAGAGGGGCCGTTCTTGTTCCTGAGAGGGCTTTGAACGAAGGACCGGAAGGCAAATATGTTTGGATTGTGAATAAAGATCAAACAGTTGCCATGAGATCAGTAAAGTTGGATCGCAGATATGAGAATTCAGTGGTGATTTCAGAAGGCTTGCAACCTGACGAAAATGTGGTAACCGATGGGCAGCTCATGTTGCGGCCCGGAGCCCATGTCGTGACCAGGGATCAAGTCAATAGGGCGCTTGAACAGAAAGCCTCGCCAAAGGGTAAAGGACAGTCAGACGATGACAAGTCCAAGCCAAAGACCGTTAATCCATGAATCTCTCTGAGTTATTCATACGTCGTCCTGTAATGACCACCACGATCATGGTGGCCATGCTTTTTTTTGGAGTTATCGCATACCGAAATTTGCCGGTTTCCGCACTGCCTCAGGTAGATTTCCCGACGATATCAGTATCCGCTTCGTTACCAGGGGCCGATCCAGACACCATGGCGTCAAGCGTCGCCACGCCCCTGGAAAAGCAGTTCTCTTCGATAGAGGGCTTGCGAACCATGAATTCTACCAGCACCCAGGGTAGAACGACAATAAATCTCCAATTCGACCTTTCCAGAAAAATAGACGCAGCGGCTATGGATGTCCAGGCAGCCATTACAAGGGCAAGTGGAATTCTGCCACCCAATATGCCGAGTCCACCTACTTTCTCCAAGGTCAACCCGGCTGAGAGACCGATCTATTATCTGGTGCTGTACTCCGACGCCATGCCGATGTACAAGGTTAATGACTATGCCGAGACTATGGTTTCCAATGCTCTTTCCATGGTTCCTGGGGTGGCCCAGGTCTTAAACTACAGCCAGCAGAAATTTACCGTTCGTGTATCCATCAATCCGGATCTTCTTGCAGCGAAGAGAATCGGGGTCAATGAAGTTAGGGATGCTGTTGTAGCTCAGAACGTCAATCTTCCTCTTGGCGTTTTGGATGGAAAATATCAAACCAGGACTCTCAAGGCTTCCGGTCAGCTAATGGACGCCAGGGCCTATGATCCGATCATTGTTTCGTATGTAGAGGGACAGCCTGTTCGTCTCGACGAAGTAGCCACTGTCGAAAACAGCGTCTACGCTAACAAGGTCTTTTGTTACTACAACGGCCAACAGTGCGTAGCCTTGGCGGTACAGAGGCAGCCTGGATCAAACACAATCAAGATTGTAGATGATATCGAAAAACTGATGCCCTCAATTCGATCATCGTTGCCCCCTACGGTGAGTCTGGATGTTGTCTATGACATGTCGCAATCAATCCGGGCGTCGGTGGATGACGTAAAGCTCACTCTGGTACTGGCTATCATACTCGTTGTGGTCGTTGTCTTCATTTTCCTGCGTAATGTCGCCGCAACAATTATTGCGAGTATAGCCATCCCTCTCTCTATAGTATTCACTTTTGCTGTTATGAGCGTGTTGGGTTTTTCTCTGGACAATCTCTCTTTAATGGCCCTGGTTCTATCAGTGGGATTTGTTGTGGATGACGCTATTGTGGTTCTGGAAAACGTTGTGAGGCACATGGAGATGGGTAAGACCCCTTTTCAGGCGGCTTTGGATGGAGTCAAAGAGATCGTATTTACCATAATATCAATGACCTCAAGCCTTGCAATTGTATTTGTCCCAATTATGTTCATGTCTGGAATCTATGGAAGAGTGCTAAACGAATTCGCCGTTACCATAACGGTGGCCATAATTGTGTCAGGCATCGTGGCCTTGATGGTGACGCCTATGTTGAGCAGTCGGATGCTAAGCCCACATAGTAGGTTGGCTGAATCGGATCCAATTTTTGGCGCCATGCTGAGATTCTACAAGGTGACACTCAATCTGGCGGCGCATCACAGAATTGTTACCCTCTCAATGTCTCTCGTCATTCTTGCCGGCACTCTCTATTTATTTATAGCCCTGCCTAAAGGTTTTGTTCCAAACGTGGACATGAATTATCTGGTTGGCTTCTGTATAAGTGAGCAGGGGGTTTCTCCCGATGCGATGCTTGACAAACTTAAAGATCTTCAACCGCGTATACGGGCTAATCCCAATGTCCGTTCGGTTCTGAATGTTGCGGGTTATCCGCAAAGAAACCAAGGGTTCACCATCGCTTTTCTGAACGACAAGCCACCCCGTAAATTACCTGCGCAGGAAGTCATGGAGGAGGTTTTCCCAGTAGCTAACTCGGTGCCTGGAATGCTTACATTCTTTTCCGTGCCACCACTCATAGAGATTAGCACGGAGATCTCAGCAAGCCCATATCAACTAATCCTACAATCAACCGAAACCGAAACTCTTTTCAAAAGCGCCGAGAAATTCACTTACGCTATGTATGGCGTGCCACAAATAAAAGGCGTTAATTCAAATTTATACATAAAGAATCCGGAATCATTTATAAACATTAACAGAGATAAGGCGTTTTCACTTGGAATAACGGCTGGAGATATAGAACAGGCTTCTTTCTCTTCCTATGGGTCGCGTGAAATTTCAAACATCTACGGCACTACTGACACATACAAGGTAGTATTGGAAGTCGAAAAGGATTTTCAGCGATATCCCGACCAGTTATCATCTCTTTACTTGAAGAATGTAAAAGGAGACATGGTCAGACTTGATGTTGTGGCCGATGTGTCGCCTCGGAATGGGCCACTTACTGTTAACCATTACGGTCAATTTCCTTCGGTGACGATTTCTTTTGACACCGCTCCTGGATATACCATCGGCCAGGCCACTGAAGCATTGCGATCCATGGCGGAAAAGACGCTTCCGGATTCGATCCGGTTCAGGTTTGGGGGAACAGCGGAAGCATTTGAAGGAACGGTGAGAAGCCTTACAATACTCTTGATTGTTGCGATATTAATCATTTATATGATCCTCGCCTGCCTTTACGAGAGCTTCCTACACCCCCTTACCATAATAGCCGGACTGCCCTCAGCCGCATTTGGAGGGTTGTTGGTGCTTTGGGTCATGGGTTACAGTCTTGACCTTTACGGCTTTGTGGGGCTATTCATGTTAATCGGCATAGTGAAAAAGAACGCCATTATGGTAGTTGATTTTGCACTGGAGGCCGAAGCGAAAGGTAAATCACCGTTAGACGCCGCAATTGAAGGGTCTATTGTTCGTTTTCGCCCTATTATGATGACCACTATAGCGGCAATAGCGGGAATGACGCCTATTGCCATAGGTTTTGGGGCTGAAGGCGAATCCAGGCAGCCTTTGGGACTTGCTGTAGCAGGAGGCCTGCTATTGTCGCAATTCGTGACTCTCTATCTAACTCCTGTTGTCTATTCCTACCTCGGCAACCTCCAGCATTGGTTAAACAGAAAAAACAAAAAGAAAAGGGAGTTACTTGGTATCCCTTCCTGAGATTATCGTCAATTCACCACACCCTTCGCCAAAATATTTATGGAACCTTGTTCAACGCAGGAGGTGAGCTAGTCTTTCCTTTTGTTCAGGAATTCAAATTTCTGCCCATCTGTTTGATCATTTCTCCCAACGTATTTGCAGACGTTGTGACTATCGCTATGTTCATGGCTTCGAGCGCATATCCGGATCCTTTACCTTCAAAATCAACCCGTGACCTAACCTCGTCGACTGCGTGTTCAAATAGAAACTCCGCAACCCTGACTCCTTTTTTTTTGTCAACATCCTTGAAAGGATTTTCCATGTAACTTCTTATAGAAACCTTTTTTAAAGAGAAGTCACGGTCGATGATTGCGAAATATGGAGCGTCTCCGAAGTGTTGGGAAATTGAAGACTTCTCGTTCGGTGATTCGTCATCCTTAACATCCAAGGGGGTTGCGACAATTTCGACATTCTTATGCTCAGGTTCGTAGTGAATCAGTATTTTGTCAATGTTGGGATAGCGGTCAAGAATTTCTTCCTCAATCTCGGATGTTACGACGTGGGCTTCATTCAAGCGCTTCAGGTTGGTTGTTAGAGAGATTTCTACGAATTTGAATCTTCCTGAATTTCTTCCGCCAATACTAATGATTTCCACTACTTCATCATGGCTTTCCAGAATCTTCCGAATGCCATCAAGGGTAGCGTAATCCAGCGTGGCGTCAAGGAGAACCTTTACAGCTTCCAAAAAGATCTGAACGCCCATCTGTGCTACGATTACCGCCACTATCAGAGCTACGTAGCGGTCAAGATGATACCCCATATATGTGCTGATAATGCCGACCAGGATGACAAGGCACGATAGAAGGTCTGTTTTGACATGCCTGGCGTCCGCCACAAGACTCGGAGATCCGACTTCCAGGCCTACCTTAAGTTCATAACGGGAGAAAAGAGCGGCCACAACCATTATGAGGATTATGCCGATCGTTACGAGCTGGACGTTGAAGATTGGGGTGTCAGATGGACTTAGAAGAGCCTCGTGACCGATTTCGTAGGCGGCGAACAAAATGAAGAACGAGCTTAGCAAAGCTACCAGATTTTCTACTTTGTACAGCCCTTCAGGGAAGATCTTTGTTTTACGGGCCGAAATTACAATACCCAGAAATATCGCTCCTGATGAAATCACATCGGCGAATGAGTGGATCGCATCAGCCTTCAGGGCAAGACTTCCGCTGATTTCACCGAGAAAGTACTTGATCCCCATTAGCGCCAGATTGACCAGGCACGAATATATGGCTACTCTTGCATATGGAATCATCCTTTTACTCTGATCTTCGCCGTTTACAAGTCTTGCTTCTCCGGGCCCCGCACATTTCAGATCTTGTTCCAGGATTTGAGCGAAAGATGTTCATGGAACCACATTTGGGGCAAACGATTTGACGCCCTCCCCCAAAAGGAACGCGCCAATCGTTTCCACATTTCACACAATGAAAATTTCTGGTCTGCTCTTCGGTCATAAATTTCACTGACTCAAAAAGATAGGAATATGAGATTGTTTGTCTATTTAAAAACCTTGTCAATAATTCTTGGAACAAGGTCCGACCATCCTAATGGCATAAAATGAACTCCCTGGCACATGGGAGCGATTTCTTTCAGGAGATCCCCGGTCATTTCAACGCATTTTTCCTTGGCCTTTTCGCCGGTAAGACCCTCGAGATTCTTCCCCCAAGATTCGGGCACGGTGATACCTGATATTTTTTCGTTCATGAATTTTGCCATTTTAGCAGACTTCACAAACACTACTCCAACCTGAATCGGAACGTCGAACTTTTCTGCCTTTTTGATAAATGTTTCAAAAAGTTTTGGGTCATAGACAGCCTGTGTCTGAAAGAACTCTGCGCCGGCCTGTATTTTTTTCTCCATTTTGATCAGTTGCAGATCTAATGGGGTAAAGTTGGGATTAACTACTGCGCCAAGCGCATACTGCGGAGCTCTGGCAAGTTCATGTCCCATCATGTCGTAGCCATTCTTCATGCCGCTGGCTATTTTCAGTAATTGCACCGAGTCAACATCGAACACAGGTTTCGCAGCAATGTGATCGCCCAAAGATGTATGGTCCCCTGTGAGGACCAACACATTGTCTATTCCGAGCGAACATGCCGTAAGCACCTCAGATTGCAAAGCTATACGATTTCTATCTCTGCATGTAATCTGATAGATCGGTTCAATCCCTCGCTCTTTCAGTTTGACGGAGCCGGCAAGTGAACCGAGTCGCATTACGGCGCTCTGGTTGTCGGTAACGTTTATGGCATGGACATAATCTTTGACTAAATTTGCTTCACTCAAACACTTCGGCGTGGTGTCATCGTCAGTGTCTCTTACGCAACCTTTGACCGGTCCAACTTCACTGGTAAAAACCGTAATTTTGTCTTGAAACAAGTCTGTAATTTTCATTGATTGGCCTCTTTCTATGCTATCACCAGGGTTCTGGGTTTGTTTGATTTGCTGTAATCTTTGGGATCTCTATAAACGTAGAGTTTTTCCATTTCGCCTAAGGCTTTAAGCCGATCATAAATCATCACCCAGGCGCAGTCCCTCTGTGGGTCGACTTCGCATTTGCCATCTTGCGCCCCTCCACAAGGACCATTTAATAGGCTTTTGGCGCATTTAGTTACGGGGCATATCCCTCCCGTCTCGTTGAGGACGCAGTCACCGCATTCCTGGCATTGCTCAATGGCTAGTTTCCCGGCGATGATAGTGTCCAGGTGACCTACAGAGTTAAGAGCAATCTTCACAGGTTTGACGAACCCCATTTCATCGAGCGCTTGACGTGCTACTTGAGCGGCTCCTCCACAACCAAGCACCAGGAAAGCGTCGGTATCAGAAATAGTTTGTTCGTGCCCTGCGAGGCTCCCTGTAGTGTGCTGTATGTAACAGGTCCTCTCAGGCGTAACCTCCCATATCACGGATTTCCCGGCCCCTGTAAGGGTAGCGGCCATGTCCGCTACTTCGGCGTCACCGCCGGTTTTGCAGGCTTTGGCGCAGCCATTGCATCCCATGACAACAATTTTCTCCTTGCCCTCAAGGGCCTGGAGTACCTCATCCAGGGGTTTTCTTGTGGTCCCAATCATTGAAATCTCCTTCCAGTTACGTAAATAATTGTGAACATCCTTAACTATTGTACCCGCAGAAACAGGTGTTTATAGGTACAACTTCTACCTTATCTCACTAATTTGGCTTCACCTCTTATTGAGTCTTTTGTTAGAAAAAGACGTCACTGTAATATGGAAAACTTAACTATCCTAAAATGTTACAAATACAATATCCTGATTTGCCCAGACGGCTTACTGGGTGGTTCCGGTTTCGCTTTGTAAGCATATATATATTTGTATACCCGTATAAATAAAAAGTCAATATCTCTTTCTTCTGTGGAAAACCGAAGAATTAGTCCAAAGAAAAACCTCCCCATTCTTTAGCCTATGCTGAAATATGATGGCCTAACTCATGAAAATCAGGAAATGTAGTTCGTTGTAGTGATCCATTCGACCCTGCGTTTTCGGATGTTCTCATGGAACAGTTTGGGCATTCTCCCAGGGAAGACTACGTCATCGCTCATCACGCAGAATAGGACGATTCCGGTACAATTCCCAAAGTCCTGGAGAAGTATCCGGAGGCTAAAGTCATCTGCACGCCAAAAGGAAAAGAACTTCTCGCCCTGATGCTTGGGATTGCCGAACAACGATTTATTACCGTGGCTGATAGTGAAACAATTTCACTTGGGGACAGGACTTTGGAATTCACCTACACGCCATGGGTCCACTGGCCCGAAACGATGACGATGTATCTGAAGGAAGAGTCTATGAGGCGGCGAAACGATATATCTCCTTAATAATGATGCCGTTTTCCAAGATCATAGAAAAAAACATCGAAAAAGTCACCAAACACGACAACCGAATAATAGCTCCGAGCCATGGCCCCGCGTATGGCAGGCCTGATTTCATAATTGACGCTTACAGGGACTGGACAATTTCAAGTCCAAAAAACCTTGTGGTAATAGCCTACAGATCCATTCACGGCAGCACGGCCAAACTGGTCGAGCGGCTTGTGAGTTCTCTTGCGGGCAATGGCGTCACCGTTGCTCAATTTGACCTGTCTGTTACAGACATAGGCAAGCTAGCCATAATGCTAGTGGATGCGGGAACCATAGTCCCCGGGACTCCAACGGCTCATGTCGGGCCACATCCAGGCGTGGCTTACGCTGCTACTTTGGCCAACATGATCAAGCCAAAGGCGAAATTTGTGTCAGTGGTGGGGTCTTACGGCTGGCATACAAAAGCTGTTGAACAACTGGCGGGCATGATCCCAAATCTCAAGGTGGAAGTATTGTCCCCTGTAATTTGCCCTGAGCATGCCCCGCAATTTTGCTGAACACCGTTGGCAGGTCGTGGTACAGGGGGTGTATGTATGCATGTGGAAAAGAATTCAACGACGAAGTGATTGCCCGAATCATTGACACGGTAGAACAAGAACCTTCGATCTCCCGGCGGTCTCTTTCCCGTCTGGTTTGCGGTTGGCTGGATTGGCGTGCGCCCAATGGCAACATGAAGGATATGAGTTGTCGTACGGCCTTGCTCAGATTGCACGGAATGGGTCTGATTTCACTGCCTGCACCAGGGGGTAAAAACCGCTTTGTACGAAAGAACTCTGGACAACAACCGGATATTCCTGAAGGGATCGAAAAGATCACCGGAAGCGTCGAAGAATTGGGCCGCATTGAAATCAATCCCGTTGAAATCGGTGATAGAAGCGCTTCTCGCACATGGAATGGTCTCATGGAGAAATACCATTATTTGGCGCAGGTCCTCTTTGCGGCGCTCAAATGCGATATCTCATCAAAAGTTCCTCCTGCGGGTGGCTCGGAGGCATCGTATTCAGCGGTTCAAGTCACTACAACACTCAACTATAGCGCCCATCCGGCAACAGAAAATCCTGGTCCAGTAGGATCCTCTCCAAATGGCCCCATTGGGTTGATCGTTCATGACACCATGGCGTTCAAACTGCACGGGACTCCTTTAGGATTGCTCGATGTACAATGTTTGGCTCGGAATCCCAAGGAGTTCGGGAAAAAGAAGCTCCGACATAGTCTGCCCATCGAGCAAAAAGAAAGCTACAAATGGATAGAAAGCTTTAAAAATGTCGCACATGCTCAGAAAAAGTGTCCAGGCGCCGTCTTTGTCAGTGTCGGAGACAGGGTAGCTGATATTTACGAGCTTCTTGAACTTGCTGATCCTTCGGGTCCTAAGCTTCTGGTTCGATCTCAGCATAATCGGCGCCTTGCTAAAGAAGAAGCGTACATCTGGGACAAGATGGCCCAGGAGCCTATTCTTGTTGAGATGGTTATCCGTGTTCCTCGTCGAGGAAACCGTCCGGCCGGGGATGCCGTCCTGTCGATTCGTTTTGCCGAAGTCACTCTCAAGACCCCGCACAACAGATCAAAGAAAAAGGATCTCACCGTTTGGGAGGTTTTGGCCAGGGAACCAGAAACAACCGTCAGTGATGAGCCCATCGAGTGGAGACTGATCACTACCTGTGAAGTCAAAGCCCCGGCAGATGCCATTGAAAAGGTTGAGTGGTATTCCGGTCGGTGGGCAATCGAGGTTTATCATAAAACCCTCAAGAGCGGCTGCAAGATTGAAGAGCGACAACTGGGGGCAGCCGAGCGCATAGAGTCCTGTCTGGTCGATGATATGGTAGTGGCTTGGCGAGTCCACCATTTGACAAAGCTCGGCGGGGAAACGCCAGATGCTCCTTGCACGGTTTTCCTTGAAGAACATGAATAGAAAGGTCTTCTCACCTATTGGGCAAGAAAACCGGTTTTTTCCGACGAACCGCCCACCCTGCGTTGACGGCCAAACTTGGCGGCTTCCTGGGCCGCAAGAGTGACGGCGAACCTCGAACAAAGGCCCTTTTGCTTGGCTTTCAGCGACTGGACGACATCGCCGGCGTGTATCAGTTCTTGGCCCCCTTTATCGTCCCACATCCTTAAGACCCTCCGGTGTTTAGCAACGCCGGTTGTGGGTAAAGATCAGGTCGGAGGGACCTAACGCCTCATAACATATTAAAATCTCGTTGAGTTTTCTATATCATTACATTAAACTACTGATTACAATATGTTGTAACATGTTTGGCGAAGTTAATTTAGGAGGGCTAGATGTTGAAAATGGTCAACCCGATTTATCTGCTCGACTCGGAACTAAAAGCTTTTTTTAAAGTTACGGATATGGACGAGACTCTTAGAAGAAGTCTTGAAAAAAGATTCTTTAACCGCATTGTAGAAACAGGTGTTCAGATCGAACTCATGAGATATCTTCAGGATGAGGCGCACAACTATGCGTCTTTTAAACCGGATCGCTCTATAGCAACCAGCTTGACCTATTGTCTCCTGTTTATATTTGTACGATTGATGAACGACCTATACGATAAAAAGAAGTAATACAATCAAGAAGCTTTCGATTCAGAGTAAAACAGACTCATGCAGTCTCACAATCTTGTTAAAGGGACTTTTTTCATGTCCAATATTAAGCGAGTGGTATTTTGTTGGAGAATTTCATGGGCGTTTACAGCATCTGTCGACAACCGGTCGTTTGGGAAATATTAAGGGGCGGCCAAATGAAGCTGATTTGAGGGACGTTTACGAGAGAGTAATGGGGATACTCGAAGTTTGACGACACGGGGTTCAGGTATGTACTGCCCAATTCAGTAGCTGTGACTTAATGAAATGAAAAATACAAAACAGCAATGGTCACTAATGGATTGGGACAATTGAACGCGAATTCCAGGTTATCGTATTAAACCCATTTTCTTGGCTTGGCTTAAAAGCTCTTCCCTGAATTGTGGAGCTGCAAGCTCAATAAGAGCGAGCGCCCTCTGGGAATTGGTCTTTCCTTTCAAGTTGGTCATGCCATATTCAGTAACAACATACATCGGTTCCATTCTTGAGTCTGTGACGGGCCCGGTGATATGCGGGACAATCTTGGATACCTGGTCATTTTTCGCTGTTGAATAAAAAGCCAGGAATGACATCCCCCCTTTTGAACGGAAGGCTCCACTCATGAAATCTCTTTGACCTCCCACACCGCTGAATTGATGGCCCGAAACGTATTCCGAATTTACCTGACCGAGAAGATCGATTTCTATTATTGAGTTCACAGAGACGACATTATCATTTTGTTGAATCACCGAAGGATCGTTGGTGTGTGAAGACGGGTAGCTTTCGACAGAAGGGTTGTCATCAATAAAATCATAAAGTTTCTTTGTGCCCCAACAAAGCGAAAAAACTGTCTTTAAGCGGTGAATTGTTTTCTTCTCATTCGTTATAGCGCCCGCTTCATAGAGATCTACCACACTCGTGGTAAGCATTTCCGTGTGAATGCCCAGGTCTTTGTGATTGGTTAGGGATTTGGCGACGGCGTTTGGTATCCCGCCTATGCCAAATTGTAAACAGGCGCCATTAGGTACCATTTCGGTAATTCTGGCTCCTATCAATGTATCCTTTTGGGTTAGTGGTCGTTCCTGCAATTCCAGTAAAGGGGCGTGGTTTTCTACGATCGAGTGAACCTGGGAGACATGTATAAGGTTTTCTCCAAAAACACGTGGCATGTTTTCATTGACCTCAACTATTGTCATCCTGCATTTTCTTGCAACAGTTGAAGCAAAATCGCAGCTCGTCCCGAGGCTGAAATAACCGTGCTTGTCCATCGGTGAGACAGTGATCAAGAAAGCGTCTATATGATTGAACTCTGATAATATCCTCGGGAGCTGCCATAGATAACATGGCATGTAATCGATCACTGCGCTTGTTCCAGCCTCCTGGATGAGGCCCCTATCCAGATCAGTCATGAAATTTGCGTGGAAGCAGAGACGATCGAGATATTTTGTTTTGAAAAGCGGTTTGGCCGCGTCCTTTGCGATTTGATAATATAGGTGGATTTCATCAACATCTCCGGCATCTACCCGATCCGCCAGGCTAGCCAAGAGCGACGGTGGGTTAGAGGGACCAAGCCCGAATGACACATTACATTTTCGAGGAATCCTGGCTACAGCTTCTCTAGGAGTGGTATGTTTCTGCTGATAGATGCTGCGGACATCTTCCATTTGCCGCCTCCTTACCTATTCCGATATCCTGGAAATAACGGGAAACCAAAAAGTCTCGCCGAATTTTACAGGCCTAATAGACCTTTAAAACAGCCGGTCTTTTATAAAAGAAAGCACTTGTTTCTTCATGACAATCAGTATTTTCCCAAACCTGACGCGCCGAATTCCGATAAGACAAAATATCGCCGTATTATTGTCACGCTGTCAATTCCACTGCAAGATAATAAAGAGATGTGTGACCCCGCCATGTGTTCAGCGAAACACGGCAGGGTATCCCCTGGTGTTACAGTGACAGCATTGTAATAGCTACTGTTGACACCTTAATTTATGTCGAACGGTAGCTGATCTTCTGACGAATCTTTTGGCCCCAATAGAGTCTTTTCAATCGGGTCTGTTAAGGTTTGGACAGGACAACTCTTAAACTGCGGGACGAATCGAAGGCGCTATTTAAGACAAGCCCGGTGGCTTCCGCCATCTCAACGGATCTACGGAATTCTTTTTCAGCCACATGGAAACGTGGTTCCAGCATAAGAATTTTTGCTCCTGGCTTCATTACACGGAGCATGTCGTTAAAAAACGCCGGTGGTTCCCCAATTTCGTGTATCACATACAGAGCAGTTACAAAATCCACGGAATCTTCTTTGATCTCTTGTTGAGAGTCTGCGGCAAGAAGCGTCATCCTGTCCGATAAACCAGTTCTCTGGGCCTTCCTGCGCAATACATTGAGCATCTTTTCTTGGATATCCACGGCGATTACTTTTCCGCTTGGACCCACCAGGCGAGCCAATGGTATCGTGAAAAACCCCATTCCGCATCCGTAGTCAATCACCGTCATACCCTTACACACGAACGGAGCCACCAACTTGTCAGGATTTTCAAAAATACGTCGCAGTGGGATTGCCAGTAAATAGCCAACCCACCAGGGGCAAATGTGATTTGCCATTTCGCTGGACCTATCCTCTCTGAATAGAGCTATAGCAAATTGGTGCAATTTGTAATCAGCTTTATACTTTGCTTTATATTCTATTATAGCGGTTCCAGAAAATAATGACCAAAATATTTACTGCCTGAACAAGCCTTGGTCGAGGGGATCATATACCGGGCGCTGGAACATTTATCCGCATCCGATAACGGATGTTTCGGACATGGGGAAATCTTGAGGCCAATACACTTGCCCCATCACGCCGCCAGCGCCCTCCTGGCCTTCAGCATGCAATTACTCTATTAAATACTCGTTTCGGTTCCGCATGGTCCCTGCCGGGCGACAGGCGTGCCCGCAGCAGCTTTTAACCTATTTCCTTGGCCATATCGGGCGGTCTTACCATCCTGTTTCCCAGCGGATTATTCTTTTTGGTCGTTGCGTCCCAGGTACCCGGCCGCCTCCATCCCCTTTAATTGAAAATCATTATTGTGGATTTGGAATACAGGGTCTATTTAACAGTCTCAAAGATGGAAGTTGTTGGTGTGTTTAGGTAGCTTCATCATTGAGACAGACCCTCGCGAATTCTTATCCTAATCTTCTTCCACTATCCAGAGCATGCGAGCTATCTGCTCTTTCCCCAGTTACGGGACAATCCGTCCAAGAAAGTAAAGAAGCCGTTTGTTATCCTGCGGCTGTATCCTGAACACAAGAATTCCCGGCGACACTGACGGCGGATACGCTCTAATGTCCGCAAAATCAATGTCCATAGTCATTAGTATCCGGTCTTCATCGATACAAACAGCGAAAAGGTCCTCATCTGAGGTACCGCCCATTCTTTGATCCAGAACCGTAATAGCGTCGTGTCCTAAAGCACGGAGTTCATCCGCAAATTCAACAGGTTCTCATCAATCTTAAATTTCATAAAGCGGGGCTCGCTTGTAATGAGATAATCCGTTCGCTCGCCGGTTCCGCAGCGTAGGCTATCGCCGACTGAATGTCTTTCGGGTTAATAGATGGGTAGCTCTTCAAAATCTCATCTTGGCTAATACCAGCCGCAAGATTGTCCAGAATGACGGACGCCATGATTCTGGTCCCCTTCACGCACGCTTTGCCGTGGCAGACCTTTGGATCGACTGTGATTCGCTCTCGCCAATTCATGTTGACCTCAATCAGATTGCACAAAAAATATCAGCCGTATTCCAAACAATATATTAATTGTGATCTTATCATTCAAGGAGCAGATCGGCAACTTGCCAAAAATCCGAATATACGTGTTGCTTTGGCTCACATGTGCTGTTAATAATATGTTTGTGTGATTTATTCACAAAAACTCATTTTAAAAGCACAAGGCACTGACATGCTAATAGCCTTTAATGTCAAAAACTTCAGATCATTCAAGGATGAAGCCTCCTTTAGTATGGTAGCGTCGAATCTGAAATCAAAGAATAAACGAATTGACGAAGACAACTTGTTTGCCGTGGATGAATCTCACAGCTTGCTCAAATCGGCCGTCATTTACGGCGCAAACGCTAGCGGGAAAAGCAACCTTATCAAGGCCTTGTCATTTATGCGTTTCTTCGTACTGAAGTCAGCCAGCGAATCTCAGGCGTCTGAGCCCATCCGTGTGGAAAGTTTCCGGCTCAGTACGGAAACTGAGGCCCTTCCGTCGGAATTTGAAATTATTTTCTGTTGCGACAAAAAAAGATTTCGGTATGGATTTGTAGTTGACCCTCAAAAAGTGCAGAAAGAGTGGTTGTATCACGTTCCAAACCAACGTGAGGCCCAATTGTTCAATCGTACTAACGATGATTTTCAGATATCCAAAATATTTAGAGAGGGCAAGGGTCTTGAAAACAAAACACGAGAAAACGCACTTTTTTTGTCTGTAGTCGCCCAGTTCAACGGACCCATTTCTCGTTCAGTAATTCAATGGTTTAACAGGCTTAGGACCATATCCGGTCTCGATGACTGGTCTTCCCGACATTTTTCTATGCAACAGTTGGAAAATGTGCAAGCGAGAAAGGGAATTGTTGAGTTTATAAAATCCATTGATCTTGGTATATCAGACATGCGAGTTAGAAAGGACAAAATCTCTGAGACTAGGATTCCCGAAGACATGCCAGAGGCTTTCAAAACCATGCTGGCAGAAGCTATTGAAATCTCAGTCGAAACCATCCACAAAAAATATGATTCATCTGACAAAAAGATCTCCAACGTATATTTTGACCTGCTGAAACATGAGTCGGAAGGAACGAAGAAAGCCCTTTTCCTGGCTGGTCCACTACTAAATGCTCTTGAATTCGCGGAAACTCTCGTAGTTGATGAACTGGACTCTCGACTTCACCCCCTGATTACGGAAGCTATAATCGGAATGTTTAATTCGGAGATTCACAATCCTCGAAACGCTCAATTGATTTTCGCCAGCCATGACATCAACCTCTTAAAAACTGATAAATACTTTCGCCGTGATCAAATATGGTTTACCGAGAAGGATATGTATGGGGCTACCGATTTATATTCGCTGGCAGAAATCAAGGTTCGTAATGATGCTCGTTTCCAAACTGATTACATGAGAGGTAAATATGGGGCTATTCCATGCGTAGAAATTCCCGACCCATTGGTAGGAGCCCAAAGTGTCAAGGCGTCGTGATTCATCACGAAAAGCTAATAATCCTTTCAAACGAAAGGTCGACACTCGGAAGACTCGCGATAGTTTCCTGATCGTGTGCGAAGGAGAAAAGACTGAACCTAACTATTTCAGGAAGTTTCATGGTCCTATTGATGTAAAAGTCGAAGGAACCGGTTGCAATACAATTAGCCTAGTAAAAAAGGCAGTTGAGATTAGAGATGAAAAGCAAGAAGAAGGCGAGGTGTATGATCATGTATGGTGTGTTTTCGATAAAGATTCCTTCTCAGACGACAACTTTAACCAGCCGAAAAAGCTGGCCGAAAATAACAACATAAGGCCCGCTTACTCAAACGAAGCTTTTGAACTTTGGTATCTCTTTCACTTTGGCTATCACCAAGCTGCTACTTCTCGTAATGACTACGGAACGATGCTTTCCAAGAAATTGAACTTTAGTTATCGCAAGAATGATCCGGGAATATATGAAGTTCTAGCGACAATGCAGGCGCACGCAATAAGGAACGCAGAGAATCTTATAAAATCCTATGATCCGCACAATCCTGCCAAGGACAACCCGTGCACCACCTGTTCACCTTTTGGTCCAGGAATTACTCAAATCTGGGCCCGGATTCAAGAATTAAATGCAACTCATCAATGTAGACGCGTCATTCTGAATAAATTCCATCACCATCGAAAATAATTACTGACTCAATTTCAATTTTATCCTATTCTAACGTCCAGCCATTGATTCAATAATCAAGCATGGCAGACCATTTGCCGCTACACATTAGCGACAGGGGCAGTCAGAATAGCTGATTTCTAATGTCGCCGGTTTGTTCTTCGCTCCCATCATTCTGACCTTTGCGTGCCAGGGAGGGCGTCGATGAAGACCATTTTCGAAACATGTGTCCCAAGAGACGAAGTCCTAAAAGGCCATCTCAAGGAAGAATTTTTCCGGGCCAAACAGAGCATAATTCATAACTAGGTCGATGAGTATTGATGATTGTAATCATAAAGGAAATGTGGTGCATTCATGGCAAGAGTGAAATACAAATACGATGACTTTATGAACCCGTTGATACTTGCCCTCAAACAACTAGGCGGATCAGGTACAAACGAGGAAATCGACAGCAGAGTTGGAGATATTTTTAAAATCCCTTCAGAACAGCTAGATATTTTGCACAATCCAGAAAAGGGCGGGATAAGTGAGATTGAATATCGTCTGCATTGGACCAGGACTTATTTGAAGAAATATGGGGTTATTGAAAATTCCTCGCGTGGAGTTTGGTCGTTAACCCCAAAGGGATCTGCAATAGAGACGGTTGATCAAAGAGAAGTTGTCCGAGTTGTATAAGAGCAGACCAAAAGCCAAAAGGAAATCGATCTTGAAACTGATGGGGTAGTTGACAAAGAGGTCCGATGGCAGGAAGAACTACTTGATGTCGTTCTTAAAATGCCGCCGTCCTCTTTTGAGAGATTGATTCAAAGAATGTTAAGAGAGTCTGGATTTATTCAGGTTGCGGTGACTGGTCAAACTGGCGATGGTGCCCCGGCAATTGATTTGGTTGATGGTGACCAATTGGTGGAAAAGCTAAAACAACTCTCTCTAGGGGTTAAAGCCAAAGATATAATTGTCCAAGAGGTTATCATCGAACAAGAGTGGTTTGCAAGTTTGTGAATGATTATCAGAGACTGTCAAGAGCCCAAGCGGCCTAATGGGATGACATCTCAAACGGGGGCGCAAGGGAGTTCCTATGCTGGTCTATCAGGAAGACGGCGCTAAAGCCTGCGAAGCATTCCTGAAAGGTGCCCAACTGTTGAATGACCCGCCTTTCAAGTCCGCTATACAGGCGTTCGTCAACGCGATCCCATTCACAAAAGAAAAAGGTAAGTTTACCAGGCCCGAAGCGGACATTCTCCAGAAGCTATGCCTTGCTTTTTTTGAAGATATTGCCTTACCTAAGGAGGAAGAAGCTCCAGTAGTCGCCAGAGATGTTAGTTTCGTAGCGCAAATGGTCGCGACCGAAGATGAAGAAGATGGATCGGATGATACGGATGAGGAAGACTAAAGTTTAATGGGCCCAGGTTTCATGGCCAAACAGATAATGATATAAGCTAAATTTTTGAGAAGCGCTTGTCGTCTCTGTAGTTTATCGATCTTTGTATGGGAGATGTCACTCATGCCTGAATCAATTGATATCAAAGAAATCGTGGCTACTAAGCGTGACGATGTTCTCCAAATAGCCAAACTGCGTGGGGCCAAGAATATCCGCATTTTCGGCTCAGTGGCTCGTGGAGATAGCGGTCCGGATAGTGATATAGACCTACTTGTTGAGATGGAAGAGTCACGAACGCTTTTTGACATGGCTGAGTTGACACTGGATCTTGAAGAGTTGTTTGGCCGTAAGGTTCACGTTTGCACTCCTGATTCCATATATTGGCTGCTTCGAAAAAAGATTCTCCGGGAGGCCCAACCAATATGAAAAATTTTGCAGCATGAACAAAGAAATTATTCTTCAAAAATTGTCGGAAAATAGCGCCACAATAAAAAGCTTTGGCGTACGAAAATTGGGGCTTTTTGGGTCGTATGCCCGTGGCGATGAAAAGCAAGCTAGCGATATGGATTTCCTGGTTGAGTTTGAAAAAAAGACATTTGACAACTATATGGACCTGAAAATTTTTCTGGAGCGGCTTTTCGATTGTAAAGTCGATCTGGTCATCGCCGATGCTGTAAAACCCCGCCTTCGTAAGCCGATCTTTGAGGAAACTATTTATGCGCAGGGACTATAGGGCTTCTCTTGAAGACATCGAATATTGTATGGACAGAATCCGCACGCTGACGATTGGTTTGACCTCACATTCCGCGCCTGTGCATGATGTTTCGTGAAGAGTTTTTACGTGCCCCATTTTAGGAACCCTGAAAGAGATAAATTCTTAGATCATCGACGTGTCCTCCGTATTTGGTGAAGCTGGCAACAGCCGTTGAACCAAGGTAGGCCTGGTGATTTTGGAATGCTGCTCCATTCAAGCCGCCCTGGACCTGTTGATCGGGTGGTCTTCGAACGCAGGAATCTTGAGGATCATCTTGTGGTCTCTCACGAATCCAATTCTTTGTATGACCCAGGCCTCTTTAGCCGTGTGGGTCGATGAATACTCGATTAGAAACATCGAGGATTTTCAGATACTCCAGTTGTGTCGCATTCAGACCGTTGGCCAGGAACCTCTTCTCGGGGGTTCGAATCACCACCATAGACAAGAACATATGGATGATCATC